>NZ_VUYU01000069.1 GCF_011682065.1 Massilia rubra | reverse complement strand
TGTCAGCGTAGTAATCGGCGGGCCGCCGAAAATCGCGCCGAAGAAACAAATATTGGGTATTTGTGGCAGAGTGGAATGAGGCGCTGCGCAAGACCGATAGAGCAATGGTGCGATTGCCCGAATGTCAGCGTGGTCCCGGATACGTCATCGACATTGGTGAAGCGGGTAGGCGCTTTGAACCGCCTACACCGCTATCCCGTTTAAGAGAGTGAGCACGACGACGTTCCACTGCAGCGCCCCATTCCAATCTGAATGATGGAGCTAACGATGGCAGAACGCAACCGAAAATTGACAGGCAAGTCGAGCGGGCAGCATCGCTCTCTGGAGATTGCCTATCCGAACGCCGCGGGTATCGATATCGGCAATGCCGCCCATTTTGTGGCGGTACCGCCTGATCGCGATGACTATCCGGTACGTGAATTTCCCAGTTTTACGCAAGACCTGCATGCCCTGGCTGACTGGCTCACGGCCTGTCGGGTCGATACCGTCGCCATGGAATCGACCGGCGTGTACTGGATACCGCTGTTCGAACTACTGGAAGCACGCGGTTTCAAGGTGCTGCTGGTCAATGCGCGCCACGTCAAGAACGTTTCCGGCCGCAAGTCCGACGTGCTCGACTGCCAGTGGCTGCAGCAATTGATGAGTTATGGTTTGCTGGCCGGCGCATTCCGTCCGGACGACGAGGTGTGCGTGCTGCGTTCGCTGTGGCGCCAGCGTGCCAGGCTGTTGCGCGAGCAAGGCAGGCAGGTTCAGCGTATGCAGAAGGCGTTGACTCAGATGAATATCCAGTTGGCCAATGTCATCTCCGACATCGTCGGTGTCACGGGACAGCTGATTGTGCGCGCCATCCTTGCCGGCGAGCGCGATGGCCACACCCTGGCGGCACTGAAAAACGGCCGCATTCACGCCAGTGAGGATGAGATCGCCCGCAGCCTGCAAGGCAACTGGCGGCGGGAACATTTGTTCGACTTGGGCCAGAGCGTGGCGATGTTCGACTTCATCGGCACCCAGTTGGCGCACTGTGATCGCGAAGTCGACCAGCAGTTGCGACTTCTGCAGAGCCATGACGCGTTGCCGGAAAAGAGCGGCAAGCGCAAGGGGTCGCGCAACGCGCCCGAGTTCGACCTGCGTGCGCGCTTGTTTCAGATGTGCGGCGTGGACTTGACGCGGATCGACGGCATCAACATTACCACCGCGCTGGCGGTGGTATCGGAAACCGGCGCCGACCTCACGCGCTTTCCGACCGTGCGACACTTCACCAGCTGGCTTGGCTTGTGCCCGGGGACAAAAATCAGCGGTGGCAAGATTCTGAGTGCAAAGACCAAGCGCGTCGTCAACCGGGCGGCACAGGCGCTGCGTCTGGCGGCGGCCTCTTTACGAGCCAGCAGGTCCGCACTTGGCGCCTACTACCGCCGCCTATGCGCCCGAATGGACAAACCCAAGGCTGTCACTGCGGCGGCACATAAACTGGCACGGCTCGTCTACACCATGCTCACCCGGGGCGAGGAATACACCGATCAGGGCCAGGAGCAATACGAGCATCAGTATCGGGACCGCCTGCTACGCAATCTTGCAAAACGCGCGGAACAGTTGGGCATGACACTTACCCCGGCTACCGCATGAACAACACCATGGCCGGGAGGGGGCGGCGGTGTTGTTTCTTAAGAGACCTGACACCGG
>NZ_VUYU01000068.1 GCF_011682065.1 Massilia rubra | reverse complement strand
CTACGGCGCCGCGTGATGATCTACGGGTCGCTTCGGTGGGTTCCTGCTTCATCGAGCGGCCTGACTGCGCCGACTCTCCACAGGCTAAGACGCGATGTCCTCGCGCTAAAACATTCATCGCGCCGACCACATCGGCGTGATTTTCGTAGCCACAATCGACGCACAGAAACGACGCCTGAGTCTGCCGATTGTCTTTTGAGACGTGGCCGCAAGCCGGGCACGTCTGGCTGGTGTGCTGCGGTGGCACGGCCAGCAACATGCCGCCGTTCCACCCAACCTTATAGCCAAGCTGGCGGCGAAACTCGCCCCATCCCTGATCGAGGATAGCTCGGTTCAGGCCCGACTTCTGGCTGACCTTCTTGCCCGGTTGTTCGACAGTACCTTTGGAAGACCTGGACATGTTCCGTACCTGCAAATCCTCAATGCAGACGAGCGCGTGTTTTTTGCTGATCGTCGTTGTGGTCTTGTGCAGGAAGTCCTTGCGGGCGTTGGCGATGCCGATGTGAATCTTCTGGACGCGGGCTTTCGCCTTCTTCCAATTGCTGCTGAACTTGACCTTGCGGCTCATGCGCCGCTGGTAGCGGGCAAGGTTCTGTTGGTGCTTCTTAAAACTGTTGAGTGGTGCGACGAAGCTGCCGTCGCTCATCGTGGCGAAGCGGGCGATGCCGACATCGATGCCGATGGCGCTCGTCGCCGTTGGCAATGGCTGTTCGGGCAGGATTTTCTCGGTGCCTGAATGGCGTTCGCCATTCACCTCGCGTTGCGTCTGAATCGACACGAACCACTTGCCGCCCGACTGGCTCACTGTGACGTTGCGCAGCTCGCCAAGAACGTCCCGACTGTTGCGGTAACGCAGCCAGCCAAGTTTGGGCAGGAAGATGCGGCTGTTGGCCTCGTCAAGCTTGATCTGCTTCGGGTCCGGGTAGCGGAAAGTGTCGCCGCAACCCTTGCGCTTGAAGCTGGGGAAATCGGCCCGTTTCTCGAAGAAGTTCTTGTACGCCCTCTCCAAGTCCTTCAATGCATGTTGCAGCGGATGACACGGCGCGTCCTTCAGCCAAGGTGTGTCAGGACCATTGCGCCACCCGGTCAATTGCTTCGCCATGGCGACGTAGCCGATGAACTTGTTACCGGCCTCATGATTCTCTTTTTGCATCGCCAACGCCTTGTTGTAGACGAATCGGCACGAGCCAGCGAAGCGGCGCATATTGCGCTCTTGCTCGCCATCTGGCATCAGTTCGTATTTATAGGCTTGTAGTCGTTGCACGCTTCGATTATAGTTTGGTCTATGAGTGATTACAATGAAATTCGCCACGGAAGACACTGTGTTTTCCTCATGCACGTACATTTGGTCTTCGTAACAAAATACCGCCGTGAAGTCTTCACAAAAGAGATTCTTGACGACCTGCGGCCGATATTTTCCAGCGTCTGCACGGACTTTGAAGCGGAACTGGTGGAGTTCGACGGCGAGGACGACCATGTACACTTGCTGGTGAACTACCCGCCCAAGGTTTCCGTTTCCAATCTGGTCAACAGCCTGAAAGGCGTTTCCAGCCGCATGATTCGGAAGAAGAACTATCCGAGCATCCGCAAGAAGCTTTGGGGCGGCGCGCTATGGTCGCCTTCCTACTTTGCCGGTAGCTGCGGCGGTGCGCCTATCGCCGTTATCCGGCAGTACATCGAACAGCAGCAGACGCCGCACTAGACGCACCAAACC
>NZ_VUYU01000067.1 GCF_011682065.1 Massilia rubra | reverse complement strand
ACCTGCTAAGGTTATAGGGACAAGCCGTACGGGCAATTAGTATCAGTTAGCTTAATGCATTACTGCACTTCCACACCTGACCTATCAACGTCCTGGTCTCGAACGACCCTTTAAAGAGCTCAAGGCTCTGGGAAATCTCATCTCAAGGCAAGTTTCCCGCTTAGATGCTTTCAGCGGTTATCTCTTCCAGACTTAGCTACCCGGCAATGCCACTGGCGTGACAACCGGTACACCAGAGGTCTGTCCACTCCGGTCCTCTCGTACTAGGAGCAGCCCCCTTCAAATTTCCAACGCCCACGGCAGATAGGGACCAAACTGTCTCACGACGTTTTAAACCCAGCTCACGTACCACTTTAAATGGCGAACAGCCATACCCTTGGGACCGGCTACAGCCCCAGGATGTGATGAGCCGACATCGAGGTGCCAAACTCCCCCGTCGATATGAACTCTTGGGAGGAATCAGCCTGTTATCCCCAGAGTACCTTTTATCCGTTGAGCGATGGCCCTTCCATACAGAACCACCGGATCACTATGTCCTACTTTCGTACCTGCTCGACTTGTCAGTCTCGCAGTTAAGCACGCTTATGCCATTGCACTATCAACACGATGTCCGACCGTATCTAGCGTACCTTCGAACTCCTCCGTTACACTTTAGGAGGAGACCGCCCCAGTCAAACTGCCTACCATGCACTGTCCCCGATCCGGATAACGGACCAAGGTTAGAACCTCAAACAAACCAGGGTGGTATTTCAAGGATGGCTCCACGATGACTGGCGTCACCGCTTCAAAGCCTCCCACCTATCCTACACAGATTGGTTCAAAGTCCAATGCAAAGCTACAGTAAAGGTTCATGGGGTCTTTCCGTCTAGCCGCGGGTAGATTGCATCATCACAAACATTTCAACTTCGCTGAGTCTCGGGAGGAGACAGTGTGGCCATCGTTACGCCATTCGTGCAGGTCGGAACTTACCCGACAAGGAATTTCGCTACCTTAGGACCGTTATAGTTACGGCCGCCGTTTACTGGGACTTCAATCAAGAGCTTGCACCCCATCATTTAATCTTCCAGCACCGGGCAGGCGTCACACCCTATACGTCCACTTTCGTGTTTGCAGAGTGCTGTGTTTTTATTAAACAGTCGCAGCCACCAGTTTATTGCAACCCTTTCACCCTCATGGAGTAAACCAATCAAGCTACCGGGGCGTACCTTTTCCCGAAGTTACGGTACCAATTTGCCGAGTTCCTTCTCCCGAGTTCTCTCAAGCGCCTTAGAATACTCATCTCGCCCACCTGTGTCGGTTTGCGGTACGGTCTCGTATGACTGAAGCTTAGAGGCTTTTCTTGGAACCACTTCCGATTGCTTCAGAACCTAAGTTCCTCGTCTCGACCCCTTGAATCCTGCGCCCGGATTTGCCTAAGCGCCTTCTATGAGTCAAAAACCAACACTTCCAACCGTTGGACAACCTTCCGCGATCCGTCCCCCCATCGCATCATACGACGGTGCAGGAATATTAACCTGCTTCCCATCAGCTACGCATCTCTGCCTCGCCTTAGGGGCCGACTCACCCTGCTCCGATGAACGTTGAACAGGAAACCTTGGGCTTACGGCGTGGGAGCTTTTCACTCCCATTATCGCTACTCATGTCAGCATTCGCACTTCTGATACCTCCAGCATCCTTTACAAGACACCTTCGCAGGCTTACAGAACGCTCTCCTACCATAT
>NZ_VUYU01000066.1 GCF_011682065.1 Massilia rubra | reverse complement strand
ACGCGCCTCAAATTGGTGTGCTGGGACGGAAATGGCGTATGGCTGTGCCTGCGTCGCTTGCATCGCGGCCAGTTCGTGTGGCCGCAGGCCGACGACGCCACCTGGCAAATGAGCGACGAGCAATGGCAATGGCTGATCGCCGGCGTGGACTGGCAACGCATGGCGGCGCCGGCACCGGGCCATTGGCAACTGTAGCGCGTCGGTACAGAAGATCTTGCTTGTAAACATAAGCAGAGCCCGGTAAACTGGGCTGATGGATTTGCTCAACGAACTGACCCACGCCAACCTTGATCCTGCCGTGCTCGACGCGGTACGGGCCTTGCTGGCGCAGGCAGACCAGCTGGCCAATACCGTTGCGGTGAAGGACGACGTCATCAAGGCGGCCCACGCCACGATTGCCGCCTTGAAGCTAGAGCTGGCGCAACATCGCCGCATTCGATTCGCCAACAAGAGCGAAGCCTTCACCGCTGAACAGCGTGATCTGTTCGAAGAATGCCAGGAAATTGATCTGGTTGCCATGGAAGCCGAGTTGCAGCGTCAACGTGATCTGCTCGTCGGCGAGAAGCCGAAGAACAAGCGGCCACGCGCCGGGCGTCAGCCCTTGCCGCCCCAGTTGGAGCGCATCGTCCACCGTCATGAGCCGGCCTGTTGCGAATGCGGCCAGTGCGGCCACCCCCTGACCCTGATCGGCGAGGACGTCAGCGAGCAGCTCGACATTGAACCTGCCCGCTTCTTCGTGCATCACCACATCCGCCCGCAGTATGCCTGCCGCGCCTGCGACAGCGTCACCGCAGCGCCTGTGGCGCCGGCGATCATCGACGGCGGCATGGCCGCACCCGGCCTGCTGGCCTGGATCGCCATCAGCAAGTTCGTCGATCATCTGCCGCTGTATCGCATCAACCAGATTGGCGAGCGCCAGGGCGTTCCACTGCCCATTTCGACGACATCGGACTGGGCCGGCAAGGTCGGCGTGGCGTTGCAGCCTCTGGCTGACCGGATGGCGCAACTGCTGCGCATGCGACCGACCCTGCATGCCGATGAAACGCCGGTCAGGCAACTCGATCCCGGGCAGGGTAAAACCAAGCGCGCCTAATTGTGGGCGTACCGTTCCAACAGTTTGGACGAAGGTCCCCCTATCGTCGTGTTCGACTACCAGGGCGGGCGCGCCGGCTCGCATGCCCAGTCGTTCCTGCAACACTGGCGCGGACACCTGATGGTCGACGATTACGTCGCCTACAAGGCACTGTTCGTCCATGGCGTTACCGAACTGGCTTGCCTGGCCCACGTGCGCCGAAAATTCTTCGAGCTGCATGCGGCCAATGGCAGTCCGATCGCCGCCGAGGCCCTGCGCCGTATTGGCCTACTGTATGCCATCGAGCGCACTGCGGCCAGTGATTCCGCGCCGGAACGTCATACTCGCCGCCAGAGCGATGCCAAGCCAGTCCTTGATGAGCTGCACGCATGGCTCGTCAAAACCAGACCCGTCGTTGCCGATGGCAGCGGCACTGCAAAGGCGCTCGATCATGCGCTCAAACGGTGGCCGGCCCTGGTTCGCTATATCGACAGCGGCACCTACCCGATCGACAACAACGCCGTCGAGAACGCCATACGCCCCATCGCCATTGGGAAAAAGAACTGGCTCTTCACCGGCTCGGAGCGCGCTGGTCGGCGCGCCGCTGCCATTCAAAGCCTGGTGGCCACCGCCAAACTCAACGGTATCGACCCCATGCGCTGGCTGACCGAGACGCTGGAAAAACTACCCACCTGTCCCA
>NZ_VUYU01000065.1 GCF_011682065.1 Massilia rubra | reverse complement strand
ATCGGGATAGGGGCGACCAGTGTACCTGACCGGTCCCCTCCCACACCACCCGGCATGCGGGTCCGCACCGGGCGGTTCAAGAAGTTGAGGTTACGTGAGCCGAGGCATGCCGAGGCTGTCAAAGTAGGCAATCGTCAGCACGTTGTTCAGGGCCATTGCACTGTTGCGCCACCAGCGGCGACTGTTCTTCGCCACCAGTAACGCCACCTTGGGTTTGGCTCCAAGATTCATCAGTTCCCGGTAGATCGTCGCCCCGCGCTTCCATTGTTTCAGATGGATTGCCCGCATCCGGTGACGCATCCATTCATCCAGCCTGAGCAGGACGCCCGGCGTTTGCGCCAAACCGTAATACGCTTTCCATCCCAACACATAGGGGCGTAGTTTGTCGATCACCTCGCTGATGCTGCGACCGCCAGATCGGCGGGTAAGCTGCCTGATCCTTTGCCGGAACGTCACCAGCGCCGTCTTCGACACTGCACGCTTGACCTCTTTTCCCCGGGCCATCCACATCGTGTAACCCAGGAATTTTCGGCCAAACGCGCTGGCCACCGCACTTTTCGATTCATTGATCTTCAGGTGCAGCCTGTCGTAGCGGCGCTTCAGTAGTGCCATCACACGCTCGCCCGCCTTTCGACTGCGCACATACACGTTGCAGTCGTCGGCGTAGCGGGCGAAGCGATGGCCCCGACTTTCCAGCTCCCGATCCACCTCGTCGAGCAACACATTGGCCAGCAGCGGCGAGAGGGGGCCACCTTGCGGCGTGCCCTCTGCCCGTTTGACCACCACGCCGCTGTCCATGATCCCCGCGTTGAGGTAGGCGCGCACTAGCCGGATGATACCGGTATCGTCCACGCGTTTGCGCAAGCGCTCGATCAGGATGTCGTGGTTGACGCGGTCAAAGAATTTTGACAGGTCAACGTCAACCACAACGCGGTAGCCCGCCTGTACGTACTGCTGTGCTGCGAGCACGGCATCACGCGCACGGCGGCCGGGCCGAAACCCGTGGCTGTGTTCACTAAAAGTGGGATCGATCAGCGGTTGCAGCACTTGTAGCAGTGCCTGCTGAATCAGACGGTCGGTCACGGTGGGTATCCCCAATTCTCGTTCGCTGCCGTCCGGCTTCGGAATGCCGACGCGCCGTACAGGCATGGGCCTGTACCTGCCTTCCATCAGTTGCTGCCGGATGGTTGGCCACGCGTGCTTGAGGTGTTGTCCGGTCCGGGCAATGTCCAGACCGTCGACACCGGCGGCTCCCTTGTTCGCCTTCACGCGTTTCCACGCGCGTTGCATGTTCTCTCTCGCAAGCGCTTGCCTGAGCAAGTCTTGCCCTGCGTCTTGCGCTTCTTGCCGCGGGAATCGTGTTTCATCGCTGGTGCCTTGGGACGAGGCTTCACCCCGCCTTACCGCGACCCGCCCCGCTGACGCGGGCATCTGATGCCGTACACGATTCATCGACAAGACGTTTGACGCTCCTTCTTGTTCGGCCCTTCGCCCACAATGCGGCTACTATGGCCTCTGCTGACTTCTCGCTCCAGGTTGCCCCGTCGTCCTTTCAGACATGAGGCGAGATCTCCCCAGGTAAGAACGCACTCCTTCCCTGCACAACCGCCGGATTTACGCTGCTTCGCCTTGACCACAAGAGCTTCACGGTTTCATGCCCGCTCGCCCTGCCCGGCAGCGCCTCTTATCCGATTCTTGTCCATCGGCTCGCAGTTTCGCTCCACGCTTCCTTTCCACACTCGGTCACCCTCATGCAGTTGCGCTTCACTTCGCTCACTGTGGTCAGCTCGCGGCGGGACTTTCACCCACAAGAGTGCGCCCATGCTGGGCGCACA
>NZ_VUYU01000064.1 GCF_011682065.1 Massilia rubra | reverse complement strand
GTAAGCGGCCAGCGGCCCCACCTGTACAGCCTGTTTAGCGCGAAGTAAAGTCGGGGAATGGCAGCAGCGAATCAATCTGGCTGTTGGGGCACGTCGGGAGACGTTCCAGTACGATGGCCAGCCAGCGCGCCGGATCAAGGCCGTTGAGCCTGGCGGTAGCGAACAGACTCTGGATGGCGGCAGCGCGGCGGCCCGCGCGTTCAGAGCCAGCGAAGAGCCAGTTTTTCTTGCCGATGGCGATGGGACGGATCGCGTTCTCGACCGGATTGTTGTCGATTGGCAGGCTGCCCGAGCTGGCGTAACGCTGCAGCGCCGGCCAGCGCTTGAGCGCATGATCGATTGCCTTGGCCGTGCCGCTGCCGGCCGCCACGGTTCGCTGGTTCACCAGGAGCCAGGCGTGCAGTTCGGCCAGCGCCGGCAGCGCCAGTTGTTCGCGCAACAGCATGCGCTGCGGTGGGTCCAGTCCGACGCCTTGCTGCTCGATCGCGTAAAGCTTGGCGATGCGCTGCAGTGCCTGCTCGGCGACGGGACTCTTGCTGGCGGCATGCACATCGAAGAATTTGCGGCGGATGTGGGCCAGGCAGGCCAGCTCGGTAGGACCGTCGGCGAACATCGCCTTGTAGCCGGCATAGTCGTCCACCATCAGGTGGCCGCGCCAGCCGTGCAGGAACGAGCGCACGTGGGCGCCCGCGCGGCTGGTCTGGTAGTCGAACACGACGATCGGCGGGCCGTCATCGTGCACGCCGGAACGATAGGCCCACAGGTAGGCGTGGCGCGTCTTGCCACTGCCCGGATCGAGCTGGCGCACTGGCGTTTCATCGGCATGCAGGCAATCGTGCTGGCGCAGCAGTTCGGCCAGCCGGTCCGCCAGCGGCTGCAGGGCCACGCCGATGCGCCCGATCCAGTCGGCCAGGGTCGAACGGGCTAGTGGCACGCCTTGGCGCGTTGCGATCTGCTCGATCCGGTACAGCGGCAGGTGGTCGAGATACTTGCAGGCGGCGATCCAGGCCAACAGGCCCACCGCGGCCATGCCACCATCGATGACGGCAGCCGGGATCGGCGCTGCTGTCACCGTCTCGCAGGGACGGCAAGCATATTGCGGACGAATGTGGCGGTGCACGAAGAAGCGCGCTGGCTCCACGTCCAGTTGCTCGCTGACGTCCTCGCCAATCTTGACCAGGTCGGCGCCGCACTGGCCGCACTGGCACGACTCGGGCTCATGGCGGTGCTCGATGCGCTCCAGTTCCGGCGGCAGCGGTTGGCGGCCGGCGCGCTTGCGTGGCGGTTTGGCGGGTGCCTGGCTGCGCAGTTCCTCATCGATGGCCGCGAGGTCCATATCGACGGTCTCGTCGAACAGCATGCGCTGTTCCCCGACCAGTGCTTCGCTGGCCTTGCCAAAGCGCACGCGCTTGTAATAAGCCAGCTCGAACGTCAACGCCTTGATCTTGAAGTCCTTCTCGGCCAGCTTGGCCTGCTGCTGTTCGATCAGCGCCTGCACCTGCGCCAGCAGCGCTGGGGCGATGTCGGTGCGGGCAAGTTCGTCGAGCAGATTCATGCCGAGCAGTTTACCGGTCTCGGACGACGTTTACAAGCGCAACAGTTTACGTCGTCATAAGCGCCACTGCGCAGGGGCGGGCGCCGACAGGCGCTGCCAGTCCACACCAGCGATGAGCCACTGCCACTGTTTGGCACTGACCTGCCAGCTTGCCTCGTCGGCTGCAGGCCAAATGAACTGGCCACGGTGCAGCCGACGCAGGCACATCCAGACGCCGGTGCCATCCCAGCACACCACTTTTAAGCGCGTGCGGCGCCGGTTGGCAAACACGTACGCCGTGCCGTCGCAGGGCGGACGGCCCAGCGCCTGCTGCACGTGCAATGACAGCCCATCAATGCCAGTGCGCATATCCACCGCCGCAGTGGCAAGCCAAATGCTATCTGCCGAAACATCCATTACAGCGCCCGCATCAACTCGGCCAGCCAGCTGGCCGGCACGTCGAGCGGCACGGTCACGGTCCAGCCGCGTTCGCTGCGCAGAACGATACCGCTGGAAGCGCCAGTAGGCGTCACACGCACAGGCACAAATGCTGGTGGCAACTGCGCTTCGCCCAGCCGCCGCGCCCAGTAGCTGACCTGGCGTTGAGAGACACCGTTCTCAATAGCGAATGCGCGCTGGGACAGGCCGCTTGCCTGCCACCGTGCCACGCGCTCCTGCCACTCGTTAATTTGCTCCACATTTGCCACCATATTTCTCCTCGAAATTGAAGAAAGGAGTGTGGCCGCAGCGTTCAGGAATTCATAGATGGGTGGGCTGGATGCTTAC
>NZ_VUYU01000063.1 GCF_011682065.1 Massilia rubra | reverse complement strand
CGAAATCGGCGCGAACACTGTGAGCGGGAATGGATGAAAACGGAGCTGCTCTGAGGTAGAATTCATGTCGGGCAAGGTGGCGTTTTTGTTGATAACTGTGTTTCTAGATAACTCACATTTTATCAATCACTTACGGCATTCTTGCCCCTTTTTATGCAAAATTCAGGTTAGTTTGCGGCGCACAGTGCCGTTCCAGGGAAAATTCCGTCGTTTGATCAACAACGCGACAGAACCTGCGTTGGGCGCCACTAGTCTTCCAGCGCAGGGGCGGAGCGCAATGCTTGCGCGCAAATCGAGTTCCACACAGCAGCATCCAATAGCATCGCCTTCGACCAGTCAATCTTTCCCGTGAACGACGGGTGAGGCGCGAATCCGAAGAACTCGCTCGACGCTCGGGACATCCCTTTTTCTTTGAGCAAGGCCACGCCGTCGCTTAGTAGATGATGCTCCTGCCATTCGATCGTGTTCATGACCTCAGAGAATTGTTGAAAACTGTTTGCAATGAAGTGCACTCCACCTTCCAGCACGTCCAACTTTACTATCTCACCGGACCTGCGCTCAAAAAAGAGATCGCCGAATACGGAAGCTCCGATTGGCCGAATTTCCCCGGATAGTAAACCTGGCCATTCCAGAAGCATGCCGCTGAAGTCGAGTTGTGCTGCGTCGACGAATAGATCGTTCCAAGTCAATGAATTCATAGAGAAAAATTAGTGTTAAAAAGGGCAGGAGACGGTAAGTATATATCATTAATGACGATCGATTGTAAATTGCGTTACTTTATAGCCGATACCATCTCGCCGACATATTGATGCTCATTTTCGCGCATTCGCAATTGCCTTGTGTTTCATAGTTTTTGTATTCGGCCACCCATTATGGTTGCAAAAGCCACGTCCTCAAAATTTCCCAAAAGTCCCTTTAGGCGACCTCATTTTCGCTGAGCAGTCATCAGGGTATATCGATGATAGGTAAGCCGCAAAATCATCGAAAATACAGTGGAGGTATTTAGTTGGCTGCGACATTGCTCCCCCGTCTGTAGCAAGGGTGATCTTAATATGTTCCGCTCCCACCTCCGTAATCTTCTTCGGTTTAATAAGGATTTTCATTTCATTTCCGTGCAACTTTATTTCAGCAACTGCAGCGGCCGATTCATACTCGGATAAGCTGGTTTGGAAGCCAGTGGCCACGTCGGAAATTTCGTCAGGGTTGTCATATTCGTCGAGACGCGTGATGATGATATACTCACTTGGGTCAATCTCATCATTCCCAATTGCTATCGTGATGACCTCATTTTCAATGTAGCAACTTACTGTTGATCCAATGAATTCATATAGGGTTTTCATTTCTCTCTCCTATTTACACCCGCCAGAGTTGCCTTTGGGTTTCATTTTGCTTTGTCAAACATTTACGCCCCCTTCATCACTTTTCCAAATGTAGACTGTCTTTGCGTCATTTGCGTTTGCGAAACGTTCATTTTTCCTTTGCATGAGTTGTATGGCGGATATTTCCCTCAATTAGCAAGACGTCTACCTATATCGTTGGCGCATTTTTTCTCTCAGGATGATAGGTGGAGAGAGTGAAAGCCTTATTGATAGCCTCACCAATTTCAGAGAGGCTTGCTGTTCCAGGTAACTTTATTGCGCGATCTTCCACAGGCCCGTACCAAGGGTGAACGGTGCAGTTATCATAGGGGAATATCGTGTAAGAGTTATTCACCAAGTCTTGCACAACCTGAACTTGCCGTGAATTTTTTTCCAGGTCCATGATGCCACGCGCGCCAACCCACTTCGATATCGTCTTATTCCTGGCGCTAAAATCATACTCGTTGTAGGGGTGAGGGCGCGAATCATAGGCGGACAGGGCATTTGCTACTGCCGCGCCCATTTCTTCGAAAGAATAATCTGTCGATAGTTTCGCGCTAAGGGCGGCATAGTCACTTGCTAATTGCTGCGAGCCATGCGCTGGGTTAAGGGTTTCGCCTTGTTGACACTCTTCAATTACAAAATACGCATTCTTAAATTCATAGATGCGCGTTTCTGCATAGGTATAATTCGTCGTGATGCTTCGTTTCATGATTTCACCATTCAAAGAGTTCCAAGTTGCCCCGGTCGAACGACTTGTATCGGAGTTGGCGGAATTATCGTCCCGGCTCCTGGCCCGCTTTCAATAATTCCACCGTTGTTCCTGATCAGGGGATAGCCTGCTTTTTGATTTGTCGTCAATCCAGCCGACGGTGACCCTTTTGAATCGATAATCTTGGAAGGCGCCTTTGCGGGCCCAATCGTGTTATCTGCAATCACTCTATAGTTAACTGGCTTTCCGGCAGCATCCAGTGGGCGAATATATACCTGTTCTTGTACATTGCCTGCACCATATTTCGTCTTTGCTGCCGAGGTTACCGTACCTTCCCATGCTTTACCATTCGCTCTATTCAGTTTTAATTGGGCGGGTGTACACGATAGACCTAATGGATCAGCCCATCCAAAAGGATTCGATGCATATTCAAGCAGATTTATCCCTCCGGTTAGTCCGATAGGATCTGGCGTTATAAATCGCCCGATATCCGGGTCGTAAAACCGGAAGGTATTGTAATGCAGCCCTGTTTCCCGATCGAGATATTGTCCCTGAAAGCGCAAATTCTGAGGAATCGATTCAGCCAATGGCAGCGGTACTGTCTGCTGGGTTTGCACCCAGCTTTCGCTGACCGTATTGCCCCATGTCCGGTACTCTGCATGCCACGCAAGCTGCCCAGATGCCGCCGTTAACTCCTCTGGAATTCCTGAGACATCATTATGAAAATAATAGACGTTTTGCGCAACCAGGGAGGACGCTTGCGGGCACCTCGAATTACCGGTAATTTCCGCGTAATCGCCGGTCGCGATGCCG
Source organism: Massilia rubra (assembly GCF_011682065.1). Taxonomy (GTDB): domain Bacteria; phylum Pseudomonadota; class Gammaproteobacteria; order Burkholderiales; family Burkholderiaceae_D; genus Telluria_A; species Telluria_A rubra. The sequence continues at coordinate 136 of NZ_VUYU01000063.1, read as the reverse complement.
GCAGTGGCGTTTTTTGATGTCAGACCGAGCCGCTTCCCGCCCGTTTTATGGGCGCTGAACCTCGTTTTGTGCAGTCCGGACGGACTGCGGGCGTCAGAACGCCTCGACCCTGGCCTCCTTCAAGTAGACCAGGCGC
>NZ_VUYU01000062.1 GCF_011682065.1 Massilia rubra | reverse complement strand
TTGGCACCTTCATCAAACGCCCACACTTATCGACTGTTAATTGTTAAAGAACGTATTCGGTATTTCTATCTTGCCGCATGGTACGAAGCGTTGTGTTCGTTGCAGCAGAGAGGTGAGATTATGCAGCATTTCGCGTTTTTCGCCAACCTCTTTTTTACTTCCGCGTCTCCTTGGAGACGGCCCTGACAGAGTGCTAACTACTTGATTTCGTTAACCCTTTCTGCGGGGAGGCGAACTATAGCAAAGCTTCTTATTTGTTGGCAAGTATTTTCTATACAAAAGCCGAGTAGACTCTGCCACAACTCCAACATTGAAGGAATATTATGGATATTGGCCTGTCGCTTTTACAGATTTCCGCAGCCCATGCACTGAACGACGAGCAGCATCGACAGCTCCGCCAACTGTCCGGCCTCGACGAGGAGCCAGCCAACCTGGCCCGGCATTTTCGCATCAGCCTGGCCCTCATTGCGGCGTCGTTGATCGGCCTCGGAATTATTTTCTGGATTGCCGCGAACTGGGATTCACTTGCGCGCGCGACCCGCTTCGTCCTGTTGCAGGGCGTGGTGGTGGTCACGTGCATCGGCGCATATGCCCGACCAGCTGCACGGATTCCGCTGGCCCTGCTCGCGCTGCTCGCTATCGGTGCCGTGTTCGCCTACTTCGGCCAGACCTACCAGACAGGCGCCGATCCCTGGCAACTGTTTGCCCTATGGGCGCTGCTGGGCCTGCCTTTATGCCTTTCTGTGCGACACGACGCGCTGTGGACGCCGTGGGCCTTGATTGCCATGACCGGAATTTCGCTCTGGCTACATGCGAACACGGGACATAGCTGGCGTTTGGACCGGCGCGAAATGCACTTTCAGGTGACAGCTTGCATTGGCGGGTTGACGATCGCTGCGCTGCTCAGCCCTCTGTTTGCGCAGTGGACTGGCGCCAGACGCTTGTCCATGCGCGTGGCCGTCACGCTCGCGGTAATCAGCGTCGCACTGCTTGGGATTGCCGGCCTGATGAATACGGAAATATCAGGACAATTTTGGCTGGCCCTGTTCATGTTGACGATCTCCGCCGCGGCGTTCATATCGCCTCGCCTATTCGATGTATTTTCCCTGAGCGGCATCGGGCTGGCATTGAATATCCTCCTGATTGGATTACTGGCGCACATGGTCAACCTCGATAGCGCGCGCTGGTCCATTCCAATGCTGCTGTTCCTTGGCCTCGCAGCCGCCGGCTTGCTGGCCGCGACCGTGAGCGCCATCCTCAAACTGTCGGAGCGTGCGGCGCTCAGTGGCGGTGCGAAATGAAGCGCCCACTCGACCAGATTATCGCCGATGCGATTGCCGCCGGCGTTTTGCCGCCCTCCGCCGCAGTTATCCGGCACGAAGCACATCGTCCTTGGCCAGTTGTGTTGTTGACCGCGCTCGGGGCCTGGTTGGCGGCCCTTCCATTAATGGGCATCATTTTTCTGATTTGTGACGACTTTGTCAGCCGGAGCAGAAGCGCTTTGTATCCTATCTCGCTCGCGCTATGCGGCGGCGCGATTTACGTTCTGCGTCGCGCCTCTTTGCCCCTGTTCGTCGAACAGCTGTCAATACCGGCATTACTGACCGGCGCAGCGACGATGAGCGTGGCGTTCTACTTCGACCTGTCGGCGCACAACGCCTCGCTCAGCGTCGCCTTGCTGTCAATGGTCCTGGCCGTCCTGATTCCACGCAACTGGTTGCGTGTCCTGCTGGGCGCGCTAACCTGCGCCTTCATTATCGGGGCGATGATTGCGCTCTACACCAACGACATTCGCGACCGCGATCACTTCTGGATTGTGGTGCATGGTGCGATGGTGATCTGGCTCGTTACCCACTTCGTGCAGCGACACTATCTGCGCAATGCATTCATCGACCGGGTGGCCACCGGGTGGGTACTTACTATCATCGCAGGCCTTGCACTCTGGACGGGAATGACATTCATGGTTGGCGCCGCGATCGATGGCGCCCCGGTCGGCACGACGGCGCCGCTATCGCAACGGTTGGCGTTTTTCGCACAGTGTACATCGGCGGTAATGACCCTGGCCGGGGCGGCCTGGCTGGCCAGGTGTTGGCCGGCGTTACGCAAACCCTGGTATGGACTCACGATTGCAGTGTTTACGGGGCTGGCGATACTGATGCCGTCACTCGGCGCAATTTTGCTGATTTTCGCCTTGTGCGCAAGCGCCGGTCGCTGGCGCATTGCGGCGACAGCGGCAGCGGCGGCCGCATGGGTTACCGGCGCGCTGTATTATCAGCTGGCGTATCCGCTGGCGACCAAGGCGCTATTCCTGGTCGGCGCCGGTGCGCTGTTTGCCCTGATTGCCTGGCTTGCCATTCGCGATCGCGAACCGGTAATTGCCAGCGGCGGCGCAGCCCTTGCGCCGCCGGATTCGGCAGCGCGCCGGATCGGCATTGCAGTGACGGCGCTCGGGGTACTTGCCATCGCCAATATCGGCATCTGGCAAAAGGAATCGCTGATTTCTCACGGTCGTCCTATCCTGGTTGAACTGGCGCCTGTCGATCCGCGCTCGATCATGCAGGGCGATTACATGCGCTTGAATTTCAAGTTACCGCCAGAGATAGTAGAGACAAATGCGATGAAAACGGGATGCGAGCGATTGATGGTCGCCGGCAAGGTCAACGAGAAGGGAGTTGCGGAGCTGACACGCCTATACAATGGCAAGCCGCTTGCGCCAGGCGAGATCATCATCGAACTGACCCCGCGCCACGGCGGTTATACGGTGGTGACCGATGCGTGGTACTTCCAGGAAGGGGAGGCGAAACGGTGGGAAGCGGCGAAGTACGGCGAATTCCGCGTCGATGCGAATGGAAAAGCACTACTCGTCGGCATGCGCGGCACGCATCTCGAGCCGCTCTGAGGCGAGAGCGGGGCTGCACGGTTCACTAATTGGATTCAAGCCGTGCCCGGGGGCGACGCATCTGTCGAAGGTGCTGCCAGGCCCTGAAAGATGCGCGCGCGTCGGGCGTGCACCTTGACGCCCCCTGGCGCGTGCTGCTGTTAAGACGCTTCCTGGCCGCGGGCCGCAGCAGCCTGGATCTTGCGGTACTTCGCTTACCAGGCGGCTCTTTTCAGTCAAGTGAGCATCAAGGCGGATTGATATGACAAAAACGCGGACGAAAAAAACCCCGGTTTGCACTAAGCGCGATCTTGAGCGCGCTTAGGCTTACCGGGGTTTTCTTCTTATAACTAGCCTGACGATGACCTACTTTCACACTGGTTGCAGCACTATCATCGGCGTAAAAT
>NZ_VUYU01000061.1 GCF_011682065.1 Massilia rubra | reverse complement strand
CGCAGTTTCGCTCCACGCTTCCTTTCCACACTCGGTCACCCTCATGCAGTTGCGCTTCACTTCGCTCACTGTGGTCAGCTCGCGGCGGGACTTTCACCCACAAGAGTGCGCCCATGCTGGGCGCACATGACAAAGGGTCGGGGCGCCGATGCGATGTGGTGAACATTGCGCCTGCCCGGCCCGCGCCGCCCCCCGGCCCGCCTCACCCGACATCGAACTGCGCCACAATCGCTGTCACCCCCAGCAGGAGCATGCTCCACACCCCTGCCGCCACCAAGGTCGTGTTCTCGGACGGTGGCGGCCCGTAGCGGTTGCCACCCGCGTCCCCGGCCCGGTACAGCAGATAGCCAAGCGCCAGCAGATTGACCGGCGGCAGCAGCATGAGCAAGGCCCACCATCCCGGCCGTGCCAGATCGTGCAGGCGCCGCCGCGTCATCGCCAGCGCAATCGCCAGCGCGGCCAGCGCGCCCGCAAGCGCGAGTAGCTGCGCCACCGCGCGCCGCTCGACCAGCCCGAGCGGCCCGACCAGATACGCGACCAGCATCAGCAACAAAACTCCCGGCAAAAAGCCATACACCAAATAGCGCAAACGGCCGATCCGCCCATCCAGGCTGAACGGCGTCGGCGTGTAGCTGGCGCGCGGGTCGCGCGCCGGATTCAGATCCGATGCCGGTGCTGCGTAAGGATTAGGATTATCCAATGGTGTCGCTCCCCTCCATCACCGGGCCGGCGTCGAACCGGCCTTTTCCGGCGCCGCGGGCGCCTGTTCGCCGTCGACGCTGGCGTCGTCCGACGCAGCGGCGTCCTCGTCAACGTCGTTCCCGGCGGCGGCCGCCTTTGCCGCCGCCTCAGCCTTGTGCTCTTTCATAAATTCATCGGTCTTGAAGCGAACCATATCGGCCATCCACTTTTCCTGGAGGTCCTGGTAACCCGGCAAGACCGCGACGATGGCGATCGGAATCAAGAAGGCGGCAATCACCAGCGCCCGCGTGGTCGGCGCCGGCGGCACGCCGTACTGGTTGGCATCCGGATCGCCGCGCCCGAACACCATCCACAAACCAAACAACAGATTCGCCACGGGGACCAGATGCAGCAGTCCCAGCCAGCCCGACTTGCCCAGGTCATGCAGGCGGCGGCGCGTGACGACCAGCGTCACCGCCGTCGACGGAATCCAGACCAGCATGGCGAACATGCTGAGCATCGGCCCGTAGGCCGGGATCAGCCAGGTCAGCAGCGCGCTCATGGCGGCCACGGTCAGCACGGTGATGATCATTTCGTACACCAGATAGCGCACCCGGCCGATGCGGCCATCCTTTTGAAACATGCGCGGCAGGTAGGTGTCGCCTTGATAGGCGGTGGCCGTCATGTTGGCGGATGGCGCGGCGTACAGATTGGTCATTGGCAAATCCAGATAGAAATCATGCACATCAAAATGGCAATATCATACTGGCAATTTGAAGGTCGCGAGAATATACAAGACCAGCACAATCACCGGCGGCAACGCGTAGGCCAGCCACGCCGCCTGGGTGAACGCCGATACGTTCGAGGTGGGCGCCGGGCCGCGCGCGTTGGCGTCGGGATTGCCGGGGGCGCACAGCAGATACAGCACGAACAGCACGTTGATTCCCGGCACCCCGAGCAGCAGGACCCACCGGCGCGCGCGATCGAGGTCGTCGAGGCGGCGCGCAGCCACAATGAGCAGGTGCGACAGCAACGCCAGCAGCACCAACCCCAGCATGACAGCAAACGGTAACGACCCGGCAAGCATAAATAGCGGCGCAGTCAACAACAGCGTCGCGCACGTGGGAAAGACCGAATACATCAGGTAGCGCCCGCGCCCGATTCTTCCGTGCAAGCCGAACACCGAGGCCGTGTAGGCCGCGCCCGGCGCGCTACCGGCCGGCGCCGCATATGGATTACTCAGCTCAGGCACAGGCTGTGCGCCAGGCCGGAGGCGCAATCGATGTCGAGCAGGCGCCCGGCCCGGTCGAACACCAGCAGGCGCCCGTCGTGAAAACTGAAGCGCGCGCCATCGTCCTGCGCCAACTCGACGCGGGCGCGCACCTTGCCATCGGCCCGGGTGACGATCTGGCAGCGGATCGCCTCTCCCACCGCCACCACCAGCACCAGCCACTTGCCGTCGATGATCACGGTGAGCGGCGTGTTCGACTCCAGCGCCACCGTCACCGGCGTCGGCTTGCCATGCTGGGCGACCAGCAGTTCATTATTCATCCAGTCGGCGCTCACCAGATACGGCGCCTCGCCCGCCGCGCCCGGCAAGATCGACATGCCCTCTTGCAAGATGATGTCGTTCCACCAGTCGCGCTGGCGCAGATGGCGGCCCGGCTGCTCGTACGACCACTGCTCGATGCCGTCGTCCACCTTCAACAGCAGCGTGAGCGCGCCGGCCCGGTCGGCATAGTAGACAATCGGTCCCGGCAAGTCCGCCACCTGCCAGACGATGCTCTGCTGCGGCGCGCTCGTGTCGAGCACCGCCAGGCGCCGCTCCAGCGCCACGTTCCAGGACACACCGTCGTAATTGGGCGACCAGTGCGTCAGTTCCAGCGTCAGCCAGTCCGACACGGCGCCGCTGATCAGGTCCAGGCGGCTGACCCGGTATGTGCGCTCGCGCCCCATCAGCGCCAGCGCGCGTTTGCCGTTGTGCGAGATCACCAGGTGCGCGGCCGGCACCGGATAATGGGCCAGCTGCACGCCGTCGCGCCCGATCCGCACCACCCCGCTCTCGCCCAGCGCCAGCAGATAATCGCCGTCCGGCAGCGCGCGCGCATCGTGGATCGGCATCAGGCCGCGTTCATCAAGGCTCACCACCAGCGGCTCGCTGCGCCCGCTGAGCGGCATGCCCGGAGCCGCTTGCGCATCCCTGGTCGAAAACAGCGGCAGGTCGGCGCGCAGCGCCTCGTTGGCGGCCAGGTCGGTCAGTTGCATCAGCACCGTTTTGTCGAGCCGGCTCAAGCCTTCCATCCGTTCCGGCAGCACCTTGCGCAGCAGCGCGCCCGCCACCCGGCGCGTGGCGTCCGAAGCCGGCAGGGCGCCGACCAGCGCCACCGCCAGGCGCGCGCGCCGCTGCACGCCTTCCTCGCCGGGCGCCGCCAGCAGCGCCTCGATCGCCACCGCGCTCGAGCGCAGGGTGCCCGGCATCAGCGCCAGCTTGCGCGCCAGCGCCTGCATGCCAAGCGTGCCGCCGCTGCGTTCGGCCTGCACCAGCCAGCCCAGCGCCAGCGCATGATGCTCGGGCAAGGGCCAGATGACATCGATCGCCGCCATCAGGTCGCCGCGCGCGGCCAGGTACTCGGCCCAGGCGCGCCGCAGCGGCGCCGCGTGCTCGCTGTCGCGGCTCTCGAGCAGGCGCACGGCGGCGTCGAAATCGTTGTGCAGGCGCGCGACGCGCACCGCGCGCTCGATATCCCCGGCCAGGAGCCACAGCCGCACCGCCACCGCCGGCGCCAGTTCCACCGTGCCGGCCAGTTGCGCCGCCTGCAGATAGCGTTCCTTCTTTTCGAGATAGGTGACCGCTTCCAGCGGACACTGCAACAGCTCGGCCAGCACGTACACGGCTTCGTCGATCCGCCCTTCGCGGTCGAGCCGCTCGAAACTGCGCCGGTAGGCTGCGCGCAGCTGCGTCACCAGGTCTTCCGCGAAGTTGATCGACGGCGCGGAGGGACTCGGGCCGCTCACGGTCAAGCTGGTGCGCGGACGCGGCCTGCCCAGGGCCGGTCGCGACGCCCCGCCGCCGAGCGCATCGATCGGCACCGCGTGGCGCAGCGCTTCGGCCAGGTCGCCCTTGTCGAACAGGTCGAACAGTTGCTGGAGATAGGTGGCCTGGCGCCAGCCCAGCACTTTCGACACCCGGGTCAGCGACGCCAGGCGCGCCATCAGCGCCGACAGGCGGCGCGTCCACGGACCTGGCCCGGCGCGCTTGCCTTGCGCCGCGTCGCCGTCCTGCCCCGCCCCCTTGGCCGCCCCCTTGCCTGTGCCCTTCCCTGTCCCCGTTCCCGCGCCATACGCCGGAACGTGCCCTGCGCCTTGCCCCGCACCCGCCGCGCCGCCGGCGCCCAGGCCGCGCGCCAGCAGGCCAAGCACGCCGAGCGCCACGCCGGCCGCCAGCGCGGCGGCGGGGGGGCCGCGCGGCGGCCCCGCCCGGGGGGCCCCCCCCCCCCCCCCCCCCCGCGCGGGCGCGCCCGGGGCGGCGCCCCGCCCGCGGGGGCCCC
>NZ_VUYU01000060.1 GCF_011682065.1 Massilia rubra | reverse complement strand
GTTATGCCTGATGACCATAGTAAATCGGTACCACCCCTTCCCATCCCGAACAGGACCGTGAAACGATTTTACGCCGATGATAGTGCTGCAACCAGTGTGAAAGTAGGTCATCGTCAGGCTAGTTATATGAGAAAGCCCCACCAGCCAACGCGCTCAATCGCGTTTCGTGCAGGTGGGGTTTTTTTTCGTCTGTAAGAACCGGCTACGTCCTATCGCATTATTGGTTTCCGGGCGAGTCCGGGCGCAATCTCCTTCATGATATGCGCGCCATCTTTCGAGCCCTTCCCTGCAATCGAACCACGTCTCTTATCGCTGGAGCCTGAGCGCCGTACCGCGGCTGATACTCTCGCCGTCGTCCTGGTGCAAACGCCAGAAGGTCAGCGACGATATCACGGTAATGATCGACAGCGTCGCAAACCCATGATGCAACGCGCTGATGACCATGGTGCGGTCGGTCTGCGGCACGTCGCCGAGGAACCAGGCAGTGACCAGCGATCCGGCAGCGAGCCCGAAACTCATCGACAACTGCTGGAACGAGCTCGAGATGGTACTGGCCATGCTCGAATCCTGGTCGTCGACATCGGCATAGGCAAGTGAATTCATGCACGAGAACTGCAGCGAATTAAAAAACCCCTGGGTCAGCCCGAGCATCACAATCAAGACCAGCGGCGTGTCGGCGCCGACAAAAGCAAACAGGCCGATCGTCAAGCCGATGCAGACAGTATTGACCACCAGGATCTGGCGATAGCCGAAGCGATGCAGCAAGCGTTGCGACACCAGTTTCATCGCCATCGCCGCGATCGCCGCCGGCATCATCAGCAAGCCCGATTTCCACGCCGGAAAACCCAACCCGACCTGATACAGCAGCGGCAACAAAAACGGCATCCCGCCCAATCCCAGCCGCGTCAAAAAGCCGCCGACCACGGCAATGCGGAACGTGCGGATGTGAAACAGCGACAAGCGCAGCAGCGGAAACTTCCTGCCGCGCGCATACAGGGCATACGCGCCCAGCAAGCCGAGCGACGAGGCCAGGATGGCCGCGGCGGTCAAGGGCGCCAGCGTGTGCTCGCCGAAAATTTCCAGGAACCACGACAGCAAGGCCGTCCCCGAACTGAACAGGATCAGGCCGACCACATCGAGCGGGCGCCGCTGTGCCGCGCGGTAATCGGGCATGTAGCGAAACACCAGGAATAGCGCAACCAGGCCGACCGGCACGTTAATGAAGAAAATGTAGCGCCACGACACCCAGTGCACGACCAGCCCACCCACGGTCGGTCCCAGGAGCGGACCGATCAGCGCCGGGATGATCACGAAGTTCATCGCGCCCAGCAATTCCGATTTGGGAAAGGTGCGGATGATGGCGAGGCGGCCGACCGGCATCATCATGGCGCCGCCCAGGCCTTGCAGCAAACGGGCGGCGATCATCATCGGTGCGTTGACCGCCATGCCGCACAGGACCGAGGCCAGCGTGAAGACCACAATGGCGACCGCGAACACGCGGCGCGTGCCGAAGCGGTCCGCCATCCACCCGCTGACCGGAATGCCCACGGCCAGGCTGAGGATATAACTGGAGACAATTGATTTCAGGCTGAGCGGGCTCACGCCCAGGCTGGCCGCGATGCTCGGCACCGCTGTGTTGACGATGGTCGCGTCGAGCTGCTCCATGAACAGCGCGGCGGCGACGACCCACGGCAGGTAGGTCTTGACGGATGCTTGACTCAGAACATCCTCGCATTGCTGTGTAAGGGGTGATCGGACGATCGCGGCTGCGCGCGTCCCTTGCGCCAGCCGACCTTGGTGTTCGCCGTCAAACCCATTCCCGTCCCCAGACAATCTTCCGGCAATGCTGCCAGTTTTCTTTTTATAAGTTCCCCGCTGCCGTGAGCAGCGGCCATGCGCACCCGCCGTCGCCGGGGGCCGGGACGATGTGTACCTCGACGAATATTACACCTAACGAAAGCCTCGATTCTTACTTTTTTCACATCAAGGCCGCGCCCGCAACCGAGCCTCGAATCATTGTCCATCGCACTGCCTTGAACGCCCTGGAGAAATAGGCAATCAAGCGAGAGTCCTGTGTATTTCCGGGCGCGCCCGTGATTTGTAAGATGCAGCACCTGTCCGTACTTCAAGGAGAACCGCATGTCCAGCCATCACAATTTGCATCAGAAAGTTGTCCTCATCACCGGCGCCAGCAGCGGCATCGGCGCGGCCACCGCGCGCTTGCTCGGACGCCACGGTTACCGCCTCGTGCTCGGAGCGCGCCGCGTCGACCGCCTGACCGCCCTGGTTGCCGAGATCCGCGGCGAAGGCGGCGCCGCCGAAAGTTTTGCCATGGATGTGCGCCGCCTGGACGACGTGCAAGGCTTCGTGGCCTTCGCGCTCGATGTGTACAAGCGGCTCGACGTGTTCGTCAACAACGCCGGCGTCATGCCCTTGTCCCGGCTCGATGCGCTCAAGGTCGATGAATGGAATCACATGATCGATGTGAATATCCGTGGCGTCTTGCACGGCATCGCCGCCGCCTTGCCCGTGATGCGGGAGCAGCGCTCGGGCCAGTTCATCAACCTCTCGTCGATCGGCGGCCATGCCGTCAGTCCCACGGCCGCCGTGTACTGTGCGACCAAGTTCGCGGTGGGGGCGCTGTCGGAAGGTTTGCGCCAGGAAGTGGGCGGCGACATCCGCGTGACCGTCATCTCGCCGGGCGTGACCGAGTCGGAACTGGCGGAAACGATTTCCGACCCACTGGCGCGCGAGGCCATGCGCGACTTCCGCCGTGTGGCGATCGCCCCGTCGGCCATCGCCAGCGCCATTCGCTTCGCCATCGACCAGCCGGCCGACGTGGACGTGAGCGAAATCATCGTGCGCCCGACCGCCAGTCCCTACTAACGATTGCTGCGCAAGACAAGCGTGCACCGGCGCGCATGGGGCGATTTCCTTTGTTGACTACTCTCAATACGGCCAGGGCCGGCATTCGTACGATTGCCTGTCGGCCATCCTGGCCGGCACCGTGAAAGGGAGTCACCATGAGATGCATGTCCAGGGGTTTAGTTCACCACAATCGTCTTGTATTGTCCGCAAGCGCGGCAAGCCTGGCCGCGCTTGCCATCGCCGGCTGCGGGCGCAGTGACGAGGCGCCGGGCCTGTCGACGGCGGTGCGTCCGCAATTCAGCGCCGAGCTGGCGCGCACCTCGCACGGCATCGCCCACATCCGGGCGCGCGATTTTCGCGGTATCGGTTATGGCCTCGCTTATGCCTATGCCCAGGATAATGTGTGCATGTTCGCCGATACCATCCTGACTGTGCGCGGCGAGCGCTCGCGGTTTTTCGGCGCGGATAAGGCGGCAACGCCGGCGGTCAACGGTGAATATGGCGCCAACAGCGATTTCATGAAACTCAATAACGAGGACAGCGACTTCTTCTTCAAGGGCTATCTCGACGCGGAGCAGTTAAAAGCCGGCTATGCCGCCGGTAGCCAGGAAGCGCGCGACTTGTTGACGGGTTACGCGGCCGGCTATAACCGCTATCTCAAGGAATATGCCGGACGCTATCCTGCCGCGTGCAACAAGGCCCCGTGGGTCAGGCCGATCAGCTATGAGGACATGATGCTGGTATTGGCCGAGAAAGCGCTGCACGCGTCGGGCCAGGTATTCGCGCAAGAGATCGTGGACGCCGCGCGCGAGGGCGGCGTTGCGCTCGCGGACAAGGGCGCGCAGGTGCGGGTCAGCGATACCGGTTTTCTGCAGCGCAGGCTTGACCGTTTGAGCCGGGAGCAATTGGGAAGCAATGGACTGGCGCTCGGCAAGGACACTACGGCGAGCGGGCGCGGCATCCTGCTCGGTAATCCGCATTATCCCTGGACCAGCACCGACCGCTTTTATCAGGCGCACCTGACCATTCCCGGGCGATACGATGCCATGGGCGTCATCCTGGGTGGCATACCGATGATCGTCATCGGCTTTAACAAGGATGTGGCGTGGACGCATACCGTTACCCGCGCGGTGCACTTCACGACCTTCAGGCTGGCGCTCGATACGCGCGATCCGAGTGGCACGACGTATTTGTATGATGGCGTGCCCGCCAAAATGACGTCCAAAACGGTCAGCGTCGACAGCCTGCGGCCGGATGGCAGTATGACCCGGCGCAGCAAGACATTCTATTTCACCAGGCAAGGCGTGGTGCTGGTCAAGCCGGATGCCGGCATTACCTGGTCGGCGCAGGCGGTGCACGTGCTGGGCGACGCCAATCGCCACAATACGCGCCTGGTCGAACAATGGATCGGATTGGGCAGTGCCGGCAATGTGAATGAGATCAAGGCGTCGCTCGACAAGATCGTGGGACTGCCCTGGGTGAATACCATGGCCGCCGACCGCAATGGCAATGTGCTGTATGCCGATGCCAGCGTGGTGCCCAAGGTCGGCGCCGACAAATTCGCTCCCGATTGCCTTGTGCTGCCGCAGGTGCTGATGTTCGACGGCTCGCGCAGCGCGTGCGCGTGGGGAAGCGACGCGCGCGCGCCGGCGGGCGTCCATTCGCCTGTCGATGCGCCGTGGATGATGCGCAGCGATTATGTCGGTAATTCGAATGACAGTTACTGGCTGTCGAATCCGCGCGCCTTATTGACAGGGCCGGCGCCGTTGGGCTATTCGCCACTGTACGGGGCGACCGGGGTGGCTCAGATGCTGCGCACACGGATCGGATTCAGGCAGCTCGAGGATGTGCTGGCCAATAAGCCGCGCCTGCACATGAGCGACGTGCAGGAATTGGCGTTTGCCAATCGCGTGTATGCGGCCGAATTGATGCTTCCGGAATTCCTGCCCCTGTGCGGCGCGTCCGCCGATGTGCTGGTGGCGCAGGCGTGCCGGGTATTGGGCGCATGGGACAGGCACGCCAATCTCGATAGTCGCGGCGCGGTGCTGTTTCGCGAGTTCTGGAAGCGGGCATCGTCTATTCCGGACAAATGGGCTGTGGCGCTGGACGCCGCCGATCCGGTGAATACGCCGCGCGGACTGGCTCCGGCCGCAGGGCCGGCCATGCTGTCGGCGTTGAAGGACGCGGCGCGGCAGATGCAGGCGCTGAACGTACCGCTGGATGGTCGCCTGGGCGACTACCAGAGCGATACGCGCAATGGCATGCGGGTCGCGCTGCACGGAGCGATTGGCGATATCGATGGCTCCTACAACTCGATTCATATGGAGACAGCACTACAGGCAGACGGGTATCACCAGATTGCATGGGGAACGAGCTACGTGCAGACGGTGACGTTTGACGAAGTGGGGCCGGTCGCGCAGGCGATGCTGCTGTATGGGCAGTCGGTCGATCCGGCATCGCCCTACCATGTCGATCAGTTGTCCCTGTATTCGCAGAAGAGCTGGCCGCTGCTGCCGTTTACCCAGCACAGCATCCGCGACGACCCACGCTATTCAGTGACCACGTTATCGGAATAGGCCTTGCTACTCCGGGGAGGCTTTGCTATAGTTCGCCTCCCCGCAGAAAGGGTTAACGAAATCAAGTAGTTAGCAGTCTGTCAGGGCCGTCTCCAAGGAGGCGCGGTAGTAAAAAAGAGGTTGACGAGAAACGCGAAACGCTGCATAATCTCACCTCTCTGCTGCAACGAACACAACGCTTCGTAGCAAACGGCAGAAGGTAGTACAGAATAAGTTCTTTAACAATTAACAGTCGATA
>NZ_VUYU01000005.1:78483-398781 GCF_011682065.1 Massilia rubra | reverse complement strand
AAACTCTTCAGTTCAATCTCTGTTTAATGTCCTTGCGGACAGATCGCTCACTCAAAATACTGACAAGCTCATCTTTCGATGCGCCGTGTTTCTTTTTTGTGAACATTTGATAATTTAAGTATTCAACGTCGCTTGCGCTTCGTTGGCACCTTCATCAAACGCCCACACTTATCGACTGTTAATTGTTAAAGAACTTATTCTGTACTACCTTCTGCCGTTTGCTACGAAGCGTTGTGTTCGTTGCAGCAGAGAGGTGAGATTATGCAGCGTTTCGCGTTTCTCGTCAACCTCTTTTTACTACCGCGCCTCCTTGGAGACGGCCCTGACAGGCTGCTAACTACTTGATTTCGTTAACCCTTTCTGCGGGGAGGCGAACTATAGCAAAGCCTGCCCCGAACTGACAAGGGCTCTTTTTACGCCGTGGCACGAACGGTACAGGTGCTGCGCTGCTCACCTTCTTCCAGGGTGATCGACACCGGCAGAAAACGCCCGATGACTTCCGCATTGGTGATGGCATGCTGGGAGATCACATCGGCCGTAAAACTACCGCCGCCGGCCAGCGCCATCGGCAGCATCAACTGATCGGCCAGGTGCTCGCCCACCGCCGCCTGCGATGCTATATAGCGGCGCGCCTCGTGCATCACATCCTTGGCGACGGTTTCGGCCCGCACCATTTTCTCGCCGAACGCGCAAAACACCTCGCTCGCGTGTTCGTATTCCAAGGTGATCAGCAAGGCATTGCCCGGCCCCTGATCGGCTGGCAAGCCACGCATGCGCAACTGGTCGCCCGACCAGCCCATTCCCAGGCCGACGCATTCGAGCTCGCGCAGCGCGATCGACGCCAGCAATCCCGCCACCATGCCCTCGGCATAGCCGCCAGTACGCTCGCCGCGCTCCATCAACGTCAGCTGCTGCAATTGCGGGCATGGCGCGATAGTGGCCACAATGCAGCCGCCGCCCGCCGGATAAAACCCGGAACGCAGCAATTCAATGTTGATGTCCGCCCCCATCTTGCGCAGCAACGGTAAATATGCGCGTTGCAGGAACTGCGCCGGCGGCGCCATGGGATTATGCGTGCCGCCGCTGATGCGCACCGTCGACGGGCCGTCCGCATGCAACAGGGCCAGCATCACCGTTTGCAGCACCAGCGTGCAACTGCCCGCCGAACCGATCGCGAACTGGTAATCGCCACCCTTGATGGCCTTGGGCGCAAACAGCAGCGTCTGCGAACCCAATTGCGCGCCGGTGACGGTAGCCCCGCTGATCCCGGTGGCGGCCTGGACCGCCACCAGATGCTGGCGCAGCAGCCCGGGCTTCTTGCGACCGGCCCGGATATTCTTGATGCAAAACGCCTGGCCGGTAATCATGGACAAGGTCAGCGCACTGCGCAGGATTTGTCCGCCGCCTTCGCCGACGGCGCCATCTAATTCAATCATCTTCAACTTTTCTTCTTATATATAGTGTAACCAGCGGCGGCATCAACCCTTGACGCACACCACCTGCTTGAGGATATGGACCACATCCACCAGGTCGCGCTGGGCGTGCATGACGGCGTCGATATCCTTGTACGCCATCGGAATCTCGTCGATCACGTTTTCATCCTTGCGGCATTCCACGCCCTCGGTCGCCTTGACCTGGTCGTCAACGGTGAACCGACGCTTCGCTTCGGTACGGCTCATGGTACGGCCGGCGCCGTGGCTGCAGCTGTTAAAGCTGTCCGGATTGCCTTTACCACGGACGATAAAGCTCTTCGCCCCCATCGATCCCGGGATGATACCCAGTTCGCCCGGACGGGCCGACACGGCGCCCTTACGGGTAATCAGCACATCTTTACCGAAGTGATGCTCCTTCTGCACATAATTATGGTGACAATTGACCGCTTCCACGTGCGTCTCGAACGGCTTGGTGATCACGGTACGCACCGCCGCGATCAGGTTATGCATCATCACGTCGCGATTGGTGCGGGCGAACTTCTGCGCCCAGCTGACCGCCTCGATGTAATCGTTATAGTGCTGCGTTCCTTCGGCCAGGTACGCCAGGTCCTGGTCGGGCAGGTTGATGAAGTGCGTGCGCATATCCTTCTTGGCCAGCTCGATGAAGTGGGTGCCGATGGCGTTACCTACGCCGCGCGAACCCGAATGCAGCATGAACCACACGAAACCTACCTCGTCCAGGCAGACTTCCACAAAATGGTTACCGCTTCCCAGGGTTCCCAGGTGACGGTAGTTATTCGTGGTTTTCAGCTTCGGCGTTTTCAGGCAGATGGCGTCGAATTCATCCTTTAACTGGCCCCAGGCCACATCCACCGCCGCTGGCGGCGTATTCCACGAACCTTCATCGCGGCCGCGGTAGCCGCGCGTCTTCGGCGACATACCGTGCGGGATCGCGCGCTCGATGGCGCTACGCAGCGCCGACAGGTTATCCGGCAAGTCGTTCGCGGTCAGGGTGGTCTTGGCGGCCATCATGCCGCAGCCGATATCCACGCCAACAGCCGCCGGGATCACCGCGCCGAGGGTCGGAATCACGCTGCCGATGGTCGAGCCTTTACCCAGGTGAACGTCGGGCATGACCGCGATATGCTTGTAAATGAACGGCATTTTGGCGGTGTTGGCCAGCTGCTTCTTGGCCACGTCTTCCACCGGCACGCCTTTGGTCCACATTTTGACGTGGCGGCCATCGTCCACATTCAGGACATCGTAGTTTTCGTTTTTCATATTTTTCTCACTCTATATAAGGTGATGCAAGGGGGCGACAACATCGCCCGGATAATTTGCTCTACCAGTTGAGCTACGGCCGCTTGCGCAACCGCCCGGACTCGAACCGGGAACGCAATGTAATCCGGACTGCATTCGCCAAAAATCAATTCCCGACAAGGAGTCGGCGGGACAAACAGTTGCCGGCTTCAGGCCAACAGCAACCCCCATGTAGTCCCGCCCGCATTCGGGGTAAAACGATTGAGCACGGTGCGACAAGAAAAATCCGATGCGAAATAGATTTGGAGATGTATTCGCACCAAGCATTCGCACCGCGCTCAAAACCTGTACAACAAATTCCCGACAAGGAGCGGCAAGACATGTCAGCTGTAGGACGCGAAGCCCTTGCAGCCGTGGATGTAGTCTTAACCTGCATTCGGGGTAAAACGATTGAGCACAGTGCGACAAAATTTCGCTACGAACTTGGACATTTGCAAAATGTATTCGCATCGGCATTCGCACTGCACTCAAAACCGGTACATCAAAAAAACTTACTCAAGCGCGATCGCTTCGATCTCGCCCACCCAATGCGCCGCGCCCAGCTGGCCGGCCGCAAAGGCGGCGATGATTTTGAACACATCGTCCGAAAAACCACCGACATTCAACACATCGGCGCGTTCCGCCGCCTGGCTGGTACTGTTCGGCGTGCAGTCGATACACACCAGCCGCGCCGCCGGATTGCGCTGCTTGAACAGCGCCCATTCGGTCATCGTGGCGGTGGCGCCCGCACGCTGGTCGATCCACGATTCATTGTCGGACACGTACACCACTAGGTCGGCCATCACCTTCTGCTTGTTCATGTGCGCCAGCGGTGCGCTGCAATTGGTACCACCGCCGCCAATCGCCGCCAGCTTCTGCGCATTGGTCATGACCGTATCGCGGGCATTCAATGCGCAAACCCGCACATAATTCTCGAACGGCAGCACCAGTGCATCCGGATTCTTGCGCAGCATCGCTGCGGCGATCAGCCCGGCCACATCGATACAACGTACCTTCGAGGTGCCGCCGCCCCGATAACCCGACACCGGCGACTGCATCGATCCGGATACATCCGGGCAAATCACGACCTTGCCCTCCACCTGCGGCACATTCGACAGCGACAGTTCCAGCGCATCCTGCAAAGCGTCGCTGATGGCCCGTGGCACATCGTCTGAAGCCGCCATATACGCCGACATCAGCTGGTACGGAAACACGCCCGCCTTGGCAATCGCCACCGGATCGCGCAGCTTGTCGGCGATGACTTCGACCATGCCCGGCAGCGCGTACACACCATTGCGGCCGAAGGTATTCAAATTCATGCGCACCATGTGCCAACCGCCCTGGCGTGCAATCTGCGCCCATGCCTGCGCCGACAATGACAATGACGTCAGCATCTGGAACGGCACGTCCGGCACCGGCTGCGACTGGTCGGCCTTGTACGCTTCGAAGGCCTTCAGCGCATCCGGCAGCGCATCCGCATTAAACGGCTTGCCGATCAACCAGGCGAAAAACGCGTCACGCCAGGCTTGCGACGGCTTCGGGTGCACCATCTTCACCACATCGCCCAGCGACGGCATGGCGCCGATCGAGGCCGCCAGCAGCTCTTTTTCCGATGCGCGGTTCAACCATTGCTGCACCAGCTTTTTCGGCCGGGTGCCCAGCGATTTACGACCCGCCGCGCCGGAGCGGATAATCTGCACCACATTGCGCAGCATCTTGCCGTTATTGACCACGCGGCGGAACACCGGGGTCAGTTCCGGCGCGCCATTGGCGGCCAGTACAGCGGTCAACAGCGCCGGCATATCCTTCATATAACCGCGTTCGCGGCAGTAAATCGCCGTCTGCGCGATAAATCTGGCGTCGACTTTTTCGCACAGCTCCAGCACCGTCGCCAACTGCGATTGCGCATTGACGTAATAGGTCGAATTCAGGCAACCGGTGGCGGCATACTGCGCCAGCTGGTGCCGTGGCGTCATGCTGTAAGCCGGAGCGCCTGCCGCATTAAGACCATCGGCGCGAGGGACAAAGATTCCCTTCAAGGTCTGGAACAACTGTGCGTTTGCCATTTTAACTTCCTCATTTTTCTTGTTTGTATCTCCTCTATTGCAAAGGGCGTGCCAGCTCGCACCACATCCGCATCAATTCCCCTTAAGTCCTTGATTTAAAAAAGATTACCAATTCGCCAAGCCAAACCGGCAAGAAATGGACAAGCTGGCAAGCACGTGATAAATTATCCAACAAGATAAAACTTTATACAGATATGAAACAGAAACGCATTGTGGTCATCGGATTCGTCGGCACCCAGCTCGACAGCGGCAAGGGCCCGGCCCGTTGGGAAAAGTGGCGCCCAAGCATCGCCATCACCCAGCACGAGGAATACGCCGTGCACCGCTTCGACATGCTCTACAGCGGCAAATTCGGCCCGGTGGTCGACGCCGTCACGGCCGACATCGCCGCCGTCTCGCCCGAAACGACCGTGGTCCCGCACAACATACCGATCAGCGACGCCTGGGATTTCGGCGAGGTCTACAGCGCCCTGTTCGACTTCGCCAAGCGCTACCCCTTCGATCCGGACAACGAGGATTACTGGATCCACATCACCACCGGCACCCACGTCGTGCAGATCTGCATGTTCCTGATGACGGAAGCGCGTTTCTTCCCCGGCCGCCTGCTGCAAAGCTCGCCGCCGCGACGCCAGTCCACCACCGAACCGGGCAGCTACGCGCTGATCGACCTCGACCTGTCGCGCTACGACCAGATCGCCCAGCGCTTTTCGCGCGAGCAAGCCGAAGGCGTGGCTTTCCTCAAGTCCGGCATTGCCACCCGCAACGCCAGCTTCAACACCATGATCGACGAGATCGAGCGCGTGGCCATCAAGTCGCGCGCGCCGATGTTGCTGATGGGGCCGACCGGCGCCGGCAAATCCTTCCTCGCGCGCCGGGTCTACGAACTGAAGAAAACGCGCCACCAGATCGACGGCAAGTTCGTCGAGCTCAACTGCGCCACCCTGCATGGCGACGGCGCCGCCTCGACCCTGTTTGGCCACGTCAAGGGTTCCTTCACGGGCGCCGCCGCCGACCGCCCCGGCTTGCTGCGCAGCGCCCACAAAGGCTTGCTGTTCCTCGACGAAATCGGCGAACTCGGTCCGGACGAACAGGCCATGCTGCTCAAGGCCATCGAAGAAAAGCGCTTTCATCCGGTCGGCAGCGACAGTGAAGTGCAGAGCGACTTCCAGCTCATCGCCGGCACCAACCGCGACCTGGCAAGCGAGGTGGTGGCCGGGCGCTTTCGCGAAGACTTGTACGCGCGCATCAATTTATGGACCTACGCCCTGCCCGGCCTGGTGGACCGGCCCGAAGACATCGAACCCAACCTGGTCTACCTGCTCAACCAGTTCAGCCAGGAATACGGGCAGATGGTGCGTTTCAACAAGGAGGCGCGCGAGCGCTACATGCGCTTTGCGATGTCGCCCGAGGCAGTCTGGGCCGGCAACTTCCGCGACCTGTCGGCGTCGGTTACGCGCATGGCGACCCTGGCCGAGGCGGGCGGCATTTCGGAGGGCGTCGTCAGCGCCGAAGTGGCCCGGCTGCAAAAACTCTGGCACCACTACACGCGCGCGCCGGTTGCGGCCGAGGTCGACCTCGCCGGGCTGATGGGCGAGGAAGCCGCCGCCGCCCTCGACCTGTTCGACGCCCTGCAACTGGCCGCCGTGGTGCAGGTGTGCCGCGCGTCGAGCACCCTGTCCGACGCCGGGCGCAAGCTGTTCGCCGTCTCGCGCAGCGCCAAGAGCAAGCCCAACGACGCCGACCGCCTGAAAAAATTCCTGGCGCGGTTCGACCTGGACTGGGACCGGGTCAGCGGCAGTCGGTAATTTGTCGGTATTGTCTTGGAAACAACAGCTATCAGTTAAATAGGTTGTATTGGCGATAATTCCTGCGGTATTCTGCATACATATGCCCACGGCATACTTAGCGCAACGCTAAGCGTTATCGGGAGAGTCTGTCGATCGCAACGTGTTATGGATCGACGGCGCCGAAGGAGCAACCGCCCCGGAATCTCTCAGGCCCCAGGACCGATAACGCATTTGAACTCTGAAGAGCCACCGGGAGTCGTCATCCGGTGCACCGAAGGAGCAAACCGGCCACGCATCGCGCGTTGCCGGCGAATCTCTCAGGTCCAGCACAGAGGGGGTATCCGACGCGCTGCGGCGCGCGGACTCTCCTATCTGACGTTTTTCGGACCTGGAAAACACATGAAAACCATTGCAGTAATAGGCGGCGGGATCACCGGCGTCACGACCGCTTACGCCCTCGCCAAACGTGGCTTTGCCACCACCCTGCTCGAACAACACCGCTACGCGGCGATGGAAACCTCGTTCGCCAACGGCGGCCAGCTGTCGGCCTCCAACGCCGAAGTCTGGAACCACCGCTCCACCATGCTCAAGGGCTTGAAGTGGATGTTCCGGCGCGACGCGCCGCTGCTGGTCAACCCAAAACCGAGCTGGCACAAGCTGTCGTGGTTCGCCGAATTCGCCGCCGCCATTCCCCACTACCGCAGGAACACCGTGGAGACGGCGCGCCTGGCGATTGCCGCGCGCGAGCACCTGTTCGCGTGGGCCGAAGCCGAGGGCATCGACTTCGACGTCAAGCGCAAAGGCATCCTGCACATCTACCGCGACAAGGCCGGCTTCGAGCACGCCGCCACAGTCAGCAGGATGCTGGCCGCCGGCGGCCTGGCGCGGCGGGCGGTGACTCCCGGCGAAATGCGCGGCATCGAGCCGACCCTGGCGGGCGACTATTACGGCGGCTTTTTCACCGACAGCGACGCCACCGGCGACATCCACAAATTCACCACGGGCCTGGCCGCCGCCGCACGCCGTAATGGCGTGGACTGCCGCTACGGCGTGCGGATCGGCGCAGTGCGCACCGACGGCCGCCACGCCCAGGTGACCGTGGGCGACGGCGAGCGCACCCAGACCGAGACCTACGACGGCATCGTCATCTGCGCCGGCACCGCCAGCCGCGCGCTGGCCGCCAGCCTGGGCGACCGGGTCAACATCTATCCGGTCAAAGGTTACTCGATCACGGTCAACCTGAACGACGCCGCCAGCCAGGCGGCAGCGCCCACCGTCAGCCTGCTCGACGACGCCACCAAGCTGGTGACCAGCCGCCTGGGGATCGATCGCTTCCGCGTGGCCGGCACGGCCGAATTCAATGGTTTCAACCGCGACATCCGCGACGACCGGATTCGCCCGCTGATCGACTGGGTGCACGAATGCTTCCCCGGCGTGAACACGCGCAGCGTGATTCCGTGGGCCGGCCTGCGCCCGATGATGCCGACCATGCTGCCGCGCGTCGGTCGCGGCAAGTCGCCCTGCGTCTTCTATAACACCGGCCACGGGCATCTGGGCTGGACCCTGTCCGCCGTCACCGCCGACATGATCGGCGACTTGATGCAACGCTCTCTCGATTTTCCAACGCACTGACCATGTGCGTTGACAACGATGTCCGGCATGCGTGCATGCCAATGCAGTCGCAGCACCCACCCCGCCTGGACAGGCGGGGTTCCCGTATCAATCTATGTGAGGAGAAGTCAATAATGCAAACAAAAATGCTCTCATGCCGTCCCATGCTCGCCGCCCTGCTGTGCGGCGCCAGCCTGGCCCTGGCCGGTGCGCCGGCACAGGCCCAGTCCGATGGGACCAGCACCTTCAAGGCGGTGCCCAAGCGCGCGGCAGCGGCGGCCCAGGCTGCGGCCCAGCGCGACTTCGCCCAGTTCGTGACGCACCAGGTGCAGGTGCGCGGCGCCAGCGGCGCGCCGGTCGACTTCCCGCTCGACATCAGCGACATGCAGGACCTGAAGGATGCCAAGATCGGCTACGGCTTCCCGGTCTACACGATCGATCCGAACGAGCTGCTGGCGGGCCGCGGCAGCATGAAACAGATGGCCAAGGCGACCGGTCAGTGGCGCTTCGTCATCCTGTTGAACCAGCGTCCGATCGGCATGGCGACGGTGGAACTCAATAACGGAAACTACGAAACGGTCGCCTACGGCGCCGCCGTGCTGGCCAAGGATGTGGATGCGTCGATGGGCTACTACGCCGACGCCGAGCGAAGCAATGTGCGTTTCGTGCGCATCTACCAGGCGCGCTCCGACGTGCTGGAAGTGGTCGCCCGCGAAGACGGCCGCACCCGCTATGCGCCGTTGCATTCGGCGCGCGAATCTCTGCTGATGCAACAGCGCGCCGTCAAGGACGGCAAGGCCGGCGACGCCCTGATGGACGAAGCGGAGCTGCTGCAGCCGCTGCGCAGCGCGGTCAAGCAGAACCTGGACGCTTCGAAGTAAGCCGACCATCCTCAGAACGAATCAGGAGATAACATGAACACAAATATGAAAAAGATCGTCGTCGGTGTCTCACTTTTGCTGGCGCTGCCGGCAGCCATGGCGCAATGGCGCACGCTGAGCGTGCCGCTGACGACCCAGGAACACAGCCAGTGGTGCTGGTCGGCGTCGAGCAAGGCGGTGCTGAACTATTACAAGAAGACACCGAGCCAGTGCCAGATCGTGAACTGGGCGTTCGGCTTGAACTACGCCTGCGGGAATACCTACTTCAACTGGAACAGCCCGGCCAACCAGCCGAACAATATGTACGGCTCCAACGGCAGCGTGCAGAACATCCTCAAGGCGTGGGGCGTGGCGAACGGCGCATACAGCGTGGCCTCGTCGTGGAGCAGCGTGGTATCGGACATCAACGCCAATCGTCCATTCGTGATGCGCTACGGCTGGAGCAACGGCGGTGGGCACATCATGGTGGGACGCGGGTACGAGACGGCCAATGGCGTGAACAACGTGTACATCATGGATCCTTGGCCGGGCGAGGGCCAGACCTACCGCACCTATAACTCCGCGGTGTCGGCGTCGGACCATCGCTGGACGCACACGCAGCGCATGAGCATCAACGGACCGACCTGAATGGCCTGAATTGCAAAACCGGGTTTTTCCCGGTTTTGCAGGCTGTTGCTGCGCTTGCGCTTGACCCTCTCGCTACGTGACGGTTTACCATCTTGCAAATGGAGAAACCGGCATGCTACTGAAAATAGGACAACTGGCCAAGCGCAGCGGCTTGAGCGTGCGCGCCTTGCGCCATTACGACGATATCGCCCTGCTCACGCCGTCGGTCCGCTCGGACAGCGGCTACCGCCTGTACGACAGCGCGGACGTGGCCCGCCTGTATCGCATCCAGGCGCTGCGCCGCCTCGACCTGCCGCTCACGCAAATCCAGGCGATGCTGGCCGACGGCGGCGCCAGCCTGCCGCAGGTGGTGGCGCAGCAGATCGCGTCGCTCGAACGCCAGATCGCGCAAGCGAGCGCCCTGCACGGCCAATTGCGCGACTTGCAGGCGCAGCTCGACGAGCGCCACGAGCCGTCGATGGACAACTGGCTGGCCGCCCTCGAACGCATGGCCGCCAGCGCACGCTACTTCACCGACGCCGAACTGCATACGCTCAAGACGCGGCGCCAGCACAGCGGCAGCGGCGGCGCCAACGCACAGCTGACCGCCACGCTGCACGAGCTGATGGCCCGGGGCCTGGCGCCCGACAGCCCTGAAGCCGGCGCATTCGCGCAACGCTGGCTTGCCACCCTGCTGGAGAGCGTGGGCGGCGACGAAGGCATGCTGATGAAGCTCTACGCCATGAACTGGAACGAGCCCACCCTGCACACTCTCAGCGGGGTTGACCGCGCGGCGATGCAGTTCATCTCGCACGCCATGGCGCACCGGCGCCTGGCCATCTACGCCAACTACTGCAGCCCGGCCGACATGGCCCTGCTGCGCCAGCACTACGTCAAGCAAACCGACACCTGGCCCATCCTCATCTGCGCCTTGCGCAATCACCTGGCCGAAGGCACGCCAGCCGCCAGCGTCGAGGTGCAAGCACTGGCGCGCCAGTGGCGGGCCCTGTCGCTGGCCAAGGCGCCGGGCCATCCCGCGCTCCAGGCCAAGCTGCGCCACGCTTTCGAGATGGAGCCCGGCTTGCGCACCGGCTCCGGCATCGACGCGCCGCTGATCGCGTACGTACGCGAAGCCATGCACAGTCTTTAAACCACCAGGAATCACCATGCCAGGCCATTTCTTCACGGGGAACTACGCTCCCCTCGATAGCGAATGCGACATCGACGCACTGCAGGTAGCCGGCACGCTGCCGCCGCAACTGCGCGGCGCGCTGTACCGCGTCGGACCGAACCCCCGGTTCGCGCCGCGCGACGACCACTATCACTGGTTCTCGGGCGACGGCATGGTGCACGCCTTCTTCATCGGCGACGGCAAGGTGGCCTATGCCAACCGCTGGGCGCGCACGCCGAAATGGCAGCTCGAAAATGACGCCGGCCATGCGCTGTTCGGCACCTTCGGCAACCCGGCCACCAGCGCCCCGTCAGTCCACGGCCAAAACAGCGGCACCGCCAATACCAATATGGCCTGGCACGGCGGGCGCCTGTTTGCGCTGGAAGAATCGCACCAGCCATTCGAAATGGACCCGCACACGCTGGCGTCGAAGGGGCACCAGGATTTCGACGGCGCCGTGAACAGGCGTTTCACCGCGCATCCCAAGGCCGATCCGGCCACCGGCGAGCTGCACTTTTTCTCCTACCTGCCCGACAGTCCGGGGGAGCCCAACATGCAGTACGGCGTGCTCGATGCGCACTGCCGGGTCACCACCTCAGGCGTCTTCCGCGCCCCCTACGCGAGCATGATGCACGACTTCATGCTGACCGAACGCCATGTGCTGTTTCCGGTTACCCCGCTGACCATCAGCGTGGAACGCGCCATGAAAGGGCTACCCTTGTTCGCATGGGAAGCGGAAAAGCGCAGCCACGTCGGCATCGGCGTGCGTGGTCAGGCGATGGACAAGCTGCGCTGGTTCGCCAGCGACGCCTGCCACGTGTTCCATGCGATGAACGCCTGGGACGATGGCGGGCGCATCGTGGCGTATGTGATGGAGTCACGCACCGCACCAGGCATGCCCAATGCCGACGGCAGCGCGGGCGAGGCGGCCGGCATGGCGGCGCGCCTGTGCCGCTGGACGTTCGATATGGAGAGCGATGGCGACAGTTTCGAGCGCACCATCCTCGACGACCTGGCGGCGGAATTCCCGCGCATCGACGAGCGCTTCAGCGGGCGCCGCAACCGCGTGGGTTTTTACTGCTGCCACAGCGTGCCGCGCATCAGGAGCGGTTCGGACAGTGTGCTGTACGACGCGCTGGCATGCTTCGACTTTGCCTCCGGCACGCGCCAGCTCTATGCACTGCCGGCCGGCGACGTTGTCTCCGAACCGGTCTTCGTGGCGCGCTCGGCGCAGTCGCCCGAGGGCGATGGCTGGCTGCTGGCGGTGGCGTGGCGCGCAAAAGAAGGCCGCAGCGACCTGCTCGTGATCGACGCGACGGACCTCGCGGCCGGCCCCGTCGCAACGGCGTGCCTGCCGCACCGCATACCGTTCGGCTTTCACGGCTGCTGGCGCGCCAGCGACTGACTTACAAACTTACAAGCCGTCGAAGTTGGGCGGACGCTTGGCCAAAAACGCCTGCATGCCTTCTTTCTGGGCGGGCGTGCCGAACGCCGCGTGGAAGTAGCGGCGCTCGTAGCGCACGCCTTCGGTCAGGGTGGTCTCGAACGCGCGGTTGACGCTATCTTTGATCGCCATCGCCACCGATACCGACATCGAGGCGATGGTGGTGGCCGCGGCCAGCGCTTCTTCCATGACCTTGTCCACCGGGACCACGCGCGACACCAGGCCGGTGCGCTCGGCTTCGGCCGCGTCGATCATGCGCGCGGTGAGCAGCATGTCCATCGCCTTGGCCTTGCCGATGGCGCGCGGCAGGCGCTGCGTACCGCCGGCGCCCGGGGTTACGCCGACCTTGATTTCGGGCTGGCCGAATTTGGCGGTGTCGGCCGCGATCAGGAAGTCGCACATCATGGCCAGTTCGCAGCCGCCGCCGAGGCAGAAGCCCTGCACCACGCCGATGACGGGTTTGCGCACGTTGAGGATATGTTCCCAGTTGCGGCCAATGTAGTTGCCGCCGTAGGTGTCGCCATAGTCGTAGTCGACCATCGCCGCGATGTCGGCGCCGGCCGCAAAGGCTTTTTCGCTGCCGGTCAGGATGATGCAGCCGATATTGCTGTCAGCGTCGAACTTGTAGAGCGCGTCGCCCAGTTCATCCATCATGTTGTCGTTCAGGGCGTTCAGCGCTTTGGGACGGTTCAGGCGAATCACGGCCACTTTGCCGTGGGTCTCGATCAGCAGGTCTGCATAGTTCATGGGATCCTCTATAAAAAAGCGTGGGGTAATGTGCGATTGTAGCCAATCTGCGCGTCAATCAGGGTTTGGGCAGCAGCACCCAGAGCTGGCCGCGCTGCTTCATGCGGCCGGCGTTTTCCATCGCATCAATGCCGAAGCCGAAGAAGAAGTCGGCCCGCACCGCGCCGCGAATGGCGCCGCCCGTGTCCTGCCCCATCACCAGGCGCCGCATCGGCGCCTCGCTGCCCGATTCGGTGGTGGCCAGCCAGATCGGCGCGCCGAGCGGCAAGAAGGTGGGGTCGATCGCGACCGAACGCGCCGGCGTCAACGCCACGCCCAGTGCGCCCTTGGGCCCGACCGAGGGATCGGGCAGGCGCTCTTCGCGAAAGAAAATGAAGCTCGGATTGGCGTTGAACAGTTCCTGGCGCCGCTCGGGATGGGCCGCAATCCAGGCCTTGATGCCCTGCGCGGTAGCCTGCTCCGGCGTCAGCTCGCCCTGCTCGATCAGCCAGCGTCCGATGGCCTTGTACGGATGGCCGTTCTGGTCGGCGTAGGCCACGCGCACCGTCTCGCCGCTGTCGGCCAGCTTGACCCGCCCGGAACCCTGCACCTCCAAAAAGAATGCTTCAACCGGGTCGTCGACCCACAGCAGTTCCTTGCCGGGGATGTCGGCGCGCTCGATCTCGGCGCGGCTGCCGTACGGGACCACCTTCTTGCCCACCAGCCGTCCGCGCACGCGCTTGTTTTTCAGCTCCGGGTACACGCCGGCCAGGTCGATGGTCAGCAGGTCGTCGGGCACCCGGTACAGCGGTGTCTGGAAGGCGCCGCCGCGTTTGCGGGCGCCGCGCAGCAAGGGTTCGTAGTAGCCGGTGATGAGGCCCGTGTCGGCGCCGTCAGGCGCGCGCACCTGGTTCGGCACGAACCAGGTTTCAAAATAGCTGCGCAGCGCCGCGCCATTGTTTGCATCGACCGTGCGCGCGGCGCCGCACGCGGTTTTCCATTCGGGCTTGCGCGCCAATACCCCGCACGAGGTCATGAAGGCCGGCCAGGCCTGGCGCAGGTCGTCGCGCTCCCAGCCCGGCAGTGCGGCAAAGGTCGATGGCGTCATCAACGGCGCCGGTTCGGCCCTCGCTGGCGGTGGCAAAGGCGGCTCTGGCGGCGGCTCCACCCGCATCACCGGCGGCAGCATGACGACGACAGGCGGCGCCTGTTTGGGCTCGGGCGTGGTGCATGCCGCGAGGACCAGCGCGACGGCGCCGGCCGAAACGAGTAAACTGCTGCGTGTTGAAGACATGGGAGTCGATATGTGGGTGTTAATGCTTGAAGCAGGCGTGGCGTTTTTCCTGCTGGTGTTTATCGTGTGGTGGACGATGTATTCGGGACCGAAGCCGACCAATGACGACCAGCAGCTGAACGCGCCGGAGAAAAAACAGGAACTCCCCGACGATACTAAACGCTGATCAGCCGCTGAGATCAGTGCAGGGTGCGCGGCAGCGACAGCACGAATTCGGGAATCTTGGTCTCGAACTGATGGCCGTCTTCGGCCACGCAGAAGTATTCGCCGGTCATCGAGCCTTGCGGGGTCGCCATCTGGGTGCCGCTGGTGTACTCGAACTGTTCGCCCGGCTGCAACAGCGGCTGATGCCCGACCACGCCCAGGCCGCGCACTTCGTCGATGTGGTTGTTGGCGTCGGTGATGACCCAATGCCGCGAGATCAGCTGCGCGCCGACGGTGCCGGTGTTTTTTATCGTAATCGCATAAGTGAACACGTAATTGCTTCGGCTCGGATCGGACTGCTCCGGCAGGTACTGGGTCCTGACAGTGACAGTAAATTCGTAAGCGGCCATCTGGATTTCCTTGATTAAGACTGTAAAAGTTGCCCGAGTGAATTTTCAGGCGCCGGCCTGACACGGCCCGGCGAAGCATCATACCTTGCGCCGCAAAATGGGGCCGGCCGCAAGGGCGCGCCACGGGAGAGCGTAAAATAGCGCATCTTCATTAACCGCAAGCTTTTTGCCAGCCGCCGCCATGACCACTTTCCGCATCGCTCCCAGCATTTTGTCCGCCGATTTCGCCCGCCTTGGCGAAGAAGTCCGCAATGTCGTCGCCTCGGGCGCCGATGTCATCCACTTCGACGTCATGGACAACCATTATGTTCCCAACCTGACCATCGGCCCGCTGGTGTGCCAGGCGATCCGCCCGCACGTGCAGGTGCCGATCGACGTGCACCTGATGGTCAAGCCGGTCGACCGCCTGATTCCGGACTTTGCCAAGGCTGGCGCGAACATCATCACCTTTCACCCGGAAGCGTCCGAGCATATCGACCGCTCGCTCCAGCTGATTCGCGATAACGGCTGCAAGGCCGGCCTGGTCTTCAATCCGGGCACGCCGCTGCACTTCCTCGACCATGTGATGGACAAGATCGACATGATCCTGATCATGTCGGTCAATCCGGGCTTTGGCGGTCAATCCTTCATTCCGGAAGCGCTGAAAAAAATCGCGCTGGCGCGCCGCATGATCGACGATTCGGGCCGCGACATTTTGCTGGAAGTCGACGGCGGCATCAAGATCGACAATATCGCCGCCGCCGCCGCCGCCGGTGCGGACACGTTCGTGGCCGGCTCGGCGATTTTCGGCCAGCCGGACTACAAGGCGGTGATCGACGCCATGCGCGTGGAGCTGGCCAAGGTCGGCAAGTAAAACCCACACCATGCCGTACTTCGAACTTCGCCTCGGATTTGCGCCGTCGTTTCACCGCGGCGGCGCGATTCGGGTCGAGGGCGATGTGACGGGCGTGGCGACGTTCGAAGCCGATCCCACGGGATTTCTGCCAGGCCTGGTTTTCACGCTGCCGGTGGACGCGGGCGACATGGCGGCCATCCATGCCAGTTGCTCGGCCATGCTGGCAGGATGGGATGACCGGTGGACCGAGGAGGGCTGCGACGGCATCAGCTTTGGCGGTACGTTTGCGTCGTCCGGCGCGCAGCCGCAACACTTTTCGCTGTGGAGCCCCGATCGGGCAAGCCTGCCGCACGCCATGATCAGAGCTGTATTCAAGTGCTTCCCCCCGGAGGGCTGCAGCGGCGTCGCCGAGGAACAGCTTGAAAGCATCCGCGGATATTTCGAATTGCAGCCGCCGGTAACGCTGTACAACGAAGTCCCCTTGCGCCTTCGCCTTGCACCTTCGGCGCATCGGGTTGATGCGAACGAGATTGAAACGCGCGTGCGCGCCCTGCCCGATCACGTTGACTTGATCGTCGACTTATCCGGCCTCGAAGCGATTCAGCGAGCACTGGCGCAGCTATTCCCAGTCAATTTGCTGCTACAGCGAAGCCATGCCGTGTATTGGCGAGTACGAAGCAACGCAGTCGACGTGCTGGTGAAGCACGGAGTCGATCCGTCCATGATCACTTCCATCGAGCGCGCGCAGTTTTCAGAGTGGGGATATCCTGTGGTGCTGGGCCGTGTGGTCCAGTCTCCTGGCATGTTCTCTCTTGCTCAAAACGGGAAAAGAATCGCGCTGGTGAGCACCTTCAGGAGCCAATTTTGCATGACGTACGTGGACGCGGCCAAGGCGGCAGTGATACTGATCGACTTCATGAAAACATACCGCATGCAATCGAACTAACGCCACGCTGTCACTTCACCCAATGGAAATTCACCGCCCCGATTACTGGATCCGCGATCCCGCCCTCGATCAGGGCGCCACTACCAGCATGGCGGCAATCCTGCCTCGGGTCGGACAGCGTGCGGCCGTCGGATTCGCGCCCGATACCGCGTCGTGCGCCGGGGCCGTTGAAACGCTTCTCTGGCAGCCTCCGTACACGGAATTGAACGGATGGGTCGACCAGCCTTCCGAGATCGCAGAAAGCTATCTGGTGGTTGCAAAGGTGGTCGACGTCTCCCCCAGCCTCGAACAGCGCAGTGGTTTTGCAAACGTGTACCGGCACCATGTCGACATTGTCTCCTGCGAACCGCTTCTGCCCATGCTTCATGGACTTCATGAGGACGCAAAGAGCTGGAGCCTGGTCAAGGTGGGCACGCAGCGCGGCACCGTGCTGGTCTGGGACGAGGTGCACTGGTGCAGCGCCGCAGCGATCGATGGGCTCATCTTCGTCACGGGCAACGCCGACCAATCGTTCATGGAACTGATTGTCGACGATGTCGATGGCGAGCTATTCGGACTTTTCAATGGCCACATGGACCCGGGCGGCAGCGGCCACCATGTGGGCCGGCACCGGCTCGATCGGCGTGAGCAGAAAACCATCCGCCAGGTGATTCAAAAAGCGCACCGGCTTGCCGACACTTGCCCTGCATACCTGACCGCATAAACATCGGCCAGCTCACAGGTCAAACCAGGAAATCGTGCTGCGAACATCAGTATGAAGACGTCCAAGCCGGCCAAAGAATTGATCCATATCATGAACAACTGCCGGTTTAGATCAACGACATTCAGTAACGATGTAGTCTCAATCGCATCAGCGCAGAATCCGACAAGTCAAGACAAGCCTCGTGCACAGAGCGAACGCAAACCGCTCCCATGTGGTAGGTTCTGGCGTGAGGGTAAGGACGTTCGCACCGGAGTAACAAGACTTACGGAGAACATTTTCTGGACAGATACACATGCCAACAGAAAAACCAAACCTGGACCTGCACTTTTGCAGTGATAGCGCAAGCGAGCGCAGCGCCTGTTGAAGCAAATCAATTGTATCGCGTAGCGATACTAGATACAATCAACACTATGATAAAAACGTTCAGACACAAGGGACTGCAACGGTTTTTCGAGACGGGTAGCAAAGCCGGAATTCAAGCAGCGCACGCGGCGAGATTGCGTCTCCAATTAGGCGCCCTTGACCAGGCTATTCGTCCGGAAGATTTATCGGCCCCCTCATGGGATCTTCATCCATTGAAGGGAAATTTAAACGGGCACTGGGCAGTCACGGTCAACGGCAATTGGCGGATGACTTTCGCATTCGATGGGAATGATGCGATCCTCGTTGACTACCGAGACTATCACTGAATTGACGAGGAATTACATGACTCGCATGCATAATCCGCCTCATCCAGGGGAAGTACTTCGGGAATATCTGGGGGGCATGACGGTAACGGAAGCCGCCTGTCGCCTTGGCGTAAGTCGGGTTACGCTTCAGCGTGTGGTTTCCTGCACTGCAGGAGTGTCGCCAGACATGGCGTATCGTCTGGGTACGGCCTTTGGCACAAGCCCTGAATTCTGGGCAGGCATGCAGCTCCAATATGATCTGTACCAGGCTGGAAAAATCAAACGACCTGGAATTGAACGCATCACGGCTTAGCCAAATAACTCCCGACGCCCTGCACCGTCCGATCCGATCCGATCCGGCTTGACGATGACATCTGGCCAGATCGAGTATCGAGGCATAATCGCGTGAAATGAAATCCGCCAGAATCGCCCTGATCGAATCTACCTGCCCCCATGAGCGCCGCCGGACTTACAGGTCGAACCAGAAAACCATGCGGCAGAAGTACCCGCGCGCTTCGATGTTCGCCATCAGGTCGATCGTCAAGCGGCACTCGAGCGTCATATGCAGCTCGCCGTCATCGGTGGCTGCGACCGCACGCCGGAATTCGGCCAGCGTGAGCCAGCTGCAACGCGAGTAGTGGGGTGCCGAGATAAAGTCCCACCGGTAGGCGATCGGATGACTTTCTCCTGTCCGCAACGCCTCGTCCGCCTCCGATCGCGCAATCGATGGCATTGCCAGCGCACCGTCCATATCGTCATCGTCGATGACATTTAGCCCATAGTGAAAATTCGCCATTGCCGATGCGGGCTCGGGAAAACCACGTGCGGCAACGAGATCATCGCGCCCATGCCGGTTGTTCATCGCATTGAACAGGGACGAACGCCTCGGCCACTCAAAAAATGCGATCGCCTGTGGAGCGACGAATTGTTCGGTATCCGATGCCTCCACCACCAAATGAATATCTGCGCCCATCCTGGTCCTTATCAATCTGTTAGCGTGCGGGGATGCTTACATTCTCGTCATCACGAAATCGCCTGTGCTGGAACAGGTAAAACCCATATTGCACCAGCGGCCGCGCAGGATACCGTCCTTGTCGATATTGCCGCTCAGCGAGATCCGGTCATGGGAAAGTCCTCCCTGGAAGAGCATGTCAACGCGGTCCCCGCTCAGGACGGTGCCAGCCGCGTCATTGAACATATACGCCGCCATCCAGCCATTGTCCGGAGCGTATACATCTTTGGCCACCTCTGTTGCCCAATAACCCAGGAAGGGCCGCCAATCGATATGAAAGCTGCCGTACTCCTGGTACAGGGCCTTATCCGGATCGGATGGCGCCGTCACACGCGCCCACAAGCCCGACCTGAACCGAACCGTCCCGCTGATATTGCTTGCGGATACATTCGAGGGCGTGCCCGGATCAATCGTCAACTCTACCCTCCACTTGCCTGCCAGTTGGCAGCACGGCGGTGGCGCTTTGGCTAGCTTGACGTTCAGCCGCGTGGTCTTGCCGGCCTCGACGGCAACATCTCGCCGTTGCGCCAGCAGATCGGTCCGACCGATGTCGACCGTCACAACACCCGGCACCAGCAGCGCCAATCCAAACTCGCCCGACGCTCCCGTCCGGTCAGAAACGTAGTCGGACGTGGGGCTGTCGTGGTCGACAGAGACCAGCACACCCTGAAGCGGCAAGCCAGTTTCCAGATCGACGACCTTGCCCTGGATGGCTCCTGTCGTGCGCGCCTCCTCAACAGTAAAGGCGCGACGGGCAGTCACTCCCGAACCGAACTGCACTTCCCTGGGCAGGGACCAGCCCCACACGACGAGCGCGAGCAATATCAACAACAGGCCGATGCGAAGCACGGCGACGACACGACGCGACATGAACCGGACGCGGCTCGCCGCAATTGGAGGTATCAATGGTGCTTTCTGAAAGGGTTGTGGCAAATACCTTGGCAAGCATCCCCGGCGGCGCGGATGCAAAGGCAGACGCCGCGCACCAGGTTTTTCGAGGCCCCTGAAGTCGAACCAGAAAATTATGCGGCAAAAGTACCCACGCTCTTCGATGTTGGCGACCATGTCGATGGTCGGGCGGCACTCCAGCGACAAACCCCGTTCCACGTGGCCTGCGCCTGCCACCACGAGCCTGAACTCGGACAGCGTCAACCAGCTGCATCGTGAAAATGGGACGCAGAGATAAGAAATGAATATCTGCGCCCATCGCTACGCTTGTCGAGGTCTGGCACCACTGCGTGGCGCGAGGTTCCCGCCGGTTGTATCAAACCGGTCACTGGAGGCGCCACGATGCCAGATCCGCGAACATCCCCCCAAGCTCATTGCGCCCATTCCACGTCAACCAGATGCGCAACGTGGCGCAGAACGATACACGCCGTATTGATGAATTGCCAATTTCAGCTCATACTCGCTCCCTGCACCGAAATATTGCCAATTTGCACTAAAATTTAACGAAAGCCACACCTCAACATGAACAAAATTTCGCTTTGCTGCCTCCTTTCGCTTGCCTTCCTCAATACCGCCTCTGCGGCGGAAGAGGCGGCGCCACAGTCCGATCCGAACAATTTCTGCTTTTTCGCTGGCGTCCCGCCAGCCGAGTTCACCTACACGGTGCTAAGGAAAGTCAAAGTGGCTAAAGGGACGTATGGCGGCGTTGCGGAGCTCCTTGGGGAATTGTCCCAACGCGCCAGAGCGGAAGGTGGCGACGCCATTATTAACTATGCCGGCTCGCAGCGCTTTGGCTTCTTCCCATGGCGCCTGGTACGTCCCGTGGTGCGCGGCCAGTCGATCAAGTGGACCGGTGCCGCCCCCAATTGCGAACAGGCTGGCGGATCGACGCTCGCGACAATCGTCCGGACAAACAAGGCCCCCGACCAATCCGGTCAACGAGCTGCACCCGAAACCCCGGCGGCTCAATAAACGTCCCGTCGCCTTGTGATGGCAGCCATGCCGCATGGCGACGCGGCCAGCTGCCCGATCGCGGATCGACGAATGCGCCCGTGCGTCTGCGCTGCGCCATCCGATCGACGCCCCTAACCGACCCTATCCCATGTTGACCAACTCTCTCAAGTCCGGGCACAGCCCCATACGCGCCGTCATCATCGACCTCGATGGCACCATGCTCGACACCCTGCCCGACTTCCACGTCGCCATCAACGCCATGCGCGGACAATTCGGCTACGCGCCGATCACGCAGCAGCAAATCGCGCTGATGATCGGCAAAGGCTCCGAAAACCTGATCCGCAGCGTCCTCGCGCTCGACAACGACGCCGCCGGCGTGGAACAGCGCTTCGACGACGCCATGGCCTCCTACCAGAGCCACTACCTGGCGATTAACGGCGACCATAGCGCGCTGTACGACGGCGTGATCGACGGCCTGGAAGCGATGAAAGCCGACGGCCTGCGCCTGGCCTGCGTGACCAACAAACCGATCGCCTTCGCCACCCCGCTGCTGGCGCAAAAGGGCCTGGCGCCGTATTTCGAGGTGGTCTACGGCGGCGACTCGCTGCCACGCAAAAAACCCGACCCGATGCCGCTGCTGCAGGTCTGCGCCGACTTCAAGCTGGCGCCCTCGCAAGTGGTGGCCATCGGCGACTCGTCCAACGACGCCGAGGCGGCGCGCGCGGCCGGCTGCTTTGTGCTGACGGTACCGTATGGTTACAACCACGGGCGGGCTATACACGAAACCGATTCCGATGGTATAGTTATCTCACTTGTAGATGCTGCAACGCGGATTCGTTCGCACAACAACAACGCAAACTAAAACCTCCACCACATATGTTTTTCATCAAAAAACACAATGTCACCCAAACCGGCTCGATTGAGGCCTGGCTTTGGCGACGCTGGCAATCCTGGGCTAAGTGACCCCGTATTGATTGCTGTCGGCCGCCTTTTTGCGCCGGCAGGTTTTTTGAAACCCACCGCCCGCGCACACGCCATGGCGGCATGGAGAAAAGCATGACCGAACTCGAATTCAAATCGTTGGCCAACGAAGGCTTCAACCGCATTCCATTGATCTCGGAAGCCTTCGCCGATCTCGAAACGCCCCTCACGCTGTACCTCAAGCTGGCCCAGACCCAAAACGCCGGAAAGAACACCTTCCTGCTCGAATCGGTGGTCGGCGGCGAGCGTTTTGGCCGCTATTCCTTCATCGGCCTGCCCGCCACGACGGTGCTGCGCACTTTCGGCGCGCGCACCGAAATCGTCAAAAACGGCGTCGTGATCGAAACCCACGACGGCAATCCGCTCGACTTCATCGAACAGTACCAGGCGCGCTTCAAAGTGGCGCTGCGTCCGGGCCTGCCGCGCTTTTGCGGCGGCCTGGCCGGCTACTTCGGCTACGACACCGTGCGCCACATCGAGCGCAAGCTGGCCGACACGCAGCCGAAGGACGACCTGGGCCTGCCCGACATCGAGCTGATGGTGACCGAGGAACTGGCGGTCATCGACAACCTGTCCGGCAAGCTGTATCTGATCGTGTACGCCGACACCGCGCAACCGGAAGCCTATTCCAAAGCGCGCCAGCGCCTGAAAGACCTGCGCATGATGCTGCGCCGTGGCGTCGACGCGCCGGTCACATCGAGCTCGGTGCGTACCGAAGCGGTGCGCGACTTCAGCAAAGAGGATTACCTCAAGGCGGTCGCGCGCGCCCACGAATACGTGATGGCGGGAGACCTGATGCAGGTGCAGATCGGCCAGCGCATCCGCAAGCCGTACGTGGACAATCCACTGACCCTGTACCGCGCCCTGCGTTCCTTGAATCCATCGCCGTACATGTACTTCTATAACTTCGGCGACATGCAGATCGTCGGCGCCTCGCCCGAGATTTTGGTGCGCAACGAGACCGCGTCCGACGGTACCAAAAAAGTCACCCTGCGCCCGATCGCCGGCACCCGTCCACGCGGCGCCACGCCGGAGCGCGACGCCGAACTGTCGAAAGAGCTGCTGGCCGACCCGAAAGAGATCGCCGAACACGTCATGCTGATCGACCTGGCGCGCAATGACCTGGGGCGCATCTCCGAGATCGGCAGCGTCAAGGTCACCGAACGCATGGTCGTCGAAAAATACTCGCATGTGCAGCACATCGTCTCGAACGTCGAAGGCACGCTCAAGGATGGCATGTCCAACCTGGACGTGCTGCGCGCGACCTTCCCGGCCGGCACCCTGACCGGCGCGCCGAAAGTGCGCGCCATGGAAGTGATCGACGAACTCGAACCGACCAAGCGCGGCATCTACGGCGGCGCCTGCGGTTACCTGTCGTTTGGCGGCGAGATGGATGTGGCGATCGCAATCCGCACCGGCGTGATCAAGGACGGCATGCTGTACGTGCAGGCCGCAGCCGGCATTGTGGCCGATTCGGTCCCCGAGATGGAATGGCAGGAAACCGAAAGCAAGGCGCGCGCGGTCCTGCGCGCAGCCGAGCAAGTGCAAGACGGCCTGGATGGGGAGATCTGAGATGCTGCTGATGATCGATAACTACGACTCGTTCACCTACAACCTGGTGCAGTATTTCGGTGAGTTGGGCGAGGACGTGCGCACAGTGCGCAACGACGAAATCACGATCGACGAGATCAGCGCGATGCGGCCGGACCGCATCTGCATCTCGCCCGGTCCCAAGACCCCGGCCGAAGCCGGGATCTCGATCTCCATCCTGGAGCAGTTCAAGGGCAAGCTGCCGATCCTCGGCGTGTGCCTCGGCCACCAGGCCATCGGCGCCGCGTTCGGCGGCAAGGTCATTCGCGCCAAGCAGGTCATGCATGGCAAAACTTCAGTGATCGCGCACACCGGCGTGGGCGTGTTCAAGAATCTTCCGAGTCCGTTTACGGTCATCCGCTATCACTCGCTGGCGATCGAGCGCGCGTCGCTCCCGGCCTGCCTGGAAGTGACGGCATGGACCGACGACGGCGAGATCATGGGCGTGCGGCACAGGGAATTCGATATCGAGGGTGTGCAGTTTCACCCAGAATCGATCCTGTCCGAGCATGGCCATGCCCTGCTGAAGAATTTTCTCGAACGCTAACACCTGCCCGTATCAAGGAGCTGTCATGCCGATCACCCCACAAGAAGCACTGCTGCGCTGTATCGAACACCGCGAAATTTTCCACGACGAGATGCTGCACCTGTTCCGCCAGATCATGTCGGGCGAAATGTCGCCCACCATGATCGCCGCGCTCACGCTCGGCCTGCGCGTGAAAAAGGAAACCATCGGCGAAATCGCCGCCGCCGCGCAAGTGATGCGCGAGTTCTCGACAAAAGTGCCGATGGCCGACACCACCCACCTGCTCGACATCGTCGGCACCGGTGGCGACGGCGCCCACACTTTCAATATTTCGACCACGGCGATGTTCGTGGCCGCCGCCGCCGGCGCGCGCGTGGCCAAGCACGGCGGACGCAGCGTGTCGTCGTCGTCCGGCAGCGCCGACGTGATCGAGTCGCTCGGCGCGAACATCAACCTCTCGCCCGAGCAGATCGCGCAGTCGATCGCGCAGACCGGCATCGGCTTCATGTTCGCACCGAACCACCATGCCGCCATGAAGCATGCGGCGCCGGTGCGGCGCGAACTGGGCGTGCGCACCATTTTCAATATCCTCGGGCCGCTGACCAATCCGGCCGGCGCGCCGAATATCCTGATGGGCGTGTTCCACCAGGATCTGGTGGGCATCCAGGTGCGCGTGCTGCAGCGCCTCGGCGCACAGCATGCGGTGGTGGTGTATGGGCGCGACAATATGGATGAAGTCTCGCTCGGCGCGGCCACCATGGTCGGTGAACTGGTCAACGGCGAAATCCGCGAATACGAGATTCATCCCGAAGACTTCGGCCTGCCGATGATCGCCAGCCGCAACCTGAAGGTGGCGAATGCGGAAGAGTCGAAGATCAAGATGATGGAAGCGCTCAATGGCGAGCCGGGTGCGGCGTACGATATCGTGGCGCTCAATGCGGGTACGGCCTTGTATGCGGCGGGCGTGGCCAGTTCGATTGAAGATGGCCTGAAAAAAGCACGCGAGGCGATCGAATCGGGCGCCGCGCGGGCCAAGGTCGACCAGTTTGTCCAGGTGACCCAGCAGTTAGGTGCCTGAACGTCGTAGTATCGACTGGAAGGTGCCTGTGCCTCAAAACTCAAAACCGTCATTCCCGCGCCAAGGCGGCCCTCGGCGGGAATCTAAGACGCCTACGTTAATCGACTACGCCTTGGATTCCCGCCTGCGCGGGAATGACGGCTAGGATTTTGCGCCATGTTCGGCATCCACGACCTCCCCCTGTTCATCCTCTCCGGCCTGCTGCTCAACATCATGCCCGGCCCGGACTCGCTCCTGATCATGACGCGCAGCGCCACCCAGGGCTGGCGCGCCGGCGTGGCCGCCACCATGGGCATCGGCGCCGGCACCATGATCCACGTATTAGCCGCGGCGCTCGGCCTGTCCGCCATCCTGGCCACGTCGGCGACCGCCTTCATGGTCGTCAAGTACGTCGGCGCGGCGTACATCATCTACATGGCGGTCGGCCTGCTGCGCAGCAAACGGCGCGACCCGGCTGCGCCAATCGTCGTGCCGCCGCTGCCATACGCTAAAATTTTCGCCCAGGGCTTCCTGACGAATGTGCTGAACCCCAAGGTGGCTGTCTTCTTCCTCGCCTTCGTGCCCCAGTTTATCGCGCACGATGCGCCCGGCAAGGCGCTCGCCTTTGTCATCCTCGGATGCATTTTCAACCTGAACGGCATGCTGTGGTGTACCTCGCTGGCGCTGTTCACGGCGCAGGCCAGCGCCCGCATCAAGGTCAATCCGAATGTATCGCTGTGGCTTAACCGCGTCACCGGCGGCCTGTTCATCTGGCTCGGTATCAAGCTCGCGCTCTCCAAACAAAACTAAGGCCTCTCCATGTCCGATATCCTCAACAAAATCCTGGCGGTCAAGGCTGACGAAGTCGCCGCCGCAAAAAAGCACCGCGACCTGGCCAGCCTGCGCCGCGAAGTCGAAACCGATGGCACCTTGCGCAGCGGCCTGCGCGGCTTCGAAGCGAGCCTGCGCAAGCACATTGCAGCCGGCCACGCGGGCGTGATCGCCGAAGTCAAAAAAGCCTCGCCCTCAAAAGGCGTACTGCGCGCCGACTTCCGTCCCGCGAACATCGCCGAGAGCTACGCGCGCCACGGCGCGGCGTGCCTGTCGGTGCTGACCGACGTGCAGTTCT
Organism: Massilia rubra; assembly: GCF_011682065.1. Classification (GTDB taxonomy): domain Bacteria; phylum Pseudomonadota; class Gammaproteobacteria; order Burkholderiales; family Burkholderiaceae_D; genus Telluria_A; species Telluria_A rubra. Next base: position 372,560 of record NZ_VUYU01000005.1, on the reverse strand, counting down.
TCCAGGGCCAGGTCGAGTACCTGAAACAGGCGCGCGCAGCCTGCGAGATCCCGGTGATCCGCAAGGACTTCATGATCGATATGTACCAGGTCTACGAAGCGCGCGCGATGGGCGCCGATGCGATTTTGCTGATCGTGTCGGCCCTTGACCACGGCCTGATGGCCGAACTGGAAGCCTGCGCGCACGAACTGGGCATGGACGTGCTGGTGGAAGTACACGACGGCGATGAACTGACGGCCGCGCTCAAGCTCGATACGAAGCTGGTCGGCATCAACAACCGCAACCTGCGCACCTTCGAGACATCGCTGCAAACGACCATCGACCTGCTGCCGCGCATCCCGGCCGAGAAACTGGTGGTGACCGAATCGGGCATCATGGGGCCAGGCGACGTCAAGCGCATGCGCGACGCCAATGTGCACGCCTTCCTGGTCGGCGAAGCGTTCATGCGCGCGCCGGAACCGGGTGTGGAGTTGCAACGCCTGTTCAGCTGACCAGGCCTTCGCGCATTTCCCGCCGCGCGAGCGGCGGGAGCCCGTTCTAACGCGGCGCGCTCGGACGCGCCAGACCCGCTACTTTCTTGCGCTCGTCGACCAGCGTCAGTTTCACGTCCGGCACCCGGTCGCCCTGGAGCTGCACGCTGAACGTCATCAGTTCGTCACGCCGGAAGGCGTGCACGGCGACCGTGTCGCCCACCTTGTAGCGCGACAGCAGCGCATCGAGGTTGGCCGGGCTGCCCGCCACCCGCAAGCCTTCCACCGCCACCAGAATGTCGCCTGCCGACAGGCCCGCGCGATGGGCGGCGCCGCCTTCGTGCACCTGCGTCAGTTTGCAGTCGCCGCCATCGCGCCCGATGCCGACGTCGAAGGCCGGCTTGGCGTTCTTGCGCGCGTCATCGATCTTGACCCCGAACGGCCCATACAACCTGGCCAGCGGCAGGTCGGCCGTGCCGCGCACGTATTTGTCGAATAGCGGTTTGAGTTTCAGGCCGCTGATTTCGTCGAACAGCGCTTCGACTTCGGCCTCGGTCACGCCACGGCCCACGCTAGGATAAAAATCCCGGCCGTAACGCTGCCACAGCGCCAGCATCACATCGTCGAGCGACTTCTTGCCCTCGGTCTTGGCGCGGATGGTCAGGTCGAAGGCAAGCGCGATCAGCGAACCCTTGCCGTAATAGCTGACGATGGCGTTCGGCGCGTTCTCGTCCTGGCGGTAGTATTTGCCCCAGGCGTCGAAGCTGGAATCGGCCACGCTTTGCTTGGTGCGACCGCTCCCGCGCAGCACGCCGCTGACGGCTTTGCCGAGCAGCTTGAGGTAGGCCGCTTCGCCGATGATGCCGCTGCGGACCAGCATCAGGTCATCGTAGTAGCTGGTGAAGCCTTCGAACAGCCAAAGCAGCGGGGTGTAGGTTTCGTTTTGCAGGTCATACGGCGCAAACGCTGCCGGCTTGATGCGCTTGACATTCCAGGTATGAAAATACTCGTGGCTGCACAGGCCGAGGAATTTGAGGTAACCCTCGCCGATGTCGGCCACCTTGGGCGCGGCGGTGCTGGGCAGGTCGGCGCGCGCGCAAATCAGCGCGGTCGAGGCGCGGTGTTCCAGCCCGCCGTAACCGTCGCCCACGGCCAAGGTGAGGAAGACGTAGCGGTCCATCGGCGCGCGCCGAGAGCGCGGCTCGAAAAAGGCGATCTGGGTTTCGCAGATGGCTTTCAGGTCGGCTTGCAGGCGCGCCATGTCGAGGTTGGGCACGCGGCCCGAGACGACGATGTCGTGCGCGATGCCGTGCGCCTTGAAGGTGGCCAGCGCAAAGTCGCCCATTTCGACCGGGTGGTCGATCAGTTCATCGTAGTCGCTAGCTACGTAGGTGCCGAAGCCGTAGCGCTTCGCGCCCAGTTCCGGCAGCGAGGTGGCCACGCGCCAGGTTTTGGCGGCGGCGTCAAGCGGACGCTGGATGTCGACTTCGTGCGGCGTTTGCTCTTGCCCCAGCACGCGCAAATAGACGCTGGTGCCGTTGAAGAAGCCGTGGGTCTGGTCCAGGTGGGCGGCGCGCACCGACAGGTCCCATGCATAGACTTCATACTGCACGCTCAAGGCGCCAGCCACCGGGGCGGCTTGCCAGGAATGCTTGTCGAGCTTTGTCAGCGCGACCGGCTTGCCGTTCGATTCGGCGCGGATCTGGACGATATTGCGCGAAAATTCGCGGATCATGTAGCTGCCCGGGATCCACGCGGGCAGGGCAAACACCTGGCCTTCGGGCGATGGTGCGGCCACGGTGACGGTGACGTCGAACAGGTGTCCGCCCAGGTCTTTAGGAACAATGGCGTACTGGATAGCCGCCGGCTTCTTGGGTGTCGGTTTTTTCATGTTCAATGGGTAGTTCGTGGAAATGGACCAGCGCAAGCTGTCCACCTTACCCGAGTGTGCTGGTTTTTAACAGATCCGCGACGGTATCGATGTCGGAAACAACGCCCGGATCGTCAACGGAAACAACACTCACCGGGTGCGCCTTGAGGATGGCGCGCGCGCCCTGGTCGCCCCGCAGCGCCAGCAGCGCCTCGCGGTGCACGCGGCCAAAACCCACCGGGTTGCCGCGCTGGCCAGCGTGCACCGGCACCACGATCGGCGCGCCCTGCTCCAGCGCGGCGCGCAGCGCCAGCATGGTACTGGTGCGTACATACGGCATATCGCCCAGCGCGATCAGCCACGATGGCGCGTCAGGCGCCTGGCGTAGCGCATGCACCAGCGACGCGGCCATGCCGCTGTCGGCGTCCGGGCATACGGTGACGATGCAGCCAAGCGCGCGCAGGCACTCGCCCACGCCGCCATCGTCAAGCGGTACGACGGCGATGACCGTATCTACAGAGGAGAGTAAAACGCGGGCGCTGGCGGCGACAAGCAGCTCGCCGCCAGGCAAAGGCTGGAGCAGCTTGCTCGCTGCGCCAGTCGGATCGAATCGGTGCCCCCTGCCGGCAGCCAGCAGAATGCCGACAGGGGTCATGGCCATGCGCGCAATCAGGCGGCCTTCAGGTCGAATGGCAGCTTGCGCAGCCGCTTGCCCGTCAGCGTGAACAGCGCATTGGCGAACGCCGGCGCCAGCGGCGGCAGGCCAGGTTCGCCCATGCCGGTCGGCGCATCGCTCGACGCCACGGTGTACACATCGACCTGCGGCATGTCGGTCATGCGCGCCACGGTGTAGTCGCCGAAGTTCTGCTGTTCGACCACGCCATCCTTGAGCGTGATAGCCGCACCGGGCAAGGTGGTACCGAGCGCCATCAGCACCGCGCCCTGCACCTGCGCTTCGATCGTCAAGGGATTGACGACCTGGTTGCAGTGAATGCCGGCGGTGACTTTATGCAGCTTGGGTACACCCTTGACCACCGATGCTTCGACCACATACGCCACCACGGAGCCAAACGACGCGTGCAGCGCCACGCCCCAGGCGCGGCCCTTGGCCAGCTTGCGCTTGCCGTAGCCGGATTTTTCGACCGCCAGGTCGAGCGCGGCCAGGTGGCGCACATGCTTTTCGCCGATCAGCTTCTTGCGGTAGGCCACCGGGTCCATCTTGGCCACGTGCGCGGCTTCGTCGACCAGGGTTTCCATCACAAAGGCGGTGTGGGTCGAGCCCACGGAGCGCCACCACAGCACCGGCACGTTGGCCTTGGCGTTATGCACGGAGAGCTTGAGCGGCACGTCGTACGGCGCGCCCATGCCTTCGACCATGGTGTGGTCCACGCCATCCTTGATCATGAACGGTTCGAACGGCGTGCCGCTGATGATCGACTGGCCGACGATGGTGTGATCCCATGCGAGGATATTGCCCTTGGCGTCCAGGCCGATATCGGCGCGGTGCACGTGCGACGGACGGTAGTAGCCGCCCTTGATGTCGTCTTCGCGGCTCCAGATCACTTTGACCGGACCGCTTTTGCCGGCGGCCTTGTAGGCCTTGGCGACGTTGACCGCTTCAACCAGGTAGTCCGACGACGGCACCGCGCGGCGGCCAAAACCACCGCCCGCCATCATGGTATTGAGCGTGACCTGTTCGGCCTTCAGGCCCGCCGTGGCGGCGATTGCCGCATGGTCGACCGTTTGCATCTGGGTGCCGGCCCACACGGTGCAGCTGTCGGCCTTGAGGTCGACGACGCAGTTGAGCGGCTCCATCGGCGCATGCGCGAGGTACGGGAATTCGTAGACGGCCGAGATTTTCTTCGGCGCGCCGGCCAGTTTGCTCACATCGGCCTGTTTGGCGACGGTGCCCGGCTTTTTGGCCAGCGCCTTGAACTCGGCCATCTGCTTCGATGAAGTCACCTTCTCGACCGCGCTGGTATCCCACTCGATCACCAGCGCCTCGCGGCCCTGCTTGGCCGGCCAGTAGCCGTCGGCGATGACCGCCACGCCACGCCCGCCGCGATCAAGCGCGATTTCGAACACGTCGATCACGCCCTTGATGGCGCGTGCCTTGGTCGCATCGAGCTTGGCGACCTTGGCGCCGAACACGGGCGGGTGCGCCACCACGGCCACCTTGGCGTCGGGCAGGGTGAAGTCGATGCCGAATTGCTGCTTGCCGCTCGACTTGGCCAGCGCGTCGAGGCGCTTGACCGGTTTGCCGATGAAGCGGAAATCCTTGGCGTCCTTGAGCGCCACGGTTGCCGGCATCGGCTGCTTCATGGCGGCGTCGGCCAGCGAGCCGTAGCTGGCTTTGCGTCCGTCCGGGTGCAGCACGAAGCCGCTGGCGGTGCTCAGCTGCGCGGGACTGGTCTTCCACTGCCCGGCAGCGGCGGCGATCAGCATGGCGCGCGCCTTGGCGCCGATTTCGCGGTACTGCATGAACGAGTGGGCGATGGTGCCCGAGCCGCCCGTGATCTGCATGCCGAACGCCGGGTCCTTGAAGACGTCGCCGGCGGGAGCCAGTTCGCCGCGCATCTGCGACCAGTCGGCGTCGAGTTCTTCGGCGATCAGCATCGGCAGCGCGGTGTGTACGCCCTGGCCGAATTCGAGCCGGTTGACCATGACGGTGACGCTGTTATCCGGCGCGATGCGCAGGAACGCGTTGGGCGCGTACACCGGCTTGGCGGCGGCATCCGCCGCGCGCGCGAACTTGTTCGCGCCGGGCATGAAGAAGCCCAGCACCAGGCCACTGGTGGCGACGGCGCCGGCTTTCATGAAACTGCGGCGCGACATGCCGCCTTCAGGCGGGCGTGTCAACGCCGCCTGGTTGATCCATTCGGTACGCATGCGGCTCTCCTCAGGCTAACGTGGTCGCCGCATCCTTGATGGCCGCGCGGATTCGTTGATAGGTACCGCAGCGGCAGATATTGCCGCTCATGGCGCCGTCGATGTCGGCATCGGTCGGCTTCTTGTTGGTGCGCAGCAGGGCCGTAGCGCTCATCACCTGGCCACTCTGGCAGTAGCCGCATTGCGGCACGTCGTGGCGTACCCACGCATCCTGCACGGCCTTGCCGACCGCGTCGCCCTCCATCGCTTCGATGGTGGTGATCTTCTGGCCGGCGGCGGCCGAAATGGGCGTGATGCACGAACGGATCGCATCGCCGTTCAGGTGCACCGTGCAGGCGCCGCACAGGGCCGCGCCGCAGCCGAATTTGGTGCCCGTCATGTTCAGGTTATCGCGCAGCGCCCACAGGATGGGCGTGGCCGGATCGGCGTCGACCTGCATATCGCGGCCGTTGATATTCAAAGTAACCATGTACTGCTCCCTTGTCTTGGTACTGCGCTTCGGACTGCTGTTTTTATATGTGCTATTTTTTTGCAGCGACCGGCGCCGGGGCGGCTGCGGCGGCTGGCGCGGCAGGTTTGGCCGCCGGCTTGGCCGTCTTGTTCAGGGTGGCGAATTTGGCTTCCAGGCCCTTGGTATCGATCGCGCCCGGAATGCGGCTGCCGTCGGCAAAGAAGATCGCCGGCGTGCCCTCGATGCGCAGTTTGCGACCGAGTTCAAATACCTTGTCGTTCGGGTTGGCGCAGTTGGCGGCGGCGGCCGGCGCTGCCTTGTTATCGATCATCCAGTCATCCCAGGCCTTGTTGCGGTCCGGCGCGCACCAGATGTTCTTGGACTTGACCGAGGAATCCTCGGACAGGATGTTGTACATGAAGGTGTACACCGTCACGTTGTCGATTTCCTTGAGCGTGGTCTGGCGGAAGCGCTTGCAGTAGCCGCAGTTCGGGTCTTCGAAGATGGCGATGGTGCGCTTGCCGTCGCCCTTGACCAGCTTGAGCGCATGCTGGAACGGCAGGTCGGCAAAATTGATCATGTTGATCTCGTCGACGCGCTCCTTGGTCAGGTTGCGCTGGGTCTTGACGTCGACCACCTGGCCGAAGATCAGGTACTCGCCGGCTTCGTCGGTGTAGATGATGTCGCCGTTGGCGCGCACCTCATACAGGCCGCTGTAAGGCGTCTTTTTGATCGAATCGATCTTCATATCCTTGCCCAGGCGAGGCTCGATGCGCTTCCTGATGGTCTCTTCCAGGCTCGCTTTGGCGGGGGTGGGCGCCGGGGCGGCATTGGCAACAGTGGCGGACAATGCGGCCAACACAAACAGCGCGAGTTTACTTTTAGTCATAGCTTCTCCGATTTCTTTAACAGCCTACTTGCCCATGGCGTGCGACATCAGTCGACGCTTCAGCAGTGGCAACTTGTCCAGCAAATTCAGTCCCAGGTTACGCGCGATGCGCACCGGCTCCAGGTTGGTGCCGAACAGGCGCGCCAGGCCGTCCGTGGCGACCTGCATCAGCAGGATGTCTTCCTTGCGCGCGCGGGCGTAGCGTGCCAGCACGCGCTCGTCGCCGATGGCGCGCTGCGGTTCTCGCGCGGCGATGGTCTTGAGCAGCGCCGACACGTCGGCAAAGCCGAGGTTCATGCCGTGGCCGGCCAGCGGATGGACCACGTGGGCGGCGTCGCCCACCAGCGCCACGCGCGGCGCGACGATAGCGTGCGGGCGGATCAGCGCCAGCGGCAAGTCCTTGACCGCCTCCGGTTGCAGGGGCTTGAGTTCTCCCAGCTTGTCGCCGGCCAGCACCGCCAGGCGCACGGCCAGTTCGCCCATGCTTTCGTTCATGATGGTGTCGGCCAGCGCATCGGGCGCGGACCAGACCAGCGAGACGCGTTTTCCCGGCAGCGGCAGCAGCGCCACGATGCCTTCTTCGCCGGTGAACCATTGATGCGCCACGCCGTGGTGCGGTTTTTCGCAGGCGAAGTTGGCTACCACGGCGCGCTGGTGGTAGGCGCGGTAGTCGACTCCGATATCGCACTGGCCGCGCACCCACGACTGGCCGCCGTCGGCGCCGACCACCAGCGCGCTGGCGATGGCGCTGCCGTCGTCGAGATGCACGGTGGCGCCATCAAGGTCGCTGGCCAGCCTGACCGCGCGGCCCGTGACGATGGTGACGTTGGCGGCGAAGCGCAGCGCGGCGTCGAGCGCCTGGTTCAGGTTGCGGTCTTCGACGATCCAGGCCAGCGCGCCGACATGGGCGCCGAAAGCATCGAAGGCCAGGTCGCCCGGTTTGGCGCCGTCGCCGTTGACGGCCATGACGTCGACCGCCGCCACCCGGTCCATGTCGAGCGCGCCCCACACCTTGAGCGTAGAGAGCAAGCCGTGCGCGGTGTGGTTGAGCGCGTAGACGCGCACATCCCAGGGCTGCTCGCCGCTCGTGGCGGCGGGGGGGATTGAAGCCGATGGCGGGACCAGCACGGTAACGCTGTGACCGGCCTGGGCGAACCCGAGGGCGGTCGTCTTGGCGATGGCGCCGTTGCCAACGATGCACACCGCGCTCTGATGACGCGCGGAAGAAGAATTTGGACTAGTCATACAGAGCATTATAGCGGCTGGCAAGCAGACAGTTTTTTGCGGCAGCCGAAGGTTTTATCGATAAAGTTGCCAGTCGGCCTTGCAAAGTGGGAATCGGGTGTCTATAATCATGCCTCTTGGCCTGGTAGCTCAGTCGGTAGAGCAGAGGATTGAAAATCCTTGTGTCGGTGGTTCGATTCCGCCCCGGGCCACCAAGAATTGAAAAACGCCACCTTCGGGTGGCGTTTTGCATTTCTGCTCGTCACTTTCCCCCTTCCCTTTTTGATGATCGGCCGCGACATTGACGTCGCCGACAGATCGCGTCGCGGCACATAGCAAAGCTGTCGATGAACCGCATCTGAACCGCTGCGACCCAATCGTGCAAGCGTGCACAATAGACTTAACCAGGCAATAACGATAAATTGGCTGCATACCGGTTCAATATCGGTGCAACAGAGTGCATTCTTAATCCTTCGCATCTTGCGGCGGTCAATTTATCTAAAGGAAATCGCAATGAAAAAAGTACTCATCGCAACAGCATTCTCCCTGGCATTTGGCGCTGCGAACGCAGCCGATATCGTCGATACCGCCAAGTCCGCCGGCACCTTCAACACGCTGGTAGCGGCGGTACAGGCTGCGGGCTTGGTCGACACCTTGAAGGGTCCGGGGCCGTTCACCGTGTTCGCGCCGACCGACGAAGCCTTCGCGAAAATCCCGAAAGCCAAGCTCGATGCCCTGCTCAAGGACAAAGCCGCGCTGACCAAGGTGCTCACTTATCACGTTGTACCAGGCAAAGTGATGGCGGCGGATGTGAAGCCGGGGGCGGTCAAGTCGGTTCAGGGCAGCAACCTGACGGTCACTGCGGCGGGCGGCAAGGTCATGCTCGACAAGGCGCATGTGATCAAGACCGATATCGCGGCCGATAATGGCGTGATCCACGTGATCGATACGGTCGTGATGCCGAAATAACAGGCAGGATCGGCGGCGCGGCGTGCGCGTGCCAAGCGATGCGCGCGCAGCACTAGCCAGACCGGCCCGGGGCTGCTATGATAGCGACCCTTGGCCTGGTAGCTCAGTCGGTAGAGCAGAGGATTGAAAATCCTTGTGTCGGTGGTTCGATTCCGCCCCGGGCCACCAAGAACAAACGAAACGCCAACCATCTCAGGTTGGCGTTTTTGTTTGTCAGACGAAAAGTCCTTGTGTCCCCTCCATCTCCGGCTTTTCACATGCTGCACCATCCCCTCAACCAGCGCTTGAAACTGGTGAGATGTCCGTCACACGTTGCATGTTAAACAATTAATGCCTTGTTTTTCCTTGAACATCGATAACGCCGGTCGATCGCATCGAGCTTGGGTATCTCTGATGGATAGCTCAGGCGCCTCAATTCCCTACCGTCATAATTTTTGCATTCTGCCTGTAGTACAACGGGAGCGCGTCGTACTCGCAGCCGGCCAGGGCAGCGAAGTTGACGTATTCCGCTATGCCAGGGTGGCGGCGGGTTTTCGACGTGTCCACTGTTACCGCTATGGCCCCGATTCCTTGCTCCCGTCAAATGTCCGTTAAAATGAAACATGAAAAATATCGTTGCCGCCCCCGTGGCCAACTTCACTGACTTGCTGCTTGACGCTGTCTGCATGGTCGACGCCGGTGGACGTTTCGTGTTTGTCAGTGCCGCTTGCGAACGCATCTTCGGCTATACCCAACAGGAAATGATCGGCAAGCTCATGATCGATCTTGTCGCGCCGGCCGACCGCGAGCGCACGCTGGCTGCGGCGCGCAACATCATGAACGGCGAATCCCATATCCATTTCGAAAACCGCTACCTGCGTAAGGACGGGAGCATCGCTCATATCATGTGGTCGGCGCGCTGGTCCGAGCCTGATCAGTTGCGCGTGGCGGTTGCGCGCGATGTAACGCTCCTGAAACAGGCCCAGGCGCTGCAGGCGGTGCTCTACGCCATTTCCGAGGCGGCGCAGGCAAGCGACGACTTGGTGGACCTGTTTCAGCGCAGCCACGCGATCATCGGCGACCTGCTGCCCGCCTCCGGTTTTGGCGTGGCCCTGCTCGACACGGCCGGCCAGCACTTGCACTTTGCCTATTACGTCGACGGCGGCATGCCGTCCAATGCGTCCTTGACGCGCGTGCTGTGCGAGGAAGTGGTTCGACGCGCAGCGCCGCTGCTGCTGAAGTCCGGGAGCAGTGAAGCACTGCCGGCACAGTTGCAGGCAGCGGCGAACAGCATGACAGGCGGCGCACTAGCGGTGCCACTGAAGACTCCCGAGGGCATCGTCGGCGTTATCGTACTGTGCACGGGAACCGAGGGCGCCAGCTACATGGCCCACGACCGCGACCTGCTGCTGTTCGTGGCGGACCAGCTCGCCGCCGCCATCCAGCGCAAGCGCTTGCATGCGCAAATGCATTTCATGGCTATGTACGACGAACTCACCCGCCTGCCGAACCGGCGCCTGCTCTACGACCGGCTCGACACCGCCCTCGCCCGCGCTCGACGTCAGCAGGAGGGCTTGTCCTTGCTGTTCATCGACCTGAACCGGTTCAAACTGGTCAACGACAGCTACGGCCACGCATGTGGCGACCTGTTGCTGCGGCAGGTCGCACGCCGCATCGCTTTCTGCCTGCGCGACAGCGATACGCTGGCGCGCCTGGGCGGTGATGAATTCGTCGTCCTACTGGAAAATAGCGCCCTGCCCTCGAATGCGGGGCTGGTCGTGGATAAAATCCACCTGGCGCTGGCGGCGCTGGTCGACCTTGGCGAAGGCATCCAACTGCAGGTTTCCGTCAGCATCGGCATTGCGCATTATCCTGAGCATGGCGACAATCGGCAGGCGCTCATGTCCCACGCGGATGAGCGGATGTATGCCTCCAAGGCGGTCGCGGCGGAGGCTGGATCAGGGGATTGAACATCCTTGTATCGGTGGTTCGATTCCGCCGCGGGCCACCAAGAATATCCAGAGAAAACGCCGATCCATCCGGACCGGCGTTTTTGTTTCCAGCTTAAGACCTCCTCCTGTCCGGTCTATTTCCGGTTGGTCTATGGCTCGACGCTCAGACAATCGCTCATTTTCTCTCTTGTATTGGTGGCCCATTGATTGACCTGCCGCGTTTCTTATATCTCCCCCTTGATGCAGCACGGAATTTTCCGCATTGCGTGGCGTCTTTACGAGAACATCAATTTCGTAGCGGATATACTGTAGGGAAATTCCGGCGATTTGGCCGGTTGGCTGTTCAAGAGCGATATAAGGCATTGATATGGAGATGCACGATGAGCCTGTTTGGCAAGCTGTTTGGTGGAAGCAAGAAGGACCAAGGCACAGGCGCCAAGGGTAGCAAACCCGCACCGTCGGTGGATGAGATACGCTGGCAGCAGGTCTACGACGCGCGTTCCCGATTGTTCGAACGACATTTTGGAACACTGCCAGCTGACATCCTCCAGATGATGGATCTTTCCGGCGTATGGCCAGGCGGAGGGCTGTACGTCATCCCGACCAGGATCGCGGGTGAGCCAGGGGTCATCTACTCCACCTTCGGGCTGTCCAATCCCGATATGCCCGCCACAGTCGAGATGGTCGATACGCAGTCCACGTCGAGCGACAGTCACGGCCAGCGAACCGTTGGGTTGGCCGGCACCTTGCGCCAGAAGGCAAACATAAGGCCGCGCACCGATCGCCCAGGCTATGGTTACGAGTTGATCGTCCTCGCCAGGGAGAATGCTGATTGGCCACTTTGGCTATTGCAATGGGCGGCCAAAGCGGAGGTGCTCAAAGACGCCGACTTTCTCGGCTTCGTGGAGAAGCACCAGGGCATCACGGTTGAGCAGATCGGGATCGGCGAAGGGAAATCGGTGACTCTGCTCATCAGCAAGGCGCAGGCACCGCTCCCCGATCAGCTTGACCTTCCCAACGGGAAGATGGCACTGCTTGTCGCAACCGTGATCACGGAAGACGAAATGCGTTGGTCGATGACGAACGGGCGCGATCGTTTGCTGGCCGAGCTGAAAAAAGCCGGAGTGGGCCAGATGAGCATTCTGGACCGGGCCAGTGTTGTTCGTATCGAGGAACCCGACTTTGCGCAGGTGGCGAGCCTGAGCCAGGCAAAAGAGCTCGAGGCCAAGGGGCAATTGGCAAGGCTCTTGATGTTCCCCGCCGAGTTTGGCGGGGAAGATGTGGCGATGAATGTCGTGTACGTCCCGCCAAGGACGGTTCGGCAACGGACAGCGCATATACAAGCGCTGCGGGCATGGATTGAGGAAGGCGCAGTCAATAACCTGGACGTGCGCCCTGAATACAAGGAGACGAGTTTTGTCCCTTCGCGCATCCATATGCATGCATCGCATTCGGACAGCGGCGAGCAACGGACGCTCACACTGGAAGTGTGGTGAGGATCGTTCACAGCACGGGTTTGTAGCCGCGCCTGCCGACATACATGAGCGATAATGCAATGTTATCAGTTTGACTCACGCACACAACAATAAGGCGGATCGCATGCGGCATTTCGAGTTTGACGACGGCACATCCCGGAAATTCTGGAGCATTGAACAGGATGATTGCGAGCTTAACGTTTGCTTTGGCAAATCCGGCACGACCGGCCAGCGCCAGACCAAGGTTCATGCCGATGCGGCCAAGGCGGCCGCTGCACTGGCCAAGCTGGTCAAGGAGAAGACCGCAAAGGGCTATGTCGAAACAGGTGCCGGTACCCCTGTCGCAGCGCCGCTCCCGCTGCCCGTCCCGGATGCGAAGGCAGCGACGCCACCTGTGACACCGGCGGAACCCATCGCTCCGCTTGCGGCAGCGCCCGCGTCCCCTGGCGCACGCACTGATATCGCCCCGTGGCTGGCACTCGCCACCCTCGTCGTCATACCGCCGAAGCTGGCCGCGCTGGCGCTGCCGTCACGCCGCTTTCCCGGCAAAAAGCCAGGCAACGACCTGGCAAAACTGTGGGACAAATTTTGCGAAGCGATGACCGAGAGCTTTTGTTATCCCGAGTACGACGTGGCTTCCGAGGCTTTCAAACCCGCTGTTAACGAGGCTGCTACACGCTTCCATCAGGACCAATGGGAAGGCTCGCTGGAATCGGACGCGATCCTGCTTGCGGCCGAAGCAAAATTACCTTCCTACAGCAAGGCGGCGCGCAGCACCGGGTCGGCATTCGTCGATTTTCTGGTGGCACGCAAGGGCCTGGTCTACGCGCTGGAGGTGCTGTTGCAGATGGAGCGCTGGAGCTGCACCGTCGAGCACAGATCGAATGAGTATTACTTCAGCTTCACCGATGCCGACGAAAATGCCTTCAACTACACGAGCAACGGCATTTACACGGCCACCGAACTGGCCTATCGCGCACACCTGGCCCATGCAGACCAGGCTACATGGGATCAATGCCTGGCGCTCTGCCAGGCAGCCGTGCCCGGCCTGCCGGTCAAGCGCCGTCCACTGTTCGGCCTGCTGTTTTCCGAGCAGGCCGGCTGGTGCGAGCAGCTGATACTGGACTACGCGGCCACCCCTGACTTTACGCCCGCGTACTGGTTGCAACTGGGGGCAAGCTCGCCGCAAACCGTGCGCCTGATGACATATGCGCCGCCCTCATACCGTGGCGCCGAATCGGGCTTCACCTACCCCCGGCTGGTCGCCACGCTGCTGCAGGAACGCGGCCTCGCTGCCGAGGCGCTGCTGGTCGCGTATCCGGAAAATGAACTGGCTGCCGAGGGCCTGGCCTGTATCGGCACGCCTTCGTCCATGCGCGCGCTGGCCGCGGCGAGCAGCACCGGCAAAGAGGCGATGGCGCGCTTCACCGCTGCCGTGCAGTGCTGGCCGCTGGCTGGCATTGCCGCTCTGAGCGAGATGATCGGCGCCGAGCGCAAGGCCATGACGGCGTTCGCGCCCATGCTCGCGACCTTGCTGCGCAGCCAGGCCGACATGTTGGCCGCGCTGCGGCCATGGCTCTCGGACGAGGCCAACAAGGTCATCGACATCGTGAGCGCGCAAATTGGCGAGCGCGCCGACCTGGCCGGGCCGGCCGATTTGCCGCGCGTGCTGGCCGTGGCGCCATGGACGCTGCCACGGCGCCGCGCAGCGGCACCGATGGAGCTCGATCCGCTGGACCTGGCGCCCGTCGAACAGTGGGCCGAGGGCGAACGCGAGGCACTCCTCGTGCCGAGCGAGTGGGACCAGACGCGCATCGAAAAGCTGGGCAACTTGCCTGAGCTGATCGAGTGGTTCCGCCTCGGCAAGAAGAACACTGACCGTGTCGCGCGCTGCCTGGCGAAGCACGATGGCGCTGACCTGGCCGCATTGTGGATCGAACTTCGCGACAGCCGCAACGAGTGCCCTTGTTTCAGTGCGCGCAACGCCATGCTTATGCCGCAGCCAACGGGGCTGGCGTTCTGGAATGAGCTCGCCTGCCAGGACGACTACGATATCGATTTTGTCCTTGCCCGCTCGGGTGTCGGCGCGATCCCCGGCATGGTCCTCGTCTGCACGTTCCGTGCCTTGAAAAATCTCCACGTCGCGCTGCACCTGGGGGCAGTCGAACTGGCGCTGCCCGTTGCGCGTGCCTTTGCAGAGCTGAAGACCGTGCGCGATACCGCGCGCCAGTGGCTGCTGGCGTTTCCCGAACATGCCGCCTGCGGCCTGATCGCGTATGCGCTCGCGCTGCCTGGGCCGGAGCGCAGCTGCGCGGTGCTGGCGCTGCGCCTGCTGGCGGCGGAAGGCCACGACGCTCTGCTGATGGCGGTGGCGAAGCGCTACCCCGATCCGGGCGTGGCGCTGCGCGTGCGCGCGCTGCTGGACGAAGACCCGCTCGACCGCTACCCCGACAAGCGCATCAAGGCGCCCGATTTCTGGCAGCCGGCCGGATGGACCCGCCCGGTCCTCGCCGCTAGCGGCAAGGGTTTGCCCGACGAGGCGCTCGACCATCTCGGGACCATGCTGCGCTTTCCCACCATTGAAGGCCCCTACGCCGGCATCGTCGACGTCAAGGCGGCGTGCACGTCCGATTCGCTGGACGCTTTCGCCTGGGATCTGTTCAGGGCCTGGATGGACGCCGGCGCCCCGGCCAAGGAGGGCTGGGCCTTTCTCGCGCTGGGGATGCTGGGCAACGATCACAGCGCGCGCAAACTGACGCCGCTGGTGCGGGCGTGGCCCGGCCAGTCGCAACACGCACGCGCGGCAGCAGGGTTGGACATACTGGCTGCCATCGGCACCGATACTGCGCTCATGCTCCTGAACGGCATCGCCAAAAAACTCAAGTTCAAGGCCCTGCAGGACCGCGCACGGGCCAAGATCGCGCAGATCGCCGACACGCGCAATCTGAGCATCGAGGAGCTCGAGGACCGGCTGGCGCCGGACCTGGGGCTGGACGATAACGGCAAGCTCACACTGGACTTCGGGCCGCGCCGGTTTACGGTCGGCTTTGACGAGACTCTCAATCCCTATGTGCGCGACGACAGCGGGGCGCGCCTGAAAGACCTGCCGAAACCGAAAGCCAGCGATGACCAGGCCCTGGCGGCAGAAGCGGTGGCGCGCTTCAAGCTGCTAAAAAAGGATGCCAAGGTGATCGCGGCGCAGCAGGTATTCCGGCTCGAGTGCGCCATGTGTACGCCACGTCATTGGACTGTCGATGTCTTCGTGGCCGTCCTGGCGCAGCACCCGCTGCTGCGCCACCTTGTGCAACGCCTGATATGGGGCGTGTACCAGCAGGTGGCGCAGGAGCGGGCGCGCCTGGTCGCCTGTTTCCGGGTGACGCCGGAGGGCCTCTATACCGGCGCCGGCGACGAGGATTTTGTGCTTCCCGACGGTTCCGACGTGCGGATCGGCATTCCTCATGCGCTGGAACTGCCCGCCAGCGACGCTACAGCCTTTGGCCAGCTGTTCGCCGACTACGAATTGCTGCAGCCATTCGCGCAGCTCGGCCGCGACAGCTATCGCGCTGAAGCAGACGAGCTGGACGGGTGCACATTGCAGAGGTGGGAGGGCAAGGTGGTGCCGACCGGCCGGATACTCGGTCTGGTCAACCGGGGCTGGCGCCGCGGCAGTGCGGAAGACCACGGCTGCATGTATTACTTCTGCAAGCCGATCGGCACTGACAAGGCGGCCATGCTTTCCTTTGGTCCCGGCATTTATACCGGCAATCTGACCGAGAACCCGGAGCAGACGCTCGCCTTCGTACAGTACGGCAAGGCCAACCGGGACGGTTTTCCTTCGCCGACAGAAAGCCTGTCCACGCTCGACCCGGTTGCCCTGAGCGAATTGATACGCGATATCTCCGGGCTGTGTGCATAGGCGGGTGGCGTCTGGTTAGCGGTTTTGTAAAAGCGCCCAAATGGAAAACCACGCGCAAAGCCCACATTTGCGCGCTTCTCAAAGCCCGTTCACACGGTATGTCCTGTTTGCCGCGCTACCGCTTTGCATCGAGAAAAAATCCGCGCCAGAAGAAGACGATGTGGCGCTTATCCCTGACATAGATGAAGGTGATTGGAGAAGGCAGGAGGCAATCTATCGCAATTTCAGTGACAGGATCGGGCAATCGCATGCTGCGCGGATCAAACTTGAACTCGCGCCAAAAAAAGTTAGTTGTGTTGTGGCGAGATTGCTTGAATGTTGGCTTGTCACATTTTTCGCCAGCGAACTGCACGGACTCAGCTGTGACAACGAAATCGGTACCGAGCAGCTTGTCGACATCGTCGCTTGATAGCGACGTGGTTTCCTGCGCGCCTGCCGTTCCGGTCACCGTCCACCGTCCGAGCACAGCCGAGCCCGCATTCGTTCCAGCCATGCTGGGCGGCGCAGCCAGCGCCACCAGCAAAGCAGCCAAGGTATGTGTGCGCATCGTTCTCATTGGTCTTTCAGAAAGGGGAGCTCTTCGCGCCGACGGGGCACCAAGCCCGGCATGACGACGCGACGGCCATTTTACGTCGAATGCGTGTTGCTCATGATTGAGTTGGCAGCGCCGCGTGCCAGCGGACGTAGCCATGACTTCCTCCTGATCAAAAATATTGATTGCGGCCAATAGAGGCTTCACGCTAGCAGCGGCATGGGCTCGTGGTGAAGACCATGCGCAAGACTTCAGCCTGTTACTTCCTCATCGCAAACAGAATCTAGATCCCGAAAGCCTTCAGGCCCACATCGAGCACGACTTCCAGGGGATTATGCTGTTGCCCGCCCGGACGCGCATTGCGCGGCACTTCCTCGTACAGGAAGTAGGCATCCTGCCCGCTGAATTTATCGTGGAAAAGCGCCTGCCGCCCCCTCAGATAAGGAATAAACGGGTCGGCGCGGACGGTGGCGTACATGGCATTGACGCTAAAACCCAAAGTCGCATCCTGGCTGATGATCCGGCCGCTCACGGCGCTTTCCAGCCGCACGCCACGGCAGCCCTTGACGATGAGCGTGACTGGTCCTTCAAAAGCGAGGTAACGCAACTGCAGCGTCAGCCATGCATGCAGGGTGCCCAGGCGCCAGTGGCTGCGAATGGTGGGGCGCTGCCCGGCCTTGCAGATCATCCCGACCAGCCCGCGTGGCTGAAGCACGATCGCCTCTCCGGCAGCAATCTCGAGAAGGGCGACTTCATCGAGCGCGTCGACGGTGGACGACACCACCACATCGGCAGGCTGCGCGGTACGAAGCCGCTTCAACATCCATAAATGCGCGGCGATGCTGGTAAACCAGTGGCGCCAGCTAAACAGCAACGTCGTCGTAACATTGACGCCTTCGGGCTGGCTCTGGCAATAGTCCGGACGGATGAGCATGTCATCGCCAGCCGCCAAGACCACGTTCTGGGATACCGCGGAAATAACTGAGCTGTGACGCGCTCGCCGCGCGTTGGCGGAAGGTGAAGCCGGCGCGTTTCCCTGTGTTGTACCGATCACAATCGCAGGCCTGCGTGCGGCCAGCGGCGCCAGCACAAAATAGAAGAAGGTGCGGATGGCGGCCGGCACCAGCCACCATCCGATCAGCACACCGAGCGCCACTGGCAGTACCGGACGCACGGCCTGGTAAGCTTGCCAAACGTGGTTCTGCGCCGCCAGCCCCTCCGCCTGGCGCAGCCGCTCCCGCAGCGGTGCGCCAATCATGACGAGGCGTTGCTCATCAACCCGGAATGCGGCAATCGGGGTGGGAAGCGACATCCGCTCAAGAAGCGCCTGCTGCACCAAAAAATCTTTGTACGCTTTCCTGTTCGCGGCGCGCAGATCGTTGACTGCCCTCTCCAATTGCTGCACGCGCTCGTATGGCTCGGTGAAGGGAAGGTTGACGAGCAAACCTCCCACTGCCTGGCTATGGTCCAGTTCCTTTTGCATGCTTTGGTAGGCCGCGTAAATTTTCACGTGCGAGAGCCGAAGTTGCTCGAGTGTGTGCAGCGCAGCCTGCCGGTTGCCCAATACAACAAGGTGCGCACGCAAGGCGACCAGATGAGCCTTCGCCTGGCGCCGCAGTTCGATCTCGGCGCCACGCATGGCCTGCTGCCTTACATGTTCTACTATCCGATCCGCGCCCTTGAATGCGTCGGACGCTAGCGATACCTTATCCAGCTCGCGCTGCTGAAGGCTGATGTCGTTGTCGATGCCGCGGATTTGCTCATCAAGCTGCTGCACCGTCGCCCCGGACAATTGCTCCACCTGCCGCGCAATGCGCTGGGCGACCGTCGCCTGATGGTCGCTCACATCCTCTTGCACTGCGCGCAGCGCCGGAACGTCCTTCACAATGCTTTGAACGTGCATCCACTCGCTGCGGATCCATTTTGCGGAAACGAGAGCGAGGACAATGAACGTGAATACAAACAGATTACGTCGGATGGTCTGGAACACAACGGAAAGAAAATGACCCACGCGAAAACCACCGAATGTTAGAAATTGCAAAGAAGCGGGGAACGCCAACGGAACACCACAGCGAAGACTGCAACAAGCCCTTTCAAGCACCGCTTAGCCATGCGGCGTGCGCGCATGGCGGCAGGGCCTGCAATTGTGTGCCTCGCATGCAAAACATACCACGAGATGGTGGCCTGCCCGGTCCCATTGATGCCGGCCCACATCATGGAAGCCATATTCCCGTATCGTACTTCCTGCTCGCCTCGCCTGTTCAGGGTCGGCACGCTTGTCCGCTCTGCGCGTATCCGTTACCCTTGCCACGCCAGAGTGCCTGGCGAACAGATTGCGCAGCCCATCCGCCGGCTCCGTATCAGTCTGATGGAAGGGGGGCCGGCATGTCGCCTGTTGCCCCGAAAAGGAAAGAAAGAGCAAACGATGCCGTTTTTAGACTGGGCAAACAAGAATCAAGCGAAGGCGGCCACTCACGAGGCGCCCTGCCACTTGCTCAAGCAGGAGTCTGTCCACGGCGATATCACCGGCGCCTGTGCCGGCAATCTGCTCATTCAGGCTGACAACTTGCTGGCGCTCAAAGCCCTGATGCCCTTGTACGCGGGGCGGGTCAAATGCATTTTCATCGATCCTCCCTACAACACCCAAAGCGCGTTTGAGCATTACGATGACAAGTTGGAACACAGCCAATGGCTGTCGATGATGTATCCGCGCCTGGTCTTGCTGCGCGAGCTGTTAAGCGAGGACGGCTTCATCGTTCTTCACATTGACGATGCTGAAAGCCATTACGCCAAAGTGCTGATGGATGAAATATTCGGCCGTTCACACTACCAAACGTCGATGTATGTCCAGGTGCGATACACGTCCAAGACATTGAAGTCCGACATGGCGTATCACAAGCAGATTGAGCAGGCATTGGTATACCGCCGTTCCTGCGCGGCGAAACCCTATAAGCCATCGATTCAGACCGAAGGCTTCGACAAGTTCAACTTCGAGATTGTCGAGTTGGCGCACGGCCGCTCCATCACCCTCGGAGGCAAGGCGGTGCAAGTGTTCCGGCCGGGAGAGTACGAAATCAACAAAGTGGCAGGCCACGTTGATGGGTTAAAGGAAATATGGGCGTCCGGGTCTATTCTCGATGGAAACTCCTCCGGGCGCTTCTTCCGGGACTACCTCGCGGGCCGTTTTGACGAGGATGGCGCCGGCGCGCTGTACAAGGTAGCCAATATCGGCGATGACGGTCTCGGCTATCGCTATTTAACCGGGCCAAAGAAAGCGTCGGCCTCCAAAGGCAAGTATTTTCAAGGCGTCCCGACCGACAAGCGCAGCCTGGAGGTGCAGGACGCGCAACTGCCCATCGAAAATTTTTACGATTTCTCACCCCAGTTTGGAAATTGCCGCTATGAAGGCGGTGTCGATTTCCGATCCGGAAAGAAGCCTGAAGCCTATGTCAAGAAGATGCTGGATCTGTTTTCCAGGCCCGGAGACCTGGTGATGGACCCGTTCTCAGGCTCGGGCTCGACGGCGGCTGTCGCGCATAAAACCGGACGCGGCTATATTGGGATCGAACAAGGCGAGCAGGCGCGCACCCATTGCCTTGCCCGGTTGATAACGGTCATCGCTGGCGACAAGACGGGCGTGAGCGCCGACGTCGGATGGACTGGCGGTGGCGGATTTCGCTTCTGCACCCTGGCCCCCGCAGCGCGCCATTAACCGGCATGGCCGCCATCGTTGCGTCCCATGCCGGGCGCGATGTCCATGCCCATCGGGCCGGCGCCGCCTCCCTGCATCTCCATGCCCGCGCCCTTGTTGCCACCCCGGTTGGCGTCACCCTTGCCACGGCCGGCGCCAGCCGCTGCGCGCGTCGGCCCCTGCAACGGAATGATCACGTCGCCCGGCACCGGCCCCAGGTCGAGCGCCGCGCGGATAAAGCTGCGCAGCGAAATGACCAGGTCCGCCGTGTGGATGGGACGGCCGGCGGCCAGGTCGGCCGCGGCCTGGCCCGCCAGGCGGCAGTGTTCTTCGGTGCCCAGCAGGAGAATATCGGCCAGGGCCGCTTCGACCGCGTCACGGATGCGGCGCGAGCGATCGGAACTGGCCGGTCCCTCGGCCGCGCCGGCCTCTTCCGGCGCGCCGGGAGCGCCCTGGCGCACGTCGCGCAAGTGGGTTGGATCGACCGTCAATTGCCCGGTAAACGACCCGCCCAGGGTGCGATAGGCGGACATCAGCGTTTTCAAGCGCTCGTTGATCTGGCGGTTCATGCGCTCGCGCCGTTGCTGAATGGTCTGCATCATGAGCATGCGCACGCCCACCCCGAGCAAGGTGAACACCGCCAGGCCGACGATGGTCGTCAGCGCTCCTTGCCATGAACTGAAATCCATCGTGCGCATCCCGGCCTCGGCAGCTATTTGAATGCCAGCCAGTGTACCGATTTTGGGCTCGATGGCGCGGCGGATTGACATTGTGCGCCGATGGGGCAGACAAGAATTTGTAGTGTGATATAAGAGTGTCACATGCGTAGGCTGTCGCTTTTTGGCATTGTGACAGTCGACATCTCAGCTGCGTCAACCGTATCCTTATCCACTTCAGCTTGCCCAACATGCGAGAAGACAGCCCAAGATGATACCAATATTGGCAGCCGACTCTTATCGCGGCTTCTCCGCACATTTGGGACGCCTCCTGCCCGGGGCTGAAAAAGCGGCCCAGCCAATTTTTATCGGCCGCGTTCTCTGGCCCGCTGGCAGTGAACCTGAAGACGTCGTTGTTAAGCTCTACGAAGCAAGTAGCTGTGGGGTAGCGAACGAAACCATCGGCTACATCGTCAACGCTCTACGTGGGATTCGGCAGCCCAGAAGAGGTGGCATCCTTCTTCTGTCGAAACGTCAACTACCGGATCTCAACACAGACCTGGCTGATTTTATCGATACGCATAGTGGACTGGCGGCTTGCTGGATCAGCATGAAGGTAACTTCTTGTACGAAGACGACTTGAAATACTTGGCCATCGATCAAGGTTGCGTAGGTGGCGGCAAGTATTGGCATACTTCATGGCCTGACCCGCATCCCAGAAACGAGTTGGCGATCCTCGCACAGAGTTTTCTGAACGGCTCACAACTGGCCGCATGGCGTGCAGCAGCGCTCATGGAGTATGGAAATGCGCAATCGAGCTGGGACGCGATTCTGGCCCACGTTTCAGCCATGCTACCTGGCTTGCTGGACGCCGACGATATCGATACGATTGTAGAATATATGCGAGGACGCGCAACGGGACCGGCGTTTGCCACCAGTTGCGAAAGGCTAATCTGATGAACTTTCTGGAACTTCTGCAGCGAGCTACCCCATCACCGGAACCGTTGCTGACCGGTGAATGGGCGACTATTGCGTTTCGTCCCGACTTGGGAAGCCAACAAGAATTTATCGTTGGCGTGGCGGCAGCGATTGACGGTGATGCGCAACCGCATCTGAAATGGCTCCCGTCACTTTCAAAACTCAGCCACCTGTACGGTGATGCCATTACCTCATCCGATACGCGCGATCTTTTCGACGGGTCTGAAATCGCTATCCGCTCCAGCTATCACGCACTATTGAAGACGCTCGACAGCGGCTCGCCGCATTTGCGCGTGATCCCTTGCGGCTATCTGGCAACACACGACATCGATGTTGAACTGACGACCCTGCTGAAGCGGCAAGCTGGCGCGCTATGGCAAGACAGTCATCATCGGGATAGCCCGATGGATGACGAGTGGGCCTACACGACGATGATGAGGGCGGTGAAGTCCGCACAGGACACATTCAATCCCTTCATTCCAGGCCGATCCGTCGTCATCGGGACCAGGAAATTATCGATCGCGCTCAATAATGGCCATAGTTACGGAAATATCGTCTCCGCCAGATATGCATTATTTTCGACTATTCACGGCCACATCCACTCTTCGCTGCTCCAGGTAACACGAGCCCACAACCTGTCCAACCGGGAGGCGCAACCGACGCTTTTTGTCGTTCTTCCCGAAGTAAAAACACCGGCAGACGTGCTGACATCAAAAAAGACCATCGATTTATTGAATGAGATCGAGGAGGCCGGGGTCACCCAGTTTTCGCATAACGATCCTGCCGAGGTGGCATTGAAGATTCAAGCCTGGGCCGCTGTCGCATAGCTCCTCACGGCCGGCGACAGGACGACAAAATCGAGCGTTGCGCAGGATACAGGACCTCCCTCATCTCATGCTGTCTCAAGCGCTTACGACTCGAGTACGCCGCGCCGGCGCCGGCGCCGCCTCCAGCGGCGCGAATATGCCCTGCAAATCCTCCTGGGTAATCTGCAATCCCTGCGTATCGCCGCCGCTGAGCACCGCGCCGGCCAGCGCCGCCTTGCGATGCTGCATCTCCTGGATTTTTTCCTCCAGCGTGTCCTTGGCGATCAGCTTGTAGACGAACACCGGCTTGTCCTGGCCGATGCGCCAGGCACGGTCGGTAGCCTGGTTCTCCACCGCCGGGTTCCACCACGGATCGTAATGGATCACGGTGTCGGCCGCCGTCAGGTTCAGGCCGACACCGCCCGCCTTCAGGCTGATCAGGAAGACCGGCACCTTGCCGCCCTGGAACGCCGCCACCTGCGCGCGACGGTCCTTGGTGTCGCCCGTGAGCAAGGCGTAGGGGATATTGCGCGCGCGCAGTTCCTCTTCGATCAGCGCCAGCATGCTGGTGAACTGGGAAAACACCAGGATCTTGCGGCCCTCGTCGAGCAACTCGTCCAGCATGCCGGTCAACTCGGCCAGCTTGGCCGACGGCGCGGCACTCTTGCGCGCGCCGCTCATGGCCACCAGGCGCGGATCGCAGCACACCTGGCGCAATTTGAGCAACGCTTCCAGGATCACGATCTGGCTGCGCGCCACGCCCTTGCTGGCAATCGCCGCCCGCACCTTCTTGTCCATCGCCAGGCGCACCGTCTCGTACAGGTCGCGCTGCGCCCCGGCCAGGGTGACTTCGCGCAGCATGTCGGTCTTGGCGGGCAATTCCTTGGCCACGTGGTCCTTGGTGCGGCGCAGCAGGAACGGCTTGATGCGGCGCGTCAGGAAGGCGTTGCGGCCGGCGTCGCCGTCACGCTCGACCGGCTTGCGGAAGTCGCTGTTAAATTGCTTCTCGTCGCCCAGCAGTCCCGGCAGCAGGAAGTGGAATTGCGACCACAATTCGCCCAGGTGGTTTTGCAGCGGCGTGCCCGTCAGGCACAAGCGGTGGCGCGCGCGCAGCAGGGCGGCCGTCCCGGCTGCCTTGCTGCGGTGGTTCTTGATGTATTGCGACTCGTCCAGGATCAACAGATGGAACTCTTGCCCCAGCAAGGCCGCCTCGTCGCGCGGCAGCAGCGCATAGGTGGTCAGGACCAGGTCGCAGCTGGCCATCTCCCCAAAGCGTTCTGTCCGGTCTGGCCCATGCAGCAGGAGCACGCGCAGCGATGGCGCGAAGCGCGCCGCTTCATCTTGCCAGTTGCCCATCAGGCTGGTGGGTGCGACAACCAGTGCCGGGCGGTCCAGCCGCCCCGCTTCCTTTTCCAGCAGGATATGGGCCAGCGTCTGGATGGTCTTTCCCAAACCCATGTCGTCGGCCAGGATGCCGGCCAGGCCGAATTCGCGCAGGAACTGCATCCACGCCACGCCCTCTTGCTGGTAGCTGCGCAAGGTCGCTTGCAGGCCGCGCGGCGGCGCCACCGCTTGCACGCCGTCGAAGCCGGCCAGGCGCTGGCCGAGGGCGCGCAAGCGCTCGCCGCCGATCCAGCGCAGGCGGGCGCCCGCCTCCAGCTCGGCCAGGCGGGCCGCGTCCAGGCTGGGCAGGCGGATGGCGTTGCCGATGCGTTCCAGAAAATACAGTTCGCCAAGGGTGCTCAGGATCGGCCGGATGCGGCTCCAGGGCAGGGCCACGCGCGCGCCGCCGGGCAGGCGCGCCATCAGCACGTCGCTGTCGGCATGGGCCGCCAGCGCCTGCGCATCGAACTCCATGGGCGCACTGCGGATCAGTTGCAACAGGATCGGCAACAGGGGCACGCGCTCGCCCTCGACCACGATGCCCAGTTCCAGTTCGAACCAGGCATTGCCCTCGCCTCCCGGGTCGACGTCGGCGTACCAGTCGTCGATCGCGCGCACGTCGAAGCGGAAGCTGGGCGCCAGTTCCAGCAGCCAGCCCCGGGCGCGCAAGGCCGGCAGGCCGGCGCGGCCGAATTCGAGCCAGGCGTCGTTGTCGGCCAGCTCCAGCGCCCCCGCAAAGCGCTTCAGCGCGGGCGCGCTGCTGGGCCGAAAGCCAAAGCCTTCCAGCGTGGCATGGGCCAGCGTCTCGGCGCCGCCGTCGCGCTCGATCTGCTCGCTGCCGTTTGCGCTCGTGCGTATCAGCCGCTGGCTGGGGTCGGCCGAGGCCCGCTTGCCGTCGTAATCGAAGGCCAACACGGCGTAATCGTGGCAAGCTGCGGCGCTCTCCATGCTGCCCAGTAAAAGATAGGGGGTGCAAGGGATATCGCTGCGCAAGGTCACGTGCGGTAGGGGCGGCAGCGGCATCAGCCGGTCCAGTTGCAAGGCTTGCATTTCAGTGCAAAAACGCGCCGCCTGCGCCGCTTCGACCTGGGGCGCCTGCCGGACCAGCTCCAGCAGGGCCGCCGTGGGCAAGCCGCGCAGCGCGGCCGGCAAGTCGAGCTCGCCCACCTCGTCGTCATTCAGGTACATCGGCGGATCGGTCGCCAGGATGGTGTCGATGGCGCCGCCCTCGCCCTCCCAGGCCAGGCTGATGATGCCGTTCGTGTTGCGCCAGGCCGGCGCGGCGGCGCGCCGCGCGCCGCGTTTCAGCTGCCGCATCTTGCCCTTGAGGTCCTTGCGCGAGCCGGCCCGCAGCAGCAAGCCCTGGTCCAGCAATTGTGCGAGCAACTGCGCACCGAGCGCGCCGCGTGGCTGGGCCACCGCGCCGTAGGCGTCGCCATCGGCCCGCAAGGCGAGGAACAAGCGGATCAATTCGCCCTGCGCGCCGCCACTGGCCGCTTCGGCGACCAGCTCGTAGCCTTGCGTGATCGCACTGGCGCTGGTATAGCCGCCGCCCGAGCGCGGAAACGAACGGCAGAGCGCCAGTTCCAAGCCGCTATTTTGCTTGGATGGCACGAAAACGAAGATCAATTGCGACAGCGGCTTGCCCGCAGCGGCGACATCGGCCGCGGCGGCCGCCCGTGCAAGCCGGTCGAGCCAGGTGGTGCTGGCATACGGCAACGCCGGCGCGGACGGTGCTTGCCCATCCTGGCGCTGCAAATATGCCAGCAGGACGGCGACCACGTGCTTGCAGTTGTATTCCATGGGACAGCTGCAACTGCCGTCGATCATCAGCCCGCCATCCTCGCTCACTTCGATCGTTTGCTCATAGACCTGGCGGCCGCTGCCGCCGACCGTGCCCACGATGTCGCCCCCGTGCACACGGCAGGAATACACCTTGCCGCGCCGGTAGTAGTCGCTGCCGCGCGCGTAGCTCGCCTCACCGGTGTTTTTTTGAATGTCGTCGTCGTCGAAAATAGGAACATACATGGCAAGTCAGGGCGCGGAAAGATGGCCGCTATTATCGCAGCGTACGCGCCGTTCCCGCTATAAGACTTGCTCACGATGCGATGGTTCCCGACGCAGGGCAGGCCAGCGGCCAGTGCGCACCGTGCCTGCGGGATTTCTTTTTAGTGCTACACTAGACGACCGGTCTAATTCAACCCAAACGAATTAGCGCTGTTTGCTATCCAATCTTCCCTCTCCAGGAGAACATATGTACGACCACTTATTATCGCCCGTCAAGGCTGGCGCACTCACCCTGTCCAGCCGTGTCGTCATGGCGCCGCTGACGCGCTCGCGCGCAGGCCAGCCGGGCGATGTCCCCACCGCGTTGAATGCCGAATACTATGCCCAGCGCGCAGGCGCCGGCCTGATCGTCTCCGAAGCCACCCAAATCTCGCAGCAAGGCCAGGGCTATGCCTGGACGCCCGGCATCTACAGTGACGAGCAGGAAGCCGGCTGGAAAAAAGTCACCGCTGCCGTGCATGCGCGGGGCGGCCGGATCGCGGCGCAACTCTGGCACGTGGGCCGCATCTCGCATCCGCTGTTGCAGGCCGGCGGCGCCGACCCGGTCGCGCCTTCGGCATTGATTGCGGCCACCAGCAAATGCTTCGTCGTGCAAGCCGACGGAACCTCCGCCAACGTGCCGACCGGCGCCCCGCGCGCCCTGGCCACCGACGAGCTGCCTGGCATCATCGCGCAATACCGCCAGGCCACGGCCCGGGCCCAGCGCGCCGGTTTCGACATGGTCGAGGTACACGCGGCGAATGGCTATCTGCTGCAACAGTTCCTGTCCACCAACACCAATCAGCGCACCGATGCCTACGGCGGCTCGCTTGAAAACCGCGCGCGCCTGGCGCTCGAGGCGGTCGACGCGGCCATCGCCGAAATCGGTGCCGAGCGCGTTGGAGTGCGCCTGTCGCCGCATTTCGTCGGCCACGACATCGCCGACCAGGAAGCCGAAGCAAGCGCCCTGTACCTGGCCGCCGAATTGCAGCGCCGCGGCATCGCTTACCTGCACATCGCCGAACCGGACTGGGCTGGCGGTGAAGAACTGACCGATGCGTTCCGGCGCCAGATCCGCGCAGCGTTCGGCGGCCTGCTCATTTTCTGCGGCGGCTACACGGCCGCCGAGGGCGACGCGCTGATCGCCAGCGGGGTCGCCGACGCCATCGCTTTCGGCCGGCCGTACCTGGCCAACCCGGACCTGGTCGAGCGCTTCCGCGCCGGCGCCGCACTCAACGCACCGGACCAGTCGACCTTCTACGGCGGCGGCGCGCACGGCTATACCGACTATCCGACGCTCGCCCAGGCCGCCTGAGTGACGGTGCAAGCCATCGCCGCCCGCTGAGCAACAAAAACGCCACCCGAGGGTGGCGTTTTCAGTTGCGGCGACAGGACATCGTCCTGTCCGGCCCGGCTTCATGGCCAGGCCTTGCTGTATCAGTTAAAGATGAAATACAGAACCACCAGTACGACGGTCGGAATTCCCAGCATCCAGCCAATGACATATTTACCCATGATCGTGCTCCTGTAGAAGTTGTGCGGTGTCGATGTAGACAGAATGCCTTCCAAAAGCGATCTCGTCCGTACGTTAGATCACGCAAGGAGCAGATGGCGCGCCGGCGGCGTCACTTTGCGGCCGGCCTTGCCGCGTCGAGGAAAAATCCGCGCCAGAAGAACACCGCCACCACCACCGTCAGTTTCCGATATAGTTTCCATCTCATCAATCTTGCGCCGCCGTCCCTCGCCCTCGAAAAAGCACACAGCCATGACACGACTCACAACGCCACGCACAGCCGCCCTCGCCGCCCTCCTTCTTCCCGTCCTCGCGCTGGCCAACGACGGCATTGCCGGCGTCAGCGCCGGCGGCATCGTGTTCCGCAAGACCGACGCCATTGCCATGAAAAAGGAAGTGCTCAACGTTAGCCGCAGCCTGATCAGCGTGGACTACGAATTCGTCAATGAATCGTCGAGTGATTTGGAAGAAACGATCGTGTTCCCGCTGCCCGCCTATCAGGCCATGAAGCAAGACAGCGACACGTATTACGGCCAGCCGGCGGGGTTTTCGATCAAGGTCGATGGCAAGGCGGTCGGCTTCAGCACCCGCGTGATTGCCTTGCACGCAAAAGAAGACATCACTGCCCAGCTCAAAAAGCTCGGCCTGAGCGACGCCCAGATTGCCTTCAACAGCAGTTTCGCATCAAAGACCAAGGTAGCGCCGCTGACGGCGAAACAGCGCCAGCAACTGAGCAGCCTCAATCTGCTCGAGCAGGGCGCCGACGGCGACACCGGGCCGGTCTGGGAGGTGCAGGTGAATTACATCTGGAAGCAGGTGTTCCCGGCCGGGAAAGTGGTGCGCGTGCATCATGCGTACCGGCCCTTCGTGTCCGGCGGCCCCGGCGAATGGGGCATGAATGAGGAGGTCGCAAAAACCTACTGCGCCGACAAGGAGTTCCTCGGCACCTGGAAGAAACTGGCGGCGCGTACCCCGGACCGCCTGGTGCCGGCCGAACATGTGTCGTACATCCTCAAGACCGGCAATACCTGGAAGCGCGGCATCGACGACTTTACGCTCAACGTCATCAAGCGCCATCCGGCGGAAATCGTCAGCCTGTGCTTCCCCGGCACGTTCAGGAAGATCGACGCCAACACCTTCCAGGTGCGCCTGTCGAATTTCCAGCCGGCCGACGATCTGCAAGTCTACTTCGGCAACATCGACATCAACGCGGCATCGGAGAGCAGCGGCGTGATGCCGGTGCTCGCCAAGTGAGCGGCCGGCCGGCGCCGGCTTACGATTCGATCGACGCCCAAGGCCACGGCGAGGCCACATTGCGCAAGGCGGCCTTGATCGATACATGCATGTGGTGCGTGTGGCCGTTTTTGCCGTGATACGGCTTCCACTGGCCATCGCTGACATTGCAGATCTGCCTGTTCCAGATCACATAGGTGGTGCGCGTATCGAGCAGCGCGAGCTTGGCGAACAAATTGCAATCGACGCCATTGTCCGGATCATGGGTCAGGTCGAACGCATTGCCGTCGTTATGGTCGCTCTTCCTGGCCTGGTGCGCGGAGTCGCCCATCAGGCCGTCCGAGATGCGGCTGCGCTTTGGGCACAGTGAGGTTGCGTCAGTTAGTGCTCGCTTGCATGCTAATGATGGCTGGGCCATACGTTATCCTTTTTTCGACTGGTTGGTGGGCATAAGGGATTTCAAACAGGGCAGTTCCGGGCCGTCGGCAATCGCCCGCGCCTCGGTGTTGGCGTTGGCGGAGCCGGCGCCGATGGTTTTCACCACGCACGCTTCGGTCTTGCGAATCTGCGCCACGGCCAGCAAGGGCACGCGCTTCGGATGCTCGGGATCGGATTGATCGGTGCCGTTGACGCGCACAATCAAGGCGGCCGGAACAATCTTGCCGTCAATTTTGGCCACGCGCCATTCCGCCTTTTTTCCCAGCGAGGAAAACCCGGGCGTGACCACGGTCCAGTAATCGAGCTCGAAGACGTGTTTTTCCGGGCCGACGAGATTGACCGAGCTGCGATCATCGTCGTCGAGCACTTGCAGCGCGAACTTGCCGGCACCCGGACAGGTCAGCGTGTAGGCGCCGGTGGTTTTGTCATCGACGACTTTCTTGCACGACTTGCCCTCCAGGTTGGTGTACACGCTTTCCATGCTGGTCCGGGCAGACACCCCGGCGCTGGCGCACAGCGCCACGGCAAAAATCAGACCCATCGGGCGAATTGTCATACATGTCCTTTGATTGAACGCTTGCAGGCCAAGCGGCATCCACCCATTTGGCGGAAACGACAAGCTGGCGGATTTAATATTGACAATATTATCATGCGAGGTGCTTAAGCAAAACTTGTTTCTGAAACAAGAGAAAAGTGATGCGTGCAAGTAACAGGCACGCGCTGGAAAACGACAATGGCCGGCACGCGCTGCAACGCGGGCCGGCCATCGGAAGGATCACCCCCTTGCGGGGCGCCGGGTAACTTATTCCAGCTTGAAAATGCTCACCGTGCGTTCCAGTTCGGCCGCCATCTCCTGCATGGCCTGCGCCGCAGCGGCTTCCTGCGTCACCTCGTCGGCAAAGGCCACGCCGACGATGGTCCAGTCCCAGTCCTTGTTGGTGCGGTAGACCAAAATGCGCTCGCGCCCGGCATCGCCCTTGGCGCCGACCGGCACCACATCCATCATGCCCTTGCCGCTGCGCAGGATGTCGTCGATGAACACGCCGATCAGGAGTTCTACGTAGGCGCTGCGACAACATTTTCACGCATGCCATAAAAATGGCGGCGCGATACGGAAACATGCCGAGTTGTAAGCAGATAGCGCAAGTTGTAAGCGCGTGTAAAGGTCGTCAACTCATCGGTTGCGGGCAGCGTTTTCAGCTCAGTGACACGGCAACTGTGTACCGAACCTCAAACCAGAAAAAGGACTGACCATGAAAAAAGTAATCGCTACCCTGACCACCGGACTGTTCGCCAGCGCTGCGTTTGCACAAGCTCCCACGCCGGCCCCGGCGCCAGCAGCACCGGTAGCGAAGGCCGAAGTCAAGGTTGAAACCAAAGCCGACGTCAAAGCACCAGGCACGGACATCAAGACTGCCGCGCCAGCCGCCAAGCCGGCGCCCCAGGCAAGCAAGTAAGCAAGTAAGCAAGTAAGCAAGTAAGCAAGCCTCACCATACATAAAAATATAAACCGTTTATACCAATTCCAAGGAAACCACATCATGAAAAAAACTATCGCTACCCTGATCACCGGCCTGTTCGCAACCGCAGCTTTCGCCCAGGCTCCAGCGCCTGCCGCGGCGCCGGCGCCGGCGGCGAAAACCGAAGCGCATGTGGTCAAGACCGACACCAAAGAAACCACCGTCGTCAAGACCGACACCAAGGATGCCCACGGCGCCAAGGACACGCACTCGGTCAAGACCGAAGTCAAGGAAACCAAGTCGGCTGCGGGCATGAAGGAAGAAGTCACCACCAAGACCGAAGTGAAGACCGAGAAAAAGACCAAGCACGCCAAGCATGCCAAGGCGGCCAAGGCGACCAGGGAAGCCACGCCGGCGACCAGCGGCGTCGCGGCGCCGGTGGTCACGGCAGCGGCAACGCCGGCAACGCCAGCGACACCAGCGGCGCCAGCGACCAAGTAATATCGCGCAGCTCCCAAAAAAACGCCAACCCATGCGGGTTGGCGTTTTTTTCGTTCCAGGCTGGCGCAAATTGACCGTATTTTGTCATTTACGCCAAGCCTGCGGTCTCATAAGATCGTCTCAGGCCCCGGATGCGATAAGCAATCCGGGCCAGAACCTCATCTAAATGACTGACCGGAGTCCGACCCATGACTGCATTCCCGCCGCTGGCGCTCATCGCACTTGCCGCCCTCTCCTTCAGCGGCCCCTCGTTCGCGCAGGACGGCCCGGCCGTCGCCGCACCGGGCGCCACCACCACGATCGGGAGTGCCGAAAAAATCGCCCCTTACGCGCCGCGCTTCGGCCGCGCCAGGCCGGTGATCGCGGTGGTGGGCGAAAACGCCGGCACCGTGATGTCCGACTACGTGCTGCCCTACGGCGTGCTGGCCCAGTCGGGCG
Source organism: Massilia rubra (assembly GCF_011682065.1). Classification (GTDB taxonomy): domain Bacteria; phylum Pseudomonadota; class Gammaproteobacteria; order Burkholderiales; family Burkholderiaceae_D; genus Telluria_A; species Telluria_A rubra. Next base: position 340,801 of record NZ_VUYU01000005.1, on the reverse strand, counting down.
TGGCCGAGGTGATCGGCGTGGCCACCGGGGCCGGCCCGCTGCTGCTGCCGCCCTTGACAATACAGCCCGGCGCCAGCGTCGCCGAATTCGACCAGCGCTATCCCGACGGCGCCGATTACGTCATCATCCCCGCCGTCAAGCACGCCGATGACCCGGCCTTGCTGGCGTGGATCGGCGCGCAGGCGGCCAGGGGCGCGACCATGGTCGGCATCTGCAATGGCTCGATCGTGCTGGCCCACGCCGGCCTGACGCGCGGCCACCGCGCCACCGGCCACTGGAGCACCCACGCGGCGCGCATCAAGCAGTTCCCCGAGACGACCTGGCTGAAAAACACGCGCTATGTCGCCGACGGCAAGCTGGTGACCAGCGCCGGCATCAGCGCGGCGTTACCGACCTCGCTGGCGCTGGTCGAAGCGATCGGCGGCGCCGCACGCGCGCAGGCGCTGGCCGCCCGGCTCGGCGTAGCCGACTGGAGCGCCACCCACGACAGCGATGCCTTCCGCCTCACCTTGGGCGACCGCGTTAGCGCCGTGACCGCGTATTTCTTGCGTCCCAGCGACGATATCGGCATCGAGGTCGCCGACGGCGTCGATGAACTGGCGCTCGCCCTGAGCGCCGACGCCTACACCGCCACCCTGCGCGCCCGCGTCCATGCGCTGGCGCACAGCGGCGCGCAGGTCACAACGCGCAACGGCTTGCTGCTCATGCCCGAGCCGATTGGCGGACAAGCCAGGCCGATGGACTGGACCCTGCCCGCCTTCGACGCCACGCCGTCCGCCCAGGTGCTGGACAAGGCCCTGAGCGACATCACCACCCGCTACGGCGCGGCGGCCGCCCGCTTCGTGGTGCTGGAAACCGAATACCCGTGGCAGCGGCGATAATGCGGGTCCGGATTAACTGACATCACACGCATGCTCGTTTCCCCACCGCGCCGCATCGTCTTCCTCGCCTACGACGACATGAACCTGCTCGACCTGGCCGGGCCGCTGCAGGCGTTTGCCACGGCGGACCGCTTGAGCCAGGCCGCCGGCGCGCCGGCCTTGTACCAGACCGTCATCGCGTCGGTGGGCGGCGGCAGCGTCATGTCCAGCGCCGGTCTGGCGGTCGACACGCAGTCCGTCGCCACGCTCGATGTCGCCGGCATCGATACGCTGATCGTCGCCGGCGGCTGCAAGGGAGAAGAATTTACCGTCAGCCCTCGGCTGGCCGGCTGGATCGCAGAACACGCGGGCGGCGTGCGCAGGCTATGCTCGGTGTGCAGCGGGGCCTTTGTGCTGGCCGCCGCCGGCCAACTGCAAGGGCGCCGCGTGGCGACCCACTGGGCCTGGGTCGAGCGCTTGCGCCAGCGCCACCCGGATGTGGACGTCGATGCCGACGCCCTGTTCATCCATGATCGCGGCGTCTGGACCTCGGCCGGGGTCACGGCCGGCATCGACATGAGCCTGGCGCTGATCGAAGCCGACTACGGCCACCAGATCGCCATCCAGACCGCGCGCCAGCTGGTCATGTTCATCAAGCGCGCCGGCGGACAATCGCAGTTCAGCGTGCCGCTGGCGGCGCAGGCGCGCGATGACGGCAATTTTGCGGCTTTACATGCGTGGATCGCCGCCCATATCGATGAAGACCTGGGCGTGGCGCGCCTGGCCGCGATGGCCAGTATGTCGCTGCGCACCTTCGTGCGCGTGTATGCCGCCACCGTGGGCCGCACCCCGGCCAAGACGGTCGAGGCGATCCGCATGGAAGCGGCGTGCCGGGCGCTCGAATCGAGCACCCTGCCCTTGAAAGCCATCTGCAAAAAGATTGGCTATGCCGAAGAACAAACGCTGCGCCGTGTCTTCCTGCGCAATTTCGGCGTCAATCCGCTGCAGTACCGCGCGCGCTTCTCGCAGCGCGCGGGGTTGTGAGCGGCCGGCTGGCTTAGAGCCTATCTCAGTAGATCGGGGGAAGCTGATGGCGATGCATGGCAAGCGAGGGCAAGGCGCGAGGAGGCCGCATGGCTAGCCATGCAACGACGAGCAACGCGGCACTCGCTTGGCAGGCGCGCCAGCAGCGACTCCGATCTACTGGGATAGGCTCTTACCACATCAAGTCGTCGGGGATCTGGAACGCCGCGTACGGATCGTCCGCATCGACCTCGGTGCTGGCTTTGTTCACGCGCACCACGATCGACGCATCGCGCTCGGCGATCTTGTCGGCGATCACGCGCGGCACCAGTTCGGTCGAATCGCCCTGGCGGATGATCACCAGCCGCCCGGCCACCAGGTGCGCCTGCACCGCCGCCGACACATAAAAACGCTCGATCTTGTTATTGTGGGTGAAGTTGTAGGCGATATCGCCATTGCCCTTGCTCTGGCGGTTCTTTTGCACCATCTGGGCGATCTGCGCCACGATCGCCTTTTCGTTGGCGGCCGCGTCGCGCTGGGCATTGAGTTCGCGCGCCCGCTCGGCGTTCTTGCGCTGGGTCTCCAGCGCGGCCAGGCGGGCCTCGTCGACGCTCTGCGTACCGGTGCGACGCTCGACCTTCTTCTGCTTGGTCTTTTCCTGGTTGGCCTGTTTGGCCTTGTTTTTGTCGACCAGGCCGGCTTTCAAAAACTGCTCTTGCAACGAGGCCATATGCACTACTCCGTAAATGTGGTTCGCCGGCACGGGCAAGGGCGCCAGCCGGTGGAAAGTCGATAGCATAGCAAAAATGCGGCCGCTGTTAGAATCCCCGCATGACATTCTTCGCTCCACACACCGCCACGCCGCGCTGGCTGCTCGCCTGCCTGGCTCTCGCCACGCTGCCGGCCGGCGCCCAGCAACGCACCACGCTCATCGAACTGATCAACGCCTACCGCGCCGTCCCGCACACCTGCCAGGGCGCCACGCTGGGACCGGCGGCGCCGTTGCTGGCGCATCCGGCCTTGTCCAACGTCCAGGTGGCGGCCGGCACCCTGCTGGCGCCGGCGATCGAGCGCGCCGGCTATCCGGTGGCCCAGGCCGATGCGATTTACGTGGCGGGCGTATCCGATCCGGTGCGGGTCATGGCCAGCATCGAACGCAGCTACTGCAAGACGCTGCTAAACGCCCGCTTTGCGCACGTGGGCGCGCGCCGCACCGGCGACAGCTGGCTGATCGTGCTGGCCGAGCCGGCCCCGCCCTCGGCCGCCTCGCGCCTGCCGCCGTCGCGCGAGGCCGGGCTGCGCATCCTGGAGGCGGCCAACCGGGCCCGCGCCAGCGCCCGCAACTGCGGCGCGCAAGCGTTCGAGGCGGCGCCGCCGCTGGTGTGGAACGAGGAACTGGCCGCCGCGGCGCTGAGCCACAGCGGCGACATGGCCGGCAAGCGCTATTTCAGCCATACCGGAAAAGATGGCCGCATGGTCGGCGAACGCGCGCTGGCGGCCGGCTACCAGTGGCGCCGCGTCGGCGAAAACATCGCAGTCGGGCAGGATTCGCCCGACGAGGTGGTCGCCGGATGGCTCGACAGCCCGGGCCACTGCGCCAACCTGATGGACCCGCAATTGAGCGACATGGGCGCCGCCTACGCCATCAACCATGCCGGCGCGAGCGCGCGGGTGTACTGGACCCAGGTGCTGGCGGACCCGGTCGCGCCGCTTGACCCGGCCAGGTAGGCTGCTGGCCGCCAAGCGGCGGCTGCTGCAATGCACAATAAATACACGACCACAAGATCTCAAGCGCAACTTTTTCTAAAAATAAACAAATAGTTATCTACAGAATTAATCAACTTCCCCGTAAAATTCCGCCTGGATATATTTACAATAATGGTCCCGCAAGCAGGGCCAATGACGGAACGGAAAACGGAAATGTTATCAAGGATTGTGATCGCCGGCGCTGTGGCGCTGTGCTTTAGTGCCTGCACCATGCCACCGACACGGGTCGCGCTCGACCCGGCGGCGAAAGAATTGACCCAGGTGCCGGTGACGAGCCTGCTGCCCCAGGACGAAATCATCGTGCGCGCCGAAGCGTTCGGCGCCAGCGCCGCCCTCGGTGGCGGCCTGATCGGCGCATTCATCGACTCGAAAGTGGCCGAATCGCGCCAGAACACCATTCACGGCACCTTGGCCCCGTTCTACGCCTCGGTCGACGACTACGATTTCCGCTCGCACTACCTGCAGGCGCTGGCCGCCAACCTGGCCAGCGGCACGCCGCTCAAGTTCGGCGCTGTCGAAACCCAGCCGCTGCCGTCGACGATGCAGCAGATCACCGACCGCGTCAATGCGGTCGGCGCCGGCAAGGGCCTGATGGTCATTCAGACCAGCTACACCTTCTCGCCCGACTTCAAGCAGCTGAGCGTGCGCTCGGTGGCCACCCTGTCGCGCCCGAACGTGGAACAGAAGTCCTTCCTCAATACCTATGTCTTCGTTTCCAGCCCGCTGGGCGCGGGCGGCACGGACTCGCTCAAGGCATGGGGCGAGAACAAGGGCGCGGCCTACCGCAGCGCGTCCAAGGACGCCATCGACAACATCATGCTGATGATGAAACTCGACCTGATGGCCGGCCCGGCCGACGCCGCCGATCTGCCGAAAGGGACCATTCCGATGATCCAGGGTGTCAGTGTGGCCCAGCAGAACGCACCCGTGCTCGCATCCGGCAACGGCCGCGCCGTCCTCCGTGCGCTCAACGGCCACCTGTATTCCATCGCCCAATAAGAAGCGGAACCGACCATGATGAAACCATCGATCCACCTGTTTGCCCCCTTGTTGTCGTGCCTGCTGGCAGTCAGCGCCGGCGCGGCCGAAACCAAGGTAGCGCTCAATTATGAAGCGGCCAGCAGCGACGTTGTCGCCAAGCCGGTCGCGGGCGCCTGCGCCATCAATATCGTCAGCATCAGCGACCAGCGCCCGACCAAAGACGGTATCGGCGCCGATTTTCCGGTGCCGACCGACAGCCCGGAACCGTTTGTCAGCGCCAGCCTCGATGCGCTGAAAGAATACGGTTTCACCGTCTCGCACAGCAAAACCGCCGTGCCGCAGGCGGTCAACCTCGATGTGCGCCTGATCCGCGCCTACACCTGGTTCGGCCACATGCGCATCAACGCCATGGTGGCGCTGGACGTGACGGCGCAAGGCGCGGCGCAGGAGAAATTCCGCGCCACCGGCAGCAAGGCGAATATGTGGGGCGCCCAGTCGGAGCACGTCACCGCCCTGAACTATGCCACCAACACCATGCTCGCCAGCATGGCGCCGGCCCTGGCGGCCCACTGCGGCAAAGCCGGGATCGCGGCGCGCTAAACAGCGCCGCTGTCGCCATCACGCCACCTTCGGGTGGCGTTTTTTTTGGGCCAATCGCGTGCTTATGCAAGTAGCGTATATTGCTTGCTTGACCATACCGACATCAACGGGCCCGCAGCCCCTGGGAGAGAACATGCACCGTAACGGCCTTGCGCACACCCTGATCCTCCTGCTGGCCGCCAGCGCACCGGCATGGGCCGAACCGCCCCCGCCGACCGGGACCAAGGTCGCGCCGCTGCCGCCGGGCTTTACCAAAAGCGTGCTGGCGAGCGGCTTCGCCAATCCCCACAATATGGTGCTGGGACCGGATGGCCAGCTGTGGCTGACCGAGCAGACCGGCAAGCGCGTGCTGCGCGTCGATCCGGCCAGCGGCCAGAAAACCGTGATCGCCACCATCGACGAGGTGGTCTCTTCCGACAAGGCGCAAGATGGCTTGCTCGGCCTGGCGCTGCACCCGGACCTGCTCAGGAAACGCGGGCGCGACTATGTATACGTGTCGTTTTCGTACGCCAGCGGCGACGGCGGCGCTTTTCCCAACCGTACCGCGATCCGCCGCTATACCTACGATGCGAAGACCGGCAAACTCGGTGCGCCGAAGGATGTCATCAAAGGCTTGCCGTCCTCGCACGACCACCAGTCGGCGCGCCTGCTGTTCGGCCCCGACCAGAAGCTGTACTATTCCATCGGCGACCAGGGCGCCAACCAGATGACCTATCTGTGCGTGCCGAACCAGGCGCAGGTGCTGCCCAGCGCCGCCCAAGTGCGCGCCGCCGACTGGAGCGCCTATCGCGGCAAGATCCTGCGCCTGAACCAGGACGGCTCCATCCCGCTTGATAATCCGGTCATCCACGGCGTGAAAAGCCATGTCTACGCCTGGGGCATCCGCAATACCCAGGGCATGGTGTTCAGCCCCGCCGGCCAGCTGTTCGCCACCGAACAGGGACCGAATACCGACGACGAACTCAATCTGATCCTGGCCGGGCGCAATTACGGCTGGCCGAACGTGGCCGGCTACAAGGATAACGCCGCCTACGCCTACGCCAATTATTCGAAGGCCGAAGGCGGCTGCGAGGGCGTGAAAGACCCGGCCTTGAACGGCGCCAGCGTGCCGCCGGGGGTGCCGGTGCAGAAGGAATCGGCATGGTCCGATCCGGATTTTGTGGAACCTTTGAGAACCTTCTACACGGTCGACAACAGCTTCAGTTTCAAGGACCCGGTGTGCGCCGAAAACAGCCTGTATTACATCTGCTGGCCCACGGTCGCGCCGTCCTCGGTCGCCTATTACAAGGGCGGCAAGGCCGGCGTGCCGGGATGGGAGAATTCGCTGCTGATCGGCAGCCTGAAACGCGGCACCATCTATCGCGTGCGGCTCGATCCGGCAGGTCACTTGCCGCTCGGTGACGCCGAGCCGCTGTTTCGCTCGGTGAACCGGTATCGCGATGTGGTGGTCAGCGCCGATGGCGCCACCATTTACGTGGCCACCGATGTCGAAGGCTCGCTCGGCACCGGCGAGAACGGTGCGCCGGCCAGCAAGCTGGAAAATCCGGGCGCGATCCTGGTCTTCAAATACAGCGGCGCCAGGTAAGCAGCGCCGCCGTATCCGGGGCCGTGCGCTGTCACCAGCGCGCCGGCCGGCCCTGGTCGCCGGCGCGATAGTCGCACACCCCTTGCGGGAAGATCCGCTCCAGCCACTGCCTGTCGTCCGCGTTGAAGCGGGCCGCGTCCGGATAAGTGCCATCGCCCATTGCGGCGGCCACCGGTTTGAGCTTGCACTTGAAGACATCGCCCTTGATCGAGTCGCCGGCCACCATGCGCGGGCTGGCAAAGATCGGAAAAGCCGCGCTGCAGGCGCCCTTGGGCCGCTGGTTCAACACCCCATCCCAGCTTGACGGTCCGCTGGCGATCACCGCACCGCTGGCATCGAAACACTGGTCGGTAAAGCCGGCGGGCGCTGCGCCGTCGCTCAGGTAACGGTCCAGCACCGCCAGCGCATCGAGGGCGCGCGCACTCTGATCGGCTTTCTCGTCCGCGAACCAGATCACCTGGTTCTTCGCCGCCGCGTGGTTGGCGTCCAGCAGGCGCGCGCGCACCGAAAACGCCTGGCGCGCGTTGTGCATATTGAGCGACGGCTCCAGGTACGGGCGCACGTCGATCATGGGAATATCCAGGCGCTGCCCTGTAAACACGTGGCCCGATGCATAGGCCGCGTGCATGGCAGCCATGTCGCCCATGCGCCGTGGCGACGGCACGCCGCCCGGATCGCGGCAGCTTGCGCTGCGCTGCATGTTGCGCGCGTCGAAAGGATCGCTGTCCGACTCCCACATGACGAACTGCGACGGCTCCTTCCAGCTGCCCACGCAGGCGTTGATGCGCAAGAATTCATCCTTGCCGATCTGTCCCTGCGCCAGCGCGCCAAGGCCGTACTGCACGCCGACGTTATCGACCGGGCTGGGGGCATGGCCGTCGCCATCGGTGCCATAGATATTGGCCAGGTCATTCCAGTGCGTCCATTTGACCTTGGCGAAGACGTCGGCCGGATAGCCGTAATTTTGCGCCACCAGCTCGTAGCGCGGATCTTTGAAGACGGGATTGAGCACGGTCGGCACCGCGCCCTGCCAGCCGTTGATGCATTCGGTCGATCCGGGTTTGCCGGTGACCGGATTGGCCACCGTATCGCTGGCGTTCGAGCCTTCGATCAGCGCGCGCCGGCTCCAGCTTGTCCACGTCGATGCCGGGTCGCGCGCCACCTCGCCGTTGAAATACTGCTCCAGCAGCGGGCAGTCGGCCACCGGGATGGTTTGCGTGACCATGTCCGGATACGATTGCACCGGAATGCCGGCGTCCAGCAATCCCGGCCGGTTTTGGGCGAACAGATACTGCTGCACCGCCCCGCCCGAGCCGCCGATCCCGATCGTGAAGGCGGGCACGCCGACCGCTTCGATGAAGCGCTCCTTGCTCATCATGGCGGTTTCTTCGGCCAGGCGCATGTTGTAATGCACGCCCGCTTCGTTACCGGACGAACTGAGCACCGCATAGCCCTGCGCCAGGATGCGCGAAATAATCTGGCGCTCGATGCCGCGCAAGCCATTGCTGAACCAGATCGCCGTGCCCTGCTGGTGGCCCAGGCCGACGCCGCCGCGCAGCCAGTAGACCAGCTTGCGGTTCCAGGACGCGCTGTCGAAGCCCGGCGCCGCACCCTGGCCCTGCGCCACCGGCGCCAGCATGGCGATGGTGTACACAAAACGGTTGATGGTGCCCGCTTCGACCCGCACCACATACGGCACGCTGGCGCCATGGAGCGTGACGGTTTTCAGGTCGGCCGGGGGCGTGGCGTAGTCAGTGGCGGCATCGAATGGCTTGAAGCCCTCGCCGTTAAAATAGAAGTAGTGGATCTGGGTCTTGATGGCGCACGACTTGCTGTGGCCGATCGGGCGCCCGCCAACCGTGTCGAACACCGGATGGCCGACCCCGTCCTGGTTATCGACCAGCGGCTGGCCCAGGCCCGACTCCTGGGTGCGGCACACGAAGGGCTGCTGCTGCGGGCCGCTGAAAATGGGACCGTTCAGCGGATGGTTGGTCAGCACCAGCGCGGCCGAAGCACCCCGGCCGCCATCGGCGGCGTAGCGCACCTCGAGCGTATTGGCGCCGTCGGCCAGGCCCGACACCACCCCTTCCATGCGCGTGCCGGCGGCCACCATCGGCGGATCGATCGGCCGGCCATTGAGCAGGAATGTCATCTTCCCGGGCGCATCCGGGGCCGCGTTGACGGCAATCCGGGCGTCGCCGCCGGACACTTCGTGCGGCTTGCTCGACAACACGGTCAGCGACAGCTTCCTGTCCGGCGTCTGTACCGCGCCGCCGCAGCCGGCCAGTACGACGGGCACGAGCATGGCGGCGAGCGCGCCGGCGAACGATGGGTTCCAATGGGTCATGGCAATTGCCTCCGGAGTGATTGAACGGGACCGACCAGTCTTCAATCTTGCTCTGCGACGCCCGGACAGCATTGACGATAGTCAATTTCGTGAAGCATCGGACACCCCATTATCGGGCCAGGCGCGCCATGTCACAACGCTGGCGCGCGGCCGTGGTGACCGGCACGCCAGCGCGCCCGGTCCTTGCGCACGCTAAAACAACACCTTGGCAAGTAGCGTCGGGAGCGGCTTTTCCACGCACGCCGCATGGCGCGCCAGTCGCCCGTAGAGGAAACGGCGCGCCGCCCCTGCGCGCGCCGCGCCGGCATGTCCTGGACGCTACGGATTCTGTTTGCATGGGGCATTACTCAGAGTAGACTGAATTATCAACGCAAGCTGGGGAACACCGAAGCATGCCTGCCCGATTTCGCACCGCCGTTCATCAACCGACGCACCCGGCACACCCCGGCGGCGACGCCCTTGTCCTGTCCACGCTGTTCCGTTCGCACTCCCTTTCCTCACGCCGCGACTGACCTTCAAAAGGAAGCCCCATGCCCGCACTCTCCGCATTTTTTCAGAACGTCAAACTCCCGGTGATTTCCGAAGTGGCCCACGCGCTCATCAAGACGCTGGACGATGAAGATGCCTCGGCCAAGGCGATCAGCGCCATCATCGCGCGCGATCCATCGCTCACCGCCAAGCTGATGCGGCTGGCCAACAGCGCCCGCTTCGGCGTCTCGCGCGGCGTCAATTCGCTCGACGACGCCATCGCCATGACCGGCATGGCGCACGTGCGCACCCTGGCGCTGGCGGCTTGCTTCGCCGAATCGTTTCCCGACCTGCCAGGGCTCGACAGCGATGAATTCTGGAAAAGCAGCATGGCTTGCGCCGGCTACGCCAAGTGGCTCTCGACGGGCCTCGGCAACGACGGCCAGGATGCCTGGCTGGCCGGGATGATGGTGCGCCTGGGCGAACTGCTGATTTACCAGGCCGAGCCGAGCGCGTTCGCCGAAATCGAACAGCAGCCGCATTTGCCGGGCGGACGCTGGGAGCGCGAGCAGCGCTTGCTGGGGTTTTGCGAAGGGGAAATTACTGCCGAGCTGGGCCGGCGCTGGAACTTTCCGGTGCCGATCGTGCGCGCGCTGGAATGCTCATCGGACCCGATGGCGGCGCATCCGTTCAGCAAACTCGGCGCCATCATCCACCTGGCCAGCCTGCTGGCCGATACCCCGAGCGACGACCCGGAGATTCTCGATACGCTGCCGGCCGACATCGTCACCGCCCTGCAACTGAACGACGAGTGGATGAAGAAGAAGTTCCCTTCGCATAGTTCGTTTTCGGCGGCGCCGTAGCGGACGCCGTGAGCGCCGGCTGGCCTGCCGCCCCATTGCAGAGGCATTCCTGCTTGCGTGGGCAAGCAAGCGAGCCGGCGCGGATTAATCCCCCGCCAGCGCCAGCCCGCCCATGGCCGGATCGCTGATCGCATCCTTGCCCGTTTCCACGCGGCCGGCAAAGCGCCGCACGTAGCCGGGCAGTTCAGTCACGCGCACGCTGAAGTCGTACCAGTTGCCGCAATCGCACAGCGGCCAGGCTTGCTCCGATATGGCGCCGGCCGCCACCGTCACATTCCACGCCGGCGCATCGAAGTAGGCGTTAGCCTTGAGCACAAAAGTGGCCGCCACCGCGCCGTCGTTGCGCAACTTGGCCGAGACGGCGCCGTTGACGATGTCGTAGCACACCTGGATTTCCGGCTGCGGCCCCTGGCGCGACGCCGTGCCGCTGAAGTGTCGGTGAAAACCGTTCGGCCCCAGCACCCACAGGTCGTACTTGCCCATCTGCTCGCCCAGCGCCCAGGCCCCGTTCAAGTCCTTGCCCGCTTCCACCGTGTAGCGCCGTGGCGGCTTGTTCAGCTGGTTCTGGTCGTACACATGGAACACCGCCGCGGCCGCGCCCGTGTTCGAGAACAGCAGTTCGACCTCGACCTTGTCGGGATGCACGCGCGCGCTCACGTGCAGCTCGTACGGCAAGGCGCGCGAGGGCCGCGTGCCGGCCACCTGGGTCGGCAGTTCGGGCAAGGGCGGCAGGTCCGGGGTCTTGGTGTCGCCCAGCGCGCGGGCGCGCGCGGCCAGCGCCTTGGTGTCCGGCAAGGCGGTCGCAAACGCGGCGCCGTCCGGGTCCTTGAAGTTGAAGGCACTCATCAGGTCGCCGCACACGGCGCGGCGCCACGGCGTAATGGTCGGTTCCATCACCCCGAAACGGGTTTCGATGAACCGAATCACCGAGGTGTGGTCGAACACTTGCGAATTGACCCAGCCGCCCTTGCTCCACGGCGAAATCACATACATTGGCACGCGCGGACCGAGCCCGTACGGGCGGTGCATGAGGGCCGCCGCTTCACTGGTTTCGGTGGAAGCGATCTCATGATATTCGCCGACGGTGCTGACGGTCGAGGCGCCGGCCAGCAGCGCTTGCTTCGGGTCGCTGTTCCATTGCACATACGATGGCGCGGCAGGCGGCGGCACGTGGTCGAAAAAGCCATCGTTTTCATCGAACATCAGGAACAGCACGGTCTTGCTCCAGACGTCGGTGTTCGAGGTCAGCGCGTCCAGCACGGCCGCGGTGTACTCGGCGCCCTGCGCCGGGCTGGACGGGCCGGGATGCTCCGACCCTTCGGCCGTGGCGACGATGAACGACACCTGCGGCAGCTTGTTGCCCTGCACGTCGAGCTTGAGCTGGTCGAGGTCGCGCGTGCTCATGCCCCGTTCGCGCAACTGCGGATCGGACCCGGGCAGGTTGGCGAAGGCATCGCGGAAGCGCCGGAAGCCGGCCAGCGGATTGTCGGTAAAGTTGTCGGCCATGTTCTGGTACACCTGCCAGCCGATGCCGGCCGCCTGCAAGCGTTCCGGATAGGTGAGCCAGGCGTAGCCGCCGGTCGGGTCGTGCTCGACGCTGTCATAGCTGTTGCCGATCACCGGGCCATGGCCCTGCTTGAGCGGGTCGTTGGCGCCGGTCCAGGCGTACACCCGGTTCGGGTTGGTGCCGCCCTGGAACGAGCAGTGGTAGGCGTCGCACATGGTAAACGCGTTGGCCAGCGCGAACTGGAAAGGAATATCGGCTTCCTTGTAGTAGCCCATCGAATGGTTTTGCTTGTGGGTCGGCCAGGTATCCATGATGCCGTGGTTCCACGCGTACTGCGCGTTCGGCCAGCTGTGCGGCGTGCCCGACACCCGCATGGCGTTGAAGCTTTGCTGGGTGTTCAGGTGGAACGGCGCGATCACGCGCGGCGCCGCCGGCACGCTGTCGTTGAGCTGGTACCAGACCCGGTGCTTGCCCATTGCATTCGAGGCCGGCAGCGGGATCGGGAAGCGGTCGCCGAAACCGCGCACCCCTTTCAGGGTGCCGAAGTAATGGTCGAAGGAACGGTTTTCCTGCATCAGGATCACGATATGCTCGACATCCCGGATGGTGCCGGTGCGGTTGTTGGCCGCGACCGCAAGTGCCCGGCTGATCGCGGGCGGAAACATGGAAAGCGCGGCGGCGCTAGCGCCGACCTTGGCGGCCTGGCGCAAGAACGCGCGTCTGCTGGTGGGTGTCATCGTCATTTTTTGTCGGTTTTATCGGGTGGCGCGAGGTGCCCGCGAGGGAAAGCGGCGCTCACGGGGCGCAACGCATGCTGGCAGACTTGGCGCTGCAGGCGCGCGACGGATCGGCCGCGCCGGGCGCGGGCGCCGGCGTTTGCGCGACCGGCGTGGCCGGCGCCGGGTCGTCGTTGCCGCAGGCGGCCAGGCTCGCGCCCATCAGCGCGGCAAACAGGAGGCGCGCGGCAAGGGGCGTGCAGCGGGGTGTTGGCGGGCAATACTGCATGGCGGTCTTTCTTGAAAAATCATCAGGGTCGTGGCCTGTCTTGCAGGCAAGAAAGATAATATTGCTCTAATGTTACGGCAGAGTGACACCCGCATGACCTTGCTATTACACATTATTTCCAGATATCGATGAGATAACTATCCGGCGTGTTGCTTTTCAGGCGGGCCGGCGCACTTTCCGCAGGCCGGCGCCAGTCAATGTTTGACTGGCAACTTTCTATGGAGTAACCTTTCCTGAAAGTACTTTATTCAGGCTTGACGGCGGCCCGATCCGGCTTCCCCGCCAGGCCCGCCAGCGGCGTGCTCGCGTGATCCGCGCGAGCCCGGCTGGCCGCCTGCAGCGATGCAGGGCGGCAATCGCACGCTGTCGCCAGCCAGCCCCGGCGGCTTTCCAAACAGCTCCCAAAAACCCGTTGCGCATGCTATCTTTCACAGGACAGACCGGCTCGCAGAGCGCACGCACAAGGACGTCACCATGAATATTGCCTTTCTCGAATCGATGAGCATTGCGAAGAAACTCGCTACCTTGATCATCAGCAGCATCATCGGCATCGTGGTCCTGACCGCGCTCTTCCTCATTTCCGAAAAACGCATGATCCTGGAAGAGCGCCAGAACAATGTGCGCCAGGCGGTCGAGACCGCGCACGGGGTCGTCGCCTACTATCATGAACTGGCCGAAAAAGGCGGCATGCCGGCCGCCGAGGCCCAGAAGCGCGCCCTCGCCACCATCAAGACCCTGCGCTACAGCAAGACCGAATACTTCTGGGTCCAGGACCAGAGCGCCAGGATCCTGATGCACCCCATCAAGCCCGCACTCGACAATACGGACGGCAGCGGCACCAAAGACCCGACCGGCAAGTTCTTCTTTACCGAATTCGCCGAGACCGTCAAAACCAGCGGCGCCGGCTTCGTGTTTTACATGTGGCCCAAGCCGGGCAGCGAGAATCCGGTGCAAAAAGTGTCGTACGTCAAAGGCTTCGCGCCGTGGGGCTGGATTGTCGGCTCGGGCGTCTACCTCGACACCGTCGACGCCACCATCCACGCGCGCCTGCTCAGCTTCTCGCTGGGCGCGCTGGCGCTCGCTGGCGTGCTGCTCGGCATCGGCCTGCTGATCGGACGCGGCTTGCTGCGCCAGCTCGGCGGCGAACCCGGTTACGCGGCCGGCATTGCGCGCAGCATCGCCGAGGGCGACCTGAGCATCAATATCGACCTCAAGCACAACGACAGCAGCAGCCTGCTGCACGGCATCCGCACCATGCGCGACGACCTGGCCAAGATCGTGATGCAGGTGCGCATGGGGACCGACACCATCGCCACCGCATCGAGCCAGATCGCATCCGGCAACCTCGACCTGTCCTCGCGCACCGAACAGCAAGCCAGTTCGCTGGAAGAAACCGCCGCCTCCATGGAAGAGCTGACCGGCACCGTCAAGCAAAACGCCGACAACGCGCGCCAGGCCAACCAGCTGGCGGCCACCGCGTCCGAGGTGGCCATGCAGGGTGGCGCGGTGGTGGCCCAGGTGGTCGACACCATGGCCTCGATCAACGACTCGTCGAGGAAAATTGTCGACATCATCAGCGTGATCGACGGCATCGCCTTCCAGACGAATATCTTGGCGCTGAACGCGGCGGTGGAAGCGGCGCGCGCCGGCGAACAGGGCCGTGGGTTTGCCGTGGTCGCCTCGGAAGTGCGTAACCTGGCCCAGCGCAGCGCAGCGGCCGCCAAGGAAATCAAGACCCTGATCGGCGATTCGGTCGAGAAGGTATCGGTCGGCAACAAGCTGGTGGCGGACGCCGGCGGCACGATGGACAATGTGGTAGCCAGCGTACGCCGGGTGACCGACATCATGGCCGAAATTTCGGCCGCCAGCCACGAGCAGAGCGCCGGCATCGCCCAGGTTAACCAGGCGATTGCCCAGATGGACGCAGCGACCCAGCAAAACGCCGCGCTGGTCGAAGAAGCGGCCGCGGCCGCCGAGAGCATGCAGGACCAGGCCGCGCGCCTGTCGCAGGTGGTCGGCGTGTTCCGCCTCGACGGCATGGGCGGCGCCACGGGCGAGCGCGGCGCCCTGCCGGGCCGCTCCCCGGCCCGGCGACGCCTGCCATAAACAGCGTCGGTATCCGCCACCGGCTGCATGAATTGCCTGATTCAATTGCCTGGTCACATGTGGACAAAACGCCTTTTAAACGGCGCGCCCGTCCCCATGTGGGTAAGACCGCGCTGCACAATCAGAGGCCGCGCCGCCCCCTTACCGACCCAAGGCACCGACAATGATCCCCTTTTCCGTACTCGACCTGTCCCCGATCACCCAAGGCAGCACCGCGCGCGTTTCTTTCCAGAACACGCTCGACCTGGCGCAGCATGCCGAACGCTGGGGCTTTAAGCGCTACTGGCTGGCCGAACACCACGGCATGCCCGGCATCGCCAGCGCCGCCACCGCCGTGCTGCTCGGCTACGTGGCCGGCGGCACCGCCACCATCCGGGTCGGCGCCGGCGGCGTGATGCTGCCGAATCATTCTCCGCTGGTCATCGCCGAACAATTCGGCACGCTCGAGTCGCTCTATCCCGGCCGCATCGACCTCGGCCTGGGGCGCGCGCCCGGCTCGGACCAGGCCACCGCGCGCGCCATGCGCCGCAACCTGCAGTCCGACGCCGACGAATTCCCGCAAGACGTGGTCGAGCTGATGGATTATTTCGCGGAAAATTCACGCCGCCCGGTCATGGCCGTGCCCGGCGCGGGCCTGAAGGTGCCGGTCTGGATCCTCGGTTCGAGCCTGTTCGGCGCCCAGCTGGCCGCCCACCTCGGCCTGCCGTATGCCTTCGCTTCGCACTTCGCGCCGGCCCAGATGATGCAGGCCGTGGACTTGTACCGCGCCCAGTTCCGCCCGTCGGCCCAGCTCGACAAGCCCTACGTCATGCTCGGCTTTAACGTCTTCGCCGCCGATACCGACGAGCAAGCCGCGCTGCTGGCGACCTCGATGCAGCAAGCGTTCGTGAACCTGCGCAGCGGCCGTCCGGGACGCTTGCAACCGCCCGTGTCCGGCTACCTCGACGCCCTCGGCCCGCAAGAACGCGCCATGCTCGACCAGGTGCTGTCGTGCTCGGCCATCGGTGCGCCGCACACGGTCGAGCGCCAGTTGCAGCAGTTCATAGAACGCACCGGCGCCGACGAGCTGATGATCACCTCGCAAGTGTTCGATCACGAGGCGCGCCTGCACTCCTACGAGATCGTCGGCCAGATCCACGCCGAGGCGCACGCGCCGGCCTGAAATCGCTTATATTCCTCACCGTTTTCCATTCATTACTTCATACAGGAGCATGCACTCATGAACAGCAAAACCTCGCAAGCCCCCATGGTCGACCTCGGCATTGCCGACGACGACCGCAAGCAAGTCGTCGAAGGCCTGTCGCGCCTGCTCGCCGACAGCTACACCCTGTACCTGAAAACCCATCAGTACCACTGGAACGTGACCGGTCCGATGTTCCAGACCCTGCACACCATGTTCATGACCTTGTACAACGAGCAGTGGCTGGCGGTCGACCTGATCGCCGAGCGCATCCGCGCGCTGGGTGAGCTGGCGCCGGGTTCCTATCAGCAATTCGCCGCGCTGACCTCGATCACCCCGACCAGCGGCACGCCGAACGCCAAGGAAATGATCCGCGACCTGATGGAAGGCCAGGCCACCGTGGTGCGTACCGCGCGCGCCCTGTTCAGCGTGGCCGAAAAAGCCAACGACCAGCCAACCTGCGACCTGCTGACCCAGCGCATGCAGACGCACGAAAAGTACGCCTGGATGCTGCGCAGCCTGCTGGAAGACTGATCCCCCACGCCAGCCGCGCCACGCGCCCGGCTGGCGCTTGCCTGCGACCGAACGTCGCATCAAGCGCACAAGCGCCGTCGCCAACGCCCTTTGCTGCATCGCAGCATGCTAGTATTGAAAAATCAATCACTTTCCCGGGGCCGGCAGATGAAACGTGTGATTTTCAACCAGAAGGGTGGCGTCGGAAAATCGACGATTGCGGTCAACCTGGCAGCCATCGCGGCCCATGAGGGCAAGAAAACCCTGCTGATCGACCTCGATCCGCAGTGCAACGCCAGCCGCTACCTGCTCGGCGCGGCCATGAACGAGGTAGCCCCGACCATGGGCGCCTACTTCGAGCAGATGCTCAACTTCATCGTCTTCCCCAAACCGGCCGGCGACTTCGTCCATCCCACCCCGTTCGCCAATTTGTCGATCATGGTCTCGCACCCGGAACTGGGCGACTTGCAGGCCAAGCTCGAATCGCGCCACAAAATCTACAAGCTGCGCGATACCCTGAACGAACTGGCCAAGGACTTCGATGACATCTTTGTCGACACCCCGCCCGCCTACAACTTCTTCACCCAGTCGGCCCTGATTGCCGCCGACCGCTGCCTGATCCCCTTCGATTGCGACGATTTCTCGCGCCAGGCGCTCTACACCCTGGTGGCCAACGTGGCCGAGATCAAGGCCGACCACAATCCCGCGCTTGCGATCGAAGGCATCGTCGTGAACCAGTTCCAGGCGCGCGCCCTGCTGCCGCAGCGCCTGGTGAACGAACTGAGCGCGGAAGGCTTGCCGGTGCTCGCCAACAAGCTGTCGAGTTCGATCCGCATCCGCGAATCGCACGACCGCAACCTGCCCATGATCCACCTCGACCCGCGTCACAAGCTGAGCCAGGAAATGCTGGCGCTGTACCACGAACTGCAGGCCGCATAAGGCTGGCCGCGCCCTGCGCGCATCTTTGATCTATCTCAAACACCGTGCGCCGGACGGCCGCGCCAGGCGGCGCTGGCGAACCACTCCCGCCGCACCCGGTCAAACTCCCATCAGCTAATCAGCTAAACGGGAGAACACCATGATGATGTATCGATCCATGTTTCCAGGCGATGTGTTCGCCGAATTGGACCGCCTCCAGCGCGAAATCGAGCAATCCCTCGACCTCGGCCCCAGCATTCGCGGGCTGGGCCGTGGTGGCTTTCCGGCGCTCAATGTCGGCAGTACGCCGCACAGCGTCGAGATGTACGCGTTCGTGCCCGGGCTCGACCCGGCATCGATCGACGTCCAGCTCGAACACGGGGTGCTGATCATCGCCGGCGAGCGAGCCGACGATCTGTCGAGCGCGCAGCAGCAAGCCACGGTCCAGATCAACGAACGCTTCGCCGGCCGCTTCAAGCGGGTGGTCAGCCTGCCGGACGACATCGACCCCGAATCGGTGTCGGCACAGTATCGCGATGGCGTGCTGCACGTCACCGTGGCGCGCCGCGAGGCAACGCAGCCGCGCCGTATTTCAGTTCACTGAACAGGAGAGCGCACCATGACGAGCAACGAGAATGAACACAGCGAAGAACACAGCGGCGCCGCAAGCGCGGCAGGTACGGCCAGCCAGGCGGGCAATCCGGGGCCGATGGGTGATCCCTCAGATGCCGCCATTGCCGGCAGCGCGGGCAATACCGGCAATGTCGGCGGCGGCAGCGCGGACTCCGGCAGCGGCGCTGGCAGCGAGGTAGGCGGCGATGAGATGCCTAGCGCCGGTACAGGCGGCGCTGCTGATGCCGGCGGCCAGTCCGCCAGTTCCGCCAGCGACCAGGGCGGTACGGCGGCGGGCGGCGGCGCCGGCCAGATGACCAGAACCCGCTCCACGGACCAGGCCGGCGGCATCGCGGCCCGCACCGGCATCCTGATACCGCCGGTGGACGTGATCGAAGACGCCAACGGCATCACGCTGTTGGCCGACATGCCGGGTGTGTCCAAGGACAAGCTCGACCTGCGGCTGGAAACGAACAGCCTCACCATCAACGGCGCCGTCTCGCTGGATGTACCGGAAGGAATGGAATCGCGCTACGCCGAGGTCAAGCACCAGCAATACCAGCGCACGTTTGCGCTCTCGAAGGAGCTCGATGGCGAACAGGCCAGCGCGGAACTGACCCACGGGGTACTCAAGATCCGCATTCCGAAAACGGCGCACGCGCAACCGCGCAGGGTGCAGATCAAGGTCGCGTAACTGATGGATGGGACCGTCGCCTTCGGCCACGATAATCCGGACCGCAATCCCGGCGCGGCTGGCCGGCCTTGCCTTACGGGTGGCCGACCACCGACGCGCTGGCCATCAGTTCGTCGATCAGCGCCAGCGAATTCTTGCCCGACATGGCATGCGGGTTCAATCCCGGCAAGTCAGAAAAACGCAGCAGGGTCGACGGATTGATGCGCGCCAGGTTGGCCTTACCCATGGTCCAGCCGGCGTAGCGCCGCTCGTTGATTTCTTCATAGTGCAGCAGCACCACATCGGTGTGGCGCGGATCGCGCACGATTTTCGCGTACAGCCCGTTGACCGCCTCGCGCCCGCCTTCGAGCACCTGCATATAGACGTGCTCGCTGTGGCACAGGATGCCCGTGATGCCCTGGGCGGGATTGTGCGCGTGCGACTGGCACATGATGTCGTGGATCGTATCGGGCTGCGGCGAAGCAATGGCGCGGCTGGCGTACAGGAGACGGACGAGCATGGTGTGATTCTCCGAAGATCAGCGTTTAATCAGGGACAAAAACTCGCGCCGCAGCGCCGGATCTTTCAAGAACGAACCGTGCATGACGCTGTTGATCATTTTCGCATCCATATCCTTCACGCCGCGCCACTGCATGCAAAAATGGTCCGCTTCCATCACAACAGCCAGCCCGTCCGGCTGCATTTTTTCCTGCAACAAGTCAGCCAGTTGCACCACGGCTTCTTCCTGGATCTGCGGACGGCTCATGATCCAGTTAGCGATGCGCGCGTACTTCGACAAGCCGATCAGCGCCGAATGCTCGTTCGGCATCACCCCGATCCAGACCTTGCCGATCACCGGGCACAGGTGGTGCGAACAAGCGCTGCGCACTGTGATCGGGCCAATAATCATCAGCTCGTTCAGATGCGATGCGTTGGGAAACTCGGTGACCGGCGGCATCGGCACATAACGGCCGCCGAACACTTCGTTGATGAACATCTTGGCCACGCGGCGCCCGGTATCCTGGGTGTTGTGGTCGCTGACGGTATCGATCACCAGGCTCTCGAGCACGCCTTGCAACTTGGCGCTGACCTCGTCGAGCAGCTCGTCGAGTTCGCCCGGCTCGATGAAACGCGCGATATTGTCGTTGGCGTGGAAGCGCGTCTTGCTGGCGACCAGGCGCGCGCGGATGCGCTCCGACACCGTCACGGTGCTGGGTTGGTATTCGGTAGTCAGTCCGTTCGACATGCTCAATTCCTGTTTAAAAAGATAAAAATGGCGGCCCGGCTCACGCCAGCCCATCCGGCAGCGGCAAGCCTTCGGCCCGCGCCAGCCGTTCCAATGCATGTTCCAGCAAGGCGCGCGCTTGCGCCGCGGCCTGCCCCAACTCCTGGTGCAAGGCCGCGTCGCCCGGATTGCGCGATCCGCACTGCATACTGTAACGCTCAAAACTGCCGATCATCAGCAAAATCTCGGCCAGGTGACGCGGACATTCGCAGATCACGCTGTTGCTGGCCGCCGCCAAGGCCGCCAGCGCCTGCTCGTCCAGCCGGCGCGGCGCCACTGCCTCGGCGCGCTGCACCAGCGGCGCGCGGGGCGGCGCGGCCAGAGGCGCGCGCCGGGACGGCAAGGCCACCTGGCACAGCAATGCTACCTCGGCCATGTCGGACGGCGCGCGCGCCACCAGGCAACCGAGCGCGCGCAGGTGGCGGATCGTGGCGCTGGCGCAAAAGCGGTACAGCACCACCACCGCCGGCGTGCCGCACGCCAGGCGCGCCGCCGCCACCAGCGGCAGGGCCGCATCGTCCAGTTCCGACAATTCGATCAGCAGCACGTCGGCGCCGACGCCGCGCAAGGCGACAGGCGCCTCGTCCAGCCGGGCGCAGGAATGGCGCACATCGAGCGTGAGCAGCTCGCGCCCGCCGGCGGTCAACTG
Source organism: Massilia rubra (assembly GCF_011682065.1). GTDB lineage: Bacteria > Pseudomonadota > Gammaproteobacteria > Burkholderiales > Burkholderiaceae_D > Telluria_A > Telluria_A rubra. Next base: position 319,859 of record NZ_VUYU01000005.1, on the reverse strand, counting down.
GCGCGCCAGTCCCGCGCCCACCACCGCCACCCGGATCGGGCCGCTGGTCCCGGCATCGGTTTCCAAAGGCTCGGCCAGGTGCTGGAGCTGTTCCAGCGGCAAATGGGCCATGGCGCCGATCGGATGGCCCTGGTCGACCAACTGCTTGATCAGGCTCAGCCTGCGCACCTGGGCGCTCGAATACAAACGTTGCCCACGCGCCGAACGTTGCGGCGTCGACACGCCATAACGTCGCTCCCACACCCGCAAGGTTTCGACGGGCAAGCCTGCCAGGCGCGCGGCCACGCCGCTGCGGTAGGCGCCGGTGTCGTCGGAGCGCACCGTATCGTGATCGGTAGAAAGTTCATTCATGGCGTCACCCTTCATGTTGAACCGCTTGTGAACCGTGAAAAATCAATTATACCGCTTCAAATCATGGACAGTTGGAAGCACCCCAAAAAGCGCCGGGCGCAAGAAAAAGTCGCGGCGAGCATGGCATCTGACGTATATTTATCTTGTTGCAAGTCGGAACAATCCAACAACCTGAGGACAATCATGATGAACAAGATGTTGATGAGCTGCGCCCTGCTGGCCTTCACCAGTGCCGCCTTCGCTGCGCCAGAGACAGCGGCGCCGGCGGCCAAGTCGGCGCAGCAGAACAAGATGGTGAGCTGCAACGCCGACGCCAGTGGAAAAAAGGGCGACGAGCGCAAAGCCTTCATGAAGGAATGCCTGAGCGCCAAGCCGGCGGCCCCGGCCGCCACGCCGCAGCAGAACAAAATGAAGACCTGCAATGCCGATGCGGCGGGTAAAAAGGGCGACGAGCGCAAGGCGTTCATGAAAACCTGCCTGAGCGCCCCAAAATAACCCCACCCCGGTGTCAGGCGCCGGGACGGCGCGCGCCCGGCGTCACCCCGCCCAGCCGGTACGACAATCCCACATAGACCAGCCGCCCATCGTAGCGCCGCAGGCTGCTTTCGCGCAGGATGTCGCTGTCGATCCGCGTCTGGGTCTTGTTCGAATCGAATACATCCGTCACGTTCAGCACCACATTCAGGCGCGGCGTCAGGCTGTGCCGGAAGCTGAGATTGAGCGTCGCATTCGGCTCCCGAACGCCTTGCCCGATCAAGGTCTTGCCCTGCCTGTTGAGCACCACCTGCAACTGATCCGCCGCACTCACCTGATAATTGATGCGCCCGCGCACGTTGAGCGAGGTGGCCGAGCGCCGCACCACCGCCCCGCCGCTGTTCAGGTACGTCTGCTCGCTATACCCCACATTCCCGCTGGTGCTCAGCGACAAGGTCTTGCCGACCTTCCCGCCCAGGCTGAACTCCAGCCCGCCCGACTGACGACTGCCACCGTTGTCGCGCGTGGTCAGGAGCACGTTGTCGCCGATAAAATAGCGCCGCTCGGAGATCAGATCGTGTTCCTTGCGCAAAAACGCGCGCAGGTTGGTCGCTACCAGCCCCAGGGTGGTATCGAGGCCGAGCTCGAGCGAATCGGTCTCCGACGGCAGCAATCCCGGATTGCCCGACGATACATTGAGCTCATCCCGGTACACCACGAAGGGATTGAGGTCCCCCGCCGCCGGACGCTCGATGCGATGCGCATAAGACAGCCGCACGGTGCTCTGGTCGGATGCCTTGTAACTGATAAAGAAGCTCGGAATCGTGCTCAGGTAGTCGTTGCGCGCTGCCGTGCGCGCCGTCAATTGCCGGATATCGAGCCGGGTATATTCGGCCCGCAAGCCGCCCAGCACGCCCCAGCGTTCGTCCACCCGCCACTGCCACGAGCCGTACAGCGCGGCCGTGGTTTCGTCGAGCTCGAAGCGGTTGCTGCGCGCCGCGTTATCGGTCTCGTCCATGGTGAGCGCATCGATGTTGACGTAGCGCGCGTCAACACTGCCGGCATTGCGCGCCAGTTTGTAGCCGAGCTTGAGCATGGCCGCATCCACCGGGCGCTCGTAGTCGCCGGTCCAGTCGGTCATCCGGTTGCGGGTGCCGCTGCCCTGGCGGCTGAACGCGCGCTGCCTGCCGTCGCTGTCGTAGACATAACGATGCGCGTACGCGCTGTCGTTGCGGTTGCTGCTCGACGATACGCGCAGATCCATCTTGAACAGTTCGCCGTCGGCATCGCCCTTGTGCTCGCCGCGCACACCCCAGCTATTGCTCCCGCTACTGCCGCTGCGCTCGCTGGTGCGCGTGACATCGCTGTCCAGCTCGCCCGTCGCGCTGTGGTTCGCATAGTGGTCGCGCCCGTGCTGGTCGTTGCTGCGCTTGCTGTACGCGATCGTCGCGGCCAGCTTGCTGCGCGTGCCCAGGTTGTAGCCCACGCCGCCATTGATGCCGAACGCATCGTTGAGCCCTTCCCCGCGCGATTCCTGGGTGCTGCGCCGCACTGCCCCGCTGACCGGATCGATGCGCTCGCGCGCCACCGTGGCACGCGTATCGCGCCCGTCATGGCGCACGTTGAGGCCGCCCTGGAAACTGAACCGTCCCTGGTTGTAGCTGCCCGACAGCGCCGCGTTGGCGCGCCCGCCCGTGCCCGCATTCAGGTTGGCCACGCCCATGCCGCCGGCGCGCCGGTTGCGCCGCGTTACCAGGTTGATGATCGGCCCGCCGCCGCCGTCGTTGCCGAACTGCGCCCCCGGGTTGTTGATCACTTCCACCGATTCGATATCGTCGGCGGCCATCGCGGCCAGCGCCGCACCACGGTTCTCGCCCTGCAACATGGCCGAGGGCTTGCCATCGATCAGGATCTGCACATTGTTGTTGCCGCGCAGGCTGACGCTGCCGTCCGGATCGACCGTCACCGACGGCACATTGCCCAGCGCATCCGCCGCCGAGCCGTTGCTCGTGCTCACGTCCGCCTTGATGTCGTAGACCTGGCGGTCGATGCGGTTGCTCGGGCGCTCGCCTTCGACCGTGACCGAGGGCACGGCAAGGTCGCCCTCCGGCAGCGGCTTGGGCGGCGCCGCGCTGCGGGCGGCCTGCGTGATGGCGGGCGGCGTACCGGCAGCCGGCATACGGGCATCCGGCGCCAGCGCGCCTTGCGCCTGCGCGACATGCACCGCGCACAGGGCCAGCAGCGCCAGCCACCGTGGTCTTGCGTGGCGGGCGCCGGCGGCGCCGGGCAATCGAAACTGCTTCATCGGGAAACTCGGGCGACATCCAGGCGCTGGATGGGGATTGATGGAATTGTCCAGCGGGCACTATACACAGGCTACGCTTAGTACGTTCCATCAATCAATTGATTCAGTCGCCGCCAGCGCCGCGCCCGAGGCATCAATACGTCGTTGGCGAAATAATTTGGCTCAACACAGGCACTTTCTTGCAGTCTGCGTGTCTTATATGTTTGGTGGACTCGGGCGAGCTCCTCCTCTCCCCGCAGGAACACCATGCAACGATGCTAGCGGCCCTATCCCACTCCCTCTCCGCCATCACGATCGACGCCTTGCTGGAGCACATTGTCGTGATCGACCAGCGCGGCATGATCGTGTCGGCCAACAAGGCCTGGCGCGACTTCGCGCTCGCCAACGACGGCGATCCGCTGCGCGTGTGCGAAGGCATCAACTACCTCGATGTGTGCGACCGCGCCGCCTTGTGCGGCTGCAGCGACGCCGCCCAAGTCGCCTCCCTGGTGCGTGACATCCTGGCCGGCCGCTGCCGCAGCGCCACCTTCGACTATCCCTGCGACGCCCCGCACGAGCCGCGCTGGTTTTCCCTCAAGATCAGCGCGCTCGACCATGAGGGCGCGCCGGCCGTGGTGCTGGTGCACGACAACATCACCACGCTCAAACGCTGCGAACGCCAGATCCAGTTCCAGGCCAGCCTGCTGGCCTCGGTCGAGCAAGCCGTCATCGCCACCGACGTGGCCGGCACTATCCTGTACTGGAACCCGTTCGCCGAAAAGCTCTACGGCTGGGCGGCCGCCGAGGCAATGGGCCGCAACATCGTCGACCTGGTGCCGGCCGAGACCTCGGCCGAACGCGCCGCCCAGATCATGGCCCGGTTACAGGCCGGCTGCAGCTGGTCGGGCGAATTCCTGGTGCGTAACCGCGACGGCACCACCTTCCCCATGCACGTGACCGACTCGCCGATCCGCGACGACCAGGGCCGCCTGATCGGCGTGATCGGCATTTCCACCGACATCAGCGAATGGAAAAAGGCCGAGCGCGCGTTGAACCTGTCGGCCATGGTGTACGAGGCCATCGGCGAAGCGATCATGATCACCGCGCCGGACGAGCGCATCGTCGCCGTCAATCCCGCGTTTATCCGCCTCTCCGGCTACGCCGAGCCGGAGCTGATCGGCCAGCCGGCCCGCATGCTGCTGGCGGGCGTGCTGGGCCGGGAGCACAACGGCGAATTGCTGCAGCGCCTGGAAAAATCGGGCCACGCGCAGGGCCGGGTGTGGACGCGTCACAAGAACGGCGACGAATGCGCCGAATGGCTGCGCATCGACACCATCTACGACGAACGCGGCCAGGTGAAGTTCCGCGTGAATATGTTTTCCGGCATCACCGACCAGAAACTGGCGGAAGACACCATCTGGCGCCAGGCCAACTTCGACTTCCTCACCGGCTTGCCCAACCGCAGCATGTTCCACGACCGGCTCACGCACGAACTGCGCAAATCGCACCGCTCCAACCTGCCGCTGGCGCTGATGTTCATCGACATCGACCACTTCAAGGAAGTCAACGACACCCTCGGCCACGATACCGGCGACAAGCTGCTGCGCGAGGTGGCGGCGCGCCTGTCGTCCTGCATCCGCCAGGCCGACACGGTGGCGCGTTTGGGCGGCGACGAATTCACCGTCATCCTCGGCGAGCTCGACGACCTCGACAGCGTCGAGCGGGTCGCCCACGCCATGCTCGCCGCGCTCGCCAAACCCTTCGTCATCGGGGTCGAAACGCTGTACCTGTCCGGCTCGATCGGCATCACCCTGTTCCCGCACGACGCCAGCGACGTCGACACCTTGCTCAAGAACGCCGACCAGGCCATGTACGCAGCCAAGAATCACGGGCGCAACCAGTTCAGCTACTTCATGCCGGCCATGCAGCGTGCCGCGCAGAACAAGATGCGCACCCTGAACGACCTGCGCGCCGCGCTCGCGCAGGGCCAGTTGCGGGTGCTGTACCAGCCCATCGTCGACCTTTCCAGCGGACGCATCCGCAAGGCCGAAGCGCTGCTGCGCTGGGAGCATCCGCTGCGCGGCGCCGTCAGCCCGGCCGAATTCATCCCGCTGGCCGAGGAATCGGGCCTCATCGTCGGCATCGGCGAGTGGGTGTTCCAGCAAGCGTTCCACCAGGCCATGCGCTGGCGCGGCAACATCGATCCGGAATTCCAGATCAGCGTCAACATGTCGCCGGCCCAGTTCCGCCGCCAGTCATGCGGCAACGGGCAACCCTTGCATGCGCCGCATCTGCGCAGCCATCCGGTGCTGGGGCGCTACGCCGGCACCGAAATCGTGGTCGAAATTACCGAAGGCATGCTCATGGAATCGACCCACAGCATCCACGAACAACTGCTGTCGTTTCGCGAAAGCGGCATCCAGATGTCGCTCGACGACTTCGGCACCGGCTATTCCTCCTTGTCCTACCTGAAAAAATTCCACATCGACTATCTGAAGATCGACCAGTCCTTCGTGCTCAAGATGGTGGCCGGCTCGGACGACCTGGCCTTGTGCGAAGCGATCGTCGTCATGGGCCACAAGCTCGGCATCAAAGTCATCGCCGAGGGCGTCGAAACGCAGGAACAGCGCGACCTGCTGACCGGCGCCGGTTGCGACTTCGGCCAGGGCTACCTGTTTTCGCGGCCGCTCACCGCCGCCCAGTTCGACCGCCTGCTGCGCTGCCACGATACGCGCCGCTGAGCCCTGCACCAAAACGGATGCGCCGCCGTGGTGCAGCGCTCGCCTCCAGCCGCGCCCGCACGATCTTTTCCGCTTCAAAATCAAGCACTTGGATCGACGCACCAAAATGGAACGATTATTGCTTACTTCAAGGACGTCAATACTTCCATGCACCTTTATCGGGAATCGTCCAATGAACGGAACCAACCACGCCGCCGACGCGCTGTTTATCTTGCTCGGCGCCATCATGATCCTGGCGATGCACGCCGGCTTCGCCTTTCTCGAACTGGGCACGGTGAGGAAAAAGAACCAGGTCAACGCCCTGGTCAAGATCCTGGCCGACTTTGCCGTCTCGACGATTGCCTATTTTTTCATCGGCTACGGCATTTCCTACGGCGTCGATTTTTTCGCCAGCGCCGACGTGCTGGCCGAGCGCAACGGCTACGAGCTGGTCAAATTCTTCTTCTTGCTCACCTTCGCCGCCGCCATTCCGGCGATTGTCTCGGGCGGCATTGCCGAGCGCGCCAAGTTCCATCCCCAACTGATCGCCACCGCCTTGCTGGTCGGCTTCGTTTACCCCCTGTTCGAAGGCATTGCCTGGAACGAGCGCTTCGGCATCCAGGCGGCGCTGAAACTCGCCTTCGGCGCCGGGTTCCACGACTTTGCCGGCTCGGTCGTGGTGCATGCCGTGGGCGGCTGGATCGCCCTGCCCGCCGTGCTGCTGCTCGGTGCGCGCCGCGGGCGTTACGGGCGCAACGGCGCCATCGCCGCCCATCCGCCCTCCTCGATTCCCTTTCTCGCGCTGGGCGCCTGGATCCTGGCGGTGGGCTGGTTCGGCTTTAACGTCATGAGTGCGCAAACGCTCGACAAGATGAATGGCCTGGTCGCCGTCAACTCGCTCATGGCCATGGTCGGCGGCACCCTGGCCGCGCTGGTGCTCGGCAAGAACGATCCGGGCTTTACCTACAACGGCCCGCTGGCCGGGCTGGTGGCCGTGTGCGCCGGCTCGGACCTGATGCATCCGCTCGGCGCGCTGGCCACCGGCGCCATTGCCGGCGCGATTTTCGTGGCCATGTTCACCCTGACGCAAAACCGCTGGAAGATCGACGACGTGCTCGGCGTGTGGCCGCTGCACGGCCTGTGCGGCACCTGGGGCGGCATCGCGGCCGGCATCTTCGGGCTGAAAAGCCTGGGCGGCATGGGCGGGGTGGCCTTCATGTCGCAACTGGCCGGCACCGCGCTGGGCGTGGCCATCGCGCTCGCCGGCGGCTACCTGGTGTATGGCGTGCTGAAAAAGACCATGGGCTTGCGGCTCGACCCGGAGCAGGAATTCCAGGGCGCCGATTTGTCGATCCACCACATTTCATCGACACCGGAGCGGGAATCGAACTGGTAGCGCACCGGAGGGGGAGCCTTGCAACATTGGCCATACCAAACTAAAATCAGGCGAGCATGTACACACCCCCCTCACGCCTTACCCCGGATCCACATAATCAATGAAGAAACCCTCTGCGCCGCAAGAATCGACCTCGGCTGAGCCGCGCCTGTACCGGGTCGTAGCGACCCGCATCCAGGCCCTGATCCGCGACGAGAGCATCAAGGCCGGCGAGCGCCTGCCGGCCGAGCGCGACCTGGCCGCCAAGCTGAGCGTGAGCCGGGCCTCGCTGCGCGAAGCGCTGATCGTGCTCGAACTGAGCGGCATTGTCGAAGTGCGCGGCGGCTCGGGCGTGTATGTCAGCGAGCAAGCCACGGCGCAATCCGATGTGCCCGAGGTCGGGCCAGGCCCGTTCGAAGTGCTGGCCGCGCGCCGCATGATCGAGTCCGAAGTGGCGGCGCTGGCGGCCAAGATGGCCACCGATTCGGCCATCGACGCGATTTTGACGGCGGTGCTGGAGATGGAACACCATCACGAGGACCGCGCCAGCAACGAGCAGGCCGACCGCAATTTTCACCTGGCGATCGCACGCGCCACGGGCAATACGGCGCTGGTCGGGGTGGTCGATTATCTGTGGAACCAGCGCGGCAGCTTGTGGCACAAGCTCAAGGAACACTTCCAGACCGAGGATTTGCGCGTGACCACCTTGACCGACCACCGCAAGATTCTCGAAGCGATCGCCTCGCACGATGTGGCCGGCGCGCGCCAGGCCATGCGTGCACACCTGGAGCGCGTGACAAGGACGTTTTCGCGGGGGTAGTTCGCGGGGGCGCGGTTGTTACGCCCGTCCTTAATCGCATCCTGCATCTGACATCCCGGCCCCGGCAACCCGGTCCGGGAAGCGCCACTAACTCGCCCTATCCGCCGTCGTCATCATCATCATTCTATCCACCACCCTCGTCGTTCCCGGCCTGGGCGGCCCCCTTGGCGGGAACGACGGGGTAGCGGGGAAAATGATCGCATAAGCGGCTCAGGCAACAGGCGCGAACTGGCATGATGGCGATATTGGCAAGTCCACCTTGATTAATTGGTCAGGCCAAACTAAAATTGGCCTAACCATAAAAGCAATTCTAATCAGGAGACACGCCGTGCCCACACCACCCCGGTTCCCGCAACCGAAGCTACTGCTTTCCTCCATCGCCATCGCGGTCCTGACCCTGATGAACCAGGCCTCGGCCCAGCAGGGCGACGGCGGCATGACCCGGATCGAAGTCACCGGTTCCTCCATCAAGCGCCTGGCCAGCGAAAACGCCCTGCCCCTGACCACCATCAAGGCCGACGACCTGGTCAACCGCGGCCTGACCACGATGTCCGAAGTGGCCACCTCGCTCACCGCCGGCGCGACCAACGAACCGGTCGGCGGCGGTGGCGGCGGCACCATGATCAATATGCGCGGCCTGAACACCAACCGCACCCTGCTCCTGCTCAACGGCCGCCGCCTGGCCAACGAAGCCATTGGCGACAGCGCGATCAACGTCGACGTCATTCCCATGAGCGCCATCGAACGGGTCGAAGTGCTGCGCGACGGCGCCTCGGCCATCTACGGCACCGATGCGATTGCCGGCGTGGTCAACTTCATCACCAAGCGGGCCATTGCCGACACCACGGCCAGCGCCAGCGTCATGGCGCCCGAACGCAGCGGCGGCGGCGAGCAGCGCCGCTTCAGCCTGACCAGCGGCACCGGCGACCTGGCCAAGGATGGCTGGAACGTCTACGCCGCCTTCGACACCCAGAAACGCAGCGCCCTGATGCAGCGCGACCGCCCCAACATCAGCGACCCGGACGACATCGCCCGCCTCGGCGGCACGGCGTTTACCAGCAACACCTCCGGTTCCTCGTCGGCGCCGGCCAACTACACCGTCTACGCCAACGGCAAGCCGACCAGCGTCACCGGCAACCCGTATTTCGGCGCCGGCTGCGTCGCCCCGTACCAGGGCCAGTACACCATCGCCTCGACCAAGCCGGGCGGCGCCGGCAGCAAGACCTGCGTGCTCGACCCGAACCTGTATCCGCAACTGCTGGCCGACAACAAGCAAACCACCCTGCTGACCAAGGGCAGCCTGCGCCATGGCGACGGCAACATGCTCACGGTCGAGCTGCTCAGTTCCGAATCCTACATCGACGCCCTCAATCCGCCGCAGCCATTCGGCGCCCAGACCGACTACGACAAGCTCAACCCCGGCCTGCGCAAACCGCTGATGATCACCAAGGCCAGCAAATGGTATCCAGGAGGTGCGGGCGGCGTGCCCGCCGTGGCCGGCCTGAACGGCACCGACCTCGCGCTCACCTGGAGCCTTGACGAACTCGGCCCGGCCATCACCGACGACCGCCAGAACAGCCACCGCCTGGTGCTCACCGAAGAAGGCCAGTTCAAGGGCTGGGACTACAAGGCCGGCTTTAACTACGCCTACAGCAAGCGCACCGTCAAATTCCTGAGCGGCTACCTGCGCACGCCCGCGCTGTACAAGGGCGTGGCCGACGGCGTGCTCAACCCCTTCGGACCGCAGGACGCAGCCGGCCAGGCCTACCTGGAAAGCATCTCCGCCGACGGCCTGGTCAACCGTCGCGCCGAAGTCCACTACTACGGCCCCGACCTGACCCTGAACCGCGAACTGACGACCCTGGGCGGCGGCGCGCTGGCGCTCGCCGTCGGCGCCGACCTGCACCGCGAAACCTACCGTGACGCCTCCGGCGACATTGGCGACGCGGTGGTCTACAAAGTCTCCGGCACGCCCAACCGCTACCCGCATGGCGCGCGCACCGTGCTCGGCACCTACCTGGAACTGGACGCGCCGTTCACCAAGCAGCTCAACCTGAACCTGGCCGTGCGCGCCGACCGCTTCAGCGACTTCGGCACCACCTTCAACCCCAAGGCCAGCGTGCGCTACGAGCCATCCATGGCCCTGATGCTGCGCGCCACCGCCAGCACGGGTTTTCGCGCCCCGACCCTGCCCGAGCTGTACGGCACCCCGCAAACGCGCGTGCCATCCACCTCCAAGTGGGATGACCCGCTGCTGTGCCCGAGCGGCACGCCCGGCGTGAGCGGCACCGGCACCCTCACCGCCGACCCGAAATACGCGGGCCTGAACCTGGACGCCGCCAAGGTCTGCGGCAGCACCCTGACCGTGCTGACCGGCGCCAATCCCGACCTCGAACCGGAAAAATCCAAGACCTTCACCGCCGGCATCGTCATCGAACCGGTCAAGAACCTGGTTGCCTCGCTCGACTTCTGGAACGTCGAGATGACAGGCACGATCGCGCAGATTTCAGAAGACACGATCTTCGGCGACGTCAACAAATACAACAATCTGTTCGTACGCAATGCCGACGGCACCCTGGCCTACATCACCAAGACGCGCCTGAACATGGGCGGCCTGCGCACCCAGGGCATCGACGCCAGCCTGAGCTACACCCTCCCGACCGCCAGCATGGGGCGCTTCGGCATGTCCTTCGACGGCACCTACGTCAACAAATACGAAGGCCAGAACGAAGAAGGCGGCGACTGGATCGACAGCGTCGGCAAACCCGGCGCGCTCTCGACCGGCGCCACCTCCGCCAACACCTACGTCTTCAAGTGGAAGCACAACCTGCGCCTGTCGTGGAGCCGGGGCGGCTTCGGCACCCAGCTGACGCAGTCCTACACCTCGAGCTACATCGACACCAACGCCTTGCCGAGCCAGAAACCGGGCCAGCCCTTCTACAACGAAATCGAGCCCTACATCCTGTACAACCTGACCGCCAACTACGCCTGGAACAAGCGGCTCAAGTTCACGTTTGGCGTGAACAACCTGCTCGATGTCGACCCGCCGCTGTCGAACCAGCGCCTCAGTTCGCGCGTGGTCTTCGCGCAAAACATCGCCAAGCCGATCGGCCGCGCCTACAACGTACGCGTGAACTACACCTTCTGATGATGACGCCATTTCCTTCCCTGATAGCGGCCGCTGGCCTGGCACTGGCGGCCGCCGCGCCCGCGCATGCGGCCGCAGAAGCGGCTAGGCCGGCGCGCCTCATCCTGGTCGGCGACTCGACCATGGCGACCCGCTCCGGCTACGGCGACGCCCTGTGCCAGCGCCTGCGCGCCGGCGCGGCCTGCGTCAACCTGGCGCGTGGCGGACGCAGCTCCGGCAGCTTTCGCGCCGAGGGGCGCTGGGACGAGGTGCAAGCGCTGCTGCGCGACGGCGCGGCGTACAGCGCCAGCTACGTGCTGATCCAGTTCGGCCACAACGACCAGCCGGGCAAACCGGGGCGCTCGACCGACCTGGTGACCCAGTTCCCGCAAAACATCGCGCGATACGTCAGCGAAGCGCGCGCGCTCGGTGGCGTGCCGGTGCTGGTCACGCCGCTGACGCGGCGCAGCTTCAAGGGTGCATATTTGCGCGACGACCTCGGTCCGTGGGCATCCGAAGTGCGGCGCGTGGCGAAAGAGACTGGCACATTGCTCGTCGACCTGAACAAGATCAGCGCCGACGCCGTGCAAGCGATGGGGTCAAACCAAGCCGACACCCTGGCGCAAGCGCCGCCGCCGGACCCGGCTGCGGCGCCCGTGGCGGCGGGGTCGGCTGCGGCGGTCGAACCGCAAGGAACGCCAAAAACCAGCTTCGACCGCACCCACGTCGGCGCGAAGGGTGCGGCCCTGTTTTCCGGCATGGTCGCGCGCGAACTGCGGCGCCAGATTCCCGCCCTGCGCCCCGCCCTCGCCCCCGAGCCATAAGCCTACAACCGGGGTCAGAGCTTTAATTAGAAATGTTTCAAGTTAAAGCTCTGACCCCGGTGGGGATGAGCCAGGTTCAACATTCCTACAACCAGGCTCTGCCCTGATACAACCGGGGTCTGACCTCTGATTCGAAATATTTCGAATCAGAGGTCAGACCCCGGTGTGGATGCAAATGTCGCGTATCCCTTTTCACTCTGAGTCCCGAGCCATGTCCCAGCGTCTGACCTCCCCTCTGCTCCTCGCCATGCTGCTGCCAACTGCCACAATGGCTGAAACACAGGTAAAACCGCCTACAACCGGGGTCAGAGCTTTAATTAGCAATATTTCGAATCAGAGGTCAGACCCCGGTTTGCTGAAGATGGCGGCAACAGCGCCCAAGGCGCTTCGTCTCGACCAGGGGCCGGGCGCGGTGCGCACGCTGTTCACCCAGGTAGCGCACGCCACCGACTATTTTGTCGAGGCACGCGTGCGCGCCTTGCCTGGCCCGCCCGGCCCTCCTGGCCAGTTGTACTTGGTCGGCCGTCATGTCGACGCTAATCACTGGCTCGGCGCTGGACTGCAGATGAGCGATGCCAGCCCCACCGTCCAGGCCGACATCGTGCGCCAGCAGGACGCCAAACTCGGCCGCCTGAAACAGGTCAAACGCACCATCCCCAGCGCAGGCCGCTTTCTCACCGTCCGCTTCGAGATGATCGGCGAGGCGCTCAGCGTCTACCTCAATGGCGAAAAACTCACCACCGCCACCGTGCCCGGCTCGGCCATCCCCGGCGCGCTCGGCGTCTACAGCAGCGGCAAAGGTTTCGAGCTAGACGCTATCCGCATCGGCGACCCGGCACAGAAACCCATGCGCATCGCGCCCGCCGTCGCCGCCAGCAGCTTCCAGGCCCAGGCCGGCGATCCGCCATCGACCTTGGCTATCAGCGCGTTCGACGGCGATGGCGTCACGCCGGTGCGTTTCAGCGTCCGTTCCAGCAACCCGGCCGTGGCCAGCGCCAGCGTGCGCGGCAGCGGCATCGTCGTCACGCCAAAAAAAACCGGCAGCGCCAGCCTGATCGTCGCCAGCGTCGCCGATCCGAGCGTACAGAGCATCATCGACGCGCGCATCGCGTCCGCCTTCGCGCCACCGGCCGCGTACCGGATCGACCTCGACGGCGCCATCTCCCCGCCCGCGCGCGCCGATGCGGTCCAGCCCGACACCCTGCTGCGCCTTCGCTTCGACCAGCCGCCTCGCCTCGGCAGCACCGGTTCGGTGCGCATCTACCGCCAGGGCGACCACAAGCTGGTCGATATCATCCGTCCCGGCGCTGAAGTGGCGGCCATCGGTTACCCCGGCCAGGACCAGATGCGCTACGTGCGCCGCGCGCCGATCAGCATCGACGGCAACAGCGCCACCGTGCGCCCGCACGCCAACCGCCTCGCCTACGGCGGCGCCTACTACGTGGTGATCGAGCCGGGCGTGTTCGGGAACGCGACGATCAAGGGCGCGCCGTTTGCCGGTGTCGGCCGCGCCGCCGGATGGACCTTTCGCACCCGCGCCAGCGCGCCATCCGGCACCCGGCTCAGCGTGGACGATGACGGCCCGGCCGATTTCCGCACCGTGCAGGGCGCGCTGAACCACGCGATGCGGCATGCCGGCCAGGCCACGCCGGTCACGATCGACGTCCGCAACGGCCGCTACGACGAGATGCTGTTCATCCGGGGCAAGGACAAGCTGACCATCAAGGGCGAAAGCCGCGACGGCGTCGTCATCCACAATGGCAACAACGATGGCTACAACCCCGGTTCGGGCCTCAGCCAAGGCCCGCAGTCGCCATCGTTCACGGGCGGGCGCGCGCTGCTGATGGTCGAAACGTCCGACCTGCTCACGCTCGACACGCTGACCCTGAAAAACACGACCCTGCGCGCCGACAAGGTGGCCGGCCAGGCCGAAACCATCTACTTCAACAACGACAGCGGCCGCCTGATCGCGCGCAACGCCAGCTTTTTCAGCGAGCAGGATACGATCCAGGTCAAAGGGTATTCCTGGTTCTACCGCACGCTCATCGAAGGCAACGTCGACTTCATCTGGGGCGCCAACCGCGCAGCCCTGTTCGAAGAAAGCGAACTGCGCTCGGTCGGCGACAGCGCCAACCCGTCCAGCGGCGGCTATGTGGTGCAGGCGCGCACGGTGAGCGCGCTTGACCCCGGCTTCGTGTTCCTCAACAGCGCGCTGACCCATGGGCCGGGACCGGGTCCGCTGGCCAACAAGATTGCGCGCGGCGCCACTTACCTGGCGCGCAGCCCGGGTACAAAGGCCACCTGGGATAACGTGGCCTACATCAATTGCAAGATGGGCGAGCATATCGCCCCGGTCGGCTGGGCCGGAAACGACGTGCAGCGCGATGCGACGCGCTATGCGACGCGCGAGCCGGCGCCCAATCCGGCCAGCGCGACAGCGCACAGCGGCTGGCGCGAATCCGGCAGCATGGACCTGGACGGCAAGCCGCTGGACCTGTCGCAACGCGCCGGTGGCGTGGTTCTCAGCGCGCAGGAAGCGGCCGCGCTCTCGAGCCGGGCGGCGGTGTTTTCCGGCTTCGATGGCGGCCGGGGATGGGACCCGGAAGCGGGGCAAGCGACGCCCTGAACGGCGTTCGTGATACGCTAGCGGGCTGTTACAGCCGCCTGCGGCATCCCTCTTGATCGAACTTCGACACATGCAAAAAATGAACTCAAAAGCCCAGCTCAACTGGATCCTGCTGCGCGGCCTGATCGCGTTCGCCCTTGGCGCCGGCGTGGTCATCACGCGCAACATGGATGCCAGCGCCTGGCTGGTCGTGATCGGCGTGCCCGCCGCGCTGACCGCCTTCAACGTGTGGCGCTGGCGCCGTTCGCGCATGGCGGCGAACGATCCGGCGTTTTAAGCGCATCTCGCCACCGCGTCGTCGCCGGCATTGCCGGGGACGACGCGGTGTCATTCCTATTTGCTGACCCGGAAATAATCCACATCCGCATGCGCCTGCGCGCCACCGGCGCTGAATAAGCCCATCTGCGCCCCCACCCAGCGCCCCATGCTGGCCTTGAACGGCTGCCCCGCCTCTACAAAACGGCTGTTATCCACGCTGTACGAGAAAGTCGCCACGCCGTCGGCCATCGTCATGCGCAGGTACGCCGCATTTCCATCGACCGGCACCACCAGCTGATCCTTCTCGGTACACGTATTTTCATTGCCTTCGCACACCCCCAGCACCAACTGCGATGCTGTCCCCGCGCGCCGCAATCCCAGCCACGCATACTTCATCCCCAGCAGCACCAACCCGGCGCGATCTCCCTCCTGCGTGGCCGACAGTGCGATCCGCGTGTCGACCGTGAACGCCGGCGCCGGCAGTTTCTGCGTCAGCACCGACGCCATCTCGCGCAGATTGGTCCCCGGCTGCGCTTGCAGGCGCAACTGGCCGGGCCTGGCGGCCAGCGAAGTCCACTGCGGACTGCCGTTCGCGCTCCACTGCCATTGCGGCCCCAGCGCCGCGCTGGAGAACTCGTCCCCCGTCGGCGGCACCCGCACCGGCCCGGCCGACAGCGGCTTGGCGTGCCGTACAAACGGCTGGCCCACGCCGCTGGCGTCGACTTCCTCGCCGATCAGCGGCCAGCCATCCTTCCAGCGCATCGGCTGCAGGTGCACCACGCGCCCGTACGCGCGCTTGTCCTGGAAGTGGAAGAACCAGTCGCTGCCATCCTGCGCCGTCACCCACGCGCCCTGGTGCGGACCGTTGATGCCGGACTTGCCCTGCGCCATGACGATCTTGTCTTGGTACGGCCCGTTGATACTGCGCGAACGGAATACCGACTGCCAGCCTTCCTCCACTCCGCCCGCCGGCGCGAAGACATAATAGTAGCCATCCTTCTTGTAGAACTTCGGCCCTTCCAGCGTCTTGTAATTGGGTAGCTTGTTGCCGTCGATGATGACCTGGCCGCTGGTGTCGAGCAGGCTGCGCCCGTCCGGCGCCATGCCGCGCAGGGTCAGCACGTTATTGAAACCGGCGCGGCTCTTGGCCCAGCCGTGCAGCAGGTACGCCTTGCCGTCGTCGTCCCACAGCGGCGTCGGATCGATCAAGCCCTTGCCGCCGGCCAGCAGGTGCGGCGCCGTCCACGGTCCGTCGAAACTGGCGGCGGTCATGACGTAGATGCCGAAGTCCGGGTCGGGATAAAAAATCCAGAATTTACCGTCATGAAAACGCAGGCACGGCGCCCACACGCCCTTGCCCGGCTGCGGCGTGGCGAAGACGTTTTCCGGCACCAGCCTGGGCAGCGCGTGGCCGACCAGTTCCCAGTTGACCATGTCTGTCGATTGCAGCAGCGGCAGGCCGGGGGTGTTGCTGAAGCTCGACGCGGTCATGTAATAGGTGTCGCCGACGCGGATCGCATCCGGGTCGGAATAGTCGGCGTGCAGGATCGGGTTCTGGTACTGGCCGTTGCCCAGGTCGGCCGTCCATGGTTGCTGCGGGGCGGTCGGCGTGCCCTGGCAGGCGCCAAGCGCCAGCGGCAGGATCAGGAGCGCGGCCCGGTGCAATAGAGTCGTTGTGGTCATGGAGCTTGTCTCGTTGTTGTTGGAATGTGGGTATGCAGGAAGGCGGCGATCGCGTCGGCCGTGGGGTCGATCCATGGCTCGAACAGCCAGAAGGAATGGGGTGTATCGGGCAGCATGACGACTTCGGTGGCGACACCGGCCGCTGTCATTTTGGCAACCATGTCGTCGCGCCCGACCGCAAAGCGCGGCTGCGCGCTGCCGATGAACAGCATCGGCGGCGTGCGCGGGTTGACGTAGAAGGTGGGCGAGGCTTCGCGCCACAGGTCGGCCGCTTCGGCGTAGCCGCCGCCGAACCAGAAGCCCGCAGCCGATGGCTTTTTGTGCGGATCGTCTTCGTTGGCGCGCGCGGCCGGAGAAGTAAAATCGGACAGGCCGTCGATGTTGATGACCGCCTGCGCCGCGCTCGATACGGCGTTGCCGGCGGCGTCGGGATCGAATGTCGGCATGCCGTTGGTGACGCCGGCCAGGCTGGCGATTTGCCCGCCGGCCGAGCCGCCGGCCACCGCGATGCGTTGCGGGTCGATGCCGTGAGCGGCGCTGTTGGCGCGCAGCCAGCGCAGCGCGGCCTTGACGTCGTGGATGGCGGCCGGGTAGCGCGCTTCATCGGCCAGGCGGTAGTCGATCACGGCGGCGGCGATGCCGCGCGCGGCAAGGCGCGCGGCCAGCGGCGCCATGTTGGCGCGCTCGCCGGAACGCCAGCCGCCGCCGTGCACCAGGACCACCGCCGCCAGCGGTGCTTGATTGCGCCTCGCTTGGGCGGGCAGGTACAGGTCCAGTTGCAGCAGGTGCGCGCCGCGCCGGGCATACCCGATGCCGCCGATCGTGCTCGTCTCCGCGCTGGTGTGCGTGCCGGCGATCTTGATGAAGGGATAGGCCTTGACCAGCTTGGCGTAGGAGGTCGCCGCGTTGTAGGGCGCGGCGGCGCTGGCAGCTTGTTCGGTCACCATCCTCTTATCCGTCATTCCCGCGACGGCGGGAATCGAAGGTATCGTCGAGCCGCAAACATGCCTTGGATTCCCGCCGTCGCGGGAATGACGGTCTTCGGTATGGGGGCCAGATCCAGCGACGCACCCCGCCAACAGCAGCCCGGTAAATACGGCGCCCCAGCCTTGAACAGCATTCCCCATCGCCGACCTTCCCAGTTCATCCACGTGTCGATAAAGTATGCCATGGGCTGACACAAGTGGCTAGTCCGCCTTGCACATTTGGCCTGACCAAACTAGAATGGCCTGACCAAATAGCGCTTAAAAAATCATCACCAATAACAGGGGACAATGTGAATACAGCACTTAAACTGTTTGCCGCCATCGCCACGGTGGCCTGCATGGGCAGCCCGGCGTACGCCGACGGCCCATTCCGCAATCCGGACAACAAGAACCTGAACGACCCGGGCGAAGGCAGCTATCCGGTCCCATACAAGAAGCCCGTCGTGGCCGAAATCACCGCCGCCCTGCACCGCATCCGCGGCTTCATGGAAACGGCCACCCCCACCCGCGTGGTCGACAAAAAGACCGGCGCGCCGATTACCGACTTCAGCAAACCGAACGCCAACGCCATCACCGAAGCGAGCCATGCCGACATGGGCATCATGGTCTACGAAATGGGCGTGGTGCATGCCGGCATGATCAAGGCCCAGGAAGTGACCGGCGACAAGCGCTTCACCGACCTGACCGCCCGCCATTTCAATTTCTTCGCCGACAAACTGCCCTACTTCCAGGCCCAGGAAAAGCAATTCAAGCTCGAACGCGCCAACAGCTTTTCGCGCTTCCTCGACCCGCGCGCGCTCGACGACGCCGGCTCCATGTGCGCCGCCATGATGCGCGCGCGCGCCCTGAAAATCGGCCCGGACCTGTCGCACGTCATCGCCACCTGCGGCGACTGGGTGGTCAACAAGCAGTTCCGCCTGCCGGACGGCACCATGGCGCGCGAGCGCCCGCAGGCGGTGTCGCTGTGGGCCGACGACCTGTACATGTCGGTGCCCGCCCTGGCCGAACTGGGCCGCATGACCGGCAAGCGCGCCCATTTTGACGATGCCGTCAAGAACGTGCTGCAGATGTCGGGCTACCTGTTCAACAAGCAGGCCAGGCTGTACACCCACGGCTGGAACGCCAACAACCCCGACGCCCCGAACTTTTACTGGGCGCGCGCCAACGGCTGGGCGGTGATGAGCATGTCCGACCTGCTCGACGTGCTGCCGAAGGACCATCCCGGCTATCCGCAGGTGCTGGCGCAGTTGCGCACCACATTGACGAGCATCGGCGAGCGCCAGTCCGGCAGCGGCCTGTGGCACCAGATGCTCGACCGTAACGATTCCTATCTCGAAACCTCGGCCAGCGCGATGTTCGTCTACGTGTTTGCGCACGCCATCAACCAAGGCTGGATCAGCCCGACGACCTACGGCTCCATCGCCCAGGCCGGCTGGGCCGGTTTGTCGACCCGCATCAACGACAAGGGCCAGGTCGAGGGCACCTGCGTCGGCACCACGTTTGCCAGCGACCAGGTGTATTACTACAACCGCCCGACCAGCCCGTTCGCGCTGCACGGCTACGGCCCGACCCTGCTGGCCGGCGCCGAGATGATCAAGCTGATCAACAACCCCAACATCGAAGTCCAGCACAAGGTGCGCACCTATCACTACATGCCCAAGGGCGCCGGCCAGACCAACTACCGCGAACATCATTGAGAACGCCATGACCAGATCACTCGCCTTTTCCTTCCTCGCCCTGGCCGCCGCGGGAGCTTGCCCGCTGGCGCAGGCCGGCCCGGCCGCCACCATCACGGTCAGCCATGGGCTCGACATCGCGCGGCCGTCGGAAACCATCGTGCTGCCGTGGAGCGAGATCAACCGCGCCCTGCCCGGCGCGCTGATCCAGCGCATCGCCGTCAAGGATGCCGCCGGCCGCGTGCTGCCCTACCAGGTAACGAATATCGCGCCGCTGGCCAAGGACCCGAAGAACGTCGGCATCGCCTACGGCGAGCTGATTTTCCAGCACAATTTTGCGGCCGGCGAAAAACGCGCCATCTTCACGGTCGAGAAAATCGACACCGTGGCGCCGCCGTTCCCGGTAAAAGCGTTTGCGCGCTTCGTGCCGGAGCGGCTCGACGACTTCGCCTGGGAAAACGACAAGCTCGCGCACCGCACCTACGGCCCGGCCCTGGGCGCGCCGGTCCCGGCGGGCGGCGCCAAGGAAGTGCTGGTGACCAGCGGACTCGATATCTGGTTCAAGCGGGTGCCGTATCCGATCGTCGATCGCTGGTACAACAAGGGCCACGACCATTATCACAAGGATGAAGGCGAAGGCATGGACATGTACAACGTCGGCAAGACGCGCGGCGCCGGCGGCACCGGGGTGTGGGATGGCAAGCTTCTCTACACCGGCAACAACTTCACGGGCTGGAAAGTGCTGGCCAACGGCCCGGTGCGCGCCATCTTCGAGCTCAGCTACGACAGCTGGGATGCTGGCGGCACGCCGGTGTCCGAGGTCAAGCGCTTCACGGTCGACGCCGGCCACTACCTGGACCGCATCGACAGCACCTTCACCTTCGCCGGCAAGGCGGGCATCGAAGTCGGCGTGGGCTTGAACAAGACCCCCACCGACAAGGGGCAGGTGCCCGACATCAAAATCGGCAACAAGGCGCCCGGCATCCTGATGCAATGGGTCGAACAGGCCAGCAACGGCGCCATGGGCACGGCGGTCATCCTGCCGTCGGCGACCGGCTTTGGCGCGGATGCGCTGAACCACCTGGTGCTGGCGCCGGCGGCCAGCGGCACGCCGCTGCGCTACTACGCGGGGGCGGCGTGGAGCCGCTCGGGCGACATCCTCAGCGGCCAGGACTGGGAACGCTACCTCGTCGCGGCGGCTGCGCGCGACGCGAATCCGGTGACCGTGAGCGTGGCCACCACGCCATAAAAACCACAAAGCGGCCTGACCATAAAAAGATTGTGGCCTGACCAATTGTGCAAAGATGTAAACCGGCCTAGAATTGGTCAACCGCTTAATAAACTGGCAGCAACAAGCCAGGCGCCACGGGGGAATCCGTCATTCCCGCGCAGGCGGGAATCCAAGGCCCTTCGCTTGGCAAGCGAAAACTTGGATTCCAGCCTGCGCGGGAATGACGGTGAAATCGGCGCGCGGTAACCCGGCCGGTTGTTGGATCAGCGGCAGCAAGACCGCGCGGCATCCGGCTGTATTCTAATAACGATAGGAGACAGCAGCATGCGCATCACCGACCAGACCCGCGCGCTCGGCAAATTCGCCGTGCGCCTCGTGGGCAGCACATCCGTCACAGCCCTGGCCATCAGCGGGGCTTACGCCCAGACCAGCGCGCAACCGAGCTCGCCCGCAGCCGACCAGCAAGCCCAAACCGTCGTCGTCACCGGCTTGCGCGCTTCCCTGGAGAGCGCCCTCAACAAGAAAAGGGAAGACTTCGGCATCGTCGACGTCATCAAGTCCGAAGACATGGGCAAGTTCCCGGACACCAACCTGGCCGAGTCCCTGCAACGCGTCCCCGGCGTGGTCATCG
The DNA here is from genome assembly GCF_011682065.1 of Massilia rubra. GTDB lineage: Bacteria > Pseudomonadota > Gammaproteobacteria > Burkholderiales > Burkholderiaceae_D > Telluria_A > Telluria_A rubra. The sequence continues at coordinate 298,793 of NZ_VUYU01000005.1, read as the reverse complement.
ACCGCGACGCCGGCGAAGGGCGCAACATCACCGTGCGCGGCCTGGGCCAGGATTTCACCCGCGTGCGCATCAACGGCGTCGAAGGCCTGGCCACCACCGGCGGCACCGACAGTTCCGGCGGCGCCAACCGCTCGCGCGGCTTCGACTTTAACGTCTTCGCCGCCGAACTGTTCAGTTCCCTCACGGTGCGCAAAAGCTCCTCGGCCGACGTCGACGAAGGCTCGCTCGGCGCCACGGTCGACCTGCAAACCATGCGCCCGTTCGACCTGAAAGGCTTCAACGCCACCGTCATGCTCAAGGGCCGCTACAACGACCTGTCCGAAAAGACCGACCCGCGCGTCGCCTTTTTGGTCTCGAACACCTTCGCCGACCGCAAGCTCGGCGTGCTGGTCTCGGGCGCCTACTCCAAGCGCCAGGTGGTCGAAGAAGGCTTCAGTACCGTGCGCTGGGATAACGGCCCCTCCTCGGGCGGCTGGTGCGCGCCGATGGGGCTCGCCGCCAACCCGGCCAACTCCAGCGCCACCACCTGCGGCCCGGCCGCCCAGGGCGTGGCGCGCCTGCCGAACAGCCCCGGCGCCGTGGCCGCCTACAACGCTGCCAGCAGCGCCAACAACTTCGCCCCGCGCATTCCGCGCTACGGCCGCCTGACCCACGACCAGGACCGCCTCGGCCTGACCGCCTCGGTCCAATGGCGTCCGGCCGCCGGCACCCGCCTGACGCTCGACATGCTCTACTCCAAGCTCGACGCCACGCGCCAGGAAGACTTCTTGCAGGCGACCTCGTTCAGCCGCGGCGCGACCCAGGGCGGCAAGCCGCAGACCAGCGTCGTCGACACCGCCTACGCACCGAACGGCGCCCTGCTGTACGGCACCTACAACGGCGTCGACATCCGCGCCGAATCGCGCTACGACGAACTGAACACCACCTTCACCCAGCCGACCCTGACGTTCGAGCACGAACTGAACGAGCGCATGCGCCTCAATGCCCGGGTCGGCCGCGCCACCTCCAAGTTCCGCAACCCGATCCAGACCACCACCACGCTCGACGCCCTCAACGTCAACGGCTACAGCATCGATTTTCGCGGCAACGACCGCCTGCCGGCGATCAGCTACCCGTTCAATGTGAACCAGCCGGGCGGCGCGCTCGGCATCGTCGGCGTGCCGCAGGTCGCCAGCGGCGCCCAGCCATCGAGCATCGTCAACACCAGCCCGAGCGAAATCCGCATGCGTCCGCAAGGCGCCAACAACCGCAACGATGTCGGCCACGTCGACTTCGCCTGGGACGTGGTGCCCGACAAATTCACCCTGAAAGCCGGCGCCGACTATAAAAAGTTCGCCTTCGATTCCTACGAATTCCGCCGCGTGAACCAGGGCGACACCATCTTCGCCCCGGCGGCGGGCGTCCCGGCGGCCAGCCTGAGCACCCAGATCACGGGCTTCGGCAACGGTCTCGGCATGCCGGCCGGCACCCCAAGCGGCTGGGTTTTGCCCAACATGAACGCCATCGCCCAGGCCTACGACATCTACTGCAATTGCATCAAGAGCGGCCCGGCCGGCGGCCCCGGCGACTTCACCCTGTCGTCGACCACCAACGCCAATGCGCGCGGCAACAACCGCTCGGTCAGCGAAGAAGACAACGGCCTGTTCCTGATGGGCGAGTTCACGAGCGAGCTGGGCGGCATTCCGCTGCGCGGCAACCTGGGCGTACGCTATGTCGAGACGCAGCAGAGTTCGACCGGCTACCAGGCCGTCGGCAACGGCACCGCGGTCACGGTCGACAATGACTACCACGACGTGCTGCCATCGTTCAACATCGCCGCCAACATCACCAAGAACTTCATCGTGCGCGCGGCCGCCGCCAAGGTGATGTCGCGGCCGCAGCTGGCCAACCTGACCCCGGGCGGCAGCGTGGCCACCACCGGCACCCTGTCGATCACCAGCGGCAACCCGATGCTCAAACCGTTCCGCGCCAAGGCCTTCGACACCAGCTTCGAATGGTACTTCGACAAGAACGCGTTTATCGGCGTCGGCCTGTTCCAGAAAAACATCGCCACATATATCCAGAGCATCCGCAACGATGTGAAATTCAAGGATACCGGCCTGCCGCTGGCGCTGCTGCCGACCAACTTCACGGGCGACGAAATCTTCCAGTTCACCGCCCCGATCAACACCGAAGGCGGCAAGCTGCGCGGGCTGGAACTGAACTACCAGCAACCGTTCACCTTCCTGCCGGGCTGGGGCCGCAACTTCGGCAGCTTGTTGAACTACACCTACGTCAAGTCGAAGATGGAGTACGTGGTCTCGCCGTCCAGCAACCAGACCGTGACCGACGACCTCTTGAATCTGTCGCCGACATCGTGGAACGCCACCCTGTACTACGATGACGGCAAGCTCAGCGCACGGGTATCGACCTCGCAGCGTTCCGGTTTCGTCACGCGCGTGCCGGGCCAGAACAACAACGATGTCGAGGGCAAGAACAAGACCTTCAACGTCGACCTGTCGTTCTCGTACAAGGTCAACGAGAAGCTCGAACTGACCCTGGAAGGCGTGAACCTGACCAACGAGGAGAACGACCAGTTCGCCAGCCGCGCCCGCAACAGCGTGGTGGTCAACAACGTCACCGGACGCGAAGTACTGGCCGGGCTGCGTTACAAGTTCTGACCGCAAGCGGCCAGAGCGTCGGGCGTCATCTCACCGAAAGGATGAACTGACGCCCGTCGCTATTCAACCGGGGTCTGACCTCTGATTAGCAATTAATATCCACCAAGCAACGCCCCCCCACCGGGGTCAGAGCTTTAACTAGCAACAAAAAAGTTTACCCAGAGCGATTTGTCTGCTTTTTACGACGGTTCAGGCGACTCAACACAGTTCCTGCCGATATTGCCCCAGCGTTCTGCCACTTTTTCCGGCACCTCAGTTGCTTCAGTAACTAATTGCTAGTTAAAGCTCTGACCCTGGTTGTCGGGTTTAGGGCTGTTGGGCAATCAATTGCTAATCAGAGGTCAGACCCCGGTTGGAGGGCGATCAGCGCCGGGTCCAGCGCAGCGCCAGCGCGCCGTGCGTGATGCGGCCGCGCGCGGCCTTGAAACGCCAGTGCCGTCCCCCTCCCTGCCCGGGAACCGCCGGGCCGTCTTCCCACATGATCTCCACCCGGCCTTCGAGTTCGAGCACGTCGCCGCTGGCGTCGTCGATGAACAGCAGGGCCGCGCGCGCGTCGAGCAGCACGTTGCCGAGGGTGTTGAAGTAACGGTTGCCGCCATAGTCGGGCACGATCAGGCTGTCGCCGTCGATCCGCACGAATCCGGCCGCTCCGCCACGGTGCGAGATGTCGACGCCGTGCACGCCGCCGCTGGTCGCAATAAAGAAGGTGTCGGCGCGCGCGATCATGGCGCGCTCGTCCAGGCCGTCGAACTCGCGCACGCGCGCGACCGCCGGCGCAACGGCCCGCACGTCGCGCGTCACGATATGCTGCGGGCAGTTGCCGAAACTTTCTCGCACATCGATCAGCAATTCGCCCGCGCCCGCGCTGCGCACCACGCCATTGACCCGGTTGCGCCGGCGCGTGCCGAAGTCGAGTCCCAGCAGCCCGATCGCCTGCCCGGCGCGCAGGGCGCTGTCGTCCACGCCGATGCGCACAGTGCCGGGATCGGGACTGTCGATGAATCCGGGCGCACCGCTGAACACCCGTGCGCGCGGCTGGCCATCGGCCCCGACCGTCCCCGCCAGCACGAACGGCAGCGCCGCAAAGAAGTCGCGATGTTGCTCCAGCATGAACGGGCGGATGCCGTTGCCATGACTGGTTTCGCCGGCCAGCGCCTGCGCTTTCAACTCGCCTTCGTGGTACGGCGCGCTCATGCGGCCGCCGGCAAGGGCGAGGCGGGCAGCGCCACAAACCCCGGCAGGGCTTCGATCCGCGCCAGCCACGCGCGCAGGTCCGGATACGGGGCCAGCCCGATGCCGCCTTCCGGCGCGTGCGCCACGTAGCTGTAACAGGCCAGGTCAGCCAGGGTGGGATGCGCGGCCGCCAGGAAACGATGCGTGCCCAGGTGCTGCTCCATGAAGGCCAGCAGGCGCTGCGCCAGCGCGCCGGCCTGGTCCAGGTCGGCCGGCACATTCCACAGCGCGTGGGCGCGCGCCTTGGCCGGGCCGAAGGCCAGTTCGCCGGCCGCGATCGACAGCCAGCGCTGCACGCCAGCCGCACCGGCCGCATCCTCGGGCAGCCAGTCGCCGCCGGGGGCGTAGCGCCTGGCCAGGTAGACCAGGATGGCATTGCTGTCGCTGATGACCAGCTCGCCATCCTGCAGCACCGGAATCTGCCCCAGCGGATTGAGGGCGCGGAAGGCGGCGCCGGCGCGTACCTCGGCCGGCGCCGGCACGAAGGTGAACGGCAGACCCAGCATGCGCAGCAGCAGTTCGACACGGTGCACATGGCCCGATACCGGCAGGCCGTGGAGGATCAGGGAAGTGGTTTGCATGGCGTCTCGATTCAATAGGGGATCAGGAAAGCCATGCTATCGCTTGCGCGCATCAATGAGAATCATGATAAATTGAAAATGATTATTTCAATTTATGGAAGAATACATGGACCGGTTCGATGAGTTGCAGATATTCGTGGCGATCCTTGACGCCGGCAGCCTGAGCGGCGCGGCACGGCGCTTGCGCCGCTCGGCCCCGGCCGTCACGCGCGCGCTGGCGGCGCTGGAGGAGCGGGTCGGCGCACGCCTGGTCGAGCGCACCACGCGCCGCCTGGCGCCCACCGAAGCGGGCCTGCGCCTGGGCGAGATGGCGCGCCGCGTGCTGGCCGATTACGACGACGCCGTGCGCGAGGACGATAACGCGCCCCTGCGCGGACGCCTGCGCATTACCGTGCCGACCGTGTTCGGGCGGCGCCATGTGGCCCCGGCCATGATCGACTTCCTCGACCTGCATCCGGCCTTGCAGGTCGAGCTGGTGTTCAACGACCGCAACCTGGACATGATCGAACACGGGCTCGACCTGGCCGTACGCATCGGCGCCCTGCCCGACACCGGCATGATGGCGCGCCAGGTCGGCCAGGTGCGGCGCGTGCTGGTGGCCAGCCCGGCCTATCTGGCGCGGCGCGGCAGTCCGGCCAGTCCGCGCGAGCTCGACACCCACGACATCATCTTTGCCGAACAGCGCGCGACCATGGAATGGCGCTTTCGCGACGACGCGCGCGCCGATGCACGCGAATTCGCGGTGCGCCTGGCCCCGCGCCTGATCGTCAACGAAATCGATACCATGCTGCTGGCGGTGCTGGCCGGGCGCGGGATCGGTCGCCCACTGTCGTACCAGGTAGCCGAGCAATTGGCCGACGGCGCCCTGGTGCGCCTGTTGCCGGCTTACGAACTGGCGCCGCTGCCGGTGCAGTTGCTGGTGCCGAGCGCGCGCCACATGGCGCCGCGCCTGCGCGCCTGCATCGACTTCCTGGCGCGCCGCCTGGCCGCCCTGCCGGTGCTTGATCCCACTGTGGCCTGAGCTCGGATGAATACGCATTCCACGCCCGCCGTGTTGCAACACCGCGTTCCGAGGTGTCGCGGGTTTGCAAACAACGCGGCGGGTGCGGCGCAGCCCTTGCCGGCCTCACTTCATTGACAGGATGAACTGGCGCCCGTCGTGCTCTTCCACGAAAGCGAGCTGCGTGTCGCGCGCAAAGACGATGACTTCGCGCATGCGTCCGGCCACGTCGGCCAGGGCTGCGCGCAAGTCGGCTTGCTCGCCGTCGAAGGTCGAGCGGCCAAAGACGTAGCAGGTCTTGCCGGCCCCCTGTTTGCGCATCAGCGCCAGCAGCTGGTCGGGGTCGGACAGGGTCGGCACGAGTTCCCGGCAGCGATCGGCGCGCAGGTCGCGTGCGTCATGCAGCAACTCGTCGAGTAACTGCCCGCGGCGTTTCGATTTTTCCCAGAAATAGAGATAGCGCGCCTTGCGCGACGGTTCGACGAACAGCTCGATGATCTCGCGCAGCACGGGGTGATTGTTTTCCATGACGAATAGTACAGGCACCGCGTCAAGCGGGCTCAGCGCTTTTCAACCGGGGGCAGAGCTCCAATCAGCAACAAAAAAGCTTTCCCAGCGCTATGTTGTCTGCTTCCTGCAACGGTTCAGGCGCCACAACACAGCAGACGCGCCGATTGGCGCTGCATTCCACCGCCTTGACCGAAAATCCAGTCGATTCATCAATTAATTGCAGTTTAGAGCTCTGACCCCGGTTGTAGGAATCTGCGGAGGGCGGCTGGCGCTTGACAGCGCGCCAGCACTCGGGCACTATCCAAACCTACTAGTTGGTAGGCAAACGGAGGCAGGGTGGTCAAACAATTTTCGGAACTGTCGGCCTCGGCCGAGCGGGTGGTGGACGCGGCCCAGCGCCTGATCCAGCAGTACGGCTACAACGGCTTTTCGTACGACGACATCGCGCGCGAGATCGATATCAAGAAGCCCAGCATCCACCACCATTTCCGCACCAAGGCCGACCTGGTGCAGACCATCGTGCAGCGCTACGCCGACCGCTTCGCCACCCTGTTGCGCGACATCGACGCCAGCGGCGAGGATGCGCCCGCGCGCCTGGCGCGCTACGGCGCGCTGTTCGCCGCCACCTACCAGCAGGACCGGCGCCTGTGCCTGTGCGGCATCCTGGGCGCGGAGGCGCAAGCGATGTCGCCCGAGCTTGCGCTGGACGTGCGCGCTTTTTTCCAGCTGAACCTGGACTGGCTGGCGGGCACCATCGGCCAGGGCCAACAAGCCGGCCTGCTGCGCGTGCACGGCAGCGCCGAAGAACAAGCCTACGGGCTGCTCAGCGCGCTGGAAGGGGCGATGATGGTCGGGCGCGGTGTGGGTACCGACCACAGTCCCGCCAACGCCGGCGCCACCTACGTCTCGAACATGCTGGCCTGAGCAATTTTCTCCCTTGCCGGCTGCGGCCGGCCTTTTTTGGCAACATCAACCTACCAACTAGTTGGTATAGAAAGGTCTAGCATGAATCACGCTTTTGAAGGACAAACCCTGCTCGCTATCGGCGGCAACAGCGGCATCGGCCTGGCGTCGGCAGGCGCGGTGGTGCGTGGCGGCGGCTCGGTGGTGCTGCTCGGGCGCGACGCCGCCAAGAACGCGCGCGCCGCCGCCGGGCTCGACGCTCCCGGGCGCGTGCACACCCTGGCCGGCGACATCGGCGACCAGGCCGACCTGGACCGCCTGCGCCAGCAACTTGCCGCCGATCATCCGCAGATCAACCTGATCCTCAACGCCGCCGGGGTCTTCTTTCCCAAGCCTTTCCTGGAGCACGGCGCGGCGGACTACGACCAGTACCAGGCGATCAATCGCGGCCTGTTCTTCCTGACGCAGTCGGTGGTGGCGAGCATGGTGGCGCGCGGCGCTCCAGGGGCGATCGTCAATATCGGCTCGATGTGGGCGCGCCAGGCAGTCGCCGCCACGCCGTCGTCGGCCTATTCGATGGCCAAGGCCGGCATCCACGCGCTGACCCAGCATCTGGCGATGGAACTGGCGCCGCACCGGATCCGCGTCAATGCGGTCGCGCCGGCGGTGGTCGACACGCCCGTGTACGAAGGCTTCATTCCGAAAGACCAGGTGGCGGCCGCGCTGCGGGGCTTCGACGCCTTCCATCCGATCGGACGCATCGGCACGGCGCAGGATGTGGCCAATACGGTCGCCTTCCTTCTCTCGGGCGAGGCGGCCTGGGTCACCGGCGCGGTGTGGGATGTGGATGGCGGCGTGATGGCCGGGAGAAATTAAGAACACATCGTGCCCCGCTTGCAAAGCGGGCATCGATCCGGGATGATGGGGCATGAAAAAACCTGCCCCCTCCTCCTTCTTGCGCCTGTGCATCGCAGCCGCCCTGATCGCCGCCGGCACCGCCTGCAGCGAGCCGTCCAACACGTCCGCCCCGGCCGCGCCCGCGCCGGCGGCATCGCCGGCGCCAGCTGCGCCGGCCGCACCGGTGGCCGCCAGCGATGCGGCCGGCGGTTCGCTCGGCGCGCGCATCACGGCCGAAATCGGCGACGCCGCCTGCGACAACGCCAGCCAGTGCCGCACCCTGCCGGTCGGCAGCAAGGCGTGCGGCGGCCCGGCCGGTTTCCTGCCCTGGTCGGCCAAGCGCAGCAACGGCGACCTGCTGGCGCGCCTGGCGGCCGAACAGGCGGCGGCGGAAAAGAAAGTCAACGAGAAAAGCGGCATGATGTCGACCTGCTCGGTCGAGCAAGACCCGGGCGCGACCTGCAGCGCCGGCAAGTGCGTGCTGCAAGCACGCGGCCTGGGCGGCAGCGAGGCGCGCTGAGGAATCGGCTCCCCCCATAAAAAAAGGCTGCGGGCAAGATTGCCGCAGCCTTTTTCACTAACGAAACACACGAGCGCACCGTGCGGCGCGCCCGTCCTTCCCGCTTACTTCGCCAGTACCACGGCGCGACGCGGCGCGTCGAACTGCGGCAGCGGATCGTTGGTGTTTACTTCCACCATCGTCGTGCCTTGCGTGGCGCCACCGACCACATAGCGCAGTGCGCCCAGGTGACGCTGGTTGGCCGCCAGGCCCGACCAGCTCATGCTGACCGTGGCGGTGCCGCCCACATACGCACGCGCCGGCACCAGGGCCTTGAAGTTGCCGTTGACGGCGCCTTCGTTCAGCACCCACGACGACAGCTTGTACTCGGCTTCGCCGCCCGCCGGCTCGTAACCGATCACGCACACCTTGTAGGCGCCCGCGCTTGGCTCGACCAGTTCGACGCGCTCGTTCGAGCCGCCGCTGCCGCTGCTGGTAATGGCGCCGTTCGGGGCGACCACGATCAGGTCGAGATCCGAGTCCGCGCCGCCGGCGGTGTCGTCGTTATACAGCGCGAAGCGCGCCGCCATGGTCGATGCCGGCACGTTGACCGTGTGGACATTCACGCCAGGACCGCCGCCAGCCTGGCAAGCCGCCAGGTAAATGGCCGCATCGGTGCCCGATTGGCCGACGCTGCGCGTTTCCACCGTCGCCGGCAACAAGCCCGACTTGACCGAGGTCATGGCGCCGGCAAAGCCCGTGCCGATGGTGATCAGCTTGCTGCCGTTGGCGAATTCGCTCGACACCGACGCTGGTGCGGCCAGGGCCGAACCGCGCACGGTCAGCGGGCTGCGTACCTTGTTCACGCCGTCCGACCAGACCAGGCTGCCGTAGACCCAGGTATCGACCGGGGCGTTGACGCGCGTGACCTTGACCTTGAAGGTGGCTTTCTGGCCGGCGCCGATGGTCAGCGTCGGCGGTTGCACGTCGACCGTGTAGCCGGGCACGCTGGCCGTGGCGTTGTAGGTCGCCGTGCTGGCGCCGACATTGGTCACGGTACGGGTCAGGGTCAGGCTGCCGAGCACGTCGCCGGCGGTCAACGAGGCCAGGTTCAGGTTATACGGCTGGATGGTGCCGATCGCCTGGCAAGTCGCCGGGCTGTACACGCCGGCGTTCAGGCCGCACAGGAAGCGCGCATAGTCGATTTCCGTCGCGTCGTACACCAGGCCCGGATTGGCGGCGCCGTTCGGCGTCACGTGGCCGGCGCCCTGGCCCCATGGCAGGGTGCCGGTGGCCTTGGCGGTCTTGTCCCAGGCGACCGAGGCGGTCACGCCGTCCGGCTGGGTGGTGCTGGCGCTGGTCATCAGCGCCGACTTGATCGCCGCCGGGGTCCAGGTCGGATGCAACTGCTTGAGCAGCGCGGCCAGGCCGGCCACGTGCGGGCTGGCCATCGAGGTGCCCGAGTAGAAGGCCCAGTCGGTCGATGGCGCCGCGCCGCCGGCGGCCACCGCGTCGCGCTGCGCTTTGGTCAGGTCGGCGGTGACGCCGGCCAGGATGTCGCTGCCCGGTGCGGTGACGTCCGGTTTCAGGATGTTGGCGTTGGCCACGTTCGGTCCGCGCGAGGAGCTGCCGCTCATCACCGGCGCCGCCACGTTCGGGTTGATCACGCCTTTCAGGTCGCCCAGCGAGGCGATGGCGCTGGTCGGATTGGCGGCGATGTAGCTTTTCAGCGTGGTGCCGTCGGCCACCGTCAGGTGCACGGTCGACAGTGCGTGCGACTGGTTCAGGATGGCGTTGTTGGCGACCGCGACGTTGGCGATGATGGCGCCAACCGCACCGGCATCCTTGGCATTCTGGCTCTTGTTGACCAGCACGTTGTTGCCGCGGTCGCAGACCAGGATCTTGCCGGCCACTTTGGCCGGGTCGAGCAGCGGGCTGATGGTGTCGGCCGCGCCGAAGCATTGCAGCAGTTGGGCATTGGTCGGATCGACCCCGGCCTTGCCGGCGTCGCGCGCCAGGATCAGCGCGGCCGAGTTGGTCGAGGCATTGCTCGACGAACCGGTCAGCTTGACGCCATTGCCGAGCGTGGCGGTGCCGACGAACAGGCGGTTGTGGCTCGAGTTGCCGACCGTGGTCAGCCATGGGCTGATGTGCGAGACCGGGGCCGGGGTGGCCACGCCAGGGCCGGAATTGCCGCCCGAGGCCGCCACGAAGACACCGGCGCTGGCCGCGCCCAGGAAGGCCACTTCGGTCGCTTCGTTGAAGGCGCCGCCGCCGGCGTTCGGGCCGATCGAGAAGTTGATCACGTTCACGCCGTCTTTCACGGCTTGTTCGATCGCGGCCACGCTGTTGGCGGTGGCGCAACCGTTCTTGCCGGACGCGGCGTCGGTCCAGCACACCTTGTACGAGGCGATGCGCGCGCGCGGCGCCATGCCGCTGGCCAGGCCCAGGGTCAGGTTGCCGTTGACGATAGGGGTGTTGGCGTTGCCGCCGGCCGTGGTCGCGGTGTGGGTGCCGTGGCCGCCATGGCCTTCGGCGCCGGCGACCGAGTCGCGCGAGGAGTTAAATTCGGTCCAGTGCAGGGCCTGGGACGGCGACTTGAAGTAGCGCGCACCGATCAGTTTGTTGTTGCAGTTGGTCAGCGCAAAACCTTCGCCGGTGTCGCACGAGCCTTTCCAGCTGGCCGGCGGCGCGCCGTAGGCCGAGACGGTGCCCGAGTGGCTCGGCACGCCGTTGGCGTCGACCTTGTCGGCGAACGACGGGTTTTCCGGCCACACGCCGCTGTCGACGATGCCGATGACGATGTTCTCGCCCGCGGCCACCTTGCCGCCGACCTGTTCCCACAGGCCGCCGGCTTTGTCCAGGCCGAGGAAGGTCGGGGTGTAGTTGGTGTCCATCTGCATGATGGAGTCGGCCGTGATGTTGGCCACGCCGGCGTCTTTTTTCAGCGCGCGCACTTCGGCGTCGGTCAGCAGGGCGGCAAAGCCGTTCAGGACCACGTTGAACTGGTGCGTGATCTGGGCCGCGTTGACGGTCGAGATGACTTTCGATTTCTTGGTTTCGAGATAGGTGATGTAGTTCTGCACATCGGTCGCGTCGACATCGAGGCGCTGGCCTTCGGCCGGCTTGGTGGCGGGCAGGCCGGCCACCTGGCCGGTGTAGGTGGCGACCGGCTTGTCGACCAGTTGCACGATGTAGGAACGGCGGGCTTCGTCAGCGGCGGCGGTGGAAGTGATTCCAGCAAGCATCAGCAGGACGGCAAGGGATACGGGGCGTAATGTCATGGTCAATTTCCTTGCGGGCTCAGATGGTGGCCGGGGTCGATGGGGATGCTTTGCTGCGGCGGCGGGTCAGGCCGATGGCGCCGATACCGAGGCCCACCAGCAGGAACGAGCCCGGTTCCGGCACGGCGTTGAAGCTGATGTCGTCGAGCGCGAACTGGGCCTGGCCGTTGGCCGGGTTGTCGACCGAGTTGTAGCAGCCGCCATTGCCGTCGAACAGGCAGGCGTTCACGGTCAGGCTGGTCAGCACTTCATTGCGGAATTTCTGGTCGATCAGGGCCGAACCGAAGGTAAAGCTGCCGTTGGCGGCCTGGCCAGGGAAAGCCGAGGTGCTCGAGACCACGGTGCCGTCGCCGCGGATGCCGGAAAATTGCAGCAAGCCATACTCGCCGTCAGGAACGCTGATCGGCGGCAGGAACGCCAGGCTCAAGCTGCCGAGCTGGAACTGCTGGCCGGCGCGCGTAAATTTCACGCCGCCATCGTTGAGAACCGCAAGGAAGTGTCCGCTGGCGCCGGTCGGGCAGCCGAATACCGTGCAGGTGTTCGGATCTTTGCTGTTGACCACCGTGCCGTACGGCGTGGTCAGGTCCGGGCCGACACTGTCCGGGCTGGGCAGGAACAGCATGTCGTAGCCGCCCTCGCTGATCGATTCGCCGCTGAGCAGCGCATTCGGCAGGCTCGATTCGAAAGTGATGGGACTGGCCATGGCCGGCAGCGCGCAAAACAGCGCGGCGACAGCGGCGATCGTGTGGAGTGCGCGGGTGGCGCGCCGTGGGGTACCCAGCGGGGTGACTGTGCGATTCATCTCTTGCCTTATGTTTGATTAGTTCGATCAATGGGCGTACAGGTCGATTTGCCTGCTTGCTACTTTTCTTAAAAGTGCAAAAGACTATAGCAAAGGAAATAATTGTTGTAGCAATAATCTCAACGTAATAAATTCATATTTTTCGGGGTTTCACCAGAGTTTGTTTCGTTTCCTCTATGAAAAGATGCTAAAAAAGCCCGTGACAATTTCACCACATTTGCCAACATTGTTTGTGTTAGCTTCACTTGACTCTTTTTGCGTTTTCGCGCGTAATTGCGTGCGCGCGGCGCCGAGGGTGTGTATGATGGTCATTCGTGTATAAGCGTAAGGATCGATCATGAACCCACGCCGCTCCTTTCTAAAGAGTTCGGTTGTACTGGCATCGGCACTGAGTCTTCCCGCCATGGCCCGTACCGCCAAGGCCGCACCAGGCGAACGCACCTTGCGCCTGTATAACACCCACACGGGCGAAAGCCTGCGCAGCGTGTTCTGGGCCGAGGGCCGTTTCCTGCCCGAGTCGCTCACCGACATCAACAAGCTGTTGCGCGACCACCGCAGCAACTCGGTGGCTGAAATCGACCCGCAATTGCTGGTGCTGCTCAACAGGGTCAGCACCCAGCTCGGGCGCGATCCGGTCCTGCACGTCATTTCCGGTTACCGCTCGCCCGAAACCAATCAAATGCTGGCCGAAGCGAGCGATGGCGTGGCGCGCCACAGCATGCACCTCGAAGGCAAGGCCATCGACATCCGCATGCCGGGCCAGAGCCTGTCGCATGTGCACAAGGCGGCGCTCAACGCGCGCGGCGGCGGGGTCGGCTACTACCCGGATTCGCAATTCGTCCACCTCGATACCGGCCGCCTGCGCCGCTGGTAAGCGTGCCAGCCGGGCCGCGCCGCGTCACTGCGCGCGCCGCCCGGGCGCATGGCGCCATGTCATTCCTGACAATCCTTTTCCGCCTCGCCGTTGCCATGTTGGCCAGCCCGATCCTGCCCGCCGGCGCGGCCCGGGAAGATGCGGCCGCGCCCATGCAAACCGTGCTCGTTCCCTACGTGCGCGATCCGGTCGACAAGTCCTACCGCAAGATGATGGCCGGGGTGGCGCGTTTCGAACGCGAGCATGCGCTGGCGAGCGCGGCCAGCCTGCGCTTCCGCTTGCTGCCGCGCCTGCCGACCACCGACATGCGCGGCGTGGCCGTGCGCATCGCGGGCGAGCGCATCAGCGTGCCGCTCGCGCTCGATGGCGACAACAGTTTCGTCTTGCCGCGCAATGAGGCGGCGCTGCGCGAGGACGCCGCCGTCATCGCCAACCGGCGCGGCGACAGCCTGACCTGGCGCGCCGCCATCCACAGCCCCGGCGTGGCGCCGGGCACGCGCCGCCTGGGCGACCTGCGGCTCGAATGCCGGGTCGGGATCGAAGCGGGGCTGGTGTCGAACAGCTCGCCCCTGTTCGGCTGGCTGTCGGACGCGCTGAGCAATGCCGACCAGGTCTGCGCCAGCGCCGATGGCAACTACCTGTTCTTCGCCGAGCGGCCCGTGTTCGCCGTCACCGTGCGCCACGGCGCGCGCGCCGAAGTCCTGCCGTTTGCCATGCTGTACGCGGGCGGGCGGCTCACCGCCGACGACCTGCGCTTTTGCGACTGCCAGGTGCTGCTCGATCGCAGCTATTACGCCCCGATTTTCGACGCCAGCTGGCCGGATGACGCGATTGTCGAGTTCGAGTACATGGACGATGCGGCGGGTGGCGCGCCATGAGTGCGGCCGCTGCGCGCTGCGCTGCCGTGCTGGCCGCGGCGCTATGGCTCGGGGCCTGCGCCCAGGCGCCCGCGGCGCCGCCCGGGACCCAGGTAACGGCGGAGCAGGTGCGCGCCATCCGCCCGGGGCAGAGCACGCGCGCGAGCCTGCTGGCCAGCCTGGGCGTCACGCGCAAGGTGGCCTTCGACAACGGTGTCGAAACATGGCTGTACCAGTTGGCCGTGCCTGGCGGCTTCGACGAGATCGTGGTGCTGCTCGATGCGCAAGGGGTGGTGCGCAAGGTGCGCCGGCGCGCGCACATTCCGGCGTCCTGAGCTGCGTCCTGGCGCTGCGGACAATACCGGTAACTTAAGCGCCGTCATTCCCCAATGCCGTTGAGCCAAGCGGATGCCAAGCGGATGTTTAGCTACTAACCTACATACCGTCATTCCTACATACCGTCATTCCTACATACCGTCATTCCCGCGCAGGCGGGAATCCAAGGCACGGTCGCTCAGCTAAGATACCTTGGATTCCCGCCTGCGCGGGAATGACGGGGCCTTATCCCGCCTGCGCGGGAATGACGGGGCCTTATCCCGCCTGCGCGGGAATGACGGGCCTTATCCCGCCTGAGGGGGAACTAACGCCATCACGGCGCATCTAACCAGTTCATTCATCCGGTTGCGGGATGCGCATGAACGATCACCTGGTCCAGTTTTACGAGGACGACGTCTTTCTCATCAAAGGCTTGTCCGACTACATCGGCGACGCCCTCGAGCGTGGCGATAAAGGCATTGCCATCGCCACCAGCACCCACCTCGAGATGCTGCACGAGAGCCTGAGCGCGCGCGGCCTGGTCGACCCCCAGGGCCGCAGCGCGAACGGCCGCTATCTGGCCTTGCACGCCGACCACATGCTGCCCATGTTCATGGAAAATGGCTTGCCCGACGAGCGGCGCTTCCGCAGCGCCATCGGCAACGTTATCCGCCAGGCCAGCGCGCGGCACAAGGGCCGCGTGTGCGTGTTCGGCGAAATGGTGGCCATCCTGTGCGCCACCTCGCACTGCTGGCTCAACGCCGGCGGCAAGCACGACGCCGCCATCCGGGTCGAGCGCTTCTTCAACAACCTGCAGCGCCAGTTCGATTTCGACCTGCTGTGCGCCTACCCGCTCAACGCCTTTCCGGCCGCGACCGACGCACCCATGTTCGACGAAGTGTGCACCCTGCACACCCACGTGCTGCCGGCCGAAAGCTACGACCCCACGGCCAGCGTGCAAACCCTGCAGCGCACCATCGCCGCCCTGCAGCAGCAAGCGTATTCGCTCTCGACCGAGGTGCACGACCGCCGCCTGATCGAGCAAGCGCTGCGCGAAGTCAACATCGACCGCCTGACCGGCCTGCCCAACCGCAATGTGTTCCAGGACCGGCTGGAAATGGACATCAAAAAGGCCCACCGCAGCGGCTTGCCGCTGGCCCTGCTGTTCATCGACCTCGACCACTTCAAGGAAATCAACGACACGCTCGGGCACCAGGTCGGCGACATGCTGCTCAAGCAGGTCGGGCAGCGCCTGCAAACCTATGTGCGCGAGAGCGATACCGTGGCGCGCCTGGGCGGGGACGAATTCACCATCACCCTGAGCGAACTGCACAATGTCGACACGGTCACCGACGTGGCCCAAAAAATCCGCAACGACCTGGCCAAGCCTTTCCTGCTCGGCAACGAGCTGGCCTATATCTCGGCCAGCATCGGCATCACCCTGTATCCGCGCGACGCGCAGACGGCGGGCGAACTGCTGCGCAACGCCGACCAGGCCATGTACCAGTCCAAGGACAACGGCCGCAACCGCTTTACCTATTTCACCGCCAGCATGCAGGAGGCGGCGCAGGCGCGCATGGCGATCAGCAACGAGTTGCGGCGCGCCATCGATGAAGGCCAGCTTGCGGTCCACTTCCAGCCCATCATCGACATGCATAACGGCGGCATCCGCAAGGCCGAGGCGCTGGTGCGCTGGCTGCATCCTTCGCGCGGCGCGGTCAGCCCGGTCGACTTCATCCCCATCGCCGAGCACACCGGGCAGATCGTCACGATCGGCAACTGGGTCTTCCGCCAGGCGCTGGCGCACGCGCGCCGCTGGCGCACCTACGACCAGCAACTGACGGTCAATGTCAACGTCTCGCCAGTCCAGTTCTATCACACCAACGGCGAAAACTGCCGTCACTGGCTGACCGACTACAGCTTCGCCCCCAACGGCGGCACCGGCCCGCCCGAGGTGGGGATCGAGATCACCGAAGGGCTGCTGCTGGCGTCCAACAACGCGGTAATGAAGCAGTTGCTGGCGTTCCAGCAGGCGGGCATCAAGATTTCGCTCGACGATTTCGGCACCGGGTATTCGTCGCTGTCCTACTTGCGCAAGTTTAATCTCGACTACCTTAAAATCGACAAGTCCTTCGTCTACAACCTGGAGCACGACGCCGCCAACGTGGCGCTGTGCGAGGCCATCATCGTCATGGCCCACAAGCTGGACCTGAAAGTCATTGCCGAGGGGGTGGAGACCGAACAGCAATACGATATATTGCGCCGGGCCGGCTGCGATTACGGCCAGGGATTTTTGTTCGGCGAACCGCTCCCGCCCGATGCGTTCGAAGCGCTGTTGCAGGAGCGCCCGAGGCTGAGCGCCTGAGAGGCTGAGCGTCTTTCGATCATGCCCGCTCATCACGCCAGAAAGCGCCCGCTCGTCGTTGCAAATGCTCGCCATAGCCCGAGCTATGGCTGTGCTTTGCGCCTAGCTCGGCCACTCTCTGGCGCGCTGCTCGGGCACGCCAGAAAAACTCTCAACCTCTGAAGCGGCGTCGCTTGCGCGCGCGTGGCCCCTGACCGGACTAAAATGACCGCCAGCAATATTTCCGTCTTGACCGTACAATCGTCCGGTGCGCCCTTGCGCCAACAACCCGCAAGCGCGCAAGCACATGGACAGCCCACCCCGCAGCGGCGACACGATCGCCATCCTCGCCATCACCCAGGTCTTGTCCTGGGGTACCTTGTACTACGCCTTCGCCATCGTGGCGCACGATATCGCACGCGAACTGGCCTTGCCGCCCGCCGCCGTGTTCGGCGCGTTTTCGTGGTGCCTGCTGGTGGCCGGCGTCGCCGCCACGCCATCGGGCATGCTGATCGACCGCCACGGCGGCCGCCTGGTGATGGCCGGCGGCTCGCTGTTGTGCGGACTCGGCTTCATCCTGTTGAGCCAGGCCCGTGGCGTGCTCGGCTATTACCTGGCCTGGAGCGTGCTCGGCGCGTCCATGGCGGCCGTGTTGTACGAGGCCGCGTTCGCCACCCTGAACCGCCAGTTCGGCCTCGGCGCGCGCCGGGCCATCTCGACCGTCTCCCTGTTCGGCGGGCTCGCCAGCACCGTGTTCTGGCCGCTCACGGTGCAACTGAACGGCATGCTGGGCTGGCGCCACACCTTCCTGATCTACGGCCTGGCGCAGTTGCTGCTGTGCCTGCCGCTGCACCTGCTGCTGGGCACGCCGCCGGCGCGCGCCAGGGTGCATCCGCATGCGCTGGCGGGCGCCGATTTCAGCCTCAGGCAAGCGCTGCGCCACCCCGCCTTCTGGAAGCTGGCCTTCGCCTTTTCGGCCAACAGCTTCATTTTCTCGGCGCTGTCGGTGCATCTGATTCCGATCCTGCAAGCGTACGGACACGCCTTGTCGAACGTGGTGTGGATGGCCGCGCTGATCGGGCCGATGCAGGTCGCCGGCCGCCTCGGCGAAATGCGCTTTGGCCGCAACGCGCGGCCGCAGGCGGTCGGCATGGCCTGCTTCGCGGTGTTGCCCGGCGCCTTGCTGGGCGTGCTGTTCTGGGGCCAGCACCAGGCGGCGGTGGCCTTGTTCTGCGTGTTGTATGGCTTTTCGAACGGCATCCTGACCATTGTGCGGGGTACCGTGCCGCAACAGCTGTTCGGTGCGCGCCATTACGGCGCCATTTCCGGCGCCCTGGCCGGCCCGGCGTTGGCCGCGCGCGCGGCGGGGCCGATCGCGATCGCCACCCTGCTCCAGTTCAAGGCGTCGCCGGCGCTGCTGTTTTCGCTGCTGCTGGTTTTTTCGCTGGCCTCGCTGGTGCTGTACCTGCTGGCGGTGCGCAGCGAAAGCGGCGCCGCCGCGCGGCCGCGCTGAACGGCGTGCGATGGCGCACAGACCGGCGCCAAGTCCGCCCGTATTGTCAATTACTCAATGCCACCCCCGGAGATTGACATGCTCACATCGCACCTGCGGACCCTCCTGGCCGCGCTGGCCCTGCTCCTGCTGCCGGCCTGCGGCTCCGACGACGACCAGCCATCCACGCCCCCGGGCGGCAGCGGTGCGCTGACGGTCAACCTGGCCGGCCTGCCCGCCGGCCTGCCGGCGGCGGTGCGCATCAGCGGCCCGGCTTCCTACGCAAAAACCATCGGCAGCGGCCAGACCTTGTCGGGTCTCGCGCCCGGCAATTACACCGTCAGCGCCGACAGCATCCTGAGCGGCAACCTGAGCTGGAGCGCCGCCACGCCGGTCCAGAACGCCACCGTGGCGGCCGACAGCAACGCCGTCGTCAACATCAGCTACAGCGGCAGTACGCTGGCGCTCGCCGTGCGCGAAGTGGCCAACGTCAGCGGCGCCGTGTTCCTCACCGCCCCGAGCGGCGACACGCGCCAGTTCATCGTCGAACGCAGCGGGCGCATCCTCGTGATGCAGGATGGCGCGCTGCTCGGCACGCCTTTCCTCGACATCCGCAACCGGGTCGCCTCGGTCGGCGAAGGCGGGCTGCTGTCGATGGCCTTCCATCCCGACTATGCCAGGAACGGCTGGTTTTTCATCTACTTCACCGATGCGGCCAACAACATCGTTGTCGAGCGGCATAGCGTATCGTCGGCCAACCGCAACCTGGCCGAGCCGTCGGCGGTGCTGGAAATCATCCGCATTCCCCATCCCGGCGCCACCAACCACTATGGCGGCCTGGTCAGCTTTGGCCCGGACGGCATGTTGTACCTGGCCACTGGCGACGGCGGTGGCGCGGGCGACCCGCAGGGCAACGCGCAAAACCTCAATTCGCTGCTGGGCAAGATGCTGCGCCTGGATGTGGCCGATTCGCGCGGCGCGCAGCCGTACGTGATTCCGCCATCGAACCCCTTCGTCGGCCAGAGCGGCCGCCGCGCCGAGATCTGGGCCTCGGGCCTGCGCAATCCATGGCGCTACGCCTTCGACGGCGATCGCCTGTACATCGCCGACGTCGGCCAGGCCAGGCGCGAGGAAGTCGATATCGCCGGCGTCAAGCAGGCCGGCCTGAACTACGGCTGGAACACCATGGAAGGCACCTTGTGCTACAACGCGGCCATCTGCAACAAGAACGGGCTGACCTTGCCGGCGTTCGAATACGATCACGGCAACAACAACGTCAACGGCTGCTCGATCACGGGCGGCTTTGTGTATCGCGGCAAGGCGATTGCGGAACTGGCCGGGCGCTACTTCTATTCCGACTATTGCGGCGGCTACCTGAAGAGCTTCCTGTACAAGGACGACGGCGTCACTGAGCAGGCCAGCTGGGCCATTGCCGACATCGATGCGATTCAATCGTTCGGCCAGGATGGCGACGGCGAGCTGTACCTGATCGCCGCCGCCGGCAAGGTGTACCGGATCGTGCGCGCGCCCAAGGCTTGAGGAGGCCGGCGGGTAACTAATCGGCATGGCGTGGCGTGACGCGCTAGAATCGGCGTTTGCCCCGTTCACCACGAAACCGACACCATGGCCCGCCTGATTCTAGATTTTCCGGAAGACCAGTATTACTACACGACCCCGCTGACCGTGCGCGTCACCGACATCAACGGCGCCAACCATCTCGGCAACGACTCGATGATTTCGATGATTTCCGAGGCGCGCGCGCGTTTCCTGTACGAATTCGGCGTCGCCGAAACCGAGCGCGACGGCACCGGCATCATCGTCACCGACCTGGCCACCACCTACCGCGCCGAAGCGCACGCGCGCGACCAGTTGCTGTTCGAGGTCGGCGTGATGGACTTTAACAAGTACGGCGGCGACATCATCTTCCGCGTCACCCGTCCGCGCGACAAGAAAGAAATCACCATGGCCAAGTCGGGCTTCGTCTTTTTCAACTACAAAACCACGCAAGTGGTGACCATGCCGGACGAGTTTCGCGCCAAATTCCCGCGCGTGAACTGGATCGATTAAGGGGTCCCCCTCAATTAGTTGGAACTTTTTCTTCCTTTGGCGGCAATACAGGGAAGAGACCACATGACCATGCCGCCCACCGCCCTCGCCACCGACACCGACCTGCTGCGCCAGCTGCGCGAGGGCGTGGGCGCGGCCTTCCAGACCCTGTACCAGCGCCATCAGGGGCCGGTGTACCGCTTCGCCCTGCTGCGCACCGGCTCGGGCGACACGGCGGCCGATATTGTCCAGGAAGTCTTCATGGGTTTGCTGACCGGCAGTTTTCATTACGATCCGCTGCGCGGCCTGCTGCAAAACTTCCTGTTCGGCGTGGCGCGCAAACTCATCCTCAAGCATGAACAGCCGCGCCTGCGCCTGGCCAGCCTGCCCGACATCGATCCGGACGACGAGACCACCCAGGAGCTCGCCAGCGACGATGGCGAACCGCTGGCGCGCCTGCTCGAAAATGAAACGGCCGAGCAGGTGCGGCGCGCGCTGGCGCAACTGGCGCCGCACTACCGCGACGCCGTCATCCTGTACGAGCTGCACGACATGTCTTACCTCGACATCGCCGATATTTGCCAGGTCGACATCGGCACCGTGCGCTCGCGCCTCTCGCGCGGGCGCGCCGCCCTGGCCAAGCGGCTAGCCGCGCACCGTCCCACCGCCCTGCACGCGCTCCTCTGAAAGGCCGCCATGAACCACGATCCCATCGACCCCGCCCTGGCCACCGCGCTCGCCGCTTTGCGTAGCGCCAGCGCCGATTGCGGCGCGCCGCCGCGTGTGGAGCAAGCCCTGATGGCGGCCTTTGCACAGCGGTTTGCGCGCAAGCGCTGGTACCAGCGCCTCTCGCCCGCGCACTGGGGCCTGGCGGGCGCTCTGGGCAGTGCTACGGCGGCCGTGCTGGCCGTGCTGATCCTGCGCGCACCGCTGCCCGGCGCCGCCGACGCTGCCGCGCCCTTGCAGCTCGACGACGGCCTGGCCTTCATCGCGCTGGCCTCGCAGGAGCGCATCGAGCAGGAAACCCATCCACGCATGCTCGAAGCGAGCCTGCAACGCACCGAACTGGCGGCGCTCGGCGTGCCGGTCAGCCCGGAAACGGCGGGCGACTTCGTGCGCGCCGAGATGCTGGTGGGCGCCGACGGTTCGCCGCTGGCCCTGCGCCTGAGTTCGCAATAACCCGAGTCAACCGAAAGAGGACCATCATGCACAGTATTTCCCTCCTGTTCGCCGTCGTGCTGGGCGGCGCGCTGCTGCCGGGCGCGCAAGCCGCCGTCGCCACGCCGCCCGACTCGCTACGGTTTACCGGCCCGCTGATGCCGATGCACGGAAAAGCCGTCAAAAATGCGCCGTACAGCGCCGAGGCAGTCTCGGAACAGCTCCAGCGCCTGGCCGACGGCAACGAGATCAGCCGCACCAGCAGCACCATGAACTACCGCGACAGCGCCGGCCGTACACGCCAGGAAATCCGCGATGCCGACGGCGAAGTGCGCACGGTCACCCTGTACCAGCCGGCCGACGGCGTCACGTTCATTCTCAACCCGCGCCAGAAAAGCGCAACCAAAGTGGCCGACCCGAGCGCCGCCGCGCGCAGCGCCGCCAGCGCGGCGCAGGCCAGGGTGGCGCAACTGCGTGCCGAAGGCAAACTGCCCGAGCGCCGCGCCGATGCGGGCGACGAGGTGATCGTCAAAGGTGTCGAGCGAACTGACGGCGACACCCGCAAGCAGTTCCAGGAAAAGGTGCGCATCCAGATCGCCGACAGCATGGCCGGCTCACGCATCGGCCCGACCATGGCGGGCGCGTTCGGCGACGCGCGCTGGGCCGCCAAAGCCAGCACGCGCGAGCTGGGCAACAAGGAGATCGACGGAATCAAGGCCGACGGCAAGCTGCGCACCTACGAGATTCCCGCCGGCGAAGTCGGCAACCGCAACGCCATCGTGGTGTCGCACGAAAGCTGGTACGCGCCCGAGCTGAAGGTGACCGTGTACAGCAAGCACAGCGATCCCCGCAGCGGCGAACGCATCTACCGGCTGAGCAATACCAAGCGCGAGGAACCCCCGGCATCCCTGTTTGTCGTGCCGCCGGACTACACCATCAGGGACATGCTAGCAGAGCGCGCCAGGGCGGCCGGGAGCCGCTGAGCGGCCGTGCTTGTGGCAACAATGATGATCTGGCTCCTATGAGCTCAGCCTAGCGCGCCGCCACGGCCTGCTTGAACCAGTCATCGAGCATCTGCTTTTCATAGCGCAGCAGCTCGGTGTTGCCGTAATGGTTCATGCGGTTCAGGTACTGCATATTGCTCAGTTTTTCCTCGCCCGACTTGATGACCTTGCCGCCCTCGGTGATGCTGTAGCGGAAATGGATATGCGGCCAGTCGGCGCCGCCGTTCATCACGCGCAGATCCTGGCCGCCGCGAAAATTCGGCTTGGTCTGCCCGGCCAGGTCGACATCGAGCACCTCCACCTTGAGTTCCTGCCCGGCCGGCAGGCTGGCGCCCAGCTTGTCGAAGTGGGCCGTCAGTTGCTTGAGCACGCGCTCGCGCTCCCACGGCGTGAACGGCACGTCGGTAAAACGGTCCGGCTCGACGTACGACACCGTTGCCGCCGCCGTGGCCGCACTGGCCGGCAGGGCCATCACGGCCGCCAGCGCACTTGCTTGCAAGACCTTCGTCAATACGCTTTTCATGTTGATCCTTTCAATGCGCAACGCGCTTCCTCAGAATGAAATATACGCGCTTTTGACAGCGCCGTCGGTCCACGGATTGTCGCCGTTTGTATCGAAATGTTAGCCGCCTCACGGTGTCGTTCGCGCTTTCAATCCAGAATCGGCAAAAAAGGAGATCACCGTGCCCGAAGGACCATCGCTCGTCATCCTGCGTGAAGAAACGACTGCCTTCATCGGCAAGGAAATCGTGCACGCCAGCGGCAACACCAAGACCGTCGACCTGCCAAGCCTGGAAGGACAGCGCATCGTCTCGCTGCGCAGCTGGGGCAAGCATTTCCTCATCGAACTGCCGCACACGGTGCTGCGCATTCACTTCATGCTGTTCGGCAGTTATCGCATCAACGAGCGCAAGGACAAGCCGGCGCGCATGGCGCTCGCCTTTGCCGATGGCGGCGAACTCAATTTCTACGCCTGCTCGGTCAAGCACATCGAGCCCGACATCGACGCGGCCTACGACTGGGACGCCGACATCATGTCGCCCACCTGGGATGCGGCCAAGGCGCGCAAGAAGCTGCGCGCCGCGCCCGCCATGCTGGCCTGCGACGCCCTGCTCGACCAGGCCATCTTCGCCGGCGTGGGCAACATCATCAAGAACGAAGTGCTGTTCCGGATCCGCCTGCATCCGCTCTCGACCATCGGCGCGCTGCCGGCGCCCAAGCTGCGCGCCCTGGTCGAGCAAGCCCGACAATACAGCTTCGACTTCCTCGAATGGAAAAAGCAATACGTGCTGAAACAGCACTGGCTGGCGCACCGCAAGAGCACCTGTCCGCGCTGCGACATTCCTTTCTCAAAAGGCCATCTGGGCCTGAGCAAACGTCGCGCGTTTTACTGCGAGCGATGCCAAAAACGCTATGATTGATGGCGTGCGCGCGACACCCTTGATCAAATTACGTCAGATGCATGATCGGTTCTGTATTGCCTGTTGTTAATAGAGTGCAGTCGGTCTACAATCGAACGGTCCCCCCGCGCGTCACGGGCCGGCCTTGGGCTGTCGATGCGCTTGCCTCGCAACACACCGGTATCGGAACCCGTTCATGTCATTTCTATCCTCCGCCGCGCCCAAACTCGCCCCATGGAAAGTTTTGCTTGTCGATGACGAGCCGGACATCCACGACATCACCAAGCTGACCCTGAGCCGCTTCCGCCTCGACGGGCGCGCGCTGACCTTCCTGCACGCCTACACCGGCGCCGAAGCGAAGGAGGTGCTGGCGCGCGAGAGCGATATCGCGCTGGTGTTCCTGGACGTGGTGATGGAAAACGACGACAGCGGCCTGGAAGTGGCGCGCTGGATGCGCGAAGACCTGGGCAACCAGTTCACCCGCATCGTGCTGCGCACCGGCCAGCCGGGGCAGGCGCCGGAAGAGCGCGTGATCGTCAATTACGACATCAACGATTACAAGGAAAAGACCGAACTCGACCGTACCAAACTGTTCACCACCACCTTTGCCGCCCTGCGCGCCTACCGCGACATCATGAAGGTCGAAGAAGCGCGCCTGCTGCAAGTGAATTATCGCGAAGGCCTGGAACGGGTGATCGCGGCTTCGTCGCACATTTTCCAGCAACGCAACCTGAAAGACTTCGCCAGCGGCTTGCTGCAACAAGTCGTGGCCTTGCTGCGCCTGGAAAAGAGCATGCTGCTGCGCCTGTCGGGCGCGAGCGTCATTACCGGCGAGTGCGAATACGAAGTGCTGGCGCAGATCGGCGACATCAGCGAGGCCATGCTCGGCCCCGAACTGATGGCCCAGCTCGACGACGCGCGCAGCAACCGCATCTCGCGCTTGCATGGCGATACCTATGTCGGCTACTTTCCCAACAACAGTGGTAAAGCCTCGCTGCTGGTGCTCAAAGGCGTGGAAGAAATCGCCGATATCGATGCCAAGTTGCTCGAAGTGTTCTGTTCGGGCGTGGCGATCGCGTTCGACAATATCCTGCTCACGCAAGAGATCACCGATACCCAGGCCGAGCTGATCATGCGCCTGGGCGACGTGGTCGAATCGCGCTCCAACGAGGCCG
This sequence comes from Massilia rubra, assembly GCF_011682065.1. Classification (GTDB taxonomy): domain Bacteria; phylum Pseudomonadota; class Gammaproteobacteria; order Burkholderiales; family Burkholderiaceae_D; genus Telluria_A; species Telluria_A rubra. The sequence goes on along the minus strand of NZ_VUYU01000005.1, from coordinate 273,759 downwards.
GCAACCACGTGCGCCGCATGTCGCAGGTGTGCCATATGCTGGCGCAGGCGTCCGGCATGCCGGAAGATGAGACGGCGGTGCTGATGCACGCCGCGCCGATGCACGACATCGGCAAGATCGCCACGCCCGACGCGGTCCTGCTCAAGCCGGGCAAGCTCACGCCCGAGGAGTGGGAAATCATGAAGCAGCATCCGACGGTGGGCCTGTCGATCCTGGACGGCTCGTCGCGTCCGATTTTGAAAGCGGCGGCCGTGATCGCGCACCAGCATCACGAAAAATTCGATGGCAGCGGGTATCCGCAGGGCTTGATGGGGCCGGATATTCATATCTATGCGCGCATCGTGGCCGTGGCCGACGTGTTCGATGCGCTCAGTCACAAGCGTTGTTACAAGGATGCGTGGCCGCTGGAGGATGTGGTGTCGCACCTGCGTGAAGTGTCAGGAAAGCACCTCGATCCGGTGTTTGTGGAGCTGCTGATCGCCAACATTGACGCTGCGGTCGATATCAACCGGCGCTGGCCGGACTGAGGCAAACTCGCCATTAGGAAAACAATGATTTATTCCGCTCAGTATTCTCATGAGCATGATTGACCGCGCCGGTGTCGATTAGTCTGAGATAGGCGGCCTGATCTGCAATAACATCGCCAGTTAACAATCCCCGCTTATGCAGCGACACATACAGCGCAGCGGCATAGGCCTGGCAATTGATCGAGCGTGCGGGATTAAATGCGATATCGGAAAATGCACTATACTTCAGAACGATGTCGGCCAATTCAGGTTGTTTATGGAGCGCATTAATGTACAGCCAATCGTAGAATGCCGTACGCGGCTCCAAAGGCCAATCCACATCAAAGTACTGGAATTTGATCAATCTTCCATTCTGATTGAGGCGCTCGTCGCGCTTTGCATCGATCGATCGCGCGCCGAGCAAGTCTGTAAACGGCCCCCCATGCTCGAACACCTTACTGGATTGAAAAGCACACTCCAGGCTGAACTCACGTTCATATCGATCCGTCTTGATCATCAGATTAAATGCACTCAGCCGCACGCCCCACGTATCCTTCGACTTGCTCGAAATCTCCAGAACGGTATCCACCCCCAGCTGCTCGACAGTACGCTGGTGCAAGGAATCGATGGATTTTTGGGCTTGACTGACCGACATTCCGGGAAACCACTGAAATTCAATGTGATGCGTGGAGACAAGCAAAGGGCCAGTCAGGGAGGGCGTAAAAACAGGACGCTGAGCCATTCTTAATTCCGGTTGAAGAAGCAAGGTTGATCTGAAAAGTGAGGATTATCTTACATAAAAGACCATGCAATATAGATTCTTGCAACGCGCGTCGCCCTGCTACTTCCGGCTCTGCGGAAACCGCAAGCGGTAATGCAGTCCCTCCCCCGGCGCGCTGTCCACCTTGACCGACCCGCCCAGCGGCCCGGTCACCAGGTTGTACACGATATGCGCCCCCAGTCCGCTGCCGCCCTGCGCGCGCCGCGTGGTAAAAAACGGATCGAACAGTTTCCCCAGGGTCTCCTGGTCCATTCCCGCGCCATCATCGCGGTAATCGAACCACACCTGCCCGCCGTCGAGCCTCACTTCAATCTTGATCACCCCGCCCTGCTCGCGGGTGTACCCGTGCACCAGCGAATTCATCACCAGGTTAGTCACGATCTGCGACACCGCCCCCGGAAAACTCTCCAGCACCACATCGTCCGGACAATCGACCTCCACCTTGACCGGGCGCCCCTTCAGGCGCGGCTGCAGCGACAGCAGGACTTCAGCCAGATACGCCTTCATGTTAAAGCTGCGGATATCGTCCGACGACTGGTCCACCGCCACCTGCTTGAAGCTGCGCACCAGCGCCGCCGCACGCTGGGTATTGGTGGTCATGATCCGCAGCGACTGGTCGACGATGTCGAAGAACTGCGCCAGGCTGTCTTCTGTCATCTCGCCCGCCGCCAGTTCCTCGCGCGTAAGCTTCAACTCCTGCACCAGATGGCTGGTGGCCGTTACGCAAATGCCCAGCGGCGTATTGATCTCGTGCGCCACGCCCGCCACCAGCCGTCCCAGCGAGGCCAGTTTTTCCTGGCGCACCAGTTCGGTCTGCGCATCCCGCAAGGCCGTCAGGGCCGCGTTCAAGGCCGAATTCTGCTGCTCCAGGCGCTCCTTGGCCACCCGCACCGCGTGGTCGGCCTGCATGCGCGCGATCGCCACCGCCACGTGGCTGGCCATAAACGCCAGCAAGTCCAGGTCGGCCTCGGTGTACACGATGGCCGGATCGTAACTTTGCACGATGATCACCCCGTACGGCTGGTCGTGCACCAGCATCGGCGCACCCATCCAGCTGGCGATCTCGACGCTGCCCAGCGGCTGGCCCATGCTGCGTTCGGCCACCAGGCGCGCATAGCTGGCCGCGTCGTGCAGGCAGGCTTGCTTGCTGTCCAACACGTAGGAACTCATCCCCACGCCGTACGCGAAGCGCTTGACCGGCGCCTCGGCGTGCTTCTGGTCGACAAAATAGGGAATGCTGAATTCGCGCGTCTCCGGGTGATACAGCGCGATCAAGAAATTTTCGGCGACGATCAGCTCGCTGATGATGTTGTGCAGATTGCTCGACAACATTTCCGCATCGACCGCCGAGGCCGACAGGTTGGCGATTTCGTACAGCGCATGCTGCACCGCTTCCGCGCGCCGCCGTTCGGCCACCTCGTGCGCCAGCAGGGCGGTGCGTTCCTGCACCGCGCGCTCGAGCCGGTCCACGCTCTGCATGCCCTGCAAGGCGTTCGAGACGTGGTTGGCGATCAGCGAAAACAGGGCCTGGTCTTCATCGCTGTAGGTATGTGCGGGACTGTAGCTTTGCAGCACGATGGCGCCCAGCGCCTGGTGTTGATGGTCGAGCAGGGGGCAACCCATCCACTGCTCGGCGCGGGTGCCGCGGCCCCAGGCGTGGCCGTCGACCTGGTGCCTGGCGCTTTCATCGGCGGTCATGACCATATTGCGGCGGTTCAGGATCACCCAGGCGGTCGGCGATTGCTCGGGCGATGCCAGGCGCAGCTTTTCCTCGGGATCGGGGGCGGCGTCGCGCTCGTCGACGTAGTACACGAAGCGCACCGTGCCCTCGTCGCGGTCGCTCAGCGCCACATAGAAATTGGCCGCATACATGATGCGGCCCAGCGCCCGGTGCACCGCCCCCACGAACTCGGCGATGTCGGTACACCCCGTCGAAATCTGCCCGATGCCCAGCAACATGGCCTGGACGGCTTCCAGACGGTCAAGACGGCTTTCCATCGCATTTCCCTTTGATAATGCATCAGGGAAATACTAGCAGGTCAGGCAGGGTTGCGAAAGTCGTTTTCGATCCAGGCTGTGGCGCTGGCCGGGCTTAATTTGAAGCCGGCCGAGGTGCGCACCTGGGCGATCTGCTCGCCGTCTTCGTTGAAGGCGGCCAACAGCGCGTACGGATGCTCGTCGTCCGGCACGATGTCGAGCGTGACCTTGATGTCGGCGCCTTCGTGCCACACCACCGTGTTCTTGTGCAGCATGGCGTGCAATTGCTGTTCGTGACGGCGCAGCACTTCGGCGGCGGTCTTGACCAGGGTGTTGAAGGCGTTGGTGTCGAGCGGCTTGGGATTCTTTTTATCGCGTCCCATGGTCCACGGGCCCACCAGCGCCGGCTCCGGTTCGCCATCCTTGATCATGGCCACCGCCCAACCCTCGTCATCCTCGTTCTTGATCACGCGCGCGGTCCAGCCATTGCCTTTCCACAGGCGCGGCTCTTGCACGGGCGCGTCGTCGTCCTGGGGGATGTCGTCGGAGAATTCTTCTGTCATGGGGTCGCCTTCATGGTGCGGGCGTCGCCCGAAAGGGCAATGATAGTCGAATTCCACGCATTCCACAGCACCAGGCACAGCAAGCACAGCGCCCGCCGCACGCCGCGCCAGCCAGGCGCGGCGCATGCCTCCACGTTTTCAGTTGCATTGCCATTGAAATAACGTTACTATCAGCGCGCGCATATATTGCAACGCAGCATCTTTCTTCGCAGTTCACAGGTATCCCATGATCGCCCGTCACTTCCGCCTCGCTCTTACCGCCATCGCCGCCACCGTGTTCGCCACGCAAGCCGCGGCCACGCCGCTCAGCTCCCAGCAAATTTTGCACGAGTTCAACGCCGTGGTGCTGGCCGACATGCAGTCGCAATCGCACGTCGATGGCCGCACCTGGGTCGGCGGCAAGGTCACCGGCGGCGACTACGCGCAGCACGCGAACGACATGCCGGCCTCGACATACGCCGGCCTGACCGTGATGGGCAATGCGGGCGAGGTCAAGGTCAACGCCGGCGGCGCCGTCATTGGCGGCAACCTGAGCGGCGCGAGCATCAATACCGGCAGCGCCGTGATCTATGGCGACGTCAGCAACAGCAATCTGAACGGGGCGGCCTGGGTCGGCGGCAGCCTCAAGGGTAGCAATACGAATGGCGGACGCCTGCCATCGCGCGATGGCGCCATGCAGGCCAAGGCCGACGCCGCGCACTCGACCGATTTCGCAGCCCAGCTCGGTGCGCTCTCGACCAGCCTGGCCCAGATGAGCGGCACCGGCAGCAGCGTCACCTTCAACGGCTATGGCAAGGCCACCTTCAACGCCGTGGCCAACGCCAACGGTGTGGCGGTGTTCAACCTGTTCGATGCCGGCGTGTTCAAGGCCAGCGAATTCGAATTCCACCTGGGCAACGCCACCACTGTGATCCTGAACGCAAGTGACGTCAACGCGACCATTGGCGCCAACTTCCTGGGCGGCTCCGCGCAAACCCTGGGCAGCAAGCTGATCTGGAATTTCCAGAACGCCACCAGCATCACCACCAATGCGCAGTTCGGCGGCACCATTTTGGCGCCATCGGCCCGCCTGACCAACAACCAGAATATCGAAGGCGGCGTGTTCGTCAGGTCGCTCGACCAGCACGGCGAACTGCACCTGCAAGCGTTCGACGGCAATGTCGACCCGGGCCCGTCGCGGGTACCGGTACCGGAGCCGGGCACTTGGGCCTTGCTGGCAGCGGGCGCGCTGATGCTCGCCCTCACGCGCAGGCGAACGTCCTCGCCGGGCGTCTGATTCCTGGCGCGACCGGGCTGCAAGCGACCGAAGACAGCACAGCGACGAGCATCATTTAGCTTGGCCGCACATGAAAACGGCACCGGAGAGAAATCCCGGTGCCGTTTTTTTATGCACGTCAAAGCGGCCTTGGTATTGGCCGATGCTCCTGATCAGCGCGCAGGCTTGGACTGCGCCGCATAACATGCGACCGAAATATCGTAGTCGTTGTACGCAGGTCGTTTGTAATAACTGACGGTGCACCTCTCTGTGTTATCAGGAAGACGCTGCGCCAGCGCCAGGTCGCCACCAACACCATAACGGCAGGACAACCACTTTTCGCTGGGCCGCGTGCTTGTGGTATCGAACGTGACCTGGTAGCCGTTCCGCATCTTTCGCTGCTGCCCGATGTCAGCAGCCGGCTGCGGTCGCCCGCTTGTCGCATCAGCCGACACCAACGATAATTTGCTTGGCGTAACGCCAATCCAACCTTCGGGCAAAGAAGACAGTTTGATTGCCTCCACGGGAAACTCTTCCGGACAAGGCTTGATTTCGTGGGCGCCGACGTCCACGGCAGCCAACAGCAGGCAGAACGATAGAATCAGTTTCATGGTCACTCGATAAGGGAAAATGCATCTGCGTTATTTGAAGGGTCTTTCCAGCGCTCCCCCAACTGCGTGTCCACCACCTTTCCTTTCGATTTAATCTCACGCTGGACGATACGCCCTGACCCTGGCTGGCTACCATGCCCTTTGAACTGCTCCACGATCCAAAAGCTGTGCCATGTCCCATCCGGGTTGCGTTCACCGAATTTTAAGAAAAAGGCGACGTGGTTGTTGTGCGCATGGCTCGCATACCGACCATTTTCGAACGTGGCAATGGCAGTACCTGCCCAGATGCTCTCCTGCTTGAGGACGGGCGCACCTTCGCGCCACATGCTGCTGTTTGGTAGTTTGGCATAGTGCTGGACCATCAAGGCGCAATTGCCGTCCTCGTACAAAGGCTTACCGATCAATTTTTTCACGCCCGAATAAAAATAGGTCATCGGCTGGCTCCCAATAAAAATATTTATAAAAAACTAATTATATCCTAGCAATGACTATGCCAAATTGTTAATTCCTAACTTGATTGCCACCATGCGTTTTAGCTGGAGCAACCCTCAAAGCCGCTTGCGCGGCAGGGTCTTTGCTCCCGCTCCAGGAAAGCGTGGAATCATTGTTTGCGCTCGGCCACGCATAAAAAAAGCCCACCGGAACAGGTGGGCTTTTTTTATGCGAACCGCTGGCGCGGCGGCGCGGGCGGCTGCAACGGCGGACCGGGCGGGGGAATGCGCGGATCGATCGCCGGCCCCGGCGTGTTGTAGGTGAAAGGATTGATGATAATCGGTGGAATCGCCGGCGGCGCCGACGGCGGACCCTTGGGACCGCCACCGGCGAGCAGGATGCGCAACTGGCGCGCCACGAAGTCGCCCGCCGCCAGCGCCCACCGGTCCCCTGAATAGTGAATAAATTCCATATGCGTCTCCATCCGTCAGAGAATTCAGTATAGGCAATAAATTCGAATTTTCAAGGTGAAAAATTGCGTTTTCGGTAAGCCGGCGCCCACGCCGTGCGCAGCCCCGTTCACCCCGTCAAACGTGCAGCCTGTCGCATCCGCATGGCGCCGCGCCACCCGCACAGCTACAGTGCAAGCGTACCAAGCGACACTCCACCCCAACCCGACCGAGGCTACCGCCATGAAAAAATTTGCTCCCCTGCTGTTGCTGTTCCTGTTCATCCTGGTCGCCTGGGAAGCCATGGCCGGCTCGTCCGGCATGGCCATCAACATCGATGGCGAGCACATCGACGGCCCGCTCGGCGCCCTGCTCGGCGTGCTGTTCGCCGGCGGCGGCCTGGTCATCGCGGCCCTGGTCCTGCTGTTCGTCGGCTTGCTGCTGGCGGTGCTGTTCGCCGGCCTCGGCGTGCTGGCAGTCGGCGCCCTGGCGCTGCTACTGCTCTGCGTCGGCCTGCTGGCTTCGCCCCTGCTGCTGCCGCTGGCATGCGTGCTGGCCATCGTCTGGTACCTGGCGCGCGACCGCCAACCACGCACAGCGCGCGCCGCGCACGACGCGCTCAAACCTTAAGCCCTAAGCACGGCTCAGGCTGGCCTTGGCGGCAGCCATGCCGGTTGCCTCGGCATGCTCGCACACGCGGTTGCGCCCGTCCGCCTTGGCCCGGTACAGCGCCTTGTCGGCGCGGATCAGGGCCGCATCCGGGCCGGCGTCGCCGGCGTCGATGGTGGCAATGCCGATGCTGACCGTGATCGCGATGCTGCGGCCATCGCCGTCGAGCGGGCTGTCGGCCACGCTCTGGCGCAGGCGCTCGGCGTACTGCTGCGCCGCCGGCCCGGTGGCCCCCGGCAGCAGCACCGCGAATTCTTCGCCGCCGACCCGGCCCAGGGTGTCGATCTTGCGCTGGCCGGAACGCATCAGGCCCGCCATGTGGCGCAGCACCGCATCCCCCGCCGCGTGGCCATGCACGTCGTTGACGTGCTTGAAGTGGTCGATGTCGAGCATCAGCACCGAGGCGCATTCGTCCACGCTGCGTTGCAGCCGCGCGAACTGGTCGTCCAGGCGCGCCATGAACACGCGCCGGTTCGGCAGCCCGGTCAGGAAATCGGTGCTGGCCAGCGCATGCAGTTCGTCGTCGATCCGTTTGCGCTCGGTGATGTCGACCGTCGAGGCGATCACGAAGTCGAGCGACTGCGCGTGGCCCGGCATGACCAGCAAGGTCAGTTCGTGCTGGCGCGCCACCCCATCGACCCGCAGGAAGCTGCTCTCGCACTCGTAGAACAGAGCCCCGCCGGTCAGCGCCACCAGCGCGTCGATGAAGGCGTCCGCGCCCAGGCTGCCGAAGTTCTGCGCCAGTCCCAGCGTGCCGGGCTCCTTGGCGGCGGCGCCCACGTGCACCAGCGCGGCGCCATTGACGTCGGTGATGCGCACCAGCGCCGCCAGGCGCGCCGCTTCCTCGGGCCGCTCGCGCAGCCACGGCCCCAGTTGGTCCACGCCGCACGTCTTCAGGCGCGCCACCGCCTCGCGCGCGTCCGACCAGTCCTGCTCCCACAGCGCCACCGGCGCGTGATCGTACAGGCTGCGAAAACGCTCTTCGCCCACCCGCAAGGCCTGCGCGGCCTGGGCCTGTTCGAGGGCGATGCCGGCCAGCTGGGCGGCCTGCTCGATCAGCACCACGTGCGCCGCGCTCGGGTAATGCGGGGTGCGGTGGTAGATCGCAAAGGTGCCCAGCACGCGCCCGGAGGCGCCGCGGATCGGCTCCGACCAGCTCGACGCAAGCTGGGCGCGCGCGGCAATGGCGCGGTAGTCGGCCCAGTCGGGATGGGTCTGGATATCCTCGACGATCACGCGCCGGCCGCTGGCGGCGGCGCTGCCGCACGAACCGTGGCCGGGAGCGGCCGGCAAGCCATCGACGGCGGCGTTGAAAAAGCCCGGCAGGCTGGGCGCGGCCCCGGTGTTCAGGAAGCGCCCCTCGGCGTCGAGCAGCAGGATCGAGCACAGCATGCCGGGATTGGTCGATTCCACCCCCAGCACCACCGCGCCCAGCACCGCTTGCAGCGGCGCGCCGTGCGCCAGCAGTTCGAGCACGTGGCGGTGCGCGCGCTCGCGCTGTTCGATCTGCTTGCGTTCGGTGATGTCGCGGAACGACCACAGGCGCGCGCCTTCCTGCCCCAGCCGCACCGGGCGCGTCAGCTGTTCGATAAAGCGCCCGTCTTTCAGGCGCAGCAGCTCGCGGTGCTCCTCATGGTCCGCCAGTTGCAGCGAGCGGCTGTACAGCAACGGCCCGGCCTGCACCAGCTGGGTCAGCAGGTGCGCCACCACGGCGCTGTCGTCGCCCGCCAGGTCGAGTTCAGCGGGAATGCTCCACAGCGCGCGGAAGCGCTGGTTCGAGGCCAGGATGTGGCGGTCGCCATTGTCGACCAAAATGGCGTCGAAGGTCGAGTCGAGGATGCTGCGCATCATGGCCTGGGCCCGCTGCGCGGAGTCGGCCAGCCCCACCAGGCGCTGCTGGCCGGCTTTCAGCTCGCCCGTCAGCGCCAGCGACTGGCGCAATGCGCTGCGGGCCATGGCGCTGCTGCGCGCCAGCATCCAGGTCAGCACGGACAGGATCACCGTCACCGCCAGCCCCAGCGTGAGCACCAGTTGCGCGGCATCGTTGCGCTGTTCGTCGCCGAAGCCGGCACGGGCCTGGACCACCAGCGTCCAGCGCCGCCCGGCGATGCCGATGCGTTGCTCGGTGCGCAGCCCCGCCGCGCCCGCCACCCCGGAGGCGGCGCCGGCCGCCATCAGCGCCGCTGGCGCGACCTCGTTGCCGTCGTAGACCGTCACCAGCATGTCGGCGCCGCGCTCGCCGCCCACGCGCGCCATCAGGTCTTCCATGACGAAGGGGGCGTAGATCCAGCCGCGCAGCAGGTCGCGCCGCTGTTCGACCTGGTCCGGCGCCTTGCGGCCGATGTACACCGGCAGGGCAATGAGCACGCCGTCGGAGGCGGCCCGTCCGCGTTCGCGCGCCACCGTCGACTTGCCCGACATGCTGGGCTGGCCGCTGTCGCGCGCCTGTTCCAGCATCTGGCGCAGCGGCTCCTCGGACAGCATGTCGTACCCGAGCGCGCGCAGGCGGGCGCCGGTGAACGATTCCAGGTACAGCAGCGGCGCGTACGCGCTGCGCGTGCCGGGCGGCGTGATCGCGTAATCGGGAAAACCGCCGGCGCGCACCCGCGCCAGGTGCGCGGTGCGCCCGGCGTCGGCCAGCGCGGCGATGTAGCCGATCCCTTTCATGCCGGGATACTCGGCGTCGGCATGCTGGGCGCGCACGAAATCGGCAAATTCCTGGCGCGTGACGTCGTCGGAACTGTTGAACAGCCCCTGCACCCCGCGCAGCGACTGGATATGGGCCGCCATGCGCAGCGCCAGCTGGTTGACCACGTCGCGCGCGGCGAACTCGAAATCGGTGCGCAGGTCGCGCTCGGCGTCGCGCCGCGCCGCATCCCACAGCTGCCAGGTCAGCACCAGGCACAGCGCCATCACCAGCGTGGCCAGCGCGGCGGCGCCGAGCCACGCGCAGCTGCGCGTTCTTGCGGGCGAAGCCGGTACGGCCGGGGAGGAAACGGCAGAGTCCATGGAAGCGATCCTGGGTGCGGCCCGCAGCGGGCCTCTTGCCAACTGATAGTACGTTAGCAACCCTTGCGTTGCAACATGACTGTTGTCAAATGCCCTCGATTAGCCGCATCGCGAACACGATCGGCAACCCGGCGGCGATCACGCGGCGCGCGGCGGCGCCGTTGTCGTAGGGAATGCGGTAATACACCAGCTCGCGCGCGCTGTCGTCGTACATGGCGTAGCAGGCGGCGCTGTTGCCGTCGCGCGGCTGTCCCACCGCGCCCGGGATCACCAAATACTGGTGCTGGGGGGCGATGGCGATGCGGGTGCCCGGCACCGGCACGTGCGAGCCCATGCGGCCGTCGTCGGCGCGCCGGTACAGGGCCGGGGTGTGCACATGGCCCGAAAACACCATGCGCTTCTTGGCCGCGCGCAGGCTGCGCTCGGCCGGCTCGAGCCCGGTCACGTATTCCCATTTGACCGGATCGTGGGCGCTGGCGTGGACGAACAGCATGCGCTCCAGTTCCATGCTCAGCGGCAAGGCTGAAAGAAAGGCCATCTGCCCGGTGCTGAGCTGGCCGCGGGTCCACTCGATCACCTCGCGCGCTTCGAAGTGCATTTGCGGACGCGTTTCGTGGGTCACCGAAAAGTCGTGGTTGCCCTGCACCGCCAGCGCCCCGCGCGCCACGTAGTCCATCACGGTCTGCACCACCCAGGCCGGATCGGCGCCGTAGCCCACGAAGTCGCCGGTAAACGCAAACTGGTCGGCCTTGTGGGCGTGCGCATGCGCCAGGCAGGCGGCGAATGCCTCGCGGTTGGCGTGCAGGTCGGTCAGCAGGGCAAGGCGCATGGTGGGGACGGCGTCGCTTGGCGCGCAGTAAAGAATGCTATTTTGGAATCAATGACGAGTGTTCAACTTGATTATAGCGTGGGAAGTGTTGCCGGACGGCGTGTTCGTGGACGGAAACGGGGGGAATTGGCCGCGCGGGCCGCCGCCGCCCCCCCGCGCGGCCCACGGCGGCGCTTCACGCGACTGCGCGCTCGCCCTCCTGCGCCAGGCGCCGTTGCCAGAAGCCCGCCCCCGGCCAGCGCTGCTCGTTGGCGTACAAAGCGCGCCGGGTGGTCGCATACGACTGGAAATGCGCGAGCAGCGACTGGCGGTAGCCCTCCCCCAGTCCGCCACCCTGCTCCACGTACGCCTGCGCCACCCGGGCGGCGTGGATGCCCGAACTGAGCGCGTGCCCGATGCCGAGCGACGAGACCGGGTCGAAGCTGGCCGCCGCGTCACCGGCCGCAGTCCAGGCGGCATTGGCCGGCAGGCGCGCCACCCGGCTGTGGACCGGATACTGGCGGAACGCTTGCGGCGCCCCCAGCTCGCGCACCAGCGCACCGATATGCGTGCTCGCCAGCGCGTGGCGGCGCCAGGTGTCCGGATCGAGCAAGTCGAGCGTGCGCAAGGTCTCGGCGTCGGTCATGAAGGCGAGCGCCGTGCGACCGCCGGGCAGCGGGGCCAGGTAGAACCAGCCGTTTGCGGTGGTCTCGACCAGAGTGCGCTGCAGCCGCTCGGGCGCGTCGGCCTGCCCGGCATCGTAGTAGGCGTACACCCCCACCATGCGGTCGGTTTGCAGCACCGGGCACTGTTGCTGGCGCACCATCACGCTGCTGCGCCCGCTGCAATCGATGAGGTAGGCGGCGCCCAGGGTGCGCTTGCGCTCGCCCTGGCGCAGCGCGACGGCCCAGCGCGCGCCCCCGGTGATCCCCAGCAGCTCGGCCGGTTGCACGATCTGCGCGCCGAGCTGGCCGGCCTGTTCGAGCAGCATGCTGTCGAACGCCAGGCGGTCCAGGTGCAGGCCGCTGCCCTGCCCGTTGAACAGGAAATCGCGCACCACCAGCTCGTCGCCACCCCAGGCGGCGGCGTGCGCGTACGATTGCAAGTGGCGCTCCTCGAAACCGGCGCGCGCGATGCCCAGGTATTCCATCAAAGGAAACAAGGCCGGCGAGACGGTCTCGCCGGGACGGAAGGGATCGAACAGGCGCCGCTCGACCAGCGCCACCCGCAGCCGCGTGTGGCGACACAGGGTGATCGCCGCGGCGGCGCCGGCCGGCCCGGCGCCGAGGATGATGACGTCGACCTCATCGTCCCCGGCGCGCGCGCCGCCAATGTCAGCGGCGGCTGGTGCGGCCATGCGACAGGGTCAATATCTTGCGCGGCTTGTCGCCCTCGCGGGTCTGCGGTGCGGGATCTTCATCCTTGAGGAACCAGGCCGGATAGAAGGTCGAATCGTCGCTGGTGACGAAGCTGCTCACATTGCCGACCGCCACGCTGGCCATGTGGAACTGGCGGTGGTTGCGCTCCTGCTCCGCGAAATACGGATACTGGCGCCCGGACGCCGGATCGTGGTTCTGGTTGGCCACGAAGCCCAGGTACTTCCACGCGGTGATCATCTGCGTGAAGCTGTTCACGCCGCGGCTGTACATCACCTGCATCCCGGCCGGCACCCCGGTCACCTTCTGCTCCTCGGCGGTGTAGCCGCCGGCGATCACGTTCCACGGGCTTTGCGGCGGCCACCAGTAGGAATAATAGGTAGGCGGCGTGGGAATCATCGTGGCCGGATCCTTGACCTGCGCAGGGTTGTCGAAATTGATGAACTGGACCGAGCAATCGAAGAAGTCGGCCTGCCACGGAATGGCCATGCGCTTGGTCAGGTCGCCCGGCTCGCAACCGGCGCCCACGGTCGGCGCGCTCCAGTCGACCGGTGCGGTTTCGTCTTCCGACCATGACAGGCCGTGCTCGTTGTAATACGCCTCGTCGTGGCGGTGCCGGATCTCGTACGGCGCCGCGTACACGGTCGGGTTGCGCACCGACCAGGTCACTTCGATACCCGGGCACATCGGCTCGCCCACGCAATTGCCGATCCCGGCCTGGTCGAGCGGATGCACGTTCGGAATGCGCAAGGCCGGCGCGCTCGGCGAGAACTGGCCCGCCGCCCATTGCTTGAGCAGGAAATACTGGGTATCGGTCAGCACCGAAAACTTGTCGATCACATTGTTGCGCACCGAATTCGAGCCCGAATTCATCGGCACCAGCGGAATGCCGCTCGTTTCCTGCAAGCCGCTGCTGAACAATTGCTGGTTCTGGGTGCCGACAAAGCCGGCCGGCTGCTCCAGGGTGGCGTCGCGCCGCGCCGGCGGGTTGCGGAAGTAACTGAGGAACTGCGCGCGCAGCTCGCCGGCCCGTTCGCTGGTATCGTTGGGGTCAAAAGGCGGGTTGATAAAGGCCGTCATCGATGGCACCGTCGCCACCCACTGGTAGTCGGCCATCCGGTTGAGAAAAGGCTTGATGTCTTCCCAGTAATTGACCTGGTAGTCGGGATTCCAGCCGGCGTTATCGGGCCACCGGCCCAGGTCGTAGACATCGGGCCGCGCGCCCTGGTACTTGAGCGCGCAGTCGAGCGCCACGTCGTCCCAGGTCGACACATTGACCAGCTGCGGTGCGAACTTGGGCGAGCCGATCACCACCCAGGCCGACAGCGTGACCACGCTCTGGTCCTTGAAGGTGACGGTGGCCGTCACCGGGCCGTCGGCGATATCGTCGTTCCAGGTGTTGCCGCCGCCGAAACCGGTAATGCTCTCGTTGCCGCCGGCGTGGCCGAAGCCGCCCAGCACCAGCAGATTGGCGCGCGAATCGGTGCGGATTTCGCCGAGCGACTTGACCGGCAAGCCCTGGCTCGGATTGGGTGGGGGGAAGGAGGCGTGCTTGTACTCGGGCGGCACCGTGTCCGCCGTAAATTCCACCGGCGCCGCACGCGGCCCGCTCACGCTGCGCGGGCCCGGATCGATGATCAGCCCCTTGCGGGCGTCGCCGGCCACGTCGGGGTTGCGATGGCCAGTCACCGGTCCCTCCACGCCCCAGGCTGCGGGCGGCTCCCGCCAGGTCTCGTAACTATTGTGTTTGCCGAACATCAGGTCGCCCAGCAGGGGCGTGAAATCCCACCACGCCGCCTTCTTGTTTGCCACATGCACCGACCAGACCACCGATTCGACCAGGTCGCCGGTCAGGTCCAGCTCGACCTCGCCCAGCCCGTCCGGGGTGGACTGCCAGATACTGAAGGTGGCGGCCTGGCGCTTGATCAAGCCCTTGGCGTCCTTGAACTGGGTCACGCGCCTGGGGACGCCATTGTCGCGAACAGGATCGCCATCGGTGTCCGCTTCGATCGGCAAGCCGCCGATGCTGTCCGGTGCAAGGTAATACGCGTCGAGGCTGTTGCCGACGCGGCCGACGCCGATCGACGGGTGAATACGGTAACTGACGGGGGATGGCATGTATCAAGTCTCCTGATTGATGGATGGACGAACCATGTAAGTCAACAGCGGAAAGACTAAAACCATTACGCAGGCAGTGACAAAACCGGGCGCGCGGCGGGCCACCGGATCCGGCGCGGCGGACCCGGTGGCATGCGCTATCGGGGAGGTGTCACTGGCTTGAATGTACTACGCGGGAAAGGTTTCAACAACAAGAATGTTAATAGATAATCATGCAAATTGAATAAGTGTGGCGTGCCGCCAAACCACACTGTGAATACAGCGGCACACCGGCCAGGGCAAGCATGGGATAATATTTCCATGCGTTAACTCCATGCGCTCAGCAGCCGGATGACGCCCTTCCCCCGCACCGACGATCGGACCTCATGTCTCTTGCATTCCACCCCGCCCGCGCACTGCTGCCCGGCTTGTTCCTGCTGCTGGCCGCTGGCCCCAGCGCCGCCTTCGACCGCTCGACCCGCGCCGACGACCCGCTCGCTCGCGTGCCCAAGGCGGAGGAAGGGACGGTGGTCGTGAGCGTGAGCACCAACCTGGTGACCGTGCTGGACATGGTGTCCGTCAACGTGCGCCGCCTCGGCGCACCCGGCGAGGGCAAGACGGCGGCGCCCGGCGAGAATGCCGATATCTACGTGATCGGCCAGGTCGCACCCGCGCTGGCCTTCGACAGCGCGGTGTTTGTCGGCGTGCTGCCGGCCGGCGACTACCAGATGGTGGAAGTGAGGATGAAGCCCTACTTCCTGCAAACGGTCGACGAGCTGGTGGGCTGGAGGATCACCACCCAGACCACCGTCACGCCCACCATCGGTTCAAAACGGCGCGACCTGTTCGGCACCTTCACGGTCTTGCCCGGCCAAACGGTGGACCTTGGCCGCACGGTGATTACCCCACTCAACAAAGCCACGATCATGGGCCGCAGCGCGCTGCATACCGACAATCGCCAGCTTCTCGAGCGCAAATCGCCGCCGCACGCCCGCTTACTGGACCGCGACGCGGCACCCGGCTGGACCACGGCGCGCCTGGAGGATGACGTGGCCGAAACCATCGCGCTGCGCCGTCCGGTCGGCGCCGGCTGCTTCAGCGAGTATCCGGACGGACGCATCGCCGCCGCCGCCAAAATGGGCGCGGTGCTGCTGCGCTCGGCGACGGGTGAATGGAGCAGCGTGCAAGGCAAGGACCTCAATTCGCTGGCGTGCGTGCTGCCGGTCGCGCTGCCCAACGCCACCCTGATCGGGGTCGGCGAAGCGAACACCATCGTGCGGCTGGCGCCGGGCGCCACCACGCTCACGCCGGTCGCCCCCGGCAACCTGCCAAACGGGAACCTGATCTACGTGGCCGGCAACGAGCGCGCCGGCTGGTATATCACCCTGCACAGCAATGAGCTGTTGAGCGTGTTCCACGCCAGGGACATCGACAGCGGCAATTGGAAGCAGGTGACCAGCTTGCCTCTCAAGAAAGATTTTTGGTGGGGCCAGTCGGGCTTCTGGCCTTGGCGCACGGAGCGCGGCTTCGGCTTCGCGGTCGAGGACAGCTTGCATCTGCTCGATTACGCGAGCGGCCAGTGGGTCACGCGCAAGATGCCGAAAGAAATGAAAGTCGAGGCGGCCCAGGCCAGTCCCAACGGCACCATCGGCGTGCGTGGCAAAATGTTCGGGGGCGCCTATATCACCAGGGACCAGGGCCTGAGCTGGCAGGAAGTGCCCACCCCGCGCAACGCCTGGGTACCCCTGCAAGCGGGCGGCGACGACCTGTGGGTGCGCAGCACGGCGCTGCCGCTCGACCAGACGTCCGGCCCGGTCCTGCATACCAGCAGCGACCTGGGCCGCAAATGGACCCAGGTCGGTCAATTTCCGGGCGGCGCGCTAGACATCCTGCCCTCGGGCGCCATGCTCAGCCACGGCAAGGAGCGCGGCTTCTACGCGATTCGCCGCTCCGTCGACAATGGCGTGAGCTGGGTCACGGAATACCACAACTTCGTGCGCAAGCCCTGACCCAAGCGCCGGGGCCGCCGCGGCACATGCCGGCAGCCCCGGCAAGAGCGCTTACTTGACCGGACGCGCGTTGATCAGGTCGACCAGTTGCGGCACCAGCGACAGCACAGCCTCGCGCAGGGCCGGGGCGGCCACCGGAATATCGCTGACCAGGGTATCGTACTTCATGTACTGGTAGGCGAAGCCGCCGTTGCTAAATACCAGCGTCTGGCGCCCGAGGAACTGCTTGGTGCGGCCGTTGTACAAGGCCACGCCGACGCTGGCATTGCGGAAGTACGCATTCAAGCCACCGGGCGCCATGTAAAACGCAACCGGGCTGATTTGCACCAGCAGGTCGGCATCCACCGGCGCCGACGATGCCAGCGGACCGAGCGGATACTTGTTGCCTTCCGCATCCGCGGCCGCCCAGCGATGGCGCGGATAGTTACGCCGGCCGGCATCGGACAGCGTCACGGTGATGCCCTGCGCTTCGAGCGACTTGCGCAGGCTGGCGAGGAAATCCTTGCGCATGTCGAAGCCCGGCAGGCGCGCCAGCACGGCGCCATGGAAACCTTCGGCGCGTTTTTGGGTCTTCTCTTCGGAACCGGTCACCATGTTCCCGATCGCCGCATTCAGAATGCCGGCGCTCTGGTACTGGAACAGCGGCGGTGCGTCGGCCGGCAACTCGTTGAGCTCATCGTCCATGTAGAAAAAATCGGCGTGACGCGAAAAATGAAATCCCGGGAAGGCGTACGACTTGGGCACGACCACGCCAATCACGGCCGCCACTTTCATATCCGGGAAATCTTCGATCACCACCGATTTCGGGGCGCTGTACTTGGTCGTATCGACCATCGGGGCGTTCAGGCAGCCGGTCAGCAAAGAAAGCATGGCGGCGCCGGCCAGCAGGCCGCGGATCGCGGGAGTGAAAGGGAACAGGTTTTTCATGGTCATGGGATAGAGGCTCGCTTGAGTGCAGGATCGGTGCGGGATGGGTGTGATGGAAGCGAAAAACCCGGGGCGCAAGCACGCCAGGCATGTTCATTTCCTATCAGTATTATTGCACTGAAGAAGCTTCAGCGGCCGGCCCGAAGCCTATAAATACAGCGCCGGAGGCTGTCGTATACCAAAATCCAACACTGCGGCGGCGGCGCGAGCCGGGTGCGGCTTGGGTGCAGTGGCAGGCGGATCGTGAGGAGACAGTACAGCACCACGCCGCCGCCGCGCCGTTCACGCGGCGCCGGCGTACTGCAGGTAACCGCGCGCGCGCAGGGCGCAGGCCGGGCAGCTGCCGCAGCCGTAGCCCCAGGCATGCAGCGCGCCGCGCTCGCCCAGGTAGCAGGTATGGGTGTCTTCCCGGATCAGGTCGACCAGCGCCGCGCCGCCGGCGTCGTGCGCCAGTTGCCAGGTCTGCTTCTTGTCGATCCACATCAGCGGCGTTTCGAGCTTGAGGCGCGTGGCCATGCCCAGGTTCAGGGCCACCTGGAGCGCCTTCATGGTGTCGTCGCGGCAGTCCGGATAGCCCGAAAAGTCGGTCTCGCACATGCCGCCGACCAGCACATTCAGGCCACGGCGGTAGGCCACGGTGGCCGCCACGGTCATGAACAGCAGGTTGCGCCCCGGTACAAAGGTGTTCGGCAGCCCGTTGGCCTGCATTTCGATAGCCACGTTGCTGGTCATGGCGGTATCCGAAATCTTGCTGATCACGGACAGGTCGACCATGTGATCTTCGCCCAGGCGCGCATCCCAGTCGGGCTTTAACGCGCGCATCTTGCCCAGCACTGTCGGGCGCACGGTCAGCTCGATGGCGTGGCGCTGGCCGTAGTCGAAACCGATGGTTTCCACGCGCGCATAACGTTCCAAAGCCCAGGCCAGGCAGGTGGCGGAGTCTTGTCCACCGCTAAACAACACCAGTGCGGTATCAGCTTGTTGCATATTGTATTTTCCAGATCATTAGACGTTCGCCATCATTGCAGCCGATCCGGTAAGATGCCCGGAGCATTTTCCCATTGGAGCGACATGTTTCCCGCAACACCAGACAAAACAACAGCCCGGACGCCGCGTCAGCGACGAATTTTGGCACAGATCGCCGTGACCGTGTGCTTGGGGGCGCCGCCGGCATTGGCGCTGGCGCAGGAGACCGAAGCGCCGTCACAGCCAGCCGTGCAGCCAGCGCCGGCGCGCGGCATCGATTACTCGGTCAAGGTGGACGCCCCCGGCCCGCTCGACGACCTGCTCGAAGAAAACCTGGACCTGGTGCGCTGGCAGGGCAACCCGCGCCTCGACCTCGACCAGTTGCAGCGCCTGGTCAAGGCCGTGCCCGAGCAAGCCAAGACCCTGATCGCCACCGAAGGCTACTATTCGCCCAAAGTCAGCGCGGGCCTGGACACCAGCGGCGCCAAACCGGTCGCGCGCATCACGGTCGATCCGGGCCAGCCGGTACTGGTGGGCGACGTCGAACTGGTGCTCAAGGGTTTCGAGCCGGTCGGCGACGCCAAACCGTACAACGCGGACGACCTGCGCAGCCGCTGGGGCTTGCCGGTCGGGCAGCGCTTTCGCCAGGCCGACTGGGAAGGCGCCAAGCGCAACCTGCTGCGCCAGGTGATGATGGCGCGCTATCCGCGCGCCCAGCTGGTCGAATCGAGCGCCATCGTCGACCCCGACGTGCGCCGCGCCCTGCTCAAGGTGGTGCTCGACAGCGGCCCCGAAGCGCGCTTCGGCGAACTGCGGGTCGAAGGCCTGAAGCGCTATTCGCGCACCATCGTGAGCAACCTCAATCGCATCCGCCCCGGCCAGGAATACAACGAAGCGGCCCTGCAAGCCTACCAGGCGCGCCTGCAGGACACCGGCTACTTCAGCACCGTGGAAGTGAGCGCCGACATGTCGGCCGCGCTGTCGGAAGACATCGACGCCATGACCGACGACCAGAAGGACATCCCGCGCCCGCCGGTGGCCAACCCGGCGATCCTGCCGGTGCTGGTGCGCGTGACCGAAAACAAGCAAAAAAATGTCGACGTCGGTCTCGGTTATTCGACCAACACCGGCGCGCGCGCCCAGCTCAATTACGCCGACCTGGACGTGTTCGGCCTGCGCATGAAAAGCAACCTGATCATGGAGCAAAAGCGCCAGACCGCGCGCTCCGATTTTTACTTTCCGACCACCGAAAAAGGCTACAACGACAGCTTCGGCGCCGGTTTCGAGCGCACCGACCTGCGCGGCGAAGTGACCAACGTGGCCACCGTGGCCGGGCGCCGCGCCTGGGGCACGCCGCTGCTCGAACGCAGCCTGACGCTCGAGTACCTGAGCGAGCGGCGCATGGTCGAAGGCGTGGAAACGCGCCGCAGCCAGAGCGTGCCGCTCACCTTCAGCTGGACCAAGCGCGCGCTCGACAACCTGGTGCTGCCGACGCGCGGCTATGTGCTCAACGCGCAGTTCGGCGGCGCGGTGCTGCCGGTGCTGACCGATGAACGCTTTCTGCGCGCCAGCACCCGCTTCGTCCAATACCGTCCGCTCGGACCGTCGAGCAACCTGATCGTGCGCGGCGAAGCCGGCGTACTGGCCTCGCGCGACAAGGCCGGCGTGCCGTCGACCTTCCTGTTCCGCGCCGGCGGCGACCAGTCGGTGCGCGGCTACGGCTACCAGGAACTGGGCGTGCGCGAAGGCGACGCCATCGTCGGCGGGCGCTATCTGCTCACCGGCAGCGTGGAATACCAATACTGGTTCAAGCCGCCCTGGGGCGTGGCCTTCTTCTACGACGCCGGCAACGCCGCCGACAAATTCAAGGACCTGAAACCGGAATCGGGCTATGGGCTGGGCGCGCGCTGGCGCAGCCCGGTCGGCCCGATCAACGTCGATCTCGCATACGGACAAGCGCTCAAAAAAGCGCGCCTGCACTTCTCACTGGGCTTTACATTCTGATGACTACCGCCGAAACCCCTACTACCCCGCCGGTCCGCCAGCGCCGCTGGCCGCGCCGCGTCGCCGTCGGCGTGGTCGTCACCGGCGCCCTGCTGGGCGGCGCCTACTGGTACCTGGGACGCGAAACCACCCTGCAAATGCTGGTCCAGCGCGTGGCCAACGCCAGCGGCGGCAGCATCGTCGTCACCGGCGTGAACGGCTCGCTGTATGGCGCCATGCACGTCGGTAAAGTCGTCTACCGCACGCCCGAACAAGTCATCACCGCCGAAAACATCGACATCGACTGGTCGCCCTTCCAGTACCTCAGTCGCGGCGTGGCGATCAACAAGCTGCACGTGGCCACCCTGCGCATGGATACCCTGCGCGAAGGCGAACCGGCCAAGATGCCGACCAAGCTGGCCCCCCCGTTCAAGCTCGAAGTGGACGATGCGCGCCTGGCCAAAGTCATCATGACCAACGCCGCCGCGCCGGGGGCCGAAACGGTGATCACCGACGTGCGCTTCGACCTCCTGGGCGACCCGACGCAATGGGCCTTGCGCAAAGCCAGCGCCATCACCCCGTGGGGCAAGGCCATGGCCGACGCCAGCATCGGCGCCAACCATCCGTTCAAGCTGGCCGGCACCGCCAGCCTGACCCAGCTCGTGGTCCCCGCCGGCCAGCAGCCGGCGCAGATCAAGCTGGGCGTGGGCGGCGACCTGGTGACGACGCAACTCGACGCCACGGCGGTATCGGGCAAGGCCAGCGGCGACGCAAAATTCACGCTGGCGCCGTTCGATGCAATCCCGCTGCGCGCCCTGACCATCCACGGCAAGAATATCGACCCGGGCTTTTTCAATCCCGAACTGCCGAAGGCCGACCTGTCGCTGGCGATCACGGCGCGCATCGAAGCGAACCGCAACATCGCCGGCAGCGTGGCGATCGACAACGCCGGCGCGACCGGCCCGATCGACCTGCAACGGCTGCCGCTGCGCGCCATGCGCGGTGAACTCAAAGGCAACCTGTCGGCGCTGGAGATCGGCGCGGTGCTGATCGACCTGGGCGAAGCCGGCAAATTCACCGGCAGCGGCACGGTGGCGCGCACCGCGGCCGACAAGGGAATCGGCACGGCCGGCTTTGCGCTGCACACCGACGGCATCGACATCAAGCGCCTGCACAGCCGCATGAAGTCGACCAAGATCGCCGGCGACATCACCGTCGCCAACGAGGGCAGCACCCAGACCTTCACCACCAGGCTGGTGGAAGCGGGCATGCGCCTGGAAGCGAAAGCCACCCTGGCCGACAACGTGCTGACCGTGCAGCAGGCGCGCCTGGCCGCCGGCGCCAGCAGCGTGAATGTGAACGGCAGCGCCAACCTGGCCGGCAAGCGCGAATTCAAGCTCGCCGCCAGCGCCGTCAAGTTCGATCCGTCCGCCTTCGGCGACCTGCCGAAGGCCGACATCAACGCCGACATCAACGCCGCCGGTGCTTTGTCGCCGGCGTGGAAAGTGGCGGCCGATTTTGCGCTGCGGCCAAGCCGCCTGTTCGACCAGCCGCTGTCGGGCAAAGGCAAGCTCAATGCCGACGCCACCCACATCAGCGGCGTGGCCGCCACGCTCGCACTGGGCAAGAACACGGCGGAACTGGCCGGCTCGTTCGGCGCAGCGGGCGAAAAACTCACCTGGAAGGTCAACGCCACCGACCTGGCGGCCGCGCGCAGCGATTTGTACGGTGCGCTGGCGGCCAACGGCGTCGTCACCGGCACCATGGCCGCGCCGCGCACCACTTTTGAAGTCGACGCGACCGGCCTTGGCTGGGTGGCGGCGGCGCGCAAGGCCAATAACAGCCTGCTGCACGCGACCGGCGAAGCATGGTTGGACAAAGGAGCGGTCGACGTCAAGGCGGCCGGCACGGCGCAGCGCTTCAATCCGGCCGCTTTCGGCTCGCCGCTGGCGGGCAGCATCAACGGCAGTTTTGATGTCACCGGCCGCTCCGGCCCCGACTGGCGCGGCAACCTGGATCTGGCCTTGCAGCCATCGACCCTGGCCAACTCGCCCTTCTGGGGGCACGCCAAGGTGGCGGCCGACGCAAAACACGTTTCCAACGCCGACGTCGACCTGCACGTGGGGCCGAACATCGTGGCCGCCAAGGGCAGCTTCGGCGCCGCCTCCGACAAGCTTGACTGGCGCATCGACGCGCCGCAACTGGCCGCGCTCGGCCCCGACTACGGCGGCGTGCTCAAAGGTTCGGGCACTGTCTCGGGCACGATGGCCGCGCCGGCGGTGACCGCCGCGCTGGAAGGCCAGAACCTCAAGGTGCTCGGCAAGCACCAGGTCAAGACCCTGCGCGCGAGCGCCAATCTTGGCAGCGGGCGCGGGCCGGACGACCCGCTGGTGAGCGACATTGCGATTACCGAGTACGTCAGCGGCGACACCCGCATCGACAGCGCGCACCTGCAAACGAGCGGCACGCGCGGCGCCCACGTGCTGCGCCTGGACGCGCGCAGCGAAGCGTTTGACGCCGCCGGCGAAATCCGCGGCGGCTGGGCCAACAGCGCCTGGACCGGCACCGTGGCGGCGCTGCAGAACAAGGGACGCTACGCGTTCGCGCTGCAGGCGCCGGTGCCGCTGCGCATCGCGGTCGCTCCCGGCGACGGCATGGCCGGCCTGGCCAGGCCGCAGCAGATCAGCATGAGCAACGCGGTGATCAAGCTCCCCAACGGCAGCGTGAGCGTACAGTCGCTCGACAAGAACGGCCCGCACTGGACCAGCAAGGGCGCGGCGGCCGGCGTGCCGCTGACCTACCTGGCGCAATTCTCGCCCGGCATGCGCGACGCCATCAGCGGCAACCTGCTGCTCGGCGCCGACTGGGCGCTCGACATGCAGGCGCCCAATGGCGCCACGCCGGCCCTGAACGGCATGCTGCACGTGTTCCGCGAAAGCGGCGACGTGATCGCCGGCGCCGATGTACCGGTGGTGCTGGGACTGCGCACGCTCGACCTGCGCGCCGACATCACGGGCGGCGCGCTGCGCATGCAGGCCAAGGTCGACGGCACCCGCATCGGCCAGGCCGATATCGACGCCACCGCGCAAATGATTGAAGGCCGCCTGGGCAACGCCAGCCCCCTGAAAATGACGGCCAACGCCGACATGGTGTCGATCGCGTGGCTGGCGCCCTTTACCGGGCAACCGGGGCTGGAACTGGACGGCGCGCTGAAACTGGCGCTCACCGGCGGCGGCACGGTCGGCACGCCGACCCTGAACGGCAACGTCAACGGCGACAAACTGGCGCTGCGCTGGGCCGAACAGGGCGTCAAGCTCGGTAACGGCCAGTTGCGCGCCCAGCTCACCGGCGACCAGCTGCTGCTGCAGCGCCTCAGTTTCGACGGCGTGCAAGGCACGGCGGTGGCCGACGGCGCGGTGCGCTTTGCCGGCGGCGAAGCGACCATGCAGTTAAAACTGGTGGCCGACAAGCTCGAAATCTTGTCGCGCCCCGACCGCACCGTGATCGTCAGCGGCCAGAGCACCCTGATCCGCGACGCCAAGCGCTTCTCGCTGGAAGGCAAATTCAAGGCCGACCGCGCGCTGATCGAACTGGCGCCGCAGGGCCGCCCTACCCTGTCGGACGACGTGATCGTGTTGGGGCGGGCCGGCGTGGGTACGCCGGCGGTCAAGGCCGAGCCAAGCATGCCGCTGACGATGGATGTGGAAGCGGACCTGGGCGACGCCTTCCGCCTGCGCGGCATGGGCATCGACGCCGAACTGGCCGGCTCGCTGCGGGTGCGCACCACCGGCGGGCGTCCGCCGCGCGCCAACGGCTCGATCCGCGTGACCAGCGGCACGTACCGGGCGTATGGACAGAACCTCGACATCGAGCGCGGCGTGCTGACCTTCAGCGGCCCGGCCGACAATCCTGCCCTGAACATCCGCGCGGTGCGCCGCCGTCCCGAAGGCGAGCAGCTCTCCGAGACCAATGTGGAAGCGGGCGTCGAAGTGCGCGGCTCGGCCCTCTCGCCGGTGGCCAAGCTGGTGTCGACGCCGTCGGTGCCGGACAGCGAAAAACTGTCATGGCTGGTGCTGGGGCACGGGATGGAAGCGACGTCGGGCAACGAGGCGGGCCTGCTCAGCGCCGCCGCCGGCGCCCTGCTGGGCGGCTCGGGCAGCGGCGGCGGGTTCCAGTCGCGCCTGGCCAACTCGCTCGGCGTCGATGAACTGGGACTGTCGCAGGCCAAGGGGCTGGAAAGCACCGTGGTCACGGTCGGCAAGCGCATTTCGTCGCGCGCCTACCTCAGTTTCGAGCAGGGCGCGACGACCGCATCGAGCCTGGTGAAGATTCGCTACAAGCTCAATCCGCGCATCACCCTGCAGTTCCAGACCGGGACCAACACCGCGCTCGACGTGCTCTATTCGTGGGCCTTCGACTAGGCTGGTGCCAGAACTTAGTGCAGGAAAAAGGTGCTCGGCTTCGGGTCGGGCACCGGATCGTCGTCCTGCGGGTGCTTGACCGGCTGGTGATGCGGGTGGGGATTGTCGAACGGCTCGGGAGATGGTTCATCGACCGGCACAGGGTCTGGTGCGCGGTGGGCGTCGATGGTTGCTGGGTTCATGGGGCTCGCTCCTCGTTGGTGGAGCGCAGACACTATCATAAGCGTCGCGGCGGGGCCGTACGCTTGGACAGTTGCCGGGGGCCGCCACCAGCGGCCCCTGTGTTGTTTACGGCTTGGCGTTCTTGACGTATTTGTCGAGCCAGGAATTGGTCTCGTGGAGCATGTGCATGATCGACTCGCGCGCGCGGTAAGCGTGGCTTTCGTTGGGCAGCATCACCAGGCGCGCGGTGCCGCCCAGGCCCTTCATGGCCTGGAACATGCGCTCGCTCTGCATCGGAAACGTGCCCGAATTGTTATCCTGCTCGCCGTGGATCAGCAGCAGCGCATCCTTGATCTTGTCGGCGTTATTAAACGGCGACATGGCCTGGTACACCTCCCTGGCCTTCCAGAACTCGCGCTCCTCCGATTGAAAACCGAACGGCGTGAGCGTGCGGTTGTACGCCCCGCTGCGCGCCACGCCGGCCTTGAACAGGCGCGTATGCGCCAGCAGGTTGCCGGTCATGAAAGCGCCGTACGAGTGCCCGCCGATGGCGATGCGGTGGCGCTCGGCCACGCCGCGCCGCACCACTTCATTGACCGCCGCTTCGGCGTTGGCCACCAGCTGCGGCAGGTAGCTGTCGTTCGGTTCGGCGTCGCCGGCGCCGACGATCGGCATCGACGGGTTATCGAGCACCGCGTAGCCCATCGCCAGCATCGGCGCCGGTCCCCAGTAACTGATGGCGTTGAAGCGGAATGGCGAACCGGTGGTCTGGCTGGCCGCGCTGGCGCTCTTGAAGTCCTGCGGATAGGCCCACATCAGCAGCGGCAGCGGGCCATCGCGCTTGGCTTCGTAGTTCGGCGGCAGCATCAGGGTGGCGGTCAGGTCGACGCCATCTGCGCGCTTGTAGCGGATCTGCTCCTTCTGCACATCCTTTAACTGCGGGGTCGGATGCGGGAAGTTGGTCAGCGCCGTCAGTTGCGCCGCGCCGCTGCGTTTCAGGTCGCGCACATAAAAATTCGGCCGCTCGGTGGGCGACTCGCGCGTGGTCAACAGGCGCGAGCCGTCGTCGCTGAGCACCGTCACGATGCTTTCGTAATACGGCGCCTCGCTCTGGAACAGGCGTTCCTTGGCCTTGCTGGCCAGGTTGAAGCGGTCGAGGAAGGGGCGGTCGCCTTCGTTCGAGGCGCCGCTGCCGCCTAGCAGGATGGTCGAATCGGCGCCGATCACCAGGCGCGGACGGCCGGCGGCGTCCGGCATGGTGACCGGTGAGCCGGGATTGTTGTAACGGTCTTCGGCGGAGTACGAAAACAGCAGCTCGGGCGCCACCGTCTGCTGTTCCGGGCGCAGGCGCCAGATCTTGACGGCGCGCGTCTTGTACCAGCTTTCGCCGAGCAAGGCCACGTCATCATTACCCCAGACCACGCGCTCGTAGCGCGAACCGAGTTTGGCCAGCACGGCCGGTTCGCCCGCGAACGGGGCGGCGTGGGCGTAGACGATGTCGCGCACCTCGGCCGCCCTGGCCGGGTCGCCCCCATCCTGCGCTTCGGCCCAGACCAGGGTGGCCGGGGCGTCGACGCGCCAGCTGACCTTGCGCACGCCGGCCGACACGGCGTCGTTCCCGGGCGGCAGGCCTTCTTCCAGCGGCTTGTTGACCACCAGGTGCACCTGCTTGCCGGCCAGGTCGCGCACATCGACCTTGCGCGGAAAGGCCGATGCCGGCACCACGTACGAGAAGGGGCGCTGCAGCACGGACGACAGCAGCAGCTTGCCGTTCGGCGCGACCGACACGTCGGTGTACAGTTCCGGATTGCCGATCAGGCGCAGCTTGCCCGACAGGTCGACCAGCGCCAGTTGCGAGCTGGCGTAATGCTCGAACAGGCGCGCGTCTTCTTCATTTTTGAGCAGGTCCTGGTAGGTGCGCAACTGGCGCGCGCCGACGCTGACCTGGCTGTCCTGCAAAATCGGGCCGCCTGGCACGCCGGTCGCTTGCGGCGCCTTGCCGCGCCCGATCGGCTTGAAATGCACCAGCAAGCCTTTGGCGTCCGGCATCCAGGAAAATCCCGAGCCGCCCAGGTAGGACAGCGGCTGCGCGGTCAGGCGGCGCGCGATGCGGGTGTTGATATCGACCAGCCACAGTTCGACGCCGGATGCGCCATCACGGTCGGCGTAGGTGACGTGGGTAAACGCCAGGTAGCGCTGATCGGGCGACCATGCCGTATCGGCCAGGCGCAGCTGCTTGGGCAGGCCCATGATCTTGATTTCCTTCTGGGTCGCGATATCGAGCAGCTTGAGGCCCGTGCCGAAACTGAAGCGGCTCGGCGAATAGGTGCGCGGATTGATGCGCAGGCCGGCCAGCTTGAGTTCGGGCTGCGCCACTTCGGCGATGCTGGGCAGGGCCGGCGTATCGACCATCACCGCCAGGTTGCGCTGCGGGGACAGGCCCAGCGCCGGTGCGCGCGGCGCGTCGACAATGGCCTGCAATTGCGCCGGCGGCAGCTGGTACTGGGAGTGCGCATTCGGCGTGGCGGCGAGCAGGGACATGGTCAGCGGGACGATCGGGAGGCGGTGGCGCATGGAGGGGTCTCGGGTGTAGGCGATCCTCCATCTTGCGCACTCCTGGCGGGCTTGTCAATCCGCTCTTTTCCGGTATTTACGGGGCTTAGGACATGCGGGGTGGGTGAAATCAAGGCTCCGCGGCGGGCGTTTATAATGCGTGTTTCCGGACCGGATTCGCAAACCCCATGTCAATTACCACTATCGCACTGCTGGTGCTCGCCCCCTTTCTGGTGTGGCGCTTTTACCAGCGCCTCAAGGCCATGATGATGCGCCAGCGCTCGATCGTCTCGCGCCATTACACGGGGCTGGGCGTGTTCGCGGCGATGATCCTGGTGGCCGGGTCGGAGGTGATGACACGTTTGCCGCTCCTGGGCTGGCTGGCCGTGGGCACGGCGGCCGGCATCGCGTACGGAATCTGGGGGCTCAAGCTGACCAGGTTCGAAAACGACACCTGCTACTTCACGCCGAATGCGCGTCTGGGGATAGTCATTGCGATGCTGTTTTTCGCAAGGGTGATGTATATCGGGGTGGAGATTTATGCGAACCAGGGCAGCAACGTGCCGACGCCGGGATTCACCGACAGCTTCATCACGCTTCTCGCGCTGGGGCTGACGGCGGGGTATTTCGGAACCTATTCTGCGGGCTTGATCCGCTGGCGCCGGGCGTTGAAGAAGGAAATCAACGCGGCGTAACCGTCGTTCCCGCCGCTAGCTCCGTCGTTCCCGCCGCTAGCTCCGTCGTTCCCGCCGCTAGCTCCGTCGTTCCCGCCGCTAGCTCCGTCGTTCCCGCGCAGGCGGGAACCCAAGTTCTTCATTCAGCGGCAGATCTGAAAACTTGGGTTCCCGCCTGCGCGGGAACGACGTTAGGCCACCGCCGGCGTCACACGCCGCTGCAGCACGAAAATCGGCTGCGCCCATGGCATATCCTTCTTCTTCTTGCTGGTAATGAGCGTCAGCTCCGACGGGTCGTACACGTCCGTGTTGTGCGTCAGCGGCGTCGTCATCAGATACTGCGCCTCGGTGTTCTTGAGGAACTCGCCCACCAGCTGGATATTCCGGATATCGAGGTGCGCAAACGGTTCGTCGATAAACACAAACCCGCCCGACCCATCTTCGGATTTGAGCAAACCAATCAGCAACACCAGCGACTTCATCACCTGCTGTCCGCCCGACGCTTCGCCGTCGTTCATCCCGATCTGGTCCTTGCCGTCGAACTTGAAGCGTACGTGCAGGCCAGCCTGCGACAACTGCACGTCTTCGTTCTCCAGCTTGACCGGGTCGGCATGCACTTCGATCCCCGCCAGTTCCCCCAGCTCCTTGATGTTCTTGCTGTAGGTCTTGATGGTGTAGCGCAGCCGCTCGATGTACGCGCCACGCGCATTCGCGGTCGCGTCGATCGCGCGGTTGTTCTGGTAGCGCCGTTCGTCGGTCTCGGTCTGGCGGCCCTGCAACTGCTCGTTCAGGCGGTGATGCTGGTCGATGACCGTGGCGTCCAACTCCCAGTCGTCGCGCGCCAGGCTGTGTTCGAGCGAGGACACGCGCAGGTCGACCTGGTGCGCATTCTGGTGTTCGGCCACCAGCGCCGCGCGCCGCGCCAGTCGGCGCCAGCCTTGCGGTAGATGGCGCCAGGCGCGCCGCAAGTCCAGCAGCGCGCGCGCATGGTCGGCGCGCTGTTCGATCTGGCGCTTGTGACCGAGCCGCAGGCCGGCTTCGGCCTCCGACAGGGTCATGCGCGCGTTCTGCCATACCGTGTCGGCGCGCGTGCGCGCCACCGTGGCCGCTTTGGTCAGCGCCTGCAATTCGCCCAGGCGCGTGCCCACGTCCATGCGTTCGGCCTTGAGCGGCACGGTGCTGCGCAGCGCTTCGTCGAATTCCGCCTGGCGCGCGGCCAGTTCCTTGGCTGCGTCGACACCGGCGATGCGGGCCTTGAGCGCGCCCACTTCCGAGGCGAGTTTACTGACGGTGATGGTGAGCGCGTCTTCCTGCGCTTCCAGTGCCGGCAGCGACTTTTGCAGCGCTTCCATACGCTGGCCGCGGCCGGCTGTGCCGAAGCGGTAGCGCGATACTTCCACGAACAGCGAACGTCCGCCGCGCCGTTCGCGGTGATACGCGTCCGGCGTGATCCACTCGGCGTCGCGGTGCAGCTTGAAGCCCTTTTCCACCGAATCGACACGCTCGATGCGCGCCAGCTGGTCGATCAGCCATTGCGGAGCGGCGGCCGAAAAACGCACCACCGACAGCAGGCTGTCGTCTTTCGTCACGGGCGCCTTGATGCACTCGGGGACGATGAAGTGGCGATAGCGCTCCTTCTCGGCCAGCCGGTAGGCGGCCGCCGCATCCTTGGGACGTTCGAGCAGCACCACTGAGGCATACCCGCCCAGCACACCTTCGACCGCGCCCTGCCATTTGGGGTCGGTCACTTCGACG
This sequence comes from Massilia rubra, assembly GCF_011682065.1. Classification (GTDB taxonomy): domain Bacteria; phylum Pseudomonadota; class Gammaproteobacteria; order Burkholderiales; family Burkholderiaceae_D; genus Telluria_A; species Telluria_A rubra. Next base: position 243,776 of record NZ_VUYU01000005.1, on the reverse strand, counting down.
ATATCGGACAGCATCGCGTGCGGGATGCCGTCGTCGCGCAAGGCGCGGCGCATGGCGCGCACGGCGTCCGGCTCGGGCATGGCGGTCTTGCCCTGCAAGGCCGAGATGGTCGACTTTTCGGTCAGGATGCGGCTGGCCAGCGCATCGCGCGCCAGGCGCTGGCGCGTCAGTTCGGCTTCTTTCTGGTCCAGCTGGGCCGCTACTTCGGCGATGTCGGCCCCGGAATCGGCAGCCAGCTTTTGCAGGCGCTCCTTCTGTTCGAGCAGGCTGTCGAGCGGTTTGAGTTTGGCGTTCACTTGCGTGAGGCGGCTGCCCAGGGCGGTCGCTTCCTGCTCCAGCAAGGTCTCCTGCTGCTGCGCGTCCGACAGCGCTTTTGCCTGCGCGGCGACCGCGTTGCGCTTTTCGATCAGCTGCGTGTCGGCTTGCGCCATCGGTTTGCGGGCTTCGCGCAGCGCGCGGCTGGCGTTGCCCGCCTTTTCGCGCGCTTCGTGGTATTCGAGGCTCGGCAGCACTTCTTCCAGCAAGTTGCGGCGTTCCTTGTGCAGGTCTTCCCACTGGTGGTAATTGGCCACGCGCAGGCGCAGGCCTTCCAGGTTGGTGCGCGAGGCTTCCAACTCGGTTTCGAAGCGTTTCAGTTCCGTTTCGGTGTCGCGCTGATGGCGCTTGGCTTCGTCGTAGGCGTCCAGCACTTCCTTGTCGCCGAAGACCTGGAACACCAGGTCGAGCAACTGGCGCGGCGCGTATTCGCACAGCTTGTCGGTTTCGCCCTGCTCCAGCGCCAGCACCTTGGCCATGGCCGGCGACAGGCCGGCGTTGTGCAGGCGCTTGCGGTAGTTCTCCACGCCCAGCCAGTCGGTGGCGTCGCTCACTTCCTCGATCTGGATATTCCCCGGACGCATAAGGTACTGGCGCTTCCAGTCGCCGCCGTTCTTTTCGATCTTGCAGAACAGGGTGACTTCATCGTCGCTGAAAAAACCGGAGCTGCGGAACGGCCGGTTCGACAACTGGCGCCCCACCGCCTTGTTGTCGACCACGGAGCGAATCCACGCGGTCTGCTGGCCGGAGTGGCGCGCGTAGTGCTTGTAGGTGCGGCCCATCGAGCAATCGAGGCCGAACAGGGTGCGCAGCGCGTCGAGCAAGGTGGTCTTGCCGGAGCCGTTCTGGCCGGCGATGGTGATGATCTTGGCGTCGAGCGGGATGTTCTTGATCCGTTGCCAGTAATCCCAGTGGACCAGTTCGAGCGATTTAATGTGGAACATGGGCTAGCCTCAGGTTGGGGTATCGGCGGCGGGATCACTATCGGCCGCCGGCTCGATAGGGATGGCCGAGACGGCGTCGGTGACCTTGTCGGCTACGGCGTCGGCTACCGCGTCGGCGTCGTTGGCCGCCTCGCTCATGACCGGCTTGGGCACGGCCACCACCGGCGCGCGCTTGAAGACGTCGGCCAGGGCGCCGTTGATGATGCGTTCCTTGAGCACGTCGGTATCCATCAGCAGGTCGAGCAGCGCGCCTTCGAGGATCACGTCGCCGCGCCGTTCGATGAAGCCCATGCGCGAGAGCGCGCCCAGGTTCATGTCCATGCGCGTCTTTTTACCGAGCTTGTCGCCGAAGTCCGACAGCAGCGCGGTGTACGAAATGCCGATCGAGGTGTCTTCCGCGCGCGGCAGCGGCTTGTCCTTGTCGAACAGGTCGTTCTGGTCGTCGGCGGCGTTCTGGTGGGTCTCCTGGCGTTCGCGCTTGGGCAGGATGATCTGCGCCCACAGCACCACCAGCAGCGCCACGCCATCGCGCGTGAGGCCGAAGTTATTGTTTTGCCAGATGTCCTTGGCGCCGAATATCTTCGGTTCCACCGCCCGGTGCAGCGCCAGGGTTACATGGTCGGCATACACGTTGTCGAGCAACTTCAGGCCCGATTCGAGCAGGCGTTTGTCGACTTCGGCGCGGAACAGTTCATCGGACAGCACGCGCTTGACCAGGCGGTCGTCGCGGCGCAGGGTCTGATGCGTCAGCAGGCGCGCAATCAGGATTTGGGAGTCGTCATTTATCATCGGCCGGGCCGCTTTCCAGATCAAGTGAGAGGGTGGCGATCGACATCGCGAATACGTGCGGGTCGTTCAGCTGCACCATCTCGTCGGTGGGCGTGAAGGTGATCGGCAGGCGCGCCAGTTGCGCCGTGGCGCCCTGCAGGCTCGCTTCGGCGGCGTCGCCCAGGAGCGGCAGCATGGAGGCGCGGTACGAAGCCACCGCAAAGCTGGCCGGCAGCAGCGAATCCTGGATCGGCACCGTTTTCGGGCCGTGCTCCGAGAAGCTGGGGAAGTTACCGAGGTTGGCAAAGTCGGCCAGGCGCGCCAGCCAGTCATCGAGTTCGGCCTGGATCGCCGGGCCGTCGTTAATCGTCAGCGGCGCATCCTCGCCTTGCGGCAGGCCGGCCGGGCCTGTAGCGGGGCCGCGTTCGGCCAGCAGTTCGGTTTCGGCCACGTCGATCATTTCGGCCGGGGTGACGAACAGCGGCATCAGCGGGCGGTCGATCGCGCCATGCGCCAGGCTCGATAAGTCGTCGTGCGCCAGCAGCCAGCGCTTGACGTCCGTGGTCGACAGGCCGGACTGGCCCAAATGCACGCGCTGGCGCTCGATCTGATTGAGCGCGCGCGAGAACATGCCCTGCATGTTCAGCAGCGCGCTCTGGGCGCGGCCGATCGCTTGCGCGGCCTTGTGGGTGGCCGAATCGGCGCGTTCGTCGCTGGTGATCGCGCGCAGGATCTCGGAGCCCTTCTCGACCCAGTCGCAGGCCATGTGCCACTTCGCTTGCGAGGTGCGCAGGCGAAATTCAGAACCGGAGGCGATCGCATCGCGAAACTCCTCGGTCAGTTCGACCAGGCGCCCCAGCAGGTGCTTGAGCTGTTCCACGGTGACGCCGCCCACGGCCTGGGCGCCGGCCACTTGCGAGAGCAAAAAGCCCATCTCGGCGTCGTCGTCGGCCTGGCCCATCGACAGCAGGGTATCGAGCGAGGAGAGCACATTGCGCGCCATCGGCGTGACGCGGTACACGGCGGCCTGGGCGTCCCAGGCCAGCAGGCTGTGCGAACGCAGACGGGTGAGCACCGTTTCCAGGCTTTCGGGAATCAGGTAGGCCAGCTTCTGGTTGATGTCGGCTCGCGAAAAAGCGGTGGTGCTGGTATCGGCCGCCAGTTCGCGCAGTACCAGCAGGCGGATCAACACGCCGTCGGCGCCGCCGTGGAACAGTGCGGTGAACGCTTGCAGGGTCGGTTGCGCCCGCTTCAAATGAAAGACTTGCTCGATCTCGTCAGCCGAGATGCCGGCGTGAAAGTGCGCCTGCAGAGAGTCGTGGTCGTCTTGCCCTAAAGTCAGTGGTTCTGCAGCCACGCCTGCCGTTGTTTCCATCATCGTGTTCCGGTACCAGTTTCTTGCTTGCGGCTAAGGTCTGCCGTTGGGGGCGTCAGTATATCAGTTAAGCCAAGGCAATCTGTCCAAATGTGCCAACCCTGCTTGCAATCTTGTTTCATAATTGCAAGATGTATTGAAACTAAAGTAATATCACATCATTAAGAGGAGAGATGCGTGAATCACGAAGAGTTGCAAAGGATTACAGCCTTGCCCGATTATTTGCCGTCTCCGCAGGTGGAAAAGGAACTCGCCTCCCTGCTGCGCTCGTTCCGGCATGGGATGCCGGACGCGCAGGAAAAGCTGTTGATGATGGAAGCATTGGCGCAACTTGCAGACAGGCAATGGCAAACCTTTGAAATCCTGCCGCATGCGGCCAGGAAGCGCCTGAGCGCGTTTGCGATCGGGGTCTGGGAGCGGCGCTCGCTGGCGTCGACCGCGCTACTGATCAGCATTATCCGCACCCTGGGGCTGGCCGATGCGTTGGCGTTCGCCACCTCGCTCGATCCCCAGACGCTCGACACCATCATCGCCGCCGAACTGCGCGAGGCGCTCGCCGAATTCGGCGACACAGTAGGCAATCCGTACACACAGATCAAACAACGCTAACCCCACCTCCGGTGTCAGGTCTGACATTCGGACACGAGCACGGCTGTAGCAGGCAACTAAATCCCCGGCGCCCCCGGTGTCAGGTCTGACATTCGGACACGAGCCGAGCGGGCAAACAGCGGCAAGGCCAGCGCCGCGCACACCGCCCCGACCAGCCACACGCCAGCCCATCCGGCCAGCGCATTGATGTGCGGAATCGCCGACGCGGTCGCAAAACACACCACGAACACGCTGGTATTGGCCATCCCCAAGGCCATACCCGCCCTGTGCGCGCCCGCCAGGGTGACCAGCTCGGCATAGGCGACGCCATGCCATGCCGACACGCACACGCCGCTGACGGCCAGCGCCACCAGCATGGCGGCCAGCACCAGCGGCCCGTCCGCCAGGGTGCGCGCGAGCAAGCAGGATGCCACTCCCAGGATCACAAAGCAGAGCACGCTGATCCAGGCGGCGGCGCGCAGGAACCGCGCGCGGTTGCCGTGGCGGTCGGTCCAGCGCCCGCTCCAGACGCGCATGGCCATCGCGCCGCATTGCAGGCCGACCAGCGCGCTGGTGGTGGCTTTCAGCCCGGCATGCAGCACGTCATGCAAAAACACCGTGCCGAAGGTGAGGATGCCGAATTGCGGCGCGCACAGGATGCCGATGGCGGCCACCATTGCCCACAGCCGGCCCCGGTCCGACGGCGGCGCAGCCTCGGCGGCGGCAACGGCGGCCGCGCCGCTGGCGCCGGCTTGCGGATCGCGCAGCCAGGTCCAGGTGAGCAACAGGCTGATGGCGCAGCACGCCGACAACAAGCCGTAGACCGCCGCAAAGCCGGCCTCGCGCGCCAGGGTCGGCAGGATCAGCGCGCCGACCGCCCCGCCCAGCGGCACCGCCGTCTGGCGGATGCTCATCGCCATGCCGCGCTCGGCACTGCTGAACCAGACCATCACCGCGCGCCCGCTCGATCCGTTGACGCTGCCGCCCAGCATGCCGACGACCAGCAGTCCCGCGCCGACCAGCCCCAGCCCTGGCACGGACTGCCCGCCCGGGACGCCCCACAACGCCATCGACAGCAGCGCCAGCGCGGTCGCGCCCAGTCCGGTGAGCAAGACCTTGCGGTCGCCCCAGCGGTCGGTCAGCACGCCCCACGGAAATTCGCTGCAGGCGATGCCCAGGCCCATCGCGCCCAGCGCCAGGCCGAGCGCGGCGTCGCTGAAGCCGTACGCCGAGCGCATCATGACCGCGGCGGCGGGAATGCCGGCAAACGCGGCGGCAAAACTGGCGTTGGCGGCAACGCCCACGCTCAATACTTTCCAACGGTGACGATCGGGTGCGGCGGTGGTGGCGATGGCGGACAATCTGGGCTCCTGATGAAGTGGGAGGCTCGATTGTCGGCCGGCACGACTGTTTTGAATATCAGATAATATGACGGCAATCGTGCCATAAAACAGGACAATCAATGCGACTGGTGAATTTTGATCTGGATATTCTGCGCACCTTCGCCACCGGAATCGACCTCGGCAGTTACGCGAAGGCGGCCGCGCAGCTGGGGCGCTCCACCTCGGCCGTCAGCGCCCAATTGAAGAAACTGGAAGACCAGGCGGGCGCCGTGCTGTTTCGCAAGGCGGGACGCGGCCTGGCGCTGACCGACGCTGGCGCGACCCTGCTGGCCTATGCGCGCCGCATGCTGGAGGTCAACGATGAAGCCGCGCTGGCCCTGCGCAGCGCCAGCCTGGCAGGCGAAGTGCGGCTCGGCTTGCAGGAAGATGTGGGCGAAGCCTTGCTTGCGCGTGTACTGGGACAATTTATCCGCAGCCATCCCAACGCGCGCATCGAGGTGTGCGTGGCGCGCAGCGCCGAGTTGCAGCGGCGCGTGGCGGCCGGCCAGCTCGACCTGGCGATTACCTGGGAGGCCGGCGCGGACGGGCTGGCCGGCGAACGCCTCGCCACCCTGCCCCTGCACTGGATCGGGCCGGCCGGGTTCGATCCGCTGCTTGCCGGGGGAGAGGGACCGCTGCCGCTGGTGCTGCTGGAGGCGCCGTGCGCGCTGCGCGACATCGCCACCGATGCCATGGACCGGGCCGGCATCCGCTGGCGCTGTGCCTTGTCCAGCGCCAGCCTGTCCGCGCTGTGGGCGGGGTCGGCTGCGGGGCTGGGGATGACCATCCGCACGCGCATTGGGTTGCCGTCGAACCTGGCGCCGGTCGATCCGGTGGCGGCGAAGCTGCCGGCATTGCCAGGCATCAGCTTGACGATGCACCGTCTGGCGGTGGACGAGAATGCTTTAAGCACGCTGCTGGCCGACCTTTTACGCAACGCCATCCATCAACTGGCCGATGCCGGCAGTTCAATTCCAGGAGAATAAGCTGATGAACGAGGACGAACATGAGCGTATTTGCTCACTTCCTGATTACCTGCCCGCCTCTGCGGTCGAGGAAGAATTAATGCGATCGATGGCGTCGGAAGGACGTGCTCCGCTAGATGAAGCAGCATCCGAACGCATCCTGGATGCCCTGTTTGAACTACTGATGAGGCAGTACCACACGTGGCAGCCCCTGCCTTATGAACGACGCAGCCAGCTTGCTGCGTTTGCGTTCAGGCGCTGGCATCGCGGTACTGAGGAAGCGACGGATAGATTGTGGAGCGTACTAGACATGCTGGGCTTCGAAGAAGCGTCTCAGGAATTGTCATCGCTCGACCAGGCGACTATCCGCGCGGATATGTTCGAGGATATGCCGTTCGATCCCTACGCGGACATGCGCTAAGCGCTAAGGGCTGTCAGACCTGGCACCGGTAAAAGGCGGTGCGCGAGCTGGCCGAGCCAACCCGCCAGCACCTGCGCACGGCCTAGTCCGGGCCTGCGGGCGTGCCTGCCGGGCCTGGCAACGGCTATTTTTTGTTGATCTTGTCGACAGTCTGTTCGATGAACTCGCCCTCTTCATCGCTGTAGCGCAATTGCACCGGATACCAGTCGTGCCCCGGCGCCAGCCACAGGTCGACGGTCTGGTCCTTGTCGCCCGGCGGCGGGGCCTTGGACAGATGAACGGCCTCGACTTCACCGAGCCCGGTCGCAATCTTCTCGCGCTTGATTACCTTGAACGACCACGGCTGCGCATCCTTGCGTCCCGCCACGAACAGGCGCCATTCCGACCCCGGCGTAAACTTCTCCGGCTGGGCGCGCGCCAGCGCGGCCAGTTGCCACTGCGCGCTGCTGCGGTCCTGCTCGCCGCCGAGCAGGGGGAAGGTATCTTTGCCGGCGCTGAAACTCAAGGTCTTGGCGCCCCGGTCGAAGGTGGCCGTGGTCGCTTCCTTGCGGAAACGCTTTTCGACAAACTGCGCCGGCGCGATGCCGTAGGTATCGACCGTGCCTTCGCTGCGGCTCTCGAGGATCTTGCCCAGCATTTGCGCGCGGGTTTCGTTGACCAGGCTGTACTTGCCGTCGCCCGCGCGCCAGGCCACCTGGGCCTCGCCGGCCAGGGCCAGCCCTTTCTGGCGCGCCTTGAGCGTGTAATGCAGGTCGGCCGACGGCGCCAGGTTGAAGGGGCGCAGCACAGCTTCATGTTCGGCCGCGAAAATACCGGCGCAGGCGCTGGCCAGCACGGCGCCGCCCAACAGGTGTGTAAATAATGGTCGCATATCAGTTTCCTAAATCAGTGATGAGAATCTTGTGGATCGTCTGGGTCGTGACCGAACCGTTCGATTCCGTATTGCGGATCTGCACCGGATACCAGTTGTGCGCTGGCGCCAGCCAGATATCCAGGCGCGAGTTGTAAGCCCCCGGACGCGGCGGACGGGCGACGTGCCAGGTCGCCATGTGCCCCATCGGGGTGTTGATGTCTTCTTGCCCGACCAGCACGAAAGCGAACGGGTTGGCGTCCTTTTCTTCGCCGACGAACAGTTCGACGCCGCTGGCCAGCTGGGCGCTGTCGGCCCGTCCGATGGCGGCCAGCTGCATCAGGAAGCTCCCCTTGTCCTGGGCTCCGGGCACCATCGGATAGCTGCGCTCGGAGGCGGAAAAGGTGATCTTGCCGTCCGGCCCGCCGAAATGGGTGGCGGTCTGGGTCTTGCCGCGCCGCTTTTCGGTGGCGCTGCGCGGCACGATGCCACCTGGCCCGACCGTGCCTTCGCTGCTCAACAGCACCAGGTTGACGCGCGCCACCAGCACGCTCACGCTCGCTTCCATCGACAGCTTGTAGGCCCCGGCGGCGTGCTTCCACGAGATGGTCGACAGCCCGGACCAGGTGCCGCCGTCGCGGTCGGTGCGGGCCACGTCGAAGTTCAGGTCGGCCGATGGCGGCAGGCTGACCTTGAGCGCCGGCTTGACCGGTTCGGGCGGCACGGCCTCGGCCGCCGGCGGCTCGGGCGCCGTGGCGGGGGCCGTAGCGGAGGCAGTAACGGGGACCTGGTCCACGGCGGGCGCCACTTCGGCGCCCGCCTGCATGGGCGCCGGCGCGGCATCGACGGCCTCGCCCGCGCCGTCGGCCGGGCTGGCTTCGGCGTCGGCCGTGGCATCGGGCGGCGGGGCGGCGGGCGGCGGCACGGCTTTCGCAGGCGGACGCGGTCGCGCTGGCGGCGGCTTCGGTTGCGGCGGCGCTGGCGGCGGTGGTGCAAGCGGCGCGTGCAGCACGGCGACGATGGTCACCGGTTCAGGCGCGGGCGCGTCGAATGGCGCCAGTCCGATGCGCGCACCGACAAAGTCGATCGCCAGGACATGCAACAGGACTGTCGCCGTGCCGATCACCAGGGCGCGGCGCCGTCGGGATAGGAAGGATGCGATCGTCATGGCCACAGTTTAACGTGTCTCGCGCTTTTGCCGCTGACACCGCTCAGCGCGCGCGCTTTGCTCCTCGCACAACTAGCTTTGATAGGATGATAATTATCTGCTACGCTCAAGCTTCTACATAACGGAGACTTCCATGCTGAAACCACCCATGCCCAACATCCCCGGTGTCGGCGCCGTGACCGACACGCTGGACTTCGTCAAGAATTTGTGGGGAAGCATGGCCGTGCCGGGGATGTCCTTCCCCAACATGGCCATGCCGCCCGTCTCGCTCGACGAGCTGGACAAGAAAATCGCGGACCTGAAAGCCGTCGAGGCCTGGCTCAACATCAACGTATCTATGCTGCGCGGCACCATCCAGACCATGGAAGTGCAGCGCGGCACGATCGCCACCTTGAAATCGATGGGCGCGACCCTGGCGGCGGCCGTCAAGCAGCCGGGTGCGGATGAAAAATCGGTGCTGGCGGCGGCGCCGTTCGCGTCGGCATTTTTCAGCCAGCCGGCACCTGCACCGGCCAAGGCGCCGGAGCCAGTCAAGCAACAGGAAGCGCCGCCAGTGAACGCGATGAACAATCCCGTGGCGTGGTGGAACATGCTTCAGGAACAGTTTAACCAGGCGGTAACGACGGCGATGACGCCGGAAGCGGGCGCGGACAAGGCCGGCCAGGCGGGAGATGCTGGAGGGAAAGCAGCGCAGCAGGGAGCATCAGGGGGCGCGACAAACGCCAACCAGGCCGAGCCGGAAAGTGCGGCCAAGGCCGCATCGCGCCGCGCCAAGCCGAAAAGCGACGCTTAGCGCAAAGGCACTTTCTTAAAAAGCGTCATTCCCGCTAACGTAAAAACCGTCATTCCCGTTAACCTTAAAACCGTCATTCCCGCGCAGGCGGGAATCCAAGGCACCGTCGCTTAGCGTAGAGGCCTTGGATTCCCGCCTGCGCGGGAAGTCATTTCTGCCAGTGGCGGGAATGACGGTTTTGAGGGTATTGGCTGCGCGCTCACGCCAGTCGCTGGATTCTGAAAGCCAGCACTTACACGAGCCGCTGACTCCTAAAACCCAGCACTTACGCCAGTCGCTGAATCCTGATCGCGTCGATCAAGCCATCTTCCTGGCGTTTGATGGTCGAAATGGTAATCAAACCATCTTCCGCCATCTGTTTGACTTGCTCATGCACAGCCTGGAACGAGGGCACGGTGTCGCCCTTGGCGGCCACTGGCCGAATCCATGCACTGCTGCCTACACGCATTTTTTCATAGACTTCATTTGCGATGTCGCGCATGTACGTCCCTTTCTTCTTGAATGCGGAAACTTCCGCGCAGTGAGCAGTTTATCACCAGCAAGCGTGGGGACAAGGGCAAACGTGAAAACGGCTCAGGATGGATCAACACCGCCGGCCCCATCGGCCGCTCCCGGCGCCAGTGCGGCAAGCTGTTCCATGAGCTGGGCGAAGCGCTGTTGCCCCGGCAAGACTTTGTCCACGTGAAGCAACACCTCGGTTGCCTCGGCCGCCAGCTCGGCGTCAAAACCAAGCTGTTGCATATGGGAAATCAGGATCTGCGCCGAGTTGAACAGGATGCGCAGGTTGTTCGGCAAGCTCATGCGCGCGCTGCGCATCCAGGCCACCGCTTCGGGCAGCTTGCCGGTTTTCCATAGCGACACGCCCTGGTTCATCAGGTCGCTCGCTTCCTTCTTCGAGGAACGGATCAGCGCCAGCCCCTCGTCGCTCATGTGGGCGCGGTCGAAGATTTTTTGCACGTCGTCGAGCAGTTGCAGGTTGTCGTGATTGTTCCTGATCACGTAACACAGCAGCTCGACCGGCGAATCACGGTGTCCGACGGAAAACAGCAACGTCGCCAGTTCCAGGCAGGTGGGCGTATCCGGGCGTTCAGGATTGGTGACCAGCAGTTCGTCGAGTTCGTCACCCGCCTTGCGCGCGCGCTGGAAGTCGCCGCTCTCGTGGTGGACCATGCCTTCGGTAATCTTGCAGCGCAGCTGGACTTGCTCGCCTGAAAATTCGCGCTGGGCCAGCACCAGCAATTGCATCGCTTCCTTGGTGTCGAGCTTGAGCCCGCAGACGCGCGCCAGGCCAAGATAGGCGTCGACGGTTTTCATCACCGAATATTCACCAATCGAAATGCATTTGCGGAACGCTTTTTCAGCCATAGCCACATTGCCCAGCTTGAGCGACACATGACCGAGCGCGCGCTGGCGCATCACCGAATTGGGCGAGAGCTTGGCGGCGCGTTCGAGCACGGCGCAGGCCTCCTCCATCTGCCCCATGCTCTGGTAAGTGAGCGCCAACTGATCGTACGCGTCAATGTAGTAGCGATTCTCGGAAATGACGCCCTGGAACATCTGGCGCGCCTGCTCGTATTCACCGTTGGCCATGCGGATCCTGGCTAGGCCCGACTTGGCCCACTGGTAATCGCGCTCCTGCAGCACCCTTTCATAGGTTTCGCGCGCTTTTTCGGGCTCGCCACTCTTGAGCATCAGGCGCGCCTTCATCCGCAGCAATTCCATTTCGTGCAGCTTGTTGGCCGCGATCTGGGAGTCGCACATTTTGGCGGCGCGCAGGTAATCCTTTTCGGCAAACGCCTGGTCGATCTGCTTGAACACCTGTTTCTTTTGCCACACGCGGTTCAGCCGGGTCAGCAGCACGCCCTCGGTAATCGGCTTGATCAGGTAGGCGTCGGGCTGGTGTTCGGCCGCGCCCATCACGGATTCGATACTTTTCTCGGCCGACACCATCAGCCAGACACTGCTCGGCAGCAGCAAATTGCGCACGCGCGCTTCTTCCAGCACTTGCTGGCCGTTCTTGCCCTCGCCCAGGTTGTAGTCGCACAGCACCACGTCGTAGCGGATGCGCGCCAGCATGGCGATCGCTTCGCCGCCGCTCGAGGCCTGGTCGATGTTCTTGGCGCCCAGGTTGCGCAAGCTTTCGCGCAGCAACTGGCGGATGCCGATGAAGTCATCCACCACCAGGTAATTCTTGCCGGCCCAGTCGACCAGGTCGATGCTGGTGGCAAGGTTGGCGGTCGGCTTGGGATCGACGATCATGGCAGGCTCAGTACAAAGCAGGCGCCGCCGTACGCGCCGCCGTTTTCCAGGCGCAGGCGGCCGCTGCGCTGGCGGTGCTTGTGCATCTTGGCCACTTCGCTGGAGAAATACAGACCCAGGCCGGTGCTGTTGGTCAAAAAATTCACGCCCGCGCTGGCGCCGTGCATGGCCGACACACCGGCGCCCAGCATGGCGTTTGAATAGCCGCCGCCATTGTCTTCGATGCGGATTTCCAGGTCGCCGTCGACCACCTCGATGGCCAGGCGGATGGTGTCCTTGGTGTAATGAATGGCATTGTTGATTGCATGCCCGAGCACGCCGACGATCAAGTCTTCGTCCACATGCCAGACCAGGTCGGGGTCGGCGCTCGTTTCCAGCTTGATATGGCGCGAGTCGAGCAGGACGCGCCCCGCGCCGGCCACCTGGGCCACCAGGTCGCCCATCGCCAGCGGCTGCATGTCGAACGGATAGGCAGGTTTACCGACCTGCTTGTAGAGGGCCAGCAACTGGATCAGGTTGTCGTTGAGGCGCTTGGTCTGGTACAGCATGTGCGCCATCTGGGGATAGGCGGCCTCGGCGCCAGGGACGGCTTGCGCAAGCAAGGTTTCCAGGGTGCCGCTCAGCACGCTGACAGAGTTTTTCATATCGTGCGCGGTAGACGCAAGAAACAAAAACAGCTCGTTCGACTCGGGCGCATCGTCCATCGTGATCGGCTCCAGCCACGCTGGGCGCGGCGATCGATTGCAGGAAAGTTGCTACATGCCAATTATAACCGGATGACAAGGGGCCCGGTTCGCTATCCTACCTCGCCACGGCGCCTTTCGCGCAACAGGAAACGGGCCGGATCGAGCGCCGCGACCAGGTCCGCTTCGAGCGGCAACGGCTCGCCATTGAGTTGCGCGGCCAGCAGTTCGGCCGCCAGCGGCGCCCAGGTCAGCCCGCGCGAGGCGTAGCCCAGCAAGCCGTACACGCCCTGGTGGCGCGGCACGTCGCGCAGGCGCTCGATGCGGCCGGCCGCCTCCGGGTCGGGCAAGGCGCCCACCAGCGGCATGCGGTCCGGCGCCACGCAGCGAAAGCCGACGCGCCCCAGCAGCGGCGCGTCGCGCCCGAGTGCGGGGTCGCCCAGCATGGTGCGGATCTTGTCCAGGTTCTGGTCCTGGCTGGCCTGGCGCAGGGCCGGATCGTCGTCATCGTCGTAGCTGGCGCCCAGGCTGTGCAAGCCGCCGACGGCGGGTGTCAGGTAGGCTTCGCGACAGAGCACGAAGGGCAGCGCCGGCGCGGCGCCTTCGGCCAGGTGGGTAACCTGCCCGCGGACGGCGGCCAATGGCAGGCCGGCGGCTTGCGCCACGTCGGCCGCGCCGGTGCCGTTGGCCAGCACCAGCACCGGCGCTTGCGCCAGCACCTCGCCGGCGGCGTCGATGGCGCACCAGTCGGCGCCGCGTTTTTCGAGCGTCACGGTGCCGGCGCCGAAGCGGCGTGTCAACGCTTCGCCGCAGGCGGTGAGCATGGCGCCGCAGGCGCTGGCGGGCTTGATCCAGCCACCCTGGCGGAACAGCCAGGCCCCATCCGGTGCGGGCGCGCCAAGCAGTTCGGTCGCTTCCGGGGCTTCCAGCCACTCGGCAAAATCAAGCGGGTAAGGGTGGCTTGCGGCGATGGCGCGCTGGACCTCGGCGTGGGCGGCGTCGCGCGCCAGTTGCAGCACGCCGCAGCGGGCTTGATCAATGCTGTTCTCGTCGATGCGGTTCCAGTAGGCTTGCGCATACAGGAAGGCGGCGCGCGACAGGCGCGTCATCAGGTTGTCGTCTTTCGACAGCAGCGGCATGGTAATGCCGGCCCGGTTGCCGGACGCTTCGCGCGCCGGCTGCGCATGGCGTTCGATCAAGGTCACCTTCCAGCCGCGCACGCACAGGCGCTCGCAGGCGGCGGCGCCAGCCAGGCCAGCGCCGATCACGATGGCGTGGCGCGCGCGCGGCGGCGCCGCTTCGGCCTGCGGACGGCGGCTGGCATAGACGGCGCGCTGCCCGCCGGGTTCCCAGGCAAAGCCGGCGCGCGCCAGGGTCGCCACTTGCGCGTGCGTCAAGCCCTCGGCGTCGAGCAGCGCACCCGGCGCGGCGAGCTTGCCCAGCGCGTGGGCGAAGCGGGTGCCGGCGTCATGGACGTCGTGCAGCCAGATCACGTCCAGCCGCGCCGTCAGTTGTTCGAGCGCGCTGTCGAGCGGCGCGCTGAGCAGGTCGAGCGTGACCGCGTCTTCAATTTGCGGAATGCGCCGGTAGCCGGGCAGCGCTTCATTGGCCAGCGCAATGTAATGCAGGCGCGCGGGCCGGCGCGGGTCGTTGCGCCAGGCGTGCAGCGTCTTTTGAAAGGTCGCGCCATCGCCGTAGGCGGCATCGAAAATGACGAAGTGGGCGCGTTCGCCCCAGATGCTTTGCCAGTTCATGCGCGCCGCTTCCCGTGACGGAAGCAGTTGGCGGCGTGGTCGTCGATCATGCCGATGCCCTGCATGTAGGCGTACACGATGGTCGATCCGACGAACTTGAAGCCGCGCTGAAGCAGGTCTTTCGAGAGCCGGTCCGACAACTCGGTTTTGGCCGGCGAGCGCTCGTCGCCGCTGTAGTGGTTGACGATCGGCTGGCCGTCGACAAAACCCCACAGGTAGTCGTCGAGCGAACTGCCTTCGGCGCGCAGGCGCAGGTAGGCCTGGGCGTTGGTGATGGCGGCGGCCACTTTGAGCTTGTTGCGCACGATGCCGGGATTGGCCAGCAGTTCGGCCACCTTGGCGGCGTCGTAGCGGGCGATTTTTTCGGCATCCCAATGATCGAAAGCGAGACGGTAGCTTGCGCGCTTGTTCAAGATCGTTTCCCAGCTCAGGCCCGCCTGCGCGCCTTCCAGGTTGAGCATTTCGAACAGCGTGTTCTCGTCGTGGCAAGGCACGCCCCACTCGTGGTCGTGGTAATCGAGATAGCGTTGATTGGCCGGGTTGGCCCAGGAGCAGCGTTCAATAGTCATGACGTCAGTATAGTTCAAGGCGGCGGGCTTAGCACCTTCGCCAGCACATCGATTCCGTGCACGATCTGCGCCGGCGTGAGCGACGAAAACCCCAGCAGCAGGCCGGGAGCGAATGCGCACGCGGGCGTGGCCGAGCGGTTCGCATAATACGCCAGCGCGCGCGTTTCGATGCCCTGCTCCAGGGCGCGCGCCACGACCGTCGCTTCATCGTGGCCGCCCAGGAAATGCACGGCCAGATCGAGGCCGGCGTCGGACGGGCCGACCAGCACCTTCTCGCCCAGCCGCCCGGCGATGGCGTCCAGCAGCGCCGCGCGCCGTTCGCCGTAGGCGTCGCGCGTGCGCCGGATGTGGCGGCCAAAATGGCCGTCCGCGATGAAGTCGGCCAGCACCATCTGCGGCACGATGGCGGTGTGGCGGTCCATCACCGCCTTGGCGCGCACCACCGGTTCAACCAGCGCCGGCGGCGCCACGATGTACCCGAGGCGCAGGCCGGGGAACAGCACCTTCGACAAGGTGCCGACGTACAGCACGCAGCCGGCGCGGTCCAGGCTTTGCAGCGACGCCAGCGGCGGGCCGGTGTAGCGGTACTCGCTGTCGTAGTCATCCTCGATGATCCAGGCGCGCTTGGCGGCGGCCCAGCGCAGCAGCTCCAGGCGGCGCTGCAGGCTCATGGTCACGCCGAGCGGCAGCTGGTGCGAAGGCGTGGCCAGCACCATGCGCGCGTCAGGGTAATGCGCGATGCCGTAGGCGACGTCCATGCCGTCGGCCGTCACCGGGACCGTGCGCACGTTGGCGCCGGCGGCGAACAGCGGTGCGCTGGCCCCCTGGTAGCCGGGCGACTCGACCCAGACCTCGTCGCCAGGCGCGAGCAGCAGTTGCGAGAGCAGGAACAGGCCCTGTTGCGAACCGGAGGTGATCACCACCTGTTCGGGCGTGCAGGTCACGCCGCGCGAGGCGCGCAGGTAGACGCACAGCAGCTCGCGCAATGGCGCGTAGCCGGCCGGGTCGCTGTAGCCCATGTGGTAGTCGGGATGGCGCCAGCGCCGCCCCTCCAGGCGGCTCCAGACATCGAACGGAAACAGGTCGAGCGACGGCATGCTGACGCGGAAAGGACGCAGTTTCCCTTGATGGAAGCCGACGCTTTCCATGGCCGTGGCGTATGCCTCGCCGCGCGCGGACAGGGGGCGCATCGGCGCCAGCGTGGCCTGGGTAGCCTGCGGGGCGGGCGCGGCCTGGGCCAGGTGCTCGCTGATGAAGGTGCCTTTGCCGACGGCGCCACTGAGGTAGCCTTCGGCGCCAAGCTGGTCGTAGGCGTTGAGCACCGTCTGGCGCGAGACCGACAGCAGGCGCGCCAGTTCGCGCGTGGGCGGCAGCTGCATGCCGGCGCCGAGCGTGCCGCGCAGGATGGCGTCCTTGATCTGCGCGTAGAGCTGGCGGAACAGGGGATCTTGTGTGCCGCGCGCGAGGGGCAAGGCGGCGAGGATGTCGGTGACGAGCATGGCGATCTTTAAATTGGTCTTCACATAATCGCGTGAATTGGATATTTGAGCAAGCCAAAGCGGCGCATAAGATGATCGCTTGGCCGCCGCACCCACTGCATTAGTACCGCCAACAGTACCCCGTCGTTCCCGCGCAGGCGGGAATCCAAGGCATCTGCGATCCGCATAGAAAATTGGATTCCCGCCTGCGCGGGAATGACGGGGGTTGGTGCGGTGGCACTAACGTCCGGTAGCGCTACACACAGACCTTTGGAGAAAAAATGCAGCAATTCGAAGCACAACTGGCCTGGCAGCGCGGTGCGCAGCCGTTCCTGGACAACCGCTACAGCCGCGCCCACGCCTGGACCTTCGACGGCGGCCTGCGGGTGCCCGCCTCCTCGTCGCCCCTGTCGGTCGCGCCGCCGATGTCCGACCCCGCCGCCGTCGATCCCGAAGAGGCGCTGGTCGCGGCGGTGTCGAGCTGCCACATGCTGTTTTTCCTGTCGCTGGCCGCGCGCGCCGGCCACGTGGTGGACGCCTACCTTGACCACGCCATCGGCACCATGAGCAAAAACGCCGACGGCAAGATGGCCATGACCCGCATCGTGCTGCGTCCGGCGATCAGCTTTGCCGACGGCACCGGTCCGGACGCCGCCCAACTCGACGCCCTGCACCACGCCGCCCACGCGCAGTGCTACATCGCCAATTCGATCAAGGCCGACGTGGTCATCGAAGGGAGTGCATAAGATGTACGGACCTTCCTGTTTCGACGAGATCCGCCCCGCCCTGCTGCACGGCCTGATCGACGAGCACCCGCTGGGCGCCGTCATCACGCACGGCGACGCCGGCCTGGACGCCAACCACATTCCGTTCTTGATCGACGCCGCCGACGCCGACGCGGTAGCCGGCGCGGTAGCCGACGCGCCCTTCGGCATCCTGCGTGCCCACGTTGCGCGCGCCAATCCGCTCTGGCGCCACGAAGGAGAGACGCTGGTGGTGTTCCAGGGTCCGTCGGCCTACATCACGCCGGCGCTGTACGAGGACAAGAAGATCAGCGGCAAAGTGGTCCCGACCTATAACTACGCAGTGGTGCACGCGCACGGCCCGCTGCGCGCCATCGAAGACCCGGCGTGGATACTCGCGCTGCTGGCCCGCCTGACCGCGCGCCATGAAGGCACGCAGGGAACGCCATGGACCATGGACGACGCCCCGCCCGGCTTCATCGAGCGCCTGGTGGAGATGATCGTGGGGATCGAAATTCCGGTCACGCGCATGCACGGCAAATGGAAGGTGAGCCAGAACCGCTCGCAGAACGACCATCGGACGGTCATGGCGGCCATGGATGCGCCGATGGCGCAGGCGATGCGGCGCCGCGCGCAAATCTAACGCGGCGTCACTTTGTCGGTGGCGAGCACCAAACGCCGCGGCTTGGCGCCGGCCGCTACCTGCACCTCGTCGACATTGGTCACCAGCCTGGCCTCGCCATCGGTTAGCGCCTGTTCCAGATGGTGGATCAGGCGCGAGAAAACGCCCTCGTGCCGGGCTTCGGGCGTGCTGTAGATGCCGGCCCAGGCATTGCGCCCGGAGCGCTTGACCAGGTACAGGCCCTGGTCGGCCAGCTCCACCACTTCGGACCACGATAACAGGCGCGGTTCTTCCGGCACGAACGGAAAGCACGCAAACCCGATCGAGCAGGTCTTGCGCACGGCCGTCCCGTCGGGAAGCACGAAGTCGCGATTGGCGACGGCCTGGCGAATCCGTTCCGCCACCACCTTGGCGTCGTCGCGGTGCGTGGCGCGCGCCAGCACCAGGAACTCTTCGCCGCCCCAGCGGATCAGGTAATCGGACTCGCGGAACACTTCACGCAGGCGCTCCTGCATCTGCACCAGCACCGCGTCGCCGGCCGCGTGGCCGTGCAAATCGTTGACTTCCTTGAAGTGATCCAGGTCGACCATGAAGAACACCAGGTCCTTGCCCGGCGCGTTCTCGCGTTCGACGGCGCCGTTGCGCAGCGGGTCGTCGTAGCCGCGCAGGCTCATGACCACGTCGGCGTCGACATGCTGCAAGAAGAAGCGGCGGTTGCGCAGGCCGGTCAACTGGTCGGTCAGGCTCACCTCTTCCAGCGCCTTGTAGGCTTGCTCGAGTTCGAGGTTCTTTTCCAGAAGCTGCGCCTGGGTCGCGCTCAGGGCCTTGAGCGTGGCCGCCACCTGCAGGTAGGCGCCGGCGTTATCGAGGGCGATGGCGCCGTACGCGCACAGGGTGCGGAAAATCAGCCGCTCACGTTCGCGGTAGGCGTTCGCCTGCAGCGACTGCACCGTCATCACGCCCAGCACCCGCTCGCCGATCAACAGCGGCGCAAACAGCAGGCTCAGTGTCGGCAGCGTACCGGGGATCAGGTTCGGCATGTCGTCTCCGGCATTGAGGTCGAGCAGGATCTCGCAGCGCTCGCGCACGCAGCGCGCCGAGTTGGCATGTTCGTCGGTGAGCGAATAACGCGTGGCCGGCAGCGCCTTGCCCGCTTCCACACCGAAGGCGCAGCTCAGGGAACTGCCGTCCGCATCGATCAGGAAGATGGAAAAATGGGTGGCGTCGAGCAAGCCATGCACATGGCGGTCGAGCGCGCGGAACACGGCGGCGGCGTCGAGGTGGGTGGTGATCTCCTGGCCGATGGCCGACAAGTGTTCGAGCGTGGCGCTGGTCTGCTGCAGCACCTCGGCGCGCTTGGCTTCGGCGGCGGCCAGCTGGCGATGATGCTCGCCTTCGGTCTTGGCGCGTTCGGTCTGGTACTGCACCTGCATCGCGACGGCGCGGTTGGTCGCTTCCTGGCTGTGGGTCTTGTCGCGCGCGGCGCCGGCGCGCAGCGCGATGTCGTAGGCTTGCGGGTAATCGCCCACGCTGGCGTATTCGCGCGCCACCGCGTCATACAGGTCGCCAGGCACCGTGTAGCCGTCGATGGTGGCCGCCACCGCCATGGCCTGCCGCAGGTAATGCAGCGCGGGACTGGGCGCATCCAGCGGCGCGGGACCGGGCAGGCTGTGGCGCGCGTGGATCTCGGCCAGCACCTTGAGCGCGGCGATCTGGTTGTACGAGTCGCCGTGTTCTCGCGCCAGCGCCAGCGCGGCGGCGGCTTTGTCGAGCGCATCGTGCGGGCGGTTCATGTGCGACAGCGCATGCGCCTGGCCGCGCCGCGCGCCGCTTTGAAAGTCGGCCTGGCGCAGCGCTTCGCCGCGCGCTTCCAGGCGCGCAAAGCTTGCCAGCGCCGCCGGATAGTCGCCGCCGTCGAGCGCCAGGTCGCCTTCGTATTCGAGCGCGATGGCGTAGGCGCGCGACCCGGACATGGGCGCGAGCGTGGCCAGCGCTTCGTGCAGCAGTTCCAGCGCCGCTTCGCGCTGGCCCAGCTGGCGCAGGGTTTCGGCGGTCTGCATCAGCGCCAGGCCAATGCTCATCGGCCAGCCGGTTGGACGCGCCAGGTCCAGCCCGCGCTGCATCCATTCGAGCGCGGCGTGGTGCGCATTGAGGCTGGTGAAGGCGTTGCCGATATTGGTGGCGACGTTGATCGCGCGCCGCACCTGGCCGGTGGCCAGCGCCGCTTCGAAGGTGTTCATCAAGAGGCCGATGGCGCGCCCGAAGTCGCTGGCCTGGAAGGCGGCGGTGCCGAGGTAGTCGTTGATCCAGCCGGCGGCGGCCGGGTGCAGGCCTTTTTCGGCGGGATCGAAGCGCTTGCCCCAGCGTTCATTGGCCGAGTGCAGGTTGCGGAAAACCGCGAACAAGGCGGCGGCGGCGTCGATCACGTCGGCGCGCAAACGGTCGCCGGCGCGCCAGACGTCATGCGCGGCGCCCGCCAGTTCGGCGTCGCTGGCGGCGGCGTTGCCGCGATCGACTTCGATCCAGGCGCGCAGCCAGCGCGCGTCGGCGCTGCCGATCGAGTCGTCCTGGCGGTGGAATTCTTCCCAGGCCGCGTCGGCCAGGGCGCGCGCGGCGTCGAGCTGGCCGTCCAGCCAGGCGGCTTCACCGTCGATCAGCTGGCAGCGCGCCTGTTCCAGGCGCCGTTCCGCTTCGGGCAGCAGCGCCAGCAAAGGCGCGGCGTCAAGCGACAGGGTGCACGCGCGCGCAGGGTCGCGCTGGCGCAGGTGCCAGGCCAGCGCCAGCATCGGCTTCAGGCGCGCGAGACCGTACTGGGAAGAAAGCTCCTCTTCCAGTTGCGCCAGCTCCTGCTCCACTGCAAACATTTCTAGCAATCGACACCCCTGAATTTGCCGCCGCATCGTCGATGGACTCGCCCGTTATTATTTCACAAACAGGCTGCCAGAAGTCAGAAATGTTTCATATCAGCAACGATACAGCCGCCGAAAAGCTCAGGAAGGACAGTGCGGTCGAGACCAGGATGATACGCGCCACCCTGCCGGTGTCGGCGCCGAAGCGTTCGGTCAGCAGCGCCACGTTGCTGGCGCTGGGCAGGCAGGCGACCAGCACCAGCACCGTCAGGGCGGCCGGGTCGATGGGAACGCCGAGCCCGATGGCGGCATGACCGATGGCGAGCAACAGCAAGGGGTGGATCAGCAGCTTGATCAGGGCAATCGGGACAAAATCGGCCAGCGCGGTGGCGCCGCTGGCGTTCATCTGCGAGCGCGCCAGCACCGCGCCGATGGTAAACAGCGCCACCGGCGAAGCGGCGTCGGCCAGCAGGCTGATCGTGCTCATCAGCGGCTGGGGCAGCACAAGGCCGACCCCGGACGCCAGCGCGCCCAGCAGGATCGACCATGGCATCGGGTTGCGCAGCATGCCTTTGAGCGCATTGCGCAGGGCCGTAGCACTGCTCTGCCCGCCTGACGGGCCGAGCCGCGACAGGGCGATGCACAGCGACGTCGTGATCACCAGGTCGACCACCAGCGCCACGATTACCGGCCCGGACGAGCGCGGCCCCAGCAGGGCCAGCAGCAGCGGCACACCCATGAAGCCGGTGTTGGGAAAAGCCGCCACCAGCGCCCCGAAAGCGCCATCGTTCCAGCCGGCGCGGCGCAAGGTCAGCAGCATGGCCAGGCCCACCGTCGTCAGCGCGCACAGCAGGTAGACGCCGAACAGGCCGGCGTCGAGCAACTGAGTCAGCGGCGTGGTCGAGCCGAAGCGGTACAGCAGGCACGGCAAGGCAAAATACAGGACGAAGCTGTTCAGGCCCGGAATGGCCAATTGCGGCAGCAAATGACGCCGCACGGCAAGGTAGCCGCACAGGACCAGGGCGAAAAACGGGAAGGTAATGGCGAGGATGGCGAGCATGAGCGGTCATTGTAGCGTGACCGCTCAGCTCGTGCCCGCGTCCCCTCCGCCGCCGATATCGACGATCCGCCGCGCGGCGATGCCGGCCTTGCTTATGGGCGATGCTACTGGCCGGTTTTTTCCGTCCCCGTGCCCGAACTGCCCATGGCCTTGCTCTTGTTGCCGTGTAGTTCTTTCGCCGCATTCAGATGCTGGTCCACGGTCGGCGTCATGCGCGTGATCAGCGCCTTGATATCGGGATCCTTGGTGCGGCCCTGCGCTTTGCTCAGCATGCTGTGGGTTTTCTTGTGCTCGGCCACGCCGGCCTGCGCCATGTAGGCGCGGTCGAAGGCGTCGCCCGACAGCGCGGCCAGCTTGTCGACCTTGGCCTTGTGCGCGCGGTCCAGGGTGGATGGCAGGGTGACGCCCTTGGTTTGCGCCAGTTGCTGCACCTCGCCCAGCGCCTTGGTATGGTCGTCGATCATTTGCTGCGCATATTTCTTGACCTGCTCATCCTGGCTCTTGCCCTGGGCGGTGCGCGCCGCCTCGATTTCGGCCATATTGGCCATGGCCAGGTCGGTGACGATCTTGCGGTCGGCGCTGGCGATCGTGCCGGTACCGGTGCCGCTGGCGGTGCTGCCTTGGGTCCCGCCCTGGCCGCTCGCGCCCTGCCCACCGGCCATCCCGCTGCCACCTTGTCCGGTCCCGCCTTGTCCGCTGCCGCCTTGGCCGGTGCCGCTCTGGCCGCTTGCGCCTTGCCCGGCGCCAGCCTGTCCGCTGCCGGTCTGTGCCTGAACAGCCAGGCTGGCGCACAGCGCAGCCGCAGCGCACATGCCGATCAATCCTTTTACTGATTTCTTGTTGAACATGTCGATCTCCTGATGAGGTTGGGGTTGGCGCCCGCGCGAGGGCGCCTGTCTCGTTTGGACCGCGCTCCGCGCCCGCAAGTTCAACCAAATCGGCGCGCGCAAATGAAAACACCGCCGGCAAGCGGCGGTGTCTGTCTGCGGCGAAGCGCGAATCAGTCCTGGTACATTTTGGCGTACTTGAGCCCGTAATAGATGACAAACAGGTAGCAGGCGGCCGGCACCAGGAACGACAACTGCACGCCGAACGCATCGGCCAGCACGCTTTGCGCCAGCGGCACCACTGCGCCGCCGACGATGGCCATGCACAGGATGCTCGAGCCCTGCCCGGTGAATTTGCCCAGCTTGTGCAGCGCCATGCTGAAAATGGTCGGGAACATGATCGAGTTGCACAGGCCGACCAGCAGGATCGCCCACATCGCCGTCATGCCGCTGCCGAACACCGCCACCATGATCAGCGCGATCGAGCAGGCCGCATTGAAGGCCAGCGCCTTGCCCGGGCTGATGTAACGCATCGCCGCAAAGCCGATGAAGCGGCCAATCATGGCGCCGCCGCCGTAGATGGTGACGTATTTGGCGGCGGTGTCGGCGCTGAACGCGGCGATGTTTTTTTCGCCCATGAAGTTGATCAGGAAGCTGCCGATGCTGACCTCCGCGCCCACATATAAAAAGATCCCGAGCGCGCCCAGCACCAGATGGCGGTAGCCGGTGACCGAGGCCTTGTCGTCGCTATGATCGGCGGCGGCAGCGTCGTCGCTGTCGGCAATGGCCGGCAGGCGCGCCATGGCGAAGAACAGCGCCAGCGCCACCAGCAGCGCCGCCATCATCAGGTAGGGCAGCTGCACCGTGGCCGCTTCGTGCGCGCGGTACGCGACCTGTTCGGCCGCCGGCAGTTTTTTCAGGTCGTCCAACGAGAGCACGGTGCTCGACAAAATCAGCAGCGCGCCCAGATACGGCGCCACCGTGGCGCCCAGCGAATTGAAAGCCTGGGTCAGGGTCAGCCGGCTCGATGCGGTGGCCGGGTCGCCCAGCACCGTGACGTAGGGATTGGCCGCCACCTGCAGCACCGTGATGCCGGCGGCGAGCACGAACAGCGACAGCAGGAACAGCGCATAACCGGCGTTCGCGGCCGGATAGAACATGGCGCAGCCGGTGGCGGCGATGGCCAGGCCGGCCACGACGCCCTTCTGGTAGCCGATTTTCTTGATCAGGAAGCCGGCCGGCAGCGACACCACCAGGTAAGCGCCGAAGAAGCACAGCTGCACCAGCATGGCCTTCACGTAGCTCAGCTCATACACCGACTTCAGATGGGGAATCAGGACGTCGTTCAGGGAGGTGAGGAAGCCCCACATGAAAAACAGGATGGTGATGACGATCAGCGGGCCGGTATGGCCCTGGTGCGCACCCGGCGCCTGCGGCACGGCCTTGGCCGTCGATACGTGTTGCATGCTACTCCTTCATGTTAATCGAGCCCCCTTTCATCTGTTCCGACAAAAACGCCGATACACCGAGGAACGCGGAATGCTTTTCCGTGAGCGGATACGTGCGTATCCGCACCATGGAAACGCGCGGGGAAGGGCCGGCCAGTACGCCGCGAACCGGCTGCGGGCCGCGGCCGGACAAGACCGGCGCGGCCGAAGCGCGTACATACGCGCGGCGCGCTGGCAAGCCCAGCGCAGCCGGAATGATACCCGACCGGCCGGATTCGCTCGCGCGAGCGCCCGATTCCGGCGCCCGCCCGAGCGGCGCCGCGCCCGACCCGATGTGCATATTCCGCCTCCTCCCGGGCCACGACCGCGCAGCCGCGAAGCGGGCGCTTACACCGCCCGCATCGGCCAGCCGGCGCGCATCCTGGAAGGCGCCAGCACTCATTTCAGGTCGGCGCACTTGAGTGCGTCCTTCTCGAGCGCGGCGCCGCCGGCCACCTCGATATTGGCAAAGGCGGCGTGAAATGCCGCGTCGCTGGCCACCGCGAACGGCGTTTGCACCCTGGCCAGGTCGGCGCCTTTGGCCGTGAAGCAGGCCAGCGGAATCCTGACGGTCTGCTTGGCCTTGCCCACCAGGCCCTTGAACACCGCTGTCAGGTCGAGCGCCGCGCCGTCCATCGACACCAGTACCTTGCCGGCCGGTGCGCTGGTGACGATGGTATCGAACTGCAGCGCGCCATCCTTGGTGGCAAACGCCGGCAGGGCGAGCGCCTTGGCGCCATGCGCCTCCAGGCGCGCCGGGCCGCTCCAGAAGACGTTCTTGGCATCCTGCTGGGTATTCACCTGCGAAGTCTCGATCTTCACGCCGGGCTGGGTGAAGGCGTTGTTCAAGTCGGCGCCGAGCGCGCTGCGCTTCTCGCCCACCACCACGAACAAAGGCCAGGTGGCGCGGTCCGACTGGTTAAAGACCGGGTACAGATTGGTCACGCCGCAGCCGCCGTCGGCATAACCGGCGTCGAGCTGGCCGACCTTTTGTTTGCTGGCGTAGGTCAGGCCGTAGCCGGTCTTGAACAGCGGCGCGTAATCGGCGTCGCCCACATTCACCGTCGCCTGGCAGATCGACTTGGGCCACGAGAACGACAGCTTGCCCTTGAAACCATGCGCGCCCTTGAACAGCACATCGGCCACGCCCTTGCCTTCCGATCCGGGCAGCCAGGCGGCCACAAAACTGTCGGACAAATTCATCAGGTCATTGGTATAGAGTGCGCGGCCCGACACCAGCACGGTCACCACCGGCTTGCCCTTGCCGGCGACGGCTTTGAGGACCGCCAGGTCTTCCGGATAGCGTCCGCTGTGGCGCAAGGTGCCGGACGGACCGATATCGCCGCCGAACTCCGCGTACGGCGTTTCGCCGATCACCGCCACCACCGTATCGAAAGCCGCCACGTCGACGCCCTCGCCGGTGGCGCTGTAGGTCACGTTGGCGGCGCCGGCGGCGTCCTTGATGCCGGCCAGGATCGTTTCGCCGTTCGGGAAATCGCTGTTCTTGTTGTCGGTGCCCTGCCACGTCAGCGACCAGCCGCCGGTTTGCAGCGACAGGTCGTCGGCGCTTTTACCGACCACCAGGATCTTCTTGCCGCGTGCCAGGGGCAGCGCGCCGCCGTCGTTCTTGAGCAGCACCAGCGACTCGCGCACCATCTGGCGCGCCAGTGCGCGCGCCTGCAGCGCTTCCGGCTTGCCAGCGTATTTTCCGGCCGACGGCTTGTGTCCGAACAGGCCCGCGCGCAGCTTCACGCGCAGGATGCGCGTGACGGCGTCGTCGATGCGCGCCATCGGAATCTCGCCCGCTTCCACCTGCTTGATGGTGTTGGCGATAAAGGCTTTCCAGTCGTTCGGCACCATGATCATGTCGATGCCGGCGTTGATCGCCTGGGCGCAGCTGTCGTTGCGGCAGCCTTTCACCTGGCCGATGCCGTCCCAGTCGCTTACCACCAGGCCGTCGAAGCCCATTTTGGTCTTGAGGATGTCGGTCAACAGCTCCTTGCTGCCATGGACCTTGCCGTAGTCCTTGCCGGACGATACATCGACCCAGCTGTTAAACGAGGCCATCACCGTCTGCGCCCCGGCGTCCAGCGCACTATAGTAGCCGGCCCCGTGGATATTCATCATCTGCGCCGGCGTGGCGCGGGTGACGCCCTGGTCCTTGCCCTGGTCGGTGCCGCCGTCGCCCATGAAGTGCTTGGCGGTGGCGACCACGTTGGCGTCGTCGCGGAACTTGCCCTGCATGCCGCGCACGTATTCGGCGGCGTAGCTGTTTACCAGCGCCGGATCTTCCGAAAAGCTCTCGTAGGTGCGGCCCCAGCGATCGTCGCGCGTGACCGCCAGCGTCGGCGCGAACACCCAGTTGATGCCGGTCGCGCGCACCGCCTTGCCGACCGCCTCGCCCATTTGCAGCGCGAGCTTCTTGTTATGCGCCGCGCCCAGGCCGATATTGTGCGGGAACAGGGTGGCGCCGTACACATTGCTGTTGCCGTGCATGGCGTCGATGCCCCAGATGACCGGCACTTTCACTTTCATGTCGGTGCTCATCGACGCGTCGTAGAATTTGTCGGCCAGCGCGACCCAGTCGGCCGCGGTCGCGTACTTGTTCCCGTTCGGCCAGCTGCCGCCGCCGTTGAGGACCGAGCCGATATAGAACTCGCGCACCTGCTCGGGGGTGATGGCCTTGATTTCGGGCTGGGTAATCTGGCCGACTTTTTGCGCGAGCGTCATGCCGGCCACGATGCCGGCGACTTTCGCTTCGAGCGCGGCGTCCGGGGCGACGGCGCTGCGTACGCGCGGCCAGTCGGTCAGGTTGCGGGGAGCGGCGCCGGCGTGGCTGGCGTGCAGCAGCGCGACGGCTGCGATAAGACAGGATTGCTTGATCATGGTGTCAGTGCGAAAAAGTGGAAATGCCTGCCGGTGAAAACCGGTACCAGGGTCCGTTCTGCTGCTGCCAAAAGTTGGAAACGCTCCCAACCGACGATCAATAGTGCGACGATGAAGAAATTTTGTCAATCATAAGATTGCGTAAATGGCTTGGCAGGGGCGGGAACGGCGAGGCGGCGCAGCAGCCGCCTCGCGCCCTACTCCGCGCGGCGCCTGGCCGGCTTGCCCAGCGATGCGCGCACCGTCACGCTGATCGGAAACTCGCGCTCGACCGGGTGCGCGCTGCCGTAACAGCGATTGAGCAGCGCATTGAGCCCGCTCAGGGTCACGTCGCGCCATGGAATGTGCACCGACGTCAGGCGCGGCGCCGAAAACTGCGCGCTCGGGGTATCGTCGTAACCGAGCACCGACACATCGCCCGGCACCGCCAGCCCCACGTCCTGGAAGTACGACAGCGCGCCGACCGCCATTTCGTCATTGGCGCAAAACAGCGCCGTGAACTTGTGCCCTGACGCCACCAGTTCGGCCGCCGCGTCCCATCCGCCCTGCGGCGAAAAGTCGCTCTCGGCCACCCACATCTTGTTGGTAGCGATGCCGCTGCGTTCCAACTCGCCCATGAAGCCGGCGATGCGCTCGACGTTGTCGGGCGAGGTCGATGGCCCGGCGATCACGGCGATCTTGCGATGACGGTGCTCCAGCAGCGCGCGCGCCGCCGCGATGCCGCCCTGCGTATGGTCGGCCGAAAAGCACTGTTCGGGAATGCTCTCGACGCTGTGGCCCAGCACCACCACGCGCGACTGCTTCGGCCCGAGCGCGGCGATGTCGTCGTCGGTCAGCAGATTGGTCAGCAAAATCAGGCCGTCGCAGCCGCGCTCCATCAAGAAGTCGATGCCTTCGATGGCCTGGCGCCGCGCGTCGCCCGAGCCGACCCCGAACGCGACCACCATGTGCAGGCCGGCGGCGCGCAGCGCCGTATCGATCGACTGCAGGATGGGGGTGTAGAAGGTGCCCTTGAGGACCGGGATGTACACGCCGATCATCTGCGAGGTGCCAGAGAGCAGCGAGCGCGCCGCGTGCGACGGGCGGAAATCGAGTTCCGCGATGGCTTTCTTGACCCGTTCCAGCGTCGCGGGCGAGACCGAGCCCTTGCCGCTGACCACGCGCGACGCGGTCCCCAGGCCTACGCCGGCAAGGCGTGCTACGTCTTTGATATTGGCCACGGCGTCCTTTGCTTGTTCAATTCAAGACCATTAGTTTAGTAAATACAGCGAAAGCATACCGCAAACGTCGGATTATGCATGCCCGGCGCCTGCCTTTCCAGTCCCGATTACAGGCGTTGCTCGCTGGCCTTGTCGAACAGCGACACGCGCGCCGCATCGACCGCGAAGCGCACCGTCTCGCCCAGCGCGAACACGCGCGTGTCGTTGACGATGGCCGAGAGCTGCTGGCCGGCGGTGGCGATCCACACGATCTGGTGGTTGCCCATCGGTTCGACCAGCGCCACCTTTCCTTCCAGCGCGCCGTCGTCGGCGATGCGAATGTGCTCGGGACGGATGCCCAGCACCAGCGCCTGGCCGGCCGCCGCACCCGCGGCGCCCCCTTCCAGGCGAAAGCCGTTGCCGGCAAAGCAGCCCTCAAGATCGAGCGCGCCATCGATGAAGTTCATCGATGGCGAACCCAGAAAGCCGGCCACGAACAGGTTGGCCGGCCGCTCGTACACCTCGGCCGGCGCACCGATCTGCAAGATTTTACCGGCCCGCATGACCACGATGCGGGTGGCCAGGGTCATCGCCTCGACCTGGTCGTGGGTGACGTAGATCATGGTCGAGCGCAGGCTATGGTGCAGCAGTTTCAGTTCGCGCCGCAGTTCCGCGCGCAGCTTGGCGTCCAGGTTCGAGAGCGGTTCGTCGAACAAAAACACGCCCGCTTCGCGCACCAGCGCGCGCCCGATCGCCACGCGCTGGCGCTGTCCGCCCGAGAGCTGCGCCGGTTTGCGCGCCAGCAGCGGTCCCAGATGGAGCATGTCGGCGGCGCGCGCAACGCGGCGCGCAATCTCCGCCTTGGGCGTGCCGTTGATGCGCAGCCCGAACGACATGTTCTTTTCCACCGTCATGGTCGGATACAGCGCGTACGACTGGAACACCATGCCGATATGGCGCTCGCTCGGGTCGGCCCAGGTCATGTCTTCGCCGCCGATTTCCACCGTGCCGGCGCTGACATCGATCAGCCCCGCGATGCTGTGCAGCAGGGTCGATTTACCGCAGCCGGAAGGCCCCAGCAGCACCAGGAATTCGCCCTCTTCCACCGCCAGGTCGAGGTCCTTGATAATTTCGTTGCCACCGAGGGTGATGCACAGCTTGCGGACACAGACATTCGACATGGATTACCCTTTGACCGCGCCGGCGGCGATTCCGCGCACGAACCAGCGCCCTGAGATGAAATAGATCGCCAGCGGCACCAGCGATGTGAGGATGGTGGCGGCCATGTTGACGTTGTACAGGCGCGTGCCGGTGGTGGTGTTGATCACGTTATTGAGCTGCACCGTCATCGGTGCGTTGTCGCGTCCCGCGAACACCAGTCCCAGGATGTAATCGTTCCACACGCCGGTGACCTGCATGATCGCCGCGACCACGATGATCGGCAGCGACATCGGCAGCATCACGTGGGCGAAGATGCGAAAGAAGCCGCCGCCGTCGATGCGCGCGGCCTGGAACAGTTCATGCGGAACGGCCGCGTAGTAATTCCGGAACAGCAAGGTCATCACCGGCATGGCGAAGATCATGTGCACCAGCACGATGCCCGGCAGCGACCCGAACACCCCGAACGCGGCCAGCACCCGCACCAGCGGATAGATCATCACTTGCAGCGGAATGAAGGCGCCGATCATCAGTATGGCGAACAGCACCGAAGCGCCGCGCGGCTTCCAGAACGAGAGCGCGTAGCCGTTGATGGCGCCGATCAGGATCGGCAGGATGGTGCTCGGCACGGTGATCGCCACCGAATTCCAGAAGCCGCCGCGAATGCCTTCGCACAAGGCGCCGGTGCATGCCCCGCTCCAGGCGCTGCGCCATGGCTCGAAGGTGATCTGCAGCGGCAGCGCGAAAATATTCCCGAGCCGGATTTCTTCCATCGGCTTGACCGAGGTGACCAGCATCACGTACAGCGGCAGCAGGAAGAACAGCGCGGCGGTGATCAAAAAAGCGTAGATACCGATACGCGCCGGGTTGAAGTAGGAGCGGCGCTTCATGCGCGACCCTTGCGGCTGCGCGCATACGCATACGGCGCCAGCATGGCCAGCACCGGCACCAGCAGCACCACCGCGCCGGCCGAAGCCAGGGCGATGTTGGCGCGCCCGAACAGGTGATCCATGATGAACTTGGCCGGCACTTCGCTGGCCGTGCCGGGGCCGCCCTGGGTCATGGCGACGACCGCGTCGAACAGCTTGACCACGGCGGTCGTGAGCAGCAGCAGCACGGTGGCAATGGTTGGCCACATCATCGGCAGCACGATCGACAGGTACACGCGCCAGGCGGGAATGCCGTCCAGGCGCGCGGCCTTCCAGATTTCGCCGTCGATGCCGCGCAGGCCGGCCAGCATCATCGCCATCACCAGGCCGGAAGCCTGCCACACGGTGGCGATGACGACCGTGTACATGACCATGTCCTGGTCGACGATCCAGTCGAACGAAAAGCCCGCAAACCCGAACTGGTGGGCGGCTTGTTCGATGCCGTTGCCGGGCGTGAGCATCCATTGCCACACCAGGCCCGTGGCGACAAACGACATCGCGTACGGATACAGGAAGATCGTGCGCAGCACGCCTTCGCCGGTCACGTTCTGGTCGATGAACACGGCCAGCAGGAAGCCGATCACCAGGCAGGCACCGATGAACAGCACGCCGTACAGGGCCAGGTTATTGAGCGAGAGCAGCCAGCGTTCGTTCTCGAACAGGCGCGTGTACTGCGCCATGCCGACAAAGGTATCGGACGGGAAGCTGCGCGAGTTGGTCAGCGAAATGCGCAGCGACCAGAGCACCGTGCCGAGGTAGCCGACGATGACGGTAAGCGCCATCGGCAGCAGCGCGGCGAACGGCGTGGCTTGTTTGGCGAAAGTGCGGGCGCGGGGATGGCGGTGGCGCATGGCGTCAGCGCTTCAAGGCGGCGGCGATGTTCTTCTGCGCCTTTTCGACCGGCATGGCGGTGTTCCAGAAGGCGGTCAGCACATCGACCAGCGCGCCGTTCTGGTCGGGCGTGAGATACACCTCGCCGTTGCCGACATGGCGCGTGCGCTCTTTCATCACCGTCATGGCGGCCTGGGTGCAGGCGTCGAGGGTGGAGGCATCGACGTCGGTGCGCACCGGCAGCGAGCCCTTGGCCCGGTTGAAGGCGGCCAGGGTGGCCGGCGCTGTCATCACGCCGGCCAGCAGCTGTTGCGCCTTGAGCGTGTCGGCGTTGGCGCTCTTGGGGAAGATGAAGGCGTCGCCCTGGATCAGGAACGGCGCCTTGGGGCCGAAGCCGGTAATGCAGCCGTATTCCTTGCCGGCGGTGAGCCTGGCGGCGTTGAACTCGCCCTTGACCCAGTCGCCCATGATCTGCACGCCGGCCTTGTTGTTGACCAGCAGGGCGGTGGCGTCGTTCCAGTTGCGCCCGGGCGAGCCGGGGTCGACGTAGGACTTGAGGCGCTTGAACGCGACCAGCACCTGGCGGAACGGTTCGGAGGCGATGGCGCGCTGGTCGCGGTCGCGGAACACGCTCAGGTACAGGTCCTTGCCGCCCACGTTGGCCAGCACCGCCATGAAGACGATGTTCTCCTGCCACGACTGGCCGCCGTGCGCCAGCGGTATCAGGCCGGCGGCCTTGAGCTTGTCGAGCGCGGCGAACAGTTCGTCCATCGTGGCTGGCTCTTTGGCGATGCCCGCTTTTGCGAACGCCGCCCTGGAATACCAGATCCAGGTCGGCATGTGGACGTTCAGCGGCACTGCGTAGTAGTGGCCCTTGACCTTGATGACGTCGCGGATCGGCGCCGGCAGGGTGGTATCCCAGCGCTCTTTGGCGGCGATCTCGTCGACGTTATTGAGCATGCCCTGTTCGACGATGTCGAGGAACTGCATGGAGGCGTTGAACTGGGCGGCGGCGGGCGGATTGCCGCCCACGATGCGGTTGACCGCCACCGCGCGCGCCTGTTCGTTGCCGGCGACGGCGGTATCGACCCACACCCCGCCGGCGGCGCGGTAGGCGTCGGCGATGGTCTTGACGGCGGCCGATTCGCCGCCCGAGGTCCACCAGTGAATCACCTCGGCCCGGGGCGCGCCGGCCCGGGGCGCGCCAGCCGTGGGTCCCGCCGCGTGCGCCGTGGCGCAGGCGCCCAGCGCAAGCGCTGCCGCCAGCGCCAGCTTGTGTGCTGTGTGCATCCTGTCTCCTTGTGTGCGGATCTGTGTCCGCTGGCCGGGATAACGCTAGATTGGAAACGTTACCATCCCGGGCACACGAATATAACACCCATCGATTTTCAGTGTCAACGAAATAACATCGTGCCGGAAAACCGGCACGTAGGGATGAAAGACCATCCGCTGCGCCGGCATTTTGTTAACGTTTCGCAACAGCCGGGCGGCGCTTGGCGCCTCGCATGGCGCCAAGGCGAGGCGTTCAGCGGAAGGTCGGACCGGCTGAATGGATGATGTCGCGCCAGGATGATGGCGCCGAGGGCGGCGCGCCAGGCACCATGAGGGGCACGGTGACCATGTCCGAATCGGCTTCGGCATCGGCAGCGCGCAAGGGCAGCGGCAGCGCGGGAGCGGCCGATTGCACGACCGGCGCAGGGACGACGGCGGCTGCGGGAGCAGGCACGGCGACAGGCGCGGGCGCGCTTGCAGGGACCGGCGCCCGAGCGGGTGCGGGTGCGGGTGCGGGTGCGGGTGCGGGTGCGGGTGCGGGTGCCGCTGCGCGCGCCACTGGCGCGGCAGGCGCGCGTGCCGGCTGCGCCAATGCGGCCGGCGGTGTGGCGGGCAGCATGGTGTAGGCCTCGTCACTGACCCCGGAGCGCACCATGCCGCGCCGGTACGGGGTCGTGAGGACGCGCCCGGTCACATCGAGCGGCACGCCGCCCGAGGCCAGGTAAATTGCGGCTTGGTGTACCGATACGGTGTCTTTGAGAAGGATTGCCTTCTCAACCGTCGCGGCCATTGCATGATTCTTGCGTCGCTCTTCCATTGCTGCTCCCTTTCGGCAACAATATACAGCCCGATGGAATTCAGCGCAATCCTTGCCGCCGAGTTCCCGGGGCTTCCCGCCCGGGCCTACCCGCCCGCCACCATCTTACCCGGGTACGCCGCCGCGCGACTTCGCGATCCACTGGCGCACGCTGTCGCGCTGCCACTGCGCCGCGCACCAGGCGGTGAGCCGTTCCGGCACCGGATCGCCGTTCAAGATCAGGCGGTTGAGCGCCAGCGCCAGCTCGGTGTCGGCGATGCACCACTGCCCGAACAGATGCTCGCCCGTGAGCAACTGGTCGGCAATCGCGATCAGGCGCGCGGCCGCGGCCTGCCCGGCCTGCGTGAGCGGCGTGCTCACCGGCGCATAAAACACCACTTCCGTCGAACGCTCGGCGCGCAGGGCCATCAGGTCGCTGCGCAGCCAGGCCATGACCTGGCGCGCCATGGCGCGCTGTTGCACGCCGTCCGGCAGCACGGCCGCGTAGGCCGGCGGCGGAAAAGCTTCTTCAAGGTATTCGACAATGGCGCTCGACTCGGCCAGCGCCAGGTCGCCTTGCACCAGCAGCGGCACGCGCCCGATGGGACTGAGATCGCGAAACGCAGCCTGCTTCTGCTCGCCCTGGTCCAGGTTGACCGTGTGCAGCGTGAACGGCAGCTTTTTCTCGGTCAGGGCCTGGA
This sequence comes from Massilia rubra, assembly GCF_011682065.1. GTDB lineage: Bacteria > Pseudomonadota > Gammaproteobacteria > Burkholderiales > Burkholderiaceae_D > Telluria_A > Telluria_A rubra. Next base: position 210,104 of record NZ_VUYU01000005.1, on the reverse strand, counting down.
ACGCCGACAGCGCCCATGGGCTGGTGAAACGGCTGTCGACGTACAGGGTCAGTTCTTGCATGGTGGGCTCCGGGCAGTGGTGGTTGAAAGTCAGCCTTTCATCTTATAGCAAAACTTGCAACATTGCTGCCACCCCCTCAGAAGTGGTAGGCCACGCGTACCATCGGCGTCTTGGCGCGGTAGCCCCGTCCCCTGGTGGTGGCCGCGGTGTTGCCGAATTTGTTGTTCCAGTATTGGTATTCGAGCCCGACGCGGAAGGTGCGCTTTTTATAGCCCATGGCCGCGCCGGCGTCGAACATGAGTTGCATGTCGATATTGGTTTCGGCGCCGGTGTCAGCCCCGGTTTCGCTCTTGCCTTTGGAGGCGATGAAGTTGGCGTAGCCTTCGAAGGCCCACAACTGGGCGACCGGAATACCCCAGCTGGCCGTCAGCATCGGATGCAGGTCGTAGACGTAGCGCCCGCGCACGTTGGAAACCGGCGGGAAGGCGCCGCTCGGCGCATTGCTCTCGCGTAGCAGCAACAGGCTGGTCGACAGAAAACCGGGCACCTGCCACATCACGGTCGGGCCGGCCACCAGCATCTGCTTGCGCGAGTTGTAGCCGACGTCGTTCTTGGTGTTCCAGTCGAAACCGACGGTCGCGCCCAGCCCGCTCACCGGGCCGAATTTGATGGGGGCGCCGCGCAGCTTGCCGATGTCGAGCGTGTGGCGGTACACCACGTAGGCTTCCTGGGCGCCGTCGGTCTGGTTGAGCGAGGCCGGGTCCTTGCTGTCGGAAACGAGCATGTCGAGATTGAAGAAATTGCCGCCGTACTGGTAGCCGCTGGCGTGGGTCAGCGCAAAGACGTGCTTGCCGACGTTCTCGCTGTTGAACGGCTCGCGGAAACGCTCGCCGGTGCGCCAGCTGATCGCGGTGTCGCTCCAGTCGGCCGCCTGGGCGGCGCTGCCGGCCAGGCTGGTGGCGGCGAGGAGGCAGGCCGCGGGCAGGCGGCGCAGGTGGATGGCGGTCATGGTGGTTCCCTGGTTAAAAGTCATGCAAAGGGGGGCGCTCAAAATTCTTCCCAGTCGTCGCCGGCGGGCGCGGACTTGGCTGGCGCCTTGGCGGGCGGCCTGGCGGGCGCTTTAGCGGCGGGCCTGGCGAGCGGTTTGGCGGCCGGGCGTGGCGCGTTGCGGGCCGCCGGCGCCGGCCGTGCGAGGGCGCCGCGCGCGGGCGGCGCCACGTTCTCGTCGAGCTTGAACACGCTGACCACGCTGGCCAGGTTGGCCGCCTGGTCCTGCAGCGACTTGGCGGCTGCGGCCGCTTCTTCCACCAGCGCGGCGTTCTGCTGGGTGGCGTCGTCCATGGCGCTGATCGAATGGTTGATCTGGCCGATGCCCTGGCTCTGCTCGAAACTGGCGGCGGCGATCTCGCTCATCAGGTCGGCCACCTGTTGCACCGAGGTGACGATCTGGTGCATGGTGACCCCGGCTTCGTCCACCAGCTTGCTGCCGGCGTCGACCTTGGCCACCGAGTCGTCGATCAGGGTCTTGATTTCCTTGGCGGCGGCGGCCGAGCGTTGGGCCAGGTTGCGGACTTCCGACGCCACCACGGCAAAGCCGCGCCCCTGCTCGCCGGCGCGCGCCGCTTCCACGGCGGCGTTCAGCGCCAGGATATTGGTCTGGAAAGCGATGCCGTCGATGACGCCGATAATGTCGACGATCTTGCGCGAACTGTCGGTAATCGATCCCATCGTGCTGACCACCTGCCCCACCACTTGGCCGCCCTTGACCGCGTGCGAGGAGGCCGACACGACCAACTGGTTGGCCTGGCTGGCGTTCTCGGCATTCTGCTTCACGGTCGAGGTCATCTGCTCCATGGCGGCGGCCGTTTCTTCCAGGCTCGACGCTTGCGCTTCGGTGCGGCCCGACAAGTCCATATTGCCGGCTGCAATTTCGCTCGAGGCCGCGGCGATGGTTTCGGTGCTGCCGCGCACCTGGCTGATGGTCAGGTTCAGCGACGACACGAAGCGATTGAAGGCATCGGCCAGTTCGCCCACCTCGTCGCCGCTCTCGACCGGCATCCGGCGGCTCAGGTCGCCATTGCCGCCGGCGATATCGCTCAGCATGGCGCTAGCGCGCGCCACCGGGCCGGCGATCGCGCGGCTGATCAAATAGATGCCGAACAGGCCGATGCCGCCGCCGATCAGGGCCGCCACCAGGGCCGAGATGGTGGCGTCGCGCGCGACGTTGCCCAGCACTTCGGTTTCCGGCACTTCGGCCACCACATACATGTTCAGTTCCGGCACATAGGACGAGGCCAGGATGCGCGCGCCGTTGGCGCCGGTGCCGGCGGCGTGGGTGAATTTGGCGCCGCCCAGCAAGGCCTTGCTCAGTTCTTCGCTGTAGCCCGGCAAGTCCTTGAGCAGGTGCTTGCCGTCGGCCAGGGCGGCGTCGCGGTGCACCAGCACGGCGCCGTTGGCGCTGACCAGCGACACGAAGCCGGTCTGGCCGACCTTGTAGGCGCGGATGGTGTCGGCCAGCGCCGCCACCGACAGGCCGACCCCGGCCACGCCCAGCTTGCCCGGCCCGGCGTCGGCGCGCACGTTGATGAACAACATGATGTCGGAGGCGCCTTCCTTGTTCAGCACCAGGGTGTAGGGCTTGCCCTCGGCCAGGAAACCATGGAACCATTGGTCGTTGCCGCCTTCCTTGTCGATGGTGCGGGTCAGGCCCTGCTCGCTCATGTACTTGCCGGTCGCTTTCGAGACCCAGAACACGGTGACGGCCTTGTTCTTGGCCTTGACGCTCTCGGCGTAGGCCTTCCAGGCCTCGATGCCGGCGTCGGGCAAGCCCTCGCCTTCCCAGGCGTGGATGTAGGTGTTGTTGGCCAGCGCCAGCGATGCGCCCAGCGGCACCGAAATCTGGCGCAGCACGTCATTGCGGATCTCGCCCACCACCGACGGCAACTCCTGCTCGACGACCCGCTCGCGGATGGCGCGGCTGGTCATGGTGATGCTCAGGGTGGAGGAAATGACAACGAACAACAGCAGGCAGGCGGCCATGCTGAGCATGAGTTTCTTTTGGATCGAGAGATGGCGCAACAGGGTCAAGGCGGTGTCCTTTCGGTGACAGGGAGTCACAACACAAGGACCATATTCCTTTCTGGCTTGCGCCAGGTCAAGACCAAATGCACTGGTGCGTGCTAACGCCCTCAGGAAGTGTTGCGTGCCGGTCGCAAGCTGGACAAACACGCAATGGTTTAACCTCCGCCGAGATAGATAAACTTAAACAAGAACAAGGCTGCGATCACCCATACCGCCGCCTTGACCTCGCGCGCGCGCCCGGTCAGCAGCTTGAGCACGGCGTAGGAAATGAAGCCGAAGGCCACGCCGGTGGCGATCGAATACGTGAACGGCATGGCCAGGGCGGTGATCGCGGCCGGTATGCTTTCGGTGGTGTCGTTCCAGTCGATCTCGCCCAGTTCGCGCAGCATCAGGCAAGCCACGTACAGCAGCGCCGGCGCGGTAGCGTACGCCGGCACCACCGAGGCCAGCGGCGAGAGGAACAGGCAGCACAGGAACAGGATCGCCACCGCCACCGCGGTCAGTCCGGTGCGCCCGCCGGCCTGGACCCCGGCCGCGCTTTCAATGTAGGCCGTGGTGCTCGAGGTGCCGAGGGCGGCCCCGGCCACGATGGCGCAACTGTCGGCCATCAGGGCCTTGTTCATGCGCGCCATCTTGCCGTTGACCAGGAAGCCGGCGCGGCTGGCCACGCCCATCATGGTGCCGGTGGCGTCGAACAGCTCGACCAGGAAGAACACCAGCACCACGTTCAAGATCCCGACCGAGAGCGCGCCCATGATGTCGAGCTTGAACAGGGTGGGCGCGAGCGATGGCGGGGCCGACACCAGGCCCATGAACTTGTTACCCGCGAAGAAAAAACTGAGCACGGTGACCAGCAGGATGCCGATCAGGATCGCGCCTTTGACCTTCAGCTTGTCGAGCGCGACGATCACGAAAAAGCCGATGATCGCCAGCAAGGCCGGGGCGGAATGCAAGTCCCCCATGGTGACCATGGTGTCCTTGTTGGGCACCACGATGCCGGCATTGTGCAGCGCGATCAGGCCGAGGAACAGGCCGATCCCGACCGCAATGGCGACCCGGATCGAGGCGGGAATGCCGTTGATGATCATTTCGCGCAGGCGAAACAGACTCACCAGCAAAAACAGGCAGCCGGAAATGAACACCGCGCCCAGCGCCACCTCCCACGACAAGCCCATCTGCTTGACCACGATGAAAGCGAAATAGGCATTCAAGCCCATTCCCGGCGCCAGCGCGATCGGATAGTTGGCGTACAGGCCCATGATCAGGCTGCCGAGCGCGGCGGCCAGGCAGGTGGCCACGAACACGGCATCGGTGGGCATGCCGGCGCTGCCGAGGATCGACGGGTTGACGAAGATGATGTAGGCCATCGTCAGGAACGTGGTCAGCCCGGCCAGCAGCTCGGTGCGGACGTCGGTTCCGTGCTCCTTGAGTTTGAAATGGTTTTCAAGTAACGACAAGATGGTCTCTCCTGTTGGGGGTAAGCATGGGAAATATAACAGCCGGCATGCCGGCGGGGGGCATATCGTACCCGCTCGTCGCCATTTGCATGCAAAGTGCATGGCGAGCGCCGCCATACGCCATGGGCTGACGCAAATACAACAGTTCAATTGTTGCATCAGCGCAAATTTGCCTTAAACTAAAGCGCCCTTGCCAAGAACGCTATCAATTTGCTCAACATCGGGCCCGCGACCATGATGCTCGGCGGTATCCGGAGTCCCATCAGCAGTTTGCCTCTTACAGAACAGAAGGAAAAGGATTACGCATGAAACTTAGCCATATCGGATTCGCAGCGGCCACGCTGTGCCTCGGCAGCGCCACGTTTGCGGCCGACACCATCAAGATCGGCGCGCTGTTGCCGCTGACGGGCGGATCGGCCCCGCTGGGCCTGGCGGTACGCGACGGCCAGCGCCTCGCGGTGGCGCACATCAATGCCCGTGGCGGCGTCATGGGGCGCAACCTGGAACTGGTCGAGCTGAACGATGAAAGCAAGCCTGAAAACGCGAGCAAGAACATGGAAGCGTTGCTGGCCAAGGGCGTGGTGGCGTGTTCCTGTGGCGTGAACACCGGCGTGGTGCTGGCGTACCAGCCGGTGATGCAAAAGGCCAAGCTGCCCAATATCGTACCGGCGTCGGCCGGCACCAAGCTGACCAAGGCGTTCCAGAACGCGCCGGAAGGCAATTACACCTTCCGCGTGCAAGCGTCGGACACCTTGCAGGCGCAGATGATGGTCGACTACGCGGTCAAGAAGGGCCACAAGAAAATCGCGCTGCTGCACGACACCACGCCGTACGGCACGGGCGGGCATGACGACATGGTCAAGCAGTTGATCACGCATGACATCAAGGCCGTCTCGGTGGGCAGCTTCAAGGTGGGCGACGCCGATATGTCGGCCCAGCTGGCCAAGGCCAAGGAAGCCGGTGCGACGGTGATGCTGGTGTACGGCATCGGCACCGAGCAGGGTCATATCGCCGCCACCAGCGCCAAGCTGGGCTTGAACCTGGCGCTGATCGGCTCGTGGGCCAACGCCACCGATTCCTTCATCAACGTGGCGGCCACCCATGCCGAAGGAGCGATCTCGCCGCAGACGTTTGTGGAAGGCGCCACCTCGGCGGCCGGGCGCGAATTCGAGACGGCCTACCGCAGCGAATACAAGCGTGCGCGCATGACCAATCCGACCGCCGTGGCCGGTGGGCACGACTCGATCCTGCTGCTGGCCGCCGCCATCCGCCAGGCCAACAGCACCGACGGCGCCAAGATCAAGGCCGCGCTGGAAAAGCTGAACAGCACGGTGCCGGGTGCGATTGCCACCTACAACAAACCGTTCTCGGAAGATGATCACGAAGGCATCAACCTGAGCAGCGCAGTGATGGCGATCTGGAAAAAAGGCGCGATCGTGCGCGCGCCGCTGTAAGCTTGCCCGACGCTCAGGTGGCGGCCCGGCCCGGCTGTGCCAGCGCCCGGGCGCTGCCGTTGAACAGGTCCAGGTCCACCGCGCCGGCAATGCCCGCCACCTTGCCGGCGCCCATGTTCGGGCAAGCGCGTCTATCCGGGCGTCTTGGCGTCACCAAACACTAGCGCCAGGTTGGGCCCATTCAGGCCGCGCTCGAACCATTGTTCGAGCTCGTCCTTCGTGGCCTCGGCGATACGCTGCGCCGCCGGCGTCGGCAAGTCGCCGAAGCGCTTGCGCAACAGGGCGCCGAGCATGTTGCGCAGGGTGATGAGCTGGCCTTCTATCTGGCCTTCTTCCTTGCCTTCTTTCTGGCCTTCTTTCTTGCTTTCTTCCCTAATTTTCTCCATGGTTTTCTCAATCAGCGCGAGTGCTCTTTGATTGACGAGCTCCTCCATCTCTCTGTCCCAAGGTTTTAGCTGTTTCATGTCATCCTCCTCTGCACTATCGAGGTCAAACAATTGCGTATTGTCAGTTTTACGCGCGAGCAGCGCTTTCCACCAGGCCCAGACCGACGTCCGCAGGCTGGTCTGGGGCGTGTTCCTGAACCAGGTCTTCAGCGCCGTTACATGCGTCGTTAAGACATCGGGGAACAGTGAAAGTTCAATCCGGAACAGCAGCGCCAGCAAATCGTCATTCGCGTCCAGCGCCGCCCGGTCCAGGCGGCGCTGGTCGATCAGCGCATAGCGCTGCGATGGTTGCAAGGCCGCCAGCTCGGCGGGCGGCGTCATGAGCAAGTCGGCCAGATCCGGGGTCGCGCTCCACGGCGGCTCGCCGTTGTAGAAGACCAGCGGCAGCACCGGCGGCAACAGCAAGCCTGGCGACAATTGGTGGCGTTTGACCAGGTCCTGGCACAGCAAGCCGACGTAAGTCTGCATGCGCAGCGCCATGCAGCGGTCCACGCCGGACTGGAATTCGAGCAGGATGACCACGTCCGGGAATTGCTCGCCGAGCCGAACGCGCCAGACGACATCGCCCTGGCGCGCCGACGGTCGCTCGCTCACGTAGTCCGCATTGACGCGTTCGAAGGCCGACAGGGCGACTCCGTCAAGCAACTTGAAGGCAGTAAAGCCCGTGATCAGTTCGCGCACCATTTCCGGGTGGGCAAACAAGGCGCGGTATCCAAGGTCGTGATTGGCGGTCATGGCGCATCTTAGCCAGCGCCCCTGGCCCGCCTTTGCGCTGGCTCAAACGTGCGCAGCGGCGTGCCAGCGGCAGTTGCCACGCCTTTGCATGCTCAGTCGCGTAGCGCCGCTCCGGGGTTGGCGATCTCGCGGCGCAACTGTTCCAGGCGCCGGATCTTGTCTTCCACCCTGGCGATTTGCGCCGCCGGAATCCCGCTGGCGCGGGCGCGCTCGACGTCAGCCTGCAAGCGCGGCACTTCGCGCTGCGCGGCGCTGGCGAAGGCGGCCATGACGCGCGCCTCCTGGCGCGCTTCGTAGTCCCGGTACGCGTGGCGGTCGGCCAATTCGGCGCTGCTCGGCCCCGCCTCGGCGGCCGCTGGTGGCGCCAGCGGCGGCGTACGCGCGTCGCCATGCAGGCGTGCATCGGCCATGCTGTCGGCTGCCGTGAGCGGCGCGGCGCGCGGCATCTCGCCGAACCATCCCGGCCCCGCCGCCTGGACGGTGCGGGCAGGCGCGGCTGCGACGGGCGGCACGGCGGGCGTCCCGGCCGGTGGCGCAGCCGCCGACGGCTCCGGGGCAGGCGGGCGCGCCAGCAGTGAGGCGGCAGCGGCCACCACCAGCGCCACGAGCAGGGCGCCGCCCTTCATGCCGGCCCCTCCCCTGCCATGCCGGCCCTGGTGATCTCGACGCGCGCCTTGCGCAGCAGCCCGGCACGCAGCGCCGTCAGCTGTGCCGCAGCCATCTCGCGCGCCAGCGCGCGGCTGGCCACATAGCGCACCGCTTCGGAATCGGCCGCCTGATAACCTTGCACCCGCTCTTCGACGAGCACGATTTCCCATGGCGCATGGCGGCCGGGGCCGGCAGGGCTGCGCACCGGCGCCGAGACCTGGCCCGGCGCCTGGGTAAACAGCAATTGCGCCAGCCAGCCGGGTTTGCTTCCAGCCTGGCTTTCATGGCGCACCCAGCCGAGCGATCCGCCGCCGCCGGCGTCCGGCGCGATCGAGTGGCGCCGCGCCAAGGCCGCAAAATCGGCGCCGCCGGCCAGCGCGGCCGCCACCCTGCGCGCCGCCGCTTCATCGGGCAGGCGGATATGGCGCGCGCGCACCCGTTCGATGCGCACGAAATCCTCGCGCCGCCGCGCGTAGTAGGCGCGCACCTGCCCGGCGCCGACCTGGCCGGCCAGCGTGTCGAGCAGGCGGCTGCCGGCGTGCTGGTCGTCGCCCAGGCCGTGCAGGCGCATCATGGCCTGCACATCGCCCTGGTCGGCCAGCACCCGGCGCAGGTCGGCCACGGACGCGGCGCCGAAGCGGCGCACGCTCCAGTCCAGCACGTACCACGAGGCGACCTGCAGCCGGGCCTGCCGCTGCATGAAGTCACGCTCGCGCGCGAACAGCGCCACCCTGCCCTGGACGTTCTGGCGACGGGCCACGTCGGCCAGGCTGATGCTGCCTTCGCCACCGCCCGGCTTGCCAAAGCGCAGCAGCACCAGCTTGCTTGCCTGCGCCAGCTGCGCCTCGCCCAGGCTGAGGTCGAGCCTCAGCGCGCCGGGTTTGCCGAACACCGCGTCGAGCTCGGCGTCGCTCAAGGGCGGCGTTGGCCGCAGCAAACTGTCGAGGCCGACGCCGGGCAATTGCCGCAAATCGCTTTCCATTTCCTTGCCATACAGGCTGCGCAAGGTACTCACCAGCTGGTCGTCGATGCTCACCTCGCGTGCGAAGCCGACCCGCTGCCCGGCCCACAGCGCCGCTTCCCCGAAGCGCTTGCGCGCCTCCCCGGCCAGCAGGCGGTTGGCGATGAGGAGCTCGAGCGTGGCGCTGCGCTGCGCGTCCGGATCGGCGGCGCGCGCCATGCACCAGCTGCTCTCGACGCTGAACGCGAGCAACGGCGCGCCGTCGATGCGCGCCGCCACCGCCGCTGCCGACGCCGGCTGGCCGCAAGCCCCCATGGCAGGCCAGGCGCACGTCACGCAGGCGGCGCCGGCCAGCGCGCGCAGCAGGCGCAGCGGCTTCAAATCGCCAGGCGCTCGGCGGCGCGGTTGAGTACGTGCACCACCATGGCGATCGCATGCGGCACCATGGCGCGCGCCACCGTGCGGCGGTCGGCGTGATCGGTCGACGAGAGCACCATGCCGCCGTTGGCGTACGAATAGCTGCCGCCCTGGGTCAGCAGCGCGCGGATATCGGTGGCGTTTGGGGCGAGCGGGGTAAAGCTGGCCAGCGCCCCGCGCACCAGGGCGGCATCGTTCAACTGTTCGCGCTCGTAGTAGTCGCCCACCCACTGTTCCCAGCCCGAGTGGCCATTGCCCGAGGTGCCCCAGGTATGGTGCGGCTGGACCAGGTCGGTCGTGTGCAGCACGAAGCCGAGCGACTGCGCACTCGGGCGCGCGAGGAACTGCTGCCACCAGTACTGCCCCAGGTTGTCGATCGGCTGGAACGGCATGGTCTCGAAATCGGCGTACTGCTTGCTGCTGGAGGTGCCGCCCATGCGGTAGTTGGCCTCGGTCACGCCGAAGCTGTTGTACTTGCTGCTGTCGCCGAACCAGCCTTTCAGGCCGCCGGCGCCATCGTCCAGGTAGTCGCCCACCAGCCAGCCGGCGGCCAGCTTGTCGATATCGCCGCGGTTGCTCAGCTTGGCGTAGTTGTAGCCGCCGAAGGCGTTGCCGTGCACATCGCGCCCGCCCGTGTGGTTCTGGAAGTGCCAGTAGGAGGTGTAGTTGGCCAGCGAGGAACCCAGGCCCCACACCGGCGCCATCTGGCAGCTGCCGGTGGTGGCGCCGCACAGATAGGTGTCGGCAAAATCATCGACGTCGTAAGCGCCCTGGCCCACGGCTTGGGCGAACTGGTCCATCGTGTAGCCGGCCTTGGCCACGCCGGCCGCCAGCTTGGCGTAGTTGGTGGTCGATGGATTGTTCTTCATGAAGGTGATCGCATCAAGCACGATGCGGCGGTGCGTTTCTTGTTGCCATGCCTTGGCGGGTGCGCTGGCAAACAGGGCCAGCGCGAGGCTGGCGGCGAGCAGTGTCGGTTTCATCATGACTCCAGGGTGATGCCAGCGGTGCGGTAACCGCGTGGCTGATTCGCGAAGGAAGAAATGTGAAAATGTAACGATGAAATGTGACGATGCCATGACTGTGGCGCGCCCGGTAACGACGCGCTTTTTCAGTTGACAGGCCGCGCAAAGGCAGCTCGTTGGCGATCGGCGCGACGGTTTCGCCGCCGCCGTTCAGGCAGCCCGCGCCCTGCGCTTGACGCGCACCACGATGCCCAGCCCGACCACCAGCATCAGCCAGGCGCCGGGTTCCGGCACAGGGCTCAACAGGAATGCCTGGTAGCTGCCATCGGCCGTCAGGCCGCGCCCGACGATCTGGCCGTGGTCATTGATGCCGTAGGCCTTCTCGAGATAAGTAAAGCCGAACCGCTTCCCGACGATCTGCGCGTTCAGGTCGAATTCCATCCCATCCTGCCACAGCATGGCGTGCTGGGCGCCTTCGCCGAAGCCGGCCCATCCGACCACGGCGCCCTGGGCATTCATGCCGTTGCCTTCGGAGTGCTCGCCCAGGTAGCTCAGGGCGCCGTTCTGCCACAGGCCGGCGCGCACGTCTTGTCCAAAATAGGTATTGACCAGGATTTGCCCGGCATTGTTGATGTCTTTCGCCGCGCTGCCGGTCCCGCCGCCATGCAGGTCGACGATTTGGCCATTGGTCCACAGCGCCGCATGAGACTGGTGATCGGCGGTCCCGCCCGATCCCACGACCTGGCCGAGGTCGTTAATCGCATGCGCCGTGGTCCCCGGCCGTAGCGGCGAACCGGGCGAGTCGTTGTAGGCCGGACTGAAGGGAAGCAGCTTTGTCAGCGTCGCGCCATCCCATGACCAGGAGTCTTGCGCGTAGCCGCCGAATCCATTGGCAACCGTCACCCCATGCGCGTTGATGTCGACCGCCCTGGAATACTCGGCCGACAACGACACCGGCTGCCGGCCGGCAGCGGTCCATGTGGCGGCGCGGACGATACCGTGAGGGTAATAGTCATAGCCCGCGACGTCGCCGGCCTGGTTGAGCGCCAGGCCATAGCTGCCATAACTCTGCGGGTCGTGGCTCAATTGGCGCGCCGTGCCCTGCTCCCACACCACGGCCTGGATCAGGTTAAGCTGGGCCAGCCCAAGAACGGTGCCGGCGTTATTGATCGAGAACGCCTCGGTCGCGCTGGCCGAATCGACCAGCAGGGGCGAGAGCTTGTACTGCAGCGCCTGGGCCGGGCCGGCGGCGGCAAAAAGAAGACTTGCGACAAAAAGAACTGATGATTTTTGCATGGTAAGGTTCCGGTGAGCGTGGCGGAGAGGGATGCCATATTGCCTTTAGCGCAAATGGGCTACAGGCAGGACGTGGACAGCACTGACAATCTTAGACCAATATCAACGTTGATAAATCTATCTTTTCCCATTCAGTAAATCGGCCTTGGGATCGGCAGGCGTGCGACGATCGAACGCCCCGCGATTTTCCTTACGCTTCGCCACCTTCCAGGATGGGCGCACCGGTCCGGTTCACGTAGGTGCGATATGGTCTTCGCACAGGAGAAAACGGTTTTTACCCGGATCTTCCAGCATGAAATTCTTCCCGCCCGGCCATTCGAATACCTCCAGCACGCCGTTTTTGTCCGGCACCAGCCCGCCGCCGCTGGCAAACTGCACTCCCCGCAAGCGCTTCAATTCGGCGTCGCAGCTCGGCACGGTCAACGCAAACACCGGCGTCGCGCACGGCGCCGGATGCCAGGGCGTGATTTGCAGGCAGATAGCCGGGTTGGCGGTTGCACGCAGCAGCCAGGAATCCATCCCGTAATCGGCGTCGACCCGGAACATCCCCAGTTCCTGCACATAAAACCTGATCGTCTCGGCCGGCGCTTCGGCCCTCAAGAACACATCGATCCGCATACAGCCTTTCTCCTTTCAACAGCGGCACACCCGGCCGCGCATCCGCGCACCCGTTTCGCCATTTTTGAACTTTTTCAAGGTCGGGCCGGCGCGCCCGTCCGGGCCAATATCGACCGGTCGGCCAGCCAGCGCATGTTCCACTGTACGGTTTTTCGAAGTCAAGGTCCGGGAGAATCCGCCAGACAACAGTGTCGATTGACTTTCGCGGGCGGCGGGTACACCATCGGGAAGCTTGCCGACACCTGTTCCCCCACCTGTTTGAAGGAGTAAGTTGATGACAATGTTGATCAAAAGTGTACTCGGCGTGGCCGCTTCGCTGGCCTTCGCCGCCAATGTGCTGGCGGCGGATGCGGGAACGGCGGAGGAAGCGAGCGCGCTGGTGAAGCAGGGCGTGGCTTTCTTCAAGGCCAACGGCAAGGACAAGCTGCTTGCCGAAGTGGCCAATCCCAAGGGGCAGTTCGTCAGCAAGGACTTGTACCTGAGCGTGTGGGACACCAAGGCCAAGGTGCTGGCGCACGGCGCCAATCCCAAGATGGCCGGCAAGAACATCATCGAATTGAAAGATGGCGACGACAAGTACTTCATGAAGGAAATCATGGCCAAGGCCGCCAATCCGGGCAGCGGCTGGGTCGACTACAAATGGGTCAATCCGGTGAGCAAGGATATCCAGGCCAAGTCGGCGTATTTTGAAAAAGTCGAGGATGTCGTCATTTCGGCGGGGTACTACAAGAAATAGGCGACGCGCCCGGAGTCCAGCAGACATGAAGCAATGAGCGCAGGGAATGGCTTTTTGTCCGATAAACTCGCAACTCACGATGCGGCGCTGGTGAGGATCGTGGCCGCGCGAGCGCCGCAGCAATTGCGCGCGCGCCTGCTCACGCTCTACAGCGCGCGGCGGGCGCTGGCCGGGTTGGCGCCGCAGGCGCAGATCGAGTTTGTCCACGCCGGCAGCAGCTGGGGCAATACGCCGATGGCGCTGGGCGAGCTTGCCATCGTGTTTCTCACCACCATAGCAGGCCATTTGTACGAGGCAGCTTGGCGCCGGCTTTTCACCGTCCTCGACAGGGGCGCTATACACCCTGCTGATCACGCCCGATCCCCGGCTCAGGTGTATTTTCCTGCGGTGCAGGTAGTGCCACCATTCGTTGGAGCCGTACAGGCCGGGCTTTCCGCACAAGCCCTGCGTCGGCCGGGTCTCGTCCAGGGTAAGCGCCTCCCTGGCTTTTACAACATCCGGATACCGCCTGTGACGAAACCAAACAAAAGATTGCCGTCTCCTGTCATTCAGCAAGTATCTTTCAACCCTGGCGGACTGGTTCGAGCGAGACGGCCATTTCAAGCATGCCAGGAGCCCATTCGGTTTCCTCTTCAGCGGAGGGAGGGCATTTTTTTTCCAGATAAAGATGGATAAAATCAACCCGGCATCCCACTTGAAACAGCGCGATGTCTGCGTTGTCGTTCACATGCACAGGCAAACCCATCAATGCATTTCTCGATGACAAAACGTCAATCAGCAGGACCGGCGATTCTACCCCATTATCCTTTCCGACATAGACTTTGCTGATCACACCCGATGCAAAAGTGCGACGTATTTTTCCACATTGCACGTAGTGCCACCATTCATTTGAACCGTATAGGCCACGATACCCACTCAGACCTTCGGTTGGCCTGGTTTCATCCAAGGTGAGCGCTTGAATTTTCCTTATCTCATCCGGATGAAGTCTGTGATGTTCCGACAGCCGGAACACCCGCTTCATCGGTATCTCAGCATCGAGATCTATAAAATTTGGCATGCTCTCCAATAACGACGACACCGGCGCCACAAAACCTGGTTCCTGTCTTTTGCGGTAAGCCCCCTCCGGTCGCTGCCTGGCAGGTTCCAATGATACAGCCATTTCCACCACCTCCTTCAGATAGACGATGGTGCCGTCTTCCGCCGGCTGGTGTTTCAGCTCGTAATAGCAGTAAAGCACATCGACACGGCTTCCAACCTGGAACAGGTTAGCATCGGCTTGATTGATGACATGAATGTCTTCATGGTCCACTTCTTCATACGGTGTCACGAAAGAGAAAGCATTAATTTCATCCTCCCCCCACCCGCTTATATATACACGAGTGATTAGCCCGGAGACTATCTCCTGTCTAATTACGCCATTTTGAATGTTGGTCCACCACTCAGGTGAACCATACAATCCCAATCTCCCGCTCAGCCCCATGCACGGCCTAGACGCATTCAGGGTCAACGCTTGTGTTTGCTGCACTCGTTCCGGATCCCTCTTGAGATCTTCTTTCAGTTGGTAGACCAATTTCATTGGCACGTCAGCTTCATCAAGGCGTAAAAACATTGTCGCTACTCGCATAAGTTATGTTGCAATTCTTTAATAAATTAGGCTGGTTTTATCTGGCGCAATACGCTCAAATTGAACAATATTTTCTTCGAAAATTTTTATCGCTCTCCCGCCTTTTGCACCGAGGGCAGTGGTCACCTGATCTCCTTCAACTTTAATTCGCGCATAACTCTCCCCCCACCTTACTCCGGGACGTAATACCGGAAGATCAGGGAACGCAAGTCTGGTCACATCGTCATCGGCAGCGACAGCAATAGCGAGGAGTTTATCTGAGGTACCCGGTTTCATCGCAAATCTGACCAAAACTTCACCCTCTTCTTGGGCATATCGACTTGCATACCAAATTGCCGGAGAGGTGGACGTTTCCCCCGTCCCGGTTATTATTCCGCGTGCAACAAGAGCATTGTAGTGTTTTGCTTTCATACCACGGTACACAATTTCGTTACCGAATTTATCCCACTCCAGAACGCGGTTCGCTGCCCCCTGCACGCTTCTCGCGACAACACCTGTGCCTTTCGGACACGGCCCACACGTCGCCAACCCGAGCGGATCAATCCATCCTGTCGGATTGGGCGCATATGCCATCGCATTATGGCCACCCGCGAGCCCGATCGGATCCTGGCTGACGAAACGCCCCACGTCCGGATCATAGTACCGGAAGCGGTTGTAATGCAGGCCCGTTTCGACGTCGTGATACTGACCCTGGAAACGGATCGGCTGCGCCTGTGCCAGCGCCTGCTGCGAGCGTTGTCCGGCCTGCACCTCGTCCTCCACCTCGGGGGCCTCGATCCTGAGCACATTGCCCCATGCCTTGTAAGTGGCGGCCCAAGTCACGCGCCCGCCGGCATCGCTCACTTCGCGCGGCGTGCCCAAATGATCGGTATGCAGGTAGTGCACCTGCGCCGCAGCGCCTCCATTCTCCGGCGCGCTGTCGATCTGCGCCAGCGGCACGAAGGAATCCGGCTCGTAGATATACGTGCGGCAGTGCGTGCCACGGGTCTCGCTGAGCAGGCGGTTGCCATCCCAAGCAAAGCGCGTGGTGCCGAAGGCATCGCGCTTGGCGATGCGCCGACCGAACGGATCGTACGCATACTTCACCGTCTGCGCGCTGTCGCCCTCCTGCCCGGCGTTACGGGTAACCGTCGACTTGACCAGCTGATGCGCGCCGTTCCAGGTGAACTGCATGTGTGTGTGGCGACCGACACGCTTTTCGATCAGGTTGCCGTGCGCATCGTAGTCGAAGCGCTTGTCTTCGAACACGCGCAGGCGGTTGCCCTCGACCCGGCCGCTGCCTTCGGCTCCCGCATTGAGCAGGTTATGCGCCGGGTCGAACGCGAAACGCTCGCCCAGTTGCGGCTGGGTGGCGCTCAGGATGCGGCCGATGACGTCGTACTCGAACGTGCTTCGGCCGTTACGGCTGTCGTCGAGCACCACCAGGTTGCCGCCGGCGTCATACTCGTAACGTCGCGCCAAGGCCGGCGTGCTGCCGTTCGCGGCGACCTGAGACAACAGTCGCCCGACCGGGTCATAGCGGAAGTGACTGGTCAAGGCGCCCTGGCTGCGGCTGACCGGGCGGTGCGCGCTGTCGCGCTCGATATCGCTCACCACCTCGCCATCGAGGTTGATCTGGTGCAAGTGACCGGAACCGTAGAACAGATGATTGAGCACGCGCCCGTCGGGCAGCACCGTTTGCACGCGGTTGCCCAGTTCGTCGTAGGCGTGCCGCATCGCGCTGGTGTGGCCGGCGCTGGTGGTCTGTTCAGCCACTAACTGCCCCACGGCATCGTACTTGAGCACGATGGCGGCATCGGCGTTGGCCGCGTGCGTCATGCGTCCGGCCAGGTCGTAGCCATAACGCTCGCGCATCTGCTCTGCCTGCGCCGGGCCGGTAACGCGGGACGTGATTTTTTCGATCAGGCGGCCTGCTGTGTCGCGCAGGAAGCTGGTCTCGATGTGGGTCAGTTCACTTCGCGCGCCGCTGCCATGCTCCTCCTTGGCGGCGATCTGGCCGCTGGCGTCGTAGCGGTAGCGGGTCAGGCAGCCATCGAAGCCGATTTCTTCGGTCAGGCGATCCATCGCGTCGTAGGCGAAGCTGTGCGTCTCGCCGTTTTCGTTGACCAGCGCCGCCATGCGGCGCGCAGCGTCGTACTGGTACTGCAACACGCCGCCGCGCGCATCGATCCGTTGCAGTGGGCGGCCATCGCTGTCGAGCACATAGCTGGTGCGGTTGCCTCCGGCGATGTGTGCACAAATGCGCCCGAATTCATCGTATTCGTAATGCTCCTCGGTGCCATCGGCCTGGCGGGTGGCCAGCAGGCGTCCACCATCGTCGTAGTCATACGCGCTGACATTGTCGTTGGCGTCGGTCACCTGCCGCAGCTTGCCGCTGTCGTCGTAGTCGAAGCGGGTCAGCTTGCCGGCGCAATCGGTCTGGCTGATCGGCTGCCCGGCCGCGTTGTAGCTCAGTTTTTTCACGCCGCCGGCGGCGTCGGTGATGCGCACCGGCAAACCGTCGTTGTTGTACTGGTACGAAGTACGCTGGCCCAAGCCGTCGGTGATGCTGGTCAGGTTGCCATGATCGTCGTAACGCAACGCGGTCGTCACGCCCAGCGCATCGGTGATCAAGGCCGGCTTGTCGAAGCGGGTGTCGTAGACGATGCCGCTGGCGCTGCCGCCACCCTCGATCCGCACCACGCGGCTGCGTTCGTCGTAGCGGTAACGGGTCACGCGGCCGGCAGGGTCTGTCAGCGCCAGCAGGTTGCCGAAACGGTCCAACGTGCGCAAGGTGACGCCGCCAGCGGCATCAACCAGGCCGATGAGACGCCGCTCGTGGTCGAACCGATAGTGCTGGCGCCGTCCCAGGTTGTCGGTGACTATCGTCTCATGCTGGCGGTAGTCGAACCGCCAGGCATGGCCGCCGTTGGTCCAGTTGTGCAGCACCTTGCCGCTCGGAGCGTCCTGGTCGTATTCATAGCATGACACCAGCCCGTCCGGTTCGCCATGCTGCACCAGCATGTGCTGGCGGTACAGGAACTGGCGCTTGAGCTGGCCGGCGCCGTTGCGCACCTGCGCCAGGTCGCCGGCCTCGTCGTAATCGTAATAGACCAGCACGTCGCTCTGGGTGGCCAGCATGCCGCTGTCGCCATCCCCGCTCTCGCGCACCAGCGCCACCGAGCGCAGGCGCGGTTGGCCCTGGTGCTCGCCAAATACCAGCGTGAACACGCGGCCGGCGCTGTCGTTGATGCGTTCCGGAAGCTGCGCGCGGTTGTGCAGGATGCTGATCGTATTGCCGTTGGCATCGACCAGGCCGACCAGGTTGGCGATGTCCCTGCCGTTGGCGGGAAGCGCGAACTGGCGGCGCAGCAAATTCTCATCGACCAGCTCGAACGTGCGCGGACCGGTACGGCTTAAGGTGACCGATTCGTAGGGCGAGTAGATCGATTCGCCTATCTCCGGCAGTGAAAACGTCACGGCGCGCTCATAGGCGTCGAGGACCATGACTTCATCCGCGCTGACCAGCAACGCTTCCGAAATCGGTGTCGACCAGCCTTGCCCCAGCCAGCCGACGCGCGCTGCGTCGGAACTGTAGGTGCGCTGCCACGGCAGCGGTAGCGGCGCGGGCAGCGAGAAATCCAGGTCGCTCTCACCCAGCAAGATCTTGCTGCCGAAAATCGGATGCACCGGCGGGCCAACCAGGATGTTCGGGCACACCGGACAGACCTTCTCGCCCTTGCCATTTTTCGGTGGCGCCTCGGCCGGTTTGGCCGGTTTGGCCGCGACCGGCTCGGGCGCAGCTCCGGGTTTGACGCCAGCCCCCGCCTTCGCACCGGCTTGGTCCGCCGCCGCCGGAAGTTTGCTGCGCAGGGCAGGCATGGCCATCAGCTTGGCCTCGTTGGCAGCGACCCACGTCGCGAACTTTGGTCCGAGCTTGCTGGCGCTGATTTCCGCCAGCAGCATCGACCGGCTGAGCTGACCTTTCGTAAAATAGACCACGATCGCGCTAAGCAGTGCCACGACCAGCAACAACTTGCCTTGCGCGAAGGAGATACTGGCGCGTTCGATCATGCCCGGGTACTCGCCGCGCGCATTGTCGGGCAACTGGCCGGCGGCCCAGGCAGTGGCGAATCCTTCGGCCAGATGGCTGCACATCTCGGGAATGGCCGTGCCGATACATTTGACCAGGCTGCCGAGACCCATCCACATCATGATTTCGGCGCCAACCTTGCTGCCGAACAGGGCGCCACCGATGGCACCGGGCACCGCGCCGGCACCAGCAAAAAACGCCCCGCCGATCCCGCCGACAGCACCGAAAAAGATGGCGCCGCCGCCCACGTACATGACGATCTCTTTCACGACCGACCACAGCACGTCCCAGACCATCGAGAAATCCAGACCGGCCAACTTGGTGGCGAGTAAGACAGAAAATCGCTGCTCGGCCTTGCCAACGGCGTGGGTTACCGCCCGGGCCGAGCGACCGGTCTTGGTCGTCATGGCCAGTTTCTCAAGTGCATTTGCCGAAGCGCCGACCCGCTGCGACCATCGCGCCAATCGTTTTTCCATGTCAATGCGTGCCTGCGGATTGGCATTTTCGTATTGGCGGCGGAAGGTTCCGAGGATGCGTTCTACGCTGGAAAAACTGTCTTTGTGATCGTGGTTAGGCATGCTGAAGAGTGTGTGGTATTGGCTGAACAGCTAAGGTACATACGCAGGCAAGCCGCACATGCAAATTGAATATTGGCAATTATTTAGTGGTATATCAGCAATCTTTTGTTATTTGCACGACGAAAGGACCACCGACGCCACCGGCGCTACCACGCCGCCACCGCCCTTTCCCATGCTCACTGCATCATTTTCGCAACAGCAACGTCAATACTCTGAATGCAAATGAGATTGATTAACGTTTACGCTCCTGTGAGATTTGGCTATAATCCTGCGAATCTATCTGAGGAGTTCATCTTGACGCACCAACAATCGCAACAGCCAAAAAGCCTTCGTAGCAAGAGCGACATGACGTTCAATACCATGAAGAAAACCAGTATTGCCATGGGCATTTCCAGTGCCTTGTTGATGATGCCGTTCGGCGTCAGCGCCCAGACGGGTCCAAACGCCGCGCCGGCCGCGCCATCGGAAAAAGACAACAAGACCCTGCCGGACGTCGTCGTCTACGGCAAGTACCTCGACCCGAACCCGAACGCCGAAGTCGGCGCGCCGTACAAGGCCAAGACCTCGGGCGATTCGCGCCACACCCGTCCGCTGGCTGAAACGCCGCAGACCATCTCGGTGATCACCAAGGCCGCGATCGACGATTCGGGCATGACCGAACTCAAACAAATTCTCAGCGCCCAGCCGGGCATCACCCTCGGCACCGGCGAAAACGGCAATGCCTTCGGCGACCGCTACATCATCCGCGGCCAGGAAGCGCGCAGCGACGTCTTCGTCGACGGCTTGCGCGACCCCGGCATGACCACCCGCGAAAGCTTCGCCATCGAGCAGCTCGAAATCTCCAAAGGCCCGAACTCGAGCTTCGCCGGCCGCGGCACCGCCGGCGGCGCGATCAACGCGATCACCAAGCAAGCGACACTGGACAAAGACTTCCAGCGCGTCACCGTGGGCGTGGGCACCGACAGCCACAAACGCGTCACCGCCGACTTCAACAAGGGCTTCGGCGACAACTTCGCCCTGCGCGCCAACGTCCTGTACGGCGACGAAGACGTGCCTGACCGCAAGCCATCGAGCCGCACCCGCAAGGGCGTGGCCGTCTCCGGCCTGTGGGAAGTGAACAAGGACCTGGCCGTCACGCTCGATTACTACGCCCTGCGCACCGACGACAAGCTGCCCGACCTGGGTCACTTCCTGGTCGGCGCCGTGCCGAACCGCATACCGGCCACCAACGTGCCGGTGTACGCCCAGTCGAACGACTTCCTCGGCTCGGACGTGGACACCATGACCGCGCGCGTGAACTGGAAACTGGCGCCCGACCTGACCCTGACCAGCCTGACCCGCTATGGCCAGTCGAACAATGCCTACGTCACCACCGGCGCCTCGAGCGGCACCCGCTATGTCGGCGACACCGCCGCCAATACCAAGTCGTTCGTGAGCGCCGCGCTCGACGGCGGCCACACCGGCTGGCAGGATGTCGAGTACTTTGCGCACCAGAGCAATCTGCGCTGGGACAAGCAACTGATGGGCATGAAGCACGAATTCATCTTCGGCGCCGAATACACCGACCATCAAGTCGTCTCGGGCAACTTCACGGTCGCCAACAGCGGCGCCTTCAACTGCCGCAGCGCGGTTGCCGTCGGCCCGAACAATGCGCGTTGCTTCAACGACGTCAATGGCGTGCCGGTGGCCGACCTGACCAACCTGGCGGGCCGCAGCAGCACCCGCAACAGCTGGAACCAGGACTGGCAAGTGAAGACCTTCTCGCTGACCGCAATGGACACGGTCGACCTGACCGACCGCGTCACGGCGTTCGCCGGCATCCGTGCCGACCGCTTCGACCTGTCGCTGGCGCGCCGCACCCCGGCCACCAACCTGGTCACCGGCGAGTACAGCTATACCGACACCCTGGTCAACGGCCACGCCGGCGTGAGCTTCAAGGTCATGCCGAAACTGATCGTCTACGGCAGCGCGGCCAGCTCGCAGGACATCAACGGCGGCGAAGCCGATTCGGGCACCAACAGCGGCTACGGCGGCGCGGTGCTGTACCAGAACAAGATCGCCGGCGCCAAGCCGGAAACCTCGATCAACCTGGAACTGGGCACCAAGTGGAACCTGCTTGACGACAAGCTGCTGGCCACCGCCGCCATCTTCCAGACCAAGAAGAAGGATGTGATGGAAGGGGCTAACTACGACACCCTCGGCACCTTCAACACCGGCAAGAACAAGGTGCAGGGGATCGAATTCGGCCTGACCGGCAACGTCACCGAAGCCCTCTCGACCCAGGTCGGCGCGACCATCATGAAGTCGAAAGTGACCGGCTCGGCCAGCCCAGTGGGCATCGGCCGCGAACTGGCCAACTTTGCCGAAAAATCGTTCTCGGCCCAGGCCAAGTACCAGCTGACCGACGCCTTCTCGTTCGGCGCCGTGGCCCGTTACGAGAGCGGCCGTTGCGGCGGCCAGCCCGACACCGCCGCCGGCTACACCGCCGACAACCAGTGCGCGCAGCCGGTGCCGTCGTTCACCGTGTATGACGCGTTCGCCGCTTACCGCTTCTCGAAGAAGCTGGACCTGCGCGTGAACGTGCTCAACGTCGGCAACAAGGACTACTTCACGGCCGTGTACCGCTCGGGCGCCTTCCTGTACAAGGGTGACGCGCGCGCTGTTCGCGTGGCGCTGAACTACGAACTGTAAGAACGGCAAGCGCGCGCCGCTTCAAGTGTCCGCTTCAAGTGTCCGCTTCAACTGTCTTGAGTGGCGCGCAAGTTCGCTACAATGCCGGGTAACCCCCGGCATTTTTCATTGAATGATGACACCACCTCTCCCCGGCCCCCAGCCGCCTCTGGGCAAGATCCCCGCCGACATCGGCTGCGCCGCCGACTATGAAGTGCTGGCCCAGCGCTTCATGGCCGCGCCCAGCTACGACTACGTGGCCGGCGGCAGCGGGCGCGACCTGACCGTGGCCGCCAACCTGGCCGCGTTCGCGCGCTGGGACATCTATCCGCGCCTGCTGCGCGACGTCGGCGCCGGCCACACCGGCGTGGCCGTGGCCGGGCAGCAGTTCGCCCATCCGATCTTTCTGGCGCCGGTGGCCTTCCAGAACCTGGCGCACAGCGCCGGCGAACTGCAAAGCGCGCGCGCGGCGCACGCGGTCGACAGTTGCATGATCAGTAGCACGCTCTCGTCCTGCACCCTGGAAGACGTGGCGCGCGGCGCCGGTCCGCAGCGCTGGTTCCAGTTGTACTTCCAGCTGCGCCGGGAAGACACGCAAGACCTGTTGAAGCGCGCCGTGCAGGCCGGCTACACGGCCATCGTGGTCACGCTCGACGCCCCGATCCAGGTGCCCAGCAACCGCGCCCTGCGCGCCGGCTTTCGCATGCCGGCCGACTGCGTGGCCGCCAACCTGCGCGGCTACGCCCCGGCCGCGACGCCCGCCCTCGGGCCCGAACAGAGCCGCATCTTCCAGGGCATCATGAGCAGCGCCCCGAGCTGGGACGACCTGCGCTGGCTGCTCGCTCAAACCACCTTGCCGGTGCTGGTCAAGGGCGTGCTCCATCCCGACGACGCCATCGCCCTGCGCGCCATCGGCGTGGCCGGGCTGGTGGTGTCGAACCACGGCGGGCGCACCCTCGACGGCGCCCCCGCCAGCCTGGACGTGTTGCCGGCCATCCGCGCCGCCGTCGGACCGGCTTTCCCGCTGCTGTTCGATGGCGGCATCCGCTCCGGGGCCGACGTGTTCAAGGCGCTGGCCCTGGGCGCCGACGCGGTGCTGGTCGGGCGCTTGCAGATCTACGCGCTCAGCGTGGCCGGCGCGCTCGGCGTGGCGCACATGCTCAAGCTGCTGCGCGAAGAACTCGAAGTGTGCATGGCGCTGGCCGGCTGCGCCACCGTCGGCGAGATCGACAGCGGCGCCCTGCTGCGGCGCCAGGACGTGCCATGCTGACCGTCCTCGACGCCATCCTCAGCAAGGATGAGGTGCGCCAGTTCCGCGCCTACCTCGACCAGGCCGACTGGCGCGATGGCGCGGCCACCGCCGGCACCCTGGCGCGCTCGGCCAAGAACAATGCCCAGATCGACGATGGCGCCGAAGTGGCCGTCAGCCTGGGCAACCATATCCTGCGCACGCTCGGCAATACACCGCTGTTCATTGCCGCCGCGCTGCCGCGCAAGATCTATCCGCCAAAATTTAATCGCTACGGTGTCGGCGAAACCTATGGCACGCACGTTGATAGCGCTGTGATGCAGATTCCCGGCACCCACTTGAGCCTGCGCAGCGACCTGGCCGCCACCCTGTTTTTGGCCGAGCCGGACGAGTACGACGGCGGCGAGCTGGAAATCGACACCGAATTCGGCGTCCAGGCCGTCAAGCTGGGCGCGGGCGACATGGTGCTGTATCCGGCTTCCAGCCTGCACCGGGTAACGCCGGTCACGCGCGGGGCGCGGGTGGCCTCGTTTTTTTGGATAGAAAGCCTGGTCGGCGACGAGGCCGAGCGCACCTTGCTGTTCGACCTGGACCAGACGATCCAGAACCTGACTCCGGGGCTGGCGGCGGATGACCGCAACCTGCTCAAGCTGACCGGGATTTACCACAACCTGCTGCGCCGCTGGGCGGCGACCTGATGTTTCACCCGCATTTTCAATCTGAACAAGGAAACAATATGACCTCGACCTTCGCCAAACTGGTACCACTCGTGCTCGCCTTTGCCGTGAACGGCGCCTGGGCTCACGGCGACGTGAAATGCACCACCCGTCCGAAAGCGGAATGGAAGCCGCACACCGAGCTGCACGAAAAACTGACCAAGGAAGGCTGGGTCGTGCGCCGCATGGAAGCGACCGCGAGCTGCTACGAAGTGTATGCCAAGGACCCGCAGGGCAAGCGCATCGAAGCGTTTTTCGACCCGGTGACCTTCGCCCGCGTTGAAGAAAAGTAAACTAGCCGTCTGGGATGTCCCGGTGCGCCTGCTGCACTGGTCGCTTGTCGCGGCCATCGCGGCGGCGTGGTGGACCAGCGACCAGACCGGCGTGGCGCACATCTATCTTGGCTATGGCGCGGCGTCGATCGTCGCGGCGCGCCTGTTGTGGGGCTTTGGCGGCAGCCGCTACGCGCGTTTCTCGCAGTTCGTGCGCGCGCCGGGTCCCACGGTGCGCTACCTGCGCGCGGTAGTACAGGGCCGCGCCGCGCGCCACCTGGGCCACAATCCGCTCGGTGGGGCCATGGTTTTGGCCCTGCTCGCCTGCGTCGCCCTGCTGGCCCTGAGCGGCTGGGCCCTGGGCACCGACCTGCTGTGGGGCTATGCCTGGCCGGTGCAGGTGCACGTGGCCATCGCCTGGACCCTGGTGGGACTGGTGGTGCTGCATGTGTCCGGCGTAATCTTCACCAGCTGGCAGCACCGCGAAAACCTGGTGCTGGCCATGATTACCGGCAAGAAGAAGCCTGCTGCGGAAGGCGACCAGGACTGACGAGGCCGGCGCTCACCTTGACAT
This sequence comes from Massilia rubra, assembly GCF_011682065.1. Classification (GTDB taxonomy): domain Bacteria; phylum Pseudomonadota; class Gammaproteobacteria; order Burkholderiales; family Burkholderiaceae_D; genus Telluria_A; species Telluria_A rubra. The sequence goes on along the minus strand of NZ_VUYU01000005.1, from coordinate 185,534 downwards.
CGGTTTAACGGCTTGCGTTCTTGTCCCCTGGCGTCAGCAGGAACACCAGATTGCCGTTTTTCGGATCGGTGCCGGTCCATGCCTTGCCCAGCTCTTTTCCTGCCAGATCGAGGCAATATTCGGGCGTCACCCGCTCGGGCGTGGGATCGGCGGTGCTGCAAACCAGGTTTTTGTCGGCACGCCAGGACCCGTGCGATACGGTGTCGCCGGCAGTGTGGCGAGCCCGTCCGGAAGGGTCGAAGTAAATTGCGCTCGGACCGTAGCGGTTGGTCACCGACATCGTGTTTCCGCTGACCAGGGTGGCGGCGTGGCCGGTATTGTCGGCGGCGTGCGCTGCAGGCATGGCGCACAAGCCTGCCAGACAGGCCAGCGCCACGCTCGCGCAAGCCAGGGGTTTCTTCAATAGTGTCTTCGGTGTGATCACGCTGTCCTGCCTTTCCATGCCAAGGAATAACTTCCAATGAGTACCAGTATGCCACGCGTGATATATTTGATGCAATGTTAATCGAAGAGTCAGTATTACTCACGCTGATACGCAGCGCCGGCGGCTTGTCCGCGTGGGTCGTCGAGGCCGACCCTGCCGCTGCCGCAGAGTCGCCGGTCCTGCGCCGCATGGCGCTGGACGAGTTGCCCGTCGCGCTGTATCCGCAGCGCGACGGGCCGGGTGCTGGCGATCGATGAACGCGAACGCCTGGTCAGCTTTTCGGTCTATCCGCCGAACGCCGGCCCGGCGCTGCTGCGCGCGTTTCACGCCTTCGACGAGGCGATGGCCGCCTCTCTGGGCATTGCTATCTATCGCCATGACGACGACGCTTACGATGTCGCCATCATCCTGGCCGAACACTGGTGGGACGACGGTATGTGGCACGACAGGGACAATTACGCCCCTGCCGACTGACGCCGCATCAGCGTTTGCAGCTCGCCACCGGGGTCGGCGTCACCACGAACGAAAAGTGCGACCCGTACTCGCCATGGATCGGCTGGGTGCCCGAGGCGCCCGCGTTCGGCCCGATGATGTAGGTATTGGCCTTGGCGATGCCGCCGTCGGCATACGCCGCGATATCGGTGGTCGCATTGCCGTAGGCGCGCACGATGTTCAGGCCCACCACGTCGCGCAGATGGCGCACGTAATCGGTCTTGAATTTTTGCGTATCGGGCGGAATCGGACCGCCGCCGTACGGGTTGGAATGATAGTGCCAGCGCCCGACCTTCTGTATATCGAGCCACTCCAGGCCATCCTTGGTGACCCAGTACGGCCGCGCGGTCAAAAAAATCACCTGGTAACCCTTCTCGCGGTAGGCGTTGACCACTTGCGGCGCATAGTAATACGCGGTGGCGGTCTTGACGCCCACGTAATCGGCGTAGGCTTCGAAATCGTTGATGGTGAGGGTGCCGTCGATATCGAACACCACCGCGTCGCGCCCGGCATCGACCACGCTCAGGTAGCCCGTGGTGCCGCTCAAGTCGCCCTCCACGACGAAGCGCACCACATAGTCGCCCACCGGGCGCACGCCCAGCGGCACGTTGATCTTGCCATCGCTGTCGGTCCGGTAATTGCCGACATACTGCCAGCCGCTCATGCCGGTCCCGTACAGGTACGCGTGTACGCGCTCGCCTTCCAGGTCCTTGTGCAGCACGGCGTCGTAATCGAACTTGGCCGTCATGCTCGCCGCCGTTCCCGCCTTGACGATGGTGTCATGCGCCATGTGCCAGGGCTTGTACAAGCCGGCCAGGATGGTGTTGCCGAACTTCGAAAACGTTTTCTTCGCCGGCCCGGAAAAGGCCGGCGGATGGGCCGCGGTGGTGTAATCGGGACAGGCGGCTACGGCAGGCAGGGCGGAACAGGCACAGACAATCGCAATACAACGCGCAACGGGTTTCAACATGGAGGTCTCCGCAGGATGATTGGAATAATCAGATGACGACGCAAACTTGTCGTTTGTGACCTGCCAACATTACCCTGCCGTGAGCATTTCCAAAATGACATTGTCACTTTTTTGCCGGCGATGTTCAAAAAACAAGGATGAGTGTTGTAGCGCGTGGACGGATGCCCCCGCTTGCGGCGCCGGCGCCATGCGCCCGGTAATACATGTTCCCGAATAAACGCTCGGCAACGATCTTATTGAACAAAAAAACAACAAAATTCACTATGCATATACGTTATTGATAATATGCCATGATTGACAGGTTTATACTGAGGCGAGCCAGCCGATATCCGGCAGCCATCTAGCGAAAGCACGTCCATGTCCAACACCTCTTCCAAGTTCGCTTATTGCGTCCTCGCCGCTGCGGCGATCGCAACGGGCTCCGCCCATGCGCAATCGATCAGCACGTCCGCCTCCATTTCGCAGTTCTCCTACCAACTGGTCGACCTGGACCTGAGCGACAACATCTCCCCGAGCATTTTTTTTACGGAACGGACCGATAGCAGCTCCAGCAGCTTCACCGACGCGCAAACCGGGAAACTCACTTACCAGAGCATCGGCACCCTGGGTAGCACCTCGGCGAGCCACGCTGGCGGCACCGCGAGCACCAGTACGGATGCAAGCAACTGGGGTTCGACAACGTTAGCCAACGCCACGGCGCCGACCAGGGGCACCATGCAGGCCAGCACCAGCCACCTCGAAAGATTCAGGCTGAGCCCGAACACGGGGATGATCATTTCCGCGCTCGGCACCGTCAGCAACGACGTATCCAATCCGGCCATCGACTCGCGGGGATGGGCGTATTTCAGCCTGAAGGGCAGGCTGGGTGACCAGGAAGGCCAGACTCCCGGTGAAGAAATGACGTTCTACCAGTCCTATTACGCGCGCTTGACCGGCACGAAAACGTACACTATTTCCGCCTATCTGGAGTCAGGTAGAACCGATGGCTATGGCCATCTCGAGTTTGAGACCAACAACGTAGCAGGGGTCATTTCGGCAGTGCCTGAGCCGGAAACCTACGCCATGCTGCTGGCCGGCCTGGCGATGGTGGGCTGGTGCGCCCGCCGCCGCAAAGCCGCCAGGTAACAGGCTGCAAGGTGGTCCGACCGTGGCGCCCCGTCCAAGGGGCGCCACGGTCAGGATGGCGCGGGAAGGGTCGCATCGGCCCGGCAGCGCGCCAGCGGCGCCGGTTCGACCAAGAGGCGATAGTGCTCCCCATACTCGCCGTGAACCGGCCGGGTGCCGGCGACGCCGGCATGCGGCCCGATGATATAGGTATCGGCCTTGGCCATCCCGGCGTCCGCGTAGGCCCCGATATCGGTGAGGGCATTGCCGTACACGCGCACGAGATTGAGGCCGACCGCATCGCGCAAATGGCGCACGTAATCGCCTTTGAATTTCTGGGTATCGGGCGGCACCGGGCCGCCGCTGTAAGGATTGCTGTGGTAATGCCAGGGGGCGATGCCCTGGACGCCGAGCCATGCGCGTCCATCCCTGGTCACCCAGTACGGCCGCGCACTGAGGAAAATCAACTGGTAGCCCTTGTCGCGCCAGGCGTTGACCATCTCCGGCGCGTACCGGTACGGCGTGGCGGTCTTCACCCCCGCATAATCGGCATAGGCTTCGAAGTCGCTGGTGGTGAGGGTGCCGTCGATATCGAAAACGATCGTGTCGCGCCCGGGCTCGACCACGCTCAGGTAGCCGCTGGTGCTGCTCAAGTCCCCTTCCACCACGAAGCGCACGACATACTCCCCCACCGGCTGCGTGCCCAGCGGCACGTCGATCTTGCCGTCGCTGTCGGTCAGGTAATTGCCCACGTACTGCCAGCGGGCCATGCCGGTTCCATACAAATACACGTGAACGCGCTCGGCTTCCAGGTCCTTGTGCAGCACCGGATCGTAATCGAACTTGGCGCGGATGGTCGCCGCCGTTCCGGCCTTGACGATGGCGTCGTGCGCCATGTGCCAGGGCTGGTACCTGGCGGCCAGGACATGGTTGACGACGCTGGCAAAGGGCTTTTTGACGGGTCCGGCCAGCGCCGGCGGATGGGCGGCGGTGATGTAGTCGGGACAGGCGCCAACGGCGGGCAAGGCGGTAACAGCGCAGGCAATCGCCAGGCAGCGCGCAACGAAGGTCGGCATGCAGGTTTCCTCTGGGTGAACAGCGTCATGGGATGGCGAGAATGCCACAGCGGCAGATTGTAACCCGTCAACTTTTGCCGGGCGCTGTCCGGAGCGAGCCACGTCTTGCCGCAGCGGGAAAAAGCCCGCCCTGATCGTGCCGGAGCAAGCCCGCGCTTGAGCGGACACAAGCGTCGGCAAGCGCTGTACTTGTACGCTGGCCGAACAGGCGCAGCGCCCGTCGCGGCCGCCGGCGTGCCGGCGTGCCTGCAGACTGACCATGCCAGCGCGGCGCCTGGATCTTCCTCGCCAGAACGATTCCGGCCGCCTTGCCGCAACGGCGCGGTTTTCAGCGGGGAGCTGGCAACGCGCTTGCGGCGCAACCCTTCAGGGGAACATCATGGCTATCAGAAACGATCTTAACGGTCTGCGGATGCAATTGCCCGGCGCGCCGGAAGTCTACCTCATCGACCAGGGCCGCAAGCGGCACATTCCCGATCCGGCCACGTACAACAACCTGTTCCGCAGCTGGAACGGCATCGTGCAAGACCCGCACCTGAACAATATCGATACCGGCGTTGCGCTCAGCCACGGCGCGGTGCTGGCCCAGGCGCAGGGAGACGCGGCGGTGTACCTGATCGACAACGGGGTCAAGCGCCACATCGCCTCGCCAGCGACCATGGACCGCTATCACTTCAACTGGGACAACATCCAGCACGTGGCGCCGATCCTGGTGCGCTCGATCCAGAACGGGCCGACGATTGCCTGGCCCTGAGGTGGCGCCGGTGCGGGAAGGACGCCAGGTCACGATGGCGTTCCTGACCGTGCCCGGATGAATCAGATTGAAGACGGCCGATTCCGGCCGCGCGCCGCATCAAATTACATAAAAAACAACACTGTGTTGTTTGCAGACGCCCACGCGGCCCTGTTTGTTGATAGCGTGCAATATTAGTGCTAACCTGACCGACTTGCCCACCTTTACCGCCCTTTCGATGGATATCACCGCCACTGGCCAGCCCCCCCAACCCGCGCGCGGCTTGTTCAGTCCATGGGCCGATGTCATGTTGCTGGGCGGCGGATCGCTGTTCGCCTTGCTCGTGCTGCAGATGATGCACTTGGAAAAGGAAGGCCTGGCCACGCTGGGCGTGATCATGCTGGGGCTGGCGAACCTCGTCAACCACCCGCACTTTGCTTTTTCATATCAAATGTTTTATGGCTCCTGGAGCGACGTCAAGGAAGGCCGCTGGCCGCCGGACTTGCGGCGCCGCTGGATGATCGCCGGCGTGATCGCTCCTGTCGCGCTGGCCGCCTGCCTGGTCACGGGCGCGCTGTTATCGGTGCACGGCCAGAGCCTGCTACTGGCACTGAGCCTGACAGCGATGGGCCTGCTGGTCGGCTGGCACTACGTCAAACAAGGCTTCGGCATGGCCATGATGGATGCTGCGCTCAAGAAGCGCTACTGGCCCGCCGAGACCCGCAAAGCCTTGCTGATCAACGCGTATGCCTGCTGGGGCGCCGCATGGACGCTGGGCAGCGGCGGAACCCTGGCGCGACAGCTCTGGGGCGTATTCGGCGTGAATTACGCCATGCCGCCCGCCTTGACGATTCTCGCCTGCGGCGTGGCCAGCCTGACCACCATCTGGTGCGGCCTCGCGGTGTTCCGCTGCGTGGGCCAGTGGCGCGCGCAACAGCTCACCTGGAAACAATGGCCTGCCGCCGGACTGCTTGCCTATTTCATCACCTTGTATGTCTGGTTGGGACTGGTCTGGACGGAACCGGCTTTCCTGCTCGTGATACCCTTTTTCCATTCCCTGCAATACCTGACCGTCGTGTCGAAATACACGTCCAACCAGGCGCGCGCGCGCCAGTGGAGCGGCGCGCGCCTGGCCGGCTTCGTGGTCACCGGCGCGGTGCTGGGCGGCCTGGGCTTCTGGATACTGCCTTGGGTGGTCGATTATGCGCGCACCGGGCAAATGCCAGGCCAGGGCGTCGCCCTGTCGCTTGCCTGCGCATGGATTTTCATCAATGTGCATCATTACCTGATCGACAACGTCCTGTGGCGCCAGGGCAATCCGAAAGTCAAGGAATTCCTGTTCGACGCGCAGCCGGGCTAGGCGTTCGCGCGGCCGGGGTCAGGCGAACTGCGAAAAATCCGGCTTGCGCTTTTCAAAGTAGGCGGTAAAAGGCTTCCTTCGCTTCGGGCGCCGGCAGCATCGCCCCGAACAAGGCGTTTTCGGCGCCCATGGATCGGCACAACCAGCTCGCTACCACTATATTGTTGCTTGTGCGGGAGACCCGTCAGGGCGATCCGCATCGCAGTATGATCGCGCCAGGCCCACGGTTATTGGGCCGGAGCGTTGATGGTATCTTCGTACTCCTTCAACCCGCTGATTACTGCTTCATTTTCCGCATATTTCCTACGCAGTTTTGCCAACTGCCTATCGCTGCCGCGACAGAGGCTGTTGGCTTTCCTGATGATTTGTTCCAGCCGCTTTCTATCGTCCACATTCGTGACCTCGCCCCTGAAATGATCGCACGCATCGCGCCGCTCCATGAATTTAACGACGTCTTTGGGAAGGCGCGCCGTCTCATGCGCATGGCAAACCGTCGATACCGCCAGCAGAAAAACAAATAGTGTATTTTTCATGTTTAAATCCTGTGTCGGACCAGTCGGGATGATCGCGTTTCGGTCTGCGCGGGCAGTTTGTCACCGAATCGCTTGCCGGCGCGTCCCGTCAACACGGGCGGATACACGAGACTGCCGATTGCGCCATCGCTAACGACGACGATCTCAACGCCGCCAGCGGTCCATAAACTATTGCGGGCAGCGCGGGCACCCCGTCCCAGGCATCATCAGCACCAAACTGCATGCCGCAACCGCTGCAGCATGGCGCGCCGGCTGGCGAGCCGGCACCACACATGTCGCAGATCTTGCTCAATTATGCGAACTGCGAAAAATCCGGCTTGCGCTTTTCAAAGAACGCGGTGAATGCTTCCTTCGCTTCGGGCGCCAGCAGCATCGCGCCGAACAAGGCGTTTTCGGCGCCCATGGTCTCGGTGATGGCCGCATTGCGCGAGCGCTTCATCAGCGACTTGGTTGCGCGGATCGAGGCGGCCGGCAGCGCCACCAGCTTGGCCGCCTGGCGCGCCGCGTACGGACGCAGTTCCGCCAAAGGCAGCACCTTCGACACCAGCCCCATGTCGTAGGCTTCCTGCGCCAGGAACGCTTCGCCGAGCAGCAGCTTTTCGGCCGCGCGCGGAAAACCGGCCAGCTGCGGCAGCAGCAGGCTCGATGCGAATTCGGGGCACAATCCGAGCTGCGAGAACGGCATCGAAAACTTGGCGTTGTCGGCCGCGTAGACCAGGTCGCAGTGCATCAGCAAGGTAGTGCCGATGCCCACCGCCGCACCCGACACCGCCGCCACCACCGGCTTGCTGCTGCCCGAGAGCGCGCGCATGAACTGGAATACCGGGCGCATCTCGGCCGGCACGCCTTCGACCGGCGCCGAATTTTTCATGAAGTCGTCCAGGTCGTTCCCGGCCGTGAAAATCTCCGGCTTGCCGACGATGAGGATCGCACGTACCGCATCGTCGCTCTCGGCGTCGACCAGCGCGTCGGCCATGGCCTGGTACATCACGCCGGTGATCGCGTTCTTGCGCTCGACGCGGTTGAATTCGATTGTCAGGATGCCGTCGGCCTTGCTCGTCAAAATATCCATGTGCTCTCCAAAAAGTGAAAAGGGCGCCGGGGATAAGCCACAGCGCCCTTGATGACTATAGGGTTCCCTATAGGGTCCCCTGCAGTTTAACCGATGCTTATACGCGTTCGAAAATGCCTGCCGCGCCCATGCCGGTACCGACGCACATCGTGACCATGCCGTACTTGAGGTTATTGCGGCGCAGCGCGTGGATCACGGTCGCGGCGCGGATCGCACCGGTCGCGCCCAGCGGGTGGCCCAGCGCAATCGCGCCGCCCATCGGGTTGACCTTGGCCGGGTCCAGGCCCAGGTCGCCGATCACCGCCAGCGCCTGCGCGGCGAACGCTTCGTTCAGTTCGATCCAGTCGAGCTGGTCCTGGGTGATGCCGGCGGCGGCCAGCGCTGCCGGAATGGCCACCTTCGGGCCGATGCCCATGATTTCAGGCGGCACGCCGCGCACCGCGAACGAGGAGAACTTGGCCAGTGGGGTCAGGTTATGCTCGCGCAGGATTTTTTCGCTGACGATCAGGAGCGCACCGGCGCCATCGGACATCTGCGAGCTGTTGGCGGCGGTGACGGTGCCCTTGGCCGCGAACACCGGCTTGAGCTTGCCGAGCGACTCGATGGTCGAATCGGCGCGCGCGCCTTCATCGGTATCGACCGTGCGGGTCGTGATGTCGACCTGGCCGGTGGCCAGGTTCGGCGTGCGGGTGATGATCTCGACCGGGGTGGTCTCGTCCTTGAAGAAGCCGGCCTGCTGCGCGGCGATGGCGCGGCGGTGCGACTCGACCGAGAACGCGTCCTGCTGCTCGCGCGTCACTTTCCACTGCTTGGCCACGTTTTCCGCGGTCAGGCCCATGCCGTAGGCCATGCCGACGTTTTCGTCGGTGAACATATTCATGTTCATCGATGGGTGGTGGCCCATCATCGGCACCATCGACATCGATTCGACGCCGCCGGCGATCATCACATCGGCTTCGCCGACGCGGATGCGGTCGGCCGCCATGGCAATGGCGGTGATGCCCGACGCGCAGTAACGGTTGACCGTCACGCCGCCAACGGTTTTCGGCAGGCCGGCCAGCAGCACCGACATGCGGGCGATGTTAAAGCCTTGTTCGGCTTCCGGGAACGAGCAGCCGATGATGGCGTCGTTGATCAGCGCCGGATCGAGGCCGGGCGCCTGCGCCATCGCGGACTGGATCGCGCGCACCAGCAGGTCGTCCGGGCGCATGGACTTGAACATGCCGCGCGGCGCCTTGCCGATCGGGGTGCGGGTTGCGGAGACGATGTAGGCGTCTTGAAGTTGTTTGCTCATAGTGTTCTCTCAAAAATTCTGTGGTTCGAAATGGGGATGAACTGATTACCGTTTTTCGGACAAATACCAGTCGACCTGCACCTGCGCCGCCAGCGTTCCGTGTTCGTCGAAGATATCGACTTCCACCGGAAACGCCACCTTGCCGTCCGCCTTGAGCGTGGCCTTGAGCGCCGCCACATCGCCCGGAACGCGGCCGCTGGCGCGCGTCGCGCCCTTGGCCACTTTCTGGTACTGGATGCGCGACTCCTTGGCCACCGGCCGCAGACCGAGAATCAGGTCGGCGAACGCGCCCGCCATGGCCGCGCCGGAGGCCGTTTCGGCCAGCGTGAAGAGCGCCCCGGCGTGCTGCGTGCCAAGGTGGTTGTTCAGTTTCGGGTCGGCCGGCATCGACACCTCGGAGGTGCCGTTGCCGATCGCGTCGATCCGGATTCCCAGCAGCTGCACAAACGGCAGCGTGTCCATCATTTGCTGCTTGATACGGTCATACACCATGCTTGGCCTCACTCGCAGTAGAAATTTGAACGCTAAGCTCAGGATCGACATTGCGGGTCGATCAGTTGCGTACCGGTTTACCGGTCTGCATCATGCCCATGATCCGTTCCTGGGATTTCGGATGGTTCAGCAGTTCGAGGAAGGCCTTGCGCTCCATGTCGAGGAACCACTGCTCGCTCAACTGGCTGCCCTGGTCGATGTCGCCACCGCTCACGATCTCGGCGATCATGTCGCCCAGCTTGTAGTCGTGCGCGGAGATGAAACCGCCGTCGCGCATGTTGACCAGTTGCGCACGGATGGTCGCCCAGCCATAGCGGCCGGTCGCGGTGATCGTCTTCTTCATCGGAGGACGATAGCCGGCGTCGAACATGGCGCGCGCTTCGACTTTTGCCACGTGCAGCAGTTCGTACGGGTTGAAGACAATGACGTCGTCTTCTTTCAGGTAACCCATCGCTTTCGCTTCCAGCGCCGATTTCGACACGTTGGCCGTTGCCGCGTTGGTAAAGCCGGTTTTCAGGAAGTGCAGGATGTCCGAACCCTTGGCTTCGCCGGAAGCGCGTGCAGCCGCTTCTTTCAGGCCGCCGCCAGCTGGAATCAGGCCCACGCCGACTTCAACGAGGCCGATGTACGACTCGATCGAAGCGACGCGCTTGGACGCGTGCAGCGCCATTTCGCAGCCGCCGCCCAGTGCCAGGCCCGCCACCGCAGCGACCACCGGAATGCTCGAATATTTCATCGCCATGAAGGTATCTTGCAGCAGCGCGATACCCGGCTCCATGGCCTTGGCGCCGCCTTGCATGAACAGCGGCAGTGCGGCTTGCAGGTCGGCGCCGGCCGAGAAGGCGCCGCCTTCGGCTGCGTCGGCATTCCAGATGACCAGGCCCTTGAAGTTCTTTTCAGCCTCAAGCTGCGCCATTTTCAGGCCGTTGATCACGCCTTCGCCGATGACGTGCATCTTGGTCTTGAGCGAGATGATCAGCACGTCGTCGTTCTGGTGCCAGATGCGCACCGAGTCGTCTTCGTGGAAGGTCACGCCGGCGGTCTTGCCGTCGACAGCGCCGGCGCCCAGCACCGGTGCGCGGAACGGCTGGCGCTCGTACACGGCCAGGGTGGAACGCGGCACGTAGGCGTTTTTCGACGCGGAGAACGAACCTTCAGGCGTGTGCACGCCTTTCTCGGCGACCTGGCCTTCGAACACCCATGCCGGCAGCGGCGCCGAGCACAGTGCGTTGCCGGCGTCGATGTCTTCCTTGACCCAGTTGGCGATCTGGGTCCAGCCCGATGCCTGCCAGGTTTCGAAAGGACCGACGTTCCAGCCGAAGCCCCAGCGCATCGCGAAATCGACGTCGCGCGCGTTGTCGGCGATCGAGCCCAGATGGACGGCGATGTAGTGGAAGGCGTCGCGGAAGATCGCCCACAGGAACTGGCCTTGCGGGTTGGTCGATTCGCGCAGCGCTTTCATCTTCTTGACCGGATCCTTTTCTTTCAGGATGCGGGCGACGATGTCGGCAGCCTTGCCGCCGCCGGCGACGTAGTCACCGGTGGCAAAATCGAGGCGCTGGATATCCTTGCCGACCTTTTTGTAGAAACCGGCGCCGGCTTTCTGGCCGAGCGCACCGGCGGCGACCAGCTTGGCCAGCACGTCCGGGGTTTTGTAGACGGCGAAGAAGGGATCGTCGGCCAGGTTGTCCTGCATGGTCTTGATCACATGGCCCATCGTGTCCAGCCCGACCACGTCGGCGGTACGGAAGGTGCCCGACTTGGCGCGACCGAGCTTGGCGCCGGTCAGGTCGTCGACCACGTCCACGGTCAGGCCGAATTTTTCGGCTTCGTGGATGATCGCCAGCATGCCGAAGATACCGACGCGGTTGGCGATGAAGTTAGGGGTGTCCTTGGCGCGCACGACGCCCTTGCCCAGGGTGGTGGTCAGGAAGCCTTCGAGCTGGTCGACGATTTCCGGCTTGGTGGACTCGGTCGGGATGATTTCGACCAGGTGCATGTAGCGCGGCGGGTTGAAGAAGTGAACGCCGCAGAAGCGCGCTTTGAGTTCGGCGTCGAAACCGTCGGCCAGGGTGGTGATCGACAGGCCGGAGGTGTTCGACGCGAAGATCGCGTTCGGCGCGATGTGCGGAGCGACCTTTTTATACAGGTCGTGTTTCCAGTCCATGCGCTCGGCGATGGCTTCGATAATCAGGTCGCAGCCGGCCAGCAGCTCGAGGTTATCTTCGTAGTTGGCGATTTCGATCAGCGCGGCGTCATCCTTGTTGCCGAGTGGCGCAGGGCTGAGTTTTTTCAGGTTGTCGATGGCGCGCTGCACGATGCCGTTCTTGTTGCCGTCTTTGGCAGGCAGGTCGAACAGGACGACCGGTACTTTGGCGTTGACGCAGTGGGCGGCAATTTGCGCACCCATCACGCCGGCGCCGAGCACGGCGACTTTTTTAACGATGAAATTGGTCATGGCTTTCCTTTGTTTTTCAGGTTTGCTGCTTCGTCATTCCCGTCACCTCACGCCGCCTGCATCCGTCGCCCCCGCGCAGGCGGGGGTCCAAGTTCGTCGATACGCTGCGAACTTGGGTTCCCGCCTGCGCGGGAACGACGATGAGGCGCCGGTTGCTACAGGGAGCACTTGGCTAATTAGAACAAGTCGGCGTCGAGCGCCATCAGGTTGGCCGAGCCGGAACGCGCCTGGCGGATCAGCATGGCCGTTTCAGGCTGCAGGCGCGCGAAGTAGAAGCGCGCCGTGGCCAGCTTGGCTTTGTAGAAGTTGTCGCCCGAGTCTTCCTTGGCCAGCGCGATCTTCGCCATCTGCGCGAAGAAGTAGCTGTAGATCAGGTGACCGACAACGCGCAGGTAAGGAACCGCCGCCGCGCCCACTTCATCGGGATTCTGGAATGCCTTCATGCCGATTTCCATGGTCAGCTTGGTGACCTTGTCGCCCAGGTCGCCCAGCGGCGTGATGAACTCCGACAGCGCTTCATCGGTGCCGTTTTCTTCAACGAAGTTCTTGATCTTCTCGCCGAACTTGCGCAGCTTGGCGCCGTTGTCCATCAGGACCTTGCGGCCCAGCAGGTCGAGCGACTGGATCGTATTGGTGCCTTCGTAAATCAGGTTGATGCGCGCGTCGCGCACGTACTGCTCCATGCCCCACTCGGAAATGTAACCGTGGCCGCCGTAGACCTGCATCGCTTCCGACGTAGCGATCCAGCCGTTGTCGGTAATGAAGGCCTTGATGACTGGCGTGAGCAGCGCGACTTCGTCGGCGGCATCCTTGCGCACTTCTTCGTCGGGGTGATGCAGTTCGCGGTCGATCTGCAGCGCGGCGTAGGACGTGAATGCGCGCGCGCCTTCGGCGTAGGCCTTGGCGGTGAGCAGCATGCGGCGCACGTCGGCGTGCACGATGATCGGGTCGGCTTGTTTGTCAGGTGCCTTGACGCCCGACAGGCTGCGCATCTGGATGCGGTCTTTGGCATACACCAGCGCGTTCTGGTACGCCACTTCGGTCAGGCCGAGCGACTGCATGCCCACGCCCAGGCGGGCCGCGTTCATGAACACGAACATGGCGTTGAGGCCCTTGTTCGGCTGGCCGATGATCCAGCCTTTAGCGCCGTCCAGGTTCATCTGGCAGGTCGAGTTACCGTGGATGCCCATCTTTTCTTCGATCGCGCCGCAGAAAATCGGATTGCGCTCGCCCAGGGTGCCGTCCGCGTTCGGCAGGAACTTCGGCACCAGGAACAGCGAAATGCCTTTCGAGCCTTCCGGTGCGTCCGGCACGCGCGCCAGCACCAGGTGCAGGATGTTTTCGGCGACGTCATGTTCGCCGGCCGAGATGAAAATCTTCGAACCGGTGATCAGCCACGAACCGTCGTCCTGCGGCAGCGCTTTCGAGCGCAGCATGCCCAGGTCGGTGCCGCAGTGCGATTCGGTCAGGCACATGGTGCCGGTCCATTCGCCCGAGACCAGTTTCGGCAGGTAGGTTTTTTTCTGTTCGTCGGTGCCGTGCTCCAGCAGGCACTCGTAGGCGCCGTGCGACAGGCCAGGGTACATCGACCAGGCCTGGTTGGAGGAGTTGAGCATTTCGTAGAACGAGTTGTTCAGCACGACCGGCAAGCCCTGGCCGCCGTATTCCGGGTCGCACGCGAGCGCTGCCCAGCCGCCGTCGACGTACTGCTTGTAGGCTTCCTTGAAGCCTTTTGGCGTGGTCACCGACTTGGTCGCCGCATCATAGTGGCAGCCTTCGCGATCGCCCGAGTGGTTCAGCGGGAACAGCACGTCCTGCGTGAACTTGGCACCCTCTTCCAGCACCTGGTTGATGATGTCGGCGTCGACATCTTCGAATTTCGGCAACTGCTTCAATTCGTCGGATACATTGAGGAACTCGTGCAGCACGAACTGCATATCCCGAATTGGCGCGACGTATTGACCCATGATTTTCTCCTGACGAACGTATGGTTGATGACCAGGCCAGCGACTGCTGGACCCGGCAAGGTGATGACTCGGTACTTGAGGGGACCTCGAAAAACCGTAGCGAGCGGTGCAAGTTTCGCCCGAGAAGCGCAGCCGTACGAAGGTACGGTGAGCATCGCAGGGCGAAAATTGCGCCGCGCAGTAGGTTGTTCGAGGTTCCCTTGATTCGATTACTGCGATTTGATTCGCTTATTGCGCTTGATTCTTGGACGGATTCTGGTAATTCATGATCAGGCGCTCGAAGCCGCTGCGCGCGCGATCGACGCTGCCCGGACGACGCAGGAATCGCGCATCGTGGTGCAGCGCCAGGATCAGGCCGTACATCTCGTAGACCATCTGGTTGGCGTCGGTATCGGGCTTGAGGTCGCCGCATTCGATGGTCTGCTCCACGCATCTTAGCAGTGCTCCCTGCCACGCACGCACCATCGACACCAGTTCTTCGCGAATCGGGCCGGGACGGTCGTCGTATTCGACGGCGCCACTGATATAGATGCAGCCGGAGGCGATCTCGACGCTGACGCGCTTGATCCAGCGGGCATTCATGGCCTTGAGGCGCGAAATGCCGCGCGGCTCCTTGACGCTCGGGAAAAACACTTCCTGCTCGAAACGGTGGTGGTAGAGCTTGAGCACTTCCATCTGCAAGTCTTCACGCGAACCGAAGTGCGCGAACACGCCAGACTTGCTCATGTTCATTTTGTCCGCGAGCAAACCGATCGTCAGCCCTTCGAGACCATCGCGGCTGGCGAGGTCGAGCGCGACGTCCAGGATGGCGGCCCGCGTGAGCTCGCCCTTGCGCATGAATTTGACTGAAGTGTTAATAGATGGTCCCGTTGGTAGTTAAAAATGCGACCCGTTGAATATAAATCCGAACGCTCGTACTATTATCCACTACAAAGCAAATGTCAAACGGGAACTTAGAGGTGGGGGTCTATTGCTGCAGTGCAGCAAATATGATTCCTCGCAAGTAATTTCTACACCGAATGATAAGGGTGGCAGGTCAGGTATACCACTGGGATTTAATCCATTCATGCGCGCCTGCCAGGTCCAACTTCTGGCTCGCAAACGAGCGTTGAAGCAGATTTTCCGGCAAAGCCGAGTCCCATTTTTCCTGCCTGAGGTTCAATGCGTTAGCCAGCAAGTCCTCGATCGGTGGCAATGGCATGGATGCGATTGCCTGCAGCGCTTTGCTGACCTCGGCGAGCTCGGCCCCCGCTTGTTCGATCGTGAGAATGGCACCGTAACACCCGACAGAAAACCCCTTCATTCTCAAAAGCATCGCAATTGTCGCGTTCCGGGCATCGCCTTGCCATGAAAGGATGAGCGCACGGCCATCAACATGCAGCAGGGGCCGGCGACCGATATCATAGCGGCGATAGGTGTCCCGGCCTTCAGCGAGCAAGCGCACAGCGGCCGGATCGAGGAAGCCGGTATCGTCGGTGCCCTCGTAAAGCTTTTTCATCCGCTCGCGCACTTTGTCGTGCACCATGCCTGCGCCGTTGCTGAATCTCGGCGGACGGCCCGCCTGATGCTGAGTGACGTAGATCGATTTTGACGCTTCGTCAACCTCGTCGACGCGCCATGTTCTGGCTGCGAACAGGATAAAGTCGCCGACGGATAGCGCGCTCGATACCGGCACCGAGCCTAGCGTACGTGTGCCGGAAATGATACGAAACTCTTCCTCCGCGCTGAACGCTGCATAGAAAGTGTAGTGATTCACCAGTGGGGCACCCTTTGCTCCATGCAAAAGCACACCGGACGCATCCTGCATCAGGATGTCCTTTGCCCCCAAATGACTGAGCAGCGAAACAAAATCGGCTTTACCGACCGCATCGAATGGGCCAGCCTCGCACAGGATACGATAGGCCTCAGGCGCCATCATGCCTCCGCGTTGAGCAATCAACGACAACAGTTGCTGCACCAGGGTGGACAAGTGCATGCCCCGAGGCCGCGGCGGCTCCACCCATCCTTCCAACAGCAGACTGGTCATCGCGGCGAATTCAAACAGGTCTTCCCGCAACAAGCTTGAAAGATCGGACTCTGAATGGATTTCCTGCTCAATTGCGTATCCTCTCAAAATCGACGATTCTCCGGGCCGCCGCCCGGATCGTCCGAGGCGCTGGCGCAAGCTGGCGACCGAAGGTGGCGGGCCAACCTGGACGACGCACTTGACGGCACCGATATCGATCCCGAGTTCCAATGTATTCGTGCAGACCGCCGTTGCGTGCCGGTCCTTGCTTTTCAGCGCCGCTTCGGTCTCCTCCCGAAGCTCGCGCGACAAACTGCCGTGATGGGGCCAGAACTCGTTTGGCATTCCTTCGGCAGCGCATAGTTTTTGCAGCTCGTAGGTGTATTGTTCGACCTTTCCACGGCTGTTCGGGAAAACCAGATTGTTCGACCCTTTGAGCGTCTTGAACATATGGCCGGCTATCGAACGCACCGCCTCGGCTTCGGGATGTTCGTCGGCATCGTCCGCCTCCCGATCCTTGGGCGCGAGCACGACATATCCCTTGATGAGCAACTTGAGGTCTCCCCCTTCCGATGTCGAGACGATGGTCTCGACGCCGTCGGCAGCACGCGGCCTGAGAAAGTCGGCGGCAAGCCTCATGTCGCCGAGCGTGGCCGATAATCCGATGCGCGCCACCCTGGCGCCAGCGGCAAGCTCGACCCTTTGCATCAGCGATTGCAGCTGCTTGCCGCGTTCGCTGCCGATGAACGCATGCAGTTCATCGACGACGATGTAACGCAGCCCGGCAAACAGTGTCGGGGCCGAAAATCCCCGGTTACATAAAATCGCCTCCAGCGACTCCGGCGTGATCAGGAGCACGCCGGACGGACGCTTCAGGAAACGGCTTTTGGACGAGGACGAAATATCGCCATGCCATGGCCACACGGGAATGTCGAGCGTCTCGCACAGCGGAAGCAGGCGCCCGAACTGGTCGTTAATGAGGGCCTTGAGCGGGCTGATATACAGTGTCAGTGCCAGCCCGTCGTCGTCCTTGAGCAAATTCGTCAGCACGGGCAGCATGGCCGCTTCCGTTTTTCCCGCAGCGGTAGCGGCCGCAACGATCACATCGTGGTCCGCCGTCAAGATGGCAGGAATCGCACGCTCCTGCGCCTCGCGCAGTTCGGACCATCCTGCCGACCAGATCCAGCGGCGAATCCGCTCATCGAGCAAGTCGAACGAGGACGATAGGGTTGCCATGGCCTACAGTTTGAAGGACGCCAGTTCATCATCGGTGTCGAACTGGCTGTCGGCCAGTCCGCCCGTATCGGGACTCAGTTGGACTGCATCGATCAGGACGCGCCAATCCTGCCCCGGATTTTGTTCCAGCACAGCCAGCAGATTGATAAACGCGGTGATGGTGGTACGCGGCGTGCGGAAATAGCCATCGCCAAGGCGGCGCGAACAGTGCTGCATGAAGGGGGCGATGGCCTCATCCGGCAACAGGTATTTTTCCGGGTCACCAAAGGCATAGACGTTGCGCAGCTTCTCCAGCATGACGTAGAAGTCCTCGGGCGACAGGCTGGCCAGGCGCACCACGGGACCGCTGAAATCGACCAGCCCGGCTTTGGCGAAGGTGTTCTCGGCCAGGCGGCTTTGCAGCGCGGGATAACTGAACAGACCGCGCCGCGTATCCATCAAGAATTCCGGCGTGCCGCCCAGAATGAAGCCAAGTCCTTCGGCGGAGCCCTGCAGCGAATCGTTCAGGATGCGCAGGATCTGTTCGTAATTCGCATTACGCGCCTGCGTATTGGACAATTTGTATAGATTGACGAGTTCATCCAGGCAGACGACGAATCCCGTATAGCCGGCCAGACGCAC
The DNA here is from genome assembly GCF_011682065.1 of Massilia rubra. GTDB lineage: Bacteria > Pseudomonadota > Gammaproteobacteria > Burkholderiales > Burkholderiaceae_D > Telluria_A > Telluria_A rubra. The sequence goes on along the minus strand of NZ_VUYU01000005.1, from coordinate 167,697 downwards.
AAAGCGTGCGAACAGCTTGAGCTGGTCATAGAAATTCGCATCGTCGATAATGGTCCGTACGCCAAGCGCCTGGCGCGCTTCGGTTTTGGTAGTGAACTCGCCACGCAGCCAGCGCACGGCGTCGGCTTTAAGCTGTTCATTGCCTTCATCAAATCCCCGGCAATAGCAAGCGATGACATCGGCAAAGTCGTAGCCGTTGACCATCTCGGTCAAATTGGCCAGCCTGGAACGGATCACGGCGTCGGTCGTGGAACCAGCCGCGGCAGCCTCGCTCTTTGCCGTCGAAATGAAACGCTCGACAATCGCGCTGATCGCTCCGCCATCTTGTTTGGTGCGTGTCGAGAGATTGCGCATCAACTCTGCATACAGCGAGCGCGCCTGGCCACCGGTAGCATGCAGCCGGCGGTCGGGATTCAGATCGGCATTCGCGGTAACGAGCTTGTGTTCCATTGCGACCGCGCGCACCAGATTAAGAAAAAAGGTCTTTCCGGCTCCGTACTCGCCAATCACGAAGCGGATCGTCGAACCGCCATCGGCGATGCGTTCGACGTCCTGGATCAAGGCTTCAATTTCCAGATGGCGGCCCACCTGGATCAGGTGCTGGCCCTGTCGTGGCGCCACGCCGGCACGCAGCGATTGAATGACCGCGTCACGGTCGCGGGGACGAATTGTTGGTGCGCTCATTGGGTCAGTTTCTCCACGATCTCTGGATTGATATCAATTGGGTCGTCACCTTCGCTGAACATGATGTCGAGTTCATCGAGGCTGGCTTCGTTCAGGCGTTCAAGCGCGCCGTCGAGCATGATGGCAAGGGCGCCCGCCAGGTCGACCAACTCCGCGCGCTGCCAGCTTGCGCGCGATGTGAGAATGCGGGCAAACGTACTGTGCGCCTGGTCCAGGCCCATGATCGAGGTGGACTGCTGCGGTCCCGGGGATGCTACCGGTGGCGGCGTAGCTGGCGCCGGCGCCGGTTCCGGGTCGTCCTCGAAAATACTCGCCAGGCGTTCCGCAAGCTGCCGGCTGGACGCCTGAAGAGCCGCAATTTTTGCAGCATCCAGTGCAAACGTGCCGGGATTGGCTGCAGCACCCTCGTGCATGCCCTGGGCAGGTACAGCACCGCCCAAATCGGCCGCATGAATGTCGCTGTAGAGGTCGCGGCGTTCAAGGCCAAGCTGCTGATACACTTTTTCGAGCAGGCGCATCTCGTCGGTCGACGCGACGCCGTCGGCCAGCACCATGGTAGCGGCGAAGGCCGCGATGGAGCTGCGGCTCTGCGTGTCGAGCATCTCGACTTTCTTCTTCATCGACGACAGGGCGACCGGGTTTGCGCGCAACAGGCAGGCGTAGGCCGCCAAACGCGCCCGCGCCGCTGAGGCAAGATGCTCCCAGCGCCCGATGCTGTCATTCAAATGTGCGAATTCATGCTCGGAAAAATCGCCGTCGGCATGGGCAATCGCGGCCGCAAGCTCGACACTGAGGCGCGCCACCTCATAGGGCCCGTCCACCGGCATCTCGCCAGGGACATCACCGGATGCGAACAGGACCAGCGGATCGGTTGAAACGAACGCACGTGTTGTTGCCGAGATGGCGGGCTCGATGCTTACCCGTTCCAGCTCAAGCGCGCCGAACAGCACCTGTTGCTGGTCCTTCCCAGGAACTTCTATCAGATCGAACAAGGCGAGCAGTTCGCCGAACGACATCAGCCTGGGGCCGTCGCGCACCATCATGGGGGCCAATGCCAGCGAGTTCCTGATTGGAGTGGGCCATAGCGCCACCGGAAGCGTACAGATTGCGTCGAACTTGCCACGGCCATCCGGATTGCGTCCCAGATAGCGGCTCAAAGCGTCGAGCTGCAAGACGCAGTCATCCACCACCTCCTGCAGCGCGCGTACCGGCGCTGTCAGGGCCGAGATATCGGGAATGTCGCCGACATCCATATCGACGCCACCGCATCCGTCGAAACCAGCCGACGCCGGTTGGTAACTCAGTTTCAGCCTGGTCCTGTTCGGCGTGATCATCATGCCCGCACCGTGAATGGCGACATAGGTCAGCATGAAAAGCTGCCGGAATTCGGCAAGACATCGGGTAAACGCGGTGCGACGAACAATGCCGGGATCGTGCTCGGCCCATGCCAGTGCGAGGTGGGCTGGAACCGGCAGGCCGTCCTGAACCGCCTGTCCCAGCGCCAGGCGGATCAGGAAAGGAAATCCCCATGCTGCGTAAAAGACCACGACATCATGGGTGTACAACTTCCCTTCGCTAAGCTCAACCTCGACCAGTTCGATCAGCTGCGCGCAGTGGCGACGAAACGTGGGGGATTTATCCGAGTACAGGGCGTACAGGCGCTTGAGTTCTTTGTACAGATGCGGAAAGTCGCTGCGGCCGATGCCGTCACGCAGAATATCGAGAATGATGCGGCGTTCAAGCCCGTAAAAATAGAGGAAGACATAACCGATGTCGGCATCCGGTGCGCTGCGCCCGTCGCCGAGCCAGTTCAGGTATGCCCTGCGCGCAGCGGGCGTGGTATCCGAATAGCTTGGCCACTCCTCGGGAAGCGGCTGCGCATAGTCGCCTTGCGGCGCGACGATCTTGCGCGGGTCGATCAGGGACGGATCGGGCCGTCCGGAAAACGCCAGCAGCGTCGGTCCGAAATAGATAAATCCCTTGTTGATCCGGACACCGGAGATAGTGATGGATTGCGCATATGCCAGCCATGTTGCGGTGTCGCGTTCGCCCGGTGCGGGGGGAATCGCGTAGCCGGATGACGAGTCAGGCGTCCCGATGACGAATGTTCGCAACCCTTCGGTATCGCCGCTGCTCGATGCGCCCACAGACTTTCCTCGCTTTATAAGCAGTGCATTGACGAATGAGGGATTGGCGAACCATAAAAAAGACCCAGTCACTCATCTATGTCGACTGTTGATCATACAACGATATATTCAACCGGGAAAATTGTTTTCTGCTTGGGCAGTACAGAATAGGGCGACACATGCATTGTGCCTCGAAAAAGCGACGAACCATGCAAGATGGGTCGATCACCACCATGAGCAGGGGCGAAACTTTGCTGCCGCAGGCAGAAATGCGAGCGCTTACTCGCCCGCCTTGCTGATCGCCCGCCGGTCGCGCTTGGTCGGCCGGCCCTTGATGGTCGTCCCCGGCTCACGGTACAGCTTGCGCGCCTCGGCATCGTTCTCGCGCTTGCTCACGCTTTCCTCGGTTTCTTCATACAAGGTGCGCGCCACCGGCGCCCCACCCCGCACGTCCGAAATGCGCAGTACCCGCACTTCCCACGTATCGGCGCCGTTGTCGATGAGGAGCTTGTCCTCCAGCTTGACCGTGCGCGCCGGCTTGATGCGCTCGCCATCGAGGCGCACCTTGCCCGTATCGACCGCGTCCGTCGCCAGCGAACGCGTCTTGAAAAAGCGCGCCGCCCATAACCATTTGTCTATTCGTACATTGTCCATCAGGCATATCCTATAGCGAAAATCCGCATCGCCATTTTATAGAAGAAATACGCCACCTCGTAGCCGCTGCGCCGTACCCATCCCACGTGCTCAAAATCTTCCTGGCAAATCATGACGCCGTCCGCAATCCCACCCCGGATGTGTTCGCGCATGGTCCGGGCGAATGCGTGGTCTTTGACCACCACATTGGCTTCCTGGTTCAAGAACAGGGACAAGCCATCGCAATTGCTCGACCCGACCGTCGACCAGTCGTCGTCGACCACCGCCACCTTGGCGTGCAGCTGGGTCTTGCGGTATTCGTACACTTCGACCCCGCTGTCGAGCAGCTTCGGATAGAACGAGCGCGCCACCATGTCCTGCAGCTTGATTTCGCCCACGCCGATCAGCAGCTTGACCTCGACGCCGCGCTCGGCCGCGATGGCCAGGGCCTTGCGAAATTTGTGTCCGGGGGCGAAGTAGGGATTGACCAGCAGAACGCTTTTCTTGGCGTGGCCGATGGCGTGCAGGTAAGCGCGCTGGATGGTGTGGCGGTTGCGCAGGCTGTCGCGCACCACGAAGGCCGCCTGCATCGGCTTGTCGCCTTCCTGCGCCTGGTTCTTGCGCATTTCGCGGAACAGGCCGATCCGCTTCATCAGCCCCAGATGGCCCACGCGCGCCCATTGGGTCTGCATTTCGTGGTGGATGGCCGCCACCAGCGGGCCGCGCACCTGCACCGCAAAGTCCCAGCGCGGCGCCGGCAGGCGCTTGCCCGGATCGTAATCGCAGTACCAGTCGTCGTTGACGTTAATGCCGCCGACAAAGGCCACCGCGCGGTCGACCACGACGATCTTGCGGTGGGTGCGGGCCACGCCGCGCTTGAACCAGGCATTAAAGGCGCGAAAACGCACGTTGGCGGCCGCAAAGGCCATGCCCAGGCGGGTCGATTGCGCATGCCCGGTGCCCCACCAGTCGGTGACCACGCGCACCTTCACGCCGCGCTCGCCAGCGCGGCACAGGGCGTCGGCCACCGAACGGCCGGTGGCGTCGTCGGCGAAGATGTAGGTTTCGAAGTAAATGTCGTACTGCGCCGCATCGATTGCCGCAATCAAGGCCGGGAAGAACTCCAGTCCGGTTTCAAGCAGGGTGATATCGTTGTGGGCGGTGTAATGGACCGAGCGCATAGTGCTTCAGGTTGGTTGCAAAGCCTCAGGCCAGCTTGAGGTTGGCCACGATCGGGGCGTGATCGGATAATTTCGCCCATAAGGTACCATGCAAGACCTCGGCCGCGTCCACCTTGAAGCCGCGCACATAGATGCGGTCGAGGCGGAAAAACGGCAACGCGGCGGGAAAGGTGCGCGCCGGCGTGACCGGCTTTTCGCGCCCCGAAAAGCTGCGCACCAGGTCGCCAAGGCGGGAACGCGCACCCAGTTCGTCGAACACTTCGACCACGCCCAGCTCACTGCGCAGCTTGTCGCTGAGGTTGTTGCGCCAGTCGTTGAAGTCGCCCGCGATGATGACCGGCTCGCCATTCGGCGCGGATGCCTTCACGCAATCGATCAGCGCCTGCGTCTGCCGTCCGCGCCCCGATTCGAACAGGCCCAGGTGGACGACGTAGCAGTGCACCTGGCATTCGGGCGTATCGAGGATGCAGTGCAGGATGCCGCGCTGTTCATAGGCATGGTCCGACACGTCGTGGTTATGCGTGCCGCCGATGGGATACGCCGACAGCAAGGCGTTGCCGTGGTGACCGTGATCGTAGACGGCGTTCATGCCGTAGGCCGAATGATGCGAGTCGCCCGCGAAATATTCGTGCTGGGCACGCTCGGGCCAATGGCGGTGTCCCCGGCTCTCGTCGCCAAACTTGGCCGAGTTGCGGTCGTGCTTGCCCTGGACTTCCTGCAGGAACACGACGTCCGCATCGAATTGGGCAATGGCCTTTTTCAGGGCCAGCACGCGTGGTGTGCTCCGGATGGAGGACACGCCTTTGTGGATATTATAGGTAGCGACACGAATCTTCATGGGAACATTCTAACCCCTTCGGTGAATGTTTTTCAGAAGAAACTCTATCGTGCGCACGCGCTGCGCGCTCACAGCGGATGGACGGCGCAGAATTCGCTCAGATAATCGAGCAAGGCGCGCACCCGCGCCGGCAGGTAGCGCTGCTGCGACCAGGCCGCATAAATGTGACGCCGCTCGGTGCTGCAGCCGGGCAGGACCACCACCAGCGCGCCGGAGGCCACGTGCTGGCGGCCCATGGTGCCGGGGCACAGCATGATGCCCAAGCCGTCGAGCGCCATCGACAGCGCCAGGTCCATCTGGTTGGCCTGGAAGCGCGGCGCGCCCTGCACCACGACTTCCTGGCTGTCGGCCGGATCGCGCAGTTTCCAGCGTGTGAGCGGACGGCCGACGATGCGCGCATGCGCCTCCAGCTCGCCTGGCGTGCGCGGCACGCCGGCCGCTTCCAGGTAGGCCGGCGAGGCAACCAGCATCAGGTCGGTGCTGGCCAGGAGCTTCTGGTTCAGGCTGGAATCTTGCTGCTCGCCCACGCGGATCGCCAGGTCGGCGCCGCTGCCGACCACGTCGACGAGCTCGTTCGACATCTCCACCTCCAGCGTCACCTCGGGATAGGACCGCAGGAAGCCCGACCACGCCTGCCGGAAGTAGCCCTGCGCCAGATGCACGGGAGCCAGCACGCGAATATGGCCGGAAATGGCGCCCAGGGTGGCATCGAGGCGCTGGGTGGCCTGGCGCAGCGCATGGATCAGCGGGCGGCACTGTTCGTAGTATTGCGCACCTTCGGCCGTGAGCTGCATGCGGCGTGCACTGCGGTTGAGCAATTTGTAACCGAGCGCGCGCTCCAGCGCCTGCAATCGCCGCGTCACCGTAGCGGCCGGCAGTTGCATGCTGCCGGCCGCCGTCGCCAGGCTGCCTGCCTCGACGATGGCGACGAACAGGGACAGGTCATCGAGCATCATGATGTCGTTTTTTGGAATTAGAGATTGATGTTGTCGCTCTAGTATAGCGATTCGCAATTGATTACGCTGATCGGCTTCTGGAACTTCAAGGCGAACACCATGTCCAATCAATTCAAGACACGGCTGCTGTTTAGCGTCGTGATGTCGGCACTGATGTCGTTTCTCATGACAGGATGGGTAACGTGGCTCAATCTCGGGTTTGGTCCGGACTACACGGCGCGCTGGATGCGGGCATTCCTGGCGGCATGGCCGGCCGCGTTCACGATCGTGATGCTGTGCGGACCCACGGTGCAGCGCTTCTGCCAGCGCATGGTTGCACCGGCCAAAGCGCCCTGATCCGGCGTGGAATATCATATGACATCAAAAAATCCTTACGCCGACGTTTTACAAGAAAACAACCCAAGATGCCCATGCCTCCCACATCCGATACGATCGCTTCCAGCATTTTGTCCGGTACCTTGCCCAGCGTTGCGTTGCGCTCCGTGCTTGCGCAATCCCCCGGGCTAGATTACGGCGAAGCAATGCGCCTGCTGCACGACGCGTTCAAGGGACGATGGCTGCTCGCCTGTGGATGGAAATGGAAATTCACCGAGAACTGCGCTGCTCTCGATACCGCGTTCGATCTCTGCGTCATCGGCCGCCTGATTGAAGGCGGCATCGCCGTTCCCTGGGACTTGGCCTACTGCGAAGCGGAACGTCAGCGTGTCGGTCCCGCGTTGGCGGAAAGTGCACGACTGGAACTGCTTGCGGCGCGCGAGGCTGTCAGCTACGAACGCCTGTGCGAAAGACTGGCGGCCATGGACGCACCGCCGGTCTGCATCCAGGCGCTTTGGGACGGCGATTCGAACGGCTGGTTCCTTGGACTCGATTGCATCGTCAGGAAAAACGACAAGCTGGAAACCATCTGTTTGGGCACAATCCCGACTGACGGCGATATTCGACTCTTCAACGGCGCCGTTCCTCCCTGGCCGGAAGCCGAACATGCCAGGATGGTAGGACGTCAACTGGCCGAAAAATTCAATATCGAATTCTATTTCCCGGCCCCCGATACGCCGGACGATACGCTGCCAGGCTGGCCAGGAATCCATGCATGAATCAGATAGCAGACGATGAATCGGCCGCCCGGCAGTATGGAATTCTGATCCGGCACCCTGATTTACTTTATCGGAATGTCAATCAAGGAAGGGAGCCGCAATGCGCCAGGTAACATCATTCCTTCTCGCCCTCGTCCTGCCCTGCGCATTCTTCAACGCGTCGGCACAGGATGTGGTTCTCACCGGTCATGTGCAGAAAATAACCTTGCTGCCGTTTGGCGCCGACGATTGTACTTCCCCTTGCGCCCCTGACGGGACAGGCAGGGTATGTATCTATAATTCGCCCGGCTGCCAGATCATGGAAGTGAATGTCGACAAAGTGCTACTCGGCGAGGCCGGACCGGTCCGGATTTTCAGATCGCACATCGGCGAATGGGGTCCGAGTTTTAGCATCACGCGCCAGCCTATCGTCGTCAGCGAAGATGGGGGCAATGTGTCGTGGTCGCGTGCCACCCTACGTGATGAGAAAATCTACATTGACTCGAGCCAGCTGCGCAGCATCCGTGGCGTCAAGGCAAGCGATGTAAGTCCGGACGACAATGGCATGGTCGCCCTCGACGCCCTGCTCGACCGCGTGCGCCAGGCGGACGCCCGACAACAGCGCCGCAGCATCGGCAAGGAATAACAGCAGCGCGGGCAACGCCACCTGATCTATTTGCGCAGCACCCGTGCCAGTACGCTCTGCTCCAGCGCGGCAAACGCCGCCGTGCCGCGCCGGCCCGAACGCGGCAAGTCCACGTGCAGGTCCAGGCTGATGCGCCCATCCTCGACCAACAGCACGCGGTCGGCCAGGGCCAGCGCTTCCTGCACATCGTGCGTGACCAGCACGGCGGTGAAGCCGCGCGCCAGCCACAGCGATTCGATCAGGTGTTGCATCTCGATGCGGGTCAAGGCGTCGAGCGCGCCCAGCGGTTCATCGAGCAGCAACAATTGCGGCTCGTGCACCAGCGCGCGCGCCAGGGCCACGCGCTGACGCTGGCCGCCGGATAATTCCGTCGGCCAGTCGCCAGAGCGGGCCGCCAGGCCGACCGTGTCCAGCGCGGCGGCGGCGCGTTCGCGCGAGCCTGGCAAACCCAGCGCCACGTTCTCCAGCACGCTCTTCCACGGCAACAGGCGCGCTTCCTGGAACATGATGCGCACGTCCGGAGCGCGGCGCCCATCGCCGATGCGGATCTGGCCGGCGTCCAGGGTTTCGAGCTGAGCGATGGTGCGCAGCAAGGTGCTCTTTCCGCAACCGCTGCGTCCGATCACGGCGACAAACTCGCCGGGCGCCAGATCCAGGTCGATTCCGCCCAGCACTTCGCGTCCGGCGTAGCTTTTCGTTACACCGCGCAGCGACACGCCCACGCCATGCTGCCCCAGCGCGGCGGCGGCGCCGACCGTGCTTTCCTCGATCCGATTGATTTGCATGCTCTATCCCGATGCTTATTCCGATGGTGATCAGCGGTACGCCGGATTCCAGCGCAAGAAGTGCTTTTCCAATCCGCGCGACAACAGATCGGCGGCCTTGCCCAACAGGGCGTACAGCAAAATGCCAACCAGCACGACATCGGTTTGCAGGAATTCGCGCGCATTCATGGTCATGTAGCCGATACCGGCCTGGGCCGAAATGGTTTCCGCCACGATCAGCAGCACCCACACCAGCCCCAGCGAAAAGCGCACGCCCACCAGGATCGACGGCAGCGCCGCCGGCAAGATCACATCGCGGTACAGCGGCCAGCCCGCCAAACCATAGCTGCGCGCCATCTCGATCAGCCCCTGGTCGGCCGAGCGAATGCCGTGAAAGGTATTCAGGTACACCGGAAAAAACACCCCGATCGCCAGCAGGAACAGCTTGGCGGTCTCGTCGATGCCGAACCACAGGATGACCAAGGGAATCAGGGCCAGCGCCGGAATGTTGCGGATCATTTGCAAGGTGGTGTCGAGCAAGGTTTCAGCCCGCTTGACGCTGCCGTTCAGCAACCCCAGCAACAAACCCAGCCCGGCGCCGATGGCGAAGCCGCTCACCGCGCGCCACAAGCTGGTGCGCAGGTGCTGCCACAGCTCGCCCGACACGGCCAGGCTCCAGAACGCCTTGGCCACGGCCCACGGCTCCGGCAGGATGCGGCTCGACAGCCAGCCCGCCTGCGCCGCCACCTGCCAAGCCAGGATCAGCGCCACCGGCAGCGCCCACGGCGCCAGTGCCGATGGCCGCTGCCGGCCGCGCAAGGCCAAGGCCGAGGCCAAGGCCGCGTCAGCGCCGGCCATGGTCAGGCCGCCTTCTTCGGCAAGATATCGCTGGCCATCATCTCGCCGAACGGCCCCGTGATCGACTGTTCGCCCGCTTGTTTTCCCTTGCCCAGCAGCGGGAACACCAGTTCGGCGAAGCGGTACGATTCTTCCAGGTGCGGATAGCCGGACAAGATGAAGGTCTCGATCCCCAGGTCCGCATATTCGCGCATGCGCGCGGCCACCGTTTCGGCGTCGCCCACCAGCGCGGTGCCGGCGCCGCCGCGCACCAGGCCCACGCCGGCCCACAGATTGGGCGACACCTCCAGCTTGTCGCGCCGGCCGCCGTGCAGGGCCGCCATGCGGCGCTGGCCGACCGAATCCATCTTCGCGAACGCCGCCTGCGCCTTGGCGATGACGTCGTCATCGAGATGGCTGATTAATTCGTCGGCCGCGCGCCACGCCGCCTCGTTCGTTTCGCGCACGATCACATGCAGGCGAATCCCGAAGCGCAAGGTGCGTCCGTGTTTGGCGGCGCGCGCGCGAATATCGGCCAGCTTCCCGGCCACGGCGGCCGGCGGCTCGCCCCAGGTCAGGTACACGTCCATCTGCTCGGCCGCCAGTTCGTGCGCGGGTTCGGACGAACCGCCGAAGTACAGCGGCGGATACGGCTTTTGCACCGGCGGGTACAGGGTTTTTGCGCCCTTGACCTGCAAATGCTTGCCCTCGAAATCGTAACCGGCCGCGCCGCCCTCGCCCGCCATGGTGGCGCGCCAGATGCGGAAAAATTCATCCGAAATTTCGTAACGTTTGCTGTGGTCCGCAAACAGGCCGTCCGCTTCCAGTTCGCCCTGGTCGCCCCCGGTCACCACATTGATCAACAGGCGCCCGTTCGACAGGCGGTCGAAGGTCGAGGCCATGCGCACCGCGAGCCCCGGCGTCGACAGGCCGGGACGGATCGCCACCAGGAACTTGAGCTTCTGCGTGACGGCCATCAGCGACGAGGCCACCACCCAGGCGTCCTCGCAGGAACGCCCGGTTGGCAGAAGGACGCCGTCGTAGCCGAGGGTATCGGCTGCAACGGCGACCTGGCGCAGATAGTCGGCATCGACACTGCGCGCACCCTTGCTGGTACCAAGATAGCGGCTATCGCCATGGGTGGGGATAAACCAGAACACATTCAACGACATGGTAATACTCCTGAATTTAGAGCTTGAACGCCAGCTGCGCATCCTTGACGACAATCGGTTTCGGAATCAGTTTGAGCTTGGCGAAAACATCGGCGATCTTCTGCTGCTCGCGAATGACTTCCGGCGTGACCGGCTTGACGCCATACGAATAGCGTTGCGCCGCCAGCTCCACGATGCTGCTCTCCAGGCCCGTCTGCGCCGCCAGGATGGCGGTGACGTCCCTGATATTCTTGCTGCCCCACTCGTCGACCTTGGCCAGTTCCTCGATGACGATGCGGACAATCTCCGGCTGCGCCTCGGCGTACGGGCGCGCCGCCAGGTAGAACTGGTGGTTCGACACCAGGCCAGTGCCATCGGCCAGCACGCGCGCGCCGAGCTGCTTTTCGGCGGCGGCCAGGAACGGGTCCCAGATCACCCACGCGTCCACCGCGCCGCGCTCGAACGAGGCGCGCGCGTCGGCCGGCGGCAGGAACACGGTTTGCACATCCTTGTAGTCGATGCCGGCCTTTTCCAGCGCCCGCACCAGCAGGTAGTGCACGTTCGAGCCTTTGTTGAGGGCGATTTTCTTGCCCTTCAAATCGGCCAAGGTGCGAATCGTCGAACCCTTGGGCACCACGATCGCTTCCGACCCTGGCGACGGCGGCTCGTTGCCCACGTAGACCAGGTTGGCCCCCGCTGCCTGGGCGAAGATCGGCGGCGCTTCGCCCACCGTGCCGAAGTCGATACTGCCGACATTGAGCCCTTCGAGCAGTACCGGGCCGGCCGGGAACTCGGTCCACTTGACCGTCACGCCTTTGGCGGCCAGCCGTTTTTCCAGCGTGCCGCGCCCTTTGAGCAGCGTGAGCGTGCCGTATTTCTGGTAACCGATGCGCACCACCTTCGCGCTTTGCGCACTGGCGGCGCCGGGCAAGGCCCCTGCAACGGCGGCGGCGAACAGCATTCCCAGGGTGCGGCGGCGCGCGCTGCGTTGTTCCAGATGCGAAGTCATGATGCGCTCTCTCTTTTGAATGGTCAGGCAGCCAGCGAATGCCGGGCGTGCTGCGCTTGCTGACGGCGCTGCGGCAGCGCGAACAGCTCGGACGAGAGCTGCTCGACACCGCGCGCCACGCGCGCCGCAATCGGCGCATCGAGCGTCAAGCCAGTGGCGGCGTTCCAGCGCAGCTGGTCGGAGGTGGCATAGATCCCCGGCAGGATGAAGCGCGCCGAGAGCGACGCCAGCACCGGCCGCAAGGCGTAATCGAGCACCAGCATGTGCGACTGGCTGCCGCCGGTGGCCAGCGGCAGCACCAGCTTGCCGTCCAGGCCATCTTGCGGCAGCAGGTCGAGGAAGGCTTTCAGGATGCCCGTGTAAGACGCCTTGTACACCGGCGTGGCGACGACGATGGCGTCGACGCCCTGCAGCAGCGCCGTGGCCCGCACGATGGCAGGATCGTCGAAGCTCGCATGCAGCAGCGCCTGCGCCGGCAAATCGCGCACCTGGAGTGTGTGGCAGCGATGGCCGTGCAGGGCGAGCTTGTCGCCCACGTGCTGCAGCAACCTGGCGCCGCTTGACGATACCGACGGGCTCCCGCCCAGCAAAAGTACGCTCATGATGTTTCCGATCCGGTGTGAGGTCAAACAAACGAATGGACACAGGCTACGGCGCACGCGCGCAAATCGAAACGAATGCTTTTGCGCTTCGATATGCGCTTTTCGTTCCATCGGTTTTCGCATAAGGAAGGGTGGATATCTTCGTTCACGCCGCCCCACCCCCGGTGCAATACTGGCCCCCTCGACTGTCCATCAAGGCTTGTTCCACCATGTCAGCCACCCTGCTCCGCCCCGCTTCCGATACCTCCGCCGATATTCCCGCCAGCGATCCGCTGGGGGTCGCCGCCGCCCTCGCCGAGCGCCTTGCCGCAAGCGCGGTGCAGCGCGACCGCGACGGCGGCCACGCGGCCCAAGAACGCGAATGGATCCGCGCATCGGGTTTGCTGACCTTGTCGATCCCCACCGAATTCGGCGGCCAGGGCGCCCCGTGGCCTGTCGTGTACGAGGCGATCCGCATCCTGGCGCGCGCCGACAGCGCGCTGGCCCACGTGTTCGGCTTCCATCACCTGCAACTGGCCGGGATTCGCCTGTACGGCAGCGCGCAGCAGCAGCGCCACCTGTTGACAAGCACTGTCGAACAGGGCCTGTTCTGGGGTAACGCCTTGAATCCCCTCGACCAGCGCACCACGGCGCTGCGCGGCGCCGACGGCTTTACCCTTGATGGCGTCAAGAGCTTTTCATCGGGCTCGGTCGGTTCCGACTGGCTGACCGTGTCGGCCTGGGACGCCGCCGCCGGCGAAGCGCTGATCGGCGTGGTGCCGACCGCGCAGGCGGGCGTGCGCGTGCAGGCCGACTGGGACGCCTTCGGCCAGAAGCAGACCGACAGCGGCAACGTCCACTTCGACCAGGTACACCTGCCGGCGCAGTACGTGCTGCAAGCGCCCGGCCAGGTCCCCACCGCGCAAGCGACCCTGCGCTCGCAGGTGGCGCAGCTGATCATGGCCAATCTGTACCTGGGCATCGCCAGCGGCGCTTTTGACGCCGCCCGCGAGTACACGCGCGAGCAGTCGCGCCCGTGGTTCGCGTCTGGCGTGGACGCCGCTGCCGACGACCCGCTCATCCAGCACCGCTACGGCCAACTGTGGCTGCTGCTGCGTCCCGCCCAGGTGCTGGCCGACCACGCGGCCCATGAACTGGAACGCGCCTTTAACAAGGGCGCCTTGCTCACCGCACGCGAACGCGGCGAAGTGGCGGTGGCCGTGGCCGAAGCGAAAGCCCTGTCGCACCGCGCCGGCATCGAAATCAGCAGCCAGATGTTCGAACTGACCGGCGCGCGCGCCACCTCGGCCAAATTCGGCTACGACCGTTTCTGGCGCAACGTGCGCGTGCACACCCTGCACGACCCGATCGACTACAAGCTGCGCGACCTTGGACGCTATGTCCTCGATGGCAGCGTTCCCGAACCGACCGCCTATTCCTGACACCATGAGCACGCACACCACTCCCGCCGAACCGCTGATCCGCATCGACGGCGCCAGCAAATCCTTCACCCTGCCGCGCGGCGGCACTTTCGACGCCGTCAAGAACGTCAGCCTCACCGTCGACAAGGGCGACGTGTTTGGCCTGATCGGCAAAAGCGGCGCCGGCAAGTCGACCTTGCTGCGCCTGATTAACCTGCTCGAACGTCCCGACCGCGGCGCCATCAGCGTGGCCGGGCGCGAACTGACCGCGCTGGGCAAGCGCGAACTGCGCGACGCGCGCCAGAACATCGGCATGATCTTCCAGCAGTTCAACCTGCTGCAAAACGCCACCGTGTACGAGAACGTCGCCTTCCCGCTGCGCATTCACGGCACCCTGAACGCGCCGCGCCTGGCCGCGCGCGTGCTCGAATGCCTGGAGCTGGTCGGTCTTGCCGACAAGGCCGAGAACTATCCGGCCCAGCTTTCCGGCGGCCAGAAACAGCGCGCCGCCATCGCCCGCGCGCTGGCCAGCCGGCCCGACGTGCTGCTGTGCGACGAGCCGACATCCGCGCTGGACGCCGAAACCACCCGCGCCCTGCTCGACACCCTGCGCGACATCAATGTGCGCCTGGGCGTGACCATCGTCATCGTCAGCCACGAGCTGTCGGTGCTGGGCGCCATCTGCAACCGGGTCGCGGTGATCGAAGACGGCGCCCTGGCCGAACAATTCGCGCTGGCCGATACCAACAGCGCGCGCATCACCGCACTGGGGCGCGAGCTGGCCTACTACGGCAGCGAAGGTTTCGCCGCCAGCGCATGGAAAGGAGTTGAACATGTTTGACAATATCGTCACCCTGCTGCCCGAACTGTGGGTGGCGCTCGGCCAGACCATGACCATGCTGGCGATCGGCCTCACCGCCGCCGTGGTGCTGGGCGGCCCGCTCGGCGTCGTGCTGTTTCTGGTGGCCGACGGCCAGTCGATGCAAAACCGCCCGCTCGCGCTGGTGCTCGGCTGGATCGTCAACACCGTGCGCTCCTTCCCCTTCATTATTTTGCTGGTGGCGCTGGTGCCGTTCACGCGCCTCATCGCCGGCACCTCGATCGGCCCGCTGGCGGCCGCCGTGCCGCTCTCGTTCGCGGCCATTCCCTACTTTGCGCGGCTGGTGGAACAGAACCTGCGCGATGTGCCGCGCGGCGTGATCGAAGCCGCGCACGCCATGGGCGCCTCCGAATTCCAGATCGTCACCCGCGTGCTGCTGGTGGAAGCGCGCTCCGGCCTGGTGCTGGCCCTGACCGTGCTGTCGATCAGCTTTTTATCGTATTCGGCGGTGGCCGGCGTGGTGGGCGGCGGCGGCATTGGTGACCTGGCGATCCGCTACGGCTACTACCGCTTCGAAACCGACATCATGCTCATCACCGTCGCCATCCTGGTGGTGCTGGTGCAGACAATCCAGTTCACCGGCACCCGCATCGCGCGCCGCATCGACCAGCGCTAATTCACTCACTTTATACAGAGGACACCATGTTCATCGCACGCCGCACCATCCTCGCCGCCATCGTCGGCTTCGCCTTTGCCACTTCCGCCAGCGCCGCCAAGGACCCGAAAGAAATCGTCATCGGCACCAGCGCCGGCCCGTACGCGGACCAGATCAAGCTGGGGATCAAACCGATCCTCGAAAAGCAGGGCTACAAGATCAAGCTGATCGAGTTCAACGACTACATCCAGCCCAACTTTGCGCTGGCCGAAGGCTCGCTCGACGCCAACGTGTTCCAGCACATCGTCTACCTGACCAAGTTCGCGACCGAGCACAAACTGGCGCTGACCGACCTGGTGACCATTCCGACCGCGCCGATCGCCATCTACAGCAAGAAGCACAAATCGCTGGCCGACGTCAAAGACGGCAGCACCGTGGCGCTGCCGAACGACCCGACCAACCAGGCACGCGCGCTGGTACTGCTCGATCAACTGGGCTGGATCAAGCTGCGCGACAAATTCGACCCGGTACGCGCGTCGGAAAAAGACATCGCCAGCTACCAGAAGAAGATCAAACTGGTGCCGCTGGAAGCGGCCCAGCTTCCGCGCTCGCTGCAAGACGTGGACTACTCTTTTGTGAACGGGAACTATGCACTGGCATCGGGCCTGAAACTGACCGAAGCGCTGATCACCGAAAAGATCTCGCCGAACTACATCAACCTGGTGGCGGTGCGCAGCGCCGACAAGCAGAAGCAGTTTGCCAAAGACCTGGCGGCGGCCTACCGCTCGCCCGAGTTCCTGGCCGTGACCAACAAGCATTTCGCCGGCTACGCCAAGACCGACTACCAGCTGGCCCTGCAAGCGGCAGCCAAATAGCATCATGGGCCAACCGATCCGCTTCAACGCGTTCCAGATGAACACCGTGGGCCACCAGTCGCCCGGACTGTGGACCCACCCGCGCGACGACAGCCACCGCTACCTCGACGCCGACTACTGGATCGAACTGGCGCAGCTACTCGAAGCGGGCCACTTCGACGCCATTTTCCTGGCCGATGTGCTGGGCGTGTACGACGTGTACCAGGGCAGCGCCGACGCGGCGCTGCGCCATGCGGTGCAGGCGCCGCTGAACGATCCGCTGGCGCTGGCGCCAATCATCGCCGGCGCCACGCGCCACCTGGGAATCGGCGTCACGGCCGCCCTGACGTACGAACATCCGTACACCTTTGCGCGCCGCATCTCGACGCTCGATCATCTGACGAAAGGGCGCATCGGCTGGAATATCGTGACGGGTTATCTCGACAGCGCGGCGCGCAACCTGGGCCTGCAAAAGCAGCTGGCCCACGACGAACGCTACGACCTGGCCGACGAGTATCTGGACGTGGTCTACAAGCTGTGGGAGAAAAGCTGGGAAGACGACGCCGTGGTGCGCGACAAGGCGTGCGGCGTGTATGCCGATCCGGATAAAGTCCACCCGATCAACCATGAAGGCCGTCACTACAAGGTGCCCGGCATTCACCTGTGCGAACCATCGCCGCAGCGCACGCCCTTTTTGTACCAGGCCGGCGCCTCGCCGCGCGGCATGGCGTTCGCGGCGCGCCACGCGGAAGCGACCTTTGTCAGCGGCCCGAGCGTCAAGGTGGTCAAGCGCTACGTGGACGACACGCGCGCCGCCGTGCGCGCCGCCGGCCGCGATGGTGACGCCTTGCTGGTCTACGCGCAGGCGCTGATCGTCACCGCGCCCACCTCCGACGAAGCGCACGCCAAATACGAGGACTACCAGCGCCATGTGAATATCGACGCCGCCCTGGCCTTGCTGTCCGGCTGGACCGGCGTCGACTTCAGCCGCATCCCGCTCGACGCCACCATCGACTACATCGAGACCGAAGCCGGCCGCTCCGCCCTCGCCTCGCTCAGCGCCGCCGACCCGTCGCGCACATGGACGGTGCGTGAGGCGGCCCGCTTCATCGGCCTGGGAGGACGCGGCCCGATCCTGGTCGGCTCGCCCGGCGAAGTGGCAGACCAACTCGAAACATGGATGGACCAAACCGGCGTCGATGGCTTCAACCTCGCCTTTGCCATCTCCCATGAAACCATGCGCGATGTCGTCGAACTGGTCGTACCGGAGCTGCAGCGGCGTGGCCGCTACCGCAGCGACGGCGACAGCGTCGGCGCCACCCTGCGCCACCAATTGACCGGCAAGGGCGCGCGCCTGCCGGCCAGCCACCACGGCCGCCAGGTCCGTATCGATCCGCCGCTTCAGTCGGCTTCCTGACCCACTTCAAGGACCCCATGAAACGCCGCGACATCCTGCAACTGGCCGCCCTGTCGGTCCTTCCCGCTATCGCCAGCGCGGCGCCGCTGCGCGAACTGCGCCTCGATTACGCCTACTACTCGCCAACGAGCCTGGTACTGCGCCGTTTCGGCTGGCTGGAAGAAGAATTCAAGGCCGACGGCACCGCCATCAAGTGGGTCCACAGCGCCGGCAGCAACCGCGCGCTCGAATACCTGAACGCCAACAGCATCGACATCGGTTCGAGCGCCGGCCTGGCCGCCCTGCTGGCCAAGGCCAACGGCAATCCGATCCGCGCGCCCTACATCTTCTCGCGCCCCGAGTGGACCGCGCTGGTGGTGCGCAAGGACTCGCCGATCCGCACCCTGGCCGACCTGAAAGGCAAGAAGGTCGCCGCCACCAAGGGCACCGACCCGTACCTGTTCCTGCTGCGCGCGCTCAAGACAGCGGGCCTGAAACGCAGCGACATCGAACACGTCGGCCTGCAGCACGCCGATGGCCGCGCCGCGCTGGAACAGGGCCGGGTCGATGCCTGGGCCGGGCTCGATCCGCACATGGCGGCGAGCGAACTGGAAGGCGGCTCGCGCCTCATCTACCGCAACGTGGCTTTCAATACCTACGGTTTCCTGAATGTGCGCGACGACTTTTTGGCGGCGCGCCCGCAGGAGACGGCGCGCGTCATCAAAGCCTATGAACGCGCCCGCAAATGGGTCGGCGCCAACCAGACCGAGGCCGCCCGCATCCTGGCCGAAGAAGCCAAGGTATCGCTGCCGGTGGCGCTGTTACAGATCAAGCTGCGCAGCGATTTCAGCAACCCGCAGCCATCGGCCGAACATGTGAAGGCGCTGCAACTGGCGGCCCCGATCCTGCGCGACGAAGCGCTGGTCAAGCCGGGCACGGATCTCGACAAAGTCATCGCGGACCTGGTCGACACGCGCTTCGCACAAGCGTTCATTGCGCGCGCATAAGCCATGACGACCCATTCCCTGGGCTTGCCGGCGCCAGCGCGCGGCCCGGCCCTGCGCGTGCCGCTCGGCCTGGTGGCGCCGGGCGCCCTGTTGCTGGCCGCCGAAGCGGGCGCACGCAGCGGCCTCATTCCCGCCAACCTGCTGCCGGCGCCGAGCGAGATCCTGCGCACCCTGCTCTACCTGGCGCAGAATGGGCTGGCCGCGCACGTGGCGGCAAGCAGTGCGCGCGTACTGGCCGGTTTTGCGGCCGGCGCCGGCCTCGCGGTGGTGCTGGGCGCGGCGGTGGCGTTGAGCAGGCGCACCGAAGCGCTGCTCGATCCGACCTTCCAGGCGCTGCGCTCGATTCCCTCGCTGGCCTGGGTGCCCTTGCTGCTGCTGTGGTTCGGCATCGACGAGCTGCCCAAACTGGTGCTGATCGCAATCGGCGCCTTCTTCCCGGTCTACATGGGCGTCATCTCCGGCATTCGCGGTGTCGACCGCAAGCTGGTCGAAGTGGCAAGGCTGTATCAATTAGGCCGGTTCGCGCTGGCGCGCCGGGTGCTGCTGCCGGCCGCGCTGCCGGCCTTGATGACGGGCCTGCGCAATGGCCTCTCCCTGGCGTGGATGTTCATGGTGGCGGCCGAACTGATCGCCGCCAGCAAAGGCCTCGGCTACCTGCTCTCGGACGGACGCGAAACCAGCCGCGCCGACATCGTCCTCGCCGCCATCGTGCTGCTGGCGGTGCTGGGCAAAGCCAGCGACAGCGTGATGCAGCTCGTTGAAAAGCATCTGCTGGCCTGGCGCGACAACCATGTCGAGCGGGACGCCGCATGACAGCACTGCTCGAGGTCCACATCGCCGACAAGCGCCACGGCGCGCGCCAGGTGCTGCGCGACACCCACCTGCGGCTGCACGCCGGCGAGATCGTCAGCCTGATCGGCGCCAGCGGCTGCGGCAAGAGCACCTTGCTGTCGATCGCGGCGGGGCTGGACCGCGCGTATCAAGGCCAGGTGCTGCACGATGGCGTGGCGCAGACGGGCGTGCACCGCGACATCGGCGTGATCTTCCAGGAACCGCGCCTGTTCCCGTGGCTGACGGTGGGCCAGAACATCGCCTTCGGCCAGGGCGCGGCCGCAAGCAACGACGGTGCGATGGAACGCCTGCTGGAAGAAGTGGGGCTGGAGGGTTATGCCGGCGCGCTGCCCAAGCAGCTCTCGGGCGGGCAGGCGCAACGCGTGGCGATCGCGCGCGGCCTGTTCGGGCGTCCGCGCGTGCTGCTGCTGGACGAACCGTTTTCGGCGGTCGATGCGTTTACCCGCATGAAGCTGCAGCATTTGCTCACGCGCGTGGCGCGCGAACATGCGCTCACCTTGCTGCTGGTCACGCACGACATCGACGAAGCGCTGCACCTGAGCGACCGCGTGCTGCTGCTCGATAGCGCCGCCGGTCCGGTGGCGGCTGAATTTGCGGTGCCGCTGGCGCGCCCTCGCCTGCGCAACGACAGCGCGCAAACGCCGCTCAAGGTGGCGATACTCCACCGCCTGGAAGTGGCGCACGCGATCTGAATAATGACTGGAGTAACGCGCTAGTCGCTGCGCATCTGCGCCTGCGACACCGTGCTGCCCGGCGCCACGCTGTCGGTCAGCCACACATTGCCGCCGATGGTCGAACCGGCGCCGATGGTAATCCGTCCCAAAATGGTCGCTCCCGCATAAATCACCACGTCATCCTCGACGATCGGATGGCGCGCCACGCCCTTGATCAGGACCCCGTTCTGGTCGGCCGGGAAGCGCTTCGCGCCCAGCGTCACGGCCTGGTACAGGCGCACGCGCTGGCCGATGATGGCCGTCTCGCCAATGACCACGCCGGTGCCGTGATCGATAAAGAAGCTCGGGCCGATGCGCGCGCCCGGATGGATGTCGATTCCGGTCAGCGAGTGGCCGATGTCCGACACCAGGCGCGCCAGGAACGGCACCCCCAGCTGGTGCAGGCGGTGCGCGAAGCGGTAGTACAGGATGGCGATGGTGCCGGGGTAGCACAGCATGATCTCGGCCACCGAGGTGGCGGCCGGGTCGCCCGCCAGCGCGGCCTGCACGTCCGACACCAGCAGCGCGCGGATGTCCGGCAGGGCGGCGGCGAAGTCGCGCGTGATGGCCGCTGCCTGCTGCTCCAGCTCTTCGTCGCCGGCGAGATCCGGCGCGGCCGAAAACAGCAAACCGCGGCGTACCTGTTCGACCAGCCGGTTCAGGGTGGTGGTGAGGGTGTCGCCGACAAAGTAGTCGATGCTTTCGTCGGTCAGGTTGGGGCGTCCGTAATGGGTCGGGAACAGCGCTGCCGACAGACCATTGACGATGACGGTGAGGGCTTCGCGCGAGGGCAACTCGCGCACCCGCCCGTGGTGGCGGATGTTATGCGTGGCTTCGCGTGAGACGCGCAGTTGCTCGATCACGGGGCCAAGGTTCCAGTGCGGCGCGCGGCAGCTGGCAGGTTCGGGAAGGTCGTTTTTCATGATCCGAGCCTAGCGCGGGCGCGCCGGAAACGGAACGAATTATTTTGCACTTGCATATCTGTTTTTCTCGCACTGCTGTAAAGAAATCAGGTGTTGTCGCAGTTGATTATTTTCCTCAAATTTGAAGTTTGACGTCATTGCTCAGATGATATTTTTTCTGCACGTACACAATTGAAGAGATGCCAAGCGACACGCTGACTTCCTCATGCTGTCCAAGCAATTCCGCTCCACTTAATCGACCTCTCCACCGCCAGAAAGAAATTCATGCCCCTGACTACGACCACGATCAACGCTGCAATCACCACCCAGCTCAACGGCACGGCCGGCAATGACACGCTCAACGGCGGCGCAGCCGATGACACCCTGATCGGCCTGGCCGGCAACGACCAGTTGTTCGGCCTGGCCGGCAACGACATCCTCGACGGCGGCGCCGGCAACGACTTCCTCAATGGCGGCCTGGGCAACGATGCCTACCTGTTCGGCCGTGGCGACGGCCGCGACATCGTCTACATGACCGATGTGCGTCCCATGAGCGAAGTCAATACCTTGCGCCTGAAGGACGGCGTGCTGCCGTCCGACCTGGCTTTCGACATGAGCGGCAGCTCCTTGCTGATCAACATTGCCGGCACCAGCGACCAGTTCCGGGTCGATGGTTTCCTGTATGGAAACTCCACGACCAACACCGCCAATCCGCTGCAACAGATTATCTTTGCCGACGGCAATACATGGAATCTTCCCGAGATCCAGGCCAAGTTGTATGCCGGCACCGCCAGTGCCGACGTGCGCGCCGGTACGTATCTGGGCGACGCCATGACCGGCCTGGGCGGCAATGACCTGCTCGACGGCAAAGCTGGCAACGACACCATCGATGGCGGCGCCGACGCCGACACCCTGATCGGCGGTCTCGGCAACGACGAATTGTCCGGCGCAAGCGGCAACGACAGCCTGTCGGGCGACGAGGGCGACGATAAGCTCGACGGCGGCGCCGGCGATGACCGGCTGTATGGCGCCTCGGGAAGCGACTCGCTCGATGGCGGCGCGGACAATGATCGCCTGGAAGGCGGGCGCGATAACGATCTGTTGCTGGGCAACAGCGGCAACGACGATCTGTATGGCGAGGATGGCAATGACACGCTCGACGGCGGCGCCGGCAACGACAGCCTCACGGGCGGCTTCGGCAAGGACGTGTATCTGTTCGGCAAAGGCGACGGCCAGGACACCATCTCGACAGGCAGGAGCCTTGAACCTGGCCGCATCGGCACGCTCCAGTTCAAGGAGGGCGTCTTGCCGGGTGACGTCATCGTCACCCCGGGCCCGGTTGGCTATGGCGGCGTGGTGTTCAAGCTCAAGGATAGCTCGGACCAGGTGACGATCGAGGGTTTCCTGAGCCAAAACGACCCGGCCCTGCCCTACAATCCAGTGCAGGAAGTCAAATTTGCGGACGGCACGACCTGGAACCTGGCTGCCATGCAAGCTGCCTTGTATTCGGGAACCAAGGATGCCGACCGCCTCGAAGGCACGGTCAAAGGCGAGTTGATCAGCGGCCAGGGCGGCAACGACTGGATCGACGGCAAAGGCGGCGACGACACCATCGATGGCGGTGCGGGCAATGATGTCATCAATGGCGGCATCGGCAACGATACCTATCTGTTCGGCAAAGGCGATGGCCAGGACGATATCCGCGCCGTGGACGATGCTGCGCCAGGCAAGCTCAATACCCTGCAATTGAAGGCTGGCATCGCCACTGGCGACGTTATCCTGAGCCGCTACCTGTCGGACCTGATCGTCAGCATCAAGGGCAGCACCGACAAGGTCACGGTCAGTTTCTTCCTCAATGGCGACGATATCGGCAATTCCTTCAATCCGCTGCAGCAAATCCGTTTCGATGACGGCACAAGCTGGGACGCCGCCGCCATTCTCGCCAAACTGAACGCCACCAGCGACGCCGACGACACCATCAGCGGCACCAGCGGCGCCGACCTGATCAATGGGCTCGGTGGCGCTGACAGGCTCGAAGGCCGCGCCGGCAACGACACCCTCGATGGCGGTAGCGGCAACGACACCCTCAACGGCGGTGACGGCAACGATACCTTCCTGTTCGGCAAAGGCGATGGCCAGGACAACATCACCGTCTACAACCGCGGCGGCATCGACACGCTGCAGTTCAAGCAAGGCGTGCTGCCGGGTGACGTGCTGCTCGAAGCGTCGCCCTACAGCGCCCTGGTGGTCAAGATCAAGGGCAGCGCCGATCAGGTGACGGTCGAGCAATTCATGCCCAATCACGATACCAGCACCGACATCAATGCACTGCAGCAGATTCGCTTTGCCGACGGCACCGCCTGGAACCTGGCCAAGATCGAATCGCAGCTGTACGGCGGCAGCGCCGGCGCGGACCGCGTATCCGGCACCGCGAATGCCAATATCATGTTCGGTTTGGGCGGGAATGATTTCCTGGAAGGCAACGCTGGCAACGATACCATCGATGGCGGCCTGGGCAACGACACGATCAAAGGCGGCGGCGACAGCGATACCTATCTGTTCGGTCGCGGCGATGGCGTCGATACCTTGATGCCCACCTACGATTATTCGCTTGGCAAGGTCGACGTGCTGCAGTTCAAGGCGGGCATTGCACCAGCGGACATCACGCTGGCAACGTCGTACGACAATCTGCTCATCAAGATCGCTGGCGGCAGCGATCAGGTCCAGGTCGGCAGTTTCCTGGCCCAGGACGATACCGCCAACGCCGGTAACCCGCTGCAAGTAATTCGCTTCGCCGACGGCACCGTATGGAACCTGGCAAAGGTGGAAAGCGTGCTGTACGCCGGCACCGGCGGCGCCGAGGAGATCAGAGGCACCTTCAAGTCCGACGTCATCAATGGTCAGGGTGGCAACGATACGATCGACGGCAAGGCCGGCAACGATACTATCCGTGGCGGCAACGGCGACGACCAGATCAACGGCGGCAGTGGCAACGACACTTACCTGTTCGGCAAGGGCGATGGCCAGGACATTTTGTCCGGGAACAACAGCACGGCAGCGGGCGAGATCGACACCCTGCAATTCGACGCTGGCATCGCCGGCGCCGATCTGCAACTGGGCAAGTCGGGCACCAGCCTGGTGATCAAGATCGCCGGCGGCACCGACCAGCTGACGGTCTACAACTTCCTGTCGCAAACGAGCACGCCGAATCCGGCCAATCCGCTGCAACAGATCAAGTTCGCCGATGGCGTCAGCTGGGATCTGGCCAGGATCAATGCGGAACTGGTGGCCGACAGCACACCGGCCCCGGTATCGCCATCGTTCGCCAGCATGGCGGCGCCCGAACTGGACATCGGCCTGGTCGGCCTCGCCGTGCCGCTCGTGATGTAAGCCTGGCAAAAAGCGGGAAACTGGCCAGCACCCTGCCGCCCGGTTTCCGCTGGCGCATCCTGCGCGCAGTCGCGGGAGCGCCGATCCGGCCGGCGCCCGGCATGCCGGTCGGATCGCCTTCCTTCAAATTATTCAAATGTTAAGATTTCATTTCGAATTAATTTCCATAGTGATATTATCTTAAAGTCAAGTTTCTCAAAATTGACAATGTAGATAGCCATATCGGCAAGCTCAACAATAACCCAGAAAATCACATGCATACCAACACGCGCGACGCCCTTCTTTCCGTCACCGCGGCAGCCTATCTCGGCACTGCGGGCAACGACACCCTTACCGGCGGCGATACCGACGACGTCCTCAACGGCCTGGCCGGCGCCGATAAGCTGTACGGCCTGGCCGGCAACGACACCCTCGACGGAGGTGCCGGCAACGACATCATGGATGGCGGCCGCGGCAACGATACCTACCTCTTCGGGCGCGGCGACGGGCGCGATATCGTATTCGACGCCGGCGTGCGCCCGCTCGGCGAGATCAACACCCTGCGCTTCAAGGCTGGCGTGCTGCCGGCCGATATCGCATTCGACATGAGCGGTAATTCCTTGCTCATCAATCTCATCGGCAGCACCGATCAGGTGCGGATCGACGGTTTCCTGTACGGCAATAGCATGACCAACACCGCCAATCCACTCCAGCAAATGGCGTTTGCGAACGGGACTACCTGGGACCTGGCGGCCATCAGCACGGCCCTGTACGCCGGCACCGAATTGGCCGACACGCGCAACGGCACCTACCTGGACGATCGCATCAGCGGCCGCGCTGGCGACGATGCGCTCAGCGGCAAAACGGGGAACGATGTCCTCGACGGCGGCAGCGGCAACGACTCTCTCAGCGGCGACGGCGGCAACGACACCCTCGATGGCGGCACTGGCAACGATCGCCTGTATGGTGGCGCCGGCAACGACACGTATGTGTTCGGCAAAGGCGACGGCCAGGACACCATCGTTACCGACCTTGACCAGCAAACGGGCTCGGTCGACACGCTCTCGTTCAAGGCAGGCGTGCTGCCCAGCGACATTGAACTGACGGCGAACGAGAGTACGCTGATCATCAAGATCAAAGGCGGCACCGACCAGTTGACGGCACATGGTTACGTGCCCCTACCGGCTGCCAATACCTACACCAACCCGCTGCAGCAGTTCCTCTTCGCCGACGGCAGTAGCTGGAACCTGGCGGCCATCAATGCGAAGTTGTATGCAGGAACCAGCGCTGACGACACGCTCAATGGCACAGGGGGCAACGACCGACTCTACGGCCAGGATGGGGCGGACCGGCTTTTTGGCGCCGGAGGCAACGACACGCTGGAGGGCGGCGCCGGAGCAGACATGATCCAAGGCGGCGCGGGCGACGATACGTATGTATACAGCCATGGAGACGGGCACGATGATGTCGATTTCGTCGGCAGCTCAATAGGAAATGGATTTAACACGCTGCAATTCAAAGCGGGCATACTTCCCGACGATATTCAACTGAGGAGTGGGGCAACGACGTTGATGGTCAGGTTCCTCGACGGAAGTGGACAGATCTCTTTTCCCACTTTTCTGACAGACGGAACGACAGCCAATCCCCACAATACCTTGCAACGGATTACCTTCCCCGATGGCACCAGCTGGGATCTCCCGGCAATTGAGGCCAAGTTGTTCAATGGAACAGAAATTGATGACATGATTGGCGGCACCAACGCTGACGACAAGATAACTGGTCGTGGTGGGAATGACATCTTGAATGGCGCGGTCGGCAACGATACGCTCGATGGTGGCAAGGGAGTGGATGAGCTTCAGGGCGGCTTGGGCAACGATACCTACGTGTTCGGCAAGGGCGACGGCCAGGATACGGTCAAGGCCAGCGAAGCGGAGTCAAGCCCCACCACGGTCAATACGCTGCAGTTCAAGGCCGGCATTGCTGGCAGCGATCTGCAACTGAGCGCAGCGGGCCACGCCCTGCTCATCAAGATCGCCGGCACCACCGACCAGATTCGGGTGGAGAGCTTCATATGGCAAGAAACATCGAATTGGTACAATCCACTGCAGAAAATCAGTTTTGCCGATGGCGTGACATGGGATCTGGCACGCATCAAGGCCGAGCTGCTGGCCGATACCACGCCGGTCCCGGCCAGCGCGGCGTGGCTGGAGACGCCGTCGGCGGAGGTCGATATAGCACTGATTGGCAACACGATGCCAATCGCCTAAGGCATCGGCAACCCTGCCCTGCCGCTCAGCTAACCCCGCGCGGTAGCCGACGCGGCAGTTGCAAAATCGCTTCCGCGTTGGACGATGAAAAACAGCGGTCGGCCGCCTCCACGTGAGGCAGCCAGACATGCTGCAAATGCTCGCGCGCGCTCAACACAATGGGCGTCTCGCGCGGTACGCACACGCTGAACACATGTTCGGTGTTGTGCGTCACACCCGGCGCGTAGCGGTGCCGCCAGACCGGGTAAATCTCATAAATATTCGACAAATGCCAGTCGCACAGTGCGATGCGGCCGCCATCGGCCACGATCCCGGTTTCCTCGAACAGTTCGCGCGCGGCGGTGTCCGGCAGCGGTTCATCGGGCGCGTCGAGCGAACCGGTGACGGACTGCCAGAATCCCGGCTTGTCGGCGCGCTCGATGAGCAGCACCTCGAGCGCGGGCGTGTGGATGACGACGAGGACGGATTCCGGAATTTTAGCGGGCATGAGTCGTGATAAAAACCAAGGCCAGGATCGGGACGAAAAAAAAGCACGGCGAACCGTGCTTTTCAGTTTAAACGATCTTCGGTTCGGCGTTGCGCAAGCGGATGTGCAGTTCGCGCAGTTGCTTCTCGTCGACTTCGGACGGGGCATTGGTCAGCAGGCACTGGGCGCGCTGGGTTTTCGGGAAGGCGATCACGTCGCGGATCGAGTCCGAGCCGGTCATCATCGTCACGATGCGGTCCAGGCCGAAGGCCAGGCCACCGTGCGGCGGCGCGCCGTATTGCAGCGCGTCGAGCAGGAAGCCGAATTTCAGCTGGGCTTCTTCGGCATCGATCTTCAGTGCGCGGAACACCTTGCTCTGCACTTCTTCACGGTGGATACGGATCGAACCGCCGCCCAGTTCCCAGCCGTTCAAGACCATGTCGTAAGCCTTGGCGATACACGCGCCAGGGTTCGTTTCGAGCATGTCTTCGTGGCCGTCTTTCGGCGCCGTGAACGGATGGTGGGTCGCGGTCCAGCGGTCCGACTCTTCGTCGTAGTCGAACATCGGGAAGTCGACCACCCACAGCGGGCGCCAAGCGTCGTCGAACAGACCGGCTTTCTTGCCGAAGTCGGAATGGCCGATTTTGACGCGCAGCGCGCCGATGGCGTCGTTAACGACCTTGGCCTTGTCGGCGCCGAAGAAAATCAGGTCGCCGTCTTCGGCGCCGGTTTTTTCGAGGATCGCGGCCAGTGCGGCATCGTGCAGCGATTTGACGATTGGCGACTGCAAGCCGTCACGGCCCTTGGCCTTCTCGTTGACCTTGATGTAAGCCAGACCCTTGGCGCCATAGATGGCCACGAACTGGGTGTACGCGTCGATCTCGGAACGCGGCATGCTGCCGCCCTGCGGCACGCGCAGGCCCACAATGCGCCCGCCCACCATGTTGGCGGCGCCGGCGAAGATCTTGAATTCAACATCCTTGACGTCGTCGGTCAGGTCGGTGAATTCCATCTTCACGCGCATGTCCGGCTTGTCCGAACCGTACAGGCCCATCGCGGTGGCGAAGTCCATCACCGGGAACGGGTTCGGCAGGTCGATATCGAGCGTGTTCTTGAACACGATGCGGATCATTGCTTCGAACAGGTCGCGGATTTCCTGTTCGGTCAGGAACGAGGTTTCGCAGTCGATCTGGGTAAATTCAGGCTGGCGGTCGGCGCGCAAGTCTTCGTCGCGGAAGCACTTGGTGATCTGGTAGTAACGGTCGAAGTTCGCGACCATCAGCAACTGCTTGAACAGCTGCGGCGACTGCGGCAGCGCGAAGAAGCTGCCGGCGTTCACGCGCGACGGCACCAGGTAGTCGCGCGCGCCTTCCGGGGTCGACTTGGTCAGCATCGGCGTTTCGATATCGATGAAGCCGAGGTTGTCGAGGTACTTGCGCACTTCCATCGTCACCTTGTAGCGCAGGCGCAGGTTGTTCTGCATCTGCGGACGGCGCAGGTCGAGCACGCGGTGGGTCAGGCGGGTCGTTTCCGACAGGTTGTCGTCGTCCAGCTGGAACGGCACCGGCACCGAGGCGTTGAGCACTTCGACGGCGCTGGCGACGATTTCGATCTTGCCCGACTTGAGGTTGTTGTTGACCGTGTTGCCGATACGCGCGGTGACCACACCGGTCACGCGCAGGCAGTATTCGTTACGCACCGCTTCGGCGACCTTGAACATCTCCGCCTGCTCCGGATTGCAGACGACCTGCACCAGGCCTTCGCGGTCGCGCAGGTCGATGAAAATCAGTTGCCCGTGGTCGCGGCGACGGTGTACCCAGCCGCACAGGCTGACGGTTTGGCCCAGCAGTTCTTCAGTGACAAGGCCGCAGTAGTTTGTACGCATGGAGGACATAGTGTTTTCAGTCTAGGTTGGTTATTCAACGGGCGCGGAAACAAGCGCCGCACTCTCTTTGGTTGGCAAATGCTCGGGGGCGACGACGCCCATCGAGACGATGTATTTGAGGGCCGCGTCGACACTCATGTCGAGTTCGATGACCTTGCTGCGTTCGAGCATCAGGAAAAATCCTGAGGTCGGGTTCGGCGTGGTCGGCACGTAGACGCTGACGAAGTCGCCCACCAGGTGATTCTTGACGTCGCCGCCCGGCACCCCGGTCAGGAAACCGATGGTCCAGCTGTCGGCATGCGGATACGGCAGCAGCACGGCCTTGCGAAAGGCGTTGCCGGACGAGGAAAACAAGGTGTCCGACACTTGCTTGACGCTGCCGTAGAGCGAGCTGACCACGGGAATGCGATGCAGCAGGCGTTCCCACAGGCGCACCAGGTAATTGCCGACCAGGTTATTGGCCAGCAAGCCGGTGAGGAACACGATGGCGATGGTCAGGATCGTGCCCAGGCCCGGAATGTCGCGTCCGAACAGGGCCGCCGGACGCCAGTGGGCCGGCACCAGCAGCAGCGACTGGTCCATGGTGCTGATGACCAGGTTCAGGACCCACAGGGTGATCGCCAGCGGGACCAGGACCAGCAGTCCGGTAATGAAATATTTACGCATTCGGCTCTCGGTGATTGACGGGACGCGGCGCGTCCCTTGGCTCAGGTCGTGCTGCCGGGGGTGGCTGCGGGCTTGGCGGGCGCCGCCGGCGCCGACGAATCGGCGGCGGGTGCGGCGGCCGGGGTTGCGCCCGCGCTAGCCGACGCGGTAGCCGACGCGGCTGCGCCGCCCTCGGCCGGACCGCTGGCGGTCCCTTTCGAAGGCGCGGCGCCGCCGCGGAAGTCGGTGGCATACCAGCCGGTTCCCTTGAGCTGGAAGCCGGCGGCGGTTAATTGCTTCTTGAAAGAAGGCTTGCCACAGGACAGACAGACCGTCAACACCGGGTCGGAGATCTTCTGCAATACATCCTTGGCAAAACCGCATTCATCGCAGCGGTAGGCGTAAATCGGCATTGAATACTCCGCAAAAATCGTCAAAACCCTGAATTATAAGCTTTTTCAAGATCGCAAGCATAAATGCCCAGCCACGGGGATGGTAAGATGCGTGCCTGCTGCGCGGCATGCGCCGGGCTAACTTGAAAAAGGAAATTGAACGATGTTGATTAAGTCTCGTGTTCTGCTCATCGGCGCTGCCTCGGCGCTGGCTCTGGCCGCCTGCGGTCCAAAAGATGCAAGCAAGGCCGCGCCCGCTCCTGCGGCGAATACGCCGGCCGCATCGGCCGCCGCGCCTGCCGGCGTTGCCGCCACCGTCAACGGCACCGTGATTTCGACCGCCACGGTCGACATGATGGTCAAGGAACGCACCGCCCAGGGCCAGCCGGACACCCCGGAGCTGCGCAAGGCCATCATCGACAACCTGACCATGCAAACCCTGGTGGCCAACGAAGGCATCAAGAAGGGCCTGGACAAGAGCGAGGACGTCACGCGCCAGCTGGAACTGATCAAGCAGTCGATGACGGCCAACGCCTTCATCCAGGACTGGATGAAAGCCAATCCGGTGACCGACGCGATGGTCAAGGCCGAATACGACAAGATGGTCACCTCGGCCGGCGGCACCGAATACAAGGCGCGCCATATCCTGGTCAAGGAAGAAGCTGACGCGAAAAGCATCATCGCCAAGCTGAAAAAAGACGCCAAGGCCTTCGCCGGCCTGGCCAAGGACAAGTCGATGGATCCGGGCTCGAAAGTCAACGGCGGCGACCTGGGCTGGTTCAATCCGGCCAGCATGGTGCCCGAGTTCGGCGCGGCCGTGGCCAAGCTGGAAAAAGGCAAGTTCACCGAAGAGCCGGTCAAGTCGCAGTTCGGCTACCACGTGATCATGCTGGAAGATTCGCGCCCGATCGCACCGCCGCCGCTTGAGCAGGTCAAGGAACAGATCAAGCAGCAGCAGCAGCGCACCAACATGAAAACCTACCTGGACAAGCTCAAGGCGGACGCCAAGATCGACATCAAGATCAAGACTGATTCGTCCACGCCTGTCATGTCGGGCAACGCTCCGGCGGCGCCGCCTGTGGAGACGGCACCGGCAACCCCGGCCGCTGCGGAGCCGGCAGCGGCAACCCCGGCCGCATCGAAGTAAGCAAGCACTGCGTGATGCGCGCCGCGCGCGCATCACGCCCGTTCCCCCTCAGCGGGAACGGTTCACTTGCGTTGCCACACCTGCCAGCGCTCCTTGCCGGCGAACACGGCAATCGAATCCTCCACGGCAGCATCTTCCACACAGCGAAATGACGGCGTCAGCAGCGCATCGAGCGCGGCTTGGTTGATGCCGAACGGCGGCCCCTTGGCCGCATCGTCAAAAAAGAAAAATCCCGCCAGCAACGCTCCCGGCGCCAGCAAGCTGGCCCAGCGCGCGGCCACCCGTGGCCACATGGCGCGCGGCAAGGCGCACAGGAACGCCCGCTCGTAGATCAATTCCAGCGCGTCTGGCGGAGCATGGGTAAAAAAATCGGCCTCGCGCACGCGCGCGCTCCACGGCCCGAGCGCCGCCTTGGCGGCCGCCACCGCCACCGGCGAAAAATCGATGGCGGTCGCATCCCACCCGGCCTCGCACAGACAGGCCAGTTCGTAGGCGGCGCCGCAGCCGGGAATCAGGGTGCGCAGCGGGCGCGCGGAGCGCTCGACAAAGGCGCGCAGCGCGGCCGGCGCCGCGCCCCGGTCCCAGGGCGTAACGCCGCGCGCGAAGCGCTCGTCCCAGAAGGCGGGCGCTTGCGGATCGCGGCTGGCGAAGTCATTCATCCGGGCAGGCCCATCAGAACAGATGGGCCCAGCGCCCGTACACCAGCGCCACCGTCGCGCCGGCGACGATCAGCGCGGCCCCGCCCAGCGCCAGCGAGAGCAGGCGGTTGGTGCGCTGCTGTTCGATCACCAGCAGTTTGAGCAGGTCCTGGTTGACGGTGGACGGCTCGGCGGCTTGCTGCAAGGCGCGATGCACCAGGCGCGGCAATTGCGGCAGGATATGGGTGTAGCGCGGCGCCTCGGCTTTCAGGCGCTCGACCATGCCGCGCACGCCGACCTGCTCGCCCATCCAGCGTTCCAGGTAGGGCTTGGCGGTCTTCCACAGGTCGAGGTCGGGGTCGAGCTGGCGCCCCAGGCCTTCGATATTGAGCAAGGTCTTTTGCAGCAGCACCAGTTGCGGCTGGACTTCGACGTTGAAGCGGCGCGAGGTCTGGAACAGGCGCAGCAGGATTTGCCCGAACGAAATATCCTTCAGCGGTCGGTCGAAGATCGGCTCGCAGCAGGCGCGCACGGCCGATTCGAGCTCGTCGACGCGGGTTTCGCGCGGGGCCCAGCCCGATTCGATGTGCGCTTCGGCCACGCGCTTGTAATCGCGCCGGAAAAAGGCCAGGAAGTTTTGCGACAGGTAATCCTTGTCGAAATCGTTGAGGGTGCCGACGATGCCGAAGTCGAGCGCGATATAGCGCCCGAAGGTGGCTGGCGCCACCGAGACCAGGATATTCCCCGGATGCATGTCTGCGTGGAAAAAACCATCGCGGAACACCTGGGTGAAAAAGATTTCCACGCCATCGCTGGAGAGCTTTTTCAGGTCCACGCCCTCGGCCG
This sequence comes from Massilia rubra, assembly GCF_011682065.1. Lineage (GTDB taxonomy): Bacteria > Pseudomonadota > Gammaproteobacteria > Burkholderiales > Burkholderiaceae_D > Telluria_A > Telluria_A rubra. The sequence continues at coordinate 134,943 of NZ_VUYU01000005.1, read as the reverse complement.
CCAGGCGGTCGATCTGCGACACCGGAATGCCGTGCATGCGTTCCATCACGATCACGCTGCTGGCGCAGTAATCCCAGTACATCTCGGGCACCATCAGCAGGTTCGAGCCGGCGAAGTTGCGGCGCAGCTGGCTGGCGTTGGCGGCCTCGCGCATCAGGTCGAGCTCGTCGTGCAGGTATTTGTCGAACTCGGCGACCACTTCGCGCGGCTTGAGGCGCTTGCTGTCGGCCCAGATGCGCCCGATCCACTCGGCGGCGATGTGCATCAGCGCCACGTCTTCGTCGATCGATTTTTTCATGCCGGGACGCAGCACCTTGACGGCGACTTCCTTGCCATCTTTCAGGGTGGCGAAATGGACCTGGGCGATCGAGGCCGACGCCACCGGCGTGCGGTCGAAACTGGCGAACAGTTCGTCCGGATGGGCGCGCAGCGAACGCGTGATCTGGGCAATGGCCAGGTCGGAACTGAACGGCGGCACCCGGTCTTGCAGATGGGTCAGCTCGTCGGCGATATCGAAGGGCATCAGGTCGCGCCGGGTCGAGAGCACCTGGCCGAACTTGACGAAAATCGGTCCCAGTTCTTCCAGCGCCATGCGCAGGCGCACGCCGCGCGGGGCCGAAATATCGCGCCAGAAAATCACATTGTCGATCAGCTTGGCCGTGCGCGGCACTTTCAGGCCCGAGATGGCGATTTCATCGAGGCCGTACTTGACCGCGACCCGGAGAATTTTGAGCAGGCGCAGGAATTTCAATACCATTAAAGATCCGTTTTCTGTTGCCCGGCGGCACTGAGCGCATCCGGTGCGGCGCTTGGGTGCGCCAGCTTGTGTTCGAGCCGCGCGAGGCGCTTGGCGGTGCGTTCGACATCGTCGCGCAGGCGGCTCACGTCGGCGCCGAATTCCTCGACGGCGCTTGGGCGCACCAGCAGGGGCTGTTCTTCGAGAAAATACTCAGCCAGGTTTTCAGTCACCTTGCCGTGCAAGGCGCGCACGCCGTCGAACAGGCTGCGGGCACCGCCGGCGAGGCGGTTGGCGGCGATCGGGCCGACCACCCGTTCGAGGTCGTGCTCGGCTTCCCAGCGCAAGCCCTTGCTCAGTTGCGAAATCGTATTGGCGAACTCGGCGTCACCCTCGATCTTGACGTAAGAAAAGGCCCGTTCGCGGTTCTGGGCGATCAGCGGCAGGTCGGCCAGCTTGATCCGGATGGTGACGTTGGCGCCCTCTTCCGTCGCGGCGGGAACGACCTCGACCATGCCACCGCGCGTGACCAGCAGGCGCAGCGCAATGCCGCTGGCGTCGATGCAGGCGACTTTGCCGCTGTGCGGCGCCAGCGCATCCCTGGCCCAGGCTTCCTGCGCCAGCAAATGATTGATTGCGGCGATGGCGGGCGCCATCAGCGCGGAGTGGGGACTAAACGAGTTCGGTGGTGACATGTGGGCACGCTTAAAAAACAAAACCGCCGGGGAACAAGGCGGTTTTGATCTTACCAGTTCGGCAGGCACTTTTCCGGCAGCACTGTTACTTTGAGAAAGAATAATCAGGAAAGCTGCCCGATGCCGGCCAGCTTCCAGTCGCCGCCGCCCTTGACCGGCTTGGACATATTCCACACCTCGGCCAGCGGCTCGGGCGCGGCGCCGGGCGCGGTGCGGATCTGGCCGCTGAAGCGGACGGTGGCGCGGTAGCTCTCGCCGACCGTCTCGACGCCCAGCAGTTCGGCCTCGATAGCCACCACGTCGGTCACGCTGGCGCCGGGCGCCTGCATTTGCGGTTGCAGCTCGGCGTACACCTGCGGCGTGGTGAACTGGCGCAGGTCGTTGGCGTCGGCCTTGTCCCAGGTCTTTTGCATGCGGATGAAGGTGGCCTTGGCCTGGCGCAGCAAGGCGCCGGTATCGACGCCGGGCGGAATCGCCGGCTTGGCGCTCGCCGGGGCCGCTGCCGGCCTGGCAGCGGCATCGCGCCGCCGGATGCTGCGGTAACCGAAGAAACCGGCCAGGCCGAACAGCATGACCGCGCCGCCGATGTAGACCGTGGGCGGATATTCCGACGTGGGCGCCGAGGTGGGCGCGGCAGCCGGAGCCTGCTGGGCCATGGCCGCGCCGCTGAACGCGCTCAGGGCGAAAAGCGTGCTTGCAACAAATTTTTTCATCGTACCGTTCCTAGAATTTGATACCCGTGTGCAACGCCGCCACCCCGGCCGTCAAATTGAAATACTGGACCCGCTCCAGGCCGGCCGTTTCCATCATGGTCTTGAGGGTTTCCTGGTCCGGATGCATGCGGATCGACTCGGCCAGGTAGCGGTAGCTGTCGGCGTCGCCGGCGATTTTCTGGCCCAGCCACGGCAGTACCGAGAACGAATACACATCGTACGGCTTTTGCAGGGGCGCGGCGACCTTGGAAAATTCCAGCACCAGCAGCTTGCCGCCCGGTTTCAGCACGCGCCGCATTTCGGCCAGCGCCTGGTCCTTGTGGGTCATGTTGCGCAAACCAAAAGCCACACTGACCCGGTCGAAGTAATTGTCGGGGAATGGCAGCTTTTCGGCGTCGCACAGCAAGGTCGGCGTGATCAGGCCCTTGTCGAGCAAGCGGTCGCGGCCGACGCGCAACATCGATTCGTTGATGTCGGTGAGCCAGACTTCGCCGGTCTTGCCGGCCTGTTTGGCAAAGGCCTTGGCCAGGTCGCCCGTGCCGCCGGCGATATCGAGCACCTTGAAGCCCGGGCGCACGCCCGCGTTGGCGATGGTGAAGGTTTTCCAGAGCCGGTGCAAGCCGCCCGACATCAGGTCGTTCATCACATCGTACTTCGATGCGACCGAATGGAACACCTTGGCCACTTCGTGGACCTTGTCGTCCTCGGAGACCGTTTTGTAACCGAAATGTGTGCTGTTTGTCATAGTAGGCTGCCGTTTGTCTGCGTGCATTATACAAGCGACGAACGGCAGCGGTACGCGATGCGTTTCCTATTGGCTCCAGGCGCGCGAGCGCTCCACCGCACGCCGCCATTCGCCCATCCGTTGCACCCGCTCATCGGCCGCCATGGCGGGCTCGAAGCGGCGCTCCATCTGCCACTGGGCGGCAATTTCTTCCTGCGAGGCCCAGAAACCCACCGCCAGCCCGGCCAGGAAGGCCGCGCCCAGCGCCGTGGTTTCGGTGACCACCGGACGCACCACCGGCACGCCGAGGATATCGGCCTGGAACTGCATCAGCAGGTCGTTGCGGGCGCAGCCGCCGTCGACGCGCAACTGGGTCAGCGGCATGGCGGCGTCGGCCTGCATGGCGTCGAGCACGTCGGCGCTTTGCAGGGCGATGCTTTCCAGGGTGGCGCGCGCGATGTGCGATTTGTTGGTGCCGCGCGTCATGCCGACCATGGTGCCGCGCGCGTAGGCATCCCAGTGCGGCGCACCAAGGCCGGCAAAGGCGGGCACGAACAGCACGCCACCGTTGTCGGGCACGGCCAGGGCCAGTTCCTCGACCTGGTCGGCGTGCGCGATGATGCCGAGGCCGTCGCGCAGCCACTGGATGGCGGCGCCGGCCATGAAGACGCTGCCTTCAAGCAAGTAATCGGTCTGGTTGGGGAGCGACCAGCCGATCGTGCTGATCAGCTTGTTCTGCGACATCTTGGCCGCCTGCCCGGTGTGCATCAGCATGAAGCAGCCGGTGCCGTAGGTATTCTTGGCCATGCCGGGGCTGTGGCAAGCCTGGCCGAAGGTGGCGGCCTGCTGGTCGCCGGCGATGCCGGCAATTGGCAGCGCCACGCCGAACAGGCTGGCGTCGGTGTGCGCGGCCACGCCGCTGCTGGCCACCACGCCTGGCAACAGGCCGGCGGGAATGTCGAGCAGGGCCAGCAGTTCATCATCCCACTGCGCCGTGTGGATGTTGAACATCAGGGTGCGCGCGGCATTGCTGGGGTCGGTCAGGTGCTTGCCGCTCATTTTGAAGATCAGCCAGCTGTCGACGGTGCCGAAGGCCAGTTCGCCTTTCTCGGCGCGGGCGCGCGCGCCGGGGACATTATCGAGCAGCCATTTCAGTTTGGGGCCGGAGAAATAGGCGTCCAGCACCAGGCCGGTTTTTTGCTGGAACAGCGCTTCGTGGCCGGCCTCGCGCAGGGCTTCGCAGCAGGGCGTGCTGCGGCGGTCCTGCCAGACGATGGCGGGGGCGACGGGTTCGCCGGTGGCGCGGTCCCAGAGGACGGTCGTTTCGCGCTGGTTGGTGATGCCAATGGCGGCGATGTCGGTGGCCGGCACCTTGCTGGTGCGCAGGACGTCGTCGATGACGGCGCGTTGCGACTGCCAGATTTCGTTGGCGTCGTGTTCGACCCAGCCGGGCTGGGGGAAGAACTGGCGGAACTCCTGCTGCGCCGCGCCGTGAATGTGACCGGCGCGATCGAACAGGATCGCGCGCGAACTGGTGGTGCCCTGGTCGATGGCGAGAATGAATTTGGTCATGCTGGGGTCGCTGTTAGCTCGTCGTCCCCGCGAAGGCGGGGACCCAAGTTGGTTCCGCAGCCACAGGCGGGTCAACGAACTTGGGTTCCCGCCTTCGCGGGAACGACGGTTTGGGGTCTAGGGTCGAAAACGCTATTACTTAACGCGCCCGCCCTTCCTTCCACGCCTTGAGCAAGACGTCATACGCAATCGTCTCGCCCTTCGGCTTCTCGTTGGCCAGCTTCTTCCACGGCGCGGCCTTGTCGCTCAAATACGTGGCCGGATCGACCTTGGGATTGAGCTTCGGCGGACAATTCTGCATCCCCGCGCGCTGCAGGCGCGCCATCACCGCATCCATCTCCTCGGCCAGGTTATCCATGGCCGCCTGCGGGGTCTTCTCGCCGCTCACCGCGGTGGCCACGTTCTTCCACCACAGCTGCGCCATCTTCGGATAATCGGCCACGTTGTTCCCGGTCGGGCTCCACGCCACCCGCGCCGGGCTGCGGTAAAACTCGATCAAGCCGCCGTACTTATCCGCGTTTTTGGTGAAGTACTCGTGCTTGATATCGGACTCGCGAATGAACGTCAGGCCGGTAATCGACTTCTTGAGCGACACCGTCTTGGACGTGACGAACTGCGCATACAGCCACGCCGCCGCGCGCCGGTCCGGCGGGGTCGACTTGAAGAACGTCCACGCGCCGACGTCCTGGTAACCGTTCTGCATGCCCTCTTTCCAGTACGGGCCATGCGGCGACGGCGCCATGCGCCACTTCGGCTTGCCGTCCGCCTGCACCACCGGCAGGCCCGGTTTCATCATCGACGCGGTGAACGCCGTGTACCAGAAAATCTGCTGCGCCACTTCGCCCTGCGCCGGCACCGGGCCGGACTCCGAGAACGTCATCCCGCCCGCCTGCGGCGGCGCGTACTTCTTCATCCAATCGACATACTTGGTCAGCGCGAACACCGACGCCGGCGAATTGGTGGCCCCGCCGCGCGCGACCGCCGCACCGACCGGCGTGCACTTGTCGGCCGCCACGCGGATGCCCCATTCGTCGACCGGCAAGCCGTTCGGAATGCCCTTGTCGGCGGCGCCGGCCATCGACAGCCAGGCATCGGTGAAACGCCAGCCCAGGGACGGATCCTTTTTGCCGTAGTCCATATGGCCGAACACCTTCTTGCCGTCGATGTTCTTCACATCGTTGGTGAAGAATTCGGCGATGTCTTCATATGCCGACCAGTTCTGCGGCACGCCCAGCTCGTAGCCGTACTTGGCCTTGAATTTGTCTTTCAGGTCCTTGCGCGCAAACCAGTCGGCGCGGAACCAGTACAGGTTGGCGAACTGCTGGTCGGGCAGCTGATACAGCTTGCCGTCCGGCGCGGTGGTAAAACTCGCGCCGATGAAGTCCTTCAGGTCCAGGCCCGGGTTGGTGAAGGCCTTGCCCTCGCCTGCCATGTAGTCCGACAGCGGAATGATCGCGCCGTAGCGATAGTGGGTGCCGATCAGGTCCGAGTCCGACACCCAGCCGTCGTAAATACTTTTACCGGACTGCATGGACGTTTGCAGCTTCTCGACCACGTCGCCTTCCTGGATGATGTCGTGCTTGACCTTGATGCCGGTGATTTCCTCGAAGGCCTTGGCCAGCACCTTCGACTCGTAGACATGGGTGTCGATCGTTTCGGAGACCACGCTGATTTCCTTGATGCCCTTGGCCTTGAGCTTGGCGGCGGCGTCGATGAACCATTTCATTTCGTCGAGCTGCTGCTGCTTCGACAGCGAGGAAGGCTGGAATTCCTGGCCAATCCATTTTTCGGCTTCCTTGGTGTCGGCCCAAGCGCTCGCCGTGGCCAGCAATGCCGCCGCCATCAGTGTCATTTTCAGTTTCATGTCTCCGCCTTTTTTATATGTACATCGTTAAGAAAGTACCCCACCCGTGCGCAGGTAGCAGGTCAGCCCCAGCGCATCACAATCAACAACACCACAAACCCGATCGCCGCGCCAAAGCCCTGATGCAAATCGGAGAGGCCGGCCCATGCGAGGTTAACATACGCGGCCGTCAAGAGGCCAATAAACAAACGGTCGCCGCGCGTGGTCGCCATCGGCAAAAAGCCGCGCCGTTCGATCGACGGCGAACGCACCTGCCAGATCGTCATCCCGGCCAGCATCAGGCCGATGCAGCTGAAGAAAATCGCCACCGGCGGCGACCACGCCATCCATGAAAACAGGTTTTCCATCTCACACCCTCCCCATCGCAAAGCCCTTGGCAATATGATTGCGCACGAACCAGATCACCAGCGCGCCCGGCACGATGGTCAGTACCCCGGCCGCCGCCAGCACGCCCCAGTCCATGCCGCCGGCCGACACGGTGCGCGTCATGATGGCGGTAATCGGCTTGGCGTCCACCGAAGTGAGCGTACGCGCCAGCAGCAACTCGACCCAGCTGAACATGAAGCAGAAGAAGGCGGTCACGCCAACGCCCGATTTGATCAGCGGCAGGAAGATCTTGAAGAAGAAGCGCGGGAAGCTGTAACCGTCGATGTAGGCCGTCTCGTCGATCTCCTTCGGAATGCCGGACATGAAGCCTTCCAGGATCCACACCGCCAGCGGCACGTTGAACAGCATGTGCACCAGCGCCACGGCCAGGTGGGTATCCATCAGGCCGACCGTGGAATAGAGCTGGAAGAACGGCAGCAGGAACACTGCCGGTGGCGTCATGCGGTTGGTCAGCAGCCAGAAAAACAGGTGCTTGTCGCCGATGAACGAATAGCGCGAAAACGCATACGCGGCCGGCAGCGCCACCGACACCGACATGACCATGTTCATCATCACGTAGATCATCGAGTTGATGTAGCCGCTGTACCACGACGGATCGGTAAAGATGGTGCGGTAGTTCGCCAGCGTGAATTCGCGCGGGAACAAGGTGAGCGCCCCGGTGATTTCTTCGTTGGTCTTGAACGACATGTTCAGCATCCAGTAGATAGGCAGCATCGCCAGCACCAGGTAGAACACCAGCAGCGGTGTGGAGATGCGCTTCATTTGGACTCTCCCGTGCCGAGACGTTGCATCCAGCTGTACAGCACAAAGCAGAACAGCAGGATGATGAGGAAGTAAATCAAGGAGAACGCGGCGGCCGGACCCAGGTCGAACTGGCCCACGGCTTTTTGCGTCAGGTACTGCGACAGGAAGGTGGTGGCGTTGCCAGGCCCGCCCCCGGTCAGCACGAACGGTTCGGTGTAGATCATGAAGCTGTCCATGAAGCGCAGCAGCACGCCGATCATCAGCACATTGCGCATCTTGGGCAGTTCGATGTAACGGAACACCGCAAAGCGCGAAGCGCCGTCGATGCGCGCCGCCTGGTAGTAAGCGTCCGGAATCGAGCGCAGGCCGGCGTAGGCCAGCAGCACCACCAGCGGCGTCCAGTGCCACACATCCATCACCAATACCGTCACCCAGGCGTCGACCACGCTGCCGGTGTAGTTATAGCTGATGCCCATGCGGTTGATGGTATTGCCCATCAGGCCGATGTCGTCGCGGCCGAAAATCTGCCAGATGGTGCCGACCACGTTCCAGGGAATCAAGAGCGGCAAGGCGATCAGCACCAGCGCGAGCGAAGCGCGCCAGCCGGCCGCCGGCATGGTCAGCGCGATCAAAATACCGAGCGGGAGCTGGATCAACAGCACCGCCATCGAAAAGCCTAGCTGGCGCACCAGCGCGCCATGCAGTTCGCTGTCGCGCATGATCATCTTGAACCATTCGGTGCCCACAAAAACACTGTTGGTCGGGCTGAGAATGTCCTGCACCGAGTAGTTCACGATCGTCATCAGGGGCAGCACGGCCGAAAAGGCCACGCAGATGATCACCGGGAGCACCAGCAGCCAGGCGCGGTTGTTATAGGTTTTCATGTCAGGCCACCCGCTTGTCGTTGACGTAGTAAAGAGTGCGCTCGGGCGGAAAGCGCAGCCACACCGCTTCGCCGGCGCGCGCCGGCGAAGCGCGCAGCTTGGCCGTGACGGTATGGCCGCCCACGGAAAAATCGGCCATGAAGTGCGTGCCCATGTTGCGCACGCTGGCCACCATGGCGGCCACGGTGTCGCTTGCCTGGGCGGCGACGCATTCGACGAATTCTGGACGGATGCCGATGGTGACGGCCGCGCCGCCGGCCAGCGCGCTTTGTGCCTTGGCCGGCAGCGCAATGCCGTCAACGCCGGCGTCAGTGCCAAAATAGGCACGGCCGTCGCGCACCGGGCAAGCCAGCAGGTTCATGCCGGGGTTGCCGATGAAGTAGCCGACGAAGGTATGCGCCGGCTCCTCGAACAGTTCCTGCGCGCTGCCGGTCTGCACCACTTCGCCCTGGGTCATCACGACCACCTTGTCGGCGAAGGTGAGCGCTTCGACCTGGTCGTGGGTGACGTAGATCAGCGAGAGTTTGAGCTCGTGATGGATTTCCTTGAGCTTGCGGCGCAGCAGCCACTTCAGGTGCGGGTCGATCACCGTGAGCGGCTCGTCGAACAGCACCGCCGCCACGTCCGGCCGCACCAGGCCGCGGCCGAGCGAGATCTTTTGCTTGGCATCGACCGCCAGGCCGCTGGCGCGCTGTTTCAGGTCGGCGGACAGTTCCAGCATGCCTGCGATGTGTTCGACGCGCTTGCGCACCTCCGCTTCTTTCCAGCCGCGGTTACGCAGCGGGAAAGCCAGGTTGTCGAATACCGTCATGGTGTCGTAGATGACGGGGAACTGGAATACCTGCGCGATGTTGCGCGCCTCGGGCGGCAGGTCGGTGACATCCTTGCCGTCGAAAATCACGCGTCCATGCGAGGGACGCACCAGGCCAGAGATGATGTTAAGCAGCGTGGTCTTGCCGCAGCCGGATGGGCCGAGCAGCGCATAGGCGCCGCCATCGTCCCAGGTCAGGTTCATCGGGCGCAGCGCGTAGTCTTCGGGCCTCTGCGGGTTCGGTTTGTAGGCATGCGCCAGGTCGGGCAGTTCGATGCGGGCCATTTACACTGCCTCCTGGATCTGCGGCGGCGCAAACAGCAAGGCGCCGCCGGGTGCGAACACGAACAAGTCGTCCGGGCGCAGGTACACGGTGCACGGCACGCCGAGGTCGAGGTTATGCACGCCGGTCAGCTGCGCCACCAGCCCGATCGGGCCGCGCTGCAGGTGGACGTAGGTTTCGGAACCGCTGATCTCGGCCAGTTCGACCTGGGCCTGGATCGGAAAATCGTCGGCATGCAGGGGCGCGACGCGCAGGCTGTGGGCGCGCAGGCCGAGCACCACCTCGCCGTGCTGCGACGCCTGGCGGCGCTGGGCCTCGTTCAGGGGAATCGACAGCTCGCCCGCCACCCGGGCCATGCCGTCGACGCCGACGGTCGCCGGGATCAGGTTGATCGGCGGGTCGCTGAAGGTGCGCGCGCTCTGGACCGAGTTCGGCGCGTTGAACACATCGAGCGTGGCGCCATGCTGCAACAGGCGCCCTTCGTGCAGCAGCACCGTGTGGCCGCCCAGCTGCAAGGCTTCGAGCGGCTCGGTGGTGGCGTAGACGACGGTGGTTTTGCCTTCAGCGAACAGGGCGCCTAGCTCCTTGCGCAATTCTTCGCGCAGCTTGTAATCGAGGTTCACCAGCGGCTCGTCGAGCAGCAGCAGGGCCGATTCCTTGATCAGCGCGCGCGCCAGCGCGGTGCGCTGTTGCTGGCCGCCGGACAGCTGCGCCGGCAGCTTGTCGAGATGCGCCGAGATATGCAGGCGCTCGGCCATGCTCGCCACGCGGGTGCGGATCTCGGCCTCGGGCACGCGCTTGATGCGCAGCGGCGAGGCGATGTTATCGAACACCGTGAACGACGGGTAGTTGATGAACTGCTGGTACACCATCGCCAGGTCGCGCTGGCGTACCGGCAGGCCTGTCACGTCCTTGCCGCCGGCGATCACCTTGCCGTGCGTGGGCCGGTCCAGGCCCGCCATGACCCGCATCAGCGAGGTCTTGCCGGCCTGCGTAGTGCCCAGCAGGACGTTGATGGTACCGGGTACCAGTTCGAGCGACATGGGGTACAGGTGATCCTGCGCCCCATACTTCGTGCTCACGTTTTCCAATGCCAGCTGCATTTCATCTCCTCTTTTCTTGCTACTGCATCCCTGTCGCGGGATTTGCTTGTTCTACTTGCGAAATTCGGTGATCCAGGCATCGACTGCGATGGCTGCATCGGCGGGCAGATGCAAGCCCAGTTTGGAACGGCGCCACAGCATGTCGGTCGCCGTGGTGGCCCATTCATGATCGATCCAGTACACCGCTTCGGCCTCGAACAGGCCGGGCACGATCTGCGCGCCCATGGCGGCGATGCTGCTGCGCTGGTCGATGACCAGGTGGATGCGGGTGCCGTAGGCGCGCGCGTAGCGTGCCACCAGCGCCGCCGGCAGCCACGCGTACTGCGTCTGCAGGTCGGCCACGAAACGGTCGAATTCGAGCACGCTGCGGTTGTCCGGCAGCGGACCGTGCACGTCGCCGCCGGGCAGGCAGGCGTTGACGGTCCAGGCTCCGTGGCTGTTGCCCAGCCTTGGTGCGATCAGGTCGACGGCTTGCTCGGCCAGTTTGCGGAAGGTGGTGATCTTGCCGCCAAAGATGGAGAGCATCGGTGCGCCCTTGTCATCGAGCTCGAAGGTGTAGTCGCGCGTGACGTCGGAGGCGTCGCTCGACTCGTCGTCGAGCAGCGGGCGCACGCCGGAGTAGCTCCACACCACGTCGGCCGGCGTGATCGGTTTACTGAAGTAGCGGCTCGACAGCGCGCACAGGTAGTCGATTTCGGCCTGGTCGATTTCGACCTTGCCGGCGTCGCCATGGTATTCGAGGTCGGTGGTGCCGATCAGGGTAAAGTCCTGCTCGTACGGAATGGCGAACACCACGCGCCCGTCCGGATGCTGGAAGATATAGGCGTAGGGATGGTCGAACAGGCGCCGCACCACGATATGGCTGCCCTTGATCAGGCGCACCGACTTGTCGGCCGGCCCCGGGTTGGTCCCCTGCAAAAAGCGCGAGGCCCAGGGCCCGGCGGCGTTGACGATGCAGCGCGCGCTGACATCCATGGCCGAACCGTCGGCACGGCGCAAGCGCGCTTCCCAGCGCTCGCCCTCGCGCCGCGCCGACTCGCAGGCGGTGCGGGTAAACACGTGCGCGCCTTTGGCGGCGGCGTCGATCGCGTTGAGCACCACCAGGCGCGCATCGTCGACCCAGCCGTCGGAATACACGAAACCACGCGTAAAGTCGGGCTTGAGCGGCGCGCCGGCCGCATGGCGGCGCAAGTCGATGCCTTCAGATCCGGGCAGCAGTTCGCGCCGCGCCAGGTGATCGTACAAAAACAGGCCGGCGCGGATCATCCACGCCGGGCGCTGGCCCTTGTCGACCGGAGTGACGAAACGCATCGGCCACATGATGTGCGGGGCGGCGCGCAGCAGCACTTCGCGTTCGATCAGCGCCTTGCGCACCAGGCCGAATTCGTACTGCTCCAGGTAGCGCAGGCCGCCGTGAATCAGCTTGGTGGCCGCCGACGAGGTGTGCGAGGCCAGGTCGTCCTTCTCGCACAGGACCACGGACAGGCCACGCCCGGCCGCGTCACGGGCGATGCCGGCGCCATTCACGCCGCCGCCGACCACCAATACATCACACGCGATATTGCCCGCCTTGTCCATGTCGCTCTCGCTTCAATTGGGGATTCTGGATACACTGCAAAGATAAACAATACGACAAGAACGAAAAAAATGAAACAACAATTTATGTGTTTGTTTTCGTTTTAGTTCGTTTGTGATAAATTTGGCGCTTTTACAGGAACCCACATGACGCTCAATCCACGCCAGCGCCGCATTCTCGACGCCGTGCGCCAGCAGGTGACGGTATCGCTCGAAGCGCTCGCGCAGCAGCTCGAAGTGACGCCCCAAACCGTGCGGCGCGACGTCAAGCTGATGGAAGAAGCGGGCCTGCTGGCGCGCTACCACGGCGGCGTGGGCCTGCCTTCGTCGGTCCAGAACATCGACTACAGCGACCGCCAGGTGCTCAACGTGGACGCCAAGCGCCGCATCGCCAGCGCGGTGGCGGCGCAAGTGCCGTCGCACTGTTCGCTGTTGATCAATATCGGCACCACCACCGAAGAGGTGGCGCGCGCGCTGGTGCATCACCAGGGACTGCACGTGGTCACCAACAACCTCAATGTGGCGGCCATCCTGTGCGACAGCCCGGGCTGCGAAGTGATCCTGGCCGGCGGCGTGGTGCGCGGGCGCGATCGCGGCATCGTCGGCGAAACCACCATCGATTTCATCCGCCAGTTCAAGGTCGATATCGGCATCATCGGCATTTCGAGCATCGAGCCCGATGGCACCCTGCGCGACTTCGACCCGCGCGAAGTCAAGGTGGCGCAGGCCATCATCGAACAGTCGCGCGCCGTGTGGCTGGTGGCCGACCACGACAAATTCGGCCGCCAGGCCCTGATGCGCATGGCGCACGCCTCGCAGATCGACGTGCTGTTCACCGACGCCAAACCGCCCGAGGCCCTGGCCCGCGTGCTGCGCGAGGCCAAGGTTAATGTTGTAATTGCGCAATAACCGACCTGAGCGCTGGGCCGCTGGCGGTTTTTGGGGGATGATTGATGTTACCCTGTCTCCCCCTGTTTTGTTAGCGAATGAGCATGTTGACTTTTCTGATGATTATTGCGGTGCTTGCGATCGTGGCCGGCGCCGGAGTGGCTGCTTACCTCTACCTGCAGCGCAGTCAAGTCAGCAGGCTGGCCGGCGATTTCAAGCTGTACGCACCGTACCTGGTGGAGCAAACGGCGCGCGTGCGCCTGCGCGTGCAGCCGCTGGGGCGTGAATACATCGGCGAAGAAGATGCCGCCGCCTACGCCGAGATGAAAAAACTCTGGTCGGGCATGACCAACCACCGCATGAAACTGATCGGCACTTTCGCGTCGGATGAAAACCAGCGCGTGTACATCATCGGCCAGCACCCGGACAACAAGATCGTCGGCCTGGTGGGCCTGCAACGCGGCATGCGCCCGTTCGTCGAATTCCTCAAGCTTTCCGGCGGCGGCACGGTGGGGGTGCTGAGCGGCGCGCCGGCGGCGCGCGCCATGCGCGTGGCCACCCTGACGGTCGAACCGAAGCCCAACCCGTCGTGGCGCGCGGCGGTCGAAGCGTTTGCCTCCACCGCGGAAGGACGCGCGCTCGACGTAAACAACCTGATCGTGCTGTTCGAACGCGTGCATTCGGCGCGCATGGATCACCAGCTCAAGGCCGCTCCGACCCTGGCCGAAATCAAATCGCACGCCGCCGCGCAGGGCGCCGCCGACACCTTGCACGGCCAGCAGCTCGACCACGCGCTGGAAATGAACCAGATGGCCTGGCGCGAGTCCGTCCAGGCGGCACTGCTTGACAACACCAGGCGCAAGCTCAAACTGACGGTCGATACCTGGTCGCGGCTGGAGCCGCAACTGATCGTCATTCACGCGGGCATGCATCCCGACGACGTCCTCGCCACGCTGGCGGAGTATCCCTCGCTCGATGCCCTGGGCGTGCAGCTCAAGGCCCAGGAATTGGGACCGCTGGAGATCTTCGAGGGCCTCAACGAGCAGCTCCCGACCGCCGACCGGCGTCGCCTCGTGGTGAAACTGGGCTCGCCGGTGGCGGCCGCCATCTATGCGCGCGCCGGCGCAATGCAGTCGGCCGGGGTGCCGCCGCAGGTGCTGGCGGCATAGTGAAAAAATACCTGTACGAGGCGATCGGCCCTGATGGCCGCGTCACGAAAGCCACCGTGGCCGCGCTCAGCGTCGCCGAAGCGCACGCGCAGTTGACGCGCAGCGGCTACACCGACATCCGCATCCGTAACGACGACCTCCTGCACACCGACCTGCGCGGCAGCAACGACCCGAAGATCGCCGCCGCGATGATCGATTCGGCATATAGCTCGCTGGCGTTCATGATGGTCAAAGCCTGGCTGCGCGGCTGGATCACGTGGCTGCCGGGACTTCTCGCATTCATCGCCGGATTGTGGTTCGCCCTGTCGTTCCTGGTGTGGACGGGCGCCGCCCTGCTGTTGCTCGCCATCGTGCTCATCTTCATGGCGTCGCTGCCGGCGGCGGCCTACCAGCAGGTGCTGCTGGCCAGGGCCAACCGCTCGTATGCGCGCGGCCTGTGGTGGCTGGGCATCTTGCGCATGGCGAAACCGGCGGGCATCTCGGCCATGATGCTCGACGCCGAACAAGCCAAGCTGCTGGCGGGCCTTGGGCGGATCGACGAGGGGCTGGCATTGTTCACGGGGCATGCCAACGATACCGATCTTGTCGCCTACCTGACGCAGCTCCAGGCCATCCACGACACCGTAGGCGAGCGCGCCAAACAGATCGACATCCAGCGCCAGTTGCTCGTCGTCAGCGGCAACAGCATCGAGGCGCGCGTGGACCTGGCGTGGTCCTTGATGCGTTATACAAGCGACTACGACGACGCCAGGCGCCTGAGCGCCGGCATCGAGCCGAACGCCTGCTCGGCCTTGTATGCCGCCGGCTTGCGCGTGGTGCGGGCACTGCTCCTGCAAGTCGACGGCAAGCACGATGCCGCGCTGGCGCAGTTCGAATCGGTGTACGCCGAACTGCGGCGCTATAACAGTCCGCTGATCGACTTCACTTGCCGCGAACTGCGCGCCTACATGGCCTTGTCGTTCAAGGCCAGCGGCCGGATTGCCGAAGCGGAGGCGCTCTGGCAGCAGGAGATGCCGCACATGTGTGCGCACCACTGCGACATGCTCATCGCGCGCTACGACGGCATTTAGGCACCCAGTCCCAGGTGGCCGCGCAGGGTCGCGTGGCGGTACCCGGTCCTGGACAATCCGCGCCGTTGCAGTTCGGGCACCACCAGCGCCGAAAAGTCATCCAGTCCCGCCGGCAGCGATGGCGGCATGATGTTGAAGCCGTCGGCCGCTTCCTGCTCGAACCACGCCTGCATCCGGTCGGCCACGGCGGCCGTAGCCCGTGGGTCACCTGTGCGTTATCGAACTTGTACATCTGCTCCCACCAAAACAAGCCGGTGATTTGGCAGTCTGCGAAGGTCGGCTGCATCGTGTAGTTCTGCACCGGTTTGCATGCCGTGGCGCTTCAAGGCGGCGTACGACCGTAATAGTCGTTCATTAACCGAGCAGCAATCCGCGCGGTCTTACTCGCGTCCTTCTCGGAAGACGCTCGTACCAGTTGACTCACCGTAGCATCTTTCAAGTCTATATCCTGGAAACCATGCTGCTCGGCGAAATCTATCCATCGTTTCAATGGCTTGTCAGACGTCAATTTGCCGATCACGCGGATATCACCCGGGAAAACATTGTTCAGATAATAGGACCAACGCTCCTGGGTCAGGCGGTTAAGCATCTGGGACGCTTCCTCCGCAGCGGGCCAGGCAACGCCGTATGAGTTGCCCAGTACAACGCAAAGCAAAGCGGTAATGCAAGCAGGGAGCGCAGGAGTCGGAATCGTGGTCCCCAGCTTCGCCAAGTTTTTTACGGGTGACGCTTCGTTATAGAAATTATTGAGCCCTTCATGGGCTTTTATGATGGCATCGGCGGCTTTCACAAACGCGTCGCTGCGGAGATTTTCAGGGACGAAATCGAAACCCTTCACCTTCAGGAGCGCGCTTTTCAGCCCGCTCACGACCGTGGTTTTCCCATCCGCGTACGCTTCAGCGTAAGTACGTCCGATTTGCCACTTTTCCGTATCGCGCAAGCTTGGCCAGATAGCAGGCACCACCACATTGATATTTGCAAGGGCATGGTCCAAATTGCCCCCCGCATTTTTCTTCGCTGCGCTCATGAGCACACTGATCGTGAGCTTAGAGAAAAAATACGGAGAACTCTTCAGCATGACAACGTACGGGTCCTCATCAACCAGCGTCGCGCCTTCCAGCGCCTTGCGAAAATCCACGAATTTTTTTGCGACTTCTATTTTCGGACGCCCCAACACGCCTTTCACACAGGCTTTTAGCGAAGATATCGCTTCCGATTCATCGATGTCTTCGGCATCGCTTTCCAAAGAATCCATCTGGGAAAAGTGCGTGATCAATTCGTACGTATGCCTGAGTCGAAGGCCATCGGTAGGGGAAACAATTCCCAACTCTTCCGCCAGACGTATCGTATCCTTGACAGTCAGGATATCATCCACGTCGTCATCTTCATCGACGTCCAGTTTTCCGAGCATTTCCCCTAACAGACGCACCCCAACGGTGGCCAGCTCTTTTTTCAAAGCGGTAATGGTCTTTCCCCACAGATAACTGACGGCCATTTCGTAGTGCCGCGCTTCGAACGCCGCAACGAGTTGAGCCTTATCCTTCGTACTCAACTGCAATGCATAGTCCGAAATTTGTACAGGCGATTTCGCCTCTGCCGGAAGCGTTCCATTTTCTTGCTGCCAAACCGTCATATTATCCATGTTCGCTCCCCTTAAATTCGGACCATCCGTCTTGCGACTGCATGAATGCTGCACGAAGGTCATTTCCAACTTTTCCACTAAGACTGCGAAAAGCGCGTCGACGCGCTCCTCCTTGAACAACGCCGGCAGCGGCTGTCGCCTCGGGCTCCAGTTTGACAAAACAATTATAGCCAAGCAGACGCCCGCGGCTGTCGAACAAAATAATCCCGTCGGAATTGAGCATCCCCTGAAGCAAATAGCCTTTGCTTTCAAGTCTTGACTGTTGGGCAGGATCTTTTTTGAATTCGTTGATTAATGCAGGGAAATCGATTGGCTCGTCGAAAATGACGCCGTCTTCGGCCAGGAAGACAGGCGGCTCCCCAAGGTCCGTGACGGCAATGATACAACCGTGCGATTTTCGGAGAGCTTCAAACAACAAGCGGGTGAGATAGCCATGCGCCGCCTCGCGAACATCGGCCTGCGTACTGGCCACAATCGCCAGGACCAGTTCGTCGAGAAATTGCAAGGGCGGCGCGGTGTCTTCTTTGCGATGGTTCAGGAACACATAATGAAAAGCCCCCTGATTCGAACGAATTTCCACACAATCGTCAGCAACTTGAAAAACCTTCACAACCGAGAATGAGTTATTCTCGATCATCAGCACCTGATCAACCAGCACCGCAATGGGATTTCCGGAATCCTTGAAAACGCCGTATTCGATCGTATCAGCCAAATCCTCGATGTAGATCATCCACCCGCCAGCGGCAAGCGGAGCGCATTTCTTTATTGCGGTTTTGAGTCCGTCGACATCCCTGGTAGTGGTTCCGATTTTCATGCGTTCGCCGCCTGGGAGCATTGCACTCAACAGCGTCATGTCATCGGTCAAATAAACTTTGGGAACGAGCTTGACGCCCTCTTCCATATATCGCGCCAGAAGAACGACAAGCTCGACCAGATGCAAGGAATTGGCGAGAAATGGCAATTTGCTACTATGGCAAAACTCAGCGACGCCTCCGAGCAACTGAGTCCGAAACGTGATGTTAACGGCCATATCGTTACCTCCGCAGCAAAGTTAGCACAACACTACGCCGCTGCCGGATTTTTCGCAAACTGTATCCGCATCTAGCTATCATTGCGTTAAGAACAAGGATATCGGCCAGTTGCGAGTCTGCCTTTTAGTGCTTGTGTCCGCAGCCCTTGTGCGCTGTGTCTGCGCCCGGCAGCTCGGCACCCGGTTCGCGGCCGGCGTCGCCGTCGAAGCCCGCTGCGTGCAGGCGCGCCATGTAATCGGCCCACAAGGCGGCCTGCTCGTTACCGAGCTTGTACAGGTAATCCCACGAGAACAAGCCGGTGTTGTGGCCATCCGAGAAGGTCGGCTGCACCGCGTAGTTCCCCACCGGCTCGAGCGCGGTGACGCCCACATTGCGCTTGCCCAGCTGGAGCACTTCCTGCCCCTGGCCGTGGCCGCGCACTTCGGCCGACGGCGAGTACACGCGCAGCAGCTCGAACGGAATCGAAAAACTGCTGCCGTCGTCAAAGGCGATATCGAGTACGCGGGACTTCTGGTGGACGGTCAGTGCGGTCGGGTTCATGCTGGTTTTTCCATGCGGCGGACGATGTCGTCCACCAGTTTCGGCAGCAGCGCGCGGCGCTCCGCCAGGGTCGTCTCGTCGGTCGCGCGCACCGCCACCGTCCACACGGGATTGGGGAAGTGCGCATCGTCGGCGTAGCGGGGAATGACGTGCCAGTGCAGGTGCGGCGTCATGTTGCCAAGGCTGGCGACGTTGATCTTATCGGGCTTCATCAAATCGCGCAGCGCCAGTTCCACGTGCCACACAGCGTCGGTAAGGAGCAGGCGGTCCGATGGCGCGAGGTCGGTCATCTCTTTCACGTGATCGTTCCAGATCACGCGGCAAAAGCCCGGATAGGCGGCGTCGTCGACCAGGATGATCGACAGCTTGTCGTCGCGCCAGATCGGTTCGACCGCCAGTTCGCACAGTTCGCAACTCATACCAGTACCCTCTCGATGCCGCCATTGTTGGCGCGGGCCACGTACTCGGGCAACCAGTTTTCGCCCAGTTTGTGGCGCGCGATTTCGATGACGATGTAGTCGGCGGTGGTGCCGGCATCGTCGTTGTAGCGCGACAGGCCTTGCAGGCACGATGGGCAGCTGGTCAGGATCTTGACGTCGCCGGTAAAGCCGTCGGCGCGCAGCTTGTCGGCGCCCTTCTCCATCTCGTCTTCCTTGCGGAAGCGCACCTGGGTGGCGATGTCGGGACGCGACACGCCGAAGGTGCCGGACTCGCCGCAGCAGCGGTCGTTCTTTTCGATCTTGACGTTGTCCACCGTCGACACCAGCGCGTTGACGGTCTTGACCGAATCCTGCAGCTTCATCGGATTGTGGCAAGGCTCGTGGTACATGTAGCGCGTGCCGCTGACGCCTTCGAGCTTCACGTCTTTTTCGAGCAGGTACTCGTGGATGTCCATGATGCGGCAACCCGGGAAGATCTTGTCGAACTCGTAGGTGGCCAACTGGTCGTAGCAGGTACCGCACGAGACCAGCACGGTCTTGATGTCGAGATAATTGAGCGTGTTGGCCATGCGGTGGAACAGCACCCGGTTATCGGTCATCATCTTGTCGGCCTTGTCGTACTGGCCGGCGCCGCGCTGCGGGTAGCCGCAGCACAGGTAACCCGGCGGCAGCACGGTTTGCACGCCCACTTCCCACAACATGGCCTGCGTGGCCAGGCCCACTTGGGAGAACAGCCGCTCCGACCCGCAACCGGGGAAGTAGAACACGGCTTCGGTATCGGCCGTGGTCACCTTCGGGTTACGGATGATCGGGATGATCTTGTCGTCTTCGATGTCGAGCAGCGCGCGCGCGGTTTTCTTGGGCAGGTTGCCCGGCATTTTCTTGTTGATGAAGTGGATCACCTGCTCGCGCACGGGCGCCTTGCCGGTGGTCGGCAGCGGGGCCTTGGTCTGCTTTTTCGCGAATTTTTTCAGCACGTTGTGGCCGAAGCGCTGCGCCTTGAAACCCCAGCCGGCCATGACCTGGCGCGTGGCGTTGATGGTCACCGGGTCGGTGGCGTTGAGGAAGAACATCGCCGCCGCATTGGCCGGCCGGAAGGTCTTCTTGTTCATCTTGCGCAGCAGGTTACGCATGTTCATCGACACGTCGCCGAAGTCGATGTTGACCGGGCATGGCGTGACGCACTTGTGGCACACGGTGCAGTGATCGGCCACGTCTTCGAATTCTTCCCAGTGCTTGATCGAGACGCCGCGCCGGGTCTGCTCTTCGTACAGGAACGCTTCGATCAGCGAGGACGTCGCCAGGATCTTGTCGCGCGGCGAGTACAGCAGGTTCGCGCGCGGCACGTGGGTGGTGCACACCGGTTTGCATTTACCGCAACGCAGGCAATCCTTGATGCTGTTGGCGATCTCGCCGATATCGCTTTGCTGCATGATCAGCGATTCGTGGCCCATCAGGCCGAACGACGGCGTGTAGGCGTTGCGCAGGTCGGCCCCGAACTCGGGCAGGTTGAGCAGCTTGCCCTTGTTGAAGCGCCCTTCCGGATCGATGCGCAGCTTGTAGTCGCGGAATTCGCCGATTTCTTCTTCGGTCAGGAATTCGAGCTTGGTGATGCCGATGCCATGCTCGCCCGAGATCACGCCATCGAGCGAACGCGCCAGCTTCATGATGCGGCCCACGGCTTCGTGCGCGTCCTGCAGCATGGCGTAGTCGTCGGAATTGACCGGCAGGTTGGTGTGCACGTTGCCGTCGCCGGCGTGCATGTGCAGCGCCACGAACACGCGCGAACGCAGCACCTTCTGGTGGATCGCGGTCGATTCGTCGAGAATCAGTTTGTAGGCGGCGCCGTTGAAGATCTGGCGCAGCTGCGCGCGGATCTCCTGCTTCCACGAGACGCGCACGGTGCGATCCTGCACCACGTCGAACAGGGTGGCGCCGGGCTGCTGCGCCAGGCGCTCGTCGAACACCACGTCGAGGCGGTCCAAGCCGATGGCGCGCAGGGCGTCGCGCGCGCCGGCCAGCGGCTGGTCGAGTTGCGCCAGCAGCCAGGTCCAGCGCGCGTGCACGGCGCCGAGCAGTTCGCTTGCTTGCTGCACGCGGTCGCCCAGCATCTCTTCGTCGCCGATCGATTCGCCCGAGGCGTCGTCGCTTTTACCGACCGGCAGGTTGCCGGCGGCGAAAAACGCGCGCAGTTCGTCGGTCAGCTGCAGCTTGTTCTTGATCGACAGTTCGATGTTGATGCGCTCGATACCGTCGGTGTACTCGCCCATGCGGTTAAGCGGAATGACCACGTCTTCGTTGATCTTGAAGGCGTTGGTGTGGCGCGCAATGGCCGCCGTGCGGGCGCGGTCGAGCCAGAACTTCTTGCGCGCTTCCGGGCTGACGGCCACAAAACCTTCGCCCACGCGGGTGTTGGCGATGCGCACCACTTCCGAAGCGGCTTGCGCCACCGCGTTCTCGTCGTCGCCGACGATGTCGCCGAACAGCGCCATCTTCGGCAGCACGCCGCGTTTCGATTTGGTGGCGTAACCGACCGCGCGCAGATAGCGCTCGTCCAGATGCTCCAGGCCCGCCAGGCGGATGGTGGCGAACGACGGGCCACCCTTGGCCGGCAAGCCATCGAGGTAATCCTTGATTTCGACGATCGACGGAATCGCGTCGCGCGCCTGGCCGAAGAATTCGAGGCAGACGGTGCGCGCGTACTTCGGCATCTTGTGCAGGATCCAGCGCGCCGACGTGATCAAGCCATCGCAGCCTTCTTTCTGGATGCCCGGCAGGCCGGACAGGAATTTGTCGGTGACGTCCTTGCCCAGGCCTTCCTTGCGGAAGCGCTTGCCTTCGATGACCAGCATCTCGGTCTTGAACGGCGCGTCCTTGGCTTCGCCGCGCACGTTCGGGTGGGTCCATTCGAGCTTGAAGGTGGCAGTCGGCGCGTCGTGGATCTTCGACAGATTGTGGCCGATGCGGGTCACTTCCAGCCAGTCGCCGTTCGGGTCGACCATCTTCCACGAGGCCAGGTTGTCGAGCGCCGTGCCCCACAAGACCGCCTTCTTGCCGCCGGCGTTCATGGCGACGTTACCGCCGATGCAGGATGCTTCCGCCGACGTCGGATCGACCGCGAACACGAAGCCGGCCTTTTCGGCGGCGTCGGAGACGCGCTTGGTGACCACGCCGGCGCCGGAGTGGATGGTCGCGTATTCGTGGTCCACGCCGGGCAGCATGGTCATTTCGACTTCGCCCAGGGTGACCAGTTTTTCGGTGTTGATGACGGCCGACATGGGCGTGAGCGGAATGGCGCCGCCGGTGTAGCCGGTTCCTCCGCCGCGCGGGATGATGGTCAGCCCGAGTTCGATGCAGCCCTTGACCAGGCCCGCCATTTCGTCTTCGGTATCGGGCGTGAGCACCACGAACGGGTATTCGACGCGCCAGTCGGTGGCGTCGGTCACGTGGGCGACGCGCTTCATGCCGTCGAAGCAGATGTTGTGCTTTTCGGTGTAGCGGCCCAGCACCTTGGTGGTGCGCTTGCGCAGGTCCCAGGTCTGGCGGAATTCGTTGCCGAAGTCCTCAACCGCCTTGGAAGCCGCCTTGAGCAGCTTTTCCACGTTGGCGCTGCGCGCGCGCGCCACTTCGCCGGTCGCATCGTCGCCATCGGGCACGTCGACGCTGGTGCGTCGCTTGTCGACTTCGGCCAGGCGGTGATGCAGCGCGTCGATCAGTTCCTGGCGCCGCTTCGGGTTGTCCAGCATGTCGTCCTGGAGGTAGGGATTGCGCCGCACCACCCAGATATCGCCCAGCACTTCGTACAGCATGCGCGCCGAGCGTCCGGTCTGGCGCGAACCGCGCAATTCGTCGAGCAGCTCCCAGGACGACTCGCCCAGCAGGCGGATCACGATTTCGCGGTCCGAAAACGAGGTGTAGTTATAGGGAATTTCGCGCAGGCGGGTCGCGGCGTGACCGTTTGGCGTTTCGGCCAGGAGTGCTTGGATTTGTGCGGGGGCGTTCATGTATTGGTGGACTATGTGGACTGACCCTAAGGGAGTTCATTCTAGCGTATTGCGCTGCACCACGCAGGAAGGACCATCGCTTTTGCATAGGAGAGGCAGGGAATGCGCACAAACAAAACGATGGCAATTTGAGAAATTGACAATAGTTTTGAGATTTAATGCCACCCTCTGCCAATCAAAATTCAGCATTTAGTGCCATTGCCGGAACGAAATACCGAATCGCGCGGCGCCTCAGCGTGCGCCCATCGCCACGCGCAGGGCGTCCACATAGCGCTCGCTGACGGCGACATGGGCGCCGCAGCGCAACGTCAGGCGCCAGGCGCCCTCGCCCGCCACCTCCAGGTTGGCGGCCTGGCCGAGGCGCACCACGGCGCTGCGGTGCACGCGCAAAAAGCGGGCCGGATCGAGATGGCGCAACAGGCGGCTCAGGGGCAGCCGGTGCATGACGCTGCGCGTGGCCAGGTGCAGGTTGACGTAATTACCGCAGGTTTCGATCCAGTCGACGTCGGCCAGTTCGATGCACTCGATGCGCCCGACCGAGCGCACGCTCACCTGGCGCCAGTACTGCTCCGGCGCGCCGGCGTCGACCCAGGCGCGCAGCGCGGCGCCGTAGGCCGGCCGCTGGCGCAGCGCCAGCATCGCTTCGGCGCGCGCCAGGGCGGCGGCCAGGCGGGCGTCGTGCACGGGTTTGAGCAGGTAATCGAGGGCGTGCACCTCGAATGCTTCGAGCGCAAAAGCGTTATGCGCGGTGACGAAAATGACCAGCGGCGGATTGGCCATGGCGGCCAGCGCGCGCGCCAGCACCAGGCCGGAGTCGCCCGGCATCTGGATATCGAGGAAGACGACGTCGACATCCCGCGCATTAATTAGCGCCTGGGCCGAGGCCACGCTGGCGCACTCGCCGGCGACCTGCCAGCGTGGATGGTCGGCCAGGGCGTAGCGCAGGTTGATGCGGCCCGGTTCCTCGTCGTCGACGATCAGTGCACGTACTGTCATGCTTGCGGCGCGTGCAGCGGCATGCGGATATCGACCACGAAACGGCCATCCTTGACGCCCGTTTGCAGCGAGGCGCTGTCGCCATACGCCAGTTGCAGGCGCGCGCCCGTATGGCGCAGGCCCAGTCCGAGGCCGGGATTGGCCGAGCGGGCGGCGCTGGCGGGGTTCGACACGTGGATCGCCAGGCTCTTGGTGTCGGTGGCAAAAACGACGCGGATGTCGCTCGGGAGCTCGTGGCAGTCCAGGTCATGGCGCAGCGCGTTTTCGATCAGCGGTTGCAGCAGCAGCGGCGGTATGTCGGCGTCCAGCACGGCCTCGCTGTCGCCGTCGATGCGCACGTGCAGGCGCGCGCCGTAACGCAGGCGCTGCAAGGCCAGGTAGTCGTCCAGGAACTGGCGCTCCTCGCGCAGGCCGACGTGATCGCGCGCGCTGGCCTCGAGCGCATATCGCAGCAGGGCACTCAAGTGGTTGATGCCGTCCAGCGCCACCCGCGTGTCATTGGAGCGCACCAGCGCGCTGATGGCGTTGAGGGCATTGAAGAGAAAATGCGGTTCGAGCTGCCCGCGCAGGGCCAGCAAGCGTTGCTGCTCGAGTTCGAGGCGCAGATTCAGATTATCGCGCTGCGCACGCATCCAGGCCTGTTCGCGCCGGCGCCCCTCGCGCCAGCTGCAGGCAGCCACCACGGCCACGAACGTAAACGTGACCCACACCAGCGCCATGAACTGGCCGATTCCCGAGCGCGCCAGCGCGGCCTGGAGCAGCGGCGCCAGTCCGGTCAGCGTGCCGCCATCGAATTGTGTGAGCATGGCGCCATTGAGCATTTCGAACGGCGTAAATAGGGCTGCGGCCAGCAGGTAGGCGACCAGGATGCGCGGCACGCTGCCCAGCACCGCCGGGCGCAGGGTAAACAAGGCGTAGCAGGCAAAGCTCATCGCCATCAGCAAAAGGTGCTCGCGCCACCACAGCCAGAACATAAGCATGTAGGACCTGCTGACGTCGGCGCGTTGCAGGTCGTCGCTGTGGTTGCCGGCGGCGCCGATCGCACACAGCACCGTCCAGATCAACACGATCGTCAGGAAAGCCTTGGGCAGGCTGGTTTGCGGGGGCGGGTTCTGTGCGGTGATCATCGATGCAAAGTATACCAGCGCCACCTGGCCAATTTTCTGCCATGCTACGGCCTTCGTCATCCAGTTCCGGCAACTCGTCACATTCCGGTGTTGCGCGACCGCGCGAGCGGACACAATCGACGTCCCTTTCAACCATTTGACCGTTCATGAAATACTCTCTCGTTTTGTCCGCGCAGGCGCTTGCCCTGCTGTCTTGCTTCAGTCACGCCGCACACGCCCAGGATGCCGGCGGCGCCATCGCCCAGGTCGAAATCAACGGCGCCGGCGCCAACGTACGGCGCGACGACACCGCCGCGCGCATCGTGGTGGGGCGCGACGAGATAGCGCAGTATGGCGACAGCTCGCTGTCGGCGGTGCTCAAGCGCCAGCCGGGGGTGTCGCTGACAGGCGGCGAAATCCGCATGCGCGGGCTGGGCGCCGGCTATACCCAGCTGCTGGTCAACGGCGACCCGGTGGCGGCCGGGTTTTCGATCGACAGCATCGCCCCGGCGATGATCGAGCGGATCGACATTTTGCGCACGGCCACGGCGGAACTGGGCTCGCAGGCCATCGCCGGGACCATCAACGTGATCCTCAAGAAGGGTAACGCGCCCAATCGGCGCGACGTGAAATCAGGGGTCAACCTGCTGGCGGGGCGGGGCGAGCCGTCAGTGTCGATGCAATGGGGCGAGCGTGCCGGCGACCTGGCGTATTCGCTGGCGGCCGAGATGGCGCGCACGGGTTCCGACATCCGTGACCGGACGCTGGAGACCGTAACCGGCGCGGACGGCACGCCGGCCGCGCGGCGCGAACTGCGCGATTCGATCTCGTTCCGCACGACGCGCCTGAACCTCACGCCGCGTCTGAACTGGACCCTGGCGCAGGGGGGCAGTGTGGCGTGGCAGACCTTCATCGACCTGTCGCGCGCGTCCAACCATGGCAACAGTGTCGAAACCACGTTCGCCGGGACCAGCACCGACTATCCGGTCAACGATTTCCGGCTGACAGGGAACTTCGTCTCCGCCCGCAGCGACATCACCCTGGCGCGCAATGTCGGCACCGAGGGCAAGCTGACGGTCAAGGCGGGCCTCAATCACAACAAGCGCGAATCGGATTATTTGTTCCAGGGCGCGGGCGCGTCGCGCACGCTGGCGCGCAAGGTGCTGTCGGACGCGCGCGAAGACAGCGCCATCGTGAGCGGAAAATACCTGGCGCCGCTCGTTCCCGGCCACGACATCGGCATCGGCTGGGAAGGCGGTCGCACCCAGCGCTCCGAATCGCGGCGCCAGGACGACAGCACCGCCACCGGCGAGTATCTGTCGCAGCTCGACGAAGACTACCGCGCAGTGGTCGGCCGCCTGGCCCTGTTCGCGCAGGATGAATGGACCGTCTCGCCGCGCCTGCAGGCGTACCTGGGCCTGCGCTGGGAAGGGCTGCGCACGGCTACCCGTGGCCGCACGCTCGATGAAACGAGCAGCAAGTCGTCGGTGCTCAGCCCCATCACCCAGCTGCTGTGGAAGCTCGATGGCAAGGACCAGCTGCGTTTTTCGCTCTCGCGCACCTACAAGGCGCCGACGATCCGCAACCTGGTGCCGCGCCGCTACACGGTCAACAACGCCAACGGGCCGACCAATCCGGACGTGCGAGGCAATCCGGCACTTAAGCCGGAACTGGCGTGGGGGATCGACACGGCCTACGAATCCTACTTCGGCAAGAGCGGCGTGGTCAGCGTGTCGGCCTATGCGCGCCGGATCGATGCGGTGACGGTGCAGACGCTGTATCAGGAAAACGGCGCATGGATCTCCACGCCCTTCAACAACGGCAAGGCCAAGGTGGCTGGACTCGAATTCGATGCCCGCTTCCCGCTGCGCAGCGTGCTGCCGGCGGCGCCGGACATGGACCTGCGCGCCAACGGCGCGCGCAACTGGTCGCGCCTGGACGCGGTGCCGGGGCCCGACAACCGCCTGGGCGACCAGGCGCGGATAACGGCCAATCTGGGCCTCGATGCGCGCATCGGGCCGCGCTACACGGCGGGGATGAACCTGAACCTGCAATTGACCGGGGCCACGCAAATGAGCCGCTACCTGCGCAGCGACACCGGCCCGGTACGCGTGCTCGATCTGTATGGCGTGTGGAAGGCCAGCCCGAAAACCCAGCTGCGCCTGTCGATGGCGAACGCGCTGCACCGCGACAGGACCAGCGGCAGCGAGTACGCCGATGCTGACGGCAGCAGCACCCGCGCGGTGCGCGCGTCGTCGGTGACGGTACTGCGGATTGTGCTGGAAACGAGCTTGTAGGCCTCAGAACAGCATGTGCCAGAAATTCGACAGCGACTCGCCGAGTCCCTTCCAGAAGCTGTCCGGCACATACAACAGGGCGGTGGTCATGGTCAGGTAGCGGGCGAATTTGCCGATCGCCATATAGCCAAGGCTCGGCCAGAACGGCAGATGCAGCCAGCCACCCAGTGTGCACAGCGGATCGCCGATCCCGGGCACCCACGACAGCAGCATGGTCTTGGCGCCGTAGCGCGCCAGCCAGGCGAACCAGCGCGACTTGCGCTCTTTTGCAAACGCCACCTTGGCGCGGTAGCCGATGAAGTAATCGAGCGCTCCCCCGAGCGTATTGCCCAGGGTGGCCACCAGGATGGCCGGCCAGAACATGCCCGGATTGGCCTTGATCACGGCGAACACCGCCGGCTCCGACCCGAGCGGCAGCAAGGTGGCCGAGATAAACGCAATCACGAAGACCGAGCTGAGCCCGACCGCGGGAGCGGCCAGCAATTTGAGCAGCCAGAGGACAGCGGATTCGATCATGGAGGCACTTTGAGGACTGCTGAAGCCGTCCATTATAATGAGGAAAAACTATTGCAACGACACGATACGCCGAGCCCGCCATCCGGAACCGCGCATCGCACTGCAAGCCTCGGTCATCCGCCGACAACACAGTCCAGCGTCAACAGCATCGCGTTCCGGATTTTCCGGCCCAGAATCACTTTGTTTGCAGACTATGACTATCGACTACCTCAAGAAAATCCTGACCGCCCGCGTCTATGACGTCGCCACCGAAACGCCGCTCGAATTCGCGCCGATCCTGTCGCAGCGCATGGAAAACCGGATTTACTTCAAGCGTGAAGACATGCAGAGCGTGTTCAGTTTCAAGCTGCGGGGCGCGTACAACAAGATGGCCAACCTGGCGCCGGCGCAGCTCAAGCGCGGCGTGATTTGCGCCTCGGCCGGCAACCACGCCCAGGGCGTGGCCCTGTCGGCCGCCAAGACCGGCTGCCGCGCGGTGATCGTCATGCCGACCACCACGCCGAGCGTGAAGGTCGATGCGGTCAAGGCCTTCGGCGGCGCCAACGTGGAAGTCATTTTGCACGGCGACTCGTACACCGACGCCTATAACTTCGCGCTCACGCTCGAAAAAGAACAGAATCTCGCCTTTGTGCATCCGTTCGACGACCCGGACGTCATCGCCGGCCAGGGCACGGTGGGCATGGAGATTTTGCGCCAGCATGCGGGACCGATCCACGCGATCTTCGTCGCCATCGGCGGCGGTGGCCTGATCGGCGGCGTGGCCGCGTATGTGAAGCAGATCCGCCCGGACATCAAGATCATCGGCGTGCAGTCGACCGATTCGGACGCGATGGCGCGCAGCCTGAAAGCCGGCGAGCGCGTGACCCTGCCCGATGTGGGCCTGTTCGCCGACGGCACGGCGGTGCGCCTGGTGGGCGAAGAAACCTTCCGCCTGGCGCAGTTGTACGTGGACGAGATCATCCTGGTCGATACCGATGCGATCTGCGCGGCGATCAAGGACGTGTTCCAGGATACGCGTTCGATCCTGGAGCCGTCCGGCGCGCTGGCGGTGGCCGGGGCCAAGGCGTATATCGAGCGTTCGGCGATGAGCAAGAACCCGGTGCGCGGCGAAACGCTGGTGGCGATTGCCTGCGGCGCCAACATGAACTTCGACCGCCTGCGCTTCGTGGCCGAGCGCGCGGAGCTGGGCGAAGCGCGCGAGGCGGTGTTCGCGGTGACCATTCCCGAGCAGCGCGGCAGCTTCAAGCGTTTCTGCGCCCTGATCGGGCCGCGCAATGTCACCGAGTTCAATTACCGGATCAGCGATGCGGCGCAGGCGCATGTGTTCGTGGGCGTGCAGACTGCCAGCCGCGGCGAGTCGGGCGTGCTGGCGCGTACCTTCGAGCAGAACGACTTCAAGACGCTGGACCTGACCCATGATGAACTGGCCAAGCTGCACATCCGCCATTTGGTAGGCGGCAAGAGTGCGTTGGCCCATGACGAACTGCTGTATCGTTTCGAATTCCCCGAGCGTCCGGGCGCGCTGATGCGCTTCCTGGACAGCATGGCGCCGAACTGGAATATCTCGCTGTTCCATTACCGTAATCAAGGCGGTGATGTGGGGCGCATTCTGGTGGGCTTGCAGGTGCCGGCGGAAGAAATGGAACAATTCCGCCAGTTCCTCACCACGCTCGGATACCGGCATTGGGATGAAAGCGCCAATCCGGTGTATAAGATGTTTTTGGGGTGATGCACGTGCCCTCTGACCCAAGCACCGTCGCTCCCGCGCAGGCGGGAGCCCAAGTTCGTTTAGCCGTCTGCAACTGCGGATCGAACTTGGGTCCCCGCCTGCGCGGGGACGACGGTGGTTGAATTTAACTGAATATATATGACCAACACCGCCGACCTATCCCCCCTGGGCAAAACCTCCGCCTACCAAACCCAGTACGCGCCGGACTTGCTGTTCCCGATCCCGCGCCAGGGCAAGCGCGATGAACTCCAGCTCACCGGCACCCTGCCCTTCTTCGGCGTCGATATCTGGAACGCCTACGAAATCTCCTGGCTGAACATGCGCGGCAAGCCGCAGGTGGCGATCGCCACGATCACGGTGCCGGCCGAGTCGCCCAACATCGTCGAATCGAAATCCTTCAAGCTGTACCTCAATTCGTTCAACCAGACGCGCCTGTCCAGCAGCGACGCCTTGCTGGCCCTGCTGCGCGAAGACCTGGCCGGCGGCTTCGGCGCGCCGGTCCACATCACCCTGACCGAACCGCACGCCTTCGACACCGTCAAGATGGGCGAACTCGATGGCATGCTGCTCGACCGCCTGGACGTCGAGATCGATCATTACTCGCCCTCGCCCGCCCTGCTCACCGCCGCCACCGGCGGC
Organism: Massilia rubra; assembly: GCF_011682065.1. GTDB lineage: Bacteria > Pseudomonadota > Gammaproteobacteria > Burkholderiales > Burkholderiaceae_D > Telluria_A > Telluria_A rubra. The sequence continues at coordinate 104,785 of NZ_VUYU01000005.1, read as the reverse complement.
GCGCCGGTCGAGGAAAAACTGGTGTCGCACCTGCTCAAGTCGAACTGCCTGGTCACCGGCCAGCCGGACTGGGCCAGCGTACAAATCCATTACGTCGGCCCGCAAATCGAACAGGGCGGCTTGCTGAAATACCTGATCGGCTTTCGCGAGCACAATGAATTCCACGAGCAGTGTGTCGAGCGCATTTTTACCGACATCCTGCGCCAGTGCGCGCCGCAAAAACTGGCCGTGTACGCGCGCTACACGCGGCGCGGCGGACTGGACATCAACCCATGGCGCAGCAACTTCAGCTCGGGTCGTCCACCCAATCTGCGCACCGCGCGCCAGTGATGTTTGAGGCAGCGCAAGGGGGCCGGTTTTCCCCTGCGCGCGCGCTTGACTGAATTGCCATGCGGGAATACCTTGGTCGGCAAGGGAACGAGTGTGCTTTTCGGGCGACAGGCGAAAGCCACCAACTTTATAATTGAACAACAGGCGCGGACTCTTTCCCAAGCGCTGAAAAAACGGGCAGGAAGCACAGGAAAAATGGCGAACTGCATCAAGGACCAGCATTTGTGTGCAAAATCCTCAATTTCGTGCCGGAAATTCAAATTTTCGACACCCGGCTTGGGAGCGGTTTTCCCGTCTTGCATGAATCGCTATTCCACTTGCGATATGTCAATGCGAACTTGACATGAATCGACGACAAATTCCGATTACACGGCTGGAAAACAGGCCTATAATTCTGGCTCGCAAGCACCCTCGTGCCTCGCATCAATACTCAGCGTTATGACAAACCTTAGCAAAATTTTATCGCTCGAGAACGTGTTGCTTGATCTCGAAGTCTCCAGCAAAAAGCGTGCTTTCGAGCAGGCCGGACTGATCTTCGAGAACAACTGCGGAATCGCCCGCTCGACCGTTTCCGACAACCTGTTTGCGCGCGAGCGCCTTGGCTCTACCGGCCTCGGCCATGGCGTGGCTGTGCCGCACGGCCGCATCAAGGGCAGCAAGAGCCTCAAGTCGCCGCTGGCCGCGTTTGTACGCCTGCTCGAACCGATTCCGTTCGAATCGCCCGACGGCCAGCCGGTCAACCTGCTGTTCTTCCTGCTCATTCCCGACCACGTGACCCAGCAGCACCTCGAGATTTTGTCCGAGATCGCCGAGATGTTTTCGGACGACGGATTCCGCACAGCGCTGGCGACCGATCCGGACCCGAAATCGGTTCACTCGCGCATCATCAATTGGCAACCAAGTCTGCAAGCACTGGGTTAAACTTCCGGGTGCCGGGCGCATTGGCGCCCTCACTTTTCTGAAGACCCGTTCATGCTGCAAACTCCGCTGACCATCCAACGGCTGTACGACGACAATCGCGAAAGTCTTCAGCTGGGCTGGTTCGCCGGCTTTCCGGGCGGCGAACGCCTCATTTCGGGCGATGTGGCCTCGGCCGCCGACCAGGTCGGCCACCTGAACCTGATCCACCCCGGCCGCATCCAGGTATTCGGGCATCAGGAGCTGACTTACTACCACCGCCTCAAATCGGGTTCGCGCAGCCACGTGATTGGCGAACTCATTTCCGGCGGGCCGCCGGCGCTGATCATCGCGCAGGGGCTCGATACCCCGCCCGACATCCTGGCCATCTGCGACGAGCAGAATATTCCATTGTTTTCCACGCCGCTGCCGGCCGCGCAGGTGATCGACTTTTTGCGCGTGTACCTGTCCAAGAAACTGGCGCAGCGGATCATCATGCATGGCGTGTTCATGGACGTGCTGGGCGTGGGCGTGTTGATCACCGGCGACTCGGGCCTGGGCAAGAGCGAGCTGGGACTGGAGCTCATCTCGCGCAGCCACGGCCTGGTGGCCGACGACGCGGTGGAGTTCTCGCGCATTGCGCCGAACATGATCGAGGGACGCTGTCCGGCGCTGCTGCAAAACCTGCTGGAAGTGCGTGGACTGGGACTGCTCGATATCAAGGCGATCTTCGGCGAGACGGCCGTGCGGCGCAAGATGCGGCTGAAATTGATCGTTCATCTCGTGCGCCGCAGCGCGCTGGAAGAAGAAGTCGAACGCTTGCCGTTTTTGTTCCCGACCGAGGATGTGTTGGGACTGCCGATTCGCAAAGTCGTCATCCCTGTCGCTGCCGGCCGCAACATCGCGGTGCTGCTGGAAGCCGCCGTGCGCAATACGATCCTTCAACTACGCGGGATCGACACGCTGCAAGAGTTCATGGAACGGCAACGGCAGGCAATGAGTTCCGACTAGGCCTGTTTACGGGATGTGCCCTTGCAAGGGCACACCGTTGCGCAGGCACGGAGCGGTGCTCCGTGAATTCCCTGCTTCACCAGGCCATGAGTTCCGATTGAACCTAGCTGTATGCACAGGTAAGCACCACGGCCGTTGTAAAATCTCTGTTGCCTCGTGAGAATGATGCATAGTGCTTGAGCAAAGCTCACCCGCATGGGGTATCATCGGGCCTATGCGCATCGTACTCATTACAGGTATTTCCGGATCGGGCAAATCGGTCGCCCTCAATGTCCTCGAAGACGCAGGCTACTACTGCGTCGACAATCTTCCGCCCGCCTTGTTACCGAGCCTGATCGACGCGCTCATCGCCGACGGCACCGCTTGCGCCGCCGTCGCGGTCGATGCGCGCAGCGCCCAGTCGCTGGTCGAACTGCCCGCCAATATCCGCCTGCTGAAAGACCAGGGACACGACATCAAAGTCATGTTCCTGACCTCAAACACACACTCGCTGGTGGCGCGCTTTTCCGAAACGCGGCGCAGCCATCCGCTGTCGCACCAGCTGCGCCCCGACGAAAACCCGGCCTCGCGCCGCACGCTGATCGAGTGCATTCTCGAAGAGCGCGAGCGCCTGTCGGCGATCGAGCAGCTTGGCCATGTGATCGACACGTCCGACCTGTCGGCCAACAAGCTGCGCGCGTGGATCAAGGAACTGGTCGAGATCGAGCGCGCGCCACTGACACTGTTCTTCGAATCGTTCGCCTTCAAGCTCGGCGTGCCGCTCGACGCCGACTTTGTGTTCGACGTGCGCGCCCTGCCGAATCCCTATTACGACCTGACCCTGCGCCCGCTCACCGGCATGGACGCGCCGGTCATCGCTTTTCTGGACGCCCAGCCCAGCGCCGCCGATCTGCTGGAAGATATCCGCGCCTTCGTCGAGAAGTGGCTGCCGTCGTTCAAGACCGACAACCGCAGCTACCTGACCGTGGCGCTCGGATGCACGGGCGGCCAGCATCGCTCGGTGTACATGGCCGAACGCCTGGCCGCCTACTTCAGCCCGACCGAAAGAGTCGTGCTGCGGCACCGCGAACAGTCCTGAGTATCAGGCTGACTTCATCGGCTCATTTGAGCCGTTCAAAATCGTGTTCGAACGTGATGCGCAACGCCGTGCCGGGCATCAGTTCGCGCCGGGTGCTGCGACTGCCATAGGTCGATTGCGATACGCGCGGCCGGTCCAGCACATTGGTCAGCCCGACCCGCAAGCGCGTCTGCTTGCCCCCTCCCCACAAGACATACATATCGAGCAGGCGCGTGCCGCCGTTCGCTTCGCTCCATTCGGGCGCGTAGCGCGTGCGCGCACCGCGCTCGTAGGTGAAGCTGGCGCCAAACGCCAGCGCCGTGCGCACGTCGATGCCCACGCTGGCCGCCAAGGGCGACTGGTCCGCCAGCCGGTTATCCGGCCCCGCCACCTTGTCGATGCGCGACCAGTTGCGCGCCACGTTGCCATTTAACGATGCTTGCGCAAAACCGGGCAGCGGCAGCTTCGCTTCCAGCGCAATGCCGCGCGCGCTCGCCTTGCCCTGGTTGGCCGGCGTCGATACCCACTGCGTCCCATCCTGGAACAAGCGCGTCACCGTCACGTCATCGATCTTGCGCAGGTACGCGCTGGCGGCCAGCAAGCCATCCTTGCCGACCTGGCGGTCGTAGCCGATGTCCAGGCCCCAGGCTTTTTCGGGCCGCAGCGCGGGGTTGCCTTCGCTGTGCGGATTGGTGGGGCTGTTGTTGTTGTCGACCGTGTAGCGGCGCGGGATCAGGCTGCCCATGGTGGGCGCCTTGTAGGTGCGCGCCAGCCCCGCGCGCAGCTGGTGGCCGGCGGCCGGTTTGTAGAGCGCCTGCAGCACCGGCGCGGGAATCGCGCTGCGCTGGCTGACCGCCGCCACGCCGGCTTGCGCGACCGAGGTGCGCAGCGTTTCCCAGCGCGCGCCGGCCGAGAGCGACCACGCCGGACTGATTTCCCAGTCATCCTGCGCGAATGCGCCGAAGCGGTCGATGACGCCGCGATAGCGGTTGTCGCTCAGCTCCGGCGCCTCGTCGAAGGTATCGCGCTCGCTGCCCACGCGGGTCTGGCTGCGCGTGGTGTGGGCGCCATCCCAGCCGGCGCTGAGCACGTGGCCGCCGCCGAAAGGCCGCGTCCAGGTGGCGCCCAGGTGGTAGCCGCCCTCGCGCAAGTCGGAGGTGACAAAGCTGAGCGCCGGCGCGCGCCGTCCGTTCATCATGTCGCCAAACTCGAAGTCGGATTCGCGCCGGCTGCGGTGGATGCCGCCCTTGGCTTCGAGGCGCGCGCCCTCGCCCAGGCTGCGCGCCCATTCCAGGTCGGTCCGCAGCCATATCGCCGCTATATTGAACACGGCGGCGCGTTGCGGGTGCAGGGTCGGCGCGCCGATGTGGGTGGTTTCAAGCGCCCAGGCGTCGGTAGCGCGCCGGCTGTTGCTGATAAATGCCTGCAAGCCGAGGGTGTCACCGTTGGCAAGCTTCCAGTTGGCGCGCGGCGACAGGCTGGCCAGGCGCGTGGTGTTGATTTCGTTCAGCAGCGTGCTGCGGCGCAGGCCCGGTGCCATTTCTTCTTCGCGCGACGGCGCCGGCACGGGCGCATACGACAGGCTGACCGGCACGGAGTAAGAAAACGCATCGCTCTTGCCGCTCACCTCTCCGGAGAGGCTCGGCGAGCGCCGCCCGTGCTGCGTGTCCACGCCGGCCTTGATGGTGGAACGCAGGCGCGTGGCCGACTTGCGCAGCACGATGTTCACGCTGCCGGCGATAGCCTGCATGCTGGTCGCCGCCGACGCGCCGCGCACGATCTCGATGCGCTCGATCAGTTCCGGCGCCAGCGATTCGAGCGAAAAGCCGGCTGGCGCGGCCACGCCGTTGAGCAGCACTTGCGTATAGCCGTTGCCCAGGCCGCGCAGGCGGATGTCGCTGGTGCGCCCGCCACCGTCGCCGATGGTAATGCCGGGCACGCGCTTGAGCGCATCGCCGAGCGAGCGGTCGCCGTGGCGCATCAGCTCTTCGCGCCCGACCACCAGGCTGGCGGCGGTTTCCTCGCTGCGCTGGTCGTAGCGCGCACCGGCTATTTCGATCTTGGGAATGACTTCTTCGGCCAGCGCCGGTAACGATAAAGCCAGCGCGCAAGCGCAGGCATACGGACGAATCTGCATGGGTTTCCTTCAGTGCTGTGGAGGGACGAGCGCGCTCGCACGGCGCTGCTGCGCCGCACGGAAAACCGCGCTTGACCAAGGAGGTGTTTAGAGCCTGGCGGGACGCTTGCGCAGCGCCTGGGAGGTCGCGAGCGCGTCGAGGCCAGTGAACATTTGCTGCGGATCGATGCGCTCACCATCCCTGAAGGCTTCCAGATGCAGGTGCGGGCCGGTGACTTTGCCGGTTGCGCCGACCAGGCCGATCGTCTCGCCGGCACGCACCACCTGGCCCGCTTCGACCGAGCGCACGCTCAGGTGCGCGTACAGCGAGCGCACGCCGTTGGCGTGTTCGATCAGGACCACGTCGCCGTACTGCGGCCCGCCCTCGTACTGCGCGGTCGATGCAATCACCGTGCCGCCGGCAGCGGCCAGGATCGGGGTGCCGGTGCGGGCGGCGAAATCGATGCCGTGATGGCCGCCGTCCAGCTTCTTGCGCGCGGCGCCATAAAAGCTGGTCACGCGCACACGCTCGAGCGGCATTTGCCACTGCTGCGGCGCGCCGGCGGCGGGCGCCGCGACGCTGGCCGCCGGCGCCGGCACGCCGGGTTCCGCCGCGCGCCACGCAAACGCCGGCTGCAGCAACAGGCTCGCGCCCAGCACCGAGGCCAGCGCGGCGGCCACCGCGGCCTTGCCGGGCAAGCCGGGGGCGCGCAAGCCCTGCTCGCGGATCAGGCCGACCCTGGCGCGCAGCGAGGCGGGACTTCCGTGGCCGAAGGCGATGCCCGCGCCAAGTCTGTCCTGCTGCACCTTCAGCTGTGCCACCAGCGCGGCCGCGTACTGCTTGCGCTGCTGCGTGGGACGGCCGGCCAGCACGGCGTGGTCGCATCCCAGTTCCTGCGCCCAGTTCAGGCGCCGGGTCAGCACCGCGAACAGGGGATTGAACCAGAACAGCGTTTGCAGCAGCATGCTGGCGTGCAGCCACAGGGGATCACGGCGCTTCCAATGCGTCAGTTCGTGGGCGACGATCAGGCGCTGTTGCTCGTCGCTGAAACTGCGCAGATGGCGCGGCAGCAGCAGGTGCGGACGCGCCAGGCCGGCCAGCATGGGCGAGATGGAGGCATCGGTTTCGCAGACGCGCAGGCCGCGCCGCAGCAAGGCCGCCACCGGCTCGCCATCGAAGCCGGCGTGCTGCGCCAATGCCTTCGTATCGAGCGGACGGGCATGATGGAGCAAGGCGCGCAGGCCGCGCTGCGCATGCACCCAGCGCGCGCTGGCGGCCAGCAAGCCGGCCACGTACAGCGCCAGCCAGGCTTGCGCCAGCAGTTCGAGCGGGTCGATGTCGTCGTCAAGGCCATCGGCTTCGTACGCATCGGACTGCGGCTGCACGAAAGACTGCGTGGCCGCTGGTGCGGGACGCGCGATCTCGATGGCGGGCACCACGCTGTAGCTGGCGCTTTGCGGCAGCAGCGCCAGCACGAAAGCGCAGGCGATGGCGGCCTGCGACCAGAGCCACACCGAACGGTGCCCGGCCAGCACCGGCCACACGCGCGTGGCTAGCGTGAGCAGCGCCAGGATGACAGCGGCGGCAATGCCGCAGGTGATGCTCGCTTTGAGGAAGGAAAAGGCGATCGCGTTCAACATGCTCAGTCCTTCGCGTCGGGCCAGTCTTGCAGCATCTGTTCGAGTTCGGCCAGCTCCTGCCGGTCGACCAGTTTACTGCCGGTGAACATATTGACCGGCAGCGGCGCGTCGATTTCCATCACGCGGCGGCCGAAGTCGTGGGCGAAAGCGGCCAGGGTGCTCACCTTGTCGAGCTGGGCGCGGTAGACCTGCACGCCGTGCTGCATGTCCTGCGCCACCATCTGCTTGTCGAGCATGCGTTCGAGCGTCTTGCGGGTCGAGGAAAACGACCAGTCCAGTTCCGCCACGGCGCGCTCGTGCAGTTCACGCGCGCTCAGTGGCTGGTCTTTCCAGAGGACTTTAAGCAGGCTCAGTTCTGAAACCGAAGGAATGACTGACATGATGATGCTCCACATTGTGACTGATGGGGCAAGTATGCGACAACTGTCGCATAAGGTCAAGCCACATCCGGTTCAGTCGCAGATGCCGTACAGACCTTGCTGCGTGCGGCTGGCAAACGACAGTACGCCGATCAGCTTGTGGAGCAAGGCGCGTTCGTCCGGATGCAGGCTGGCGTGCCGCAGTGGCAGCAGGCAGTCGAGGGCCGCGTCGACCTGGCGCAGGTCGAACGCCTGGTCCTGCGCCAGGTGCGAAATCCGCTCAAGGAAATCGCAATGGCCGCGCCGCAAAAGGCGAGCCAGGGCCGGCAGGTCGTGCAAGTCGATGCTGGTGGCGTCATCGGGCGCTTCCCCGTGCTCGCTGCCGGGACCGGCGACGAGGTCATACGCCATGGCGACTACGCCGGTTCAGTCAAGATGGCGCAGCGGATGCGCCGCCGCCGGCCACACCGGCGCAAAAAAGCGCTCGATCATCGGCGCGTCGACCTGATCGAGGCTGGCCGGGTTCCACTTGGGCGCATTGTCCTTGTCGATCACCAGCGCGCGCACGCCTTCGAGCACTTCGCCGTGTTCAAAATTGTGGCGCACCACGCTGCGTTCCATGCGCAGGCAGTCGGCGACGTCGAGCGCGGCGCCGCGCAGCAGCAGTTCGCGCGTGACGCACATCATCAACGGGGAACGCTGGCGCATCGCGGCCAGCGCCTTTTGCGCGAACTCGCCGTCGTCGCCTTCGAGCGAGGCCATGATGGCCGCCACCGAGGCAGCGCCGAAATGGCGGTCGATGCCATCGCGCTGCGCCTGCAGGGTGGACGCGCCCGCATCAAGGGCGAACGGCGCCGCGAACGCCGCGATGGCCGCGCGCAGGCCGGCGCCCGGGGTGGCGTCGATCAGCTCCTTGAGCTCGGCCATCCGCGCCTGCGGCACGAACAGGTCGGCCAACCCCACGTACAAGGCGTCGGCCGCGCCGATGGTCAGCCCGGTCAGGCCCAGGTACTGGCCCAGCTGCCCGGGCGCGCGCGACAGAAAATAACTGCCGCCCACATCCGGAAACAGGCCGATATTCACCTCGGGCATGGCCACCTTGGTTTTTTCGGTAACGATGCGGATGCGGCATTCCGGCCCGCCCTGGGCAATGCCCATGCCGCCGCCCATGACCACGCCATCCATCAGCGCGATATACGGCTTGGGATAAAAATGGATCAGGTGATTGAGCGCGTATTCTTCGGTAAAAAAATCTTCCAGCAAGGCGCTGCCGCCCATTGGCGTGGCATGGCCGCAATCGTGGAAAAAGCGGATATCGCCGCCGGCGCACAGGGCTTTGTCGCTGCTGCTGCCAATGACCACGGCGTCGATGGCGGCGTCATTACGCCATGCGCCCAGGATCCCGGCCAGGTCGCGCACCATCGCCAGCGACAGCGAATTGAGGGCCTTGGGACGGTCGAGGGTAATCACGCCGGTACGATTGGCAATGCGGGTCTGGACGAATTCGCTCATGGGGGCTGGCCGGAAGAAGAAAGGAGCGCTATTTTATCGCGCATGGATGCAAAAAGGGCGCCACGCGGGCGCCCCTTGGCGAATGGGACGGGGCCTGCTTATGCGGCCGACGGCGTCTCTTCTTCAGGCGTTTCTTCAGGCATTTCTTCAGGCATGTGCTTGATGGCCTGGTGATTGTGGTCCTGGACCTTGTTTTTGTACTTCATGACCTGGCGATCCAGTTTGTCGACCAGGGTATCGATGGCGGCGTAGAGATCGTGCGACAGGCTTTCCACATACACGGTTTTGCCCGACAGGCGCAGGTTGATCTCGGCCTTTTGACGTTTTTCTTTTTCCGTCAGATTATCGACGGTGAGGATGACTGCGATATCGATCACTTGATCGAAATGGCGCCTTACGCGCTCAAGCTTGCTCTGTACGTATTCACGGATGGCTGGCGTTACTTCAAGATGATGTCCACTGATTGTGAGATTCATACACACACTCCTAATGATAATGGCACTTCTTGTTACTGTCGGTTCGTACGCTTGGCAGCGCAGAGGAACTGCTTTATTACCGCACGGACGATGTGATGCTGTTACGTCCGCAAAATTGCCAATCGATTAATGGGTTTAATGGGATTCAACTCCTTCATTTTGTACCCGAGCAACTTTCTCTCGTGTAGAACCAAGTGTATCAGTTATTTGGCATAGCACAAGGTAAGCACAAAGCGGGAAAGATTCAAGGGAAAATACCCGATATATTCTGTGCGGTATAAGCTCGCGATACCGGCGGGATCGAAAAGTAGCAGAAAGCGGATCATCGTTTTTGCGGCCGGCGCTTTCGCCTAGAATCGTCCCCCCGCCATTTATCCGAGCCGATCATGTTCAAGCGAACCGCCCCCACTTTCCTGCTGCGCATGGCCCTGGCCGGCGCCCTGTGCGCCGCCGCCGCGCCGGCCCTGGCCGTTCTCAGTTTCGACATGAGCGTGGCCACCAGATTCACGGTGGCCACGCATGGCGACAACCCGCCGCCGGACGACATCAAGCAGTACAAGGTGGTGCTGGGCGAACGCTATCTGTCGGTGAGCGCGGCGGGCGAATCGACGATCTACGATTTTGCGCAGCGACGTCGCTATCAGGTCGACCTGGCCAGCGCCAGCTATGTCGACTATTCGCTGTTCGACGGCGTCGGCTTTCGCAAGTCGGAACTGCTTAACCGCGCCTTCCTCGGCGAGAACCTGCGCAAGGCCGGGGTCGGGCCGGTGTTCGACCCGGTCTTCGACGAGCATAATTTTTCGCTCACCGCGGCCGGGCGCAAGCTGTCCGAATCGACCGAGGCCGGCGCCACCGTGCTGGCGGTGGACGGCAACCCGCTGGCGCGCATCCCGGCCGGCGGCACCAGCATCAGCGCCAGCGACGCGGCCCAGTTCGAGCGCATGATGCGCTACCGTTTCGGCGGCCATCCGCTGGTGCTGGCGCGCCTGTCGGGCGAAAAGCGGGTGCCGGCCGGCTTCGTCATGCATCACAAGCAGATTGGCTACAGCGAGGCGCGCACCTATACCATCAGCGCGCTCCAGCACAGCGCCCCGGCCAGCTACGACCTCAAGCCGTACACCGCGCGCACCGCGCAAGGGAACGAGATCGACCAGTTGCTCGACAAGGCGCAGGCGAATGCGGCGCCGCCGACGGCGGCGGTCAAGCAGGCGTTCGAGGCCGAAATTGCGCAGGCGTTTGCCGACAAGCGCATCTTCGACGGCATGCTCGGCATGGCCGAATGGTCGTTTGTCAGCGGCGAGCCGATGAAACCGACTGCGCAGCGCACGGCGCTGCTGCGCGCCGATCCGGCCACCCAGGCCTATCTGGGTTTGATGCGGTTCAAGTCGAAGGCGGAGCTGGAAGCGGCGGTCGCGAAGATGCAGGAACTGCGCAAGTCGAGCACGCGCAAGCAGCACATCGTGATGCTGTTCGAAGCCAATTTGCGCGGCAAGTTGGGAGACGTGCGCGGCGCCTTGCCCTTGTACGCCAGCGTCCTGCGCACCAATCCGGCGCTGGCCGGGGCCTACAAGGATATGGGCGACGCGCTCTACAAGATGTACGAAACGCCGCGCGCCTGGCGCAGCTGGGACGCGGGACGGCGCATGGCGCCCGCGCTGGACTTGTTCAAAGCTGTGAACCAGCACGAGCAGAACCTGCTGCGCGAGCATCCGGAATATTTTTGAGCCGGCGCGACCGCGTCGGACGGCCCGCACGCAAGAAGGATGGCGCTCCGATACCGGCGGTACAGGGCTGCGCTACCTTGTGCGCAGCCGCCGGCTCACCACCAAAAGATAGCGTTACGACAATCTCTTCCTCATATAATGGTCCCTCTTTAACCAGACACGCCGGGCTATCATGTTCACACGACTCACCACCTCCCCCTTGCTGCGCCTGGCGCTGCTGGGCGCCCTGTGCGGCGCCGGCGCGCCGGCGTGCGCCGCCCTCAGTTTCGACCTGCGCATCGACGTCAAGAACACGCCCGACGGGTCGGGCGCCAAGGTCCCGCCCGATGAACTCCTGCAGTTCAAGGTCCTGCTGGGCGAACGCTATATATCGTTGACCAACCCGAGCGAATCGCTGATCTACGACATGGCCAAGCGGCGCCGTTACCGCATCAACCTGGCGCAACGCAGCTATGTCGACTATTCGCTGTTCGATCAAGTCGGCTTTCGTACGGCGGAACTGAAATACCGCGCGAGCCTGGGCGGCAACGCGAACACACCGGGGACCGGCAATCCGGGCGCCGACCGGGTATACGACGAACACAATTTGTCGGTCGCCTCAAGCACGCGCAAGCTGTCCGAATCGGCTGACGGCGACGCCGTCGTGCTGGCCGTCGACGGCCACCGGCTGGCACGCCTGAACGGCGGCGGCGCCAAGGTGAGCGCCAACGACGCGGCCCTGTTCGGGCGCATGATGCATTATCTCGGCGGCCACCCGCTCATCCTGGCGCGCCTTCAGGCCGGACAGCGCATACCGGCCAGCTTCGTCATGGATCACACCTATAAGGGCTACCAGGAGTCGCGCACCTATACGGTCGGCGCGCTGACGCAAAGCGCACCGGCCAGCTACGACCTGGCGCCGTACAAACCGCGCGCGCCGCAAGGCGACGACATCGACCAGGTGCTCGACAAGGCACAGCTTGAGGCGGCGCCGAAGACGGCCGCGGACAGGCAGGCTGCTTACGCCGAATCCGAACGCGCGTTCGCCGAGAAGCGTCCATTGGACGGGCTACTGAGCAAACTGGCATGGTTCTACTCCAGCGGCGAACCCGCCCAGGACACCTCGGCCGAGCAAAAAGCGCAGCTCAACGCCGACCCGCACATGCGCGAGCTGACGGCGCTCCTTCAACCACCGACGACAAAGGCGCAGTTCGAAGCGGCGCTGCGCCAGGTGCAGGAAATGCGCAAGTATATTAAGAGCGAACAGCACGTGCTGACGATGTACGAAGCCAGTTACAGAACCAGGCTGGGCGAGCGGCGCGAAGGAGCCGCGCTGTACGCCAGCGTACTGCGCGCCCATCCGGGCATCGCCATGGCCTACGCCGAAATGGGAAATGGGCTGTACGAAAGCTACGACATACAACGCGCCTGGCGCAGCTGGGACGCGGGCCGGCGCATCGTCAACGGCAAAGACAGCGGTTTCTTCGACGTCGTCAATGAGCTCGAGCAAAAGCTGCTGCGCGAGCATCCGGAATATTTTTGAGCCGGCGCGAGGGAGTCGGACGGCCCGCAAGAAGGATGGCAGGCCGATACCGGCGGTACAGGGCCGCGCTACCCTGCGCGCAGCCGCCGGCTGACCGCCAGAAGATAGCGTTACGACAAGTCCTTCGTCCTATAATGGCACGTCTATCACCACCATAGCGGGCCACCATGTTCACGCGATACACCTCCACTTCCCTGCTGCGCCTGGCGATGCTGGGCACCCTGGGCGCCGCTGGCGCGCCGGCGTGCGCCGCCATCACCTATGACCTGCACGTCGCCGTCAACTACACTGGCGCAACGCGCGGCGGCGTCCCCATACCGAACGAAACGCATACATTCAAGGTCACGCAGGGCGAACGCTATCTGACCGTGCAAGACAAGAAGGAAACCACGATCCTCGACCTGGTGACGCGGCGCCGCTACCAGATCGACCAGGCAAGCCGCAGCTATGTAAGGTATTCGATGTTCGACACCATTGGCTATCGCCTGCTCGCCATCAGAAAGAAGGACAGCTTCACGCCGGCCTACGGTGTGATCGAGCTGGAAAACAATCTGTCGCTCGAGGAACAGGCGCGTACGCTGACCGAGTCGACCGAAGGCGGCGCCACGGTCCTGGCAGTGAACGGCGTTCGCATGGCCAGTATTGGCGCCGGCGGAACCAGCGTCAGCGCCGCCGACGCTGCCATGTTCGCACGCGTCCTGCGCAATTTCGGCGCCCACCCGCGCGTCCTGACGCGGCTCTCCGCTCAACAGCGCCTGCCGGCCATCCTGGTCACGTACCACAAGCAGATCGAAGGCTACAGTGAAACGCGCACCTATACGGTCAGCGCGGTCAAGCAAGGCGCGCCGGCCGCTTACAGTCTGGCCGCCTACAAGCCGCGTGCGTCGCAGGGCGACGAGATCGACAAGGTGCTCGACAAGGCCGCCGTCGACGCGGCCCCGCCGACGGCTGCGGCCAGGCAGGCGGTCGAGCGCGAAATCGCCCAGGCGCACGCAGATAATCGGCCACTGGACGCCGTGCTGGGCTTGAACGAATGGATATTCTCGGGGGGCGCTTCGATCACGCGCACGCCAGAGCAACGCGCGCTGGGGAAGGCCAACCCGGAGGTGATCCGGCTCGATGCCGTCATGGACGACAAAAAGACCACGGCGGAACTGGAAGCGGCCAACGTCACGCTGCAGGACCTGCGCAAGCACACCACGCGCAAGCAACACGTCCTGATGCTGTTTGAAGCCGATAACCTCAAAGCGTTGGGTAGGTACCGCGAAGCGGCTGCCTTGTACGCCAAGGCGCTGCAGGCCAATCCGGCAATGGCGTCAGCCTACGGCGGCATGGCAATGGCGCTTTACAGGAGCGAAGATACACAGCGCGCCTGGCGCAGCTGGGATGCGGGACGGCGCATCTCGAGCGGCGGGGAATTCGACTTCTTCGGCAACGTCGACCAACTGGAAAAGTCGCTCTTGCGCGACTACCCGGAGTTCTTCTAGGCGCTGCGCCAGCCTGTTCGTCCGTTCACAGGCACTTGCGCAGGGCGACCGGCGGAATCTTGAGCGCTTCGCGGTACTTGGCGACCGTGCGGCGCGCAATCACCATGCCCTGCTCGCCCAGCATGTCGGCGATCTTGCTGTCCGACAGAGGGCTCTTCGGATCTTCGGCGCTGGTCAGCTGCACGATCAGCGCCCGGATCGCCGTCGACGAGGCTTCGCCGCCCGCTTCGGTGGCCACGTGGCTGCCGAAAAAATACTTCAGCTCGAACATGCCGTGCGGCGTCATCATGTACTTTTGCGTGGTCACGCGCGAGATCGTGCTCTCGTGCAGGCCGAGCGTGTCGGCGATTTCGCGCAGCACCAGCGGTCGCATCGCCACCGCGCCGTGCGAGAAGAAATTGCGCTGGCGTTCGACGATCGCTTCGGCCACCCGCAAGATGGTGTCGAAGCGCTGGCGCATGTTCTTGATCAGCCATTTGGCTTCCTGCAGCTGCGCGCCCATCTGCCCTTCGCCCTTGCCCTGCTTGAGCAGCGCGGCGTACATGCTGTTGACGCGCAGGCGCGGCATCACGTCGTTATTGAGCATCACCGACCAGCCGTTCTTCGCCTTGCGCACGATCACGTCCGGCACCACGTAATCCGACACGTCGGACGCGAACTCCGCGCCCGGATGCGGATTGCACTGGCGGATCACGGTCTGCGCCTCGCGCAAGTCTTCATCGTCGCAATCGAGCGCTTTTTTCAGCTTGTTGAATTCGCGCTGGGCGAACCAGGTCAGGTGGTTTTCGACGATGGTCAGCGCCATGCGCCGCGTCACCATCGGCACGCCGGGCATGCGCCGGATCTGCAGCGCCAGGCATTCGGACGCATTGCGCGCGCCTACCCCGCTCGGATCGAAACTTTGCAGCAGCGCCAGCACGGTGCGCAGTTCCTCGATCTCGATCTCCAGCTCGGGCGGCATGCGCTCGTGGATCTCTTCGAGCGACTCGGTCAGGTAGCCGTTGTCGTCGATGGCGTCGACGATCAGTTCGACCAGCGCCCGGTCGCGCGCTTCGAGCACGGTCACGCGCATCTGCTCCATCAGGTGCTCGCGCAAGGTGGTGCTTGACGCTTCGAGCTGCGGGCGCGAATCCTCGTCGTCGGGCGTCTTGGCGCGACCGAGGTCGCCCCACTCGCCATCGTTGTCATTGCTGGACGGGCTGTCCGCTTCGCCGCCTTCGAAATTCTCGCCTTCGATCGGCGCCGGCGCATCCTGCGCACCCGGCTCGGGCGTCGCTTCGGTCGGCGTCGAGGTGCTGCTGATGGCGCCATCGCCCAACAGGCGCACCGAATGATCGAGCGGATCGTCGAGCCGTTCGAGCAGCGGATTATCGCTCAACAGCTGTTCCAGTTCCTGGTGCAGTTCCAGGGTCGACAACTGCAGCAGCCGGATCGACTGCTGCAACTGGGGCGTGAGCGCGAGGTGCTGGGAAGTGCGTAGTTGAAGGGACTGTTTCATGCCTACATCCGGAAGTGTTCGCCCAGGTAGACCCGACGCACGGATTCATCCGCGATGATATCGTCGGGACGACCGGAGGCGAGCACCGCGCCCTGGTTGATGATGTAGGCGCGGTCGCAGATACCCAGCGTTTCGCGCACGTTGTGGTCGGTGATCAAAACGCCGATGCCGCGCTGCTTGAGGAAGCGCACGATGCGCTGGATCTCGATGACGGCGATCGGATCGACCCCGGCGAACGGTTCGTCGAGCAGCACGAAGCGCGGGTTGGTCGCCAGCGCGCGCGCGATCTCGACCCGGCGCCGCTCGCCGCCGGAGAGCGACATGGCCTGGTTTTCGCGCAGTTTTTCGATCTGCAGGTCGGCCAGCAGGGTATCTAACCGTTCGTTGATCTGCGCCTTGGTGAGCGACTTGCCATCGACCTTTTGCAGCTCCAGCACGGCGCGGATGTTTTCTTCCACGGTCAGCTTGCGGAACACCGACGCTTCCTGCGGCAGGTACGACAGGCCGAGCGCGGCGCGCCGGTGAATCGGCAGGCTCGAAATATCGACCCCGCTGATATCGATCGTGCCCGCGTCCGACGGCACCAGGCCGACGATCATGTAGAACGAAGTGGTCTTGCCGGCGCCATTCGGGCCGAGCAGGCCGACCACTTCGCCGCAGTCGACCTGCAACGAGACGTCGCGCACGACCAGGCGCTTGCCGTAGCTTTTCTGCAGGCCACGCACGATCAGCGTGCTGCCGCAATTTTTCGGTTCGATCATGGATTTCCCGCAGCTGGCGTGGTGGTCGGCGCGGGCGCCGGCGCTGGTGCGGGCGTCACCGCCGGCGCGCTGGACGCCGGCGTGGCCGGCGCGGCGCGCGGCTTGCGCGGGGCGATGATCATGGTGCCACGCCCCTGGCCCGGCTTGTTGACGCCGCTGGCGTCATTACGCGCCACGAACACTTCTTTGCGGCTGTCGTAGGAAATGAATTCGCTTTCGATTTCGTTGGTCGGTTTCTGGCCCTCGAGCTGGCGGATCCTGGCGTTCGAGAACAGCTTCATCATGTCGTTGCGTTCATCGTATTCGATGCGCTGGGCCTGGCCTTCGATCCACAGGTCGGGGCCACCGTCGCGCTTCTGGCGGAAGGTGGCAGCCTTGCCGGCGCTGGCGGTCAGGGTCACGAACATGTCGCCTTCGGGGGTCTCCTTGATGACGGCGCGGTCCGACTTGAGAATCAGCGTGCCCTTGGTGACGACCACGTTCCCGGTCAGGATCGTCACCTGGGTCACTTCATTGGTCTCGAGGGAATCGTAAGTGATCACCGCCTGCTTGGCGGAATCGGCCTTTTCGGCGGACGCGGTGGCCGCGGCCAGGCCGAGCAGGGCGATGGCTAGGAATTTTTTCATTGTGGTTTACCTGTGATGGTTGGCGCTGCGCGCGCCGCTTTCGGTGGATACACGATCTGCCCGCGGCTGGCGAACTTGAGCTCGCGCGTCGCGTTGTTCGCTTCCATGCCGGTTCCCCTGATGGTGGAATTGCCCAGCGTGACCTGGACCGGCTGGTCGGACGTCATGCGGTCTTCGTCGGTAAAGACGGTCAATGCTTCGGTCTTGAGTTCCATCGCGCGGTTGTTGGGCGACTCGGGCCGCACCACCTTGACGTCGCCCATCAGGTCGGCCTGGTTCTGGGGGTGGCGGATGCGCGCGCGCTGCGAGGTGATGGTGGTGAACGGCTGGCCGGGCGCGACGCCCTGCAGCACCGGCAGCTCGACATCGGACGAATCGTCGATCGGGCGGTGCGTGAGCTTGGCGCCGGACACCAGGTAGCGCGGCTTGCCCTCGGGCGTCATGCGCACGAAGCTGAATTGTTCGACGATGTAGTCGGGTTCATTCTTGAAGGTGTTCGGATCGACCGTGGCGTCGCCGTTTTGCGCCAGCTGGACCAGCCAGAAGGTGCCGAAGGCGAAGAAGGTCCCGACCACCATGATCGCGGTCAGGCGCCAGCGGTGTGCGGTGCGCTTATGCATGGTGGTCTCCTGTGGTGTGCATCAGGCGAAGTACGGCGCCAGCGCCGCGTCGTAGGTGCCTTGCGCGCGCATGACCAGGTCGCACACTTCGCGCACCGCGCCACGCCCGCCGCCGGCCTTGGTGACGTAATGGGCGCGGTACTGCACTTCCGGATGCCCGGTCGGCACGGTGACGGCAAAGCCGACCTGCAGCAGCAGCGGCAGGTCGATCACATCGTCGCCGATGTAGCCGCACTGCGCGGCGGTGACGCCGGTCGCTGCGAGCAATTTGGCAAAGGCGACGCGCTTGTCGTGGATGCCCTGGTGGACGTGCATGATGCCCAGGTCGGCGGCGCGCCGCACCACGATCGGCGACTGGCGCGCGCTGATGATGGCGGTGGCCACGCCGCTCTTTTGCAGCAGCTGGATGCCCAGGCCGTCGAGCACATTGAAGGTCTTGGTCGCTTCGCCATCGGGGCCGTAGGTCAGGCTGCCGTCGGTGAGGACGCCGTCGACGTCGAAAATCATGACCTTGACGGCGGCGGCGCGCTGCATGTGGGCCAGTTGGTTTGCGGGCTCGGTCATGTCAGATCACCTTGGCGCGGGTCAGGTCGTGGATATGCAGGGCGCCAACGAGCTTGCCGTCGGCGTCGACCACCAGCATCTGGTTGATGCGGAATTGTTCCATGATGGCCACCGCGTCGACCGCCAGCTGGTCGGGACCGACCCGGCGCGGGTCGGCGTGCATCACGTCGCGGATGGTGATCTTCGTGAAATCCTGCACGCGCTCGATCAGCCGGCGCAGGTCGCCGTCGGTAAATACGCCGACCGGGCGCCCGGCGTCATCGACGATGGCGGTCATGCCCATCCCCTTCTGGGTGATTTCGAGCAGGGCCACCGAGAGCGACACATCGGCAGTCACGGCCGGCACCGCGTCGCCGCTGCGCATGACGTCGCGCACGTGGGTCAGCAGGCGCCGTCCCAGCGCGCCGCCCGGATGCGAGCGGGCGAAATCTTCTTCTTTAAAGCCGTGGGCGTCGAGCAGCGCCACGGCCAGCGCGTCGCCCAGCGCCAGGGTGACGGTGGTGCTGGCGGTCGGCGCCAGGTTGAGCGGGCAGGCTTCCTTGGCCACCGAGACGTCGAGGTGCACGTCGGCCAGCAGCGCCAGGCTCGATTGCGGGTTGCCGGTCATGGCGATCAGCGGCGCGCCCATGCGCTTGATGATCGGCAGGATCGACATCAGCTCGGCCGTCTCGCCGGAATTCGAGATGGCGATGAAGGCATCCTGCGCGGTGACCATGCCAAGGTCGCCGTGGGCCGCTTCGCCCGGGTGGACGAACATGGCCGGGGTGCCGGTCGAGGCCAGGGTGGCGGCGATCTTGCGCGCGATATGGCCCGACTTGCCCATGCCGGAGACGACCACGCGCCCGCCGCACTCCATCAGCAGGCCGACGGCCTGGCCGACGCTGTCGTCGGTCTCCAGGCGCGCGTGCAGGGCGCGGATGGCGTCCGCTTCGATTTCCAGCGTCTCGCGGGCCAGTTGCATGGCGCGTTGCGTGAGGTTTTTGTCAAAAGCTTTCAGCATTGTTTTTTCATGGGTTACACTCATGGCAGAAGTATAAACGAATTGCGAAAGCAAAAAACTTGCCAGACGCAGAAATCGTGGTTACCCCGTGGTTTCTCGGGGCCTTTACCATTTCTTTACACGGCACCGCATGTTTTCAGGACTAGAACTCACCCTCCTTCTGTTAGGCAGCGCCGTACTGGGCGTGGTCGCTTTCCGCATGATGCACCTGCCGCCGATGCTCGGTTACCTGGCCGTCGGCATCCTGATCGGCCCGCACGCCCTGGGACTGGCCGAAAACAGCAAAACCACCGAAACCCTGGCCGAATTCGGCGTGGTGTTCCTGATGTTTTCGATCGGGCTCGAATTCTCCCTCTCGCAGCTGATGGCGATGCGGCGCATCGTGTTCGGCCTGGGGATGGCCCAGGTGGTGCTCACCATCGTCGCCACCATGCTGTTTGGCTGGCTGCTGGCGACCCAGCTGCCTGGCCTGAAAATCACCTGGCAGGCCGCGTTCGCGCTGGGCGGCGCGCTGGCCATGTCCTCGACCGCGATCGTGGTCAAGATGCTGACCGAGCGGCTCGAACTCGAAAGCGGGCATGGCCGCAAGATCATCGGCATCCTGCTGTTCCAGGATCTGGCGGTGGTGCCGCTCCTGATCTTGATTCCTTCGCTCGGCAAACCTCCGGAGGAACTGGCCGAAACGCTGGCCTGGGCCGGCGTGAAAGCGGTGATCGTGCTGGTGCTGCTGCTGTTCATCGGCCAGAAGATCATGCGCAAGTGGTTCACCATCGTCGTCAAGCGCCGCTCGCAGGAGCTGTTCATGCTCAACCTGCTGCTGATTACCCTGGGCGCGGCCTGGATCACCGAGCACGCCGGCCTGTCGCTGGCGCTGGGCGCGTTCGTTGCCGGCATGCTGATCTCCGAGACCCAGTACAAGCACCAGGTGGAAGAAGACATCAAGCCGTTCCGCGATGTGCTGCTCGGGCTGTTTTTTATCACCGTCGGCATGCTGCTCAATGTCGGCCTGGTGCTGGAAAACTGGTGGCTGGTGCTGCTCTTGCTGGTGCTGCCGGTGCTGCTCAAGTTCGCCCTGATCGCGGTGCTGGCCAAGTTGTTCGGCGCGTCCGATGGCGTGTCGATACGCACCGGCCTGGCGCTGGCGCAGGCGGGGGAATTCGGCTTCGTACTGCTCAACCTGACCTCCGGCGCGCGCCTGATCGACGACTTCATCATCCAGCTGGTGCTGGCGTCGATGGTGCTGTCGATGCTGGTGGCGCCGTTCATCATCGCCAAGTCGGACCAGATCGTGATGAAGGTCTCGTCCAACGAGTGGATGATGCAGTCGCTCCAGCTGACGCAAATCGCCAGCCGCACCATGTCGACCCAGAAGCACGTGATCATCGCCGGCTTCGGGCGCAGCGGCCAGACCCTGGCGACCTTGCTGACCGAGGAAAAAGTGGCTTACCAGGCGCTCGACCTGGACCCGGAGCGGGTGCAGGAAGCGCAGGCGGCCGGCGCGCATGTGTCGTATGGCGACGCGGCGCGCCGCGAAAGCCTGGTGGCGGCCGGGATTTACCGCGCCAGCGCGCTGGTGATCACGTATGCCAGCACGCCGTCGGCGATCAAGGTGCTGCACCTGGTGCACGAGCTGGCGCCGACCTTGCCGGTGATCGTGCGCAGTTATGACGATACCGATCTCGATGTGCTGAAAAAGGCGGGGGCGGCGGAAGTGGTGCCGGAAGCGCTGGAGGGCAGTTTGATGCTCGCTTCGCACGCGCTGGTGATGATGGGCGTGCCGCTGCGGCGCGTGGTGCACCGGGTGCAGAGCGCGCGCGATGAGCGCTATGCGTCGCTGCGCGGGTATTTTCATGGCAGCGGCGACGCCAGCGACGATCCGGAGCATTTGTTCGTGCGGCTCCATTCCGTGACCCTGCGCGACGATGCGGCGTCGGTCGGCAAGCGCATCGACCAGCTGGAGCTGGCCGAGCTGGGAGCCGATGTGACCACGGTCCGGCGCGGCAAGGAGCGGCTCGATGTGACGCCGCTCACGCAGCTGGAAGTGGGCGATGTGGTGGTGCTGCGCGGGTCGGCCGATGCGGTGAACCGGGCCGAGGAGCGCTTGCTGCATTAGCCCCTATGCCGTCGCCCCCGCGCAGGCGGGGAGTCGGTTTCGGCAATGCCGGAGACGACGGGCTGGTGGTCAGGTAAACGACACCACCCGATTGCGCCCGCCCTCTTTCGCCTTGTACAGCGCCGAATCGGCATGCGCCACCAACTCCTGCGCCACGCCTTCGATCGCGTGATCGCGCTCGAAATCATCGAGCGTGGCCGCCCCGATCGACACCGAAATACGCAAGCTTTCCCCAGTCGACAAGACGAACGGCGCGCCCGCGATGCTCTGCAAGATCCGCTGCGCCACCTGGGTCGCGCTGTCGAGGTTCGCATCGATCAGCAGCACCACGAATTCCTCGCCCCCGAAGCGCCCCAGCGCATCCGACAGGCGCAGCTCGGCCTTGATGCGCGCGGCCACCTCGCGCAGCACTTCATCGCCGCCCTGGTGCCCGCTGCTGTCGTTGACCAGCTTGAAATGGTCGATGTCGATGTACAGGCACGAAATGCGGTACGCCTGGCGCCGCGCGCGGCCGATTTCTTCCAGCAGGCGACGGTCGATGTAGCGCCGGTTGTACACCCCGGTCAGCGAATCGGTCAGCCCGATATACTTGAGCATCTCGTTGCTGATCACGTTTTCCAGGCAAATCGCGATGATCGACGCCATGTGCTCGATGAAGTCGGTGGCCATGGCCGGCGTAAAGCGGGTCGGATCGAGGCTGCCCAGATTCAGGCTGCCGATCAGGCGCTTGTTGCGCAGCAGCGGCACCAGCGCGATGCTTTGCAGGCCGGGCGGCTGGTTCGGGAACATCGGCTGGTGCCCGGCCGGATGGTAAGGCCCCAGCATCGGCTTGGGCGGGCCGGTGAACACCTCGCTGCGCGACGGCACGAAGCCCAGCGCCGCCACCGCGTCCACAAAGATCATGTGCGGAAAATCGTTGAAGTCCACACCCAGCTTGTCCATCACGGTGCGGATGTCGGCATCTTCGTCGACCAGGCTCAGTGTGACGATATCGAGACCGGCAATCGCCGGCAGGCTGCGGAAGATGGTGCCGATCAGCGCCTGGAAGCTGTCGGAACCGACGATCTCGAGGTCGAACGCCTGGTGCCGGCACATGATCTCGTGATTGCGCTCGGCCTGCTCCACCAGATAGTCCAGGCGCGCGCGCAAGGACTCGTTTTCGGCTTCCACATCGCGCGCCGCGGCGCCGGGATCATGCATACGGTTCCCACCTGTTTTCCTGTCGACCTCGACAATTGTGCCACCTTACGCCATCCGGCCGGCCTTGAAAACGAAAAACTGCGCCGTGTCGTATTTGGAGGACTGCCCGCGGCCTCAGAACGCCAGTGTCATGGTCACTGGCTGGCCCACCTGCAGGCGCTCGCCATCGCCGTCGGTCACGATCGCATTCATGCCAAAACAGATTTTGTCGTCCATGGCCGGCTTGCTGCGGTAGGTGCGCAGGATGTCGAGCGGATCGGGACCGGGCTCGCCGCTGGCCTGGTCGACCGCTGGAATCGGGCAGCGCGAACAGGGCTTGACCGGTTTCAGGCGCGCCTCGCCCAGCGCAAAATGGTCGGCGTAGTCTTCTTCGAAGGCCTCGATGCCTTCGATGACGATATTCGGGCGGAAGCGGTTCATGGGCAGCGCATCGCGCCCGGCCGCCTGCATTTTCTGATTCAGGTCGTCGAGCGAGGCCTGGCCCACCACCAGGATCGGATAGCCGTCCGAGAACAGGGTCGGCTCGGCCGATCCACCGGTCCACTTGGTGCTCGAAAAACGGGTGGCGGTGGCGTGGAAGCGCACCAGCCGGCACGGCACGCCGATCGCTTTTGAAAACCAGGTGGCGGTGGTTTCGTCGCAGTCGTAGGCCAGCACGGTGTCTTCCCAGACTGTCACTTCGCGCGTGACTTCGTGGTCGGGGTCGGGCAGGCCGAGCGGAATTTCGAGGCGCAGCATGCCCGGCGCGCGCAGCTCGAGCGTGTCGGACAACAGGCGCGGCACGATCAGCGCCATGCGCGGATGCTCGCGCTGCGTGAGGAACTGGCCGTGCTCGTCGATGAGCATCCATTCGCGGTCGTACACCGCATCGACCGACAGGCCGGAGCGCGTCAGCGTGGCTTCGCGCACGGAGATGCCGGCGCAGGACTTAATCGGGTACAGAACCAGTTCGGACAGGATCGCCATCGTGTTTACATAGTCATGAAGGTTGGGAAAAGCCAAGTCTATCTCAGTTTTTGCCCGATGGCGCCATTCGGGCAAGGATGGTGTACATTAGCGGCCTCGCAAGCGTATCCCTGTCGACCCAGCCCGATTCATGCGCCATCTCCTGCTTTTCGCGTGCCTGTTGCTGGCCGCGCCGGTGTACGCCCGATCACCCCATGAACGCATCCCGGCGTCGGTGGTCGCCGGTTCCTGCCCGGCGCCGCAATGGCCCACGACGCGCGTCTGGATCCACGATCTCGACCCGGTCGGGATTGCGTTTGTCATCGGGCCCGATGGCCGCGTGCTCACGGCGCGCGTCGAGCAAAGCGCCGGCCATCGCCTGTGGGATGAGGCCACCATCGTCGCGCTGTCTCGCTGCCGCTTCCTTCCGGCGCGCCTCGGCGCCAAGCCGGTGCGGGGTGTTATCAAAATGCGACACGTCTGGACGCTCGACTAAGTGGGCGTCGTGCAACAGGCGCCGTGCAACGGGCGTCGTGCAACGGGCGCCGAGCGGATGCTTGTGTTGCCGACAATGATACACAAGCTGCCTACTTGTTTCCGTGATCACAACAAAACGCCGGAAAATGTGTCTTTTTCATCCTTTTTCTTGCTCTGAAGCAGTTTAGAACATGGCGATGTCACGCAACACGTGTAGATTTGCAAGCTTGCGGTTTTACTCATTCACGCTCAAGGACAACTTATGTTGAAAACCCGTTCTTTACTCGGTGCCGGCGTGCTGCTGATGTCGGCAGGCACACAGGCAACCGAACCGGCAGGGCTGAAAAGCGCTCTCGCCGGAGAACGACTCGGGCTGCTGCCGGCCATGCAATTTCGGCTCAGCAATGGCAACTGCCCGGACTGCGTCACGGTCAAGCAAGGCCTGTGGTATTTCCAGAACGAAGTACTGGCGGTGCCGCTGCCGTCGCAGCCGGTATCGAGCTTCAAGCGCGGCGGCGATATCGTGCGCGGGACCAAGGAGTGGGCGCCGGACGGCGCCAGCAACCAGCTGGCGCTCCCCGGCCTGGTGTGGCTGGGCGCCCCGCACATTCTCGATGACGCCCACATCCTGGCCGACGGCGCCCACGTGCGCAGCAGCGACGATGCCGTAACCAGCCTGGCGCTGGCGCCCAAACTGGCCAGCAACCTGTCGTACTGGGACCCCAAGACCACCGCCTTCTTCTCCCAGCGCGAAGTGCGCATGCGCGGCACCTACAACGAAGCGGACGGCAAGTCGTCGTTCGTCGCGCGCACCGTCTGGCCCAAGGACTTCGCGATCGACCAGGCCAAGATGCGCGCGCAGCCGCTGGGCAAGGACGAAAGCTTCGCCACCTACGTGCGCGCGGAAGGCGGCGGCGCATCGAGCCCGTTCTCGACCCGCCTGCTGTGGGAGCGCAAACCCGGCCAGGCCCGCCAGTGGCAGGACAAGCCGGTCATCGGCGTGATGCTCAACGGCGCCCAGGGCGACGACGACGAAGCCTACGGCGGCCACTTCGCGGTCGCCACCGGCTACCTCGGGCGCGAGGGCGAATGGTCGGACTGGATCGTCAATAACTTCTACAACCTCGATTCGGTCAGCGAAAAAGGCATCATCGCCGCGCCGGTCCCGATGGATAACTACCTGATGGACCTCAACAGCGGCCAGCAGTATTACCGGCCCTCGTACATGCTGGTGGCGGTCTTGAGCAACGCGCGCACGGCGGCCGCCTACCAGGGTGGCGTGCAGCGCGTGTTCAACCAGTTCTACCGCCACGACTTCACCTACCAGCATGCGAAGGCCAACTGCGCCGGCATCAGCCTGGACGTGTTCAAGGGGCTGGGCTGGAACGTGCCGCAGCGCGGACCGACCAGCAACCTCAAGGCGCTGGGCGCGTACGCTTACCTGTCGGCCAAGGACATGAGCCTGGCCAGCGGGCGCAAGATGTACGATTACCTGACCGAAGAACAGGTGCGCCTGTATCCGGCGGTGGCGTTCGAGGCGGCCGGCAACGACCTGCTGCAACTGGTGGGCGCGACCAAGGGCAAGGCGCGCAAGCTGACGGCGTACGAAAAGCAGCTGCAGGGCGATATCGAGGCGCTGGTGCTGGTGCGCATTCCGCAAATACCGTCGAGCCGCGTGATGGGATCGAACCCGGTGTTTTCGTTCAGCGAATACAGGCAGCGCACGCCGCCCAACCAGGCCGACTGGAAAATCGTCCCGGTCGGAGCGCGCCCGTTTCCCGACGCGCTGCGCGACGCCAATACGCCGCCGCCGAAGGCATCGAGCCCGGTGCCGCTGCCGGTTGCCGGGATCGCCCTGGGCGGCGTGATCGGCATCGGCGCGCTGATCCGGCGCCGCCGCAAGCCGCGCGCCAGCGCTGACCAGGGCGTGTGATACCGGGGACTTAACACCGGGGTCAGACCCCCTAACGGAAAAACCGGGGTCTGACCCCTCGGTTGCCGGGATCGCCCTGGGCGGCGTGATCGGCATCGGCGCGCTGATCCGGCGCCGTCGCAAGCCGCGCGCCAGCGCTGACCAGGGCGTGTGATACCGGGGACTTAACACCGGGGTCAGACCCCTAACGGAAAAACCGGGGTCTGACCCCTCGGTTGCCGGGATCGCCCTGGGCGGCGTGATCGGCATCGGCGCGCTGATCCGGCGCCGCCGCAAGCCGCGCGCCAGCGCTGACCAGGGCGTGTAATACCGGGGACTTAACACCGGGGTCAGACCCCTAACGGAAAAACCGGGGTCTGACCCCTCGGTTGCCGGGATCGCCCTGGGCGGCGTGATCGGCATCGGCGCGCTGATCCGGCGCCGCCGCAAGCCG
>NZ_VUYU01000005.1:0-78383 GCF_011682065.1 Massilia rubra | reverse complement strand
CGCGCCAGCGCCGACCAGGGCGTGTGATACCGGGGACTTAACACCGGGGTCAGACCCCTAACGGAAACACCGGGGTCTGACCCCTCGGTTGCCGGGATCGCCCTGGGCGGCGTGATCGGCATCGGCGCGCTGATCCGGCGCCGCCGCAAGCCGCGCGCCAGCGCCGACTGAGTTGCCAGGTCGTTCAGTCCAGGGTCTGGCGATAGCGCAGCATGGCGACGCTGCCGGCGACACCCATCGCCAGCGCGATCGGCCATGCGTGCGGCAGCACCTCGGCCAACCCGTTCCCCTTCAACATGATCCCGCGGGTGATACGCAAGAAGTGCGTCAGCGGCAGCACTTCGCCGATCGCCTGCGCCCATCCCGGCATGCCCCGGAACGGGAACATGAACCCGGTCAGCAGCATCGACGGCAGGAAGAAAAAGAAGGTCAGCTGCATCGCCTGCATCTGGTTGCGCGCAATGGTCGAAAACGTGAAGCCGATCGCCAGGTTGGCGGCGATGAACAGCACCAGCGCGCCGGACAACAGCGCCAGGCTGCCCACCATCGGCACGTCGAACACCAGCCACGAAGCTAACAAAATCACGCCCACCTGGATGTAACCGATCAGGATATACGGCACGATTTTTCCGATCATGACTTCGAGCGGCGAGACCGGCGTGGCCAGCAGGTTTTCCATGGTGCCGCGTTCGCGCTCGCGCGTCATGGCCAGCGCCGTCATCATCACCATCGTCATGGTCAGGATCACGCCCATCAGCCCGGGCACGATGTTGTAGCGGGTCAGCCCTTCCGGATTGTAGCGGCGCTGGCTGCGGATGTCGTACGGCGCCTCGATCGGCCGCAAGCGCGCCAGCGGCCCGCGCAGCTCCGAGCCGATGGCGCGCGCGGCGATCGCGTTGACCGAGGCCAGCGCGTTGCCGGTGGCGGCCGGATCGGTGGCGTCGGCCGCCAGCAGGATCGCCGGCCGTTCGCCGCGCACCAGCTTGCGCGAAAAGTCGCCCGGCACCACCAGCACGAACTGCACTTCGCCGCGCGCCAGCAAGGCGTCGCCCTCCACCGCGCCCGACACATGGCGCACCGTGCGGAAGTACTGCGACGTCTCCAGCGCCGCCACCAGGCGCCGCGAAAACACGCTGCGGTCAAGGTCGGCCACCGCCAGCGGCAGGTGGCGCACGTCGCCGTTGATGGCAAAGCCGAACAGGATCAGCTGCATGATCGGAATGCCGACCATCATGCCGAAGGTAAGCCGGTCGCGTCCCACTTGGCGCAGTTCCTTGAGCAGCACCGCCAGCATGCGCCGCCAGTTCATGGCGCCGCTCCGCCGAAGTTATCCTGCGCGTCCTGCATCAGCGCGATGAAGACGTCTTCCAGGCTGGTGTCGATCGGAGTGGCGGCGAGCCGCGTCAGGCCTGGCCGGGCCAGCGCTTGCGCAAACGCGTCGGCCGAGTCGGCGCTGACATGCAAGGTCATGCCGAACGGTGCGACCGTGCGGATGCCGGGCGCGCCGCGCAGGCTGTGGGCGGCGCTGTTCAGGTCCGGGCCGGTGAGCGACCAGGTGCGCAGGCCGGCGCCGGCAATGACCTCGGCCACGCTGCCGCGCGCGAGCAGCTTGCCGTAGGCGATGTAGGCCAGCTGGTGGCAGCGCTCCGCTTCGTCCATGTAATGGGTCGACACCAGCACCGTCATGCCGGCGGCGGCCAGGTCGTGGATCTGGTCCCAGAATTCGCGCCGCGCGGACGGGTCGACCCCGGCCGTCGGTTCGTCGAGCAGCAGCAGTTGCGGGTCGTGGATCAGGCAGGCCGCCAGCGCCAGCCGCTGCTTCCATCCGCCCGAGAGCGACCCGGCCAGTTGCGTGCGGCGGCTGGCCAGGCCAAGCCGTTCGAGCGTGCCGGCGATGCGCTGGCGGCGATTCGCGACCTGGTAGACGCGGGCCACGAAGTCGAGGTTTTCTTCGATGCTCAAGTCGTCGTACAGGCCGAATTTTTGGGTCATGTAGCCGACCTGCTTCTTGATCTGGCGCGCCTCGGTGCGGATGTCGTAGCCAAGGCACTGGCCCTGCCCTTGGTCGGGCGTGAGCAGGCCGCACAGCATGCGGATGGTGGTGGTCTTGCCGCTGCCGTTCGGGCCCAGGAAGCCGTAAATGCGGCCACGCTCGACGCGGATGTCGACATGGTCGACCACCATGCGCCCGCCGTACGACTTGGTCAGGCCCTGGACGTCGATGACGATGGCGGGCACGCTCACCGAAGTCGTCAAGGGGATGCTCACGGCGGCGGCTCCGTGCGCACCGTCAGCGGCTGGCCGGGATGGAGTTCGGCCTGTCCCGCATCAAGCGACGCTTCCACCATGAACACCAGCGCGGCGCGGTTTTCCTTGCTGTAGATGAGGGGCGAGGTGTACTCGGCTTCGGGCGAAATGAAGGTGATGCGCCCTTTGAGCGGCTTGGGGCAGCCGTCGCAGGCGATCACGGCGCCCTGCCCCACGCGGATCTTGCCCAGTTCCGTTTCGGGAATGAAGAAGCGCGCCTTGATGTTCGCCGGCGGCAGCAAGGTGACGATGGCCGCGCCGGCCGGCACCCATTCGCCGGCGCGGTAGGCGACCTCGCTGACCATGCCGCCCACCGGCGCGGCCTGGGCTTTCTGGTCGACTTTCCACTGGGCCTGCGCCAGCTGCGCGCGCGCCGCCTCGACTTCCTTTTCGGCGGCCGCCACCTGGTCGCTGCGGGCGCTGGCGCCGGCCCCGCGCAGGCGCGCGCGCGCCTGCTCCACGCGGGCGCGGTCGGCCGCCAGCGCCGCCGCCGACTGATCGAGACGGGCGCGCGCGATGAATTTGTCGGCCACCAGCTTGCGCTCGCGCTCCAGGTTCGCCTGCGACAGCGCCAGCGCCGCTTCGGCTTCGCGCAGCGCCCCCGCCAGCGCCGCCACTTCATCGCTGCGCGCGCCCTTGCGCAAGTCGGCCAGCAGGGCTTCGGCGCGCCCGACCCGGCTTTGCGCTTCCTGGCGCGCCGCCGTTTCGCTGGCTTGTTCCAGCACGTAGGCCGGCGCGCCGGCCCGGATCCGGTCGCCGCGGCGCAGGTGCACCTGGGTCAAGGTGCCGGCCAGGGGGGCAGACAGGCGCACGTACTCGCCTTCGGCGTAGCCGGGAAAGGCGTCGGCGGGTGCACGGCCGCAGGCCGCGCACAGGATCAGCGGCACGGCCGCGGCGAACAGGCATGGTTTCATGGCGGCGCAAACCCCTTCGGAGCGATCAGGATGGCGCGCATGGCCAGGTCGATGCGCAGGGCGATGGCTTGATCGGACAACAGCGCCTGCTGCGCCAGCGCCGCCAGCTCGGGCGCGGCGGCGGGCAGGCGTTCGAGCGCGCCGCCGGCGAACAGGGGACCGGCGATCGCGCCGAGCACGAACGGCAGCAGTTGCACGACCGGGAGGTCGATGATGTCGCCCTCGGCCTGGCCCTGGCGCAGCAGTTGCGCCAGCACGGCGATGTGGCGCGGCAGGTTCTCGCGCAGGAACGCGGCCGGCAGCGCTTCGCCGCGCAGCGCTTCCGACAGCAGCGTCAGGAGCAGGTGGCGGTGGCCGCTGGCGAAGCCGGCCAGCACGCGCAGCGCGCCATCGAGGCTGCGCGCGCCGCCTTGGGACGCTTGCGCCCGCAGCGTGAGGGCGGCGAACATTTCCTCGTACATGTGCCGCAGCAGCACGCGCAGGAAGTTATCCTTGTTCTTGAAGTGGTAATGAAACATGCCGAGGTTGACGCCGGCGTGCTCGACCAGTTTGCGCACCGACAGGCCGGCGCAGCCGGTCTGGGGCAGCAAGACCATGCCGGAGGCGATCAGCCGGGCATCGATTTTTTGAGATGGGCGGTTCATGCGAATTATTATACGCCCGTGTAGTAACCTGTCTACGCTTTCTGTGCGGCAGCATCAGCAATCAAGCAGCCGCGCCTGGCGCGGCCTGCAACCAGCGCCGGCTCAATGCCATCCGGCACCGTCCAAGCGCCTGCACAGCAACAGCACAAGCAACAGAACAACGCTGACCGGCAGCGCCAGCACAACGCTCAGCAGCAGCGTCTTCGCCATGCTTGCCTGGCCCTTCAGGTCCGCCATCATGGCCAAGGGCAGCGGCGCCAGGCTGACCAGCGCCGGCACGATCAGCAGCGCGCGCTGCCAGGACCGGCCCGCGCCGCCCGCGCAGGCAAACGTCACGCCCACCACGAGCAGCAGGTGCGACGCGACCACGACGAGGCGCCGGATCATGCAGGACCGTTCATTGCGACGCTTCGCTGGCCAGGCGCCGGTTCAGTCGCTGACCGGCGTTGGCGGCGTAGGCGCGGCACGCTTCGGGGTCGATGAAGGGATTGCTGGCGGCGGTGCGCGCCGCGTGCTTTTCCATCAGGTTGGAAAAGCCCGGATGCACCGCAATGAGCACGTCGCACTTGAGCGCCGTCACCTTGTCGATGCTGGCCCGGAACGAGCGCACGCGTTCCGGCATCGTGGCGCTGCCCGAAAAGCGGAACCCGTCGTGCGAAATGGGATTGAGGCTGTCGGCATAAACCACGTCGAGGCAGCGCCTGGGGTCGCACGATTGCCACGTCCAGGTGGTGCCGCCGGTGGTGTGGCCTGGCGTCATGTGGGCCTTGATGGCCAGCGGGCCGACGCGCAGGATGGCGCCATCGGCCACCTCGCTCACCTGCGCCACCTTGGGAAAGCGGTCCGGGCCGTTGGCCTTGTACAGGGGATCGTCCGGCCCGACCAGGCCGGCGCGCAGCGCCTGCGCCCCGGCTGCGCTGGCGGCCACGCTGGCGCCACTGGCGCGCTGCAACATGCCAATGCCGCCGGCATGGTCGTCGTGCGCATGGGAATTGACGATCAGCTTCACATCCTCGATGCGAAAACCGAGCGCCGCGATATTGCGGATGATCAGCGGGGCCGATTGCGGCAATGCGCCGTCGAGCAAGATATGGCCCTGCTCGCTGGTGAGCAACACCGCCGACAAGCCGCGCGGGCCGACATAGTAGGTATTGCCGACAATCTGGAACGGCTGCTGCGGCTGGTTCCATTCCTCGCACATGCCGCACTTGACGTCCTCCTCGGCCACGGCAGTGCCCATTGCCGCCGCCACCATCGCCAGGGCGAGTGCCAGCTTGCCTGATGTTGCCATTGCTTACCTCCCATGAAGAATAGGCCGCCGCCCCGCTGCCAATTTTGCAATGTTACACCTTAAACAGCACGGCCCGGCCGCCACCGCGCATGACATTTGTACTAGTGCGCGCGCCCAAATCAGGCCTTCCCTCCCATGCCGGACAGGACATCCGGCCGATTCGCAGCCGAGTCCGCCTAAATATACTCGTCTCACCGATCACGCAAACGCCACCCCGCCTTGCGGATTCCCGACAACATCACCGGCCCGTCACCATGAACGACACAGCCCTCTTCTTCGAACTGCTCGGCATGCTGGTCACCGATCCGCGTACCGGGGTGCTGCTGGCCCTGCTGATGGCGGCGGCCGTGTGCGACTACCGCACTTTCCGCATTCCCAACCTGATCACCTTCGGCGGCATCGGCTTCGCGCTGGTCTACAACAGCATCGTGCCGCCGGTCTGGCACGCCGGCTGGGCCTGGGCGCCGGCCGGCATGCTGCTCGGCTTTTGCGCCATGCTGCCGATGTACGCGATGGGCGTGATGGGCGCCGGCGACGTCAAGCTGATGGCGATGGTCGGCGCTTTCCTCGGCTTTCACGCGACCTTGCAGGCGCTGCTGTTTTGCGTGCTCAGCGCCGGTATCGCCGCCCTCGCCTTCGGCCTGCGCAAGCGGGTCATGGGACGGCTGCTGGCCAACACCGGCGCCGCCATGCGCGGCATGTTCTGGTCCGCCATTGCCAGCGGCAAGCCGCAACTGGCGCCAGGCGCCATGCCTTCGGTCGGCAAGCTCGCCTACGGCATCAGCATCGCCATCGGCACCACCGCCTGCCTGGTCGCCCAGCAATTCAACCTCGTCTGACACCTGCGAAAGAGTACATCATGAAAAACCTCAAGGCACTCGGGCTGATCGCGTTCGCCCTCATTATCGGACTGGTGGCGGCCATGTACGCCGCCGGATGGGTAGCGCGCCAGGGCGGCGTCACCGGCAACAAGGTGGTGGTGGCGGCGGTCGACATCGAGCCGGGCAGCAAGCTCAACACACTCATGCTGTCCACCCTCGACTGGCCGGCCGGCGTCACGCCGCCCGGTGCTTTCAAGAGCGCCGCCGAGCTTCAGGACCGGGTCGCCCGGGTCAACATCCTGCGCGGCGAACCACTGCTCGACGGCAAGCTGGCGCCACTGGGCACCAAGGGCGGCTTGTCGGCCGTCATCGCCGAGGGCAAGCGCGCCATGACGGTGCGCGTCAACGATGTGGTGGGCGTGGCCGGCTTTGCCCTGCCCGGCAACTATGTCGACGTGATGGTCAACGCCCAGCAGGAAAAGACCGGTCCCGAAGAAGGCAAGCAGATCAGCAAGACGGTGCTGGAGCGGGTGCTGGTGCTGGCCGTCGCCCAGGAAGCCGGGCGCGACGATACCAAGCCCAAGGTGGTCAGCGCCGTCACGCTCGAGCTGAGCCTGGAGGATTCCGAGAAACTCGACCTGGCGCGCAGCGTCGGCACCCTCTCGCTGGTGCTGCGCAACCAGGTCGACCAGAAGACCGTGGCCACCGCCGGCATCACCAAGGACGAGCTGCTCGGCGTGCGCAAGGCCGCTGCCGTGCGGCCAGCCCCGGCGCCAGTGCGCCGGCCGCGTGCGGTGCAACGCGCCGCCGCCCCCGGCCCCGGTCATTGCGTGGAAGTGATCCAGCACGGCGTGCTGGCAATGAACTGCTTTTGAACAGCTACGGAGACCTGACTCATGAACAAGCACATTCGTATGGCGGCCCTCAGTGTCGCGACGGCAAGCATGGTGGCCGCGCCCCATTGCGCGAACGCGGCAAGCAGTTCCGGCGCAGCACCCGCCGGCGGCGCTGGCGGCAGCAAGCATTGCAAGGCGGTGGTGGTGGCCCCGCTTACCCAAGTCATGCTCGGCAAATCGTCGGTGATACCGCTGGCGACGCGCGTGACCCGCATCGTGGCCAGCGGCCAGCGCGACAGCAAGCAGGCCGCGCCGCCTGCCCCGGCCACGGCCACGGGCGCCGAGGCGGCGGACGTGGACAGCGTGGCCGACATCGAGGTGCTCTTGCTCAGCCCCACAGACCTGTTCCTGCTCGGTAAAAAAGCCGGCGTCACCAGCCTGATCCTGCAGGATGCCAGCGGCGTGTGCACCCTGCGCGACATCGTGGTGGCGATCGACCCGGCCACCTTGCAAGCCAAGCTGGCCGAACTGATGCCCGAGGAAAGCGGGATCGTCGTCAAGAGTGCCGACAACGCCATCGTGCTCACCGGCACTGTGCGCGACGCCAGCCAGCTCGACGAGGCGCTGCGCGTGGCCGGGGCCTACGGCGGCGGCCAGCGCGTGCTGAACCT
The DNA here is from genome assembly GCF_011682065.1 of Massilia rubra. Classification (GTDB taxonomy): domain Bacteria; phylum Pseudomonadota; class Gammaproteobacteria; order Burkholderiales; family Burkholderiaceae_D; genus Telluria_A; species Telluria_A rubra. The sequence goes on along the minus strand of NZ_VUYU01000005.1, from coordinate 70,899 downwards.
GCTGCGCGTGACGGCTCCCCAGCAAGTCATGCTGGAAGTGAAAATCGCCGAGGTCAGCAAGACGCTGCTCGACAAGTTCGGGATCGACTTCGCGCGCATGGTTACCTCGGGCAACGGCCTGGGATCGCGGGTGATCTCGGGCATCCTGGGCGGCGCGCCTGGGCTGGTGGGCAACTTCAGCCACCGCGCCTCCGGCAGCGCGCTCGATATCGTGGCCGACGCCGTGGTCAAGGGGGGCAATTCGGCCGCCAGCGCCCGGCTGGCGGCCGGCGCCAGCGGGGGCACCCTGTTCGGGGTCGATGCGCAAACCAAGGATGGCCTGGTGCGGGTGCTGGCCGAGCCGAACATCATGGCCATCAGCGGCCAGTCGGCCAGCTTCCTGTCCGGCGGCAAGATCTTCATCCCGGTGGCCCATGCGCGCGATGCCGGCGCCTCCACCGTCACGCTGGAAGAGAAGGAATTCGGCGTCGGCCTCAAGTTTGCGCCGACGGTGCTGGGCGGGGACCGCATCAACCTCAAGCTGGTATCGGAAGTGTCGGAGCTGGCCCAGACCGGTTCGCCCTTCACCACCAGCGGCGGGGTGACCTCGGTGCTGCCGTCGATTACCACGCGCCGGGTCGACACCACCGTGCAGTTGAACGATGGCCAGAGCTTCGCCGTCGCCGGGCTGATCCGCAACAACCTGACCCAGACCCTGTCGCGCTTTCCGGGCCTGGGCGACATGCCGGTGCTCGGCGCGCTGTTTCGTTCGACCGAGTTCCAGAAAGACCAGACCGAGCTCATTTTCATCATCACGCCGCGCCTGGTCAAGCCCGCTGCCGCACTGCCGTTGCCGACCGATAACCATGTACCGGCCGAGCCCGCCGACCTGATTGTCAGGGGCCGCACCGAAGGCACCCCGGCCCCTGCCATCTTGACCAAATAAGGAGAGTGCCATGAACCATCCGACTCGCCGCGCAGCAGGGCCGCTGCTGCCCCTGTTACCCCTGCTGCCGCTGCTGGCCCTGCTGGCCGGCTGCGCCGCCACCGCCACCGCCCCCGGCTACGACGCCCGCTTCGGCGACGCCGTGCGCCAGGCGCGCAGCGCCATGACCATCAATCCGCAGGCCGGCGCCGTGCCCGACCCGGCGGCCGGCCTCGACGGCCAGGCGGCGCGCGGCGCGATCGTGCGCTACCAGGACAGTTTCAAGCTGCCGCCACCGGTGGTCAATGCGATCAAGGCGGACGGCTCCGCCGCCCGCTGATGTATCCGGCGGCGGCCACGGGGCCAACGCCGGCGCACTACCCCGCCCCCGGGGGCGGGCATGTTTACCCATTCATCTCACACGAAAGGTACGTCAAATGAACGCTTTCATGAACACGGTCGGCCAGTCGGTCCGCTCCTTCGCCCGCGACGACGAAGGCGCCCAGGTCGTCGAATACGCGCTGATCATCGCGGTGGTCTCGATCATCCTGGTGGTCGCACTGCGCAACCTGACCGGCACCAGCTTCTCCGGCTTCATCGCACGCGTCGGCAACTGCCTGACCGGCGCCTCCTGCTCCTGAGCCGGCCGCTTCCCGCTTCCCCTCTTCCTATCTCAATCGAAAGGTCCATATCATGAACACCATGCTCACTACCGCCGGCCGCGGCATCCGTACCTTCCTGCGCGACGACGAAGGCGCCCAGGTGGTCGAATACGCGCTGATCATCGCGGTCGTCTCGATCATCCTCGTGGTCGCGCTGCGCAACCTGACCGGCACCAGCTTCGCCAGCTTCGTTTCGCGCGTCTCGAATTGCCTCACTGGCGCTTCCTGCAGCTAAGCGAACGTGCAGAAATGCTTGTCAATGCCTGGCCGACGGCAGCCGCTGCCTGGCAAGGCGCCGCCGCCGGCGGCCGGACATCGCAAGCATCGATGCACACTTGCCTACCCCCCCAGCCGACGGACCACGGCCCGCCCGGGGCCCGTCATTTTTCGGATGAAAACCATGATTGCGCACACTCGATACGCCGATCCCCAGCGCCAGCAAGGCGCAGTGATCCTGACCGTCTGCCTGCTGCTGCTGTTCCTGCTGGGATTTGTCGCCATCGCCTTCGACCTGGGGCGCCTGTTCATCGTCAGGACCGAGCTGCAGACCGCCATGGACAGCTGCGCCTTGGCCGCCGCCCAGGAACTGGACGGCCAGCCCGGCGCGCTGGCGCGGGCGCGCCGCGCCGGCACCACCGCGGCCAACCTGAACCGGGTTAACCTGCAGTCGGCCGACTGGGACGGCAAGGGCCAAATGCTTGAGGCCGGCATCAGCTTCCGCGACGCGGCCTACCTGCCCACCAGCGCCCCGGCCGGCGCGCGCTACGCGCAATGCGAGCACCGCCAACAGGGCATCCGGATGTGGCTGCTGCATGCGCTGGGCGCCTTCAACGGCGACGACCCGGCCGACCCGTCCACCAGCGCGGTGCTGGCCAGCGCGGTCGCCACGCGCGCCAGCGCCCAGAACACCTGCCCGATCCCGGTGGCGCTGCGGGCCAAGCCATGCTGCACCGCAGCCAACAATTACGGCTACCTGGCCGGCGAATGGGTGACGGTGCTGAAAAAGGGCGGCGCCGCCGTGGCCGGCCAACTCGGCTGGTACAACCTCGACGGCAGCACCAGCGCCAGCGAAACGGCCGCCGAACTGGCCGAGGGAGGACGCTGCGGCACCCGTCTGGGCGACCAGCTCGGCACGCCGGGCGCGCAGACCAGCGTCGATCGCCCCTGGAACCACCGCTTCGGTGTGTACAAGAATGGCGACGCGCCCAGCGTGCACTATCCCGACCAGAGCGGCTACGCCTACACCAGCGCCAACTGGAAGAACACGGTGCCGCAAAATGCCTTCGCCGGCACCCCGGCGCCCGGCTCGCACGCCACCGCGCAAAACTACATCACCAAGCGTGCCGCCTGGGCGTCGCTGGCCGATACCGGCACCAGCATCCAGGCCGGCGCCCAGATCGCCTTTGGCGACAGCAACCGCCTGAACAGCTTCCACAAGCTGGCCACCCCGGGCGCGACCGGCGAACACCGCCAGTTCGGCACCAACCGGCGCCTGGTGATCGTCCCGGTCATCAACGACGCGGCGCGGGTCATCGACTTCGCTTGCATGTTCATGCTGCATCCGCTGAGCGGCCCGAACGACCAGGCCATGCTGGAGTTCCGCAGCCTGGCCGGGATTGCGGCCTCGCCCTGCGCGCCGGCCGGGTCCCCGGGCGGCAACGCCGGGCCGCTGGCGCCGGTACTGGTCAGGTGAGCGCCATGAGACACCGTCAACAAGGCGTCGCCCTGGTCGAATTCGCGTTCGTGCTGCCGCTGCTGCTGATCATTTCGCTGCTGTGCGCCGAACTCGGACGCGCCGTATACCGCTACAACACCACCGCCAAGACCGTGCGCGACGCGGTGCGCTACCTGTCGGTGCAAACGCCCGGCACCCATGTCGCCGAAGCGCGCAACCTGATCCTGTACGGGAACGTGGCCGGCAGCGGCGCCCTGCTCGACCCGGCGCTGAGCGCGGCCAACGTCCCCGTGCCGACCTGGCAGACGGCCGGCAGCGATCCTTTGATGAACACCGTCACGGTGCGCGTGTCGGGCTACCAGTTCCGCCCGATGGTGGCGGACATGTTCGGGACCAGGTTTTCGGTCATTACCTTCAACGATATCAGCGCCACCATGCGCAGCCCATTATGAAACCGACTCCGACCGGCCCCGCCCAAGACGGCGCGACCACCATCGAACTGGCCTTCGTGCTGGTGCTGTTCTTCATGTTCCTGCTCGGCGCGATGGACATGGCGCGCATGCTGTTTACCTGGAACGCGGCCGCCGAGGCCACGCGCGCCGGGGCGCGCTACGCGGTGGTGTGCGCCGATCCGGCCGACCAGGGCCTGGTGCTGGAAAAGATGCGCACGATGCTGCCCGAGATCGGCGCGGTGACCGTGGCGTGGCAGCCGGCCGGCTGCGACGCCGCCAGCTGCACCAGGCTCACGCTGAGCATCGACAGCCTGCAGTACCGCTGGATTTCGCCCCTGCCCGGCGTGCTGCTGCCGGCGCGCGCGCTGCCCACCTTCAGCACCTCCCTGCCGCGCGAAATGATGCGGCGCGACCCCAACAGCGCGCTGATTTGCCAATAACCGCAACCCGAGGAACACGCCATGAAAGTCGCCATCGTATCGCCCGACCAAACCCGCCTCGCCGAGCTCGCCCAGCTGCTCCAGGCCGGCGCGCACGAGGTCATCCCCAGCGTCGGCGGCGCCGGCGCGCTGCAAGCCCTGGCCGCGCACGTCGCCCCGGACCTGCTGCTGGTCGACGGCTGCGCCGACAGCGCCGGCCTGGCGGCCATCGCCGCCATCGGCGCCCGCCATCCGGGCCTGGCTGTGCTGCTGCTGTGCGCGGCCGCCTCGCCCGACTTCCTGATCGGCGCCATGCGTGCCGGCGTGCGCGAGGTGCTGCCGGTGCCGCTGGCGGCGGCCGACCTGGAAGCGGCACTGGAGCGCGCCGGCGCCAGGCTGCGCGGCGCGCAAGCGCCCGGCGAAGGCAAGGTGCTTGCCTTCATCGCCTGCAAGGGCGGCAGCGGGGCGACCTTTCTCGCCACCAGCATGAGCCTGCAGCTGGCGCGCACCGGGTCGGTGCTGCTGATCGACCTGAACCTGCAGTTCGGCGACGCCCTGGCCTTCATGCACGAAGGCCAGGCGCCATCGACCCTGGCCGACGTGGCGCGCGCGATCGCGCGCCTGGACGCCTCGTTCCTGGCGGCCAGCACGGTCAGGGTGGCGCCCAATGTCAGCCTGCTGGCCGCGCCCGAAGACCACGCCCAGGCGGCCGAGATCAGCGCCGCCCATGTCGATGCGATCCTGGCACTGGCGGTGCGCCACTACGATTACGTGGTGCTCGATATCGGGCGCCCGGTGACCACCCTGGGCATCAAGGCGCTCGACCGCGCCTGGCGCATCTATCCGGTGCTGCAGGCCAGCCTGACCTCGATCCGCAACGCCAGGAAAATGCTGGCCATCTTCAAGTCGCTCGACTACGGCGACGACAGGATCGAACCGATCGTCAACCGCTTCGAGCGGCGCGGGCAGATCGGCGTGGCCGATCTCGAGCGCGCGCTCGGCAAGTTCCACATCCATACCGTGCCCAACTCGTACCGCCAGGTCACGGCCGCCACCGATCATGGCGAACCGCTCGCGGGCGGCGCATGCGCCAATCCGGTGCTGGTCGAAGTGGCCGCCCTGGCCGATGCGCTCACGGCGCCGCCGGGGGAGGCGCGCAAGCAGCGGCGCGGTCCGCTGGCGCGCCTGCTGGCCAGTCTGGCCGCACGTTTGTCGGGTCGTCAACCAGGAGAATCCCATGTCATTCCGTGAACAACTCAATGCCGGCGACGGCCAGTCCGATCTGCGCGCGGCGGCAGCCGGCGCCAGCGACGATTACCACGCCATCAAGGCGCGCATCCACCTGAAACTGCTCGACAAGTTCGACCTGGCGGCGCTCGAGGCGCTACCCGGCCCGATGCTGCGCGCCGAGATCGCGGTCATGGCCGAACGCCTGCTGGAACAGGAGCAGGCCGCCGTCAACGAAGCGGAGCGGCGCACGCTGATCCGCGACATCCAGCACGAGATGCTCGGCTTCGGGCCACTGGAACTGCTGATGGCCGACCCGACCATCTCCGACATCCTGGTCAACAGCTACAAGCGCATCTTCGTCGAGCGCATGGGCCGGCTGGAACTGAGCCCGGTGCGTTTCAGCGACGAAAAACACCTGCTGCGCATCATCGAGAAAATCGTCTCGCTGGTGGGGCGCCGCATCGACGAATCGAGCCCGATGGTCGACGCGCGCCTGCCGGACGGCTCGCGCGTGAACGCCGTCATCGCACCGGTGGCGCTGGACGGGCCGATGATGTCGATCCGCCGCTTCGCCCACATTCCCTTGAAGATGGAGAACCTGGTGCATGACATGCACAGCCTCACGCCCGACATGGCGACCGTGCTCGAAGGGCTGTGCAAGTGCAAGGTCAACATGATCATCTCCGGCGGCACCGGGGCCGGCAAGACCACCCTGCTCAACATCCTGTCCGGCTTCATTCCGGCGGCCGAACGGATCGTGACGATCGAAGACGCGGCCGAGCTGCAGCTGCAGCAGCCGCACGTGGTGCGCATGGAGACGCGCCCGGCCAACATCGAAGGCAAGGGCGAGATCACGCAGCGCGCGCTGGTGCGCAATGCGCTGCGCATGCGCCCGGACCGGATCATCATCGGCGAGGTGCGCGGGCCCGAAGCGGTCGACATGCTGCAGGCGATGAACACGGGCCACGACGGCTCGCTCACCACGATCCACGCCAACAACCCGCGCGACGCCCTCTCGCGCCTGGAAAACATGATCGGCATGGCCAACCTGAACCTGCCGCACAAGGCGGCGCGCCAGCAGATCGCCGCGGCCATCACGGTGGTGATCCAGGCCATGCGCCTGATCGACGGGCGGCGCAAGATCACCAGCATCCAGGAAATCACCGGCATGGAGGGCGAAATCGTCACCATGCAGGAGATCTTCGCCTACCGCCAGACCGGCGTTGCCGCCGATGGTACGGTGGAAGGCTACTTCCAGGCCAGCGGCGTGCGTCCCAAGTTCAGCGAGCGTTTGCGCGCCTTCGGCGTGACCCTGCCGGACGCCATGTTCGACAGCACCTGCCGCTACCAATAGGAGGCCAGCATGTTCTCTCAAGTGAACCCACCCTTGTCGCCGCTGCTGGGAGTAATGGTATTTATCGCGGTAATGCTGCTGCTCGAAGGCTTGTTCCTGCTCTGGAGGACTTACCGGGGCCCCCAGGCCAGGAAGACCGAACAGCGCCTCAATGCCCTGGCGGCGGCGGGCGAGCGTCGCGCCCGCTCGCACCTGCTGCGCGAGCGCATGATGAGCGAACTGCCCCCGTTCCAGCGCTTGTTGCTGCGCCTGCCGCGCGCCCACCAGCTGGACCGCTACCTGCTGCAGGCGAACCTGGAATGGAGCGTCGCCACGCTGCTGCTCGCGTGTGCGGCCCTGGGAGCGGCCGGTTACCTGCTACTGACGGCCGTGCTGCGCCAACCGTTCCTGGCCGGCGCCGTGGCCGCCGCCGTGCTGGCATGGCTGCCGCTGGCCTATGTGCAGCGGCGCCGCCGGCGCCGCCTGAACAAGCTGGAACAGCAGTTGCCCGACGCCCTCGACCTGCTGGCGCGCGCGCTGCGCGCCGGCCACGCCTTCGGGGCCAGCCTGAAAATGATCGGCGACGAGATGGCCGACCCGATTGCCGCCGAATTCCGGCTGGTGCATGACGAAATCAATTTCGGCGTTTCGCTGGAACAGGCGCTGGGCAACCTGAGCGTGCGCGCACCGGTGACCGACTTGCGCTACTTCGTGGTGGCGGTGCTGATCCAGCGCGACTCGGGCGGCAACCTGACCGAGGTGCTGGGCAACCTGAGCCGCCTGATCCGCCAGCGCCTGAAACTGTTCTGGCATGTGCGCGTGCTCTCGGCCGAAGGGCGCCTCTCGGCCTGGCTGCTGTCGCTGCTGCCGTTCGCCATCGGGGCGCTCATGAGCGTGTTCAATCCGGAATTCATGTCGCCTTTGTGGAACGACCCGCTCGGCCAGGACCTGGTGCGCTGCATGCTCGTGTCGATGCTGTTCGGCATCCTGCTGCTGCGCCAGATCATCCATATCCGCGTCTGAACCGAATCGACACCGAATTTCATCCTTAACTGAAAAGGGGATCATCATGTTCGTGCTCGCTGCCCTGGTCTGCCTGGCCGTCACCGCCGCCATCGCCGGCCTGTACCTGCTGCTCGTGCCCAGCCGCGAGCTGCGGCGCCTGGAGGCGCTCGGCAAGCCGCGCGCCGGAGCCGACTGGCGCACCACCGTGGCGCACGCGGTGGGCCCGTTCGCCCGGCTGCTGGCGCCCAGCGGCGACTGGGAAAGCTCGCCGCTGCGCCTGCGCTTCATCAACGCCGGCATCCGCCGCGCCGATGCGCGCCTGATCTACTTCGGGCTTAAGACGGTGCTGCCGCTGGTGTTCGCGGGATGCACCTGGCTGCTGCTGCGCGCCTTCACCAGCATGGACGAGATGACGGTGCTGATGAACCTGGGGATCGCGGCGCTGGCCGGATGTTACCTGCCGAACGTGGCGCTGTGGCTGCGCCTGCGCGAACGCAAGCGCGAGATGTTCGCGCACTTTCCCGATGCCGCCGACCTGATGCTGGTCTGCGTGGAAGCCGGCCTGGGACTGGACGCGGCCCTGTTGCGGGTGGCCGACGAAATTGGCCTGAGCAGCCGCGCGCTGGCCGAGGAACTGCACCTGACCAACCTGGAGATGCGGGCCGGCGCCAGCCGCGCGCAGTCGCTGCGCAACCTGGCGCTACGCACCGGGATCGAGGAAGTCGGCACCTTCGCCACCATGCTGGCGCAGTCGGACAAATTCGGCACCAGCATCGGCGAATCGCTGCGGGTGTTTTCGGAAGACCTGCGCCACAAGCGCCAGGTACGCGCCGAGGAACACGCGGCCAAGGTACCGACCAAGATGCTCATTCCGCTGGCCCTGTTCATTTTCCCGGCGATCATCATGGTGGTGCTGGGACCGGCCATGATCGTCATCGTGCGCACCATCATGCCGATCCTCGGCGCCCAGTAGGGGGCTCGGATCGGGCGCCCTGCGCCGGCTGCACCAGGCCATGGCGGATCGCATACACGTACATGCCGAGCCGGTTGGGCACGTCGAGCTTGCGGTAGATCGAACTGAGATGGTTGCGCAGCGTGTGCTCCGAAATGAACAGACGCTGCGCCACCTCATGGTTGGCGCAGCCGCTCAGTTCGACGACGGCGCTGACGATGGCGCGCTCGCGCGCGGTCAGGGCGGCGTGCTTTTCGGGTGCCGCATCGGGGCAAAGCGCGCGCCGCCAGCCAAGCATCTGGCCGAACACCCGGTCCATGGTGGCGGCGTCGAACCACAGTTCGCCACGGTGGATCTTGGCGATCGCCTTGATGACCTGGTCGGCCGTGACTTCCTTGTGCAGGATGCCGCGCGCGCCGCGCCGCGCCGCCAGGTCGAGCAGCGCGGGGTCGTGCGCGGCGGTCAGCACCAGTGCGCGCGAGACGCCATTGGCCAGCAGCTCGGGCAGGAATTCGAGCACCGACACCCCGCCCAGGTCGAGGTCGAGCAGGATCACGTCCGGCGCCAGCCGGGCGGCGCCGGCCAGCGCCTCGTCGCAGGTGCGCGCCGTGCCCACCACCGCCATGCGCGGACGCTCGGCCTCGACCAGGGTTTGCAGGCCCCACAACATGGTCTGGTGGTCTTCGACCAGCATGACGTTGATGGTGTCGTGCGCTTCGCTTTTCATAATGGGATCTCCACGGTGACAATGGTCTCGTTGGCGCCGCCCTCGCGTACCACGGCGGCGCCGCCGAGGGCGACGGCGCGCTCGCTGAGGGAACGCGGCTGGAACCGCGGCGGCGTGGCGCCGTCGTGCGGGTTGATGATGTCGATCCGCAGCGTGGCGCCGGCGCAGCGCAGCGCCACGGTGGCGCTGCCGGCGCTGGTATGGCGGCACACATTGCTGATGCCTTCGCGCACGATGTGCAGCACTTCCGCGCCGAGCCGGTCGCCCAGCGCCAGACCGGGCGCGGCGTCGATGCGGATCGCGACGCCGTAGGCGCTGCTCGCCTGCGCCGCCTGGCGCCGCAGCGCGGCCAGGAACATGGACTGGTCGGCGCCGGGTGCGGCGCAGGCGCGCCGGGCTTCGTCGCGCAGTTGGCCGATGACGTCGGCCGCGATCGTCACCAGCCGGTCGAGGTCGGCCGCGAGCGGGTTGCCGGGGGCGGCCTTGCGGCACAGCGCGGCCAAGCCAAGCTGCAAGCCGATGTAGGACTGGATCGCGCTGTCGTGCAGGTCGAGCGCGATCTTCTTGCGCTCGAGCGCGGCCGCGTCGGAGGCGATCCGGTCGAGCAGGTCGATGCGCTCGATGGCGCGCAATCCCTGCTCGGCGATGCGCGCCAGGAACAGGGCGTCGCCGCGGCCCAGGTGGCGCGTGCCGGCGGCGACAATGATGCGGCCCTTGCCGCGTCCGAAGTTCACTGGGGCGCTGATGAAGGAGGCGGCGCCGAGCAGCTCGGCCAGTTCGCGCAGGCTGCCGCAGGCGTGCCCGGTCCAGGTGGCGGGCTCGTCGGCGTAGCCGAGCGCGCAGCCGCCAAACGCGCGCCAGCAGCGCCAGGCGCGCACATACAGCAAGACGTGGGTGCGCGGTTCGGGCAGCATGGCGCGCGCCAGGGCGGCGTCGATCGGGATGGCCGGGACCACGGTGGGGCCGTCCGCCCGCACCGTGCGCAGGAAGTGGGCGCCACGCTCGTGCTCCTGCTCCGGGTCGGCGAGCAGCATCAGGCAGCTGTCGGCCATGAAGAAGGCGCGTATCTTCTCCAGTGCGGCCGTCATGCTGCGTTCGACGCCGAAGCGCGGGTTGGCCACCTGGTTCAATTCGCGCAGCAAGGCCTGGCGGCGCGCCGCCAGGATATGCAATTCGCCCAGTTGCGCGATCACGCGCCCGAACGCGAGCAGCACCGCCGCGCGCAGCAGCACGCGCGCCGGCGCCACCTCGGGCAAGGTCAGCATGGCCGCCAGGTAGTACAGCAGGACCGTGGCGATGGTCACGCGCACGCCTTCGGCCAGGCCGTAGCGCAGCGAGGCGACCACGATGGCGAAAAACAGGAAGACCAGCGGGAAGATGTCGGCCTGGCCGACCGCGGCCACCACCGCCGCCGACACGGCCACGTCGAGCCGGTGGCGCAGCTTGCCGCGGGTCCAGCGCGGCTGGCAGCGCGGGCACAGGTAGACCGCCGCGCACAAGAGCGCGTAGGCCGACAGGACCATCAGCGCGGTGAGGTTGGCCGGGCCGGGGCCGGCGTGGTCGAGGATCGCGACCAGGACGGCGGAGACAGTGAGCACCAGCCGGATGCGTGCGACCAGTTGGCTGTAGACCACGTCGGACTGGGCTGCCGCGCAGGCCGCATCCTTGTTCAGGGGGGAGTCCGCAATCACCATCGTCGTTCCGTTCGCCGCTAAGCCCGATCACCCGCCGCCGGCTGCCAGGGGCGCCGGGCCGATGTTGCTGCTGTTGTAAATCGATTATTGATTGTAGGTTGTTACTTTTGCGCGCCCATGATGCGCGTCACAGCATCGGGCTATGGGCGACAGGGCGCGACGCCGTGGACCGGGATGGGGGCGAAGGATGCGCGGCGATGCCGGCCGGAATGAACTTGCGGAGTTAGCCTGCCGGCTCGCGCCACAGTCCGGCGGAAATCAGGCGCCGCATCAACGCGGCGCGTTTGCCATGGCGGTCCACGAAGGCGCGCAGCAAGCGCTGGTAGTGGTCCGTGTTGCCGCGCAGAGCATACGCATCGGCAAGATCGGCCATCGTGCGTTTGACAGCGTCGTACGAGGACGCTGTTGCCCGTAGCGCATTCTGTTCCATGTCGCTCCAGCATTGTTCAGCTTTTTCGGCCAGGCTGTGCAGATAGGCTTCGCGCTGCTTGCGCGCGGCCTCGTCGCGGCGCAATTGCTCGTCCGCTTGCTGTTTCATGCGAACTGCTTCGGCCTGCGTTGCCAGAACCCGCAGATCGGCGACGCTGCGTTGTCCGGCGTTGCCCGGCTCGCTGGAGCCACTCTCCTTGTGCCATGCACGAAAGGCCGACTTGACCCGGCGCTCCGCCTGCTGCGACTCGCCGTGCAACAGCATGTTCAAGACAAGGCCCATCTCCTTCTTCGGCAAGCCTGCGATCCATGTTTCAACGCTGTCGTCGTCGAGTCCCGCATCCTGTCCGGCGCTCCCCGCCGCCGCCGCAGCGAGCAGGTCCGGGTCGATTTCCAGGAACGCGGCCAATGCTTGCTGCGCGGCAGTTAGTCGGGACAAGCCTGCGGGAACCGCCGGCTCCATGTCGTCGTCGTCGACATCGCCCATGCTGACGCCGGCAAGCCAACCGAGGTACAGCGCGCGCAGGTCGCCACGCAATAATTCGTCGCGCACCGGCAGGAGGCGATCCATCCAGCCTGGGCCATCCTCCATGCAGAAGCGCTCGTCGTCGCCGCCCGCCTCCAGCGACCAGTCGATGACCAGGCCGGACCTAGTCTCTTCGCAGCTCAGCAAGGTTGGCGTCTGGAACGGCGCCACGTCGGCGCGACCCAAGGTCCCGGGCGGGAGGCGCAGTACGAGACGGCAAGTACTCCAATTCGCGGAGTACACAAAGGCGTCGAAATAGCGCCGCATCCATGCTTGCGGATCGCCTTTCAGATCGCCCCAGTGGTATTCATTCACAAAACCGGTTGGCGAAATAGTCGCGCGCGAGGATGTCGCCCGCAGTTCGGCCATCTCGTCCCGGCTCAAAGGCCGCTCGACCGCACGGAATTCGTAATATTGGTACTCGCTCACTTGGACACTTCCTCTCTGGTCGTCAGGATTGATCGGGGACGCACAGCCATCTCGGCAGCAACAGCAAAAAACCCCGCCATCGCGATCGATGAACGGGGTTCTTGTGATCGGATGGCGCAGGTGTCTGCGCCTTGTCCGGTTAGACTTACACGTTGAACAGGAAGTTCAGCACATCGCCATCCTTGACCACATATTCCTTGCCCTCGGCGCGCATCTTGCCCGCTTCCTTGGAGCCCGCTTCGCCCTTGTACGCGACGAAATCATCGTAGGCAATGGTTTGCGCGCGAATGAAGCCGCGTTCGAAGTCGGTGTGGATCACGCCGGCCGCTTGCGGCGCGGTATCGCCCACGTGGATGGTCCAGGCGCGCACTTCCTTCACGCCGGCGGTGAAGTAGGTCTGCAGGCCGAGCAGCTTGTAGGCGGCGCGGATCAGGCGATCGAGGCCCGGCTCTTGCATGCCCATGTCGGCCAGGAAAGCACCCTTGTCGGCATCGTCGAGGTCGGCGATTTCGGATTCGATGGCGGCGCAGATGGCCACGATCGGCGCATTCTGACCCTTGGCGTAGGCGGTCAACTGGTCGAGCAGCGGGTTGTTGGTGAAGCCCGTGTCGGACACGTTGGCCACGTACATGGCCGGCTTGGCGGTGATCAGGCACAGCGGCTTGATCAGCAACATTTCTTCGGCATCCAGGCCCATGGCGCGCACCGGCTTGGCGTCGTTCAGGAACGGCATCATGCGTTCCATCAGCGCGACCAGCTTGGCGGCATCCTTGTCGCCGGAACGGGCTTTCTTGTTCTCGCGGTGGATGGCTTTTTCGACCGTGCCCATGTCGGCCAGCGCCAGCTCGGTCTGGATGACTTCGATGTCGTCCAGCGGGCTGATCTTGCCCGCCACGTGGATCACATTGTCGTCTTCGAAGCAACGCACCACGTTGACGATGGCGTCGGTTTCGCGGATGTGCGACAGGAACTGGTTGCCCAGGCCCTCGCCCTTCGACGCGCCGGCGACCAGGCCGGCGATGTCGACGAATTCGACGATGGCGTTGACCATGCGTTCCGGCTTGACGATGTCCGCCAGCGCAGCCATGCGCGGGTCCGGTACTTCGACCACGCCGACGTTCGGCTCGATGGTGCAGAACGGATAGTTTTCAGCCGGAATGCCGGCCTTGGTCAGGGCGTTGAAGAGGGTGGACTTGCCGACGTTGGGCAGGCCGACGATGCCGCATTGGAGACTCATGGGAAGACTTTCTGGTTCGATGGACGAGGGGCGCTCAAACACGCAAGCCCCAAAACCCCATATTGTAACCTTGGATAGGGCCGGGGGCCGCAAAAACCGGGTTTGGGCATATTGTGCCCAGGCCGGCAGGAGAAAGAACAGTACTCGCGGCAAGCCGGGGCGGCAAGCCGGAGCGGCAAGCACGGGGCGGCACGCGCTACTGCGTTCTCGGCCTAAACACCCCCTGTGCGCCGCCCTGCCCCGTGGGCAATAGCGTCAATGCCTTGTTCGTCGATGACTTTCAACAATCGTTGCGCCATTGGGCTTGGAATGTTGTATGCCGACTCCCATTTCACCACCGTCGACTTCGTTATCCCCATGTAGCGCGCCAGAACTTCCTGGCTGAGGTTCTCCTTGTTGCGGATACGCAGGACGTCACGCGCAGTCAACGACGGCGGGGAAAAGCAACTCTCGTCAAATTCGCGCATCGTTTTTTTGTCGATGACGCCCACTGCGTGGAGCGCGGCCGCAGCGCCATGGATCGCCTCAAAAGCGTCGCTACGGTGGGGCCGCGTTTGCGCCTTGCGGGTGGGGGCGCTTTTCATGGTGGCGACGGCTTTATTGGCTGACGCCACCTGGCGCGCAGGAACGACTGTTGCCATTGCCGTCAAGGCCTCGGCTTGCCGCATACCTTCTGGTAAGCCAGATTTTTCCGCTGGCTTCTTTGCTGCCTTGGCTGGCTTTACTATCGCCGGTTTAGTATTGCTCATGGCATATCTCCACTAAATCGCAAGATTTCAACAACGCCGCGATGGCTGACGGGGTCAGTAATGCATAGCTGCCAGCCAACTTCTTGAACTGCGTCTCTTCCGCCTTGTCGATGTTTTCACGGTCCTTTTTCATATACAGGAACAGGAAGATCCAGTTTTTCTCGCCTTTCGCGGCAATGATGGATCGATCCATGTTGTCATTGAGTCTTTTCTTCCAGACGCCGCCGCCCAAAGCGTCCGCTTTGCCTTCCATCACCTCCTTCATGGCCTTGCACAGCTCGGGATCGGCAATCCCGCGCTTGCGGGCCGCCCTGGCAAACCAAGCTGTCTTGAAAACCCGCACATGCTGGAGTCGAGGGGCTGCCGCTGCGGCGGCTTCCGGAGACGAGGTTCTTTTCGGCATAGGTCACTGTAGCATCCAGTACTACACATTACAATGCGATCAATCGGAAATTCTGGCTCATCATCTCGTTCCACATGACGATACGCCCAAGCGCTTCCTGATGCCTTGTGCCGGCATGGCTGGCGCAGCTTGTCACGCCGACCTTCGGTGACTGGATCATGCCGCCGTTCAAAATGCCCGGATACGCGACAGGTCCGGCTGCTCGACAAACGCGGCGAATTCGTCGCGCAGGCGCTGGCCCTGTCCGATCGCCTGTTGCCAGTTGCGGATGCGGGCGTCGTGGTCGAGCCCGTAAAAAGTAAAATCCTTGCGGTCCAGCAGCTTGCCACGCGGCAGGGTACTGAGGAAATGCGGGGTCGGCGCGACCAGCAGCACGTTGTCGAGCCAGCCGCGCTGGGGGCCACGCGCCATGCGCCGCCAGGGCATCGCCTTGTCCAGCCAGCCCGGCACGATATGCTCGCTGAAGTGCGGGTACAGCACGATCTCGCCCGGCGCCAGCTTGGAATACGGCAGCGCCAGGTGATAGTCGACCAGGCCGCCATCCCAGTAGGCGCCCGGCGGCGCGCCGGCAATACCGCGCACCGGCTGCATCAGCATCGGCAGCGTGCCCGAGGCCAGCAGGGCGTCGGCCAGGTTGGCGCTGTCGAGGGTGGCGAAATGGGTGGTGAAGCTGTCGAAGCCGGGCGTCATCCAGGCCGGCGCGCCGCGCGCGTCGCTCACGAGCACCCGTTCGGCCATGCGTGACAGGCTGGCGCGCGACACCAGGTTGAGCAGCGCGGCGGCGGCGAAACCGCTCGCTTCGGCGCGCCGGTGCGCCGGCGCGGCCAGCGCACCGCGCCCGCGCGCGGCGATGATATGCAGGCGGTGGTGAGGGTGAGCGATCACTTGCGCTTCCTGGCCGCCCACCAGATCGTGCAGCAGTGTGCGGCAGACCGTGTCGATTTCCTGCGGCGAGGGCTTGGCGGTGTAGCGCTGGCCGCAGTACAGCTCGCCCAGCCTGGCGAACGCGGCGACCGGGTCGGCCTGGCAGGCGGCCGCCATGCGCCAGGCGCCGATCGAGGCGCCGATCAGGGCGCGCTCGCGCGGCGCTTGCGCGAACCAGTGGCCGAACAGCCATTGGTCGAGCGACTGGAAAATCAAGCCTTTGGGGCCGCCGGCGGCGGCGGGAACGACGGCGATGTCGCGCGCGCGCAGGCCGTGCTGGCGGATGTGGGCCAGCGCGTGCGGACCGGCGTGGAAGGAAAGTGCGTGCATGGCGCGATTATGGCGACAAGTGCGCCGTCGAGGCAAGTCGCCATGCCGACAGTTGCGCAGCCGGCGTCAGGGAATACTCGCGGCCGTCGCCATGCGATCCGAACACAGCGCACTTCCAGCGGCGACCATGGCGGTCGACGGCCACGTACAATGGACGGCTCCCGCCGCAAGCGGACCGACCAATCTCAATGGAAGCAATCACATGACCTGGTACGCAAGCGAAGTTTTTGCACGATGCAATGACGCCTTGTTATCCGCGGTGCGCAACGATCCGCTGCTGGCCGCACATGCCTATTTGATCGATGCCCCGGTCGACTACGCGCTGCATGACGAACCCGGCGTGTTCGTGCCGCCGGAGGGCGGGCTGTTGGTCATCCGGCCGGTGTGCGATCCCGACACGGATTGCGCCGAATGGCATTCATCCGAGGTGTTGTCCTGGCACGCGCTGGCGGGCCAGGCGCACACGCCCATCCTCGCCCCCGAGTCGCTCGGGGGGCATGTGGACAGCGACTTGCGCGACGAACTGCCTCCGGACGATTTCTTCCGTTACCTGAAGGAACTGAGCATCGCGCACAAGGCCGACCTGGTCTATTTTTATTGCTACATGTGGGGCGGCGACACGGAAATCGAGTACGCATCGTTCTTCGGCCGGCGCGAAGAGGTGTCGTTCGTGGTCAAGTCGGGGGTGCTCTCCCAAGTGGCGCGCAACGATCCTAACAACGCGCTCAGGGTGGTGGAACTCGATTTGCTGTCGGACGCACTGTCGTACCTGGAAGCGCCGCTCGCTTCGCCGTTCTGCATCTTGCACACGCGCAGCTTTCCGTGGGAATCGTTCAAGCTCCAGGTCCCGGCCCTGTAAGGCCGGCGACCCGAGCACGATTGCGGCAAGTCAAATGCGGCCACATCGGCCTGCGTAACATGATCCGCTGATGTCTCATCCGGAGCCCTTCATGCCCACTTGCCTTGCCGCAGTATTGAGCACCCTCCTCCTTCTTGCCAATAACGGCGCAGCCGCCGCCGCCAACGCCGACACCGGCACCGATCCGGCGATCGTCATCGATAAATACCTCCAGCATTACGTGGTCGACACCGACGGCGGCTACCGCCTCACGGTCGACAATGTCAAGACCATCGTCCTGCCGCGCGCGCTGCAGGCGCACAGCCAGTATGTGATCAGCTACAACACCGGCCTCGACGACATCAGCGAGCTCGAGGCCTTC
Source organism: Massilia rubra (assembly GCF_011682065.1). Lineage (GTDB taxonomy): Bacteria > Pseudomonadota > Gammaproteobacteria > Burkholderiales > Burkholderiaceae_D > Telluria_A > Telluria_A rubra. The sequence continues at coordinate 53,599 of NZ_VUYU01000005.1, read as the reverse complement.
ACCATCAAGCCGGACGGCCGGCGCATCGCGGCGCCGCCGCCACAGATCAAGGATCAGCAAGACCCGGCCGCGAGCGAGGCGCCCATGTTCCAGGGCGCGCGCCTGAAAATCATCGCCTTTTCCGATGTCGCGGTGGGCGACCAGGTGGCCGTGCGTTACGTTCTCACGCGCAAGAACGCCTTGTTTCCCGGCCACTTCGAGGACTTGTCCTCATCGCAGTTTTACGCGAGCAAGCAGTTTCACCTGATCTACGACATGCCGGAATCGATGACTTTATACGCCGATGCGGTCGGCTTCGCGCCGGTACCGGCCGCCAGCGCCGCCAGCGCCGCCAGCGCCGCCGGGCGCAACGTCTACCAGTGGAAATATATCAGCGGCCCGAACCGGCGCATCGAGTCGGACTCGGTCAGCTATCTCGATTACGGCAAGCGGCTGGCGGTGTCGACCTTTCCCGACTACGCCGCCTTTGCGCGCGCCTGGCACGCGCGCGCAAAGGCGCAGGCAGCGGTCACCCCGGCCATCGCCGCGCTGGCGCGGGAAGTGACGGCCGGCCTCGACACCCCGCGCGCGAAAGCGCTGGCCCTGTCGGAATGGGTGCGCCGTCACATCGGCTACGTGCCGCTGCCCATTGGCGCCGGCGGCGTGGCGCCGCATCCGGCAGCCACCGTGCTGGGTAACCGCTACGGCGATTGCAAGGACCACGCGATCCTGCTCGAAGCCTTGCTCGGCGCGGCCGGGATCGACAGCAGCGCCGCGCTGGTCAACAGCAGCAATGCCTACCGCCTGCCGCACGCGCCCACCCTGGGCATCTTCAATCATGCGATCACGTTCATTCCAGCGCTCGGACTGTTCCTCGATGCCTCCTCGGATTCGGTCGAGGCCGGCTATTTGCCGTCCGCCCTGCTCGGCAAACCGGCGCTGCTGGCCGCCAGCGCCACGCTGGCGCGCACGCCCTCAACACAGCCGGAATTCAACCGCATGCTGGCGCGCGTCGACGTCGGGCGCAACGGGAGCGGCCGCCTTGACGTGGTGCGCACGGCCAGCGGCGCGCTGGCCGAAGCGTACCGCCAGGCCGTGCGCGACACGGCGCCCACCGAGCGCGCGCGCTTCGTCGAGCGCATGCTGCAAGCGCTCGGCCAGCATGGCGACGGCCGTTTCGACGCCGGCCTCGTCGATGGCGCGGGGGACGAGTACCGCATGGGTTTTGCGGGCGTGAGCGACAACCTGGCCGACCTGCCGGGCCCTGCCGGCGTGGCGACCAGCTTCAATTTCTGGGGCGGCACGGCCGAATCGGTGGCGGCCATGGCGGAGGAAAAGACGCGCACCCAGGATTTCATCTGTCCCGCGCTCGACGCCGCCGACGAAACGGTGATCACCTTCGCGCCCGGCATCCGCATCCTGGCGCTGCCGCAAGCGTTGTCCGTGAACGCGGCCGGCCTGTCGTACCAGGCCGCCTACGCGCGCCAGGCGAACCGGGTGCTGGTCACGCGCAGCCTGCGCTTTCGCCATGCCGGCAGGACCTGCACCCCGGCCGATTACCTGCGCATGCGCGCGCCGCTGGAGCGCATGTTGCGCGACCTGCGCAGCCAGATCATCGTCAAATCCAGCTAAAACGCGGCATCAGGCAGTATGCAGCTGCATTGTCGCGATATCGAACTTGCCTTCGACCGCCAGCGGCAGGATGCGCAGGCTCTTGTCGATGCTGTCCTCGATCAATATTTGCTCTTCCTTGCGCGGCCGGTGCAGCACGAAGTCGGCCACCGGCTGCTGCGAACCGAGGGTGCGCGGATGGCCGATGCCGAGCCGCAAGCGCCAATAATCCTGGGTGCCGAGCGAGGCGGTGATGCTCTTGAGGCCGTTATGCCCGCCGCTGGAGCCGCCCTTTTTCATCTTGACCACGCCCGGCGCCAGGTCGAGCTCGTCGTGCACGACCAGCACCTCGTCGGGAACGATTTTGTAAAAACGCGCCAGCGCGCCCACCGATTGCCCGGACAGGTTCATGTAGGTTTGCGGTTCGAGCAAAAACACTTCCTGGCCGGCGATCGCGGTTTTCGCCACGAAGGCGTTAAAGCGCGACTCGCGTTGCAGGCGGCAGCCAGGCAGGCTGTTGGCGAGCTGGTCGACCAGCCAGAAACCGGCGTTGTGGCGGGTCTGTTGATACTCGGGGCCGGGATTGCCGAGGCCGACGATCAGGCGAATGGGCATGGTGTTCTATTCTAAAATAGTGGAATGCAAGGATAACAGACGATAAAAAACCCGCTGGGCGCAAGGCCAAGCGGGCTTTTCTCCGACACGCCGCTTGCGCGGCGCGCGAATGATTACTTCTTGCCCTTGCCTTTGGCAGGAGCAGCGGCAGGCGCGGCTTCAGCAGCGGCGGCATCGGCTTCAGCCGACACTTGGCCAGCTGGAACAGCAGCGGTAGCAACGGTTGGGTTCTTGCCGTGGGTGATCGCGGTCACGCCTTTTGGCAGGACCAGGTCAGCAACGTGGATCGAGTGACCGACGTCGATGTTGGTCAGGTCAACGGTGATGAACTCTGGCAAGTCGGTTGCCAGGCACGACACTTCCAACTCTTGCAGCACGTGCGAAACGATCGCGCCGTGCAGTTTGACCGCTGGCGAGACGTCGGCGTTGACGAAGTGCAGGGCGATTTTCTTGTGCAGCTTGCTGTTGGCGTCGACGCGCTGGAAGTCAGCGTGCAGGACCAATTGCTTAAATGCGTGCATCTGGAAGTCGCGCAGCAGCACTGGCTGGGTTTTGCCGTCGATTTCCATTTCCAGGACCGAACCGTGGAACGCTTCTTTTTTCAGTGCGTGGTACAGAGCGTTGCCGTCCAGTTGGATCATGACAGGGGCTTCAGCGCCACCGTAGATGATACCTGGGGTTTGACCAGCGATACGCAGGCGGCGGCTCGCTCCGGACCCCTGCAGATTGCGATTGAATGCGATAACTTTCATGTGTTGCTCCAAAAAGTGCGGGGCTTGATCGCCCTGCGGTGTGAGCGCCCCCGCGACCAGGGGTACTCGAAAACGGCCGCCCTGAGGCAGCCGGAAAAATGGGTACTGAAATAAACTTCAGGGTGGCACGGTCGGGAACACGCGGTTCCCGCCTTGCCACCCTGCGAATCGGGTACTTCCGCGACTGGTTTAGTCGCGCAGTTTAGTCAATGAACAGGGACATCACCGAATCGCCCTTGCTGATACGCTTGAACGTTTCAGCGAGCAGCGGTGCGCAGGTCAGCTGGCGAATCTTGTCGCACGCCAGGCCGGCGGCCGACAGGGGAATCGTGTCGGTGACCACCAGTTCGTCCAGCGGCGAAGCCGAAATGCGGTCGATCGCGGGACCGGACAGCACCGGGTGCGTGCAATACGCCACCACTTTCTTGGCGCCGCGCTCCTTGAGCACTTCGGCGGCCTTGGTCAGGGTGCCGGCGGTGTCGACCATGTCATCCATGATCACGCAGTTACGGCCTTCGACTTCACCAATGATGTTCATCACTTCCGACACGTTCGCCTTCGGGCGGCGCTTGTCGATGATGGCCAGGTCGCAGCCGAGGCGTTTTGCCAGGGCGCGTGCGCGCACCACGCCGCCGACGTCCGGCGAGACCACCAGCAGGTCGTCGTAATTGCGTTTTTGCAGGTCGCCCAGCAGGATTGGGGAAGCGTAAATATTGTCAACCGGGATATCGAAGAAGCCCTGGATCTGGTCCGCGTGCAGATCCATGATCAGGACGCGCTCGACACCGGCTTTTTCCAGCATGTTGGCCACCACTTTGGCCGAAATGGCCACGCGCGCCGAACGTGGACGACGGTCCTGGCGGGCATAACCAAAATAGGGGATCGCTGCGGTGATGCGGCCGGCGGACGCGCGCTTGAGGGCGTCGACCATCAGGATGATTTCCATCAGGCTGTCGTTGGTCGGTGCGCAGGTCGATTGCAGGACAAAAACGTCTTTACCGCGGACATTCTCGTTGATCTCGACCATGACTTCGCCATCCGAGAACTTGGAGACGACTGCTTTGCCGAGAGGGATGCCGAGATTTTTTGCGACTCCTTCAGCCAGCGCAGGGTTTGCGTTGCCGGTAAAAACCATCAGGTTTTCGTAAGCCATGGGAGTCCCAAGAGGTAAGCGTTGATTTCTTTGAATGATGTCGCCGGACAGAACCGGCCGGCTGACGCTAAGCTAACAAGTGACTCGCGAGAGCGAGGCCACCGAGTCCGCCTGCTGGACGCACACTTCGCATCGACAGACCAGGCAAAACGAATGGCAGGGGAACAAGGATTCGAACCTTGGTATGCTGGAATCAAAATCCAGTGCCTTAACCAGCTTGGCGATTCCCCTACGCAACTGACTGCTTGTCGTCACACTTGACATTTTATCGTCAAACACAACGCCAGGCCAAATTCTATTCTATAACCGCACTAACTTGCAACACCGTGTTGAGAGGATGATGCATCAGCGCTTTCGCTTTCCATGCTTTCCAGATGGCGGGCACTTGTTGAAGTACCGCGTCCGCTTCCGTTTCGCTGGAAAACGCGCAAAATACACACGCTCCCGAGCCAGTCATCCTGGCGTCACCGTGAGCCGAGAGCCAGTCGATCGCCTGTGCTACCGGCGGGAACAAACTCACTGCCACTGCTTGCAAATCATTTCTTCCGAACCCCTTGAACACTGTGTGCTTCATGGTGTGTCTGGAAAAGTCCGTTATTATGATCGGCGAAGTGTCCCTTGTCAAATGTTCTGAGCAAAATATTGCTGCGGTCGGAACGGCGACCCCTGGTTCGATCACCACATACCAGCAATCGGGCGCCGCGACCGGCTGCAGCGCCTCGCCCACGCCTTCGGCAAAGGCGGTCTCGCCAAAGATGAAAAACGGAATGTCGGCGCCCAGCGGCAGGGCCAGCGCCATCAATTCTTCGCGCGTCAAACCGGCCTGCCACAGGACGTTGGCCACCATCAGGGCGGTGGCGGCGTCCGAGGAGCCGCCTCCGAGCCCGCCACCCATCGGCAGGCGCTTGTCGATGGCCACGTCGATCCCGGGCGGCAGGCGGCCGCGGCGGCGCTCGCAGGCCACTTGCAGCAGCAGCAGCGCGCGCACGATCAGGTCATGCTCTTGCGGCACGCCCGGCACGTCGGTGGTGCGGCAAATGCGATGGTCGGCGCGCAGGTCGAAGTGCAGCAGGTCGCCATGGTCGACCATCTGGAACACGGTCTGCAGCAGGTGGTAGCCGTCGGCGCGGCGCCCGTTCACGTGCAGGAACAGATTGAGCTTGGCCGGGGCCGGGCAGTCATGCAGGGAAGTACGCCGCATATCAGCCCTGCGGGTCGATCACGATGCGGATTTCCATCGCTTCCACGGTGGCGCTGGCCACGCGGGCGACGTCGATGCGCTTCGGCGCCGGCTTGGCCGCGCCGGCGTCTTGCCAGCTCACGTAGGTCAGGCGCCAGCCGTCGGCGGTGGTGACGGTGTTGGCGGCCGGGGACGCGGCAAAGCGCTGGCCGTCGGCGCCGGTGGCGTAGCCTTGCAGCCAGTCGCGCAGGCCCGACACCGGCAGCGACCAGCCCAGCGTTTGCGCGGTCAGGCTGTCGATGTCGCGCGCCACGCGCGGAGCGCGGTCGCCTTGCGTCAGGGTGGCCGACTCGGGCGTGACGGTGATGGTGGCGATGGTCTGGCCCAGCGGCGAGGCCAGGCTGACGTTGACGGCGGACGGCGTCTGGACCCAGTTGAACTTGCCGGTCAGGGTCTCGGTCTGGCCATCTTTTTGGTAGTTCACGGTCAGGCGGCCACCGAGTTCGATGGCGTCGCGGTAGGCCGCCACGCTATCTTTGGACAGGTTGGCGTCGGGCGTGGCGCAGGCGGACAGGAGCGCGCTGGCAGCGAAGACCCAGGCAAGCACGAGGAAGCGGTTTTTAAGCATCATGGCAGTGGGGCGGCGTGAGGAAGATGCGCGGCATTATGACCCATCACAGCTTGAGCTGCAGCCGTGCGAGCGTGCTCTTGAGCGTATCGTTCTTGGGATCCTTGGCGCGCGCTTCGCGCCACAGCTGCTGGGCGTCGGATTTCTGGCCCTTGTGCCACAGCACTTCGCCCAGGTGCACGGCGATTTCGACATCGTTGCGCAGGGCGTAGGCGCGGCGCAGGTGGGCCTCGGCTTCGTCCAGCTTGCCCAGGCGGTACTGGACCCAGCCCATGCTGTCCATGATGAAGGGATCGGCCGGGGCCATTTTCAGGGCCTTGTCGATCAGCGCCAGCGCTTCGTCCAGGCGCACATTGCGCTCGGCCAGCGAGTAACCGAGCGCGTTGTAGGCGTGGTGGTTGTCCGGGGCGAGCTGCATGACCTGGCGCAGGTTTTTTTCCATCACCTCGACCTTGCCCATTTTTTCGGCCAGCAGGGCAAAGTCGTACAACAGGTCGGGATTGTCAGGGAAGCGCGCAACGCCCTGCTCCATCGCGGCGTACGCCTCCTCCAGTTTGCCGGCGTCGCGCAGGATCTGGCTTTGCACCAGCACCACTTGCACCTGCTGGGCCGGCTCTTCGGTCTTGAGGCCGGACAGGAAGGCGCGCGCGCCCGCCAGGTCGCCCTGCTTGCCGATCAGCTGGGCCGTACGCAGTTGCGCCGCGAACCAGGTCGGCGCGTCTTCCTGGTCGACTTTTTCGAGCCAGGCGCGGGCGGCGGGAATATCGCCGCGCTCGTCGGCCAGTTGCGAGAGCATCATCAGCACCTTGGCCGGATCGCGCTCGTCGCTCGGGTTCTTGTCGAGCAAGGCGACGAAGCTGGCCAGGTAGGTTTCGGCCGAGGCCGGGTCGTTCAGCTGCATCGACAAGATGCCCAGCGCGTACAGCGTGGCCGGATTGTCGGGCTGCTCCTTGAGCAGGGCCACGAATTGCTTGCGCGCCGCCTCGTACTGCTTTTGCGTGACGAGGATGCGGGCGTGGGCGGCGCGCACTTCGCGCGCACCGGGATTGGCGGCAAGAAACTTGGCCAGCAAGGCGGCCACGTCGGCCTGCTCGCCGCTGACCTGGGCCAGGGTCAGCACGGCGATTTCGGAATCGGGCTTGATGCGCAGCGCTTCCTGGGCATGGCCCAGCGCCACGTCGTTGGCGCCGCGCGTGTAGGCCGACTGCGCCAGCACCACGCGCGCTTCGCTCATCGTGCTGTAGGGCGCGAGCAGGCGCTCGAGCAGCGCGCCGGCGGCGGCCTTGTCGCGCGCGCGGGTCAGCAATTGCTGGATCTGGTACATGACCAGGCCGCGGTTGGCCGGCGGCGCGTCGCGCAGGCGCGCGGCGAACAGTTGGCCGGCTTCGCCCAGGTCGTCGGCCATCACCGCGGCGGCGATGTAGTACTGGGTCGCTTCGTCGGAGTCGGGCGCCAGTTCGCGCCACAGGCGGATCGCGGCCAGCGATTCATTGCCCTGCTGCGCGGCCTGGGCCATTTCGGCGGCGCGCTGCGCCAGGCGCGGGTCGCGCGTTTGCTGGGCCAGGCCCATCAGGGTCATGTAGGGCGCCTGCCAGACGCCACCGCGAAATTCGAATTCGGCCTTCATCAGCTTGTAGAGCATGTCCTTGGTCAAGACCACCTTGGGCAGCTTGAGGTCCGCGGACGGCTCATCCGGCGCGGCGGCGCGTTCGCCTTCGGCGTAAACCTCGGCGGCCGATGGCATGGGGGCGTCGGCAATGGCCGGCGCGGGGGTGGACGCGGGGGCCTCGGTGTGAGGCGTGGGCGCCACGGCGCACGCCGAGAGCAGGCCGGACAGGGTTACAATGACGAAAGCGTTTTTCAAGGTGGTTCCAGAATGACAGCGATTATTCCCGATTCTACGCCCAAGCCACGCTTCGCGTGCAGAACCACCGGTCACAAACATGAATCTGCGTATCCGACATGCCTGAACTGCCCGAAGTAGAAGTCACCCGGCGCGGCGTCGCGCCCCATATCGATGGCCGCATCGTCGAGCACGTCCTGACGCGCCGGGAAGGCTTGCGCTGGCCGTTCCCGCCGGGCTTGTCCGAGCTGCTGGCCGGGCAGCGCATTTTGCACACCGGGCGGCGTGGTAAATACTTGCTGATCGCCTTCGATCATGGCACCCTGATCATTCATCTGGGCATGTCCGGCCACCTGCGCGTGCTGCCGCTGGACACGGCGGTGAAAAAACACGACCATTTCGACCTGGTCGTGGCCAGCGAGGGCGGTGCGCAAGTGCTGCGCATGAACGATCCGCGCCGCTTCGGGGCGGTGCTGTGGCACCCCGCCGATGACGGCGAACTCGACCAGCACCTGCTGCTGCGCGGCCTCGGCGTCGAGCCACTGGAAGATGGTTTTTCGGGCGAATTGCTGTACCGCGAGACGCGCAAGCGCTCGGCGCCGATCAAGCAGGTGTTGCTGGCGGGCGATATCGTGGTCGGCGTGGGCAATATCTACGCTTGCGAGAGCCTGTTTCGGGCAGGAATCAACCCGAAAACGCCGGCCGCGCGCATCGGCCGGGAACGCTACAACAGGCTGGCCGAGGCCATTCGCCTTATCCTGTCTGAGGCTATTGTGCAAGGGGGCAGCACTTTACGTGACTTTATTGCTGTAAATGGGCAATCGGGCTATTTCCAACAGACATATTTCGTCTATGATCGTGCTGGAGTGCCTTGCCGCAACTGTGGGGCAGAGATTCGTCAGATCAAGCAGGGGCAGCGGTCGACTTTTTATTGTGTAAATTGTCAAAAATGACAATCGAGCAGGATTCGCAAGAACCTGTACGCGAGGGCAATGTGAGCATAATGGTGCAAGATTTTGAGCAGTACAGCGCGTGGCGCCAGGACGTGGCGATGGCGCTGGAAAAGTATCAAGGGTGGGTCACTGCGGCTGAACTGACCGACGCGGCAACCGAGCAGCGCATCGCGCGCGCGCTGGCGCGCCTGGCCGACGACCGGCTGTCGGTGGCCTTCGTGGCGGAGTTCTCGCGCGGCAAATCCGAATTGATCAACGCGATTTTCTTTGCCGATTACGGCCAGCGCATCCTGCCCTCGGCGGCCGGGCGCACAACCATGTGCCCGACCGAGCTGATGTACGACCCGGCGTTCCCGCCTTGCATCCGCCTGTTGCCGATCGAAACGCGCGCCAGCAACCTGTCGACCAGCGATTACCGCGACGATCCGGCCGCCTGGACCGTGCTGCCGCTGGCGCTCGACGCCGGCGAGGAAATGCACGAGACCTTCAAGCAGGTCAGCATGACCAAGCATGTCAAGGTCGAGGAAGCGAAGCGCTACGGCCTGTTCGACGAGACCGATCCGGACGTCGCCGCCACGCTCGACGACAACGGCATGATCGAAATTTCGCTGTGGCGCCACGCGATCATCAACTTCCCTCACCCGCTTCTCAAGCAAGGCCTGGTCATCCTCGACACGCCTGGCCTGAACGCGATCGGCACCGAGCCGGAACTGACCCTGAACCTGATTCCGAACGCGCACGCGGTGCTGTTCATCCTGGCCGCCGAAACCGGCGTGACCAAGAGCGACATCGAAGTCTGGCGCACGCACATCGGCGCCGGCGCCGGGCGCATCGTGGTCATGAACAAGATCGACGCGATGTGGGATGAGCTCAAGACCGAGGAGGAAAACGACGCCGAGATCGAGCGCCAGCAAACCACCGTGGCGCACATGCTGGCGTTGGAGCCGCGCCAGGTGTTCCCGGTGTCGGCCCAAAAAGCCCTGGTCGGCAAGATCAACGGCGACATGGCCTTGCTGGAAAAGAGCCGCCTCGGCGCGCTCGAAGCGGCCCTGTTCAACGAACTCATTCCGGCCAAGCAGGACATCATCCGCAAGCAGCTCTCGGACGACCTGAACGCGGTGGTCGGCACCCAGCAGGCGACCATCGGCGCGCGCATCCGCGACATCGTCGAGCAGCTGCAGGAACTCAAAAGCCTGCGCGGCAAGAACCAGGGCGTGATCGCCCACATGATGCGCAGGGTCGAAGTCGAGAAGAAGGAATTCGACGGCAGCCTGTTCAAGCTGCAGGGCACGCGCGCGGTGTTCGCGCGCCTGTCGACGGAGCTCTACACCACGCTCGGCATGGACATCGTGCATAAAGAAATCGCCGCCGTGCGCGAAGCGATGGCGGCATCGCGCTTCGTCACCACCGGCATCCGTGGCCCGGTCAAGCACTTTTTCGACCAGGCGCGCGCCAATCTCGACATCTCGAACCGCAAGATCGCCGAGATCAGCGAGATGATGGAAATGATGTACCGGAAATTCGCCGCCGAACATGGCCTGAGCCTGGCGGTCCCGATGACGCTGTCGCTCGACAAGTACCGCAAGGAGATCGACGCCATCGAAGAGGTGTACGTCAAGCAGTTCGGTACCACCACCCTGTTAATTACCAGCCGCGACGCCGTCATCGAGCGCTTTTTCGATTCGATCGCCTCGCGCGTGCGGCGCAGCTACCGCGCCGCCAACGCCGACGTCGAAGCATGGCTGAAGGTGATCATGTCGCCGCTGGAAGCGCAGATCCGCCAGCACAAGGACCAGCTCAAGCACCGCCTGGCGTCGATCCAGCGCATCCACGACGCCACCGACAGCCTGGAAACGAAGATCGAATCGTTCGAAGCGAGCCAGTTCGCGCTGGAAAAGGTCAAGGGACGCCTGAACGACTTGGCGGGCAACGTGGACGCGGCCATGCAGCGCACCACCGCGCAATCATTCGAAGCGGCTGCGTGAAAAGACTGACCGAGTTCGGGCAGCTGGAAGACCCCTCGTTTTCCGCTGCCGTCATCGACTGGCAGAAGTCGCACGGACGCCACGCCCTGCCGTGGCAAAACACGCGCGACGCTTACCGCATCTGGCTCTCCGAGATCATGTTGCAGCAAACGCAGGTGGCCGCGGTGCTGGCCTACTATGCACGCTTCCTGGAACGCTTCCCCACCCTGCACGACCTGGCTGCGGCGCCGTCGGAAGACGTAATGGCGCAGTGGAGCGGCCTTGGCTACTACACGCGGGCGCGCAACCTGCACGCCTGCGCCAAGAGGGTGGTCGACGAATATGGCGGCGTGTTCCCGAGCGAGCCGGCGCTGCTGGCCGACTTGCCGGGCATCGGGCGCTCGACGGCGGCGGCCATTTCCGCGTTCTCCAGCGGCACGCGCGCCGCCATTTTGGACGGCAACGTCAAACGCGTGTTCGCGCGCGTGTTCGGCATCGATGAATTCCCGGGCGTGAAGGCGGTCGAAGATGGCTTGTGGCGGCGCGCGCAAGCGCTGCTGCCGCTTGACGGCATCGAAGCGTACACGCAAGGCTTGATGGACCTGGGCGCCACCCTGTGCACGCGCAGTAAACCCGATTGCGCGCGCTGCCCGCTCCAGGACCGCTGCGTGGCCTACGCCACCGGCCGCACGGCGGAACTGCCGGTGCGCAAACCGAAAAAGACCATCCCCGAAAAACAGGCTGCCCTGCTGGTCGTGATCGAGGGCGGCCAGGTGCTGCTCGAACAGCGCGCGCAGACGGGCATCTGGGGCGGGCTGATGTCGCTGCCCGAGGTGGACGGCCATGCCGTGCGCGGCGCGCTGGCCATCGACGCGGTGGCGCCGCTGGCCGGCGCTTTCGGTGAAGTGGAAGCGATTTCCGCGCTGCTGCCGCTGGTGCATGTGTTCACGCACTACCGCCTGCACATCGCGCCGTTCCAGGCGACCTTGTCGCGGCGTGCCGACCTGGCTGCGCCCTATCTCTGGTGGGACCTGGCGCGCATCGACAGCGCGCCGCTGCCGGCGCCGGTCAAGAAGCTGCTGCTGGAGCTGACCGCACCATCCCTGTTCTGACTCGCTGCTGCCGCCTTGCGCATCTTGAAACGCAGACCGCCAGGTCTGTCAGCACAAGCGCAACACCTTACTTCACCATGCGAAATGCCTGACACCTCATCCATGCTGCAAGTGCAGTCGGGTCGAGTAGCGTCGCGTGGGCTTCCCATCCCGATGCGGTGTCATAAGGAAGCGCATGTGCGTTCCCGGGAAGGCCGGCCGGAAGATCCGGCTCTCCGCCCATATCGACATATCCGGAAAGACGCCCGGCCAACCACAGGGCCAGCTCGGCCAGAATACGATGGTCTTCGTCCCCGTTGCACATGGCGGCAAACCCGATTCCCTGGGCAGGATACCATCCGGTCAATGCTGCGATCGCGTCGGCCGTCCCGGCATCGATGGATTCCGAAAAAAGGATGAAAGGCCTGCCCTCCCCGGCGTAGCTGCCATGAATGGGACGCGTGTCCTTTACTGTAAAGTGCTCGCCATCGCGTGCATGTGCGACAAGCGCAATGAGCTCGCTCACGACGTGCTCCGCGCTGACAGCGTTTGAATGAAGAACCGAACAAGTTGGGCCAGCCATAGGTGTTCTACAGATCGTCGAGCGAGAAAATGCGCCGGTGTTCGCGGATCGCGTAGCGGTCGGTCATGCCGGCGATGTAGTCGGCGATCTTGCGCGCCTGGCGCGTGACATCCCCGCCAGCCAGCTGATAATCGGGCGGCAGCAAGACCGGTTCGGCCATGAAGGCGTCGAACAGTTCGCGCACGATGCGGCTCGCTTTCACGCGCATCCGGTTGACCTTGAAATGGCGGTACAGATTGGCGCGCAGGAAGCGCTTGAGTTCCGTCGCATCCTTGCGCATCGGGTCGGAAAAGCGGATCAGCGGGCCGCTGGCGCGCACCGCCTCCAGGTTGGCGGGCGCCGCTTCGGCCAGCAGCACGCTGGACGTTTCGATCAGGTCGTCGGCCAGCACGGTGATCAGGCGGCGCAAGGTTTCGTAGATGGCGCGCCGGCCCGACAAGCCCGGATAGGCCTTTTGCACATCGTGCCAGCGGCGCGCGAAAAAGTCGACTTCCTCCAGCTGCGCGATGGTGATCAGCCCTGAGCGCAAGCCATCGTCGATATCGTGGCTGTTGTAGGCGATTTCGTCGGCCAGGTTGGTCAACTGCGCTTCCAGCGAGGGCTCGGTGCGGTCGATGAAGCGCTGCGCCACGGGGCCGAGCAGTTTGGCGTTGGCCAGCGAGCAGTGCTTGAGGATGCCCTCGCGCGTATCGAACATCAGGTTCAGGCCGTCGAAGGCGCCGTAGTGCTCTTCGAGTTCGTCGACCACGCGCAGGCTTTGCAGGTTGTGTTCAAACCCGCCATGGTCTTTCATGCATTCGTTGAGCACATCCTGGCCCACGTGGCCGAACGGCGTGTGGCCCAGGTCGTGCGCCAGCGCAAGCGCTTCGACCAGGTCTTCGTTCAGGCGCAGGTTGCGCGCCATGGAGCGGCCGACCTGCGCCACTTCCAGGCTGTGCGTCAGGCGCGTGCGGAACATGTCGCCCTCGTGATTGAGGAAGACCTGGGTCTTGTATTCGAGCCGGCGGAAGGCCGAGCAGTGGATGATGCGGTCGCGGTCGCGCTGGAACTGGCTGCGCGACGCATGCGACGTTTCGGGATGGCGCCGGCCGCGCGCCGTCTCCGAATGCACGGCGTACGGGGCGAGGTGGGCGTCCGGGTTCATGTCAGCCGACGCAGGCGGCCAGGGTGGCCAGCAGTTGCTCGCGCGGGGCGCTGGTGATGTTCGGGCTGCCCAAAGGCTTCATCAGGATGAACTTGATGGCGCCGCCTTCGTTTTTCTTGTCCACTTCCATCAGTTCGAGCCAGCGCTCGGTGCCGAGGTCCGGCGCCACGGTCGGCAGGCCGGCGGCGCCGACCAGCGCGCGCATGCGCGCCACGGTGGCCGCGTCGACCAGCCCCAGCCGGTGCGACAGGTCGGCCGCCATGACCATGCCGCAACCGACCGCTTCGCCGTGCAGCCAGGCGCCGTAGCCCATGCCCGCTTCGATCGCGTGCCCAAAAGTGTGGCCGAAATTGAGGATGGCGCGCAGGCCGCCCTCGCGTTCATCCTGGCGCACCACCTCGGCCTTGATTTCGCAGGAGCGCGAAATGGCGTGCGCCAGCGCGTGCTGGTCACGCGCCATCAGCTTGCCGATGTTCGCTTCGATCCAGTCGAAAAACGCGGCGTCGATGATGGCGCCATGCTTGATCACTTCGGCCAGGCCCGCCGACAGTTCGCGCGGGGCCAGGGTGTCGAGCGAGGCGGTATCGGCCAGCACGGCGCGCGGCTGGTAAAAGGCGCCGATCATGTTCTTGCCCAGCGGGTGGTTGATGCCGGTCTTGCCGCCGACCGAGGAGTCGACCTGCGAGAGCAAGGTGGTCGGCATCTGCACGAACGGCACGCCGCGCATGTAACTGGCGGCGGCATACCCGGTCAGGTCGCCGATCACGCCGCCGCCCAGGGCCACCATGGTGGTCTTGCGGTCGCACTTGTGCTCGAGCAGGGCGTCGAAGATGGTCATCAGGCTGTCCCAGCTCTTGAACTGTTCGCCGTCGGGCAGGATGATTTCGAGCACATCGCGCCCGCAGGCGCGCAGCGGCGCGGCCACGCGCTCGAGGTACAGCGGGGCCACGGTGGTGTTGGTCACGATGGCGACCTTGCGCCCGGCGATATGACGCTCGAGCAGGGCCGGGTCGGACAGCACGCCGGCGCCGATGGTGATCGGGTAACTGCGTTCGCCCAGGTCGACGTTGAGGAAGATCCGGGATGGTTCGGTGTTCGCTTGTTGCGATGCTGCTGCGTTCGATGGTGGCATATGAGACCCGCGCGCTGTTCTCGCGGCGGCTGGGCCGAGCGCGGACAGTTGCGTCAGAATTGTTTGGACCATCGATTGTACGTTAGGTCGGCCCGTGTCGATCACCAGGTCGGCAATCTCGCGGTACAGCGGCTCGCGCTGGGCCGTCAATTCTTCGAGTTTCTTGCGGGGGTCGGCCGTTTGCAGCAAGGGCCGGCTTTTGTCGTGGGTGGTGCGCAGCATGATGCTGTTGACGCTGGCGCGCAGGTAAACCACGCGGCCACGTTGTTTCAGATAGGCACGGCTGGCGGGGTCGAGCACGGCCCCGCCGCCGGTGGCGAGGACGAGCCCGTCCTGCGCCGTCAGGTCACGGATGACCTCAGCCTCACGGCGACGAAAACTCGCCTCGCCTTCGATTTCGAAAATCCACGGGATGGTCGCGCCCGTGCGGGCCTCGATCTCGTGGTCGGAATCGACAAAGCGTTTACCAAGCTTCCTGGCGAGAATACGGCCGATGGTGGTTTTTCCCGCCCCCATAAGCCCTACCAGGAAGATATTCTCCGACTTCAAGGAGCTGCCGAACCCGACTTAAAGCCTTTCGCGTACGACTTGCCGCGTGGCGTCGTGGTCTTGATGGAGAACTCGCCACCGGCACAGCTCGCTTCTGCCTTGATGTTGACCCAGTGCTCGGTGCCGCCCAGGCGGTTGGTCGAGCCAACCAGGTTCGGCGAGACGCTTTGCGGCACGACCTTGTCCGAATCGCCGGCGCTGACCGTGGTGCCGTTCGGCAGCGGGTTGTTATTGACGTCGACGATGCGGAAGAACAGAACCTGGTTCGAGCAACTAGGACCGCTCAGGCCAGCAACGATATCGACCGGGCCATCGGCCGCGGTCCAGTCGCGCAGGCTGCCGTCTGGCTTGAGGTACTGGCGGATGAAGGTCGGCTCATCGCCGCTGAAGACGATTTCGGCCTCGCGCCAGATGTAATTCAAGCCCCACTGCTGGTTACCCGCGGCGCTGTAGGCGCTGCGATTGTAAGGGAACGGCAGATCGCCCTTGGCGCTATTGTATTCCCTGACGGTTTTACCAATCCTGACGAGCGTGTTGCCACCTGGATTGCCGCGGATGACTGTCTCCTCGCCGGTATTGAGGAATGGATCGCCCTGGTCGCCGAAGGTTTCGCCGGTGGTCAGCGTGCAGCTGTCGACCAGCGGACGGTACGGAGTCGGGTCGGACGGATTGGCAAGGATCGGCTTTGCGCAGCTGTACAAGCCATCGCCATTGGTATCGAGAAAGTCTTCAATACCCTGGACGTAGGCCAGGACGGTCACGCGCCCGTTGACGGGACGGAAAGCCTGGCTCTTGAGCTCGACCGTGCAACCGCCGCCCTTGGTTTTGCAACCGCCTTCGTCAGGCGTGGCGATCGCGCCGCCTTCGGTGACGAAATTGACAGCGGTGTTGTCGGAAATCGGATTGCCGTATTGGTCGGCCATCAGCACGGTGACCTTGGAGATCGCGGAATCGTAGTTCAGGCCGTCGATATTGTAGCTGTCGGCGCTGAGCGACATCGATTTCTGGATCGGGAGGCCGGTCGACACGATCAGGCTGTCGGACAGGCCGCTGATGGTGGTGCCGTTGCGCGTCGCCTGGGCAACCACGCGCACTGGCGTCGGGATCGTGCCCGAGGCGACGGTGGTGGTGACAGCGCCGGTGGCGTCGGAAGTGGCCTTGGCCGGTTGCACGATCAGGCCGCCGGTGGTGGTGGTCGCGGTGAAGGTCACGTCCACGCCAGGCAAGCCGATACTGTTCTGGTCGAGCACGCGGAAGGTCAGGATGGCCGATTCCTTGCGGCCCAGGCCGCCGGAGCCGCGCAGGACGATCGAGCTGCCCACCAAGTCCGAACCGACGAACTGGATGGTGCCGATATTGGCCTTGCCCACATTGATGTTGATTGTCTGGTTGAAATTGCCAAGCGACACGGTGATGGTGTCGGTCACGCGCAGGCAACCCTTGTTGGTGTAGGTGACCGACTGCACGCCCTTGTCCAGCGCGCCCAGCACCAGGCTGGCGGTGCCGTCGTTACTGCACAGGGAATTGATGGTCAGGCCGGGGGCGGTGGTCGCCGCCACGTTGCCGGTGGTAATAGGAATCTGCAGCAGGGCGGTGCCGAAGGCCGGCAGGATCGCGCCGTCCTTGCGTTCCGGCACGAAGTCGATCTTGCCGAGCGTCAGTGGGGCGGCGCCGACGGCCAGGTTGATCCCGCCACTGACCGCTTTGCCGCTGGCAACGGCGGTAGCGGCGATATTGACAGCGCCGGCCGAGGTGACGCTGGCCGGCTTGACGGTAATGACCGCCACGCCCGAGGCGTCGGTCAGTGCCGAGCCCGACACTGGCGTGAATTGCAGCAAGGTCTCATCGGTGGCGAATTTCACCACCTCGTTCGCGGCGGCGTTGCCCTTGGCGTCGAGCACGGTGACTTTCACCTGGCCCGCCTGGCCACCCGACAGGGTGGTGATCGCGGTGCCGCCGGCGTCGACCAGTTGCACGGTCATTTTCGGCTCCGCCGGCACCACTGGCGTGGTCGGCGTACCTGGGTTGGTACCCGGGGTCGGAGTCGGGGTGGTGGTGCCGGGCGTGACCGAGCTCGTTCCGCCGGGATTGCCTCCGCCGCCGCCGCAGGCCGCCAGGGCCGTGGCCACGGAGACGCAGGTCAGCAAGCGGACCGGATTGGCAAAAGCGCGTTGTAAATAAGTGGGCAGCATGTTAATTCCTGATTAAATGTATTCGGGTGTTAGCGCGTCGACAGGCGATCTGCGACGATTTTCGGGGTGATGAAGACCAGCAGTTCGGTCTTGGTGCTGTTGCGCGCGGTGGTCTTGAACAGATTGCCCACGACCGGCAGGTCGCCCAGGAACGGCACCTTGGTCACGTTATTGGTTTCAGCTTGCTGGTAGATACCGCCCAGCACGACCGTACCGCCGTTTTCGACCATCACCTTGGTTTGCACGTGCTGGGTGTTGATCGCAAAGCCGGCGCGCGTTTCATCGCCCTTGGTATCCTTGTTGACGTTCACTTCCAGCACGACGTTGCCGTCAGGCGTGATCTGCGGGGTCACTTCGAGGCGCAGGTTGGCTTTTTTCCACTCGATCGAGGTGGCGCCGCTGCTGGTCGATTTTTCGTACGGCAGTTCGATACCCTGCTCGATCACGGCCACGTTCTTGTCTTCGGTGACCACGCGCGGGCTGGAAATGATCTTGCCCTTGCCGTCCGCTTCCAGCGCCGACAGTTCCAGGTTCAGGAAGCGGTTCGAGGCGGCCGAGAACAGGCTGGCGGCCAGCGAAGCGGCCGGGTTGCCGGCGATGCCGGCCGCAGGCAGGTTCAGCATGGTGGTATTGGTGTAGCCATCGCCCTTGTCCGGGGTCTGGCCGGTGACCTGGCCAATGCCGACCAGGTTGCCGCCGATAGCGACGCGCTCGTTGCCACGGTAAGCGTAGCCGGAATTGCCGCCGCGCAGGGTGCGCAAGTCGGCAAAGCCGATCTTGGCGCCCAGGTTGCGGGAAAAGCCGTCATTGGCTTCGACCAGGCGCGCTTCGATCAGCACTTGCTTGGAAGGGACGTCGGTTTTCTGGATCAGCTTGCGCAAGTCTTCCAGTTTCGAGGCAATATCGGTAATGAACAACTGGTTGGTGCGCGGATCGATCACGGCGCTGCCGCGTTTCGACAGCACGCGCGAGCGGTTGTCGCTGCCCTCTTCCTTTTGCGAGCCGTCGGCACTGATGCCGAACACGGTGCGGAAGGCTTCGGCCTTCTGGTAGTTGAGCTGGAAGATTTCCGACTTGAGCGGCTCGAGATCGGCGATCTGGGCGCGCTGTTCGAGTTCCAGCTTTTCCTTGGTCAGCAGTTCATCCTTGGGCGCGATCCACAACACCGAACCGTTCTTGCGCATGTCCAGGCCCTTGGCTTGCAGCACCACGTCGAGCGCCTGGTCCCATGGCACTTCTTTCAGGCGCAAGGTCAGGTTGCCGCTGACCGAATCGCTGGTGATGATGTTCAGGCCCGAGATGTCGGCAATCGCTTGCAGCGCGGCGCGCACTTCCACGTTCTGGAAGTTGAACGAGATTTTCTCGCCGCGGTAACCCTGGGTGCCCTGGGTCAGCTTGTTGGTGTCTTCCTTGATCGGCTTGACGTCGATCACCAGCTGGGTATCGCTCTGGTACACGGTCTGTTCCCACAGGCCGCGCGCTTCGACCGTCATGCGCACATTGTCGCCCTGGGTCACAGTGGTGATCTGCGAAACCGGGGTGCCGAAATCGGTCACGTCCAGGCGCCGGCGCAAGGTTTCCGGCAAGCCGGTTTTCATGAAATCGACCACCACGGTGTTGCCGACCTGGCGTACATCGACCGCGACCTGGCTGTTCGGCAGGTCGACCACGACCCGGCCTTCGCCGTTGGCGCCGCGGCGGAAATCGAGGTCGCGCAAGACCTGGCGCCTGGCGCCCTGCGGCGCCGGCAGCGGGGCCGAGGAGGACGAGACGCCGTTCAGGACCGGCTGGCCGGCGCTGTCGACGGCCTGGGCCACGCCGCCGGAACCGTCGATGGTGACGATGATCGACTTGCCATCGATGGCGGTGGCGTAGTTGAGCGGACGCTTGAGATTGAGCACGAGGCGCGTGCGGGCGCCGGCCTGGACCACGTTAATGCCGCGCACGTCGGCCAGGTTCACGTCCTGGGCCGTCTTGCCGGTGGCATTGACCGTGGCGCCGAAATCGAGGGCGATGCGGGTCGGATTGGTGATCGAAAAACCGATCGGCAGCTTGGTCGGGGCGTTTTTCATCGCCACGTTCACCACCACGTTCGAGCCCTGCTGGTTGGCCGTGATCGATTCGATCGCGTTCTCTTGCGCCATGGCGCTGTTGGCGCCGAAGGCCAGAGCCAATAATGCGCCCATGCGGATCACCGTGCCCATCAGCGCGGTGCCATTCATTCTCAGTGCGATCATTTCTTCTCCTTACTTTCCTGCAACTCTAGCTTGGTGGGACGTTCGATCCATTCGCCGCCGGCATCCTGGACCGTTTCCTTGATACTGATTGCTTCATCGCTCACGCCGGTGATGATGCCGAAATTCTGGCCCACCCGGTCGCCTGGCTTGACGTGGTACATGGTCTTGTCGATCTGTACCAGCGCGTACATGACGCCTTTCGATTTCATGCTGCCCACCATTGACATGGTATCGAGCGGGAATGCCTCGAGCACTTCCTTGGGCCGGTTGTCATCCGGCTTGAGCGGGTTGTTGGCGTTCGAGGAGCGGGCCAGCTCGGCCAGCAGCTTGTTCGGGTCGTAAGGATCGATCTGGCCGACGGTGCTGTAGGCGAACGGCACGAAGGTGGTCGGCTCGGTCAGCGGTGGCACGTCGACCTTGGTTTCCTTCTTGGTCTGCTCCATCCACTGGTTCACTTCCTGGACGTCGCTGTCGCCGCAACCGGCCAGCAGGCCGGCGCCGATCAGCAGCGCGAGGCAATGGCGTTTGATGATCATTTGGCTGCCCCTTTGCCGGCCGCGGCCTGCTTGTCGCGGTCCGAGCGGATCTTGCGCTGCGCATTGGCTTCTTCGGGGTCGAGGTAGCGGAAGGTCTTGGCGACCGCTTCGAGCACCAGGCCGCCATCCTTGTTGGCCGACAGCGACATATTATTAAGCGTGACGATGCGCGGCAGGTTGGCCATGTCGCTGGCGAAGGCGCCAATGTCGTGGTAAGACCCGGTCACGCGGATATCGATCGGCAGTTCGGCGTAGTAATCGCGCACCACCACCTGGCCCGGCTTGAACAGGTCGAACGACAGGCCGCGGCCGACGCCGGCCTGGTTGATGTCCGACAGCAGGGCCGCCATTTCCGCCTTGCTCGGCAATTGCTTCTGCAGGCGCTCGACGTACTGGTCGACCTGGGCTTTCTGGGCGATCAGGGCCTCGAGGTTGATGGCCTGGGCGATCTTGGTCTTGTACTCGGCCTGCAAGGTCAATTCTTTGGCGGCGAGCGCGTCATATTCTTCGAACTGGGTGCTCCAGTAGAGGAAATGGCCGCCCGTGATGACGGCCGCCATGACGGCGATACCGCACAGGATGCGCGGCGCGAGCGGCCACTGTCCCGGCGGGCGGTCGCCCAGGTTCTGGAACTGGGAGCTGAGCGAGCCACCCATCGATTTCAAGTCTTTAGTCATTCTTCCAATCCGATCTGGCTAGGGGGCCGCTGTCGCGGGAGCCGGCGAGCCGGGGGCGGCAGTGGCGCCGGCGAGCGGTTTCTGGCCCGGCTTGAGCGCTTCATTCTTCTCGCGCTGGCGCTTGATGAACAGGTTCAGCGTAAATTCGACGACTTTCTTGCCGGTTTTACTCTGTGCCAGTTGCGCCGCGCGCACCTCGGTCAGGTCGGGACGTTCGAGCCATGGGGAATTGCCGGCGATATTGCGCAGCAGTTCAGCCACCCGTTCCTGCGACTGGGCGAAACCACCCACGGTGACCCGCTGGCCCTCCTGCTTGAAGGTCTTGAGGTACACCCCCTGCGGCGTCTGCCTGACCAGTTCGTCGAGCAGGTAGACCGGCTGGTTGCGCTCGCCCTGCAAGTCTTCGACCGCCTGCTGGCGCGCCTTGAGCGCTTCGATTTCCTGTTTCAGGTTGGCGATCTCGGCGATCTTCTTGTCGAGTTCGACGATGGCCGCGACAAACGCGCCATTGCGTTCTTCCTGGATCGAGATGCGGCGCGCGTTGTAACCGCCGACGGCGATCACGACCAGCACGCCGAGCACGGCCGACAAGGCCATCAGGGCGATGAAGGCGCTCTTCTTTTGCTTGCGCTTTTCTTCCCGGTGGGGAAGCAGGTTAATTTTAATCATCAGCCAAACCTCCGCAGTGCCAACCCGCAGGCGACAAGGTAGGCGGGAGCCTCGCTGCGCAGCTGCTGCTCACGCACGGACGGACCGAGCGACATGCCCTTGAAGGGCGATACCACCGCGCTGGAAATCTTGGTGCGGCTGGCCACGATGTCGAGCAGGCCGGGAATGAGCGCGCAGCCGCCGGCCAGGAACAGCTGGTCGATCCGCGTGTAGGGCGTCGAGGTATAGAAGAACTGGATCGCGCGGGTCACTTCGAGCGCCGCGTTTTCCAGGAATGGCGCGAGCAGGTCGGCCTGGAAGTTGTCGGGCAGGTCGCCCGCTTTCTTCTTGGCGTCGGCTTCGTCGAAGGACAGGCCGTACGAGCGCACGATATCCTGGGTCAGCTGGTTGCCGCCGAAGGGTTGCTCGCGCTCATAGATGGTCTCGCCGTTGAGCATGACCGAAATATGCGTGACCTGGGCGCCGATCTGGAACAGCGCCACGATCTGGCCGGTGGAACCCTTCATCTGCGAGGTCACGCGTTCGAGCGCGGCGCGGGCGGCGTACGATTCGATATCCATCACCACCGCGGTCAGGCCGGCCGCTTCGGCGATCGCCACGCGGTCCTCGACCTTTTCCTTGCGCGAGGCGGCCAGCATGACGTCGATGTCGTCGGCCGAATTGGCGGCCGGTCCGATCACGTCGAAGTCGAGGCTGACCTCGTCGAGCGCGAAGGGAATATACTGGCTTGCCTCGGACTCGACCTGGATCTCAAGCTGGTCTTCGGACATGCCGGCCGGCAAGATGATCTTTTTGGTGATCACCGAGGCCGGCGGCATGCCGAGCGCGACCAGCTTGACGCGGGTGCCGCTTTTCTTCCAGACCCGGCGCACCGCCTCCGAGACCTGCTCGATATTTTCGATATTGCCGTCGACGACCGCGCCGCGCGGGAACGGTTCGGACGCATAGCGTTCGAGGCGCAGCTCGTTTTTGCCGACCACGACCAGCTCCACCAGGCGCACGCCCGACGTGCTGATGTCCAGGCCGAGCAACGGCGGGCTGGATTGACCGAACAAGGAACCTAAATTGACCATCAAGACCGTACTCCCTTACCTACCTATAATCAATGCTTACGCTGCAAAACGGGCCTTGCAGAACCAAAAAAGAAGTGCCCGACGCGGGGGAATTTGCTACAAAACCGCCATTTAGCATCTATACATAAGGCAGTACATTAAATCGTAGCAATAAGCGTGATCCCATGTAAAGGTATTTCTGTTTTGAAATTTTATGCCTGTGGGCTGGAATACGACACTCTGTGAACTGCTCGTCATCACAGTTGTCGGAGGGGTACAAATGTTCCTAAAGGCAAGTACTCGGCAGGCTGCCGCAGGCAGTGGCGGTGCATTATAATGAGGGGCACCCATAAAAGCGAAAGATTCGACCCGCATGAGCCCTTCCAAAACGGACGCCAGCAACCCCTCCCCCGCGCGCAAGCGCTCGCCCAAGCGACTGTTGTTAATTGTCCTCGGGAGCCTGGTCGGCACGGCCCTGGTGGGCTTGCTGATCGTGGTCTTCGCGCTGGCCATGGCGTACCCGAATCTGCCGCAACTCGACACCCTGACCGACTACCGCCCGAAGATGCCTTTGCGCATTTTTTCGGCCGATAATGTGCTCATCGGCGAGTTTGGCGAAGAGCGCCGCAACCTGGTGCACATCAAGGATATTCCCGAGATCATGAAGAAGGCGGTGCTGGCGATCGAAGACGACCGCTTCTACCAGCACGGCGGGGTCGACTACACCGGCATCCTGCGCGCGGCCGTGCACAACGCCACCGGCGGCGCCAAGCAGGGCGCCTCGACCATCACCCAGCAGGTGGCGCGCAATTTCTTCCTCTCGAGCGAGCAAACGCTCAAGCGCAAGGCCTATGAAGTGCTGCTGGCCTGGAAGATCGAGCAAAGCCTGACCAAGGACCAGATCCTCGAGGTCTACATGAACCAGATCTACCTGGGCCAGCGCGCCTACGGTTTCGCCTCGGCGGCGCAGATCTACTTCGGCAAGAACCTGAAAGACATCACCGTGGCCGAGGCGGCCATGCTGGCCGGCCTGCCCAAGGCGCCGTCGGCCTACAACCCGGTGGTCAACCCGAAACGCGCGCGCACGCGCCAGCAATACATCCTGCAGCGCATGCACATGCTGGGCTACATCACCCCGGCCCAGTTCGAAACGGCCAAGGCCGAGAACTTGCGCATCAAGTCCGACAGCAGCGAATTCGGGGTGCACGCCGAGTACGTGGCCGAAATGGCGCGCCAGCTGGTGTACGAGCAATTCAAGGAAGAAACCTATACGCGCGGCCTGAACGTCTTCACCACCGTCACCAAGGCCGACCAGGATGCGGCCTACCTGGCCCTGCGGCGCGGCGTGATGGACTACGAGAAGCGCCATCCGTACCGTGGTCCGGAAGCGTATATCGACATCCCCAAGTCCAAGGAAGAAGCCGACGAAGCGATCGAAAACGAACTGGCCGAGCATCCCGACAGCGACGACATCATCGCCGCCATGGTGCTCGAAGCGACGCCCACCGGCATCACGGCGGTGACCGCCTCGGGCGAGGAAGTCAAGATCAGCGGTCCGGGCCTGGCATTCGCCCAGGGCTGGTTATCGAGCAAGGCCGCGGCCAACCGGCGGGTCAAGCGCGGCGCCGTGATCCGCATCAGCCAGGATGGCGGGACGGCCTGGTCGGTCACCCAGATGCCGCAGATCGAATCGGCGTTTGTCGCGGCCGACACCACCGATGGCGCGATCCGCGCGCTGGTGGGCGGCTTCGACTACAACCGCAACAAGTTCAACCACGTCACCCAGGCCTGGCGCCAGCCCGGCTCCTCGTTCAAGCCCTTCATCTACTCGGCCTCGCTCGAGCGCGGGCTGTCGCCGGCGACCATCATCAACGACGCCCCGATCTCGTTCGACGCCGGCCAGACCGGCGGCCAGGCCTGGGAACCGAAGAATTACGACAGCAAGTACGAAGGACCGATGACCATGCGGCGCGGGCTGACCAAGTCGAAGAACATGATTTCGATCCGCATCCTCAACAAGATCGGCGCCAAGTACGGCCAGGAATACGCCACCCGCTTCGGCTTCGAGGCCGAGAAGAACCCGCCCTACCTGACCCTGGCGCTCGGTTCCGGCTCGACCACGCCGCTGCAACTGGCCGGCGCCTACGCGGTGTTCGCCAACGGCGGTTTCCGGGTCAGTCCCTACCTGATCTCGAAGGTTACCGACAGCAACGGCAAAGTTTTGTCGCAGGCCACGCCGGACAAAGCGGGCAATGAGGAGAACCGGGTGATCGATGCGCGCAATGCCTTCCTGGTCGACAGCATGCTCAAGGACGTGGTGCGCTACGGCACCGCCACCAAGGCACTGGCGCTGAAACGCACCGACGTGTCGGGTAAAACCGGCACCACCAACGATTCGATCGATGCCTGGTTCGCCGGTTACACGCCGAAACTGGTGGGGATCGCCTGGATCGGCTACGACCAGCCCAAGAACCTGGGCAACAAGGAAACCGGCGGTGGGCTGGCCCTGCCGATCTGGATCGGCTTCATGCAAAAGGCGCTCAAGGGCGTGCCGAACGAGGAACGGGTGGTGCCCGAAGGGCTGGTGATGGCCGGCGACGACTATTACTATGCCGAGAATCCGCCCGGCACGGGAGTGCAGAGCCTCGACATCGGCGCGCGCGGCACGCCGGCCGAGGAAAAGGTCAAGGACGCGGTCAAGAACGAGCTGTTCTGACGCAGGCAAGGCGGACGCGGTGTAAAACCGGACAACCGGGGTCAGACCCCGGTGTTGCCGGTTGGGGTCTGACCCCGGTTGTCCGGTTTTACACCGTGTTGCCGGTTGGGGTCTGACCCCGGTTGTCCGGTTTTACACCGTGTTGATGGTTGGGGTCTGACCCCGGTTGTCCGGTTTTACACCAGCGTGACGCTGGCGCCGCCCTGGGCACTGGCCAGCTCGGAGAGCGCGGCGAACAGTTCGCTGCCGTCGCGCGTGTTGATCCAGGCGCCGCCCTCCCGCTTGTAGTGGAAGCCGCCCGACTTGGCCGCCACCCACAGTTCCTGCATCGGGGCCTGGCTGTTGACGATGATCTTGCTGCCGTTGTCGATGAATTCGATCTCCAGCACATTGCCGCTGCGCTTGCACTCGACATCGATGACATCCTCGTCGTTCAGCCGGTCCATCGCCTCTTCGATCGTGTTCAAGGTCGTTTCGGCCAGGTCCAAAAATTCTTTTTCGCTCATGCTACACTCCAAGGTCTGCCAATCAAACCGTGATTCTAATCGTGAAGTCTTCATCCGCGCTCAATATCGGCATCGCCGCCGTGGTCTTTGGCTTGCTGGCAGGCTGCGGCCAGGCCGGCCCGCTGTACCTGCCCAAGCCACCGGCCAAGCCCGCCACACAGGCCGTTCCGCTGCCACCACCGCCAGCCACCCCGGCTGCTAAATAACCCTTTTCCCTCAGACCATGTCGCATTTCTTTCATCTGGACGGCGTCCTGCACGCCGAAAGCACCCCCCTGTCCCGCATCGCCGAGGAGTTCGGCACGCCGACCTATGTGTATTCGAAAGCGGCATTGCTGGAAAACTTCGATGCCTTCGCCGACGCCTGCGCCGGGCGCGACGCACTGGTTTGCTATGCGATGAAAGCCAATTCGAACCTGGCCATTCTCGACCTGCTGGCGCGCCGCGGCGCCGGTTTCGACATCGTGTCGGGCGGCGAACTCCTGCGCGTGATCGCCGCCGGCGGCGATCCGGCCAAGGTGATTTTTTCCGGGGTCGGCAAGAGCGTCGACGAAATGCGCCTGGCGCTGTCGCACGACATCCTGTGCTTTAACGTCGAGTCGATTTCCGAACTGCACCGTTTGAACGAGGTGGCCGGCGCCATGGGCAAACAGGCGCGCGTGTCGCTGCGCGTGAACCCGAATGTCGACGCCAAGACCCATCCATACATCGCCACCGGCCTGAAAGCGAACAAGTTCGGCGTCGCCTTCGACGATGCGCTGGCCACCTACCGCAGCGCGGCCGCCCTGCCGCACCTGACCCCGGTCGGCATCGATTGCCACATCGGCTCGCAGCTGCTGGACGACGCGCCGCTGCTCGAAGCGCTCGACAAGCTGATCGAACTGGTCGACGCGCTGGGCGCCGAAGGCATCGTGCTCGAGCACCTCGACATGGGCGGCGGCATCGGCATCAACTACGGCGCCGCCGGAGACAGCGCCCCGGTGCCGGTGGCCGATTACCTGGGCCGCGTGTTCGCGCGCATCGACGCCTGGCGCGCGGCCAGCCATGGCGGCGCGCCGATCAAGGTGATTTTCGAGCCGGGCCGCGCCATCGTGGGCGACACCGGGGTGCTGCTGACCCGCGTGGAGTTCCTCAAGCCTGGCGCGGAAAAGAATTTCTGCATCGTCGACGCCGCCATGAACGACCTGATGCGCCCGGCCCTGTACCAGGCCTGGATGGATGTGCAGCAGGTCCGGGCCGGCACGACGCCGGCGCTCAGCTACGATGTGGTCGGGCCGGTGTGCGAGTCGGGCGACTGGCTGGCGCGCGAGCGCGACCTGAGCGTGGAACAGGGCGACCTGCTGGCGATCATGCAGGCCGGCGCCTATGGGTTTACGATGTCGTCGAATTACAACACGCGCGGCCGCGCCGCCGAAGTCATGGTCGATGGCGACACGGTGCACCTGGTGCGCCGGCGCGAAGAGCCGGCCGAGCTGTTCGCGCTCGAATCGATGCTCAAGTAAGCCGGGCGGCGGCGCCTAGACGGGCGGCGCCGCATCGGCGCCGAACAAGCCCGCCAGGCTGGGCGCGGTGACGCTGCGCTCGATCCAGGTTTCCAGTTCTTCTTGCGTAGCCCGGTCCAGGCGTTGCACGGCCTGCTCCGGGACCGCGCCGAAGCGGATGCGCAATACCTTCTCGAGCGTCGCCCGCAGGGCCATGACTTGTCCTTCCGCCCGGCCTTCCGCCCTGCCCTGCGCCCTGCCTTCCGCCCTCATTTCTTCTTTGGATATCCCGGCCAGGGCGAGCCCCTCCTGACGGCCGATCTCGCGCAACTCCTCGGCCCAGTTGATCATTGTCGCGTCCATGTCAGCGTCCTCCAAGCTAGCGATGTCAAACAATGCCTGATTGTCATTCCTGCGCGCCGCCAGCGTCTTCCACCACGCCCATACCGAGGTGCGCAGACTGGTCTGGGGCGTGTCCCTGAACCAGGCCAGCAGCGCGCGCAAATGCGTATGTAAGACATCGGGGATGTGAGAAAGTTCGATCCGGAACAGCAGCGCCAGCAGGTCGTCGTTCGCCTCCAGCGCCGCCGGGTCCAGGCGCTGCTGGTCGATCAGCACGTAGCGCTGCGATGGCTGCAGCGCGGCCAGCCCGGCGGGGGCTTCCATCAGCAACTCCGCCAGATCGATGCTGGCATTCCAGCGCGGTCCGCCGTTGTACAGCACCAGCGGCAATAGCGGCGGCAAGCGCAATCCGGGCGACAGTTCGTGGCGCTTGACCAGATCCTGGCACAGCAGGCCGACGTAGGTCTGCATGCGCAGCGCCATCCAGCGGTCCACGCCGGACTGGCATTCGAGCAGGATGTAGACGTACAGAAACTCGTCGCCGAGCTGCACGCGCCAGACAAGGTCACCCTGGCGTGCCGACGGCCGCTCGCTGACGTAGTCCGTGTTGATGCGCTTGAAGGCCGACAGGGCCACCCCGTCAAGCAGCTTGAACGGCGTAAAGCCGGTGATCAGTTCGCGCACCATTTCCGGGTGGGCAAACAGGGCGCGGTAGCCGAGGTCGTGGGATTGGGTAGTCATGGGGCATTCTAGCCAGTGCCCCTGCCGCGCCTTTGCGCTGCCTCAAACGCGCGCGGCGGCCTTCTGGCGGCTCCACCACACCCGCAGACCCAGCAGTAACGCGACGATGGCGCCGGTAATGAGCGGTTCGGTGAAGTTGTTCTTGCCGGCCTTCATCCACCAAAAATGCAGGATCGCCAGCGGTGCGATCACATAGATGAGCCGGTGCAGCCACTGCCAGCGCTTGCCGCCGAGGCGCTTGATCATGCCGTTGGTGCTGGTCACGGCCAGCGGAATGAGGAGCACGAAGGCAATAAAGCCGACGGTGATGAAGGGCCGCTTGAGGACATCCCGGAACATTTCCGCCACGTCGAAAAAATGGTCGAACCACAAAAAGGTCAGGAAATGCAGGCAGCCATAGAAAAAGGTGAACAGGCCCGCCATGCGGCGCAGCTTGACCAGCCAGTTCCAGCCCGTCAGGCGCCGCAGGGGCGTCAGCGCCAGGGTGATGCACAGCAAATACAGCACCCAGTCGCCGGTGCCGCGCGTGATGAATTCGAGCGGCTCGACCAGTTGCCCGCTGACGGTCAGGTACACCATGCGCGCCAGCGGCACCAGCGCCAGCGCGAACAGGGCGGCCTTGATTGCCGACAGTTGCTTCGGAGCGGGATTGAACGCCATCGGCTCAGAAGTTCTTTTTGAGGTCGAGTCCGCTGTACAGCGAGCCCACGTCGTAGCCGTTGAACATCAAGGTCTTGCGCTTTTTCTGGAAGAAGCCGTCTTCGCCAATGCGGCGCTCGCTGGCCTGCGACCAGCGCGGGTGATCGACCTCGGGATTGACGTTCGAGTAAAAACCGTACTCGGACGGCGCCGACACATTCCACGCCGTGCGCGGCTGCTCCTTGACGAAGCGGATCTTGACGATCGACTTGGCCGACTTGAAACCGTATTTCCAGGGCACCACCAGGCGCACCGGCGCGCCATTCTGGTTCGGCAGGGTCTGGCCGTACATGCCCAGGGTCAGCAAGGTCAGCGGATGGTTGGCTTCGTCGATGCGCAAGCCCTCCACATACGGCCAGTTCAGCACGCGGCTGGAAACGCCCGGCATCTGCGCCTTGTCGGCCAGGGTGACGAACTCGACGTACTTGGCGTTGCCGGTCGGCTCGACCTTCTTGATCAGCTCGGACAAGGAATAGCCGATCCACGGAATCACCATCGACCAGCCTTCCACGCAGCGCAGCCGGTAGACGCGCTCTTCAAGGGGCGCCAGCTTGAGCAGCGCATCGAGATCGAGCGTCATCGGCTTTTTGACTTCGCCTTCGATCGTCACCGTCCACGGACGCGTCTTGAGCGTATGGGCGTTCTGGGCCGGGTCGGACTTGTCGAGGCCGAATTCGTAGAAGTTGTTGTAGGTCGAGGCATCCTTGAACGAAGTCTGCTTGTCGAGCGAGGCGTAGGCCGGATTGGGCTTGCCGGCCAGCTTTTGCGGCGCCGCCGCGGCCGGCGCGGCCGCGAAGGCTTCGCGGTTGGCCATTTCCCACAGCGCGCCGCCGGCGGCCGCGCCGACCGCCATCCGGGCAATGAAGCGGCGACGCGACTCGTACACCGCCTGCGGCGTGATTTCGGATGACAAGGGCAGGTCAAGCCCGTTGGGACGACGTGTGATCAGCATGGGCGGCTCCGGCAATTCAGATAGGGTGGAGCTACCTTACACCAACTTGCCGCTGTCCGTTGATGACAGTTTCGTCATTAAAGTTTGCCATAAGAATGCAGGCCCGACAGGAACATGTTCACGCCCAAAAACGCGAAGGTGGTCACCACGAGGCCGATCAGCGCCCACCAGGCCGCCACGCGCCCGCGCAGGCCGGTCATCAGGCGCATGTGCAGCCAGGCCGCGTAGTTGAGCCAGACGATCAGGGCCCAGGTTTCCTTCGGATCCCACGACCAGTAGCCGCCCCAGGCTTCGGCCGCCCACAGGGCGCCCAGGATGGTGGCCACGGTGAAGAAGGCGAAACCGACCGAGATCGACTTGTACATGACGTCGTCGAGCACTTCCAGCGACGGCAGGCGGTCCTGCAGGTAGCCGGCCGACTTGACCAGGTAGGCCGAACCGACCATGGCCGCCAGCGCGAACGTGCCGTAGCCGATGAAGTTGGCAGGCACGTGGATTTTCATCCACCAGCTCTGCAGTGCCGGCACCAGCGGCTGGATGTCGGCGGCGTCGCGCGTGACGGTGTACCACAGCAGGAACACCACGGCGGCGGCGATTACCGGCAGCACGAAGGCGCCCAGCTGGCGGGTGGCGTAGTGTTGCTCGTAATACAGGTAGAACATGGCGGTGATCATCGAGAACAGGATGAACACTTCATACAGGTTCGACACCGGAATATGGCCGACATCGCTACCGATCAGGTACGACTCGTACCAGCGCACCATCATGCCGGTCCAGCCCAGCACCACGGCGGCCCAGCACAGCTTGGAGCCGACCGAGGAACCGAAATTCGATCGGCTGGCCAGCCCGACCCAGTAGAACACGGTCGAAAACACGAACAGGGTGCTCATCCACAAGATCGCGGACTGGCTCGACAGCATGTATTTCAGGAAAAACTTCGTGTTCGCCGCGGCCAGGTTGTGGTCGTACAGGCTGATGGCCCAGAACGACAGCAGGGCCACTAGCGGCATCAGCCAGCGCACCGGCTTCCAGTGCCAGCCGAGCGCGGCGAAGGTCGGCGCGGCCAGCACCAGGATCACCTTTTCGTAGATGTCCATGTAGGCGCCGTAGGTATTTAGCGCGAACAGGGCGGCGGCCAGCAGGACGGCGGCGAACAGCCAGTCGAGCGGATCGAGCCGCTTGAAATAGCCTGGCGCCTGCTGGTAAGTCTGCGCTGGTGCGCCTTGCGGTGGTTGTGTGGCTTGCATCATGTTCTCCAGTGCTGCTGATACGCGTGTCGGCCCAGCTTACGCCAACTGCGGCAGCTTGGCTTTCAGATCGTTAAATTCATGCTCGAAATCAAGCGTTTTTCGTTGCGTGCTCATCGCCATCAGGGCGTGCGCGGGGCCGCCGGCCTCGCCGTCGCGCACCCAGACCCACAGGCGCCGTTCGCGGATGTAGAACATGGCGAACACGCCCAGCACCAGGAACACGCAGCCGAGGTAGACCACGGCCTTGCCCGGCGAGCGCGTCACCTGCAGCACCGAGGCCTTGATTTCGACAAACTCGTCGAGCTGCAGGTAGACCGGGGCGCCATAAAAGAAGCTGTCGGACAGGGCGTTGGTGGCCAGTTGCAGGAAGCGCGCCTGGGTCTCGTCGCCGGCCACCGGTGGCAAGCCTTCTTTTTCGCGCGCGGCCTGCCACAGTTCCCACAGGGTGCCGTTGAGGATCTTCATGAAGATATTGGCGGCCTTTTCCTGCTCGGCGGCGGGGATCTTTTCAAGGAAGCGCGAGACCGCCGCGTAACCGCCCTGCTTGCCGTCACCGGCGAAAATGGCCAGGCTTTTCGACGACGATTCCTGCAACTGGCGCGCCAGGGCGGCGGCCGGGCTGTTGCTGGTGGACGGCATGGCGCGCCGCGCGTAGCGTTCGGCCGCCAGCTCGCGCAGGGCCGGGTCGGCCAGGGCGGCGCGCAGGCGCATCCATTCCTTGACCGTATGCGCCTCGTCCGAGGGAATGCGCAGGAAGCTGAACGGCTCGTTGGGCGAGGCGCGCACGCCGGCCAGGAACACCTGGACCCCGTCGATGGTCACCGGCTGCATGTAATTCTGGTATTCGCGCGCCTGGCCGGTCTTGTCGCGCAGCTTGTACTGCACGCTCGGGCCGACGTTCTTCAAGTCCTTGTTGCCGGCGTTCTTGCCGGCCGAGCCGGAATGCTTGTCGAGCTTGGCGGCGAACTGATCGTTCAGGCTCTGGCCCTTGGTGACGGCGCGCGCATCGTCCTTGCCGCCGGTGTTTTCGACGTTGAACGCGCGGAAGGTGCTCCATTCGACCGTGTACTCGTCGGCGCCGCGCTTGAGCGGGGTCGACGAGTTCACTTCGCCTTCCATCGTAAACGACGCCTGGTCGGTGCCGCTCATCGGGTAGCCGACCAGTTTGAGCTTGCTGCCGCCATCTTCGAAGCTCGACTGGTACACCGCCACGCCCTTGTAGATCAGCGGTTCGTTGACCTTGATCGTGGCCGGGAAAGTCTTGCCGGTTTCATGGTCGCGGATCACCACTTCGCTGGCGAACAGCTTGGGCATGCCGGTCGAGTAGAAATCGATATTGAAGCGCTTTAACTGGATCGTGAACGGCAGCGGCTGCAGCAGCGAGCCGTCCGGACGCGGGATGATCGCGATATCGCTCGACTGGCCTTCGGGAATGAGGGTATTGCCGCGGTAGGTCGGATTGCCCAGGCTGAGACGATGCTTTTCGGGAATCTCGGAAATCAGGCCGCCGCCCACGAACGGCGTCTTGCCCAGGAACCACTCCTGGAACTGGATCGGGATATCCGAATCGAGCATGCCGCCGACCAGGATGATGATGATCGAGCTGTGCGCGAAGATATAGCCGAACTTGTTGGCCGCGCCCTTCCTGGCCGCCACCAGGGTGCCATTGTCTTTTTCCACGATCTTGGCCGCGTAGCCGGCGTCGACCAGGCGGGCGGCGCTCTGGCGCGCCAGCTCGGGGCGCGAGAGCGGCGCCGTCCATTCGGCCTTGTGGTGGAAATTGCGCAGCGAGCTTTCGCGCACATTGTCGCGCCAGCTGCGCATGTCCTTGATCATTTTCGGCGCGTTGCGCACGATGCACAGGGCGGTCGAGAGGATCAGGAACACCAGGATGAGCAGGAACCACCAGGCCGAATACACCGCGTACAGGCCGAGCTTGTTGAAGACATCGAACCAGAACGGACCGAACTGGTTGACATAGTTGGGCATCGGCTGGTTTTGCGTGAGCACCGTGCCGATCATCGAGGCAATCGCGATGATGGTCAGCATGCTGATGGCAAAGCGCATCGACGAGACCAGCTCGACCGCCTCGGCCAGGACGGGGCGGCGCGTATTTATGACAATTCCGGTGGTGCTCATTTCTACAAATCCCTATGTGCAGGCACAACATAACCCGCGAGGATACCAACAAAAAGGGCAGCCCGCTTGCGCGCCGCCGCCCCTTCGACCTTCCCTGGCAAAACGCGCACCGTGCGGCACGCGTTTTGTTGTGCTTATTTCAAGCCGGCGATGTAGTCCGCGACAGCTTTCATTTCGTCGTCCGACATGCGCTTGGCCAGGGTCGTCATCTGCACGCTGTTCTTGCGCGCGCCGCTCTTGAAAGCTTGCAGCTGGCTGATGGTGTAATCCTGGTGCTGGCCGGACAGGCGCGGGAATTGCGCCGGCATGCCGTTGCCGTTGGCGCCGTGGCAGCTGGCGCAAGCGGCCACGCCGGTGGCGGCAATGCCGCCGCGATAGATGTTCTTGCCGAGCAGGACGGTATCCTTGTTCTTGGCCGCGCCCGCTTTCGGGGTTTGCGTGGACAGATAGGCGGCGATGTTTTTCTTTTCATCGTCCGAGAGCATCTTGGCGAAGCTCGTCATCACCGGATTGACCCGGTTGGGCGTGGTGAAATCGATCAGTTGCTTGTGGGTGTAAGCCTCGAACTGGGCAGCCAGCTTCGGATTGGCGGCGATGGTCGAATTGCCGGCCGCGCCGTGGCAGGAAGCGCAGGCGGGCAAGCCGCGCGCGGCGTCGCCGCTGTCGTACAGGGTAGCGCCTTTAGCGGCGTCGGCCTTGACTGGGGCGGGTGCATGCTCGGCGGCGGACACGAGGCCCGACACGGCAAAGGTAGCCAGCAGCAAGGATTTCACAAACGCCGCTCCGGCGGCCGGTAAAAACGCACGATTCATTCAAACACCCTGAGACAAGTCGAAAATTGGTTTTGTTGAAAATTTCCGGTCCAGACCTGCCCCGGAAATTCGGTTCTAATGTAGTGCAAACGATCTTGTGTGCTCGCCATGGCTTTTGCGTGACAACAATTCGTAACCCCTTATTGTACAATAGCTTTCTCGCGTTATCGCCCCTCTTGTTGCATTTTCTGCCCATCCCATGTCCAAACTCTGGCAAGCCCGCTTCTTTACGACCGTCAACCAACTGCGTGACCTGCCCGATACGCAGGCCCCGGAAATCGCCTTCGCCGGCCGTTCCAACGCGGGAAAGTCGACCGCCATTAACATTCTGACAAATCAGAAAGGCCTCGCGTTCGCGTCCAAAACGCCGGGTCGCACCCAGCACATTAACTATTTTTCGATCGGTGGCGCCCACGTCGGGCAACACCGCAAGGATGCCACCATCGTCGAGGAAATCGAAGCGCTGCTGGTCGACTTGCCCGGCTACGGCTACGCCGAAGTGTCCGGCTCGGCCAAGCTGCACTGGCAAAAGCTGCTGGGCGACTACGTCCAGCGCCGCGAGCAGCTGGCCGCGCTGGTGCTGATCATGGATTCGCGCCGTCCGTTCACCGAACTGGACGTGCAGATGCTCGAATGGTTCGCCCCGACCGGCAAACCGATCCACTGCATCCTGACCAAGGCCGACAAGCTCAACCGCAACGAATCGACCAACGCCCTGCGCCAGGCGCGCATGATGCTCGAAAGCTATGTCGATGAAGATGGCGAAGGTTTTCCGTTCACGGTGCAACTGTTTTCGGCGCTCAAGCGCGTCGGCATCGAGGAAGCCAACGACAAGATCATCGACCTGCTGGGCTTGACGCCCATCGAGGCCGATCCGGACACGCCGCTGGTCGACCCGGTCGACAGCGACGACGAGGCCTGATTCCCTGATTTTTTGTTCACTCGGAAAAAAACGATGTCTACTCTGCCAGTGCAGTTCCCCGCCACGCGCATGCGCCGCATGCGGCGGGACCCGTTTTCGCGCGCCATGGTGCGCGAGAACACGATCACTTCTTCCGACCTGATTTATCCGGTCTTCATCGTCGACGGCGTCAACCAGCGCCAGCCGATCTCGGCAATGCCGGGCATCGAGCGCCTCTCGGTCGACCTGCTGCTCGACGTGGCCCAGGAGTGCGTCAATCTCGGCATTCCGGTGCTGGCCCTGTTTCCATCGATCGATGCGTCCCTCAAAACGGCGGATGGGGTCGAAGCAACCAACCCGGACGGCCTGATTCCGCGCGCCGTGCGCGCACTGAAAGAGCGTTTCCCGGAACTGGGCGTGCTGACCGACATCGCGCTCGACCCGTACACCAGCCACGGCCAGGATGGCCTGATCGACGAGAACGGCTACGTGCTCAACGACGAAACCACCGCCATGCTGATCCGCCAGGCCCTGTGCCACGCCGAAGCCGGCGTGGACGTGGTGGCGCCGTCGGATATGATGGACGGGCGCATCGGCGCCTTGCGCGCCGTGTTCGAGGAGCAGGGTTACATCCACACCCGCATCATGGCGTATTCGGCCAAGTACGCATCGGCGTTCTATGGACCGTTCCGCGAAGCGGTCAGCTCGGCGGCGTCACTGGGCAAAAGCGACAAGTTCACTTACCAGATGGACCCGGCCAACGGCAACGAAGCGCTGCGCGAAGTGGCGCTCGATATCGCCGAAGGGGCCGACATGGTCATGGTCAAGCCGGGCATGCCTTACCTGGACATCGTGCGCCGCGTCAAGGACGAGTTCAAGGTGCCGACCTTCGCCTACCAGGTCAGCGGCGAGTACGCGATGATCAAGGCGGCCGCGCAGAACGGCTGGCTCGATCATGACAAGGTGATGATGGAAGCGATGATGGCGTTCAAGCGCGCCGGCGCCGATGGCGTGCTGACGTATTTTGCACTGGATATTGCGCGGCTGCTCAAGGCCCGCGCCTGAGGTCGTACTAGTCGCGATATAGACAAAAGGGCGCTGCGGCGCCCTTTTGTCATTCCGCTGGCTCAGCGCCCCCTGCGGTTCTCCGGAAACATTTCCTTCTGCAAGAAATCAGCCAGTTCCGCCGTATCCTCCACCCGCGCGCTCATCTTCACCACGCGCTGCAAGCGGTGCGAATCCCATTCGAAGTCGCCGGTCTTTTCCTTGCGGATAATTTCGATCATCTTCTTGATCACGGCCGTCTCGATATCCCTCTCATTACCCAGCTCGACCGTGACTTCCTGCAGCCAGCGCCGCTTGAAGCTCGGATTCCAGCCGCGGAACTTGACCGTGGCCGTCATCGCATTCTTTTTCACCTCGAACACGCCGCCGGTATCGTTGCGGTCGTCGCCCATGCTGCGCCCGTTGGCCGCCGCGATATTCGCCTTGGCGATGCGCATGCCGCGCTCGGCCGCGCTTTCCTCGGCCGGCTGCTCGCTCTCGGTCTGGCCGCGCGCGCGGCGCCGCGCTTCGATCGCGGCCGCCATGTCGGTCTCGGGCGCCACCGCGGGCGGGCGCACCGGCTTGGGCGGCTCGGGAACGTCGGCTTGCTTGACCGGCTTTTCATTCGGCAAGGTGATGGTGTCGGGCAAACGCTGGACCCTGGCCACGGTGGGCGGCTTGGGGCGCGCCTGGGTAGTCGGCTTGGGCGTGGTTTTCGGCTGTTCCTTCGGCTGCGGCTTGGGCTTGTTCTCGGGCAGCGGCGTGACGTAGGTGATTTCCCCGCCCGAATTTGGCGGCGGCGCTTTTGTCTCTTTTTGCGGATTGAATACCCACAGCAGCAGCAACAAGAGGTGCAAGGCCACCGTGACGCCCACGCCGACCGAATTGAAGCGCTTGACCTCGTAACTGGGCACCGCGTAACCGGGCAAGGGCTGACCGCAATGCTCGCAGTAGCCGCTGTTCTCGGTCGAATGGTGGGAATGGTCGCGCAAAATGTAAACAGCTTTCCAGGGACGGCGCCAGCAAATTGCGGCTCAGGAGCCGAAGTCTAACCGTTTTGTGGTTTTTGCGCATTGGCAAGCTCACCCTGTGCAGCTTACAAGATGAGTGTCTTGATGGTTGTTACTATATGTATCAACGCTGCAACAATACGGCCGTCCCCAGCTTCAGCTCGTCACCCGCTCGGCGCCGGCAAACACGCGCGGACGCACCTGGCGCCGCGCACTGTCGCGCTCGGCCATTTGCGCGAACAGTTCGCGCACGCAGCGCTCGGCGTCGAGCACCTGGCGCGAGTGCAGTTGCGGGCGCGGCAAGGCGTGCGTGTAGTAATGCGGCCCCTCCACCAGGTAGCCGAGCGCCCACAGGTTGCCCACCGGGCGCGCCGCGCTGTCGAGCGGATGGTTGGCCTGGTCGATATCCACCCCGCCCGGATGGAAGGTGCCATTGTAATAAGGGCGGATGGTACCGCGCTTGAGCAGGTTGCGGATCAAGGGGCTTTCGTCGGTTTCGGGCGAGAACACATCCAGCCGGGCCACCACCAGCGCGTCCACATGCTGGACCGTCGGCCCCGAGGCGAAGCGCGTGTGCAGGGCGAACTGGGAACGGTCTTCGTCGATGCGCACGGCCGCGTTGGGACCGGCGGCCACGCTCAGCACGCCGGCTTCGAGCAGCGCCAGCCACTGTTCGTTGCGCTGGCCTGGCGGGCCGAAGGTGACCCGGTTGATGGCCGGGTTGTAGACACTGAGAAACTTACGGTGCGACGCCGCGGTCAGGCCGCCATGCTCGATCATGTCCTGCAGCACGGCGCGGGCGTCGCGCAGCACGTCGGTGGCGGCCTTGATCGGGCTGCCCAGGTTGCCCCGGCGCGCTTCCGACAGGTCGTCGGCGATCATGCAGGTGAAAAAAGTGGCAAAGTCGTCGGCCGTGGCGAACTTGCGCCCCTGCAGGGGAAACAGCATGGCGTCGATGGCGGCGCGCTCCTCGGCGCCGAGCGCGTAGTGCAGCGGATCGGGCGCGGGCGCGCTCCTCGCCTCGGCCAGCGCGCAGCGCCAGGCGTAACCCATTTCGCGGATCAGCAGCGGCAGCAGTTCGCGGTCGAAGTCGAGCTGGGGGCTGCCGCGCTCGCGCTGGGCTTGCTGGCGCAGGACGCGCAGCGCCTCGCGCGTGAAAAAGCGGGTCTGGTGGCGTCCGTTCAAGCCTTTCTGGTTGACGCCGCGCGCCGCCGCCGGCAGGCATTTGCGCGAAAACAGCAGCAGCGCCGGCTCGCGTCCCGAGGCGAGGTAGCGCAAGCCGCTGCCGGACGGCTCGAAACGCCCGCCCCGGCCCACCGTCAGTTGCGAAACCACATCGTGCGCGGTCAGGCCCAGCCCTTCGATGGCGACCCGGGCGTCGCTGGCGATGCCGACCAGCTTGTCGAGCGGATACACATGGCGGATGAAGGCCAGCTTACCGTTGTAGCGCGCGTGGTCCTGGGCAAACTTGTGGCACCAGGCTTCTTCGTCGGTCAGGTTATTGCGGCTGTGGCCGGTGGTCATGAAGACGAAATCGCTGCCGACCGAAAAACCGCTGTCGAGCTCCACCATGAAGCTGCCGTCGGGCATCTGGAACATGTCGATGGCGCGCTGGCGCAAGTGCGTCAGCGCCACCGTGGGCGGCAGCGCCGCGCGGATCGCGTCGTAGGCCCAGACCAGGTAGCGACCCAGCAAATAGCGCGGCAGGTAGTCGAGCGGGGTGATCGCGGCGCCACCCTCTTCCCCGGGCGCGACCTGCACGAACTGGTCGCCGAAGCGGCGGTAGCCCTCGGCGTGGGCCCATTCGGTGAGCGAGGGCGTGGCGCACACGGGCGCCAGCTCGACCGCCTCGCGGAAGGGGAAAATCGTGACCTGGCTGGCCACGGTATTGATCAGGAGGTGCTGCGGCTGGCCCGGCGCATGCACGCCCGGGCCGCACTCGGCCGGGTCGATCAGGTTCACTTGCAGGGGCGTATTGTGGGCGCGCGCGAATGCGGCGATGCGCTCTAGCAGGGACAGGCCGCGCGGGCCCATGCCGATGAGGGTGACGCTGTAACGTTTCATGGTGACCGCCTGTCAATGAAGATGCATGGCTTCCATGGTGGCAGGCGGTCAAATCATCGTGTTGTTTCCAGTCAATTAAATACCTTGTGGAAATGTCAGTGCGCTTGCTCGAACTTGGCCAGCTGGGCGTCGGTCATCGGACCGCTGCCGCTGTACTTGTCGAGGAACAGGTAGATCACGGGGGTGATGTAGAGCGTGATCACTTGCGAGAACAGCAAACCGCCGACCACGGCCAGGCCGAGCGGCTGGCGCAGTTCGGCACCGGCGCCCAGGCCGAGCGCGATCGGGAGCGCACCCATCAGCGCGGCCAGGGTGGTCATCAGGATCGGCCGCAGGCGCAGGATGCAGGCTTCGCGGATCGCTTCGGCCGGCGTGAGGCCCTCGTTGCGCTGCGCATGCAGGGCAAAATCGATCATCATGATGGCGTTCTTCTTGACGATCCCGATCAGCATCAGGATGCCGATGATGGCGATCATGGTCAGGTCCAGCCCGAAGATGCGCAAGGTCAGCAGCGCCCCGACGGCGGCCGAGGGCAGGCCCGCCAGGATGGTCAGCGGGTGGATGAAGCTTTCGTACAGCACGCCCAGCAACACGTAGATCACGCCCAGCGCGGCCACGATCAGGATGATCTGGCTCGACTGCGAATCCTGGAACACCGCGGCGTCGCCGCCGTACTTGGTGATGACCGAGGCCGGCAGTTTCATGTCCACGCCCATCTTGTCGATCTTGCCGGTGGCCACGCCGAGCGGCACGTCGGCGCCCAGGTTGAACGACAAGGTGATCGCCTGCAGCTGCCCCTGGTGGTTGACCGAGGTCGGCCCGACCGTGCGTTCGACCGTGGCAAAGCTCGACAACTGCACCAGCTGGCCGCCCTTGCTGCGCACCGAGACGCGGCCGAGCGCATCCTCGGACTGGCGGTCGGCCAGTTCGGCTTCCAGGATCACGTTGTAGCTGGCGGCGGCCGAATAGATGGTCGATACCTGGCGCTCGCCAAACGCCGCATACAGGGCGGTGCGCACGTCGGCGATCTGCACGCCCATGGCGTTGGCCTTGTCGCGGTCGATTTTCAAGGTCGCTTGCAGGCCGCGGTTCTGCGAATCGCTGGTCACGTCGCGAAAGCTTGGATCGGCGCGCATGCGCTCGAGGTATTTGTTGGCCCAGTCGCCCAGCGCGTCGGAGCTGACGCTTTGCAAGGTGTACTGGTAGCGGCTCTTGCTGGGTCGCCCGCCCAGCTGCAAATTCTGGATCGGCGAGAGGAACACCGACGCGCCGGCCACCTGGCGCGTCGCTTTGCGCAGGCGTTCGACCACCAGCGGCATTTTCACGCGCTGGTCGCGCGGCTTCAAGGCGATGAAACCGCGCCCGGTGTTGCCGCCGCCCGTAAACGATGTCACATCCTGCACGTTCGGGTCGGCGCGGATCACGGCCACCACTTTCTCTTGCAGGATCAGCATGGCGTCGGTCGAAGTATCCTCGGCCGCTTCGATTGTCATGCGCAACTGGCCCAGGTCTTCCTCGGGGAAGAAGCCCTTGGGGATGGTGGTGTAGAGGATGATCGTCAGCACAAAGGTGCCGGCGGCAACCGCCAGCACGATGAAGCGATGGGCCAGCGCGACGTCGAGCGAGCTGGCGTAGCCGTCGCGCACGCGCGCGAATCCGGCTTCGAAGTGGCGTCCGATGAAGCTCTTTTCGCCGCCCTCTTCGCTCGCATGCGCCGGCAGCAGGCGGCTGGCCAGCATCGGCACGAGCGTGAGCGACACCAGCGCCGACACCAGCACCGACAGGCCCACCACCACCGCGAATTCATGGAACAACAGGCCGATCACGCCCGGCATGAAGAAGATCGGGATGAACACCGCCACCAGCGAGATCGAAATCGAGACGATGGTAAAGCCCATCTCGCGCGAGCCGATCAGGGCCGCGTCCACCGGTTTCTTGCCCATTTCGATGTGGCGCACGATATTTTCCAGCACCACGATGGCGTCGTCGACCACCAGGCCGACGGCCAGGGTGATGCCGAGCAGGGACACGTTGTCCAGGCTGTAGCCGAAGGCGTACAGCAGCGACAAGGCGCCCAGCAGCGAAATCGGCATGGTCACGGCCGGAATGAAGGTGGCGGCGGCGCGGTGCAGGAACAGGAAGATCACCAGCACCACCAGCGCCACGGTGCCGGCCAGGGTCAGGTTGACGTCGTGGATGGCTTCGCGGATCGACACGGAGCGGTCGTTGACCAGGTTGATCTTGATCGAGCTTGGTAACTGGGCCTGGAAGCGCGGCAG
Source organism: Massilia rubra (assembly GCF_011682065.1). Taxonomy (GTDB): domain Bacteria; phylum Pseudomonadota; class Gammaproteobacteria; order Burkholderiales; family Burkholderiaceae_D; genus Telluria_A; species Telluria_A rubra. The sequence goes on along the minus strand of NZ_VUYU01000005.1, from coordinate 12,124 downwards.
CAGTTTGCGCACCGCGTCGACCACCTGCACCGTGTTGGCGTTGGGCTGGCGCTGCACCAGCAGCACGATCGAGCGCTCGCCGTTGTAGCTGCCGGCGGTTTTCACCGACTGGTAGCTGTCTTCGACCGTGGCCACGTCTTTCAGGCGTACCGGTTCGCCGTTGCGGGTGGCGACGATCAGGTCGGAAAACGCGGCCGCGTTCATCAACTGGGCGTTGCCCTGGATGGTCATGGTCTGGCTCGGGCCATCGAGCACGCCCAGCGGCGCGTTCGAATTGGCGGCGCGCAGCGCCAGCGCCAGTTCATCCATCGACAGGTTACGCGCGTTCATCAGGTCGGACCTGGCGCGCACCCGCACCGCGAAGCGCTTCTGGCCATTGACCGTCACCTGGGCCACGCCGGGCAGGGTCGACAAGCTTGGCGCGACCAGGTTTTCGGCGTAGTCGTTCAGTTCCGACAGATTCATCGACGGCGACGTCATGGCCATGAACAGCACCGGCGCGTCGGCCGGGTTGACCTTGCGGTAGGACGGCAGCTCGGTCATCTCCTGCGGCAGCTGGCGCTGGGCGCCGAGCAGCGCTGCCTGGACATCGATGGCGGCCACGTTGACGTCGATGCTGGGGTCGAATTCCAGGGTCAGCGAGGTCTGGCCCTGGGTGCTGGTCGAGGTAATGAGGTTAATGCCGGCAATCGTCGAGAACTGCTTCTCTAACGGCAGCGCGACCGAGGACGCCATGGTTTCCGGGCTGGCGCCGGACAGGTTGGCCTGGACGTTGATGACCGGGGTGTTATAGCTGGGTAGCGCCGCGACCGGAATGGCCAGGTACGACAGCACGCCCACCAGGATCATGCTCAGCGAAAGCAGCACCACCATGACGGGGCGCCGGATGCACAGTTCGGACAAATTCATTGTGCCGCCACCGCAGTCTTGGCATCGCTTTTCGGTGCGCTGGCGTCGGCCAGCCTGACCTTGCCGCCGGGGCGCAGGTTCTGCTTGCCCTCGGTGATGACTTTTTCATCGCCGTTCAAGCCCGAGACGGCCGCGTTCACCCCAAAGGCGTGCAGGCGCACCACCGGCATCTGTTTGGCGCTGTGGTCGGCGTCGACCACGTACACGAAGGTGCCGCGGGTATTGCTGATGATGGCCGCCTGCGGAATCACCACCGCGTTCTTGATCGTCTGCACCGTCACGCGCGCGCTGACGTACTGGCCCGGCCACAGGCTGGCGTCCTTGTTATCGAACAGGGCCTTGACCTTGATCGAGCCGGCCAGCGGATCGACGGCGTTATCGATGAAACTGAGCTTGCCGCTGAGCGCCTTGGCCTGCGGGCCGGCCAGCGCGTCAACCATCACCGCGCCGTTTTTCTGGGCCGCCAGCAGGTCGCCGAGCGCGCTTTCCGGCACGTTGAAAGCGATGTTGATCGGATCGAGCTGGGTGATGGTGGTGAGCGACGTGGCCAGTTGCACCAGGCTGCCCGGAAACACATTGATGGCGCCGACCCGGCCCGCCATCGGCGCGCGGATCGCGCTGTAGCTGGCGTTGACCTGCTCGGCCTGGAGCGCGGCCTGGCCGGCGCCGACCAGCGCGCGCGCCGAATCGAGCTGGCTTTTCAGGGTGTCGACCGCGCTCTGGGCGATGAACTTTTGCGCGAACAATTCCTCGCTGCGCTTGTACTGGCGTTCCAGGTCGGCGGCGCTGGCGGCGTCGCGCGCCATCTGGGCGCGCGCCTTGTCAATATTGGCGCGCTCGCTGCGATCGTCCAGCGAAAACATCAGTTCACCGGCCTTGACGAACTGGCCTTCCTTGATATGCACCTTGCGGATCGTGCTGGTCGTCTGCGGATGCAGGTCGACCGTGCTGACCGGCGTCACGCTGGCATTGGCCTGCAACACCACCGGCACATCCTGGCGCTGGGGCGAGACCACGTTGACGATGGCCGGCGGCTGGGCGCCGCCCTTGGCATCGCTCTTGCCGCTCTGCTCGCCAGCGGCGCCCTGCCGCTCGCCCGCGTCGGCCTGCTTGTCGCGGCCCGCAAGCCATGCGCCGGCGCCGACGAGGACGGCCAGGCCGACGATGATGACGATGCTCTTCTTTTTCATGCGTTTCCCTGGTCGCCACTGCGGGCGGCTTATGATCGGTTCAATTCAATGAGGCAAAGGTAAGGCAAAGCGGCGTGCGGGCTAGGCGCCAGCATAGTACTCCGGCAGGACCAGGGTCACTTCCAGGCCGCCCTCCGGATGGTTGATCAGCGCGATGCTGCCGCCGTGCTGCTCGGCGATATTGCGGGCGATCGTCAAGCCCAGCCCGGTGCCGCCCGATTCGCGCGAGCGCGAGGTTTCGACGCGGTAGAACGGTTCGAACACGCGCGCCAGCTCGCCCGGCGCGATGCCGGGGCCGTTGTCGCGCACGCGGATGCGCGCAGCACCCGCGCCCGCTTCCACCGTCAGGTCGGCGCGCTGGCCGTACTTGACGGCGTTGTCGATCAGGTTCACCAGGCAGCGCCGCAGCGCCATCGGCCGTCCCAGCAAGGCCATGCCGGCGTGGCCGTGCACCACCACTTGCTGGCCGGCGTCGGTGGCGTCGCAGCTGACCGAATCGAGCAGGGAATCGAGGTCGAGCGCCTGCATCGCTTCGGTGGTGTCGGTGCTGCGCGCCAGGTCCAAGCCTTCGCGCACCATTTCCTGCATGGCCGACAGGTCGCCCACGAGGCGGTCGCGCAGCTCGCCGTCGCCGACTTTTTCGAGGCGCAGGCGCATGCGCGTGAGCGGCGTTTGCAGGTCGTGGGTGATGGCGGCGAGCATCTGGGTGCGCTGGAAAATGTACTGGCGGATGCGCGCCTGCATGGCGTTGAAGGCCGCGCTGGCCTGGCGGATCTCGCTCGCGCCCGACAGTTGCAAGGGCGGGTGGTTGATGTCGTTGCCGAGATCCTTGGCGGCCTGCGCCAGCTGCTTGAGCGGCCGGGTGGTCATGCGCGCCACCAGGTAAGCGAGGAAGGCGATGCTGACCAGGAACATGCCGATGATCATGCGGTAATCGGTTTCGTGGGCGATCACGGAAGGCGGCGGCGGCATCACCATCAGGCGCAGCAGTTCGCCATCGCGCAGGCGCACGTTGATGCTTTCGCACACGCCTTTCCATTGCGATTCGGTCGGGCCGAACATGCTGTTCTGGATGCGCGGCACGTCGCAGGCGGCGGGCCGGTTGGCGATGGTGGCCAGCTTGTACTGCGGCCCCATGCGCACGGCCAGCGCCGCCGTGAAGGCCGACGGCGCCGGCTTGACCGGCAAGTCGTCAGCGATGACCACCAGCTGGATGCCGGGCCGGTTGGCCACCGACAGATAGGCCAGGCGGGCCGAGGCGGGCACGGTTTCGGTGGCGGTGATGAGTTGTTCGGCGCGGTCCATGGCATGCTGGTCGCGGAAAGCTTCGATGACCCGCTGGCGTTCGTTTTCGGCCAGCAGCTGGGTCAGCACGGCCGTGATCACGACGCCAAGCAGCAGTGTGAGGAACACGCGCCCGGTCATCGAACCGAAGAAGGCCTTCACGTGCCCGGCTCCACCGTCACCTGGCCGGCCAGCACGTAGCCGCCGTTGCGCACTGTCTTGATGATTTGCGGCAGGCGCGCGTCTTCGCCGAGTTTCTGGCGCAGGCGGCTGATCTGGATGTCGATCGAGCGGTCGAACGGATCGGCGTCGCGGCCCTGGGTCAGGTTGAGCAGCTGGTCGCGGTTGAGCACGCGGTTGGGATGCTCGAGGAATACGCGCAGCAAGCGAAATTCGGCGCCCGAGAGCATGATCACGATGCCCTCGGGATTGAGCAGGTGGCGCGCGGTCAGGTCGAGCGTCCAGCCAGAAAAGCGCATCTGCTGGGCGTTGTCGGAGGGGGCGTTGGACGGCATCGCGTGGCTGCGGCGCAGCACGCTGCGGATGCGCGCCAGCAACTCGCGCGGCTCGAACGGCTTGGGCAGGTAATCGTCGGCGCCCATTTCGAGGCCCAGGATGCGGTCGAGCGGCTCGTTGCGGGCGGTCAGCATGATCACCGGCAGGGTCGAATTGGCGCGCAGCTTGCGGCACAAGGTCAGCCCGTCGTCGCCCGGCAGGTTCAGGTCGAGCACGATCAGGTCGGGGCGCGCTTCGTCGAGCGTCTTCCACATGGCCGTGCCGTCGGCGGCCGCCAGCGCGCGGTAGCCGTTCGATTCAAGGTAATCGGCCAGCAACGAGCGAATGTCGCGGTCGTCGTCGACGATGAGAATGGTAGAAGGAGTATCCATGCCCGCAATTATCCCCACTTACCGTGGCCCCGGATAGCGGTTTTGTATCGTCATGTATATTGGCATGGGGCCGATACATATTGATACAAACTGATTGGCAGCGGAAACGGCATGGAAACATGCAAGGCAGATGATGCAGTTGCACCCCGCACATTTCATCCAAAGGAAACGCCATGAACGTACTCACTACCGTCCGCAACACCCTCGTGATCAGCCTGGCCGTCCTGGGCATGGGCGGCGCCGCCGTTGCCGTGCACGCCCAGGAGAGCAACCCGAAAGCGGCCAGCGTGGAACGCCATCACGGCGAGCGCGCCGCGCACATGGCCAAGCGCCAGGCCCACATGGCCGAGCGCCAGGCGCGCCTGCACGAGCAGCTCAAGCTGAGCGCGGAACAAGAACCGGCCTGGGCCGCGTGGAGCGCCGCCAGCAAGCCGGGCGAGCGCCCTGCCCGTGGCGAACGCGGCCAGTGGGCCGGCAAGAGCGCGCCGGAACGCATGGAACAGCAGCTGGACATGGCCAAGCAGCACGTGGCCCACATGGAAACCCGGCTGGCCGCGCTGAACACCTTCTATGCGACGCTCACGCCGGAACAAAAGAAAGTGTTTGACGAGCAAGGCATGCGGCGCGGCCATCACGGCAAGCACAAGCGCCCTGCCTGAGTCGTGATCCCGGCCGCTTTCCCGGGCCGCAGCATGCTTGATCACGCCCTGCGCACCCCTCCGGCGTGCAGGGCTTGATTTTTAGCAATGTTGTACTTACACCGCACTTGTTGCCCGCTGCCTCAAATAAAGGCGCTACAGCATTCTCACAAAGTGTAACATAGTGTATCCTGAGGAAAATCTATCCGCGCGGCAATCCAAAAACCTTTTTCCGGCTGCGGCATTAAAAAACCACATTCCGGAGGCAGCATGGGCACGATGGTGTACGACAAGACCGACAAGGGTCGAGAGGAAATATCCACCCGCAAGCACCAGTTGGCGTCGCGCCTGCGTACCTTGCTGGTGATGATAGACGGCCGCCACTCGCTTGAGGATTTGCTGCGCAATTTTGCCGGCGTGGGCGTGACCGAAGACAGTGTCAAGGAATTGCTGCACGACGGCTACATCTTCCTGGCCAGCGGCTCGGAACCGGAGCCGGCGGAGGGGCCGCCATCGAAGCTGCCGCAGTCGGCCCGTGCACGCCAGATGGCGCGGCGCGCGGCCGGCGTCGAGGGCGCCCACCTGGAAGCCGATGTCCCTGACGAGGCGCCGCTACCGCAGGTGGCCAGCGCGCACTTGCAATCGCCGCAAGCGCTGGCCGAAACCCTGCTCGACGACGCTACGCGTTTCCGTCACCTGTACGATTTTTACAACCAGACCATCAAGAGCACCATCGGCCTGCGCGGCATCATGCTGCAACTCAAGGTTGAAAAATGCAACAACGTCGGCGATTTCCGCGCGCTGCGCCTGCAGTACCTGCAAGCCGTGCTCAAGGCCAAAGGCAGCGAGATGGCGCGCAGCCTGCGCGGCCGTCTCGATGAACTGCTGGGCGGCAAACCCGAGAACGACGACTTTATCCTGCCGGATAACTAAGAGCCTACCTCAATAGATCGGAGTCGCTGCTGGCGCGCCTGGCAAGCGAGTGCCGCGTTGCTCGTCGTTGCATGGCTAGCCATGCGGCCTCCTCGCGCCTTGCCCTCGCTTGCCATGCATCGCCATCAGCTTCCCCCGATCTACTGAGATAGGCTCTAAGCCGGCTAGTCCAGTTTCCTGAGCGATGCGGTGAACTTATCCGCATTCTGATACCCGATGACGCGGCTGGCGGCGATTTCCTGGCCGCCCTTGTCGAACAAGATGATCCCCGGCGGCCCGAACAGGCCGAAGCGCTTGAGCATGGCCTTGTCGTCGGCATCGTTGGCGGTCACGTCCACCTGCAGCAGCAGGGTGCCGGCCAGTTGTTGCTTGACGCGCGCATCGACGAAGGTCAGCTTTTCCATTTCCTTGCAAGACACACACCAGTCGGCATAAAAATCGAGCATCGCGGTCTTGCCTGCGTTTTGCGCCAGCGCGGCGTCGAGCTGGGCCACGGTTTTGATGCGGGTGAACGCCAGTCCATGCTGCTGCCCGCCCACGCCCAGGTGGGCCAGCGGCGCGAGCGGGTCGCGCCCCCCGGTGGCCAGGCCGACCAGTTGCACCGCGCCGAGGATGGCGAAGGCGGCGCCCAGCGCCATCGCGCCCCAGTGGCGGGTGTCGCGCAGCAGATAGACGCCGTAGCCGAGCAACAGCGCGCTCCACAGCAGCATTTGCAGCAGCGGCGGCAACACCGGCGAAGTGAGCCACAAGGCCATGCCCAGCATGGTTACGCCGAAGAATTTCTTGACCTTGTTCATCCAGCCGCCGGTACGCGGCAGCAGGGAACCGGCCGACAAGCCGACCAGCAGCAGCGGAATGCTCATGCCCACCGCCAGCGAGAACAGGGCCACGCCGCCGATGACGCCGTCGCGTGTCTGGAAGATGAAGGTCAGCGCGCCGGCCAGCGGCGCCGCCACGCACGGACCGACGATCAGGGCCGAAATGGCGCCCATGACGAACACGCCGGCGAGTTTGCCGGCCGACTGGCGGTCCGATGCACTGGCCAGGCGGCTTTGCAGGAAGGTAGGTACTTGCAGTTCGTACACGCCGAACATCGACAGCGACAGGCCGACGATCATGATGCCCACGCCGATCAGGATCCATGGCTTTTGCAGCTCGGCGGCCAGGCCTTCGCCCATCAGGCCGGCGGCCACGCCGAGGGCGGTGTAGACCAGGGCCATGCCCAGCGAATACGCCAGCGCCAGGATAAAGCCGCGCGCGCGCGTGGTGTTGGCGCCTTCGCCGACGATGATGGACGCCAGGATTGGCACCATCGGCAGCACGCAGGGGGTAAACGACAGGCCGAGGCCGAACACGATGAAGGCCGGAATGATCAGCCAGAGCTTGCCGCCGCCGAGCAGCGCGGCGCTGTCGCCAGGCGCTGGGGTGGAGGTGGCCGGTGCGCTTGCCGCTGGATCGAGGATGGCCGGGTTGCCGATGTCCTGCATCGCTGGCGTGGCGCCGGGGATGGCAATGCCGGGCTTCATGCCGGGCACGGGCGACGAACCGCCGGAACCGACCAGGCGCGCGACCGCTTCCTGCGGCGCGTAGCACAGGCCGGCGTCGGCGCAGCCTTGCGAGGACGCCGTCAAGGTGAACATGCCGGACGATTCGACGGGAATCGTGATGGTGACCTTCTTGCGGTAGGTTTCGACGTCCTTCTGGAACGTTTCGTCGAACTTGACCTTGCCGGCCGGGATGACCGGAGCGCCGAGGGTGGCGTTGGCGACAGTGAATTTGAAGCGCTCGCGGTACATATAGTAGCCGTCGGCGATGTCGTAGGTGACAGCGATGGTTTGCGGGTCGACCATGCGGGCCGAAAACTTGAAGGCCACCTCGGGGGCGAGATAATCGTCTTCCGCGCGCGCGGGGGCGGCGAACAGGAACGAGAGGGCGAGCAGGAACAGCGCGAGGGCCTGGGCCGGCGCTTTCAACGAAAAGGCAAACATGACTTCCTTAGCGGGATGCGAAGCAGAATAGTACACCCGGGGAAGAGTTCCCGTCTGCGGCGGGGCATGGCCGGGGCTCTATAATGACTGCCGCAAAGTGCCGCGATGGATCACGCAGGTTCGCGATGGGTAGCAAGACAGATTGACAGGGCACAGATGAAACTGATGATCGTTCGGCGCCGCTCGTATGACAAATCAGGATCATCACGCGAGGAATCGGACTGGAATCCCGACATCAGGCAATTGGCCGACGCTTTCATCGAGGGTGAATGAGGCCGTGCAACGCGCCGCCCGGATGTGAGCTGGACGGGATGACGGCGCGCGGCCGAGAAAGCGTCGTAGCGCTGGCCGGAGACCGGCAAGCGCTACGGTAAAAACCGCTGCCAAGGCAGCGCTATGCCTGTACCCGAGGGCTTGCTGTGGCGCCCGATCAAGTCGCAGAGCACATGCCGCCGCCTCACTTGAGCGGCAAGTTCTTCACGTTCGCCGCGTCGGTGAGCGGCAGCAACAGGTTGTCGCTCATGGTCAGCCCCGTCCACTTCTGGTTGGCGTTGCCGGTACAGTTATACGTGATCAGGTTGCCTCGGCCATTGGTCAGGTAGCCACCCGACAAATCGAAGCAGCGGGAGCCGCGCCTGACCGCCCCGGCGAGGGTGGTGTCCCACACCTGCGTGTCGGCGCGCGGGTTGCAGGTCGACAAGGTCACGCGATTGCTGCCGCCCATGTCGGTCAGGCACTGGTCGAGGCTGGCGCCACTACGGATACGGCCGACGGCATCCTGGACCCAGCTTTCGGTTTGTTGACCGCTGCATCCGGCCGCGTTCGAAATCATCAGCTGCACAGCACCGCCGACCGTTTCCGTCTTGAGGCAATTGGTCCCGTTCTTGAGCAACTGGGCCACCGGCATCTGCGGGGTGCTCTGCAGTCCCAGTTTCTCGATCAGTGCCAGCAAGGCGCTCCGGGCTGCGGGATCCTGTTGATCGAGCTTTGCGGCGTACGCAAACATCCAGCGGTTCAGGCGTCGCGCGACGTCGTTCTGGGCCTGGTAGCGTTCGAGCTGGGCACGTGCTGCGCCGCTCAACTCGTTTGCAAAGCCGTCGGCATAGCTGTCGAACAACAAGGCAGCCTTGGTATCGAGTGTCAGCACCTTGTTACCGGCCAGTGCCAGCAATGCGCTCTGGAATCGCGGCATTTCCGCTTTGCGCAGCGCCGCGTAGCCAAACTCGCGCCCCACCCTGACAGCCGGCGCCATGGCCGGCAAGTTGCCCGGAATCGCAATGCTGGACAGTTCCCTGGCGGCGGCTCCCGCTTCCTGGCAGAACAGCTTGGCCTGTGTCGGCTGTTCGTCCTGGGCCAGCTGGACGTGCAGCTTGTTGGCGTTCACGCCCATCCGGTTCGCTGCCAGCGCGATCTTCTTGCTCGCTGCGCCGGCATAGTCGACGCTGAGCCAGCATTGACGCGCGGCGGCAGTCGCGGCCGGCGGCGGCAGCTCGAACGTGTTGCCCCAGTTGCCGCGTGCGGCCGGATACAGCAGGCCGACGCCGGCGACCGGGTCGTAGCCGCCGAGGATGGTCCAGACCGGCACGCCATGCTTGCGTGGCGGCGCGAATTTGGCGCCGCTGTTGTACCACTCTGTAGACGAGCCTGGCACAGCCGGAGCCGTGTTTTCCATGGCGCGGGTGGTGGCATTCCACTTGCGGTAGCCGGTCGGCGAATCGGCCGAGAACACGGCTTTGTTCAGTGCCGGCTGGATTTTCTGCTTGGTGCTGTAGCCGGTGTAGTGGGTGTAGCGCGACATGCTGCTCGACGAGAAGCCGCCGGCCATCGCGTCCCATCCGAACGGGTACAGCTTGGCAAAATTGGGCACCCCGTTGGCGCCGTCGCCCAGGCTCTTGCTGCCCCAGTTCAGGTTGGCGCGCATGTGGTTGCGGTTGGCAATGAAACCCCAGCCGCTGTCATGGTGGTGGGCGCAGTCGAAACAGTTGGTGCCGACCTGACCAGGGTAGTGGCCGAGTCCATAATGATGGCCGATCTCATGGCTGAATTCGTTACCCACGGAGTCGATCAGGGTCAGGATGCCGTTGCCGCCGCTCAAGCCGTGGGTGACAAGGCCATTGGTGTACTTGCCGCGCGCATGATGTATCGTTGCCGCCTGGGTGATGTGCGGTTGGTTCTGGCTCTGCATATTCGAGCTGGTAACGCCCCAGTTCGCCATATTGATGCCGGTGCTGAAGGTGGACTTGGCCGTATCGGCGCGCATGTCGCCGCCGTAGACATCGCCGCTGGTGGCGCTGGCCGTATCGTAGATGACGCCGCTCGAGACCATGACCCGACTCAGCTTCATCGGCTCATAGGCGGCCACTGTCAGCTTCGATACGGGCACCGTCTGGAAATAGTCGGTGGCGGCGGCGGCGGCATCGGTCAGCATGTAGTGGCCGCTGCTGGCGGGCGGGTCGGTCAGCATGCCGAGCTGGATGCTGGCGATGACCAGTTCGGCGGGCGCGGCGAAGTCGATTGCGGCCGCGCCAAGCGCGCCGGTGCGGCCCTTGTCGTCGCGCACCGAGAGCGTCATGCCCGGCTTGACCCAATTCCATGGCAGCACGACCGACCAGGCCTTGTGCGAATAGACCACGTCCGGACGCTCGTCGGCGCCACTGCGGTCGGCGGCAAACAGCGCCTGCGGTGCGCGCATGGCCAGCAGCGGCTTGGCGGCGCCATCGACCGTCACGGTCAATTGCAGCGCTTCCACGTTGCCCAGCGCGCCGTCGGGAGTAATCAACAACAAGGCATCGCGCTCGGTGGTCAGGCGCGGCAAATTCAGCGCTTCGTTGCCGGAAGGATTGACGACGTGGCTTTGGACGAACTGGACCATCGCGCCGAAGGCGCCTTGCAAGTCCTTGCGCAGCGCGCGCGGCTGGCCATTGGCGGTGGTGTCATAGAAGGCCAGCGCCGTGCTGCGGTCGTAAATTGCCGAGTTAGGTTCAGGGAAAGACACGGCTGGCGCCGTGGGGACGGTGATTGGCGGTACCAGCACCGGGGGCGCGATGACCGGCGGCGCCACCACCGGCGGCGGCGCGACGACTGGCGGCGCGACGACTGGCGGCACGACGACTGGCGGCAGCACCGCTGGAGGCGCCACGGCCACTGGCGGCACGAGCGCCACCGGTGGGAGCACGACTGGCGGCGCGACCACCATTGGTGGGACGACGGCCGCCGGCGGCGCACTGGCGCCGGGCGGCACGCCCACAAGCGGCGGCAGGTAACCTTCCGGAATCACAGTGCCAGGCGGAAGCGTGTCGCCGACTGGCGGCACGCCATCGAGCGGCGGGATGGCGACGTCCGGTGGCGTGACTGCGCCCGGGGCCGCATCGGCAAGCGGAGGCGCGATGGCTGACGGAGGCGTGCCGGCTTCCGGCGGGGAGGTGGCGACGGGGCCCCGGAGCGGGGTCGTATCGCCGGATCCACCGCCGCAACCGGCGAAAGCGGCAAGAATCGCCACGCAGACGATGCGTTTCGTTGTATTCAATGTTGTCTCCGTTTTGTATGCATAAATTCTGGGAGGCAACAGTGTAAGAGGCGGAATTCTTGCAGTAAAGTATTATCTTTATGTAAATACAAGATATTTATCTGCCTATTTGACATGTTTCATGATGCTTTTTGCTACGAATATTTCTACCCATCATGTGGCCATCTGCCTCCCCCTGCTGGCGGTTCCACCAACATTTCCTTAAGTTCGCGACGACTATCATGGAAGTCGCCGTGCATGGGGCCATTCGGAAGGAGCGCGTTAAGCGGATCAGCAAGGAAATGGTCGACGCCGGCATTCACCGCCGCGAGAAGTTCATCCAAAAAGAAGGGTCCATATTTCTTGGTTTCATTCCAAACGTAAATATGTTGTTTTTTCTGTTCGAACATCAGGGTAAATGATGAATCAGCAGCGACAAATCGTCGACTGTTCGCGCCGCGCCGTAACGTAGTCAAACTATCGATCAGCTCGACAACGGACAGGTACACCATGTTCGCATAGCGGGAATTACCCTCTGTCGACATGATTTTGTCGTCAAGAACAAACGCAAGATCGCCCATGTCGAGCACATGGGCCGGTGCCTCCTTGTCAAATCGGGAAATTCTGAATGTGACCATCCTCATCCTCTCATGGCCGGATCTCTGTAAGCATCCGACCGTCCCACCTTCCAGCGGAATCTATTTCCCCGTAATCTGAGCAAATGGCAGAAGCGAATCGATCTGACTGTTGGGACAGGTGGGTAGTTTTTCCAGCGTCTCGGTCAGCCAGC
>NZ_VUYU01000059.1 GCF_011682065.1 Massilia rubra | reverse complement strand
ACCTGGCGCGCGGGCCGCTGATCCGCGCGCGCCTGCTGCGCCTGGACGAGCAAGAGCACGTGCTGCTGGTGACCCAGCACCACATCGTTTCCGACGGCTGGTCGGTGGGGGTGCTGGTGCGCGAATTGACGGCGCTGTACAGCGCCTTCAGCCAGGCGCTGGAGGATCCGCTCGCGCCGCTGGCGATCCAGTACGCCGATTACGCGCTCTGGCAGCGCGACTATCTGCAGGGCGAAGCACTGGAACGCCAGCGCGGCTTCTGGAGCGCGCACCTGGCCGGCGCGCCGGCGCTGCTGGAACTGCCGACCGACCATCCGCGTCCGGCCCGGCAAAGCCATGCCGGCGCCAGCGTGGCGTTCACGCTGCCGGCCGCGCTCACGGCGCAGTTGCAGGCGCTCGGCCAGCGCCACGGCGCCACCCTGTTCATGGTGCTGCTGGGAGCGTGGTCGGTGTTGATGAGCCGCTTGAGCGGACAGGACGACGTGGTAATCGGCACCCCGGTGGCAAACCGCCAGCGCGCCGAGGTCGAGCCCCTGATCGGCTTCTTCGTCAATACCCTGGCCGTGCGCGTGCGCCTGGACGCCGATCCAAGCGTGGCGCAGTTGCTCGAACAGGTCAAGCACACCATGCTGGACGCGTACGCGCACCAGGACATCCCGTTCGAACAGGTGGTGGAAACCCTGAACCCCACCAGGAATTTGAGCCACAGCCCCTTGTTTCAGGTCATGCTCACACTGAACAACACGCCGCCGGGCGCCGCATCGGCCCTGCCTGGTTTGCGACTGGCCCAGCTCGAACAGCCAGGCACCGTCACCCAGTTTGACCTGTCGCTGTCCCTGGTCGAGGTTGAGGGCGGACTCGAAGGCGGCTTGACCTTCGCCAGCGATTTGTTTGAGCTTTCCAGTATCGAACGCCTGCTCGCCTGTTGGACCAACCTGCTGAGGGCGATGGCGGTGATGGAAAACGCCGAATGCCAGGTTCACCGTTTGCCCCTGCTTGACGGGGCGCAGACGCGCCGCTTGCTGGTCGATTTCAATGACACGATGACATTGCCGCGTCCCGGCAGGTTGCTTCATCAATTGTTCGAGGAACAAGCCGCGCTGCACCCGGATGCGAGCGCGCTGGCGTTCGACGGCACCCACTGCAGTTATGGTGAATTGAACCGCCGCGCCAACCAGATCGCCCATCGCCTGATCGGGATGGGCGTGCGGAGCGACTGTCGCGTGGCCGTTTGCATGGACCGCAGCCTCGACCTCGTTGCCGCACTGCTGGGTATCCTGAAGGCGGGCGGCGCCTACGTTGCGCTCGACCCTGCCTATCCGGCCGAACGGCTGGCCTACCTGCTCGCTGACAGTGGCGCGCTCGCGCTATTGACCACGCGGGCGCACCTGCATCGGCTGCCCGACAGCAGCGCGCCGATCTGCCTCGATAGCGCGGACCTGCTGCTGTGCCTGGCCGGGAGTCTTGGCAACCCCGACCTGCCGTCGGCCGATTCGGACGCGGCTTATGTAATCTATACCTCGGGCTCGACCGGCCAGCCCAAAGGGGTGGTGGTGGAACACCGCAATGTGGTCAACCTGGTGGCGCATCACGTTGGCCTGTGCGAGCTGACCGCGGCCGACCGCGTGCTGCAGTTTGCCTCCTTCGGTTTCGATAATTCAGTCGCCGAAGTGTTTCCCGCGCTTTCGGTGGGGGCTTGCGTGGTCCTGCGCGCGGCGCATCTGATGGTGCCCGACGCCGCCTTCGGCGCCTTCCTTGAGGCAGAGCGTATCAGCGTGACCGACCTGCCCACGTCCTTCTGGCATTTGTGGGCGGACGAGGTGCAACAGCAGCGCTGCCTGCCCGGCGCCGCGCTGCGGGTGGTCCTGGCCGGCGGCGAAAAGGCCGAGCTACGCCGTTTGCGCAGCTGGTTCAATGCGCCCGCTACGGCGTCGGCTCGCTGGATCAACACCTACGGACCGAGCGAGGCGACGGTCAACGCGGCCACTGTCGGCTATCGCCACGACAGCGCACTGCCGGCCTACGAGATTCCGCTCGGCCGTCCCCTGGATAACACGACGATTTACGTGCTGGACCGCCATCTGCAGCCAGTGCCGCTGGGCGTCAGCGGCGAGATCCACATCGGCGGCGCCGGCGTGGCGCGCGGCTACCTGAACCGGCCGGAACTGACGGCCGAGCGCTTCGTGGCCGATCCGTTCAGCTCCGCACCCGATGCGCGCATGTACAAGACGGGTGACCTGGGGCGCTGGCGCGCCGACGGCCAGCTCGAGTACCTGGGGCGCAACGACTTCCAGGTCAAGCTGCGCGGCTTCCGCATCGAGCTCGGCGAAATCGAGGCGCGCCTGGTGGCGTGCGCGGGCGTGCGCGAAGCGGTGGTGCTGGCCCTGGCGCCGGCGCAAGGGGAGGGCGACGCGCGTTTGGTCGCGTACCTGACGGCGACGCCGGAAGGCGATGCGGCCGCGCTCGAGCCGGGCGCGCTGCGCCAGGCCTTGCTGGCGCACCTGCCCGAGTACATGGTGCCAGGCGCGTTCGTGACGCTGGCGGCGCTGCCGCTCACGCCGAACGGCAAGCTGGACCGCAAGGCCTTGCCGGCGCCGGATGGCGCGGCCCTGGCGCTGGCGCGTTACGCGGCGCCGCAAGGCGCCACCGAACAAGCGCTGGCCGCCATCTGGCAAGAACTGCTGGGAGTTGAGCGGGTCGGCCGCGAAGACCATTTCTTCGACCTGGGCGGACACTCGCTGCTGGCGGTGCAACTGGCCTCGCGGGTGCGCCAGCGCATGGGGGCCGAACTGCCGCTGCGGACCCTGTTCGCGCGCCCACTGTTGCGCGAGCTCGCGGGCAGCCTGGCGCAACTGGCGTGCGCGCCGCTGGCGCCGATTGCGGCGGCCAGCCGCGCCGCGCCGCTGCCGCTCTCGTTCGCGCAGCAGCGCCTGTGGTTCCTGGACCAGCTCGACCACGCAGCTGCGGCGGCGTACCACATGCCGGCCGGGCTGCGCCTGTCGGGTGAACTGGACACGGACGCACTGGTGCGCGCGCTCGACCGTATCGTGGCGCGTCACGAAAGCCTGCGCACCTGCTTTGTCGAAGTCGATGGCATGCCGTGGCAGCGCATCGGCGCGGCGGGGCAGGGCATGGCGCTGGCGCGCCACGATCTGTCGCATTTGCGCGGTCATGAGCAGGAACAGGCCCTGGCGGCGCAGGCGCAGGATGAGAGCGCGGCGCCGTTCGACCTAGCGCGCGGGCCGCTGATCCGCGCGCGCCTGCTGCGCCTGGGCGAGCGCGAGCACGTGCTGCTGGTAACCCAGCACCACATCGTTTCCGACGGCTGGTCGGTGGGGGTGCTGGTGCGCGAATTCGCGGCGCTGTACACCGCCTTCAACCAGGCGCTGGACGATCCGCTGGCGCCGCTGGCGATCCAGTACGCCGATTACGCGGCCTGGCAGCGTAGTGACGAGCAGGGCAAACTCCTGGCGCGCCAGAGCGGTTTCTGGAGCGCGCACCTGGCCGGCGCGCCGGCGCTGCTGGAACTGCCGACCGACCATCCGCGCCCGGCCCGGCAAAGCCATGCCGGCGCCAGCGTGGCGTTCACGCTGCCGGCCGCGCTCACCGCGCAGTTGCAGGCGCTCGGCCAGCGCCATGGCGCCACCCTGTTCATGGTGTTGCTGGGGGCGTGGTCGGTGTTGATGAGCCGCTTGAGCGGACAGGACGATGTGGTGACCGGCACCCCGGTGGCGAACCGCCAGCGCGCCGAGGTCGAGCCCTTGATCGGTTTCTTCGTCAATACCCTGGCCGTGCGCGTGCGCCTGGACGCCGATCCAAGCGTGGCGCAGTTGCTCGAACAGGTCAAGCACACCATGCTGGACGCGTACGCGCACCAGGACATCCCGTTCGAACAGGTGGTGGAAGCGGTCAAGCCGGTGCGTAGCACCAGCCATAGCCCTTTGTTCCAGACCCTGCTGACGCTGGATAACACGCCTGACAGCGGTCCGCTGGCGCTCCCCGGGCTCACCTTGAGCGGATTGGCCATGCCGGCCAACTTGACCAAATTCGACCTGACCTTGTCGCTGGTGGAACAAGGGGGGCAATTGGCGGGTGCGCTCGATTTCGCTTGCGAGCTGTTCGAGCGGTCCAGCGTGGAACGTCTGCTGTCATACTGGCAGGTCCTGCTCGCGTCCATGACGGCGCACGTCGAGCGACCGGTGTCGCAGCTGCCGCTGCTCGACGCTGCGCAACAGCAGGCGGTCCTGGCCCGGTCGACCGCGCCGAGCGCGGTTTTCCCGGCTGATCGTTTGCTGCATCAGCTGTTCGAAGATCAAGCCGCCGCGCAACCGGACGCGCTGGCCGTGGTGTGCGCAGGGCATACCCTGAGCTACGCCCAATTGAACCACCAGGCGAACCGCCTGGCCCACTACCTGCGTGATCTGGGCGTCGGACCCGACGCGCTGGTCGCGCTCTACCTCGAGCGCGGGGTGCCGATGGTGGTGGGCATCCTTGCCGTGCTGAAAGCAGGTGGCGCCTACCTGCCGCTCGACCCTGGCGCGCCGCAGGAGCGCAGCGCCTCGATCGTCGCCGACGCCGGCGCCGCCGTGGTCTTGACCGAGCGCGCGTTGGTGGGGCAGGCGCCGCAGGTGGAGGCCGTTTTGTGCCTGGACGACGACCGCCGGTGGCGCGACCTGCCGGTGCAGGCGCCCGTGTGCGGCGCTACGCCGACCAGTCTGGCCTATGTGATCTACACGTCGGGCTCGACGGGCCGCCCGAAAGGCGTCATGGTCGAGCACCGCGCCGTGCTCAATCTGTGGACTGCGCTCGCCGCTGCGGTATTCGACGATGTCCGGCCAAGCCGTGTAGCCTTGAATGCCGGCATATGGTTCGACGCCTCCGTAAAAGGCCTGGTGCAACTGCTGTCGGGCCACAGCCTGCACATCATTCCGCAGGACGTGCGCGCCGACGGCCGCGCCCTGCTGGCATTCCTGGAACGGGAACGGATCGACGCGTTCGACTGCACGCCCGCGCAACTGGACCAGTTGCTCGACGCGGGCCTGTTGGACGCGACCCGGCGGCCGGCGCGCTGCCTGGTTGGCGGCGAGGCGATCAAGCCAGCCAGTTGGCGGCGCCTGCAGGCCGATACCCGCACGGCGTTCTACAATGTGTACGGTCCGACCGAATGCACAGTCGATGCCACGGTTGCCCTGATCAACGGTCCGGCCACGCCGCCGCATCTGGGCACGCCGATCGGCAATACCCAACTGTATCTGCTGGATCGCCATCTGCAACTGGTCCCGCCAGGGGTCAGCGGCGAGATCCACATCGGCGGCGCCGGCGTGGCGCGCGGCTACCTGAACCGGCCGGAACTGACGGCCGAGCGCTTCGTGGCCGATCCGTTCAGTTCCGCGCCCGATGCGCGCATGTACAAGACGGGCGACCTGGGGCGCTGGCGCGCCGACGGCCAGCTCGAGTACCTGGGTCGCAACGACTTCCAGGTCAAGCTGCGCGGCTTCCGCATCGAGCTCGGCGAAATCGAGGCGCGCCTGGTGGCGTGCGCGGGGGTGCGCGAAGCGGTGGTGCTGGCGCTGGCGCAAGGGGAGGGTGAAGCGCGCCTGGTCGCGTACCTGACGGCCACGCCGGAAAGCGACCCGGCCGCGTTCGAGCCGGGCGCGCTGCGCCAGGCCTTGCTGGCGCACCTGCCCGAGTACATGGTGCCAGGCGCGTTCGTGACGCTGGCGGCGCTGCCGCTCACGCCGAACGGCAAGCTGGACCGCAAGGCCTTGCC
>NZ_VUYU01000058.1 GCF_011682065.1 Massilia rubra | reverse complement strand
TCTGCAGGCCGGCGGCGTCGTCCATCGACGAATTGATGCGGTAGCCGGTCGACAGGCGGGTCATCGAGGTCGACAGCGAACCCTGGGTGCGGTTGATCGAATTTTGTGCGGACAGGGCGGCGTTGTTAGTGTGAAGGCTCAGCATGATCAAACTCCAGTGTAGGGGGTGGAAACGTTGGAGCTGCGTTGCTTCGCGCTCTCCCAAGTACAAGACGACCGTTTCATCGACGTCGTTAAGTGCCGTACGGAAATAATTTGAACGCTGCTCGTCCGGGCTGCCCGGCGCGCCTGGCAGCGGTTGCGGAAACAATCACAAAAATACGCTATTTTCCTTTGTAATTAATGACTTAACGAATGCGCGACGCACTTGAGGCGCAACAAACCGGCGCTACCGGGCACGCGCAACATGGTTGTTCTTTCATCAACCTGGGCCCATCATGAACCGCAGCTTACCGACCTTATCCGTCTTGTTCGCCACCCTGTTGTGCGTGGCCGAATGCGCCATTGCCCAGCCACCCCAGCCAACGCCGCGCGCCGCCAAGGTCTTGCGCGCCGTTCTTGTCAACGGGACAACGCTGGTGATGGATGGCGAGCGCCTCGTTGCGCGCCTGGCCGATGAGAACAGCACGCATTACTTCTATACAGAAGGCAGGCTGTCCAGCATCCACCATTCGGATGGCCGCTTCGCCACCTATTACTATGACGACGAGCAGCGGCTCGAGCGCATCGACTTATCGGACGGGCAGGTGCAGCGGGCGGTGTACCAGGCGGGCGCGCTGGCCTCGCTCGGGAACGAGGCCGGCCAGCGCCTGCACGTCGCGCCGCCGGCGCGCGCGCCCGGGCACACGGCGGCGGCGCTGGCCGGGCGGGCGCCGCCGCAGGCCTCGGCCGGCGTCGCCGCCGACACGGCCAAGGCCGCGGCCGATTCCCTCAACCACACCCTGATCGCCGTCGCCGGCTGGGAAAAACATAGCTGGGATTGCCGTTTCTCGCCCCAGGAGTTCAGTCTGTGCGGCGGCGGCGGCGATGGCGGGCGCGGCCCCTACGATGGCGGCGGCTGGAGCGCGGACGGCGGCGGCGGCCCGTTCCGGGGCGGCGGCTGGGATGGCGGCGACTTCGCTCCTTACCCGACCAATTTACCCACCCGCATGAGTTGCCTGGCGGCGGCGACCTCGACCTTCGAGATCATGCGCGACCAGGTGTGCTCGATGGTCAAGGACAAGGCCATCTGCACGGCGCAGAATCACAAGCTCTTCGATGAACTCTGGAAAGAGTGCATGGCCACCTATCCCGGTTAACGTGCAACAGAGGAGGACAGAGCATGATATCGATCTCTTCGGATGAGCTTGAACGCATGCACCGCGCGATTTTTTCGGTCCAGCGCCTGAAAGGCATGGCCCACGTCCTGTCCGTATGGATGGCGAACGGGACGATGTCGGCGTGGGAGGGCGGGGCGGTCTCGCTGGCTGGCTGCGAAGCGGTGGCGCGGGCCTACTTCGAGGCGCGCCCGGGACGGGCCGCGCTGCCGCAGGCGTATTGCGCGGCGCTCCAGGACGCCGCCCAGCTCGACCAGGCCATGGCCGAGTTCCTGGCGCAGGGGATGCCGGGCGCGCAGGGCGACCTGGACGCCTTGCTCGAACGCGCGGGCGGGGCGCTCAACGTGCTGGCCGGCGTGATCGACCAGCTGCCCGACTACCCCGCCGCCGCCGACGATGCGCGCGCCCTCAGAAGCGAAGCGGGCCGCTGCCTGGCGCTGTGCCGGGCGCGCTGAGACGCAGGAGGTAGGCGCGCCCGGCGTGGGGTCGCCGGCGCCCGCAAACGACGGCGGCCGCGGCGGGCGGCGCCATGTTTGCTATGATGCGTCTTTGCGGTGCGAGCGCGCTGCCTTTGTGCGTGCGCGTTTCCGGCGCGGACGCGCCCCTGCCGCCCGCCGCCCTGACCGGCACCATTGACATATCCGCAGCCGCGCGGCAGCACGGCTGACATCACAGGTAAAACCACTTGAAATCAACGAATTACCGGGGCAGGAAGCTCTCTGTCGCCCCGATGATGGACTGGACCGACCGCCATTGCCGCAAGTTCCATCGCGAAATCACCCGTCATACCTGGCTGTACACCGAGATGGTGACCACCGGCGCGCTGGTGTACGGCGATGTCGAACGGCACCTGCGCTTCAATGAAGAAGAGCATCCGGTGGCGCTGCAACTGGGCGGCAGCGATCCGGCCGACCTCGCCACCAGCGCCAAACTGGGCCAGCAATGGGGCTACGACGAGATCAACCTGAACTGCGGCTGCCCGTCGGAGCGGGTGCAGAAGGGCGCGTTCGGCGCTTGCCTGATGGCCGAACCGCAACTGGTGGCCGATTGCGTGAAAGCCATGCGCGACGCCGTCACCATCGACGTCACCGTCAAGCACCGCATCGGCATCGACCGCAACGAGGAATATGGTTTCGTGCGCGATTTCGTCGGCACCATTGCCGACGCCGGCTGCACCACGTTCATCGTGCATGCGCGCAACGCGATCCTGAAAGGCTTGTCGCCCAAGGAAAACCGCGAGATTCCGCCGCTCAAGTACGAGGTGGCGTACCAGCTCAAGCGCGAGTTTCCTGACCTGGAAATCATCATCAACGGCGGCATCAAGTCATCCGACGAGATCGCGCTGCACCTCGAGCATGTCGATGGCGTGATGCTGGGGCGCGAGGCGTATCACAATCCCTACGTCATGGCCGAGTACGACGCCCGCTTTTACGGCGACGCCGCGCCGGTCAAGACGCGCGAAGAAGTGCTGGCCGCGATGATTCCGTATATCCAGGCGCAGCTCGACCTGCACGCGGCGCGCGGCTTGAAGCTCAACAGCATTACGCGCCACATGCTGGGGCTGATGGCCGGGCTGGGCGGGGCGCGCAGTTTCCGCCAAGTGATGTCCGACCCGAAACGGCTGGCCGCCGCCGATCCGCATCTGCTGCTCGAGGCGGCGGCGGGCATGCGCCGCGCAGGCTAGCAGCCTTCACCGCATCGTTCCGCCTTGCACGGAACGATGCGCCTCCGGGCGCCGTACGCGCGCCCTGTTTTCCTCCTTTCCCCCCGCCGCGCATGACTGGCCTTGACTTGGCATGCGCTGCGCTCTCCCCCCGCGCTGCATAGTTCCATCAAGAAAACTATATTTCAATTGCGTAAAGGTATTTTTGCTTGCTCTAGAGCAAAATAGTCCTCTATAATCGGTGCATCTCTTGTCCGTTTTCCAAGCAGCGCCAGCGCCGTTCATGCTGTTGTTATGTTGAAACAAATCGTTCTCAAACCAACTTTTTTGCATGCGCAGTCACTGTTTTGATTTATCCTAAATGAAACGCAGATAGCCACCGTTTCTTCAGAGACAGCCCACAGTACCCGCCGTTGCCCTAGCTAATCCGATCAATCGTTCCATAGAAAAGACGCGAAATGAATTTATCCAACATGAAGGTCGGCACCCGTTTAGGTCTCGGATTTGTCCTGGTCCTGTCTTTTCTGGTCGCCGTCACGATCGTCGGCATCATCAGCATGGCCCAGATCCAGACGCGCCTGGATAACGTGGTCGGCGTCAACAACGTGGTCACCCGCCTCGTGATCGATATGCGCACCAATGTCAGCGAGCGCATCGTGTCCTTGCGCATCCTGACCCTGATGACCGATTCGGCCGACATGGAACCGGAAATGAAGCGCATCAAGGAACAGACCGCGCGCTACGACGAAGCCCAGAAAAAGCTGAGCGACAAGTTCGCCAAGTCCGCATCGAACGAGGAAAAGAGCTTGCTGGCCCAGATCAAGGAACACGAAGCGCTGGCCATGCCGGCCGTGGCCAAGGCGTCCGAACTGTGGATGGCCGACAAGGCCGAAGACGCCACCCGCGTCATGATCAAGGAAATCCGCCCGGTCCAGAAAAAATGGATGGATGCGCTGGAACAACTCGCTGCCCTCGAAGACAAGCTCAATAGCGCAGCCCAGAAAGACGCCGAAAGCGGCTTCGAAGCGGCCCGCCTGACCATGCTGATCCTGGGCGGCGTGGCGATCCTGCTGGGCGGCATCGCCGCCGTCTTCATCACCCGCGGCTTGCTCAAGCAGCTCGGCGGCGAACCGGACTACACCGCCAAGATCGCCAGCAGCATCGCCCACGGCGACCTGTCGGTGCACATCGACACCAGCCACGCCGACAAGGGCAGCCTGCTGATGGAAGTGCGCGAAATGCGCAACAGCCTGAAAGATATCGTCGGCCAGGTGCGCGGCGGCACGGAAACCATCGGCACCGCCTCGCGTGAAATCGCAGCCGGCAATATCGACCTGTCCTCGCGTACCGAAATGCAAGCGAGCGCCCTGGAAAAAACCGCCTCGGCCATGGAAGAACTGACCTCGACCGTGAAACAGAACGCCGACAACGCCCGTGAAGCCAACCAGCTCGCGGCCAGCGCCTCGGACGTGGCCCGCAAGGGTGGCGAGGTGGTCTCGCAAGTGGTTGACACGATGGGTTCGATCAACGCCTCGGCCAACAAGATTGTCGACATCATCGGCGTGATCGACGGGATCGCCTTCCAGACCAATATTTTGGCGCTGAACGCGGCGGTGGAAGCGGCCCGTGCCGGCGAACAGGGCCGCGGTTTCGCGGTCGTGGCCTCCGAAGTGCGCAACCTGGCGCAGCGCTCGGCGGCGGCGGCGAAAGAAATCAAGACCCTGATCGGCGATTCGGTCGAGAAGGTCGAGCGCGGCAGCAAGCTGGTCGGCCAGGCCGGCGTGACGATGGATGAAGTCGTCGCCAGCGTCAAGCGCGTCACCGACATCATGGGCGAGATCGCCAACGCCAGCCAGGAGCAGAGCGCCGGCATCGAGCAAGTGAACATGTCGATCATCGAGATGGACAGCATGACCCAGCAGAACGCCGCCCTGGTCGAGCAAGCCGCCGCCGCCGCGCAGAGCCTGCAAGACCAGGCCAGCGAGCTGGCGCACGTGGTCAGCATCTTCAAGTTGATCGAAGGCGAAGAAACGCACCTTGTCGCCGCGCCGTCCGCGATGGCGGCGGCGGCGCCGGCCCGTCCGGCCAAGGCAGTTGCGCTGCGCGTGGCCAAGCCGGCCCTGAAGCGTCCGGCCCCGGCCGCCGCCGCCGTCAAGCCGAAAAAGGCGGCCGCCACGACCAGCAACGACGAATGGGAAGAATTCTGATTCGCATCCCGGGCCGGTAAGGACGGGGCGGGCAGTGCGGTTGCCAGCCGCAGCGTCAGCGTCGACGTAACACAGACGCGCGATTGAACGTTACATTAGGGATATTGTATGTGGACCTCTACGCGTTGTACCAGTGTGTTCGCCGGCTTGCTGGTGTGTGGCGCCGCCGCGGCGGCTGAAGTGCCGGCCAGTTTCGATGCCGCCAAGTGCAAGGCCGAGTATCCGAAAGCGTCGCTGATGAACGAGGAACAAGGCACGGTATCGATGTCCTTCCTGGTCGCTCCGGACGGTTCGGTGGTCGAATCGAAGCTGGAAAAAACCAGCGGCTTCAAGAATCTCGACAAGGCCGCGATCAAGTCGATCAGCGCCTGCAAGTTCAAGCCGGGCACCAAGGATGGCGCCCCGGCCCAGACCTGGACCAAGGTCGACTACGCCTGGAAACTCGACTAGCCGCGCGTCCTGGCGCGCCCGGCCGGCCTGGCCGGGCGCCTCCCCGCCGGTGTCAGGTCTGACCTTCGGACACGGCCTCGACGTTCCGGCCGCCGGTGTCCCCCGCCGGTGTCTGTCCCCCGCCGGTGGGCGGGGGGGGCATGGGGGCCCGCGGCGGCCGGGGGCGGGCGGGGTGCGCCGCCCCACAACAACCCCCGCGGCGCGGGCGGGGGGGCCGTGGAGGC
>NZ_VUYU01000057.1 GCF_011682065.1 Massilia rubra | reverse complement strand
GGGGCGCCCGGGGGTGTCCACCCCTTGGGGGGGCCCCGCGCTCGATAATCCTTCTTCGTTGGGTGCCGCGCTGGGGGGGACCCCACGGCTCTTAAGTTAGCGACAGCAGATGATGTCCGCTCGTGAGGCCATCAACTCACGTACATATTCGGGAAATACCGCTCCATCAGCGACTCCGGCCGCTGCGGCGCGGTGAATCCGAACTGCGCATACAGTGCATGCGCGTCCCCCGTCGCCAGGGTCAATCTGCGCAAGCCCTTCAAACTCGGATGCGCCAATACCGCCTTCATGATCTCTTTGCTGAATCCGCGCCCGCGGTATTCGGGAATCACAAAGACATCCACCAAATTACCAAAAGTCGCAAAATCGGTAACCACCCGCGCAAACGCCACCTGGCGGCCATCGACATAGCCTCCGAAACACAGGGAATTTTCGATCGCACGCTCGACCACCGGGCGCGAAATGCCCACCGCCCACGTCGACTGCTCGCTCAGAAAGCGATAAATCATCGGCACATCGAGCTGCGAGCGGTCGGTACTGATCTGTAAAGTGGACATGGCTGGACGCATCCCGTGAAAAGAAACAATTCTACCTTCGTTCGCCGTGAGCGCAAGGCCCGCGCGCGAATTCGGAACACCCATACAACCCCCAACAGGAATTGCCCGCAGCCCGCTTTCCTTGTTTATAATCAGGTAACGTAAAGGAACTATTCACATGACCGCACAACTTTCAAAGAAGGGCGAAGCCTGGTCGGCGCGCTTTTCAGAACCCGTCTCCGACCTCGTCAAACGCTACACCGCTTCCGTCTTTTTCGATAAACGCCTGGCCCTGTTCGATATCCAAGGCTCGCTCGCGCACGCCGAAATGCTGGCCGCCCAACAGATCATCAGCGCCGCAGACCGCGCCGAAATCGAACGCGGCATGGCCCAGATCAAGGGCGAAATCGAGGCCGGCAGCTTCGAATGGCTGCTCGACCTGGAAGACGTTCACCTGAATATCGAAAAACGCCTGACCGAACTGGTTGGCGACGCCGGCAAGCGCCTGCACACGGGCCGCTCGCGCAACGACCAGGTGGCGACCGACATCCGCCTGTACGTCCGCACCGCCATCGACGACATCGTGGTGCTGCTGAACGGCCTGCGCGCCGCCCTCACCGACCTGGCGGAACAGAACGCCGACACCATCATGCCCGGCTTTACCCACATGCAGGTGGCCCAGCCGATCACCTTCGGCCACCACATGCTGGCCTACGTCGAGATGTTCGGGCGCGACGTCGAACGCATGCAGGACGCCCGCAAGCGCGTCAACCGCCTGCCGCTGGGCGCCGCCGCACTGGCCGGCACCACCTTCCCGATCGACCGCGAACGGGTCGCCCGCACGCTCGGCTTCGACGACGTTTGCCACAATTCGCTCGACGCCGTCTCGGACCGCGATTTCGCGATCGAGTTCTGCGCCGCCGGCGCCCTGGTCATGACGCACATCTCGCGCATGTCCGAAGAACTGGTGATCTGGATGAGTCCACGGGTCGGCTTCATCGACATCGCCGACCGCTTCTGCACGGGTTCGTCGATCATGCCGCAAAAGAAAAATCCGGACGTGCCGGAACTGGCGCGCGGTAAAACCGGGCGCGTCTACGGCCACTTGACGAGCCTGCTGACCCTGATGAAAGGCCAGCCGCTGGCCTACAACAAGGACAACCAGGAAGACAAGGAGCCGCTGTTCGACACCGTCGACACCCTGGTCGACACCCTGCGCATTTTTGCCGACATGGCCGGCGGGATCACGGTCAAGCCGGACAATATGCGCGCCGCCGCCCTGCAGGGCTACGCCACCGCGACCGACCTGGCCGACTACCTGGTCAAAAAAGGCTTGCCGTTCCGCGACGCGCACGAAGCCGTGGCGCGCGCCGTGCGGGCCTGCGACGACCTCAAATGCGACCTGGCCGAGATGTCGCTGGACCAGCTGCGCGCATTCTCAAGCCTGATCGGCGACGACGTATTCGCGGTGCTGACCCTGGAAGGCTCGGTGGCGGCGCGCGACCATGTGGGCGGCACCGCGCCGCGCCAGGTGCGCGCGGCGATCGCCCGCGTGCGCGCCCAACTGGCCGGGTAGCCGCACCTGCAGTGACCTGTATTTAAACCGACCGGCGCGCAAGACGCCGGCGACTGTGCTTGTTTTTGAACTTATTGTTTGAAACTACCGGAGATAACAGCACCATGCTCATGTCACTTTTTGTCGTGCTGTCGCGCGCGATCGATACTCTCAACGAGAAGATCGCCAGCGTCGTCAGTTGGGCCTTGCTGGCCGCAGTGATCATCTGCGCCGGCAATGCCCTGATCCGCTATATCTTCCATACCAGCTCGAACGCCTGGCTCGAAGTCCAGTGGTACCTGTATGGCGCCATGTTCATGCTGGCCTCGGCCTACACGCTCAAGCGCGACGAGCATGTGCGCATCGATGTCATCGTCGGGCGTTTTTCGAAACGCACCCAGGTCTGGATCGACATCGTCGGCTTCCTGCTGTTCCTGCTCCCCGTCTCGCTGCTGATCCTCTGGTACAGCATTCCCTTCGCGCGCATCTCGATCGAGAGCGGCGAAATGTCGAGCAACGCCGGTGGCCTGATCGTGTGGCCCGCCAAACTGCTTATTCCGGTCGCCTTTGCGCTGATTATCCTGCAAGGCCTGTCCGAAATCATGAAGCGCGTCGCCTACCTGGCCGGACGCATCGACGCCAGCTCGTTCTCCAAGCAGGTCACTACGCCGCAGGACGAGATCGACGCAATCAAGGCCGCCAATAACATCGGCTAATCCGGTTAAAGCAGCAAGGTTAAAGCTTCAATCCAGCACACAGCCACTTCGGTCAGGGACACATGGAACAATTCATCATCGCCAACCTGGCGCCCATCATGTTTGGGGCGCTGGTCATCTTCTTGCTATCGGGTTTTCCGGTCGCATTTTCACTGGCCGCCAACGGCCTGTTTTTCGGCCTGGTCGGCATCGAGCTCGGTTTGCTCAAACCCGAACTGCTGCAGGCGCTGCCCAACCGGATCTTCGGCATCATGGCCAGCGAAAACCTGCTGGCGATCCCCTTCTTTACCTTCATGGGACTGATCCTGGAAAGGTCGGGGATGGCGGAGGACCTGCTCGACACCATCGGCCAGCTATTCGGGCCGATTCGCGGCGGGGTGGCGTATGCCGTCATTTTCGTCGGCGCCCTGCTGGCCGCGACCACCGGCGTGGTGGCCGCATCGGTCATTTCGATGGGCCTCATTTCGCTGCCGGTGATGCTGCGCTACGGGTACGACAAGCGCCTCGCGTCCGGCGTGATCGCCGCTTCCGGCACCCTGGCCCAGATCATCCCGCCCTCGCTGGTGTTGATCGTGATGGCCGACCAGTTGGGCAAGTCGGTGGGCGACATGTACAAGGCCGCTTTCATCCCCGGCCTGATGCTCACCGCGATGTATGCCGGCTATGTGCTGGCCCTGTCGATCTTCAAGCCGCACCATGTGCCGGCGCTGCCGCCCGAAGCGCGCAACCTGAGCGAGCCTAACGGCGACAGCGGCGCAACGTCGTTGCTGTTGATGGTGATCGGCACGGTCGCCGTGTCGTATGCCTTCGCCTGGGTCTGGGGCGCCAGCCACCCGCAACTGGGCAAGGATGAACTGGGCGTGTACGCCGCCTCGGCCGGCGTGGCGCTGGCCTTCGCGTTCGCGCTGGCGAACCGCAAGTTCAAACTCGGCCTGCTCTCGCGCATGGCCGAAAAAGTGGTGTTCGTGCTGGTGCCGCCGCTGGCGCTGATCTTCCTGGTGCTGGGCACGATTTTCGTCGGCATCGCCACCCCGACCGAAGGCGGCGGCATGGGCGCGATGGGCGCCATCCTGCTGGCGATCCTCAACGGCCGCCTGTCGTGGAGCTTGCTCAAGCAAGCCATGAACTCGACCACGCGCCTGTCGTGCTTCGTCATGTTCATCCTGATCGGTTCGACCGTCTTTGCGCTGGTGTTTCGCGGCGTGGACGGCGACCTGTGGGTCGAGCACCTGCTGACCGGCCTTCCGGGCGGGGTGACCGGCTTCCTGATCGTGGTCAACGCCATGTTCTTCATCCTGGCCTTCTTCCTCGACTTCTTCGAACTGGCCTTCATCCTGGTGCCGCTGGTCGGCCCTGTGGCCAACAAGCTGGGCATCGACCTGATCTGGTTTGGCGTGCTGCTGGGCGTGAACATGCAGACCTCCTTCATGCATCCGCCGTTCGGCTTCGCGCTGTTCTATTTACGATCGGTGGCGCCGAAAGAGGTCAAGACGTCCGATATCTATTGGGGCGCGATCCCGTTCGTGGTGATCCAGGTGATCATGGTTTGCCTGATTATCGCCTTCCCGCACCTGGTCTCGGTCGAGAAAAAGGTGGACATGAACGAATCGATCGAACTGAAGATCGACGCGCCGGCGGCCGACACCGAACCACTGCAACTGCCGTCCGGCGAGGCCGGCAAGAAGGATGACGACAGCACGCCCGAACTGAACTTTTCAACCGACAGCGACGCAGACGCGAAAAAGAAATGAGCACAATGAACGCATTGAACATCGGCGGTAAAACCATGGACGAGGCGCTGGCCGCCCTGTCCGACATGACCGGCGGCATGACCCCGATCGGCCAGCGGGAACACGAAGAGCGCATCGCCCGCGCCCAGGCCTTCATGGTGGAACAGGGCATCGGCGCGGTGTTCCTCAACGCAGGCACCAACATGCGCTACTTCACCGGCACCAAGTGGTATGCCAGCGAACGCATGGTCGGCGCCATTTTGCCGGCCGTCGGCGCGCTGGAATACATCGCACCGGTGTTCGAGGAAGGCTCGCTGACCGACTTCATGCTGGTCAAGGGCAAGGTCAATTGCTGGGAGGAGCACGAGAGCCCCTACCAGTTGTTCATCGACGTGCTGGGGCGCATGGGCGTCAAGCCGGATCCGGCACGTCCGCCGCGCATCGGCATCTGCGAGAGCGCCGCGTTCTTCATCGCCGACGGTATTGCCCCGCTGGCCGCCGGCTACGCGCTGGAAAACGCCAAGAGCGTCACGGCGTTCTGCCGCGCGCGCAAGTCGCCCGCCGAAATCGCGCTGATGCAGCGTGTGAAGGACATGACCCTGGAAGTGCACAAGGCCGCCGCCGCCATCCTGCACGAAGGGATCACCACGGTGGAGGTGAGCGACTTCATCGCGCGTGCGCACCGCAAGGTGGGGGCGCCGGGATCGTACTTTTGCATCGTGCTGTTCGGCGAGGCGACCGCGTATCCGCACGGCGTCAGTTATGCGCAAACCCTGAAAGCGGGCGACGTGGTGCTGATCGATACCGGCTGCCAGGTGCATGGCTACATTTCGGACATCACCCGCACCTATGTGTTCGGCGAGATCAGCGAACGCCAGCGCTTCGTGTGGAATGCCGAGAAGGCGGCGCAGCTGGCCGCCTTCGCTGCGGCGCAACTGGGCGTGCCGTGCCGCGAGGTCGATGCCGCCGCGCGCGCCTCGCTCGAAGCGAACGGTTTCGGTCCCGGCTACAAGCTGCCAGGCCTGCCGCACCGCACCGGCCACGGCATCGGCATGGATATCCACGAGTGGCCCTACCTGGTCGGCAGCGACAGCACGCCGCTGGCCGTGGGCATGTGCTTTTCGAACGAACCGATGATCTGCATCCCGGGCGAGTTCGGCGTGCGCCATGAAGACCACTTTTACATGACTGCCACGGGACCGAAGTGGTTCACCGAACCGGCGCACTCGATCGACGATCCGTTCGGCCCCAGCCGCTGAACAGCGTCATGGGCGTCGCCAGGTGCGGCGCCCAATGATTCAATTTGTGCAAGGCGGCTGATGAACCCTCATATTCATATGCCAACGCCTTTACACCTAAAAGCCTGAAACAGTGTTGCAAACAAGGTGAAAATCGCACGTTTGTTACAAAATAAACAAAACATGACGTTTATTTGTTTCCACTAATCACTTATTATCTCTGGTCGTGGACACACCGGGAACACTTTCATGCAAAAGCAACAACTACTCGACGCAGGTGTCGAGGATGACGCTGGCGTCGACGCCATCATGTCAACCATCCAGCTTGATGTTGCTGGCGATGAATCGATTTCGGGTGTCAGGCTGGCCACGACGGCCACCGCCCTGCTCTCCGGCGCCGTGCTGGCAGGCTGCGGTGGCGGCGGTGAAAGCTCCGCGATTCCCACCGGGGTATCGGCCCCGCCGGTAGTCGTGCCGACACCGGCCGTGCCAACGCCGTTTCCGACGGCGCCGACGCCAGTGCCAGTGCCAGGCACGCCCGGTCCCGGTCCCGCACCCACGCCGACCGTGCCGACACCGGACATGACGGTCCCGGACATGACGATGCCGGACGTGACGACGCCAATGACGCCGATGACGCCGACCCCGGACGTGACGACGCCAATGACGCCGACCCCGGACCTCCCGACTACGCCGACCGCGCCAACGCCGACGCCAACCGCGCCGACCCCGACTCCGGCCCCAACCACCAACCCAACCCCCACCCCAACGCCCAAACAGACCCCAACCCCAACGCCACCCCCGCCCCCGCAACAACCCCCCCCCCCCCCCCCCGGCGACCCCAACAAAAACCCCCCCCA
>NZ_VUYU01000056.1 GCF_011682065.1 Massilia rubra | reverse complement strand
ATGCCTGATGACCATAGTAAATCGGTACCACCCCTTCCCATCCCGAACAGGACCGTGAAACGATTTTACGCCGATGATAGTGCTGCAACCAGTGTGAAAGTAGGTCATCGTCAGGCTAGTTATAAGAAGAAAACCCCGGTAAGCCTAAGCGCGCTCAAGATCGCGCTTAGTGCAAACCGGGGTTTTTTTTCGTCCGCGTTTTTGTCGACGGACGCATGAATGTCAGGTAAATCTGGCGCCGCGCAATCTGCCAGGGCATTTGCGCGGCGGAATTCCCTGCTATTCAACGTCGTTTATTGCGGTTTATACGTCACTTTCAAGGTGTAGCTCGACGCCGTATAGCCGTTCAACAGTACATACACATCGCCATTGGCCGTCATATTGACGGTGCAGTTTTCCGTGCTGGTCGAGCCATCCGACTTGCAGGTGTAGCTGGAGGTGGTCGGCACCGAGGTTTTACGCACATACAGATCGGTATCGCCCGTTCCCGTGGTCGACGACACGACCGAACCAATCGCCGCCTTGAACGGACCGAAGGTTTTCTTCTGGCCCGAGGTCAGGCTGCCGGTAAAGGTTTCGGTCTTGTCGGTACCGCCCGGCGCTGCGCCATCGCTGCCCAGTTCAATCGCGAACGATGCCGCCAGGCGCGCGAATTTGAGCGAGTGATTGGCCTGCCCGCCGGAATTGGCAAACGTGTCGTTAACCGTGTGGATATACGGATTATCCTGGGTGAACGAGGCCTCGAAAGGCATCGACGCGTAATAACCCTGCGCCGTCCACGAAGCGTGATCCGAGCAGCCATAACCGCACTTGTCGTAGCCGATCGTCAGGGTTGGCTGATAGGTGGTGATCAGATTGCCGACGAAGGTGTTCTGCGCGCTGTCGGTGTAGTCGGTATAGATATAAATATCGTTGGCCGAGCCTTTATAGTTGGTCATGTCGAGCTGCATGACGCCGACCACGTTCACATTATTCGCCTTGAAATTCTGGGCAATCGCCTGCGAACCGCGCAAGCCCACTTCTTCGGCGGCATAACCGATCATCTTGATGGTGCGGCGCGGCTTGTAGCCGTTGGCAATCATCGAGCGCAGCACTTCAGTCATGCTGGCGATGCCGGACGCATCGTCATCGGCACCGGGCGCGCGCGACGTTTCGCCGGTATTGCCGATCGTGGAATCGAGGTGGCCGCCGAGCACAATCACCTCGGACGGATTATCGGTCCCGGTAATGGTAAGGATCACCGATTTCTGGTTATAGCCGCTGTGCGTGAATTGCGTCACTGCGATATCGGCGCGCCCGGTGGCCATGCCGGCCCACTTCTGTTTGAGCCAGTTGGACGCGTCGGAGCCGCCCGTGGTCGTATAAAAGCGGTTTGTGAACGAGGACAGTTCGGTAATCGTCGTGGCGATATTGCTGGCCTGCATTTGCGACAAGACCGGCGTCACCAGCGCTTGATTGTCGATCACGTAGCTCGGCCGGGCCAACGCCGCCAGGCTGGCGTTGGTGCTTGGAGCCGCCAGCTTGGCCAGCGCGCGCTTGCCGTCGGCTTCGGTCTCGTGATACATGTACCCGCCGCAACGCTTGAGCTCATGGTGGATCGATTCGTTCAGCTTCAGCATTTCTTCTTCGTTCACTTGCACCAGGTGAACTCGCTCCGCAGCGACGAGCCCGGCCTGGTCATTGGTCCTCACAACCTGACTCTGGCGCGCAATCGCTTGCGGTGCAACTTTTTGCAAATGTGTGTACGCGGTGTCGCCCACCGTGATCCAGCCTTTGCCGGGAGCGGCGCTGGCACTGGTGGTCGCCAGCAGCCCGGAAATCAGGACTGCAAGCAGGGCAGGCATCGCGCGACGCTGGAATTGGTGCACTTGGTTCTCCATCGGATTTTCCTTTTTTATAGATGGGCGTTGTAGCCCATTTGTCGAGCGATGGCGTGACTGGTGGGTCAGACCGCGCTCATCCAAAAAACAATGCAGCCAAAATGGCCGCACCGGTCGGATGCCTGAATTGCTAAATGGTTGTACATACTTTGCAAAAAATATTATCACGTGGAAGTACCGCACAAACTAGATTGTGGGAATTTGTTCACAGTAAATGTATATATAAATCAATGACTTACGGCAAGTTTGTATCCGTTAAGCATGAGCCGTTATGGCGAGGAACTGCCGAGCTCCACTGCGAAGGCGGCCGCCAGGCGCGCGAACTTGAGCGCGTGCACGGCTTGTCCGCCTGAGCTGGCGAAGGTGTCGTTCTTGCTGTGGATGTGGGGATTGGCGCGTGCCAGCGAGGACTCGAAGGGCATCGAGGCCGGGTAACCTTCGGCGTGCCAGGAGGCATGGTCGGAACAGGCGTAACCGCAGGAATCGCTACCGACGGTAACACCCGGCAAATATGCGGCGATCAATTTACGCAGGAATTCATTCTGCTCGGCGCTGCTGTAATCGCGCAGTAAATAGATATCCTTGTCCGCGCCCTTGTAGTTGATCATGTCCAGCTGCAGCACCCCGACCACCTGGATGCCGGCCTGCCGGAACGCGCGCGCCAACTCTTGCGAACCGCGCAGGCCGACTTCCTCCGCCGCGTAAGCGATCAGCTTGATGGTGCGGCGCGGCCGGTACTTGCTTTCGCTGATGACGCGCAGCACCTCGGTCAGGCCAGCCACGCCGGAGGCGTCGTCATCGGCGCCGGGAGCTTGCGCCGACCCCGGCTCGTCCATGGCGTTGGCGTTGATCGAATCGAGATGGGCGCCGATCACGACAACTTCGTCGGCCAGGTCGGTGCCGGCGATGGTGGCAATTACCGATCCCTGTGGAAAGCCCGGGTGGGCAAAGGTCTCGACCAGCACGCCGCCATGGCGCGCGCCGGTGGCGGCCCAGCCTTGCCGCAGCCACTCGGACGCGCGCGCGCCGTGCGGGCTGTTGTAAAAGCGGTCGGGAAAGGCCGACAAGCCCGCGATCGTGCGTGCGATTTGCTTGGCCTTCATGCCGGCCAGCATGGGCATGACCTGCGCCTGATGAACGATCAGATAGCTTGGTCGCACCAGTCCGGCTAACGGCGCCGCCGCGCCCTGTGCCAGGCCGCGCTGCGCGCTGGCCTGGTCCGCATGCACCATGAAGCCGCCGCAATGCCCAAGCTTTTGGTGCAGCAAGCGCGCCACCCGGCCCACTTCCTTGGACGGCACTTCCACCAGCACCACCGGCGCCGGGGTGACCGCTGCGGCGCCGGGAGTCGCATGCAGGCGTGCGGCCGGCATGGCCGGGCTTAACAGGCGGTAAGCCGCCTCGTCCACGGTCAGCCAGCTGGTCTGCGCCAGCGCGGGCGGCGTCGCCGCCAACAGCATTGCCAGGATCAGTATCCGCATCGCAAAGCCCTCCCTCCTGCTCGATGGAAAAAGCTTACTGCGGTTGTTCAGTAAAAGTTCAATTTTGAATGTGGGATGGTTGATCTTTGTCAAACACGCATGTCATCCTGGCGTCACGCTCGCTCAGTACACTCTTGCGTTTTCGAACGACATCCCTGATGAGGCTTGCATGAAGTTTCTCCCGCAACTTTCCCTGATCGCCGCTGCGGCGGCCATGGCCATGGCCGGCTGCGGCGGCAGCAGCGACACCGTGCATACCGCGCCCGCGGCGCAAACCGGCGTCTTCCTCGATGCCGCCGTCGAAGGGCTCGACTACGTCGCCGGCACGCGCGCACGCGCCACCACCAATGCCAAAGGCGAGTTCTCCTGTATAGTCGGCGAAACAGTTGCCTTCAGCATTGGCGGGATGGCATTAGGCAGTGCGAGCTGCGGCACGCTGTTGACGCCGCTGTCGCTTTCGGGAGGAACCGACGTGACCGACCCCAAGGTAGTAAACCGCTTGCTGGCCCTGCAAGTGCTCGACGACGATAACGACCCATCCAACGGCATCAAGCTCGGCGCCGACGCAAAAGCCGCGCTGGCCGGCAAAAACCTCGATGTCAATGCGGCCGCGCCCGTCTTCAACGCCGCGCTCTCAGGCAGCCTGGCCGGCAGCGCCTACGGCGAACGCACCATCGACGACGACCGTCGCATGCTGGCACGCGAACATTTCGAAGACACCCTCGCCGCCAGCCTCGGCACGCCCGCAATCGAGCAATTTACCCAGTCCACGCCGCTGGGCAAGGTCGCTACCAGCGTGACGCGTTACCAGGTCAGGGCGGCAGCCAGTTTCCACGTCCCGTACGAAGGCGCCAACGCGGCCGTGAAGGCCGAGTTTCCGCAAGGCTTCCTGCCATCCTACGGTTCCGGGCTCGCTTTCAAGGGCAAGAATGCAAACGGCGAACTGGAGTTCTACAGCCTGACCGACCGTGGTCCCAACGGCGACGGTCCGAATGTCCCCGCGCTCGACGGCCAGGGCACGATGGGCAGCAAGATTTTCCCTTCGCCCAGCTTCACGCCATCGATCGGCGTGTTCACCATCGGCAAGAACGGCGCCACCCTGAGTTCCAGCTTGCCGATCAAGGTGGCGGCCGGCGTGAACGCGTCCGGCTTGCCGGTGCCGGCCGGATCGCTTGGCAACTCGGCCGAAATCCCGGTGTTTGACGCGATGAAATTTGATCCCGCCGGCAAGGCCGTATTCAACGCCGGCGGCATCGACAGCGAAGCCATCGCCGTCGACCAGCGCCGCAACGCCCTGTGGGTGAGCGACGAGTACGGCCCCTTCCTGGCGCGCATCGACGTCGGCACCGGCATCATCCAGGCCAGATACGCCCCCGGCAGCGGCTTGCCCGCCATTCTTGCCAAGCGCCGCGCCAACCGCGGCATGGAAGGGATGACGCTCGACACGGCCAGCGACAAGATCCACGCCTTCCTGCAAAGCCCGCTCAGCGATGGCACGGCGGCCTACGCCGTCACCGGCAAGAACGAACAGGTCGAGCGCTTTGCCCGCTTTACGCGCTGGATCGAATTCGACCCGGCGACCGGCGCGACCACCCGCATGTTCGCCTATCCGCTGGACGGCAAGGATTACGCGGACGGGCGCACCGGCAACGCCAAGCTGGGCGACATGGTCGCGCTGGGCAATGGCAAATTCATCGTCATCGAGCAGGGCGCCGGACCCGGCGGCGAGGTGTTCAACAAGCTGATGCTGGTCCAGATCGGCGAGGCCAGCAACATTCTCGCCCCTGGTTTCAATCCGGCCACGTCCGACCTGGAAAAAAGCAGCATGAGCGGCACGGCGATCAACGGCGCCAGCTGGGCCGGCGTGACGCCGCTGAAAAAGACCTTGCTGCTGGACCTGAACGCGATCGGCTGGCTGGCCGAAAAGGCGGAAGGCCTGGCCCTGGTCGACGGCATGACCCTGGCGCTGACCAACGATAACGACTTCGGCATGGTCACCCGCGTCACCGGTCCGGATGGCAAGACCGTGGCCGCCGACGTCACCAAATGCAACGTCAACGCCGCCGGCAACATCATCGCGAGCAGCGCCGCCGGTTGTGGCGAAGCCAACCGCATCCGGGTCGGCCGTGGCGCCGACAAGGAACGCCCGAGCCGCCTGTGGCTGATCAAATTCGACAAAGCCCTGTCGTCCTACTGATCGCCCACGGCAAAACGGCGCCCGATTCGCATCGGGCGCCGTTCAGCACCATCCAAACGCAGCGGTCATCAGAACGCGCGCGAAACCTTCAGCACCAGGAAGTTCACGCCGCTGTTGGGTTTTTTGTAGCCGCCGTTCGAGAAGTGTTGAATCTTCATGCCCACATCCCATTGATTGGCGAATACATAGCCAGCGCCCAGGTGATCGCCGAACTGGAACGCGGTCGACAGCCGGTTCGAATCGTTGTCATAGCGCTTCGACAGCAAATTGAGGCCGATGCCCGCTTCGCCATACCAACCGGTCATGTCGTCGGCCTGGAACCGGAACACCGGCGTGAAACCGATATTCGTGATGTTCTGGTGTTGGCCGTCCACGTTTTGATACGCATTGCCGCGCCATTGGGCAATCGAGGCATCCCAGTAACCGCTGAGGTGGGTGCCGTTCGATTGGAACCAGCGCTGGTTCCAGTCTTTTTGCACGCCAAAACGGACCATCTGGACCTTGGCGCCGCCACCGACTTCCAGCGAGGCGTTATCAATCACTTTGTCGGACGCAAACGCGCACGGGGTTGCGGCCATCACCGCGAGCGTTGCCAGCGAGGCGCACAGCTTCATGTTTAACAGGGACATATGTAGGGCTTTCTGAGATAGGCACGCTAATTCATCATGATTAGCGTGTCCACTATTGTACCGACGAAGCTGAAACCTCGCCTTGCATCACGTGTGCGCGCAATTTGATAAAATGACATGCTTGAAGCCGCATTCACTTCCATCCCTGGAGGCCGCCCTGACTACCCTCACCATCGCCTTTCTCGGCATCGGCCTGATGGGCCATCCGATGGCCATCCGCCTTGCTGGAGCCGGCTGGACCGTACGCGCCTGGAACCGCTCTCCCGACAAAGCCGAGGCCCTGCGTCGCGCCGGTGTCCAGCCCTGCAGCGGGCTCGATGAGGCCGTGCGCACGGCCGACATCGTCATTTCCATGCTCGCGTCCGGCGCCGTGGTGAGCGAGGTCATCGACGCCGCGCTGCCCAGCCTGCACCCCGGCGCGCTCTGGATCGACATGAGTTCTACCCAGCATGGCGAAGCCCTGGCTTTCCACGCGCGCCTGGCTGCCCGTCAGGTCCGCTTTCTCGATGCGCCCGTTTCCGGAGGCGTTGCAGGTGCGCAAGCCGGCAGCCTGGCGATCATGGCTGGCGCTGCGCTCGATGACTTTGCCCAGGCGGAACCCGTCCTGCGCGCGATGGGACGGCCCACCCTGGTCGGCCCCGCCGGCAGCGGCCAGGTTGCCAAATTGTGTAATCAGTTAATCGTCGGCGGCACCCTGAATATCGTGGCCGAGGCGCTGCTGCTGGCCCAGGCGGCCGGCGCCGATCCGGCCGCCGTGCGCGGCGCGATCCGCGGCGGCTTTGCCGAAAGCCGCATCCTCGAATTGCACGGCCAGCGCATGCTGGACCGCAATTTCATTCCCGGCGGGCAGGTCACGAGCCAGCTCAAGGACTTGCAAAACGTGCTGGTGGCCGCCGCCGATGCCGGCCTGGTGCTGCCGGTCACCTCGGTCGTCACCGCCAATTACCGCAGCATTGCCGACGAGTTTGCACATGCCGACCACGCCGCCGCCCTGCTGGCGCTGGAGAAAATGAACCCGGGCCAGCGCCTGGGAACGGCGCCGGACCAGTTGCCGCCGGACTAGCCTGAATTTTGCATAAAAAGGGGCAAGAATGCCGTAAGTGATTGATAAAATGTGAGTTATCTAGAAACACAGTTATCAACAAAAACGCCACCTTGCCCGACATGAATTCTACCTCAGAGCAG
>NZ_VUYU01000055.1 GCF_011682065.1 Massilia rubra | reverse complement strand
GTCCAGCCACTGGGACTACGCAGGCTCAATGCCGGCGCCGCATCGGTGGAGGCTGCAATCGACACTGGCAGCAGCGCCGCCGGCACGACGGGCGCGGCCAGGCGGCGCGCCCAATAGTTAAGCTGCCTTTGCGGGTAGCCCTGGCTCTCCGCAAAGGCGCGTTGGGATTGGCCGCTCTTGCGCCATTGCGCAACCCGCTCCTCCCACAATGACTCGCGTTCCAAATTTGCCATCTCTATCTCCAAGTTGAAGATCACAGTGTGGGCAATTTATGGAACGGAAGAAAGGTGGGCGGGCTGGATGCTTACGAAACAGGCAGCCACAGTCTGCCACGGTAGCAAAGCAGACGTAAAAAAGGCAGCCTCGGCTGCCTTTTTCACTATGGCGGGTCGAGCCCGCCACCTGCTTAACGCTTGTTGCGGAAGCGCTGGATTGCCTGCAATTGGGCAATCGCAGCCGCCATCTCGGCTTGCGCCTTGGCGTAATCGATCTTCGATACCTTGTTGACCATTGCTTCTTCGGCCGCTTTTTTGGCGGCCAGTGCTTTTGCTTCGTCCAGGTCGCCACCGCGAATCGCGGTGTCTGCCAGCACGGTCACGCCGTTCGGCTGCACTTCCAGGATGCCGCCAGCGACGAAGACGAACTCTTCTTCAGCCTGGCCAGCCACCTTGATCCGTACCGCACCCGGCTTGATGCGCGTGATCAGCGGGGTGTGCTTGGGATAAATCCCCAGCTCGCCTGCTTCACCCGGCAACGCGACGAACTCGGCTTCGCCCGAAAAAATACTGGCTTCGGCCGATACCACGTCAACGTGAAATGTGTTTGCCATGTGTGTCCTATCGGGTTCTGGCGCCCCGCTGAGTCAGCGCGGCGCCTTCGCCTGTCTTAGTTGAGCTTCTTGGCTTTTTCGATTGCTTCTTCGATCGTGCCAACCATGTAGAACGCTTGCTCAGGCAGGTGATCCAGTTCGCCCGATGCGATCATCTTGAAGCCTTTGATCGTGTCTTTCAGCGAAACGTATTTGCCCGGAGCACCGGTAAACACTTCAGCAACGTGGAACGGCTGCGACAGGAATTTCTGCATCTTACGAGCGCGTGCGACCAGCAGCTTGTCTTCCGGCGCCAACTCGTCCATGCCCAGAATCGCGATAATGTCGCGCAATTCCTTGTAGCGCTGCAGGGTGCCCTGGACAGCGCGCGCGGTATCGTAGTGTTCCTGGCCGACGACGAGCGGGTCCAGCTGGCGCGAGGTCGAGTCGAGTGGGTCGACCGCAGGGTAGATACCCAACGAAGCGATGTCACGCGACAGGGCAACGGTCGAATCCAAGTGAGCAAAGGTGGTTGCTGGCGATGGATCGGTGTAATCATCCGCAGGGACGTACACGGCCTGGATCGAGGTGATCGAACCGGTCTTGGTCGAGGTGATGCGCTCTTGCAGACGGCCCATCTCTTCGGCCAGTGTTGGCTGGTAACCCACGGCCGATGGCATACGGCCCAGCAGTGCGGACACTTCGGTACCGGCCAGGGTGAAGCGGTAGATATTGTCCACGAAGAACAGAACGTCTTTGCCTTCGTCACGGAACGATTCAGCGATCGTCAGGCCGGTCAGCGCAACGCGCAGACGGTTACCCGGCGGTTCATTCATCTGACCGTAGACCATCGCCACTTTGGAGTTCTCTGGATTTTCCAGGTCGACCACTTTGGCGTCAGCCATCTCGTGGTAGAAGTCGTTACCCTCGCGAGTACGCTCACCCACGCCGGCAAACACGGATACGCCCGAGTGTGCTTTTGCGATGTTGTTGATCAGTTCCATCATGTTCACGGTCTTGCCCACACCAGCACCGCCGAACAGACCGACTTTACCGCCTTTGGCGAACGGGCAAACAAGGTCGATCACCTTGATGCCAGTTTCCAGCAGGTCTTGCGATGGCGACAGTTCGTCGTACGCAGGCGCCACGCGGTGGATCGATGCGGTTTGCGCGTGCGATACCGGACCGCACTCGTCGATCGGGTTGCCCAGCACGTCCATAATACGGCCCAGGGTCGCTTTACCGACCGGTACCATGATTGGCTTGCCGGTGTTCTGGATCAGCATGCCGCGACGCAGACCGTCGGAAGTACCCAGTGCAATGGTACGGACAATGCCGTCGCCGAGCTGCTGTTGTACTTCCAGGGTCAGTTCGGAGCCTGCCATTTTCAGTGCGTCGAAAACCTTCGGCATTGCATTGCGTGGGAACTCAACGTCCACCACAGCGCCGATACACTGAACGATTTTGCCATCAGCCATGTTCGTTCCTTCAATAGTATTTAAATTCGGGTTTAGACCGCTGCCGCACCGGCGACGATCTCGGAGAGTTCTTTGGTAATCGCAGCCTGGCGGGTCTTGTTATAGATCAGCTTCAGGTCGCCGATGACGCTGCCGGCGTTGTCGCTTGCCGCTTTCATCGCCACCATGCGCGCCGATTGCTCGGACGCGAGGTTTTCGGCCACTGACTGATACACCAGCGCTTCCACATACCGCACCAGCAGTTCGTCGATCACGGTCTGCGCTTCCGGCTCGTAGATGTAGTCCCATGCGTGACTACTCTTGTCGCTTTCAAGCTTGTCGGCGGTCAGCGGCAAGAGCTGCTCGACCATCGGGATTTGCTTCATCGTGTTTACGAACTTGGTGTAGCAAATATAGACTGCGTCCAGCTCACCTTCCTCGTAGCGGTCGAGCATGACCTTGATCGGCCCGATCAGCTTGTCGAGGTGGACCGTATCGCCGATCTGGATCGCATGCGACACGACCTTCACGCCAACGCGGTTCATAAAACCCAAACCTTTGTTGCCAATGGCAACCGCTTCAATCTTGTTGCCAGCCGTTTCCAGCTCGCGGGACTTTTGCGTCAACAGACGCAGGATGTTGGTGTTCATGCCGCCGCACAGACCCTTGTCGGTCGTGATGACGATGAAACCAACCGCCTTCGCTTTCACGTCCTTGCCTTGCGCCATGAACGGATGCGTGTATTCCGGATTCGCCGTAGCCAGATGCGAGGTGATGTTACGAATCTTGTCACTGTAAGGGCGAGCGGCACGCATCCGGTCCTGCGCTTTGCGCATTTTGGACGCGGCGACCATTTCCATCGCCTTCGTGATCTTCTTCGTATTCTCTACGCTCTTGATCTTGTTACGTATCTCTTTGCCTACTGCCATGAGTCCTTACTCCTTTTGCGCTATCGGGGGCCGCGTACGGCCGGCCCCTCTAGACAATTAATATGCGCCGGATTTTTTGAAGTCAGCAATGGCTGCGGCCATGGCGGCTTCGCCGTCCTTGTCCAGTTGCTTGGTTTCTTCGATCTTGGCCAGGAGAGCAGCTTGCTTGGTCTTCATGTAGCCGTGCAGACCGGCTTCGAACGCCAGTACTTTCTTCACTTCGACATCATCGAAGTAGCCTTTGCTGACCGCGAACAGGGTCACGGCCATGATCGAGATCGACATTGGCGAATACTGGGCCTGCTTGAGCAGTTCGGTGACGCGCGCGCCACGGTCGAGCTGCTTGCGGGTCAGGTCGTCCAGGTCGGAAGCGAACTGCGCGAACGCAGCCAGTTCACGGTACTGCGCCAAGTCGGTACGGATACCGCCGGACAGGTTTTTGATGACCTTGGTCTGGGCGGCGCCACCGACGCGCGATACCGAAATACCGGCGTTAATCGCAGGACGGATACCCGAGTTGAACAGCGAGGTGTCCAGGAAGATCTGGCCGTCGGTAATCGAAATCACGTTGGTCGGAACGAAGGCGGATACGTCGCCAGCCTGGGTTTCGATGATCGGCAGTGCGGTCAGCGAACCGGTCTTGCCTTTGACGGCGCCGTCGGTGAACTTCTCGACGTAAGCCGCGTTCACGCGTGCCGCGCGTTCGAGCAGGCGGCTGTGCAGGTAGAACACGTCGCCAGGATAAGCTTCGCGGCCTGGTGGACGGCGCAGCAGCAGCGAGATCTGACGGTAAGCAACTGCTTGCTTCGACAGGTCATCGTAGACGATCAGTGCGTCTTCGCCGCGGTCACGGAAGTATTCGCCCATGGCGCAACCGGAGTACGCGGAAATGTATTGCATTGCAGCCGACTCGGAAGCCGATGCTGCCACGACGATGGTGTATTCCATCGCGCCGTGCGTCTCGAGCGAGCGCACGATGTTCTTGATGGTCGATGCCTTCTGGCCGATCGCGACGTAGATACACGTCATGTTCTGGCCCTTCTGGTTGATGATCGCATCGATCGCGACAGCCGATTTACCAGTCTGGCGGTCACCAATGATCAGCTCGCGCTGGCCACGGCCGATCGGCACCATCGAGTCGATCGACTTCAGGCCGGTCTGCATTGGCTGCGAAACGGACTCACGGGCGATCACGCCCGGTGCGATTTTTTCGATCGCGGCGGTCAGCTTGGCGTTGACAGGACCCTTGCCGTCGATTGGCTGGCCCAGGGCGTTGACAACACGACCCTTGAGTTCAGGACCGATCGGCACTTCCAGGATGCGGCCGGTGGTCTTCACGGTGTCGCCTTCGGAAATGTGCTCGTAAGCACCCAGAATCACGGCGCCGACAGAGTCGCGCTCGAGGTTCATCGCCAGGCCAAAGGTATTGCCCGGGAATTCCAGCATCTCGCCCTGCATCACGTCCGACAGGCCATGGATACGGCAGATACCGTCGGCTACGGAGATTACCGTGCCCTGATTGCGAATGTCAGCCGAACCTTCGAGGCCTTGGATCCGGCTTTTGATCAGTTCGCTGATTTCAGATGAATTAAGTTGCATGCTAACTCCTAATAGTTTCTTGATGCGTAAGGCAAGGGCGTCTGCGCCGGCGTGCTGTGCGAGTCTGGAACGCGTTCGTTACGCTGTCAGCGCAACATGCATCTGTTGCAGCTTGGCGCGTACCGAGGTATCGAGCACTTCATCACCGACGACCACGCGCACACCACCGATCAGCGAGGGATCCACTGTCACCGTTGGGTTGAGCTTGCGGCCAAATTTCTTTTCCAGCGTCGCGACCAGTTGCGCAACCTGCGGCTGGGCAATCTCGAAGGCGCTGGTGATGTTGGCGTCTGCGGCACCGGCATTCGTGTTCTTGAGCACCT
This sequence comes from Massilia rubra, assembly GCF_011682065.1. Lineage (GTDB taxonomy): Bacteria > Pseudomonadota > Gammaproteobacteria > Burkholderiales > Burkholderiaceae_D > Telluria_A > Telluria_A rubra. Next base: position 2,702 of record NZ_VUYU01000055.1, on the reverse strand, counting down.
GGAACTGGGCATTGATTTCCGGCAGCAGCGACACGCGGTGGTTTTCCACCAGCATGGCAACGAAGTTGCTCACTTCCGCGGTCACTGGCGATTTCAGCAGCGACACGAGGGTCGAGGCGACATCGGCGGCGGCCACGTTCGGGTTGGCCGCGTAGGCCAGCACATCGTGGTGAGCGCCGAGCTGGGCCAGCTCGGACAACACTTCGGACCAGGCCGCCACGTTGCCTTGCTGGGCAACGCGGTACAGGGCTTCGGCGTAAGGACGGGCGACGGTTGCGAGTTCGGCCATGATTACAGCTCGACCGACAATTGCGACAGCAGGTCGGCGTGAGCCGCTGCGTTCACTTCGCGCTTGAGGATCTGCTCGGCGCCTTTGACGGCGAGGGCAGCGACCTGGCCACGCAGTTCTTCGCGCGCGCGGTTAACCTGTTGCTCGGCATCTGCCTTGGCCGACGCAATAATGCGGGCCGCTTCTTCAGCAGCTGCTTTCTTGGCATCGTCGAGGATCATGGCGGCGCGCTTGTCGGCGTCGATGATGCGCTTTTGACCTTCATCACGGGCAGCGGCCAGGTCTTTCTGGACTTGCTCATGGGCTTTCTGCATTTCTTCCTTACCGCGGTCAGCTGCGGCCAGGCCATTCGAGATCCTCTGGATGCGCTCGTCGAGCGCTTTCATCAGTGGCGGCCACACGAATTTCATCGTGAAACCAGCCAGGATGAAGAAGACCACGAACTGGGCAAACAAGGTTGCGTTTAAGTTCACGGTGTTTTCCTTCTCACAAAAACGGATGCCGAACCGCGAGGTTCGGCCATTCTTTGACTGCGATGTCCGGCTTAATTAAGCGTGGAACGGATTTGCGAATGCGAACAGCATCGCGATACCAACACCGATCAGGAACGCCGCATCGATCAGACCAGCCAGCAGGAACATTTTGGTTTGCAGGGTGTTCATCAGTTCAGGCTGACGAGCCGAAGCTTCGAGGTATTTGCCGCCCATGATAGCGATACCGATACAAGCGCCGATAGCGCCCAGACCGATGATCAAACCGCAAGCCAGAGCAACAAAAGAATAGTCAGTCATGAGAGTTCCTTCAAAAAGTAAATTAAAAAATTGAAAACTAAAAAATACAAACTTTGCTTACTACCACTATCTTTCGATACTGTCCGAACTGCTGCGATCAGTGGCCTTCATGCGCCTGGCCGATGTACACCAGCGTGAGCATCATGAAAATGAACGCTTGCAGGAACACGATCAGGATGTGGAAGATAGCCCAGATCGAACCGGCGATGACGTGGCCGACAAAGCCGAACGTCGTAGCCATCGCACCCAACAAAGCGATCAACAGGAACAGCAGTTCGCCAGCAAACATGTTGCCGAACAGTCGCATGCCGAGCGACACGGTTTTTGCTGCGTACTCGATGATGTTCAACAGCAGGTTGAACGGCGCCATGGCGATACCGAAAGGCGCGGAAAACAGTTCGTGGATCCAGCCGCCGATACCCTTGATCTTGATGCTGTAATAGATCATCAGTGCAAACACGCCCAGGGCGATGCCCAGCGAGCCGTTCAGGTCGGCGGTCGGCACCACGCGGTGATGCGGGAACAGATGTTCAATATTGAGCAGCTTGAACAGGCCGGAGAACAGGTCAACCGGCAAGAAGTCGAGCGAATTCATCAGTGCAACCCAGACGAACACGGTCAGCGCCAGCGGCGCGATGAAGCTGCGGTCGCCGTGGACGATGTCCTTGGCCTGGTTGTCGACCATTTCGAAGACCATTTCGACGGCGGCCTGGAAGCGGGTCGGCACGCCGGCGGTAGCTTTGCGCGCGGCCAGCCACATGATCAGGCAGCCGAGCACGCCCATCGTAATGGACCAGAACAACGTGTCCATATTGATGATCGAAAAATCGATCACCTTGTCCTGATGGTGGTTCGACAAATGACCCAAGTGGTGCTTGATGTATTCTGATGCGGTCGGCGCGTGTGCTGCGCCAGCTTCAAGTGTTGAGCTCGTCATGTCAGTGCCTAAATATTAAGAATATGTAACTTTTCAGCGCCGCGATGAAGCCGCCGATCATGGCGAAGACATTCAAGTCGCGGTACAGCGAGAAGGTGGCGGCAATCAGCGCCACCGTCAAAGCAATCTTTATGAATTCCCAGATAAAAAACGATATCGGGTCGGCCCCGCCGGGTTTCTGCGCGCTGGCGAACAGGCGCACCGCGAACACCGCATTGGGCAAGACACAACACAATCCGCCGAACACAGCCGAAAACATCGCAGCCCATCCCCCCAGCAGCGCGGCGATGATGCCGACGACGACTGTCACTATCAATTGCAGGGAGACTAAGCGCAACATGTTGTATTCCTTGCGCCAGCCATATAAGTGCCGTGTTTCGGTGTCTGAATTATGTGAATCAGCGGGATTATAAGTGCTTATGCTGGCGTGCGTCAAACGTTGCTGCACGGTGAATGAGCCTGATTGTGTTCAAAAACCACGCATTTTTATGCAATTTGTACTAAACGGGGGCGAACTGCTCGTTTGTGCCAAATGTTAACCACAAGCAACATCTTGCGTGATAATGGGTACAGTCTCGGGGGGTGACCCCCCCCCGGGGCCCCCACCGAAACAAAAAAACCCACCCCAAGACACCAAAAAAAAGTTTACCCCCCCCCGGGCGCCCCCCACCACGGGGGAGGCAAA
>NZ_VUYU01000054.1 GCF_011682065.1 Massilia rubra | reverse complement strand
GACTGCAAACGGCGCTGGTGGTGGGGCCGAAAGGCGAAGAGATCCACACCGACAAATACGGCCGCGTGCGCGTGCAGTTCCACTGGGACCGCATCGGCGAATACGACGAGAAAAGCTCGGCGTGGATTCGTGTGGCCACCTCGTGGTCGGGCGCCAACTTCGGCGTGACGGCGATTCCGCGCATCGGCTCGGAAGTGATCGTCCAGTTCATGGACGGCAACCCGGATCGGCCGTTGGTCACCGGCATGGTGCCGAACGAAGACACCATGGTGCCGTGGACGCTGCCGGACAACAAGACCCAGAGCGGCGTGCTGACGCGTTCCACGCCGAAGGGCAACTACAACACCGCCAATGCGCTGCGTTTCGAGGATAAAAAGGGCCAGGAACAGTTGTGGCTGCATGCCGAGAAGGACCAACTGACCGAGGTCGAGCACGACGAGGACAAGTGGGTTGGGAATGATCGCCGCAAGACCATCGACCGGGATGAGACCACCCTCGTCAAGCGCGACCGCACGGAGACTGTGGACCGTGATGAAACCATTACGGTCCACAACAACCGCAAGGAGCGGGTTGATCACGACGAGACCATCAGCATCGGCGATAACCGGACTGAGGATGTGGGGATCAACGAGACCATCACGATTGGGGCGAACCGGACCAAGACCGTGGTGCAGAACGAGACCGACAGCATCGGTGGGGCTTGGACCATTACCGTAGCGAAAATGAAGACGGAAACGATTGCCCTTGCGTCGATCCAGAACGTCGGCATGGCGCGCATGGAAAACGTGGGCCTTGGCTACGACCTGAACGTGGGGTTGGCGATGGCGACCATTGTCGGAACGCACAAGGTGACCAAGGTGGGGAATGAATATTCCATCACAGCGGGTGATGAATTGTCCATTACGGTAGGTAAGGCGAGCATGGTGATGAAGTCAGACGGCACGATCACCATCAACGGGCACACGTTCAGCGTGGGAACCACCGACGAACAGACCTTCAAGGCCGATGGCAACATCACCCTGAAGGGCAAGAAAATTCTGGAGAACTGATGAAGCAAGCCACAGAATCCGGCAGCAGCCTGCCGGTCACCGAATCTGCGCAGCCGGAAGGTCTGTTACATGACGTGATCGTGCAAACGCCGCAGCGGCCCACACGCGCAGACGGCATCGCCGTGGGTACCTTCGATGGTATCGGCACCGACGGCGGCGCCTTGGTCAGCATCGCCACGTTCGGCCTGAGCCGCATCCGTGCCCGCAGCATCAGCCCGCTCGACCCGAGCAACATCGGCCAAGCGCTGGCGCTGGGCTTCGAGGGCGGCGATCCGATGCAACCGATTATCCTGGGCCTGATGCTGGCCGCCCCGGCCGTCTCCACGCCCGCCCACTCCTCTAGCGAAGTGCTGCTCGACGGCAAGCGCGTGGTGCTCACCGCGGAGCACGAGATCGAACTGCGCTGCGGCGAAGCGGCGCTGATCCTCTGCGCGGATGGCCGCATTCAATTGCGCGGCACTTACATCACCAGCCACGCCAGCGCGACTCAGCGAATTTTGGGCGGCTCGGTCAACATCAATTAAGCTAGGTGCCTTATGGAAGTTATTGTAGGTTCTAAACACTTGGTGGCCGATATCAGCTCCGCAGTCGACGTTTTCGGGCGCGACCATCTGGTCATTGTAGCGAAGGGGACGTGGCAAATTCCATCTCCGGGCGAGCGTCCGCGCCCGTTGCAACCACAACCCATAGAGCAAACCGATGTTTTCATAGGTGATCCGGGAGAAAGCGCCATGATATATGGCTCTGACATTGTGCGATTCAAGCCGCGTTGTGACGTCCTCTTCAATGCAAGTGCACACGTTCTGGATGGCATACCTCTGCCGCAGCTGAATGTAGTCTGGCAGGTCGGAACCTTGCGAAAAGGCGTCAAGGTTCATGGTGACCGCTATTGGCGAAAACGCCTCGGCTTGGTGTCAATTTCTGAAGCAGAGCCCTTTATTCGCATGCCATTGCACTTTGGTAGAGCATTTGGTGGGACCCGAACGTATAAAAAAGGCTGGGGGAAAAATGTCCCGACGCTCACGGAAGCGCAATTGAGAAATCCAGCGGGAGTCGGGTGGTTCGGGTCGCAAGCTGACGATGACATAGACGGCCAGGCAGTACCAAACTTGGAGGCACTTGATGATCCGGTACGAAAACCAAATGGTAAGCAGAGTCCGGTGGCATTTTCAGCGATTGCTCGTCATTGGCAACCACGCCCGACTTATACCGGGACTTACGATGAGAACTGGCAGCGTAATGTATTCCCTTTCTTACCGGAAGACTATGACGAGCAATTTAATCAATGCGCACCAGAAGATCAGCAAATGGCATATCCGGTCGGCAATGAACAAATCATTCTTCGGAATATGATGTTAAATAGGCCAGATGTGCGATTCAAGTTACCAAGACTAAATAATATAAGCATACGTGTGTTAAGGACTGATTACAGTACAGATGAACCCATTGCCGTTGCTGACACTTTGTATTTCGAGCCCGATAATGCGCGATTTAGCGTAGTGTGGCGTGCAAGCGTTCCAATCAACCGTCGTATTCAAGAGTTCAAAACGATTTCTATCGGCCCCGTAAACGCCGAGTGGTGGCACAAAAAATCGCTGGGAATCGACGGATGCAACAGTTGCGGCGGATCTCAAATTGATAATAATTTGAAAATATCAACATGAATCGCCACATCGAAAACAATAAAGATCAAATGCGTAACAGCTTGATGATTTCAGCTGCCGGTCTGTGCTGTTCTTTGGGTTATCACCTTGACGCGGTCGTATGTGCGCTTCGTGCCAATATGGACCATTTTCAAGAAAGTACGTTTTACAGCGCACCCTTGAAACCACTGAATGTTGCAATGCTTCCCGACGAAATCTATGGCAGTAAGCGACTCCAACTCTGGACCGAATTTGCAATCGGCGACTGCGCGAAAAATATGGCGGAACCACTATCTCTTTTTGATACTGCTCGCACAATTCTAGTGATTTTGGCACCTGACGCTATCCGTGCAAGGGGCGACGAAATGTTCTATAGAAAGCTCGCGCAAGATGCCATGGCGGGCGTCCGTGCCACCATGATGCCCTCATCAATTTTTGACAAAGTGGAAGCTGCATATCGCACCACTGTCTTCATGGAAGGGAGAATTGGATTGGCAAAAGGATTAATACGAGCCGCGCAACACTTAGCGAATCACGAAGCAGAGCAGATTTTGCTAATTGCGGCAGATAGCTATATCAACACGACAGACATCAATTTTTACTTAAATGAAGCTCGATTATTTACAGATGGCAATAATGATGGTTTTATTCCGGGTGAAGCCGCAGCAGCGTTATTGCTAACTTCTGCAATGATGGACGCTGATGGGCTGCACGTTAAAGGTATCGGTACAGGGGAAGAGATCGGACGTGTAGACGGGAGCACACCAAGTCGTGCTCAAGGACTAACCCAAGCTATCCGAGCAGCGCTTAATCAAGCCAAATTTGTAAATACTGACATTGCATTCCGCATTAGCGATCAAAATGGGGAGCAGTTCTATTCGAATGAGGGGGCCAATGCCATAACACGTGTTATGTTCGGCGCTCAAAAATTAACCCAGTTGACCTTGGCCGATAAAATTGGTGAGGTTGGTGCTGCTTCCGGCCCAGCGATGCTTGCCTGGCTGCAACGCGAAATGGGTCACCATATGTATAGCCCGGGTTCGACCGGGCTAATTCACTTAGCTAGCGACAATGGAACTCGTTGCGCTATCGTTGTTCATCAACACGGAGATACATGAGATGGAAACGCATGTCTATGCGAATGACAATGAAATTTGTTCGAAGGCCGCAGATGGGAAGGCAATCGTGGGCCCGGACCTGTGCTGGAGTCCTCCTGCCCCACCTGCCGGTCCAGTATTGATTCCATATTCGAATACAGCGTTTGCAAAGGACCTGGAAAACGGATCCACCACGGTGTTTATAGGCGGCACACCGGTGGCTCTTCGTGATGTCTCCTATCTTGCCAATAGTGTAGGCAACGAGCCAGCGACACGTTCTCTAGGTATGGGCCTTGCGACCCACACTATTAAGGGAAAAGCGTATTTTACGGCTTGGTCGCCTGATGTGAAGATAGAAGGTTTGAATGTTTGTCGCCATTGTGACCCAATGACTCACAATCACGGATAAGGCTATGGTCGCTAAAATACCGAGAAAGAGAAAGTCAAACGATGAAAACCCAAAAGTTGAAAACCCACAAAGTCCGGCAAAAAATCAGAACTCGCCGGCCGCCGCCCAACCAGCGGCCTCAGCACTAAAAACCGGAGGTAATACAATAAGTTCGCCTTATCTTGACACTTTTAATACAAAAAAAGCGTGTAAAAAAGACCTCGCTGATGTCGTGCAAAATTGCACACCGCACAACGACGAAAAAGACGCTAAAACCGGAAAAGCGAAACTGAAACCTCAAGGTATCAAGCAAAAACTTTCTAAGGTTACCGATGTTATCGATACCTTAGGAAAAAAATTGACCGGTTACACAAGAAATATTGATAGTAAAACTGCTTTTGACGGAAACGGTTGGATGGAAGAAGGATGTACTGGAGCTTGGGTCACACCGTTCGCTCCGAGACAAAAGGGGGATCAAGCAGGTATCGACGCTGATAAGAAGAAATTAGCGGAAGTCAAGACCAGCATGCAGGATATGCTTAAAAAGCTCGAGAATGAAAAAATGTCGCTTTTGATGAGCTCACTCAGCTCACTTAAAGCGATGGCCTTAGCCGCTGCAAAAGCTAAAGCGGAAGAAATTATTCAGCGACTTGCGGTTAAAATTGTGGTAAAGGCATTTTTTGGGGTTGTTCTCGTAGAGACCGTAGCCGGTCCTTTCATTATGGCAGCTTGGACCGCACATGACATCGTTGCAACGGCAGCTGAACTCGCCGCGCTCATAGGTCCAAAGGGGGAAGCTGTGTCCAGAGCGATGGCTAAGATCTTGAATATTAAGGACGAAGCAAAAAAAATATTGGCCATGTATGATGCCAATCCGCATCGAGCGCAAGCGGATGCTATGTCACTTTTAGCACAACTGAATCCTTGCATGCGGGCCCGAAAGTGTCTTTTGATTCCCTACAAAAATACTACACCTGATGGGGTAAATGTACCTGAAGTAGAGAAAAACAAAGCGACCGCTCAAGCCAGACACGGTACAGGTTGTTGCCCGGGACAGACCGGTCACCATATTATTCCAAATGCAATGATGGAGGGGGTAGGATGTGCTGCTTATGAATACGAAAACGCACCGACTATCTGTTTAGAAGGGACAAAGAATGGCTTTGAACATGGAAGTCATGGATTAGCTCATAAAAATCTAAGCGAATCCATTAAAGAATATAAAAAAAAGAATAATAGCAATTTTCTAGATTACAAAGAAGCCAAGAAACAGGGCATTGACGCGGTTGTGGAAGCGGGTGCCTTTCACTGCAATCGTGAGTGCTTGGAGGCACAAATTGATAGTCATTACAAACCCTGCGAGGACAAAATGCTCAATGCAAATGCAGGCACAGGCAAGGCGGTGAAAAAGTCTCAGCCTGCAGTTTCCCCAACAATACCATCTGAAAGCAAATGAAAATGAAAATATCTCTTGACGCCTATAAAGGAACGCTCCATAGATATTATATTGTTGGTTGCGCTGTTCGTGATAGTACATCTCTGGGTTTTATGGTAGTGCGCTGGTATACAGATGAAGAGGTTGAGGAAGAGGAAAGGGAAGGCTATGATCCAAGATTGCGTGAAAAGCGTCTGGTAACATTTTACACCGATCTACAACCAACCTCGCAATGGGGAGCAACTGACCTTGAAGGGTGGAATTATTCCACAATTGCAGGATCACAAAAACCCAAGGGGCAGCTTATTGCAGCTGAACTCGACGATAAAATATATGTTATTGGTAGTGGCGACAGATATTATGATATGTCATTCCTTGACGAGGGAAGCCCTGTGCGTGGTGGGGTAAGCCGACTTAAGCGAATAAAAGACCATGTTTACGTGTGCGGCAGCCTGCGCTCCGTAGCTAAAATGATAGGTAAAAATGAATGGCTTTCGTATTCTCACCTGATTCCTAAGCAGCCCGATCAAACCTATGGCGGATTCAATGACATTGACGGCTTCGAAGATAATGATATCTATGCGGTCGGCGGCAAAGGAGATGTCTTTCGTTTCGATGGAATAAATTGGCATCAAATTGAGTTCCCAAGTAATATTCGACTTACGAACGTATGCTGTGGTGGTGATGGAAATGTATATATCTCCGGTACCGGCGGCGTCACATTTATTGGAAGAAATAATAAGTGGACGAAAATTAGTGAGGGAAACTTAAATATTGGTTTTAAAGATATGGTTTGGTTTGGGGATCGTGTCTGGTGTACAAATGACTATGGAGTTTGGACAATACACAAGAACAAAGTAAAGCCCGCTGATTTACCGGGTGAAATTGCTGTCTGCGCTGGATATCTTTCAGTTGCAGACGGAGTGATGTTGCTCGGTGGTTTAGGTGGGGCCGCATTCATGCAAAACGGAAAATGGGAGAATATTTATCTGCGAAATGAAATGGAAGATTTAGCCGACGAACAATCCGCTTAGAAGTCATTTCGCAAGCTGGAAATTAGCGCCATTGAATATCAGTACATATATTAAGGAAATGATCCAAAAAAATCATGGCACTCGCTAAATTTGACCCTCCCGTAATTTATGCCTTAGTCTTGCGTCATGCCGAAGATGCAGCTTTTTATTGGTCCCAACTGGAATGGACTATCCGTTCTGCGGACGTTGGATTCGAACGATTAAAGCACTTCAATCGTTTACTAGATGCACATTTGGACGGCCTGAATGTCGCCGGTCCGACAGGATTGAAAATTTCTTTTGCCGCGTTAGAACGGTGGCTAAAACCGGGCGAAGCATTTAGTTGTACGTGGTTTGCAATAAGCTCGGATAATGCTCGCATACTGGATGATGTACTCAAATTGTTGTGTCGGCGCCCAGACCAGTTGGTACGCGGAGCAATTTCTGCACTGGCTGCCTGTCATGTGGACTACTTCCCAACGATTGCGAAGCGTTGGTCATCAGTTGATGCCGCCCCCGTCGCTCAAGTCGTGGCCTTGCGCGCTGCGGCGTTGCGGGGCAACACCGCTGTTGCCCAGTTGGATAATCCGCTGCCAATTTACTTGCATTCTCAAAACTTGCATATCCGCGCAGCTGCCTGCCGCGCTTGCGCCGCCGAAGGTCAACCGGGAAGCATCGTTCCCCTGCTTCGCGAGGCATTGAGCGACCCTGATCTGCAGGTGCGTGCCGAAGCAGCCATCGCGTTGGGCAAACTTGGCGACGCCCAAGCAGCACTTCCGGTTCTGCTTCAAAGCGTGCTGATACAAGCCAGCCTTTACAGCTGCGCGACCGGTGCTATTCGCGCCCAAGCCAGCCGTCGCCTTCAACGGTGGGTACGCGAGCTTGCCTGGCTCGCGCCAATTGGTGCACCCGAAGCCCGTGATTTTCTGGCACAGCTGCCACCCCGTATGGCCCTCACCTTCGCGCTATGGCATGGCGACCTGGCTCACATTCCTTTCGTCATTGATCAACTCGCCGATGAGGACGTTGGCCGCTACGCCGGCTGGGTATGGCAAACGCTGACGGGCATCGACCTCAACGCCAGCGGCCTTGCCTTGCCAGAGCCCGATCCCGCGAGCCTGGACCCCGATCAATTGATTACCGAAACCCGGCTCGACGCCGACAGCGGACACCCTCAAGCGGACCAGGCTGCGGTAAAGGCGGTAACGGCCGCCAGCCCGCACCTCGTTAGTCGAGGCAAACGCGCGCTGCTCGGCCGCGAGATCGACGCCAGAGCCGCCCTCGAGCTACTCGAAAACGCACCGCAAGCCATTCGCGCCATGGCCGCGCAGATGCTTAACCATGCGCAGTCAACGGTCCATATGAACGTGCGTGCATCCACCACAGAACAGAGAATCGCAATGAACAAGCTGCACGACATGTTTCCCCCACGGGAGGCAGCATGAGTACCCCGCTGCTCGACCCATGGACCGATGCCGCCACCATCGCCGCGCGCCTAAATGCGCCATCCGCGCGCCTGACATTGATCGTCGGCGCCACCGGCTGGTGCGAAATCTGCCGCACCCTCAAGCCGGTCTTTGAGTCCCTGGCTGCGGAACACGGCGGAAAGAACGATACCTGGCTCTGGCTCGATCTCGAAGATCACGCCGAGTTCCTGGACGACTTCATTCCCGATAGTCTTCCACTGCTGGTCAGCTACAAAGGTGCTCAGTTGACCCACGCTCTCGTTCCCAGCCGCCTTACCACATCGGCGCTGGCCGACCTGATGGCGGAGTCACCGCGCATCGAGCAAGCCGCCCTGCCGGATATTCGTGCCCGCCTAATGGCGGTTGACTGGGCGACGTAGCGACCACAAGCTGGGAATGCCCGAAGGTTAGCAACGAAGCGCCTTCCGCGCGTGTAATCCACGCAACCGCCTGCTGCGCCTGAACTTTCCCAGCGGAGGCCCCGCCAGCCTCGTGGCCAACCGGATCGACGCGGTGGAGGGCCTGTCGCGCGACTTCCACTTCACCGTCGAATGCCTGAGCGACGATCCC
>NZ_VUYU01000053.1 GCF_011682065.1 Massilia rubra | reverse complement strand
TGCGGGCTTCCTTTGGGTGGGCATGTGACGTTGCATTGATATTATTTTCGAGCTGCGGCGGCGGGCGTGGGAACGCTTGCCGTTTTGCCGGCGAGATGCTGTTCCAGGCGCTCGACCAGGGCGGCATAGCCGCGCCGGCGCGCGCAGGCGAGGGCGTCTTCGCCGCGCTTGTTGCGCAGTGTCGGGTTGGCGCCTTCGGCGAGCAACAGGTTCAGCAGGTCAAGATTGCCGGTCGACGCCGCCATGTGCAGGGCGGTCTCGCCTTGCCCGTACGTGGCATCGAGCGGGACGCCTTGCCGCACCAAGCGCTCGGCCAGCACCATCTGGATGGCGTGCTGCTGCGGCGGCGGCAGCGCTTGCAGCGCCAGGCTGTGCAGGGTCGTGCGGCCGCCATCGGCCACCACGCGCGGATCGGCCCCGCGATCGAGCAGCAAGGTGGCCATCTCCAGCGGCGGCGTGCCCAGCGCGTAATCCAAGGGCGTGCCGCCGCTGGCATCGCGTGGACTGTCGGGCCGGGCGCCGGCGTCGAGCAAGATCGTCACGGTCAGGGCGTCGCCGCCGGCCACCGCCGCCAGCAGCGGGCTGATGCCGGCGTGGCAGATGTTGGGGTCGTCGCCCGCATTGAGCAGTTTTTTCAGCAGGGCGTGACGGTCCTTGCCCAAGGCCATGAAAATACGCGGGGCGGCGCCGGGCCGGAAGTTGCGCGCGGTGTCCTGGAAAGCGTCGCCGCTGGTCGGCGCTTCCGTGCAGCGTATGGCGGCGCTCGCTGGCTGGCGTACTGGGGCCTTGGCCTGGGCCGGGGCAATGGTGACGAGCATGACGAGCAAGGCCGCTCCGGCCATCCGGCGCATCACCGCGCGCCTCCTTTGATGTAGTCGGCCTGCGCCTGGTTCAAGAGGCGCTTGACCGAGTCGTACTTGGCCTGGCTGAGCAGATGCCGCGCCGCCTCCAGCTGGTCCAGCGACAGCACGCCGTTCGCGTACATCTTGTCCATTTCCGTGCGCAGCTTGATGATGGCGAACGAGGACATGACTTCCGGATTGAGCGCGGCCACCATCACATCAAGCACCGGGCCGACCGAGCGCACCACGGCGGTGCCTCTGGCGGCGCGCAACGCGGCCTGGCTGCCGGCCATGTCCTTGGCGGTCTTGGCCGAGGCCGCGTCGACCAGGGCGCCTTCGGCCTGCATGTACTGGCGGAGCCGGGAGTTGGAGAAGGTCGGGGTCTTGGTGACCAGGTTGCTGGCCTTGTCGCCGAGCACGTCGGCGTAGGGGCCAAGGGACTGCCGATGCCTTACTGCGGTAGCTATATCAACGATCCGTGCCTGTCCAGTCGAGCGTGTCGCATGGGGGCGGCGCGACGTCTCGGGAAGCCACGCGGTGTATAGATCTACTCGACGGCCCAGTCCTCAAGGAGAAGGCGCGAGCGTATGCCTGGATCGGCAGGTCTGTCGCTTTCATTAATCCACGTGAGTTGCGATGCAGTGTGCAAGGCTGCGGCATTCTCCAGAAATGTGCAGCACGCCAAGTGTTTGCCCATGTAGATAAACAGCATGGGCAAATTCTCAGGGTGGTACTCGCCCAAAAATTCCGCATGCTCTTCAATGTCCAACCAAAGCCATGTATCCTCGTCCAAGGCTCGTGAAGCAACAGAATCAAAGGCTGGGCGGATATGGCGACAGCGGGTGCACCACGCTTCCGCGCCGACCACGATCAATAGACGTGATTGCGGGGATTGCAGGCGGGCGGCCAGTATGCGGGCGTCGTTCCATGGGTCTAGCATGTGGCTCATGCAGTGCCTTCCAAGCGCATAATTTCCTTGATTTCATCTACGCACCTCAATTGCATCTCCGCTGGGGCGCGGACAGAGATGAAAAACAAGGAATCAAGGGTTTGAAGATGTTGAGAAGCAACGCCACGCTCGGCTTGGCTATCCCATTTCATATTGTCAAGAATGGGCGTGACCGCAATCGGTTGGCCCTTAAAATAGCGCTGTCCGGTTGACAGTGAAAGTTTGCAATTTGAAATAGCTTCTGCGTTCGGCAATACGAGCCCAAAATCCGCATCGATCGGAGTCGTATCAAGCGTGGCGTCATATGACATGCTTGGTTCCTCCAGAGATAGCCCGGACTCGACAAGGTCGATGCCAGTAATAACTTCCCAAACCCAGCCTGCATAGCGAGCGGTTGCCGAATTTGCCATTTGTTCAACAACGAATCGCAAATGAACGGGATCACCATGGTGCAGGACGAAATGCAGCGCACTTCGCACAGGCATTGACTCCAGCATTTTGTACAGGTCGCTTGTTCCTGGTTTAATCATCCAGGCAAGGTGTTGTATCCAACGGGAGAGGCGGCGCCTGGCCTGTTTACTATGCCATCCAGTGGCCGTTGATGACAGTAAAATTTGGCTGCGGATGCTCTGCTTTAAAGTTTCAACACCCAAAATAGTGAGATCTTTATTCGACCTCTTACCATGATGCACTTGATTCGCGCGCAACTGAGCCAGCCGTGCTATCGAAATTGCTGCTTGACTGCGTACGGCAAGGTCGCTGTCACTTAACGCGTCGATCAGTAGATCTTCAATTTCCTCGTCCTCGTCCTCTAAAGCGGCAAGCCGACAGGCAGCTGCGCGAACATGACGGTCTGAATCTCTTAAGAGCTCATTCAGGGGCGTTTGTAGCCAGAGGGCGCTGTCAGACGACAATGGGGCAGTAACCAGACAGGTATTGATCAGGTACAGAGCGCGCAGGGCGACTACGAACCTGACTGAACTGCTTCCAGACGCCGTCCAATTTTTAATGACACGTTCCGCCCCTTCCGACGGGACCCATGCCAGCGCACTGATAGCACCGCGAAGCAATTCATCCGGCTGTTCTTCAAGCTTCGACGCTAGTGCATCTAACTGCTCCGTATCCTCTGCAAGCATTGCAGCGCAACTGCACGCAAATGCTTCTCCAGGTTTCATCCAGCGCTCAAGTGCGGCCATTGCAACGGGCAACGCACCAATACCTGCCACAGAGATCCCGTCAAGATGGGCTCGCAATGTGCTGTTGAAGCGGAGAAGATCGGAAAAAGCGACGGTTGTAGACCGTTCCGATGCGTCGATTTGGGACCAATAGAATGCGCTGTCTTCAACGTGTCTACGTACCATTGCTGGAATGATTTTCCGATTTTTCTGAAGAAGCATGCTGGATCGTAAATAGTATAGAAAATTAGAATTCTGGAGTCGAGCAACAAGTCAACCAAAGAAATGTTCTGCGAAAATTAGCCATACTAGCCTTCAACAAAATCGAACGCGCTGAACAATCTACGCCATTTGGTACCGTCATGAAGACACGCACCATATGGCCCTACTGTTAGCATAAAACGTCCGTCCGGGCTGATATCGATGCGCCCACCATTCGTTGGGTTCGGTGCATCTTCTTCCACTTCTTTTAGAGGAACGACTTTTTTCTTCTTTTCGTCAATCGTAAATATCCCTTGTTGGGAACCGAGATATAGCCGATTATTGAACCAGAAAGCATCTACTGGATGAAATCCGGCGGTCAAATTCGCGTCCGCAATCTTTTCCCACTGGTCAGTGCGACCTGCCCAAACGCTTCCGTTGAGTTCAGTTATATATACAATCCCATTTTCTGCGCAACAAACCGTTTCTAAACTTGCATTTGTTGGAATTGGGCAGTTATGCCACTTCTTGCCATCAAAACGCCATACGTCGCCGTCGCCGCCAACGGCATACATGTCATTCTTTGCAAACGCGCTCATGTCATTGAAGCCGAGGGTAAATACGAAATCGGTTGGTGACGTTAGGTCGGTGGGCATGGGAACACCTTTGCCTTCTGAGCCAAGTTCTATCCATTGATTCATGTCGATGCGGCGATAAATTTTACGAAAACTCCCTATCGCATATACTTCTCCGACAGCGCGCACGACTTTTCGGATGGTCCCCAGCATTCCATTATAGGTAGACATGTCAAGAACCCTGTCAATTGCTTTCTCATCACCCTTGCGCTCCGAATGGATTGAGTGGACTTTGCTACCAGTGTCTACCGCAATATATACTCGTGGCTGTTCACTAGAGGCTATCGTCGTTTTGCTAAAAGCGTTGGTCTGGGAGCCGGTAAGTCGGGAATCAATCGGATTGTCCACTTTCATTGCAATGAACCGCGTCTTGGGACCGGTATCCGCATCATCATCATCGTCTCTCTCTTCGACTAAAACAAAGCCGAATTCGTATTCGCTTAAGATCGCACAGTCATAAAATGTGTATCCTGAGATGTATTTTTCCCATAACGGTACGTCAAAAATTTCTTCCATATAGTTCTCACGTGTTTTTCGTTTAAATTGAAATACTTGTGTCCAGCGGATCGCTGTCGGCGGGCAAATTCGGTCCGCCTCCGCCGCGGCCCGAGTGCGGTGTTACCATGGCATCATCGGGAAATACGCCACAATCTGGACCTTTTTTGTAGTATCCGGCCAATCTATCGTCGAGTTGATCCGCAAGGCAGTCTTTGTTGCATCCGAACATTCTTGCTAGCATATTTGTGATCAGGTTTCTCGCATCAATATAGCGCATATTGGGAGAATTTCTAAAAATCTTTATTATTTCCTCAGTACCCGCATGAGCAAACCCATGACTGCCGTTTGCATCCCTATTTGCGGTTCCTTCCAAGCAAATGGTTAATGCCTCATTTTCCTTGTATGTATCCCAGCATTTGCGAAGCCCTTGGCTTTTCATTGCTGTGACGGTTTTTTTCTTGTTTCCCTCGCCCACCGTCTCTGTTACCGGAGCGAATGTATCAAACATTGCATTTGGGATGACATGATGGCCGGTTTGACCTGGGCAGCATCCTTTTCCGTTCTCAGTGTCGCTAACCTTTTCATACGGAACCAAACGGCATTTTCTCGCTTTGATGCAAGGATTGGATTCAGCGACCGCAGCCATTAGCGTCGCCATCGCGTCTTCCATCGGGCCGGGTTTTTCCAATAGCAGTTTTTCTGACGCGATTGCTCGCGTTTTTTCATTGCCGTATGTAAGTAGATCAGTAACCAGGCCAGAGATGTCTTTACTTACAGTCGCTTTAAACTCCGCGGTATTAAATTTTTCCGCCCCTTTTTTTCCTCGCTTCGAGCCAGGTTTTCTCCAAAGGCCAGAGCAGTGGTCAGCTATCCATTGATTTTTATCATTGACCTTAAATTTGCTGTCTTTTTTAGCCTCGGCGTTGAGTTTGTTTAAAGCTGCAAATTTTGTTTTTTTTGGCGATTTCTTTTGTGGCCGGCCATTCCTCGTACAGTTGTCTTCCACACGTTGAGCGTCCGCCTTGCAGTTGGTGCCAAGATTTGCATTGTGAAAATATGGAAACGCAACCGTGTTTGATGTAGTGGGACCTGTTGATAAAGAGCCTGAAGCAACACTTGAGCTTGCAACCGGAATGGTAATCTGTGACGCGCTTTCGTTTGCACGCTTACGATTGCTGCTGCGTGTACTTGCTGTTGCCATTTGTTTTATCCGTGGTTATGAGTCATCGAATCGATATGTCGGCATACGTTCAAACCCTCGAATTTTACATTGGATGACCATCCAGTAAAATACGATTTTCCTTCGATAACACCGGATCTGATGCCTTTCTTAAATAGTTTTGTTGCCGGCAGATTTCCCACGCTGGTGGAAAAATAGGAAGCATTTTTTAATGCTACTGGCGTTCCACAAATGAATACTGTCGAACTTCCATTTTTTAGATGTTTAGCATACGAAAAATTGGGGTACGGAACTAGTAATTTCCCCGTCGGAGGACTCCAGCACAGATCGGGGAAAGCTCGAGATTTCCCTGCTGCAGCTTTGGAGGAAATTTGATTGTCGTTTGCATAAACTCTCGTATTCATTAAGTGCCGCTCCTAAACGTGGCTTCGTTTCACGATGACTGCGCTGCGCAGTCCATTATCGTTCGCTAAATTTAATAATCCGAATTCGCCGAGCTCCTTGGAATCCTGGAATAATTTATAAATATACGCCAGCATTGCCGGGCCGGTTGCGGCGCCCACTTCTCCTAAGCAGTCGGCAATTGTAAGCAGGCGTAGCATCGCGCCTCCCGTTGGTGTTAGACGAGTAATTGCATTCGACGCCTCTCGCGCAAAAAAAGATTCGCCATTTTGATCGGTAATTCTGAAGTCAAGTGCATTAAAATCGAGTTGGCTCATCTTCACTGCTGATCGAATGGCTTGCGTTAGTCCTTGCGATTTGCTGGGCACAGTTCCATCGACGCGCCCAGGCTCGTCCCCGGTGCCAAAACCGATGATCTGCAATTGATTTCTTTGCAGTGCATCAGCGCTGTTCGGTTGCTTATCATCGACAACTCGCTGCAACAGGACTGCAGCGGCAGCCTCCCCCGGAATGAAACCGTCTGAATTCCCCCTCACCTGCAAGCGCCCTGCCTGAAGATAGGCGTTTATAGTGGTAGCGTTCAGAAATGTATCGGCGCCAACCAGTAACACCTGTTCACAGTCCTGCAACTCCAGAAGAGCTGTCGCCTGTTTCAGCGCATTCGACAGCCCCGCTCGGCCCAGCGGCATCACGCCGGAGCGCGGGTGAAATTGCAAATTGAGTTGATCGACCGCCTGGCTGAAAACGCTTGCGTACCAATCGCTGTCATTGCCGCTGCGTTCGGGTTCAGGCGCTAACCAGACAAGCGGAACCTTGCTGAAATCCACGTCGTCGACCGAACTAAGGCAATCGGCAATAGCCATCGCAATCCAGCGGGCTAGCCTCCCTTGCCCCCAAACATTGTCGTCATCCAAACGCGCGACAAGTACGCGCTCGTGTTTCGCGGTCTTAAAATCGCTGTGTTGAAAGTGATCCATATTTGCGCGCATCGCGCAAACAGCCGCATCGAGATTGTATCCAACAGCGCAACAAAGTCCAGCGGCGCGAATTGCCAGCGTCATTGCTGCAGGCGTCTGAGCTGGTCCCGCGCCAAATTTGTTCCAGAAACCAGGTTTTGTTACCGAACTCATGCCATTCCTTCAATATCATCTGGTCCGTCACCGCATCCGTGGCAGCCGTCCGCCCCCGTCTTTTTTCGCTCCCACCACGCCGGGTCGACGGGACCGACTGCCAGCACCGAAAATTCCTGTATGCGACGGCGGATCGGAACGCTCGTTCGCCAGATTGCCGAGAAACTGCCTTTTTCGGTTTCGAAAAACAAGGTGTCGACCACAGGCGCCAGCATCTCGCTGCTGTAGTCGGTTCTTAGAATTCTCACTTGCAGGTCGTCCAGGCGCGGCAGCTTGAACCGCACATCCGGACGTCCCGCCATCATGTTTCGGAGGATGACGTCCTCACCGCCCTTGGGATAGGCAATCTGTTGATCTTCCGGTGCGCACTGATAATGTTGCTCGTTAAAATCCTCTGGCAGGAAGGGGAAAACTTCTTCCTCCCAGTGCTTGTCATAGGTTCCGACATACTGGCTTCGCGGCTCCCAGTGCCTGCCAACGGCAGACAATGCCACAGCTTTGTAATTCCCGGTCGGGCTGCTGATGTTCTCGTCGAGCGCCTGGAGAGTAGGGGCGGGTTGGCCGTCGAGGTCGCCACCTGTGCGTTTTCCGCCCCAGCCGATTCCGGCTGGATTACTAAGCATCGTTTCGGTCATGATCTCCGAATCGCTGCCCCAGCCTTTTTTGTAGGTAAGGGCACCGCCGAATGCTTGGCCAAAGTGCAAAGGCATGGACGTAAATGGCTGCGGTTTGGTAAGCGTGTACATCCCCAGCACTTTGCGCCATTGACGTTGCCCGATGACTTTGAGTCCTTTTTTCATTTGGCCAACCTGACATGCCACCGTCATTTCTTGTACGTCATTCCCATCGGGCGAATGCGCAAGCGAATCGAACAGCACGTCGCAGCGTGGCTTGAAGCGCGCAAAATCATCGCCGTACCGCATGGCGCTCAACCCTGGCTCGCCGAAAAACTCGTCACTGGGCGCCAGCGGCGATGCTGCTATCGGACGCGGCCGTTGGCCCGTCTCGGGAATTTTCCAACTGCCTTTCACAATGATCACGAGATGCTCCCGGCCATCAACGCCAATCGACGTTGTGATCTCCGCAAGCAAGTTTTTTGACGCGACTTGAATTTCCATGTCGCCCCTAGTTGACGTGAACCGAGCCGCCCAGAATGCGCTGCGTCGCGCTGGCTTGGCTGGTAATGTAGGTGCCGCGCAACTGGATGCGGCCATCCGCACTGAGGATCAGCGCGGCCTCGCCGCAACGCAGTTCGATCTCGTGCTCTGCGGTGAGTACCACGCGTTCGCCGTCAAGCAGTACGTCGGCAGGGGCGGGGGCGGGCACTGCCGGCGTTGCCAGCATCAGGCCCAGAATAATCGGCTGCATCGGATCGCCGTTTTCAAACCCCAGCGCCAGCGCCTGGCCGATGTTGCTCGGATCGAGCGGGCTGATACTGCGGGCGCGAATGCGGCTCAGGCCGAACGTGGCGATGCTGACCAGCGCGCTTCCGTCCGGCGAAATGCCGTCGAACGTGCCCACCGCAATACCATCCGCGCGCGCAGGGCGCTGCGGCGTTTGTACGATTACGTCGTGCAACAGTCCATCCGGCTGCGCTGATTCGGTGACCGGCAGGCTGCTGCCGGATTCTGTGGCTTGCTTCATCAGTTCTCCAGAATTTTCTTGCCGTTCAGCGTGATGTTGCCATCAGCCTTGTACACTTGCTCGTCGCTGGTGCCGACGCTGAACGTGTGGCCGTTAAAGATGATCGTTCCATCGGACTTCATGAGCAATTTCGCCTTGCCAACGGTGATCGACAGTTCATCGCCTGCAGTGATCGCAATGGAATTCTCAACCTGGGTGATCTGGCTCTTGCCGACAATCGTCGCCATGCTCATTCCCACGTTCAGGTCGTAGCCAAGCCCGACGTTATCCATGCGCGCCATGCCGACATTCTGGACCGATGCCAGGCCGATCGTTTCCGCCTTCATCATGGCAACATCGATGGTCCAGGCGCCGCCGATGGTATCGGTCTCGTTCTGCACCACCGTCTTGGTCCGGTTCGCCCCAATCGTGATGGTCTCGTTGATTCCCACATCCTCGGTCCGGTTGTCGCCGATGCTGATGGTCTCGTCGTGGTCGACCCGCTCCTTGCGGTTGTTGTGTACCGTAATCGTTTCATCACGGTCCACAGTCTCCGTGCGGTCGCGCTTGACGAGGGTGGTCTCGTCGCGGTCAATGGTCTTGCGGCGATCATTCCCAACCCACTTGTCCTCGTCGTGCTCGACCTCGGTCAGCTGGTCCTTCTCGGCATGCAGCCACAACTGTTCCTGCCCCTTCTTATCCTCGAAGCGCAGCGCGTTGGCGGTGTTGTAGTTGCCCTTCGGCGTGGAACGCGTCAGCACGCCGCTCTGGGTCTTGTTCTCCGGCAGCGTCCACGGCACCATGGTGTCTTCGTTCGGCACCATGCCGGTGACCAACGGCCGATCCGGGTTGCCGTCCATAAACTGGACGATCACTTCCGAGCCGATGCGCGGAATCGCCGTCACGCCGAAGTTGGCGCCCGACCACGAGGTGGCCACGCGGATCCACGCCGAGCTTTTCTCGTCGTATTCGCCGATGCGGTCCCAGTGGAACTGCACGCGCACGCGGCCGTACTTATCGGTGTGAATTTCTTCGCCTTTCGGCCCCACCACCAGCGCCGTCTGCAGCCCGTAAATCTTGGGCTCGATACTGTTGTAGCCGCGCCCCGGACGCCACGGAATCTGCTTGCGGATGCAGGACACGCGGTTTTCGTAGTACGACGGCGTTTCCACATTCACCTGGTAATTGTTGCTGGCCGTGTGGCGCACTTCCAGGATCAGGAAGTTTTTCG
>NZ_VUYU01000052.1 GCF_011682065.1 Massilia rubra | reverse complement strand
GTGCCGGCGACGGTGAGCCCGGCGTCAAGACGATTTGGAAAGGGCTAAATCAAGTGCACGCCTCGGCAGAAACACTGCGCGCCCTACGCGATGGCTTGGGCTGACGGACTTATGTATAAGGGAATGCCGTAAACCGGGGGTGAGCTGGTATCCTGACGGGATAACAGCCGACGGCATAGAATTCCAGGGATCGACAACTTGGCATATTTATGGCTATCTGAAAACCAAGTCTGGAGGGTGTTCAAATGAACTGTACGGTAAGGATGACGGTTTCGTAAGTGTCGTCCGGAGAAGGAATGTATGTAGCTTAGCTGAAGACTATCGCTATTTCACCCCTGCCGGGCAGTGCCGTCATGGCCGTTACGAGCCCCGCCCAGATGCGGATGCGGGCAATGTGGGTCCGCAGTGCCCCGACTGCGACCGTGGTCAGCCAATCACACCAGCAACGGGCAATATGTGGCATGTGATCACCGACTACCAAGCTCCAAAGTCTGCGAGCGACTTGACGCTGAATCGCATTTACAACAGTTCGCCAATCTATTCTGATCCCACCACTATTCGTGGCTTCGGGGTCCGTTGGACCCACTCATTTAATAAGTCTCTCAGGGCGGAACTGAAAGATATCGACCCAAAAAGCGGCCAATGCTGGCGCTTCGACAGTGGCGAACTCGAGTGCGTAAGTGGTTTCCCAAGCGTGGAGAAGGTACCTTCGGCTGTATCAATCGCGCTCCCGGATGGGAAGCAAATTCTGTTTTCAAAAAGCGGCGTTGGCAGCTATACAAGCAAAGCAAACGTCAATGAGCAACTGGTGGCCATCATGGCCACTGACGATGTTGCCGTGCAAGAATGGATTCTCACCAGTGGGAAAAATGACCGTATCGAACGTTTTAGCCGGACCGGCTCCTTATTATCGACCACCGAGCGTAATGGACTTCAGCATGTCCTGACCTACAGTGACGGGGTCAGCAATGACACCGCGACCAGCCGATTTCCTATCAATGCCCCAGCGTGTGCCAGCGCCCACCCTGGCGTTCTTCTACCTGCCGGCCGTCTGCTGTGCGTGACAAATCATTGGGGGCGTCAGCTTCAATTCAGGTACGACAATAAGGGAAGGATCAGCGAAATGATCGATCCGGCTAATCAGTCCTATCTCTACGAATACGATGGCCTGTCGGGCGGCTGCGTCCCTGGCAATGAAAAAACGCTTGCCTGCAAGGCAAACAACCTGACCAAGGTCACTTACCCAGATGGTAAAAGTCAAACCTATTTTTACAACGAAGACAGCAAAATCAACGGCGGTGGCACGTGTGCCAACTTAACAGATAAAATCTCTAATGGCTTTGGCCCCACGCCGTTTATCAATTTGATGACCGGTTTGATTGACGAAAACGAAGAACGTTACATCACCTGGACCTATGACTGCTCGGGCCGCGCAACGTCGTCGCAAGTTGGCGAATCAATGGACAAGGTAACGCTTGCGTACCCCGCCACTGGCAACGCGACAGCAACCGTTACGCATCAAGTCGGTGCTCAGGAAAAACCGCAGACGTCGGTACGGACTTACAACAACACGTATGTGCTCGGTATCGCAAAAACCACTGCTATTGACGGTCCTTGCGTGGAATGCGGAACAATTGCCGAGCGTGCGTACGATAGTATCGGCAATGTGACGAAAACCAAGGATTTCAATAACAATTACAGCTGCTTTGCTTACGAAAACGCCCGCTACCTTGAAACGGCTCGCGTTGAAGGCGTCGCCAACGCAGATTGTTTCCCGCTGCTGACCGCACAAACGCTCGCACTGCCAGTACGCAAAACGACCACTAAATGGCACGCGCAATTCCGCCTGCCGGAAGCTATTGCCGAACCCAAGCGTGTTACGAAGTACAAATACGACGCGGCCGGCAACCTGATCAGCAAGTCCGAGCAGGCCACCACCGACTTGACAGGCGCTCAGGGATTGAGTGCGCCAGTCACGGGCAGCATCCGGACCTGGACGTATACGTATAGCAACATCGGGCAACTGAAAACGGTCACCGGCCCGCGTACCGATATCGTCGACCGCACCACCTATGACTACGATCCGACCACTGGCGACCTGATCAAGGTAACGAATGCCGCCAACCAGGCGACGACGTTCTCGGACTACGATGCCCACGGCCACGTTCGCACGATTCGCGCACCGAACGGCGTCACGACGACGCTGAGCTACACGCCGCGCGGATGGGTTGCCTCGCAAGCCGTATCGAACGGCACCTCGACGCAGACGACCAGCTATGACTACACGCCTTCCGGCCAGGTCAAAACGGTCACGCTGCCCGACAACAGTGTCACGACGTATGCCTACGACATCGCACAGCGCTTGACTTCCATTTCCAACAATCGCGGCGAGAGCATCATTTATACGCTCGACCTGAGCGGCAACAGGATCAAGGAAGAAGTGCGCGACCCCAACGGCAACCTGGCGCGCCAGATCACCCGCACCTATGACATTACCGGCCGTCTGACGAGCCAAACCGGAGCAGCACAATGACCCGCCGTATCCTCAGCCGTTTGACGTCCGGCGCAATGATCGTTGTGATGACCTATACGCCCCTGCTGGGCGCCTATACCGGAACCGTGGCAGCGGCGCAGACAGTGCCTGCCGAAGCCACCCGCTACCAGTACGACTTGGGCGGCAACCTGACGGAGATCACCGATCCCCTCGGACGGGTAACCAACCAGGCCTACGATCCGCTCGACCGTGTAAAGCAGATCCAGCAACCGGTAACCAACGGCGCACGCCCGACCATCAAGCTTGCTTACGACGGCATCGACCAGCTGGCGACAGTAACCGATCCGCGCAACCTGGAGACGCGCTATGCGGTCGACGGCTTGGGTAATCAAGCCGAGCTGGGCAGCCCCGACACGGGCCTGACCAAGTCGACTTATGACGCCGCCGGCAATATGAAAACGAGTGTGGACGGCCGAGGTAAAACGAATACCTACACCTACGACGCGCTCAACCGCCTGACCCGGATCGACTACACCGGTACGGTCAGCACCACATTTGAATACGATGGCGGCGCTACGCCAGTCCCCAACGCGATCGGCAAACTGAGCCGGATGACGGACGAATCGGGTAATACCAGCTATACCTACGACGAATTGGGGCGACTGGCGACCAAAACGCAGAATACGATCGGCGGGGTCTACAACACCACCCATACGCTAAGCTATGCCTACAATGCCGTCGGCCAGTTAGCAAGCATGACGTACCCGAGCGGCAACCGCGTCAATTATGGCTACAACAATGCGGGGCAAGTCACCAGCATTGTGCTCAATCCCGTTCAGGCTAGCGGTACCGGCACAAACACTGGCAGCAGCATCGTTTTGCTGGACAATATTACCTATGCACCGTTTGGCGGTACGACGGGCTGGACGTGGGGCAACAGCGTACCGGCAAGCCAATACGCGCATCTGCGCAACTATGACCTCAACGGCCGCATCAGCAGCTATACATTGGGAAGCCCTTCGGCTAACGGCATCGTGCGTACGGTCAGTTACGACGCCGCCAGCCGCATCAAAGGTTATACGCATACGGGCACCGGCACGGCGCCCAGCCCCGCCAGTCTTAACCAGACCTTCGGCTACGACGAACTTGATCGCCTGATCAGCTATGGTGGCAACGGCGTTTCCCAGACCTATGCCTACGATGCCAGTGGCAATCGCATCAAAGCGGGGTTTGGGGCGAACAGCTACACCAACACCATCGATCCTGCCAGTAACAAGCTGACCGCCACGACAGGCCCTGTTCCGGCCAAGGCCAATAAGTATGATGGCGCCGGCAATCTGACTGGCGATGGCACCCTTGTCGTGACCTACAGCGGACGAGGACGGCCCTACAGCATCCAGAACGGTGCGATGACCATTTACCAGCTCTTCAATGGGCTCGATCAGCGTGTTTTTCAGGGCTACGGTGGCGGGGTGTTTGTCTATGATGAGCAAGGGAAGCTGGCCGGCGAGTATGCCTACACCAATGGCAAGGCGACCCGCGAGACAGTATACTTGGGCAATCTGCCGGTGGCGGTATTGACTCAGACAATCACTGGTACCGTACCTGCGCAAAGCACGGCGATCAATGTGTTCCATATTCATTCGGATCATTTGGGAACGCCACGTATGATCACGCGCACGTCCGACAACAAAATTGTCTGGCGCTGGGACAATGGCGATCCGTTTGGCTTGACGCCGCCGAACGAAAATCCAAACGGCGCAGGTGCCTTTACGTTCAATATGCGGATGCCGGGGCAGTACTACGACAGAAATACGAATCTGTTCCACAACTACTACCGGGACTATGACCCCCAAACGGGCAGTTACATACAGTCCGATCCGCTCGGACTGGGGGGCGGTATCAATACCTACGCGTATGTCAGTGGAAATCCAGCCGGTTTCATCGATTACTATGGCTTAAGCCTCGTCATCGATCCTAGCATACAACCAAACGTTAATGCAGTTACGCAAGGCTCAGCAGAGGCTCGTACTATTATCAACGCGATGAATAGCGATCCAAACGTTTCGTACTACATCATGCGGGGCAGCAAGGGGGAGCGAAACGAAACTCGTATTCAGCAGGCTCCACCAGGGCTGTTTGACTCGATATTGGGCAGACCGCTCCCAAGAGCCTCCGTTTTTATGACAATAAATCCGAATGAATCCTTGACATTCACAGATGAGTATGGTAATCAATTCGCACCTTCGGCAGAGCGATTAATTGCTCATGAAATGGGACATGCTTACAGCTATCTACGAGGTGGATTTTCGAGGTATAGGGGGCAATACCATGATGCAGTTGACACGGAAAATTTGATCTGTCAACAACGGGACCCGAAGGCACCGAGACGACCGAAAAGCGATCACGGCGGAATTCGCGATAATCTCAATAATACGGGAAGATAGAGTTACTGAATACATATGAAAACTAATCGTTGGCGCTGGCGGGCTCCGCCTGTTTTCTGTGCAGCCATGTGCTCTTCGTTAGATTTGCTTTGGATCATTTTTAATCATATTTTGGAGCATTTAATTTCATTGAATGAACTTGACAGAAATGATCGCTTGTGGGAGCTGTACGATATAGTTTCGGCTACCTGGCGATCATCCCATTTTCCAATTCAGTCTTACTTGGAGCCAGTATTTTTCCCTGCGCTGGTATCGGCCCCGTCGGATGTCACGGTGGGCGCGATCGTAGCTTTCGAATTATGTTGCATATTACAGTGGACATTTATCGGCTTCCTTGTCGGCGCGATTTACGCGGTTTTCCGGAAATCTCTTAAGCAAACACCATAAGGACAGCGGTTTTCATATCTGCCGGTTATATAAGGTGCTTGCTTCGGCGCGATTTTCGGCGCACCCGCCGATTACTGCGCTGACAAACGGACACGGCCTGATGCGTCGCTGGACAGGCCGTCCCCAAGCTCTTCTTCATTGAAGCGGCCACATGCGTCACCGCCCGACCGATACCCAAAATCGCGCCAACTGATGAA
Source organism: Massilia rubra (assembly GCF_011682065.1). Classification (GTDB taxonomy): domain Bacteria; phylum Pseudomonadota; class Gammaproteobacteria; order Burkholderiales; family Burkholderiaceae_D; genus Telluria_A; species Telluria_A rubra. The sequence continues at coordinate 6,541 of NZ_VUYU01000052.1, read as the reverse complement.
ATTTCGCGCATCTTTCCCCAAAAAACCATGTTGCAGCGCAACTGGAGTCAAGCATGTGCTAAACTTTTGGGGTTTAAGCAGCGCCGCATGAGCGGTTGTTGCCGTAGAAGCTGCGGCAACGTGCACGATGTGCACACCGGCTGCAACTATTTACGCCGCATTTTCCGGCATTGGTCTTGTCTTCATGCCCCTGTCTTCTCCCGTCCCTCGCGCCCTGCGGCATACGCGCGCCATCGAAGTCGCAGCGTACGCGCGCGATGATGGCCTGTGGGATCTCGACGCCCGTATCACCGACATCAAAGTGCGCGACGTCACCTTGGCCTCCGGCGTCAGAAGCGGCGGCATGCCCCTGCACAACCTGCACCTGCGCATCACCATCAACCGCGAACTGACCATTGTCGATGCCGAAGCCGCGTCCGATGCGGTTCCCTACCCGGGCTATTGCGATACCATAGCGCCGGCTTACAAAAAATTGATCGGTCTGTCCTTGATGAAGGGCTTTCGCCTTGGCATCAAAGAGCGGCTGTCCGGCGTGCTTGGCTGCACGCACCTGAGCGAACTGGCCCAGATCCTGCCGACGGCGGCGATCCAGGCTTATGCCAACGACGTGATCCAGACCCGCGACGGGCCCGGCCACGATCCCTTGCCGGAACGGCCGTTCCAGATCGACAAATGCCATGCCCTGCGTGCCGAGGGTCCTGCCGTCGCGGTGTACTATCCGCGCTGGGTGGCGAAAGCTGTACCGGGTTAGCCTCGCTTTCCCGTTTTTTTTCCGCATTTCAACCGTATTTCTACAAATCAGTATCAGAAGAAGGGAAGCCAGCATGAAAATCCATGAGTATCAAGGCAAAGAAATCCTCCGGCAGTATGGAGTGACGGTACCGCGCGGCATTCCGTGCTTGTCCGTGGAAGAGGCTGTAAAAGCAGCCGAGACGCTCGGCGGTCCGGTCTGGGTAGTCAAGGCACAGATCCATGCTGGCGGTCGCGGCAAGGGCGGCGGCGTGAAGGTCGCCAAGTCGCTGGAACAAGTCAAGGAATACGCAGAACAGATCCTGGGCATGCAGCTGATCACGCACCAGACCAGCCCGGAAGGCCAGAAAGTACGCCGCCTGCTGATCGAAGAAGGCGCGGACATCAAGAAAGAACTGTACGTGTCGATGGTCACCGACCGCGTCAGCCAGCGCGTGGTGCTGATGGCTTCCTCCGAAGGCGGCATGGACATCGAAGAAGTTGCCCATTCGAACCCGGAAAAAATCCACCAGATCGCGATCGACCCATCGGTCGGCCTGACCGACGCCGAAGCGGACGAGATTTCGGCCAAGATCGGCGTGCCGCCTGAATCGATCGCCGACGCGCGCGTTCAGTTGCAAGGCCTGTACAAAGCCTACTGGGAAACCGATGCATCGCTGGCCGAAATCAACCCGCTGATCCTGACCGGTTCCGGCAAGGTCATCGCGCTCGACGCCAAATTCAACTTCGACTCGAACGCCCTGTATCGCCAGCCGAACATCGTCGCCTACCGCGACCTGGACGAAGAAGACGCGGCCGAAGTCGAAGCTTCCAAGTTCGACCTGGCTTACATCTCGCTCGACGGCAACATCGGCTGCCTGGTCAACGGCGCCGGCCTGGCCATGGCCACCATGGACACCATCAAGCTGTTCGGCGGCGAGCCTGCCAACTTCCTCGACGTGGGCGGCGGCGCAACAGCGGAAAAAGTCACCGAAGCGTTCAAGATCATGTTGAAAAATCCAGGCCTGAAAGCCATCCTGGTCAACATTTTCGGCGGCATCATGCGCTGCGACGTGATCGCCGAAGGCGTGATCACCGCATCGAAAGCCGTTTCCCTGACCGTGCCGCTGGTTGTGCGCATGAAGGGCACCAACGAAGACATCGGCAAGAAGATGCTGGCCGACTCCGGCCTGCCGATCATCGCCGCCGATACGATGGAAGACGCAGCCAAGGCCGTGGTAGCCGCTGCTGCTGCTCATACAGCCTAATCCGGCCTAATTCGAAGGAACAAACATGTCGATTCTGATCAATAAAGATACAAAAGTAGTCACCCAGGGGATTACCGGCAAGACCGGTCAATTCCACACCCGCATGTGCCGCGATTACGCGAATGGCAAGGAATGCTTCGTTGCCGGCGTGAACCCGAAGAAGGCCGGCGAAGATTTCGAAGGCATTCCTATTTTCGCTAACGTTGCTGAAGCGAAAAAAGAAACCGGCGCCAACGTGTCGGTCATCTACGTGCCGCCGGCAGGCGCGGCTGCCGCGATCTGGGAAGCCGTCGAAGCCGAACTCGACCTGGCAATTTGCATCACCGAAGGCATTCCTGTGCGCGACATGATGGCGCTCAAGGACCGCATGGCCAAGGCCGGCTCCAAGACCCTGCTGCTCGGTCCTAACTGCCCTGGTCTCATCACCCCTGATGAAATCAAGATCGGTATCATGCCGGGTCACATCCACCGCAAGGGCCGCATCGGCGTGGTCTCGCGTTCGGGTACCTTGACCTATGAGGCGGTTGGTCAACTGACCGCGCTGGGCCTGGGCCAGTCGTCGGCAGTGGGCATCGGCGGCGACCCGATCAACGGTCTGAAGCACATCGACGTCATGAAGATGTTCAACGACGATCCGGATACCGACGCGGTCATCATGATCGGCGAAATCGGCGGTCCTGACGAAGGCAATGCGGCTTACTGGATCAAGGACAACATGAAAAAGCCGGTGGTGTGCTTCATCGCCGGCGTGACCGCGCCTCCGGGCAAGCGCATGGGCCATGCCGGTGCTTTGATTTCCGGTGGCGCCGACACTGCGCAAGCCAAGCTCGACATCATGGAAGCCTGCGGTATTAAAGCGACCAAAAACCCGTCGGAAATGGCGCGTTTGCTCAAAGCCATGCTGTAATTTGTAAGCGAAGGCAAAGGTAGTGAATAATGACGGGGAGCGCAAGCTCCCCGTTCTCGTTGGCGGGTCACCCACCGGAGGGCAAGAGTGGCGAAAATTATCATATCGCGCAATCAGGCGGTGATACGAGAGGTCGAGCTCGACAAGGACCGGATGACGCTCGGGCGCAAGCCCGACAACGACATCGTCCTGCCGCACCCGGCCATGAGCGGCTCGCATGCGGTGTTCAACTTCATCATGGACGATGTGTTCGTGGAAGACCTGGGCAGCACCAACGGCACCTATGTCAACGGCAAGCGGGTGGCCAAGCATATGCTGGAAGATCACGACACCATCGTCGTGGCGCGCTTCCAGCTCGAATTCATTGGCGGGCCGCGGCGCGCGGCACTGGAGCCCGACGTCGATTCCCCGGCCCTGGTGGGCGTGATCGAGGTCCGTACCGGCCCCAACGCCGGCAAGCGCTTGGCTTTGACCAAGCCGCTGTCGACGCTCGGCAAACCGGGATTGCAAGTGGTTGCCGTCACGCGTCAGCACGGTGCATATTACCTCACTCATGTGGACGGCGAGGTCGCGCCCCTGGTCAACGGCGTCGCGCCGGGGAAAGCGCCATGCCGTCTGGCCGATGGCGACGCTATCGAAATGGCGGGCTCCGATATGGTCTTTCGCCTGCTGAGGGAATGAAGTCTGCTTGTCGAGGCAATCAAAAGAAATTCGCATGTGGCAAAAATTGTCGCATGTCACTAACAATAAATGTCAATATGCAATAAAAATTGGCGCATCAGGGGCTTGTTTTACGTGTTTGATGGAATATAGTGGTACGAGGGCTTGGCACGAGGATTGCAACACAGAGACATGCGAATGAAATAAGCAATGCTGTCTACCGTGGAGAAAAAGATGCGATTGTCCAAACTGGTGAAAAAATCTGAGGCTGGATTCACACTGATCGAACTGATGATTGTCGTAGCCATCATCGGCATTCTGGCCTCCGTGGCCCTGCCCGCTTACCAGGACTATGTGGCAAAGTCACAGGTTTCCGCAGGTTTAGCTGAAATTTCGCCAGGCAAAGTTGTTTTTGAGACGAGATTGGCAGAAGGGCTTACGGCTGCCATCACGGCTCAGAGTGAAGCCGGTTTGAAAGCGTCGACCGCGCGTTGTGAGATTGCTGTGCAACTAGGCCTCGACGGGGCGGGAACGCTCCAATGTACGCTCAAGGGTAACTCCCATATCAACGGCAAGACTATAGTATGGACCCGTTCGGCGGATAACGCGGCGACCGCCGTGAGCGGTACATGGTCGTGTTCGTCCACGGTCTTGTTGAAATGGGCACCGAAAGAGTGTCCGCCCGCTCCCGCACCGTGATCGGCCGATAGCCTGCTCTCCTGACGTACCTGCCTATTCGCCGGCTTGTCCAATTGCTGCGGTCCAATTTGCCCGGACACCTCCTCAGGCGGAAAATACACCGCCTGAGGAGTAATGCATGGCGATAAGAAAACGGAAGATCGTCGACCGGGTCCAGCGGCGAAGCTGTGGCATAGGCCTGCGCAATGAGCGTTGCTGCAAAATTTACATCAAAGCGTGTCCAGCCGTTGTAGTACCTTAACAGCTGACACTTATCAGACGCGTTCGCGGTCGAACGCCCTGCGAAGCCCCGCAGCGTGCAGCGCTGCGGGGCTCTATTTTTTGTGCGCCCAGCATGGGCGCACTCCTGTGGGTGAGAGTCCCTCGCGAACTGACCACAGTGAGCGAAGTGAAGCGCAACTGCGGAAGAGTAACGGGGCGCAGTGATCTGGCCACGCAGCGCTTGCGAGATGAAAGTCTGCGATCCGTCGCTCCGGGCATATGGCGCCGTCACGAAGAGGGTTGAAACAGGCGATGCCTTTGTATCGGAGAACGACGCTCCGTCCGGCGTATTCCGACGGTGTGCAATCGGTGCCGTGTGCTTGTGCATCACGGGAAAATGTCATTGATGACAAAAATCGGAGGGGTAACAAGAATTGTAGACACGGTAGTGTCAAATATTGTCGGCCTACCCCTCCTTCCGTCCTCAAAAAAGATGAACCGAAGGCGAAAGCAGGCGTTTTCAGAAGCTGGCACAGCATTTGCATGTATTCATTCGTGGTTCAAAACGTGGCTCACATTCACTCTTGGAGAAATATGATGAAAACGATGAAAATGGTCAAGAAAGTGCAAGCTGGTTTCACCCTGATCGAACTGATGATTGTTGTTGCAATTATCGGTATCTTGGCTGCGGTAGCACTGCCAGCGTACCAGGACTACGTCTCAAAGTCGCAAGTTGCTGCAGGCTTGGCTGAAATTACCCCAGGTAAAGTTCAAGCCGAAGCGAAGCTGGCAGAAGGTATCACTGCCGCGGTCACCGATGTGAAAGAGATCGGCCTGAAGACCCCGACCAATCGCTGCGAAATCACCGCCAGCATCGGTCCTACCGGTCTCAGCACCATCACCTGCACCCTGAAAGGCAACACCAACGTTGCAGCCAAAACCATCATCTGGTCGCGCGCAGCTGACACAGCTAGCACCGGCGAAACCGGCGCATGGAGCTGCGCTACGACCGTTGCCGCTAAACTGGCACCAAAAGAGTGCCCAGCTGCCGCCGCACCAGCACCAGCACCTTAAGTTAGTATAGGCAAATCCTCAGTCCGGATACGCCTTAAAAAGCCCCGCAGCGTGCAGCGCTGCGGGGCTTTTCGTTTGTGCGCCCAGCATGGGCGCACTCCTGCGTGTGCAAGTCCCGCCGTGAGCTGGCCACAGCGAGCAAAGTGAAGCGCAACTGCGGAAGAGTAATTGACCGTGGAAAGGAAGCGTGAATCGTCAATCATGAGCCGAGGTACACGAACTGCATAGAAGGCGCTATCGATCAGGCCCATTGCAGTAGCACGCCAGTGCGGGCCAGGGGTTGAGGGCGTACATGATCGCTGCCGATATATCGGATTCGCGTGAGAGCTTCTCAAGCATGCCACGCAGCCAGTGCTCCAGGTCGTCGATCCGCGGCTTGGCTTCGGTTTGCCTTGCCTGCTGTCGCTCATTGGGCGGCTTGCCCCGGATCTTTGCTTCGATCGCGTACAGTTCACCGATGCGACGTAAGGCTTCGGTCGTCAGCGCGGATGGCCCGGCTTCATGCAAGTCGTAAAATTTGCGACGCTGGTGCGCCCAGCAGGCCGCTTCCTGGATCGTGCCATCCTCGTACAGCGCATTGAAGCCGGCATAGGCATCGGCTTGCAGCACGCCCTTATAGTTGCCGAGGTCGGTTTGCGGATGGATGTCCTTGCGGTCAGGCGTTTGGCAAACCACACAGCCGGTGGTGTGGTGTCGCCGCTCGGCCTGTCATCGCGCACGTAGGTCCACAGACGCGCCGTCTTGGTATTTCCATTGCCCGGTGCCAGCACCGGAATCGGAGTGTCGTCTGCGTGCAGTTTGACCCCGGCCAGTACATGGCGCCGGATCGCATCAACCAAGGGCCGCAGCAACGCGCTGGCGGCACCGACCCGGCTCGCTAGCCTGAATGTTTCATAAACTGCCACCGCAGTGCCGGTTCGGCGATACATGAGCTCCCCAGTGACGATCACGATGTCGCGGGCAATAGCCCCCTTACCCGATTGAACGGGACATCGAATGGAGC
>NZ_VUYU01000051.1 GCF_011682065.1 Massilia rubra | reverse complement strand
TGCTACGCAATCTTGCAAAACGCGCGGAACAGTTGGGCATGACACTTACCCCGGCTACCGCATGAACAACACCATGGCCGGGAGGGGGCGGCGGTGTTGTTTCTTAAGAGACCTGACACCGGCGGGGAGGCACCGGCGGGGACACCGGCGGGGAGGGCCGGATTTATTCCTGGCGTTCGCGCAGGACTGCGTGGAACAGGGCGTTCAAGGCGGGCAGGGGCTGGGCACGCGGCGCCGGCAACGGTTGCACCGACTCCAGCCGGGCCAGCTCCTGTTCGATGAATTCATTGAGCAAGGCGATCGGTTCGGATAGCCCCAGCTCGGGCGCGGCGCGTTTTTGCGCCAGCAGCGCGTCAATCCGCGCCAGCAAATCCGGGCGATGATCGAGCAAATGCAGCAGCTTGTGGAATTCGATCGGCGCCGCCGTGCCATAACGCTCGATCCAATGCACCGACAGCAGCGCGCGCAGTACATAAAAATACTTCTTGAGCGGGACCAGCGCGGCGCGCAAATGGTCGCCGTAATTGGTCTTGGCCATGCTGCGATAGTGATAAATCCCGCGCTCGGACGAATACAGGGCCGGCAGCAATTCCCGCGCCCCGGCGCCAAAGCCGCCGCTCTCGATATACGTGATCGGCGACTGGATCCACTCCACCATCGCCGGATTGGTTTTCCAGAGCAGGCGCAGGGCCTTGCGCAGGTCCCAGCCATTGAGGTCGATGTCGTCGACGATCGGATATTCGATCACGTCGCGCCGCTCTTCCAGATCTACCGCCAGATACCAGTCGGCCGGGCGCGCATAAATGAAACGTACATCGTAATCGCTGTTGGGCGACGCAAAACCCCAGGCGCGGCTGCCCGATTCAATCGCCAGGATAATGCGCACGCCTTCCTCGCGCTCGGTGCGCGCCAGGCGCGTCATTATTTCGGTCCTAACCTCGTCTGGGATCATGCTGGTTCCTTGTGTTGCGCAGGCGCAGGCGACCTGCCTGCCCGGTCCGGCATTATGGCTTGATTTGCGCGAGCAGGTCGGAGATCGCCTTGATCACCGCCTGCGGTTGGTCGGCCTGGATAATGTGGCCGGCGCCCGGCACCACCCGGTGCGTACTGCGCGTGGAGAGCGCCGCCATCTCTTGGTGGATCGCGTAGTTTTCCTTTTCCGTTGCCTTGTTCAGCTCACTTTGCGGCTTGCCGGGAATGGCGTACGGCGACACGCCACGCGTCAGTACCATCAGCGGCAGGTCGCCGAACGGCTTGCGCGCCGCGCGCAACTGGGCGTTGCTGACCTCGAATGCGTCTTCCTCGGCATTGCGCGCGCGCCAGTAAGCTGGCGAGGTGAGCGAGGCGAGGTAGGCTGCATTGAGGGCGCGGCCGAATTGCGGCTGGACGCCACCCGTGCAGTTGGTGAACAGCTCGCTGCCGGGAACGAAGCCTTTTGCGGCCTGGGCCTCGCAGGCGTTGGCGTACTCGAGGCTCCCCGCCATCATTTCCTTGAACTTGCCTTTCGAGACGACATTGATGCGGTCGATTTCATCTTCATGGTGGCCTTCGACCAGCACCAGTCCTTTGACTTCATCGGGATAGCGGTAGGTGAACAACTGCACGTTGGCGCCGCCCAGGGAGTTGCCGACCAGGACGTAAGGCGGTGCGACGCCGGCCTTGCCCAGGGCGGCGTGCAAGTCTTCCACCACGTTGGCCGAGGTGTTCGGACGCGGCGACGGGTCGCTGAAGCCCATGCCGGCGCGGTCGAAAACGCAGGCGCGCGTCTGCTTCGCCACCTCCGGCTGCACGTTGTGCCAGACCCACCCGCCCATGCCGGACGGCGCATCGAAGATGACCGTGTTCGCTCCAGATCCGCTGCAGTACAGGTTCAGGCGTCGCCCGCCGATATCGACCAGTTGATTGGGGTGGGAAAACGCGAGCCCGGTATCGACCGCGGAAGGTGCCTGGGCATAGCTGGAAGCGGCGCAGACTGCGACGATGGCGGTCACGGACAAACGCAAGGCGAAACGTGGCATGGCAAACGTCTTTCTATGTGGGTGGGGATGCCGTCGGATGTGGCTTCCAGAGTTGCATCATAGATTATATTTTTGCGTTTGAGGAGAGGCGAGAGCGCGCTTATTTCAAAGCGCGCCTTGCTGGTGCTGGCGCCGTTGCATATGCATGTGCTCGCCGCCCATGCCGGGGATGGGCTGCATCGGTACACGTGTCCATGTGATGTCGACCTGAGATCCCGTGCGCGAGGTCCTGCCTCCTCCGCCTGGCGGTGGCATGTGCACTGGTGGCGTGCCGCCGCCGGTCGGTATATGCATGCGGTGTTGTATCGAACAGGCATCGCGCAAGAACGGGGAAGCGCGCCGTCCCGAGCGAATGACTAGAGCGCTATTTGCGCAAGAGCGGCTTGATGACCTCATCGATACGATGAATGTCTGCGGCCAGCATGCGCTCGTATGAATAAATGGTCATTACACCGTCGTCGACGATACGGCAATTCGCCACCTTGCCGGAGAGACGAGTGACAATTTGCTCGGGTGTGAGGCCAAACGCCCGTTGGCATAATGTGCGATCCCAGAAATTTGCCTGCCAGATCCGGTTAACGCCGAGACGCTGGTCGATGAAGGCGGGATTCGGACTTCCGTCGCCAACTTCATCAATCAGGAAAACGTCGTTCACCTCGATGTCTTGATTGACGAGTCGCGCGGCGTAAGGCCGTGTAGCAGCAACGTACGCAGGAAAGACGACATCGAGCAAGTAAGTCCACTCACCGTCGAATTTGTTGGGGTAAAATTCAATGTGCAAGCGGTCATCGTTGGCTTCTCGTTCGTCTGGAAGACCGGTCCGATGACGAGTCATATAACCAAACCAGAACGCCTTGACCGGTGAAGCGCGCGATTGCTTTGTATAGTTGATACCGATACTGTGGTAGCCGCGTACCTCTTTCAACGGTACCATTGGCACACCATTGAGCCCCCAAGGCTGGGCAAGCTCCGAGAGGTGCTTGTAAGCGGCTTCGTACAGCTTGGCCGGCGCTTCTGCCTGGGAGTACCTGCGTGCCGTTTTAAAAATCAATATATTTGAATCGCTCATGTAGTTCTGCGGAGTTCCGGTTGATCGCGAGTGTTTCCCCGCGATCGCCAATGGGCCTCGTGCGAACGAGGCTCGCGGCAACAAGGATGAGGCGCAGGCGCGAATCGATCGCCGTTGTGCAGCAGGAACGGCGCGGCGGCAGCATAGGGCAGGGATGCGAGATCGGTACTGACCGGCTAGCCGGATATTGATAATGCAGCGACTATAACGCATCATCGAACGATCGCGCGAGTCCGCACCAAGAAAATGGGAACTTGCTGCCGCGCCGCCGGGTGCGCGCCGACACCGGCGGCCAGCGTCGGCCAGTCTAAGGTCAAGCGCATGCCGGCAGTGCCACCGGACCTTAATCCGCCGCCTTGTCCTTGGGCTTTTCCTTGCTGCCCTGGCGCGCTCCCTTGGCAGCGCCGGCGCCATCGCCATTGCCGGCGGCGGCGGCAGCAGCGCGCGCCGCCGATTGCCGGCTCTCGCCACCCTTGCGGCCGATGTCGGCCATGTGCTCGCGGTTGCGGCTGACCGCTTCACCGCCTTTTTGCCCGGCCCGCCGCGCTTCTTCGGAATCGAATTCGTGCGCCGTGCCCTTTTGGTGGGCGGCCTGGCCACCCTTGCTGGCAATCTCGCGCTGTTGATTCTGGTCCATCGCCGCGAAGCCGCGCTTGGCCGGACCGCTGCCGCTGCCGCTCCCGCTCTTTTGCGCATTGCCGCTGGACGTACTGTTCTTGTTGCCTCCGCTTTCCTTGCTTGTCGCCATGTCGTTCTCCTTGTGTTTAGATATCGGAACCCCGCTCTCGTGCGTTACCGGGCTTGTGGGTTAGAGAAGTGCTCAATTCAATAGTTCCCTTGCGATGCCGCGGCGCGGTCCTTAATCGGGTGGACGCGGGGTGCGGCGCGCGTTGTTATGCGGTTCTGTCGCGTCGATCGGCGTCGGCGGCGCTGTCAGGTCCTCGTCCAGTTCCTCCTTGCGCGCGGCCAGACGTTCGCCCAGGTCGTCAAGGTCGATGCCCGATTCGAGCGCGACATCGAACATGTCTCGTTCTTCCTTGTCGATGTGGTGGGCCATTTCCTCGCCCAGCACCGTGACTGTTGCGTCGAAATGGTCGTCGTTCGGATACATCACTTCGAGCTGGCTGATCAGGTCGCGCATGCCGCTGTGCTCGACATCGGCTTCGTCCATCAGGTCGTCGTCATCGATGACCGAGCGCAGCATGGGATAGAAAATCTCTTCCTCGATCATCGAGTGCAAGGTCAGTTCGTAGCAGATCTCATCGACCAGCTCGAACTTGCGTTCGTCCTCATCGTCGCTTTCGCGCAGACTTTCAAATTCGAGAAAAAGGCTTTTGACCTTTTCATGGTCGGCTTTCAGCAATTCGAGCGCGTCGATCGCCGCGCCGCTTTTTGGCTTACCGTGGGTAGACATGGGTACACTCCGTGGTGGGCTGTTTGCCGGTCATTACTCCGGCTGGTGGTGGGGCGCCTGCTGGCTGTCCGGCCCGGCCGCGCTGTCGGTGGCCGGGCGGAACTGCACCTGCGGCGCGCCGGCGCCGCGCGCCAGGTCGAGCCGGCCGCCGGACAACACGTCGCCAAGCTGCCGCTGGTAGCTGCGCAAGTGGTCGAGGGCCGGCTCCGCCGCGCGCGCCGTGACCGCCGCCAGCTGGAACGGATCGTTGCACGACACCAGCGCGCGCGTTGCGTTGATGGCATCGTCATTGAGTTGCCGCGCGAGTTGAAGATTGAGCTCGCTCAGCCTGCGTAGCGCATCAACGCCCGCGCGGGCCAGCTCGGTGAGAAAATGGACCTGCGTCTCGAATGGCGAGCGCATCGATGGTCTGTTTGAATAGGATGGCATGACGTTCCTTGTCGTAAAACATGGGGAAGGACGCCGTCGCGTTCAGGCGAACGTGCGTCGCAGTGACATGTGATAGACGTGACAAGGCGCGCCAAAGTTCCACGAACTTTGTGCGAAGGCGCGTTAGGTCAAGCGGGAAGGGAGTAAAAGGGCCGCCGCGAACGGGCGGCCCGGTGCTGCAGGGCAGTTATCAAGCGGGAAACAGGGCAAGGCGCGTGGCTTACGCGTCCGCGACTTTGAGCACGAGCTTGCCGAAGTTCTTGCCTTCGAACAGCATTAACAGCGCTTCCGGGAAATTCTCAAGGCCGTCGACCACGTCTTCGCGGCTTTTGAACGTGCCTTCCTGCATCCACTTGGCCATGGCGGCCACGCCCAGGTGATAGCGGTCGGCGTAGTCGAACACGACTATGCCTTCCATGCGCGCACGGTTCACCAGCAAGGACAGGTAGTTGGCCGGCCCGTTGACCGGGGTGGTGTTGTTGTACTGCGAGATGGCGCCGCAGATGACGATGCGCGCGCGCAGGTTGATGCGCGTGAGTACGGTGTCGAGGATTTCGCCGCCGACGTTGTCGAAGTAGACGTCCACGCCGTTCGGGCAATGTTCTTTCAGGCCATCCTTGACGGCGCTGTTCTTGTAGTCGATGCAGGCGTCGAAGCCCAGTTCATTGACCACGAAATCGCATTTTTCCTTGCCGCCGGCAATGCCTACCACGCGGCAACCGAGCTGCTTGGCGACCTGGCCGACCGTCATGCCGACCGCGCCCGCCGCGCCCGACACCACCACCGTTTCGCCGGCTTTCGGCTGGCCCGATTCGATCAGGCCGAAGTAGCCAGTCATGCCCGGCATGCCGAGCGTGTTGAGCCAGGTGGTCAGCGGCGCCATGGCCGGGAAGATCTTGTAGAAGTTGCCCGACTTGTCATCGGCCGCGCCGACCCAGTATTGCTGCACGCCGGTGCCGCCGGAGACAGTGTCGCCGACCGCGAACTTGTCCGACTTCGAGGCCACGATCACGCCCACGCCGCCGGCGCGCATGGTTTCGCCGATGGCCACCGGGCGGATGTAGGACTTGCCTTCGTTCATCCAGCCGCGCATGGCCGGATCGAGCGACAGGTACAGGACCTTGACCACGATCTCGCCCTCGTTGATCTCTCGCACCGGTTCGCTTATCTGCTCCCAGTCGCTGCGTTTCGGCATCCCGACAGGGCGGGCGGCGAGGCGGAACTGCTGGTTCATCAGTGCGGTAGTCGTCATGGCGAGTCCTTGTGTGAAGTGGTGATTTATCTACTATACCGCAATTCTGCACGGGCGTGCTTTTTTGTAATGGCACGATTTTCCCTGACGCATGCGACAATACAAGGTTCGCAGTTCCCACGCCAATTACCACAAGACCATGACGCATCCAGAATACATATTGACCCTGTCCTGCCTCGATCAGCGCGGCATTGTGCACCGTGTTTCGGGCTTTCTCGCCGAGCATGGCTGCAACATCATCGATTCGGCCCAGTTCGGCGATGCCGAATCGAAGCTGTTTTTCATGCGCGTCCATTTTGCGCTGGAGGAAGGCGCGGTCGGCGACGCCGTGCTGCGCGCCGATTTCGAGGCCCTGTGCACGCAGATGGGCATGAACGGCCAGTTGCACGACGCCCGCGCCAAGCCGCGCGTGATGCTGATGGTCTCGAAAATCGGGCATTGCCTGAACGACTTGCTGTTCCGCTACAAGAGCGGCCTGCTGCCGGTGGAAATTCCGGCCATTGTCTCGAACCACATGGATTTTTACCAGTTGGCGGCCAGCTACAACATTCCTTTCCACCACTTGCCGCTGGCCACCGGCGCGGATGCGGCGGCCAAGCAGGCGCAGGAAGCGCGCGTGCTCGACCTGATGCACACGCACAAGATCGACCTGGTGGTGCTGGCGCGTTACATGCAGATCCTGTCGCCGGGCTTGTGCGAGGCGATGCGCGGCAAGGCGATCAATATCCACCATTCGTTTTTGCCGAGTTTCAAAGGCGCCAAACCGTATGCGCAGGCGCACCACCGCGGCGTGAAGCTGATCGGCGCGACCGCGCACTTCGTCACCGGTGACCTCGATGAAGGACCGATTATCGAGCAGGATGTCGAGCGGGTCGATCACGCGATGGATGCCGACACCCTCAGCGCGATCGGGCGCGACGTCGAATGCGTGGTGCTGGCGCGCGCGGTGAAGTGGTTTGTGGAGCACCGCATTTTGCAGAATGGCGACAAGACTGTCGTGTTCAAATAAATTGAAGAAGTTAAACACAGAAGTTAAAGGCAGGCGTATCAATGGCACTTAAAGCGACAATTTACAAGGCAGAGCTGCAGATTGCGGACATGGACCGCAATTACTACCAGGAGCACATCCTGACGCTGGCGCGGCATCCTTCCGAAACCGACGAGCGGATGATGATCCGCCTGCTCGCGTTTGCGATCCACGCGAGCGAATCGCTGACCTTCACCAAGGGCCTGTTCGATACCGACGAACCGGACCTGTGGCAAAAAGACCTGACCGGCGCGATCGAACTGTGGATCGAGGTCGGGCAGCCCGACGAAAAGCGCCTGATGAAAGCGTGCGGGCGCAGCGAACGCGTGATCGTGTACAGCTACAGCGCGACCAGCCATATCTGGTACAAGCAGATCGCGAACAAACTCGAACGGGCCAAGAACCTGACCGTGATTAACATCCCGGCAGACGCCAGCGCGCAGCTGGAAGCTCTGGCGCAGCGCAATATGCAGCTGCAATGCACGATCCAGGATGGCCAGATCTACCTGACCGACAGCGTGAACACGGTGTTGATCGAGCGCGAGGATTTCAAGGCGCTGCGTTAAACCGGCGCGGCGCAAGGCGGGAATGCCGTCGCTCAGGCTTCCCGTTTTTTCTGCCCGGCGCGTGTGCGGCGCCGTGCCACGCCCGCCAGCAGCGCCAGCCCCGCCAGGGTCATCGCATACGTGTGCGGTTCCGGCACCGCCTGGGTGTACACCGTCAGCAGCAGCGGGTTCTTGAGCCCGATCTCGGCCGCCGAGTATGCGCGCGAGGGCCACCATTGCCCCGGCTCGTACCAGGTGGCCGGCGACGAGGAGCCGGACGAGTAGCCGTCGAACGAAAAATAGAACGATCCCGTCTTGTCCAGCGCCCCGCTGTCGATCCTGAAATCGCTATGCCCGTTCAGGTTCGACGCCGAATGACTGCCGGATGCAAACCTGGCGCCTCCCGGGGTGTCGCTGGCATACGCCCACGCGGCGGCGCCGCTGTCGGCGCTCCCCGGTTCGCCCGAGCCGTCCGGCGAGTGGCCCACATAATGGGTGCCGTAAAAGCCGCCGCTCACGCTGTAGCCGGTCACCCGGTAGCCCTCGCGTGCGCTCAGCTGGAAAATGCTGCCGTAGTCCTGGAAATACGTCGTCATGTTCGGATAACTCATGCGGTCGACGGCGTTGACCAGCGAAAAAGTCGCGGCCCCGTCCACATCCGACACCAGGTACTCGCCGCGCGGCGAATAGAACGAGTCGAACGTCAGGCCCCCGGCTTCGATATGGACCTGGGCAAAGGCGGCCTGCGGCGCGAGGACGGCGGCGCAAGCGATGGCGGTGACGGCGATACGACGGGCGTAAGTGAACATGGGTTTTCCTCTATAAGTATGGTTGATGGGGGTTTTACGCGAAACTGGTGTTCATGCCTGCGGGCGCTGGCCGCCTGCGCCGCCGCACCACCCCGGCCAGCAGCGCCAGTCCGGTCAGGGTCAGCGCGAACGCGTGCGGCTCGGGAACCGCAAGCGCCTCGGTGTACACCGTCAGCAGCAGCGGGTCCTTCAGCTCCATAACCGCGCTCGAGAAGCTGTAGTGGTTTCGCGGGCCCGTGTCGGGGTCGAACGTGGTCCAGATGGCCGGCGATGCCGCGCCGTACGCGTAGCCCTCGAAGGTGACATCGAACGCCCCGGTCTGATCGAGCACGCCGCTGGCGAACGTGAAGTCGCCCACGCCCTGCAAATTGCTGGCCTCGTAACTGCCCGACGCCAGATACGCCCCGCTGGCGACATCCTGCGCCATGGCCCAGGCGTTGGCGATCGACTCGGCGCCGCCGGGGCGTCCCGATCCGTCCGGCGAGCGCCCGATGCGCAGGTCTCCGACAAAGCTACCGGACAGGGTGTAGCCCGTGACCTTGTAGCCCGCCCGCGCGCTCACGTGGAACATGCCGCTGTACGTGTGGTTGTAGTAGAAGGTGTTTTGGTAACGCAAATTGTCGACCGCGTTGACCAGCGAAAAAGTGGCCGCCCCGTTCAGGTCCGACACCAGCGTCTCGGGCCGCTGCGACCAGCCGGTGTCGAACGTCAGGCTGCTCGTTTCGATATGGACCACGTCGGCGAGCGCGAACCGGGGCGCGAGCAGGGCGGTGACGGCGATGGCGCTGACGGCGATATGCCGGACGCAGGTGAACATGGTTGATCCTTGATCGGAATGGTTGATGGGGAATGTGCCCGGGCCGGTCTATGCCTGTGCGCGCGCAGGGCGCCTGCGCCGCCGCGCCACCCCGGCCAGCAGCGCCAGTCCGGTCGTCCCAAGCTGGGCGTCTTCAAATAGTACGTCAAGCGCCAAGGAAAAATTATCTTTTTTGTAACTGTTGTTTTATCATCAAAACGCCAAATGCCGCACGGCACCTAGTCCTTTTGCCGCCGGAGGTATCGCCCCGAACGCAGCATCGCTGCGATATAATTCACCCCATGAATATGAAGTCGACAAAGTGGCGCCTGCAAATCTGGATCGCGTGTCTCGCGATCCTGATGAACGTGCTCGCGCCGTCGGTTTCGCACGCGCTGGCGGCCGTTCGCGCCGATGCTCCCGGCGCAGATATCTGCTTCACCGATGCCGGCATGCGCGCCGCGCCCGCCGTTGAAGCCATCGGCTTCGTCGCCGACCAGCTCAAGCACTCCGAAGCGGGCATGATGCAGGACTGCGGCTACTGCCTTCCGCACGCCGGCAGCTACTCGCTGATGCCGAACCAGATCACGGGCATGGCCATCCTCGGCGGTCACGAGCTGCGCCCGTTCCTGTTCTACCGCGCGCCGCAGCCGCTGCTCGCGCTCACCGCCGCCCCGCCGCGCGGCCCGCCTTCCGTTCCCTGATAGTGCTTGCGGCGCCGCGCGCGCCGCACCCTCGCGACCTCGCGCGCCGGCCCGGCAGGCCCGCGTCTCCAGACCTATTACAGAGAACCATCATGAAAAAGAACTTTTATGCGCTGATCGCCTTGTGCGCGCTCGCCTCGTCCGCATTCGCCCAGATTCAAGTCGACGCCCCGTGGGCACGCGCCACCGTGCCGGTCCAGAAAACCAGCGGCGCCTTCATGCAACTGCTGTCGGCCAAGGATGTGCGTCTCGTGGCCGCCAGCTCGCCGGTGGCCGGCGCCGTCGAAATGCACAAGATGGAGATGAAGGGCGACCAGATGAAAATGGAGCAGGTCGACGGCATCGACCTCCCCGCCGGCAAAGCGGTCAAGCTGGCCTCGGGCGGCTACCACTTCATGCTGATCGACCTGAAACGCCAGCTCAAGGCGGGCGACGCCGTGCCGCTCACCTTGACCGTCGAACACCCGAACAAGAAACGCGAATCGATGACCATCCAGGTTCCCGTCAAGCCGCTGAACTTTGTCAGCCAAGCCGGTGCGCACGCCGGCCACTGAACTTGATACGCTACCCAACCTGGACCCCATCATGAACATTCGCCTTCTCTTCGCCTGCGCAGCCCTGGCCGCGCCGCTTGCGCACGCCCACGTGACGCTCGAACAAACCAGCGCCACCGCCGGCGCTTACCAAAAACTGACCTTCCGTGTCGGCCACGGTTGCAAGGGCAGCCCGACCCATACGCTCGTCGTGACCCTGCCCGACGGCTTCAATGGCGCCAAGCCGATGCCCAAAACCGGCTGGGCCTTGAGCGGCACGGCCAACCAGGTCACCTGGAAAGGCGGCCCGCTGCTCGACGCGCATTACGACGAATTCGTCATGCAGGTCAAGCTGCCCGCCAGCGTCGGCAAGCATTACTTCAAGGTCACGCAGCTGTGCGACCAGGGCCGCATGGACTGGGACGCCGTTCCCGACGCCAGCGGCGCGAAGCTGGCCTCGCCCGCACCGTTTATCGAGATTACCCCCGCCGTCGCCGGCGCACCGCACCACTAAAGGCTCGCCATGAAAACGTTTATGACCAGCGCGCCGGCGCTGGGGATCCTGCTCGCCTGTACCGCCACCGTGGCGCAGGCTACCCACACGCCCGACAAGCTGCCGGTGGTGACCGTCAACGGCGGCCGTCCCAGCTCGCTGCCGACCCAGATTCCGACCACGATCGAGAGTATCAGCGGCGCCCAGGTGGAACAGCGCATCAACGCCACCGACAGCGAAGACGCGCTCAAATACTTCCCCAGCCTGAATGTGCGCAAGCGCTACATCGGCGACTACGACCACGCGGTGCTGGCCAGCCGCGCGTCCGGCACCGGCAACAGTGCGCGTTCGCTGGTGTACGCCGACGGCATCCTGCTCTCTAACCTGCTTGGCAACGGCGCCACCTTCACCCCGCGCTGGGGCATGGTCTCGCCCGAGGAAATCGAGCGCGTCGATGTGCTGTACGGGCCATTTTCGGCAGCCTATCCGGGTAATTCTGCCGGCGCCGTGGTCGACTTCCAGACCCGCATGCCGAGCCGCCTGGAAGCGCACGCGAAGCTGTCCGCCTTCAGCCAGCGCTATCGCCAGTACGGGACCGACGACCGCTTCGGCGGAGGGCAGGGCAGCGCCTCGGTCGGCAACCGCCAGGGCGCGTGGTCGTGGTGGGTCGATCTGTCGCGCCTCGACAGCCGCGGCCAGCCGATCGCGTTCGCCAACAAGCTGGTGTCAAGCGGCGTGAATAGCGCGGCCGGCCTGCCGGTCACCGGCGCCGTGCCGGATAAGAATTCCGCCAACAAGGATTGGCTGATCATTGGCGCCAGCGGCCAGTCGCACACGGTGCAGGACCACGCCAAGATCAAGCTGGCCTACGACGTATCGCCGGTGCTGCGCGCCAGCTACACGCTGGGATGGTGGGGCAACGACGCCCACCGCGCGGCCGACACCTACCTGCGCGACGCCAACGGCGCGAAGGTAGTCCGTGGCGACGCCAACGGTTTCATCAACATGGGCGGCAAGCGCTATGAGCTCAAGGCGTCCGACCTGGCGCCCACCATCGGCAAGCTCGAACACCTGATGCACGGCTTCTCGCTCAAGCAGCATAGCAAGGGCGTGTGGGACTGGGAAGTGGCGGCCAGCAAATACGACTACGCCAGGGATATGGTGCGTACGCCCGTGGTGCCGGTCGCCGGCATCGGCCAGTCCGGGCGCGGCAACGTAACCGACATGGGCGGCAGCGGCTGGACCACCCTGGCGCTCAAGGGCATCTGGCGCCCGACGCCGGCCCACGTTGTCGACATGGGCGTGCAGAGCGACAGCGCGGCCCTGCGCACGCGCGTGTTTTCAAGCAGCGACTGGATCGGCGCGGGCGACGGCGCCACCGTCTCCACCTTCAATGGCAACACGCGCCTGCAAAGCCTGTACGCGCAGGACACCTGGCGCTTTGCGCCGCAGTGGAAGACCACGCTCGGCATGCGCGCGGAGCGCTGGAGCGCGTACGGCGGCGAAGTGTCGAACGCCGCCTCGGTGGCGCCGCTGCCGTTCGGCGAGCGCACGGAAACGAGCTGGTCGCCGAAAGCGGCGCTGGCCTGGCAGGCCACGGACGAGTGGGCGTTCAAGGCCTCGGCCGGGCGCGCGGTGCGCAATCCGACCGCGGCGGAACTGTTCCAGGGATCGATCGTCGACCAGCAGATCGTCAACCGCGATCCGAACCTGCGCGCAGAGCGCTCCTGGACGGGCGAACTGACCGCCGAACGGGTGACCAGCGACACCTCGCTGCGCGCCACCCTGTTCCATGAAACCACGCGCGACGCCTTGTACTCGCAAGCGCTGACCAACCTGGTGAACACGGTGCAAAACGTCGACAAGATCCGCACCAACGGGCTGGAAATGGCATGGCAGGGCGACGACGTGCTGGTGCACGGCCTGACCATCAACAGCAGCCTGACCTACGCCGATTCGACCATCGCGCAGAACCGCGGCTTTGCGGCCAGTGTCGGCAAGCGCCAGCCGCGCGTGCCGCAGTGGCGCGCCAACCTGCTCACGACTTATCACCTGGGTCGGGACTGGGTCGGCAGCGTGGGTGTGCGCTACAGCGGCAAGCAATACGGCACGCTCGATAACACCGATCCGAACGGCGCCACCTACATGGGCGTATCCGACTATCTGGTGGCCGACCTGCGGGTGCGCTACAAGATCAACAAGCAGTGGAGCGCGGCGCTCGGGATCGACAACGTGAACAATGCGCGCTACTGGGCCTTTCACCCGTACACCCAGCGCACCGCCGTGGCGGAACTGCGTTTCGATCTGTAAGGGTCAGCGCGGCGGCGCATCGCCGATGCGGCGCGTGGTGCCGGAACCGGCCACCGACTTGCTCACGGTCGGGTCGCCATAGTATTTGACGCCGCCCGAGCCGGCAATCGAGGCACTCAGGCTGGCGCTGGCCCACACGGTCGCCTCGCCGGAGCCGGCCACGCTGATTTTTGCGTCGCGCGCCTTGACCTTGCCCAGGTCGACGTCGCCCGAGCCGCCGATTGAAATGGACGCCTTGTTCAGCGTTCCGGGGCCGCTCGAGAGGCTGCCGCTGCCGCCGACCGCGATGACGGCGTTGTCCGCTTCGATGCCCTTGACGACGATGCTGCCCGATCCGCCGACGTTGATGGTGACCTTGTCGCCGCGCAGGGCGTCGGCATCGATGCTGCCGGCGCCACCGATCGACAGGTGATCGACGTTTTTGGCCTGCACCACGATCTTGATGTTGCGCGACTGCAGATTCAGGTTGCGTTTGTTGGGGCGCAGCAGCAGCGTGCCGTCTTCGATCACCGCTTCGATCAGCGGCAGCAGGTTGTCGTCGGCTTCGATGGTGACGCCTTCGGTGCCGCCGATGCGCACTTCCACCTTCGCCGGCAGGCTCACGCCCACGCCGGTGAAGTGGCCCAGCGCGCGCGCCTGGCGCTTGACGATGGTGCTGCCCTGGACTTTTTCGCCCCCGAACCAACCGCCGGCCGCCTGGCTGGCGGGCAGCGCACAGGCCAGAACGGCGGCCAGGGCAAGGTGGCGCAGGGAGAAACGGGCTGTCGGTGCTGGGGTCATGGCGGCTTCCTCTATATGGATGATCGGACGGTGTTCCTGATCAGCATAATAGGCAAGCCGGCAACGCGCGGCGTGTCGTTTGCGACAGACTGCGGCGCGCGGCGGACAGGCTGCAATTTAGCGCGATGGAGCGGCCGGGCCAGTCCGTCCGTGCTGTTCCAGCCAGCCGAGCGCCCCTTCCCACAAGGGCTGGCAGTGGGCCTTGAAGTAGCCCATGTGGCCGATCGGCCCCAGGCCGGCCTGGCGCGGGTCGATGTCGGTCGACTGCCAGCCGGCGTTGCGATAAGCCGACATGAAGGCGTTGCGCGAGGGCGGGCGCGCCCACAGGTCGTCGAGCGCGTTGCAGGCCATGATCGGGCTGCGCACGCTCTCGTAGGAGGCGGCGATGTGGGTCATCTGCGGATCCTGGAAAAAGTAGCGCGGAAAGGTGCACCAGCGCTTCCACTGGTGGTACACATCGATCGGCAGGTCTTCGCCCATGCCCATCCAGTTCCAGGCCAGGTAACCCTTGATGCGCACGATGACCGGGCCGACCACGCGCCACATCAGCAGCACGCGCAGGCGTTCCATCGGCGGCATCCAGCCATGCCAGCCGGCGCCGGTGGCGAAGGTGTACAGGCCGTCCACCTTGTCGTGGTTGGGCAAGAGGCCAAAGGCGTGGCCGCCGTAGGAGTGCCCCACCATATACAAGGGCAGTCCGGGCGCGCTCATGGCCTCGACGGCGGCGGCCAGGTCCTGGCGGCCCCAGTCCAGGTAATCCATGCGAAAGCCCTTGAGCGAGGCCGGCCTGGACAGGCCGATGCCGCGATAATCGAGCGTCATCACGTTGTAGCCGCAACTGCTGGCGTACAGGGCGAAGCGCCGGTAGAAACCCTGCGGCACGCCGTTGGCGCCGGCCACCACCAGGTGACCGCGCGTTGCCCCGGCGGCCGGGTAGCGCAGCGCCGCGATCGGGTAGCCGTCGGCGGTGGTCAGGGTCAGCGATTCGGCTTCGACAGGCTTACTCATGATCGGGCTCCTTGGGACGCTGCAGTTTCAGATAGGTGAGCAGGGCGGCGCTGACCAGCGCCATCGGTTCCGGCGTGCCGGCCACGCGCGCTTGCAGCAGGCCGCCTTCGTAGGCGGCCAGCAGCAGGGCCGCCGTGGCGTGGGCGCTGGCCGCTTCGTAACCGGCGTTGACCAGGCCCGTGGCAATCCGGTCGCGCACCGCCGCGAAGCCCCTGGCCAGCGCCGCGCGGATCGCCACGTCGTCGGCGGTGGTTTCGAGCGCGATGGTGGCCAGCGGGCAGCCGCGTTCGTAGTGGCTGGCGTCGAGCCGCTTCTGGGCGCCGTTAATCCAGATCATCAGCGCCGCGCCCGGATCGCCGCTGGCGGCCATGCTCGCTTCCATGCTGTCGCACAGGCGCGCAATGGTGAGCTCGATGGCGGCCACCGCCAGTTCGGTCTTGCCGCCTGGGAAATGATGGTAGAGCACGCCTTTGGGCGCGTCGGCGGCGGCCAGCAGTTCGGTCAGGCCGCTGCCGTGCAGGCCACGGCGTTGCAGGGCGTCGATCATGGCGCCGATGAGGCGCTGTTTGGCATCGCTTGTTTTCATGCAGTCCATCCTATAGACCGATCGGTCCAGACGCAACAAATATTTCTCCGGGGTAGAGGAGGGGCTCTAAATGGGCCGGCAGGCGGTATCATGTGGCATTGCAATGCATTTTCACTGGAACCACATGCTGATCATCACCATCAAACAGGGCAAGGAAAAGAGCCTGCTCGCCGGCGAGCCCTGGATTTACGCCTCCGCCATCGAGAAAGTCGACGGCAAGCCGAACGAAAAAATGAAGGCTGGCGGCACCGCCATCGTGCAGTCGTCGTCGACCAAATTCCTGGCGCGCGCCGCCTACAATTCCAAGTCGCAGATCCGCGCGCGGGTGTGGACTTTCGACGAAGGCGAGCCGGTCGACCATGCGCTGATCAAGCGGCGCGTAAAAGCGGCGCTGGCGAAAAGCGCGGCGGCGGCGAAAAAGGCGCGCCCGGACCAGGTGGTCAAGCTGGTCAACGCCGAGGCGGATAACTTGCCGGGTTTGCTGGTGGAGCAGTACGGCGGCAAAGACGGTTATCTGATCTGCGAATTCCAGGCGGCCGGCGTGGACGCGTGGAAGGTGCCGATCGTGCAAACCCTGATCGCCGAAACCGGTTGCCGCAATGTCTACGAGCGCGCCGATGAACTGGTGCGCAAGGGTGAAGGATTGTCGTTCGTCGAAGGCGCGCTGGCAGGGGACGAACCGCCCGATGAAGTGCCGGTGACCGAGAATGGCGTCAAGTTCGCGCTCGATTTGAAGACGGGCGAGCGCTACAAGTTCCGCTGAGCGCTGCTGGCTCGGGAAAGCATGCTCAACCCGCGGGCACCTCGAATTACCGGTAAATCCCGCGTAATCGCCGGTCGCGATGCCGGCAGATGCGCTTTTTTGATGTCAGACCGAGCCGCTTCCCGCCCGTTTTATGGGCGCTGAACCTCGTTTTGTGCAGT
>NZ_VUYU01000050.1 GCF_011682065.1 Massilia rubra | reverse complement strand
CCTGATGACCATAGTAAATCGGTACCACCCCTTCCCATCCCGAACAGGACCGTGAAACGATTTTACGCCGATGATAGTGCTGCAACCAGTGTGAAAGTAGGTCATCGTCAGGCTAGTTATAAGAGAAAGACCCCGGTAAGCCCAAGCGCGTTCAAGATCGCGCTGGTGCAAACCGGGGTTTTTTTCGTCCGCGTTTTAGTATCAAATCGGGACTATGTGCAGCCCGCGCGCGAGGCCAACTGGCCCGCGCGCTTCCTCATTACCACTTCAGCGCAATCGCGCTCCACACCACCACAATAAAGATAAACCATCCCCAGCGCGGTTTGCGGAAAACCGCCGACTGAAACACGATCACGGCCATGCAAATACATGGCAGCACGCGCTGCGTTGCCAGCGCAAAGGCAAGAACCAGCGCCGCCTGCACGGCAATCGCCACGCGCAGATTGTTATCGCCTGCCGGCTTGCTGGAAGTAGCCTGGACCGAAGGCGTTTCGATCACCAGTGGCGCACTCGCCGCAGGACGCGCCACACGGGTATTCTCGCCGGCAGGCTTCTTCAAGTCGACGGGCGCCGCAGCCACCTCGGCAGCTTTGCGCCCCTTCTTCTCGGTGGTCAGCTGCGCGGCGGTTTTCTCCAGCACTGGTGCGCACGCCACGGTCGCCTGCCACCAGCCATCCCAAGGCGCCTTGCCCTGGGCCGACAGCGCCCGAAACGCACTGCTGCGCTTCGACTGCGACAGTTTCATCTCGACGCCGGCCGCTCCCCAGCGCGCCCGCACGGCGCGCACGCGCACCAGCAGCGGCATGCCCTTGGCCGGATCGACCATCCGGATAAACTGCGCATACCCTTCCATCGCATCGATCACGTTGGTATTGCCGTTCCACTGCTTGCCCTCCGGTCCATCTTTCTCGAGCTGGAACAGCGTGGCGCGAAAACGCCGCAAGGTCTCGCGTTCGAGCGACGGCTTCTGATTAACCACGATCCCGGTCACCATCTGCCGCTGCGCATCGCGCATCACATGCTGCTTGTCGGGATGCGGGGTAAAGCCTTCATCGATGACGATCTGCTTGGCGCGCCACAGCAGTTTGCCGGCCAGCTTGCGCGCCTCGGCGTCACCCGAAAACGTCAGGTCATCGGCATAGCGCGTGTAGCGAAAACCCAGCTTGGCCGCGCATGCCTGCAGGCGCGCATCGAGCCGTTTGCACAAAATATTGGTCAACGCAGGGCTGCTCGGCGCTCCCTGCGGCAGCGCGCGTGAACCGTGCGCCACAAAAAACGTCTCGCCATCGACGCTTACTTCATCGGTCGCAGCTTCGGTCGACAGCAGCGCCAGGATAGTCGCCACCTGTTCGCTGTAGCCCAGTTGCGCAAACACGCCTTTGATGCGCGGCATGCCGATCGACGGGAAAAAATCCTTCAGGTCCAGATTGATCACGACAGCCTGGCCGACGTGCGGGGCCGCGTTGCTGACAATCGAGCGGCCCGGCACGAAGCCATGCGCCGCCTGGTGCAGCGGCGCGCGCGCCAGCACATTATCGAGCACCCAGTACTGGGCGCGCTTCAGGCGCGGCATCGGCGCCGAAATAATCCGTTCGCCGCCGGTTTTCTTGGGCATCGCGAAGCGCCGGTAATGGCTGATGCGCGAGACGCGCCGTTCGAACGCAAGAAAGCGCAGCTCGGACAGGGTGATCCCCATCGCCTGCGCCAGTTCTTCCGCCTTGTGCAGCACCGGCATCGCCAGCCCGGCCAGTTTGGCGGCGTCGCTCTCGGCGTGATTCAAGCCGCCCGAGACACCCGCGCCGAGATACAGCACCTCGTGCTCGCGCCGCCGGTGCCACACTTGGGCTTTTTCGAAGCGTGCCAGCGCGCGCTTCTGGCGCGTTTCCTCGCGCCGCGCCTTGGCCTTGGCCATGCGCTCCTTGCGCAGCATGCGCAACGCCGCTTCCGGATTTTGCAGGTGATGCAGCTCGCTGCCCAACTTCTGCAAGGCTTGCGTCAGTTCCGTTTCGCGCCGGATCAGGTCCGCTTCGACCGATGGCTGGCCGCTGTCGGCCGGCCAGAAGCCCAGGCGCTGCATCTCGGTCAGCACCACTTCTTCTTTGGAGCTGCCGCGTATGCGCTCGTACAACTGCGCGCGCGTCAGTTCGGAGGGAGAGGGAGTAGGGGAAGTCATCGTGTCCTGGTCTCGCGAAGAGCACCACGGAAAACACTGTCGGGAAAACGCAAACTACACAAGCACGGCGGGACAATCATCGAAGGGCCTGCAGGACTGGAGCGCTCCACTCGACGCCGTACCGCACCAGTAGCGCTGATCGGCTTCAGGGAAGCCAAACCGTGTCGCGCTACTGGTGATGGTACGGCACAGTGAAGAGCGTGCCAGTGACGCGTGGGAAGAGCTGACAACGTGGACGGCGATCCGCCGTCCGGTTTGCAAGAGCCATCCCGCCGTGCTTGTTGATGCGAGTATAACAGGTGAATTCCGGGCTCCTCAAGCATTGGTTTGAATCCGTGGTTTAGTAAAAGTGCGTCCATCGCGTATCAAGCGTCGAGCGCGGCGTCGCGCCTGGCCTGGTCCATGCGCAGCACGAGCATGTGCACGCACGGCCCCTTGTACATGCGGTTCTGGGTGTAGTGATTGCACTCGCAACTGCCATCGACGATGCGCCGGTCGGCGTCGAGCCGCAGCATGACCTGGTACGGTCGACCGTTTTCCTTGCTGCGCGCGCGCAGGCGCAGGCCGCCCTCGAGCAGCGCTTCGCTGGCCTGTTCGCTCAGGCTTTGTACCGCCAGCAGGGTCGCCGCCTTTTCTTCCAGCGCGCTGGCAAAGCGCAGCACGTCCAGCGGCAAAGGCTCGCGCGACAACTCGCGCAGGCGGTACACGCCCTGCGTCAGGTCGTAGATCACGCGCCCGGCCTGGGTGTACATGGTCAGTGCGCTTTCCACCATCGAGCGCGCCAGGCCGGTATCGACCGCCAGCTGGTCGGCGCTGGCAAACCAGCGCTGCCCCAGCGCCGCGAAAATGCGCGACTTGCTGTCGTCATCGACCTCGCCGCGCGGCGCCAGCAGGTCGAACTGGCCGGCGCGCGCCCAGTCGTTGGCGGTCCAGCCGGACAGGCCGAGCGTGAGCTGCATGTCGGGCAGGTTGGCGATCCAGAAGCTCGGCATGCCGCTGCCCATCAGGTGCACGGTAAAGCTGTGCGCCACCGGGATCAGGCGTTCGAGCAGCATCAGGCGGCGCCGCCCCCAGATGCGGATTTCTTCGGCCGCATTGCCCTGGTAGATCGAGCGGCGGCACACCAGTTCATCGTTCCACGGCTCGAACAGGGCGCGGATCGGCTCCCCTGGCTTGAGGATGAAACGGATCGATCGCGGACCGACGCGCTCCTTCTTGCGGCGCAGGAGATGGCAGAAATTGTGCACATCCATTGGATGCAGATCGAGCCTGCGCGCCGGCAGGTTCATCGCGCTGCTCACCTGCAGAAAACCACGCACCCAGGTTTCGGGCACGTCGATCTTCTCTTCCTTGAACGATGGATCACCCGCGGTGGCGACCTGGAAGCCGCTCGGATCGATCGCCAGCCGCGTTGTCTTGTAGTCGCGGATTTTCTGGAACTCGCCGTACAGTCCTTCCGAGTAGTCGACATTGGTGGTGCCGCAGGCGAAGTCGCCCACGCGGTCGAATACCTCGTGGCTGCAACTGAGCGAGGCATAGCTCGACTCGTCGCGGCTGAAGCACTCGAAGAACACCCGGTCCGGGTGCACCGTGATGACCGGATCAAGCACCACCCAGGCATCGAAATTGGCCTTGTATATATAGTCGAAGTATTTCGACTGGGCGGCGGCGAAGGGCTTGAGGATAAGGCTCTTTTTCGCCCGCAGTTCCTTGAGTTCTTCGGTCAAGGGCGCCATGCGCGCGCGCAGGTCCGCGTTGCGGTCGATCAGTTCGGCCAGCGCCGGGTCTTCGTTCTGCGCGCGCCACGCCAGGTAGGCGGTCTTGTCGGGCGGCTGGTAACGCTGGTCGGCCACCACCACGTCGTGCAGCGCGGAGATGGCCTCGCGGAAGGGAATGTGCTTGTTCAGCTGGGCCACGAAATGGGTCGGCGCCCGCAAGGTGTCGGGCGCGAAACGCATCTCGGTGCTTGATGCGCTGTTGCTGACGGTGCTGGCGCCGTAGTAGCGGTATTCGAATTTCATTGTGGTCCCAGCGGGTTTGCGTGCGCGCGCGGCGGCTCGATCGTCATCAACGCCGGCAGTGCCGGGAAGCGTTCCTGGATCGCGCGCAAGCCCTCGATGTACTGCGCCTTGTCGGTGATGGTGACAGTGAGCACCTGGCGCGCGAACAATCGGGCCACGAAGGCGGCGATCGCCTCCGACGCTTGCGCCTGCGCGCGCAGGAAATCAAGCACGCGGTTCTTCACCACGCGCCCGCGGTTGACCTGCGACAGCACGTTCAAAAAGTACGGTTCGAGGCGTTCCAGCTTCGACAGGTCGCCGGCGCTTGCGCTGGCGAGCCAACTGCTCACGAACAGCTGCATGTTGGCGGACGGATGCTGGCTAAGTTTGAGCATGTATTCGGTGACGTCGGCGACATCGAAGTGGGTCATGAGCATGGTGCGTCCGAAGCGCTGCACCTCGGGGTCGAGGTGGTCGCACAGGCTCACCAGCAGGGATGGCGTCCAGTCTTCGCTGGCGCATTGCTTGCTGAAGAACTCGCGCGCGAAGGCGCGGGTATCGTCCCAGGTGCTGTCGAGCAGGCGCAGCGCCGCTTCCATCTGGGTGCGCGCCCGGGTCGCGTGTTCGGTAAAGGCCGCGCAGGCCCAGCGCCGCACGCTGGCGTTTTCGTTGCGTCCGAACTGCGCCCAGTCGGCCACGCTGAAATCGGTATTCGAAAAGCGCGGCAGCATCTGCGCCCCGAGCAGTTGCGCGCCTTTGCTACGCGCCGACAAAAGGCGCACCAGCAGCGCGCGGTCGAGATGGTCCGCGCCGGAGTTGAGCGGCCCCAGGATCCATGCGATCAGGTCCGCGTGCACGCCCTCGGCCGGCTCGGTATGGAACAGGGTGTCGAGCAGCAGCGGCAGCAGGGTGGCGCGGAACACCGCGTCAAGGGGGGCGATGCGCTGCAGGGCGCTGTCGATGGCGCGCCGCACGCCGGCGTCCGGATGGGTGCAGAACACGGCGAACAGCAAGGCCTGGCCGGCCAGCATGTGCTCCGGCAGTGCACTGAATAGTTTGATGCCGATCGCGCGCACGCCGGCGTCGCTCTCTTGCAGCAGCGCCGCCAGGGTTTCAGGGGGAATCGCGCCCGCCGGCTCGGCATGCCGCAACAGCCATTCGCCGGCGGCGATGCGCACGCTCGCCAGCCGATGCCCGAGCAGGGCAAGCAGGCGCGCGTAAGGCGCCACGGCGGCGGCCGCGCGCAGCGGGCGATCGAGCAGCCACACCAGGTCGGCGGCGATCCCGGGAACCACCGTTTCGGCCTGATCGAGGTCGCCGCAGTTGTCCAGCCAGTCGAGCAGCAGCAGGACGATGACGTCGGCCTGGCCGGGCAGGGCCAGCGCGCACTGGCACAGCATGCGGCCATGGCGCCGCACCGCTTCGTCGGGCGAGCAGGCCAGGGTGGCCACCAGCAGCGCGTCGGCGCAGTAGTGATCGGGCGCGCGGCTGATGCACTCCAGCGCGAAAGTGCGTGCTTCCGGCAGGCTCGATTGCAGCAACAGCAGCAGCCAGCGGGTATCGGGCACGCCGTCGGCGAAGCGCTGGCGGCACAAGGCAAAGGCGAAGCGCGCGGTGTCGCTGTAAGGACTGCGTAACAGCGTACCGAGTTGGTCGAGCGAGAGCTGGGCACAGAAGGCAGTGTTGTCGGCCAGCGCGCGCGCGGCAAATGCGTGCACGCCCTCGCAACGGCTGCGCTGCATCAGGAACAGCAAGGCGCCGGGGCGCGCATCCCACAGCGCGGGAAAGGCTTCTTCGCGCCCGCTGGCCGGCACGATCGGGCCGACCTGGAACCAACTGCGCCCGCTGCGGTTGCCGGTCCATGCGCCTTCGCTGCGCAGCAGGCGGTTGAACATGGTCCAGTGGCTGTAGGCGTCGTAGCTGCGGTTGCCGTGCTGTTGATAGCGGCCATCGAGCCAGTAATAGCGGCCGTCGCGGGTGTAGGGCTGGCCGGCGTCGGCGTCGTCCATGGCCAGCAGCGCGCCGGTGGCCATGCTCACGTAGGCCGGTTCGCCATCCTGGGCCAGGCGGCGCAGCTTGCGCCAGCCGCGCAGCCGCAGGTAGTCGCGTGTGCGCGTGCTGTAGGCCACGGTGCTGTCGGGGCGCGCCGCCATCTCGGCGTACGCCATCCATTTGCGGTCGACGCGGACATAGGTGCTCGACGTTTGGGCCGGCGTGGTGTCGAAACGCTGCTGGATCAGGCCAAACAGCTCGCCGTCCTCGCGCATTTCGGCGGCCTTGTAAATATGCCGCACCGCCCGGAACGTCCCCGCGCGCAGGGGCAACTGGCGCAATTGCGCCAGCAGGATGCCGCGCGCCAGCGGATCGGCCAACGCCACCTGGTCGAGCTGTTCGAGCCAGTCCGACGGCGACAAGGTGCTCCATTGATCCGATTGCGCGCACAGCTGCTCAATGGCTTGCTGGTCGCGCGCGACCCAGGCGCCGCGCAGGGGCGCCGGCCAGGCGGCGGTCAGTTGATCGGCGTGCTGGCGCAGTTCCGCTTCATCGGCCAGTTGCAGCCACGCCTGCCTGGCGATGCGGCAGACCGCGTCCGAGCTGCCGCGCGTGGACAGTTCGAGCATGGCCTGGGATGCGCCGGCGTCGCCGCAGCGGCCAATGGCCCAGGCCAGGCAGTAGTCGAGCGCCGTGGTGCCGCGCCCGATCAGGCTGACCATCAGCGGCACCACGGCGGCCAGGCGGCGCTCGCCGATGCGCCATACGGTGCGCGTGCGCTGCCCGTCTTTCAGGCGCCGCCAGAGGCCCGGGTCGAGCCGTCCAAGCAGCACGGCGTCGGCCGCGTGCCGTGCGGGGTCAATCGCTGCGGCTGGCGCGATGTCGTCCGCTTGCGCGGGCGGCGCCGCCGTCGCATCGGTGAAACCCTGCGCCTGGCGTTCGGCCAGCACTTGGGCAAAGAGCTGCTCCGCCGTGGCCAGGTCGACCGGCTGCGCGGTGCGCGTGCGCTCGCGCCAGTCGTCGCCGCTGCGGCCCTGGCGCACGTTCACGAGATAGCGCGCAGCGCCTTCGGGCAGTTCGCACAGGTCGATTTCGCACTGGACTGCACTGTGTTTTTGCCTGCGTACCAGGCGGGTCGTACGAATCAGTCTCACCGCGTCTGCCCATGATTGAATAGAGATGAATAGTAACCCGGAGCAGAACTGCTTGTAAATCAGGCAATCAAATTCTAGGCGGCGCCGCGCTGCAGCGTGAGCACGAAGGCGACGCCGTCGCCGAGGTTCCTGGCGACGATGGTGCCGCCCATCTTGGCCATGTAGGTCCTGGCCACGAACAGGCCCTGGCCGCGGTTGCCGTGCGCGCCGGCTTCTTCCTGGTCCGACACGCCGTATTCGAAAATGCTGCCGATGACATCGTCGGCGATGCTCGGGCCGCGGTTGGCGATGGTCACGCCGGCACTCGTTTCGCTGGCCTCGAGCGTGATGTCGATGCTGGTGCCGGGCAGGCGGTAGCGCTGCGCGTTCACCAGCACATGGGTGACCACGTCTTCCAGCGAATATTCGTCGGCCCGCACCAGCACCGCCTGCGGCGCGCCGTGGAAGACCACGTCGGTGATGCCCGCGCACGGTGCGTTGGCGGCCACGTTGCGCAAAAACGCGGTCAGGTCGACTTCGGTCACCTGCAGCACGGTCGACTGGAATGCTTCGCTGGGCGAGGCGCGTCCGTACAGCACGCGGATCGCCTGTTGCATGCGCAGCACATAGCGCGCGCTCTGGTTGCCGTCGGTGCCGTGCAGCGCCATGAGCGACTGCAGCGGCGACATGATCTCGTGGCCGACCGCGTGCCACATGTCGCGTTCCTGCTCGGTGCGGATGGCTTCGCGCTCGACATCTTCGCGCACCCGGCGCAGCAGGTCGTGCAGGCAGCTGGCCAGCACGCCCAGTTCATCGTCGCCGCGCAGGTCGGACAGGTCCGGCTGCGACGCATCGCTACGCTCCTTGACGGTGCGCGCCACCGAATCGGCGCGCTCGATCAGTTCCTTGATGCGGCTGATGATGCCGATTTCGATCACCAGCCACGCCAGCATCAGCGCCAGCAGCATCGCGCCGACAAACCAGGCCATGCGGCTGGCCACCACGCCCAGGCTCTGGCTGACGCTGCGCACATCGCCGGCCAGCACCACGTCGTAGCTGCCCAGCGGGGTGGCGATCCGGTGGGTGGCGGCCAGCGGCGTGTCGTAGATGTCGACCGGCAGGCGCCGGATCAGGGCCGTGAGGAAGTGCTGCGACGCGTCCCCGGCGCCGCTGGCGCCGGCCAGCTTGATCAGCGGCGCCGCACCGGCCGCGGCGCCGACCTTCTCGATGCGCAGCGTTTCGCCCGGCAGCAGCATGGGCGCCAGGTCGGCCAGCGAGAAGCCGTCCGCCGCGCTGGCTTTGTCGCTGTCGAGCGCCACCGCGCCTGCGCCGGGGGCGAGCACCACCACGCTGACGCGGATCTTGTCCAGGTCAGGCGGCGGCCAGGCCTTGCGTTCGCTGGCGCTGTCGCTCCCGAACAGGTCTTCCTGCAGCACGCTGACCGGCAGGCGCACCGAAAAGAAGGCATTGCGCAGGCAGGTGGCCGGATCGGCGCCGGCGGCCGGCTCGTTGCACTGCGCGTTTTGCCATATCCAGCCGCGGAAGTCCTTCACGGGGCGGGTGTGCTTGCGGCCTTCGTCGGCCGCGTTAAAGCCGGTCAGCCGGCCGCGCAGGGGCGCATGCGGGCCGCTCGGCTGGCGCGGTTCTTCCTCGAATGGGGCGATCCACTGGTAGGTATGCCCGCGCAGCGACACGCTCACGCGCACCCGGTGCGACTGGTTCAGCACTTCATCGCCGCTGCGGTGCGAGACCAGGCGCGCCAGGTCGACGCTGCCGGCCACGTAGATGAAGCCCCCGGCCCAGGGGTTGTTGCCGATCGCCGCGCACAGGTTGGCGCTGGGGCCGAACTGGCGCATGCAGCCCGACATGGCCACCGCTTGCTGCACCTTTTGCTGGTCGTCGAAGTCGAGCGCGGGAAACGGCAGCAGCAGCGGGCGCAAGCCCGGGGCGGTAGCTCCGGTCAACGGTGGATTGAGCAGCGCAAGCTGTCCGGCCGGATGGCGCAGGGTGGCGCTGATCTGCTCCCCGGTCTTGCGAAAGCTGGCCTGGTAATTGCTGTAACTGAGCTGCTTTTCCTGCTGCAGGACCGAGACGGCCAGGCCCAGGGTCGCCAGCGCCAGTAGCAAAAAGGCCGCGCGCAGCAGGATGCGCAGGCGGTAGGGCACGAACCAGCGCCGGCGCTGCGTCATTCAGTCGGCCCAGCGAAAACCGCGCATCGGCACGTTCTCGATGCATTCGAAGGTCGGGTCGATCTCGCGGAAAGCATCGCGGATGGTGCTCACGTGCTTGCGGATGTTGTCGCGGTTGCGGCCACTCTTGACCACCTCGTACAACTCCTCGTACGACACCACCTGGCCACGCCGCGCGAACAGGGCCGCCAGGATGCGCTGCGCCGTCAGCGGCAGGTTGATGCGCTGGCCGCGCCAGGTGGGCGAGCGCTGGCGCAGCGGATCCATGGCCAGTTCGTCGGCGTCCAGGGCTGGCTTGTCGCGCTCTTTGACCGCGCGCAGGATCTCGAGGAAGGTGTCGGTGAAGTCGGCCTCCTCGAAGGTGGCCTTTTGCAGGTAGTCCCAGGCGTCGAGCGCCTTCATGATGCTGCGGTAGATCGTGGCCGGCATGGCCGACACCACCAGCACCGGGGTCGCGTGCTTCTTGTTGATGGCGTTGATGATGGCCACGCCCGCATGGCGCTCGCGTCCCAGTTCGATGTCGAGCACCACCAGGTCGTAGCGCTCGCGCGCAATCGCCGCCTCGGCCTCGTCGCGGCTGAACCACTGGTCGACGACGATGCCCGGTTTGGCCGCCTCGATCCAGCTGCGCAGCTGGTTACTGGTCGGGAGGTCATCCTCGATGACGGCCACTTTGGGCATGTGTTGCTCCTGCTGTTTGGTAAGGGTGCCAGTATCCCCGCTTTTGACCGAAAAGTCATATGCGGCCTGTGAGCTTTTCCTCACGCGGCGAGGCCAAAGCTCCGCGCGGTGAGGGATCTGGCCCGGCGGGGGGATTGATACTTCCATGCCATGACGGGCACGATACGCCTCAGGGTCATGCGGGTGCAGGACCGGAAAACTAAAAGGTGAGGCAAATGTCCGATCGGATCAAGAAGGTGGTGTTGGCGGTACGTGCGGCGCTGGCGAAGGGGGCGGCGGGCGCCGGCGTGGTGGCGCGTTCCGGCGCGCGCGCGGTGCCGCGTCCGGGCCTGCGCAGCGTGCTGGCGCTGTGCGCCCTCGGCGGCGCCGGTTACCTGCTGGTCAAGCATCCGCCGGTGGCGAAGATCGAGCGCGGCAACGTGGGCATCCGCATCAACCAGTTGAGCGGCGCGGCGAGCGTGGTGCGCGACGGCACCGTGGTGCTGATACCCGGCGTGCATGAACTGCGCCAGTTGCCGGCGCTCGACCAGATCTACAAGGCGGCCGGCAGCGGCGAACAGCCTTACCAGTCGGTCGAAGGGCTGGCGCTGGGCGTGGACCTGAGCGTGCGCTACGCGATCGATCCGGCCAAGCTGGTGGCGGTGGCGCAAACCCTGCCGGACGATATCCGCACGGCCGTGATCGACCCTGCGGTGCAGGGCGTGATCTACAAAGTCGTTACGCGCTACACCGTGCGCGAGATCTTTTCGAGCAAGCGCGCCGAGATCCAGCAAACGATCGAGGCCGAACTCAAACCCAAGCTGGCCGCCGATGGCATCTTGCTGCGTCACGTCACGATCGGCAAAATCACGCTGCCGCGCGAGTACATGGCCGGGATGGAAACGCTGCTGGCCGAAGAACTGCAGACCGAGAAGATGCGCTACACGCTCGAACTGAAGGAAAAACAGGTCAAGCAGACTTCGCTCGAAGCCGACGCCGACAAGATCAAGCGGGAAAAGGCGGCCGAAGCGGCCGGTAACGAGCAAATCATCGCGGCCAAGGCGCAGGAGCAGGCCATGGCGCACGTACTGCCGTTCAAGCAGAAGCAGATCGAGCAGCGCAGGCTGGAAGCGGAAGCCGAGAAGACCTCGCGCATCAAGACATCCGAAGGCGCGGCCCAGGCGCGCGTGATCGAAGCGACCGGCGAAGCCGATTCGCGCCGCAAGCTGGCCGACGCCGAAGCGTACCGGCAGGAAGTGGTCGGCAAGGTCAGCACCGCGCAGATGGAACGCGACGGCGCCGTGATCTCGCGCCACCCGCTGCTCATCCAGAAGACCATGGCCGACAAATTGTCCGACAAGGTCTCGGTGATCATCGCCGCGCCGCCGACCGACGGCGGGTTTATCGGCGCCGCGCTGCTGGGGCAGGGCAAGAACGCGCCGGCGCCGGCGGCCGTGGCAAGCGCGCCTGAAGCCGACACCGCAACCGGGGAACAATAAGCATGCTCGCTACCCTTACCGCCGCAGCGGCGATCGCCATCGTCACGCGCGACGAGATGCAACTGCGCGCCGCGCCGCGCGATTCGGCCCCTTCCCAGGCCGTGCTGTGGCAGGGCGACAGCCTGGAAATCCGCGGCGCCAAAATGGATTACCTGCAGGTGTACGATCACCGGCGCGAACGGGCCGGCTACGTGCGCATGGCGCACGTGCGCCAGCTCGACCTGACCCCGGCGGCGGCGCCCGAACTCAAGGCCGTGGTGCGCTTCGTGCGCGACACGCCGGGCGCCGAGGCGCTGGGCATCGGCTACGCGGCCGCTTTCCTGAAGGCCGCACCGGCCATCGCCATCGACGCCGAGGTGTTCGATGCACTCGGCAGCATGGCCGAGCGGCTGGCGCGGCGTGCCTCCTCGCGGCTGGACAAACGCAGCGAAGCGGTGGTGGCGGCGCACCTGGAAGTGGTGGCCAACTACGGCGTGGTCATTCGCAGCTACGAGCGCGAAGGCGCGATTGTGCTGTGCTACGACGGCGAGGCGTTCCGGCGCGTGCTGGCGATGGCGTCCACCCCGACCCAGCGCGCCACGGCGGCGCTGGGGCTTACGCGCGACGAGTGCGTCGACCCGGCGCTGAAGGTGGCGCAGCGTAACGCCTTCGACCAGTGGCGCGCCGAGGTGCTCGACAAGGTGGACGTGAAAGACCTGCCAGAGCATGTGCGCAACCGTGTGTACACGCGGCGCGCGGCAGTCTGGTCGTCGATCGCCTTTGAGCTGGCGCGCAAGAATGCGTCGCCGACCGATGCGGCCAACCGCGCGATTGTGGAACTGGCCAGCGTGAACAAGACCGAGCTGGCGGAGGAGGATCGCAGCGCTTACGCCGAAGCGGCGGTGCGTGCGGGCAGCGTGCGCTGGGCGGCGGAGCTGCCCGTGGCCGCGCCGGCCGGCCTGAATGTGCTCACGCGGCCCGGCCAGCCGGGCGAAACCTGCGTGCTGCTGGTCGACGCGCAGCACGACGCGCGTACGCCGCTGGCCTCGCGCTGCACCTACGGCATCGTGTGGAATGCGTCGGCGCGCGCCAATCCGCAGGCCAGTGCGCTGGCGCTGGCGGTGCAGCCGCTCGACGGCTGGCGCGAACTGTGGCTGTTCCATCGCGGCGCGGGCGGCTGGCGCGTCGATGTGCTGCCGCCGGCGCCGATCGAACCGACCCTGGGATACGCCGAGTTCGCCGGCTGGGTGCCGGGCTCGCCCAAGGTGCTGGTGGCGCGCGAGGCGCGGATCGAGGGACGCATCAAGCGCGCATTCGAGATTGTCGATATCGAGACGCTGGCGGTGGAAAAAACGGCGGACCGGCCTGATGCGCTCAGCGGCTTCTACCGCTGGCAAGATCCTGCCTGGAAACGTCAGACCCTGAGCCTGCGTTAAATGGATCGTCAACCTGGATAGTCGACAAGCATCACCGGGGCGACTACCTTCGCAAGAGAGGGGATCGTGCGCCTTCCACTTGCCTTGACAGCCTGGAGAAAAACATCGCCACAGCGTGACCGCAGGGATTAGAATTTGACCGCGTCAGGCCATCCATGCGCAGCGCTCACAAAGGAGACTAATCATGTTGTTAACCAGGCGGTCATTGATCAAGATGGGATTGGCCGGCGTGTTGGTGCCTCAGGCATCCCTTGGCTTGGCGACTGAAGAAAAAAATGGCTCGTTTGAGAAATGGCGACGCGATTTCGAGGCAGGAGTCCCCGCACGCATGAAGGCTGCCAAAGTGGTCGGTGCGTCATTTGCCATCACGTCGGAAAGCAAAGCTGTGCGGTACGCGGCATCTTTCGGCTTCGCCGATCTCCAAAAGCAGCGAAAGATGACGGTTCAGACGCCCATGCATCTCGCCTCGGTCAGCAAACTGTTTACCGCATCCGCTCTGGTGCAATTGTTCGAGCGCCGCGGGTACGATTTGCACGACGATATTAACGAGTTCATCGATTTTCCCGTCAGAAACCCCAATCATCCACGTGTGGCGATCACGCCCCACCATTTGATCACCCACACGTCCAGCATATCGGACGAGGGGCATGGGGATTTTTCGGGCGAAGGTGATCCAACCCAAAGTCTTTCTAGCTTCCTCAAGGAATATCTCGTGAAAGGTGGCCGCGCCTACTCACCCGACACCTCCTTCCTCAAGTCCGGCCCCGGCGCAAAATGGGATTACAGCAACGTTGGTGCGGCCTTGGCCGGCTACGTGGTCGAGGCTGTCAGTAAGCAGAGCTTTTCTTCCTATGTGGAAGACAACATCCTCTCCCCCCTTCGTATTACCCACGCGCACTGGTACCTCAAGGAATTTGCAGCGGATGTTCTTGCCAAGCCCTACAGGTTTGAGAACGACGAGTTCGTGGAACTGCCGCAAGACGGCTACCCGGACGTGCCTGCCGGCATGCTGCGTTGTTCAGTGAGCGACCTGGCAAAATCGCTCCACGCAATGTTGGCGCAGCAACAGGTCAGGAATGCCATTTTGTCTCCGGATGCGGTGCGTGAGATGTTGCGCCGGCAAGTGGATCGAAAGATATACCCCTACCAAGGGCTTGGCTGGACTGATGAGGAAACAAAGAATCGAAAGGTCGTTGGCCATACCGGCACCGACAATGGCGCTTCAAACATGGTCGCTCTGACGGAAGATCACAGCCAAGCCGTGGCCGTGTTGATGAATATCGACGGCACGGAAGAAACAAGCGCATTCCGAGCCTCAATCATCGAGGATCTCTTTATCGGCGCGAAACTGGCGCGGTGAAAAACCCTGCAGCGCAACAGATTGCGGACCGGCCTGATGCGTTCAGCGGCTTCTACCTCTGGCAAGATCCTGCATCGAAACGCCAGGCCCTGCGTTTGCGTTTGAATCGATGTTGAACTTACATGCCGCCGGCCGCTCCAACCAAGTGAACATACTTCTTGGAGCGGAGGCGGCATCATGTGGAAGCAGTCAGTAACGCAAGGCGGGGGCGGCGGTGCGCCTGTGGTTCTTGGCATTAACCGGACGCAGGACGCAAGTATTTGCCTGATGCACGGGTCCGAGCTGGCCTGGGCGATTCAAAAAGAACGCCTGACGCGGCACAAGCATCACTGGGGGCGGCTGGACGATGTCCGCAAGATCTACGCGCCGCGCCTGCCCGGGCTCGACGCGCCGATCGATATATTGGTCGAATGCTACTCGTGCGATGCCGAGTTCGCCCGGGTGGCCGAATACGAGCACGAACTGGCCGACACGCTGGCGCTGGCGCCCGGCTGCCGGCGCGCGCGCATCTCGCATCACCTCGCGCATGTATACAGTGCGTTCCATCCATCGCCTTTCGATGATGCCGCCGTGATGATCATCGATGGCCAGGGCAGCCGCGTGGCCGACCTGACCGAAACCTGGGCGGGCGCGGCCGATGTGCCGGGTGACTGGTGCGAGGTGGCGTCGTTCTACCGCGCCGACCGCCAGCGGGTGGCGTGTATCGGCAAGCAGCTGTGGAATCGCGACGAGCAGCAGCCGGTGGGGCTGGGCATGTTCTATTTCCTGCTGACCCAGGCAATGTTTCCGGGCGAGGGAAACGAGGGCAAGGTCATGGGCCTGGCGCCGCATGGCAAGGCGAGGGCGCTGCGCTTGCCGCCGCTCGACGTGCGCGACGGCCAGGTAACGATTCCCCAGCGCTGGCGCGAGCTGTTTGCCGAGCGTGGCCGCTTTCGCTACGGCGGGGCGGATGATGCGCGCTTTGCCGATATTGCCAACTTGGCCGCCGCGGGGCAACGGGCGTTCGAAGAGGCATTGCTGGAGGTGGCGCGCTGGCTGCATGCGCAGACTGGCGCGCGCGCGTTGTGCTTTGCCGGCGGTACCGGGCTGAACTGCTCCGCCAACGAGCGCCTGTTGCGCGAAACCCCGTTTCGCCGGGTGTTCATTCCACCGGCGCCGGGCGACGCGGGCACGTCTATCGGCTGCGCCTTGTACGGCTTGGCCGAGCTGGGCGGGCAATCCTGCGATTTCCGCTGGACCAGCGATTACATGGGACCGGAGCCGTTGGCTGGCCAGATCGAGGCCGCCGCGCAGAGTTGCGCGGACTTGCTGATCGAGCGCCTTGACGATCCTGCCGCCATGTGCGCACGCATGGTCGACCTGTTGTGCGAAGCGCGCGTGGTGGCGCTGTACCAGGGCCGCAGCGAATTTGGTCCGCGTGCGCTCGGGCACCGCAGCATTCTGGGCGACCCGCGCGTTGGTGCGATGCGCGACGATATCAATGCCCGCATCAAGCAGCGCGAATGGTTTCGTCCGCTGGCGCCGATGGTCCTGCTTGAACGGGCGGAAGATTTTTTCGACGTGTGCCGGCCGGTGCCGTTCATGCAGTACGCCGCGCCCGTGCGCGAGCAGGCGGTGCGCCTCATTCCGGCGGTGACGCATGTCGACTGTACGGCGCGCTTGCAGACGGTGGGGTCGCACGACGATCCGTTTTTGCGCGCCTTGCTGCACGCGTTCGAAGCGCGTACCGGCGTGCCGGTGCTGCTCAATACATCGTTCAACCGCAGGGAAGAACCGATCGTCGAAACGCCGGCGGAAGCGGTCGAGACGTTCCGCCGGACACCGATCGATGCATTGGCAATGCCGCCCTTCTTGCTGCGAAAACGAGATGGGTACGGACTGCTGGGCAGAGATGCGTTGGGGCAGCGCATGTAAGGTGATGGCGCGCCAGAAGAGGGCGTTACGTTGCGAAAATGTGTGCCCGGAGCGGTCGCATAAAACCCTCTTGCCAAGCCGGCAGAGGGTTTGCTATAGTTCGCCTCCCCGAAGAAAACGTTAACGAAATCAAGTAGTTGGCGGGTTGTTAAGGGCGTCTCGAACGAGACGATGTGGTAAAAAAGAGGTTGACGAAAAACGCAAAACGCCGCATAATCTCATCTCTCTGCTGCAACGAACACAACGCTTCGTAGCAAACGGCAGAAGGCGGTACAGAATAAGTTCTTTAACAATTAACAGTCGATAAGTGTGGGCGTTTGATGAAGGTGCCAACGAAGCGTAAGCAACGTTGAATACTTAAATTATCAAATGTTCACAAAAAAGAAACACGGCGCATCGAAAGATGAGCTTGTCAGTATTTTGAGTGAGCGATCTGTCCGCAAGGACATTAAACAGAGATTGAACTGAAGAGT
>NZ_VUYU01000004.1 GCF_011682065.1 Massilia rubra | reverse complement strand
CGCTGGCTGGCCATCGTACTGGAACGTCTCCCGACGTGCCCCAACAGCCAGATTGATTCGCTGCTGCCATTCCCCGACTTTACTTCGCGCTAAACAGGCTGTACAGGTGGGGCCGCTGGCCGCTTACGAACGATCACCACGTACAACTGGTGCCAGGTCTGACATTCGGACACGAGCTGAACGATCACCACTGCCCAGGCCGTGTCTGAATGTCAGACCTGACACCAAGCCGGACACCAAGCCGTACTGGCCAGGTGTTGCGCTCACGCCTCATGACAATCGATTAAACAATGGCTTGCGCGTAACCGCCCGGCATGGGGGAAGCGCGCCGGCGGCAGTCGGTTTCCCACCTGCCCGCCCCTCAACACACACAGCAAATAGTTTGCAATGTGTTGACATGGATCAACGAGTTCGCGAGACTGCATGCATCACCGCAGTCGATTGCGATGGCACATCAGACATCGTGTCGGGATTTCTCGCCGGACGACGTTGAACTCATCGGGGGGCCCCATGCTCAAGAATTATTCGATCCGCATCATTTTTACGGCGTTTTTCCTTGTCAGCGTGGCGCTGTCGGTGTGCTCCCTGATGGCCTTCGCGCGCGTCTCGACAGAGCAGGACAAAACCATGCGCGCCAGCGAAAACCGCTACCAGTCCTTCCTGCTGGCCGATGAACTGCGCCAGAGCTCCGACGACCTGACCCGCCTTGCGCGCACCTTCGTCGTCTCGGGCGATGCCGCCTACGAACGCCAGTACATGGACATTCTCGACATCCGCAACGGCGCCAAGCCCCGTCCGCAACATTACGAACGCATCTATTGGGATTTCGTCGCCGCCGGCGTCAGCAAACCGACGCCGGACGGGCAGGCCGTCGCGCTCGCCGACCTAATGCGCAAGGCCGGTTTTACCGATGCCGAATTCGCCAAGCTCAAGCAAGCCCAGGACAACTCCGACGCCCTGGTCAAGACCGAAGTGATCGCCATGAATGCCGTGAAGGGCTTGTTCGATGACGGCGCCGGCAAGTTCACGCAAAAGCGCGAACCCGACATGGACCTGGCGCGCAAGATCATGCACGACGCCGATTACCACAAGAACAAGGCAACGATCATGAAGCCGGTCAACGAGTTCCTGGCCATGCTCGACCAACGCACGAGTGAAGAGGTGCGCGTGGCCGCGTCACGGGCCGATACCGCTTTCTGGACGGCCATCGGCACGCTTGGCGTGTCCCTGGCGATGTCGCTGGCAACGGTGCTGTTGATCTACCGGCACATCAAGGCCGGCTTCGGACAGGCGATCGATACCGCCAGCAAGATCGCCTCGGGCGACTTGAACGGCGACGCCGTCGAAGAGCGCAGCGATGAAGTCGGCCAGCTGCTGCAAAGCATGAATACCATCAGCACCAACCTGCGCCAGACCGTGCACAAGATCCGCGAAAGTTCGGACGAGATCTCGGCGGCCACCCATGACATTGCCGTCGGCAACGCCGACCTGTCGGCGCGCACCGAATCGCAAGCCAGTTCGCTGGAAGAGACCGCCTCTTCCATGGAAGAGCTGACCAGCACCGTCAGGCAAAATGCCGACAACGCGCGCCAGGCGAACCTGCTCGCCGCCTCCGCCTCCGAGGTCGCCATCAAGGGCGGCGCGGTGGTCGCGCAGGTGGTCGATACGATGGGTTCCATCAACGAATCGGCGCGCAAGATCGTCGACATCATCAGCGTGATCGACAGCATTGCGTTCCAGACCAATATCCTGGCGCTGAACGCGGCGGTGGAAGCGGCGCGCGCCGGGGAACAGGGCCGCGGCTTTGCGGTGGTGGCCTCGGAAGTGCGCAACCTGGCGCAACGGTCCGCCGGGGCGGCAAAAGAGATCAAGGCCCTGATCAACGATTCGGTCGACAAGGTGGACCTGGGCAGCAAGCTGGTCGATCACGCCGGCGCGACCATGAACGACGTGGTGGCCAGCATCGGCCGCGTCTCCACCATTGTCGGCGAGATCGCCACGGCCAGCCTGGAACAATCGTCGGGCATCGAGCAAGTGAACCAGGCCATTGTCCAGATGGACGCGCTGGTGCAAAGCAATTCCTCGCTGGTCGAGGAAGCCGCCGCCGCTGCCGAATCACTGGAAGAGCAAGCCGGCAACCTGGTCGAGACCGTCAAGGTCTTCAAGGTCGATGCGCCCGGCCAGGGCCGCGCGGCGGCGCCGAAAACCACCATGGGGGCGCGCAAGAGAGCGTCAACGGTCCTGTTGGGCGCTGCCTGAGCCGTCATCAAAGACGCCCTGCCGGATCAGGGCGCCATCGCAGCCGCATCGCCCCAGCGCCGGCCTGACAGCGCGCTCGATGGTCCCGCAGGGCGACCTGCGCGCTCACGCGCCATGGCGCGGCGCGGCCAGCCGGACACGCAAGGGTTGGCAGCGCTCCCCCGCCAGCGCTTCGATTTCCTTCACCCTGGCGCGGGCAATAGCCAAGGGGAAAACGCCGCACTCGGCTTCTCCCTCATCGTGAATCTGCATCATCAGGGCATTCGCCTGGTCCGCCGGCAAG
The DNA here is from genome assembly GCF_011682065.1 of Massilia rubra. Taxonomy (GTDB): domain Bacteria; phylum Pseudomonadota; class Gammaproteobacteria; order Burkholderiales; family Burkholderiaceae_D; genus Telluria_A; species Telluria_A rubra. Next base: position 401,976 of record NZ_VUYU01000004.1, on the reverse strand, counting down.
GCCAGGAGCGTTTCGAATACCTCGACCACGAAGACCATCTCCGTGACATCGTCGTTGAGCACCAGCAAGCGCGCTGTCTCGCTGCCGGCCAGCAACGCATCGTCGCTGCCAGCGGCCGCCGCACCATACGCAACGCGGCAGGCAAGTCGATAGCGGTCAATCCCATGCTCTTCCACGGCAGCGGCGGCCAGCCCGATGCGATTTCGCACGATAGCCAGCAGTAGGATGCCGGTGTCGACCGGCCTTTCCATGGCGACGCCACGCACCGTCGCCTTCCACAGCGCATGCTCGAGTTGCTCGCAATGCGCGATGGTTCGGCCAAGATAGTTGTCGAGCCTGGCATTCCCGAACGGCAGGCAATGCGCGAGCAGCGCCAGCAGGCGCGCATGGGCGCCGGTCGGCCAGCGTCGCGCCTTGGCCTCGGCCGCAAGCTGGTCGGCCACCATGGCGCGCACATGCGCGTGCAGCTGCGCCACCTTCCCGGCCGGCATGCAGTCGGCCAGGATGCGGCCGGCGGCTTCGTCCTCGATCAGATGCAGCAGCACGCGTTCGAGCGTCAGGCGCCGGTCATGCTCGCGCCGGCAGGCGGCGAACGCGGATTCCAGCACCCGCTCAAGGTTGGGTGCGGGGTCGCCATCGGCGATGCTCATCGCGCATCCACCGTGGCGGCCAGCAGCTTGTCCAGCAGCGGCTGGTACAACTCGCTTCCCCTGAGCTGGTGGCGCCAGCGCTCGGGAATGCCCTGGATCCCGAAGCGCATGCCGGCAATGCCGCCGGCGATGCAGGCCGTGGTATCGGTGTCGTTGCCCAACGCGATGGCTGCGCGCACGACCTCGTCGTACGTACCGGCGTCCTGCACCATGCGCGCCGAACGCAGTGAATCGACCACATAACCGGAGCCGTTGCCTTCGGGCGCGTCGTCCGGCCGCAGCGACCATTCCAGTTCTTCCAGTGCGTCCGGCATGCTGGCGTAGAGGGCGCGCAGGCTCGCCACCGCCTCGCCCCAAGGGTCGCTTGAGGCCGCCAGCACCCGGCGTGCCCACAGGCAGTACAGCGCGCAGCATACTTGCGAGCGCAGGTGGCCGTGGGTGGGCAGGGATTGCTGGTGGGCGTCATGCACCAGGCTTTGGTCCGAGCCGCGGTGCCACAGCGCCAGCGGCAAGGCGCGCATCAGGGAGCCGTTGCCGTTGTCGTACTGTCCGGCGGGCCCGGCCTGGGGGGCAGGCGTGCCGGCACGAATGGCGCGGATGGCGGCGCCGCAGGTCAGGCCCACATCGAACACCATGCCGTCGACCGCCATGTAGCCGTGCTCGTACCACGCCAGCAGGCGCGCGCCGAGGTCTTCCAGGTCGAGGCGGCCGCACTCCAGCAGCGAGGCCAGCAGGCAGAGCGCGTGGGCGCCGTCGTCCGACCAGGTTCCGGGCGGCACGCTAGTATGCGCGCGGTCGAATTGCGGCGGTGGGACGAAATCGATCAGGCCGGCCGGCGGAATGTCGCGCGCCTGGCGAAATTCGAAGGGAACGCCGAGCGCGTCGCCGACCAGCAGGCCGACCAGGCCGCCTGCGAGGCGGTCCTGGTAAGTGGGCTGGGGCGCCGTCATTGGGGTGCGCCTCGGGGCGGCATTGTCATCTTGGAACTTTCTGGGTGGTATCAGGATTGCATTGTCATCAATGTACGTCCAAACGGCAAGAAAATTGCTTACCTGTAAAGCAATACTGTCTGCACTACAAGCCGGACATCCCGTGCTATTCTTTCTGATATGAAATTATTCAAACCCGTTTTCAGCATCATTCTTGTGCTGGCAAGCTGCTCCGCTGCTGCCTGCACACCCATTCCCGACGCTCACTGGGCGCAGACGCCACAGCGCGTCAAGGAACGCTTTGACAGTGTCGACTCGGTTGAACTGCTCACCTTGATCAAAGCGCGCCAGGTAAAGAAACGCAATCCGCAGGACGACGAGTACAGTGTCGAGGAGGCGACGTTCAGGGTCGAGCGCGTCTTCAAAGGCAGCTCCCGGCCGGGCGACACGCTGGTGATCACGGCCCACAGCATGTGTGCGGTCAGCGTGGTCAACAAGCCGGCATGGTTGCTTGACGGGCGCACCCTCAAGCCCGCCGTGTTGCCGAAGCAATGGCTGATGTACCGGCATTCGGATGTCGACACCGAAATCACAGAGTCGGATTACACCATGCCAATCGATCGTGCCTCGTATGACCTTCCTATCCTCGCCCAGCTTGCCTTGGCCCATCAACGTGCGGACGGACGCCGCCCCGCAACGGCGCCGCGTGCTTCCCGCTGAACTGGCGCAAGGCCGGTACGCGGGCATGGCGAAAGGACTGCTGCGACTCAATGGCCAGCATGCCGGGCTGGCTGTGCCCGGCCCCGCTCATCAGACGATGTCGGCCGGTCCCTTGCTCTCGCTGCCCTTGTCGGCCACGGTGCTGCCGTCATCGGCCCAACTGTCGAAGGCAGCCATGATGGTGCTGCGGGTCTTCTCGCTCAGTTCGGGCAAGGTGCCGCCGAGCGCCTTGGCGGCGTCCTCGAAGCCCTGCTCCACGGCGGCCCGGATCGACGCCAGCTTGGACGGATCGTCGCCAATCGCCGCTTTGGCGAAGTCGAGAATGCGTCCGGACACCTTGGCGACGCTGAACTCGCCCTCGTCGCCGGTGGCCGCCTTAGCCTCCGCGATCGTAGCCGGGTCGGCAGTAAGTTTTTGCTCGCCGCTGATCACCTTGGCCAGGTTCAACCCTTGCTGCTCGACCGCCGGCAGGATCAGGTTGATGACTTCCTGCGCCTGGCGGTCGGATTCGGCCAGCAGGGCGTCAAGGTCGGGCGGGGCCTGGACCGTCGCCGCGCGCGGGGCGCCGTAGGTCAGGGGCGGCTCGGACGGTCCGCTCAGGGTGACCTTGTCGCTTTTGACAGCCTGGTCGGCCCCGGCGCCCTCGCCGGAACGACGTCCGGCCTCGCGTAGTACGATCGGCGCGGCGCCTGACGGCGCTGTGGTGTTGGGAATGGTAATGCTCATGACCTCTCCTTGTTGGCGCGGTGCGCGCCGTGAATGTGCGATCTTGACGGGAATGGACGGTTATTCACCGTGCTCGTCATTCATTAACGGCAGGAGTGGGGAAAAGTTGAATGAATTGAATATGGCCGGCATGAACAAGCCCCGGCCATTGGAAAATGCGTCAGTCCTGATAATCAGTCCTGCTAATACAGGCCGCCTGATCAACATCGTCCGGCTTACGCCAGATTCAGCGTCCAGGTGGTCACGCCTTCATCGGCATCGGTGGACATGGGCACGTCCTGATTCCAGCTGGCGATATATGTCCATTCCGTATCTTCCAGCCAGGCCAGCGTATCAAAGCTGGTGGCGCGCAGGCGAATGAATTTGACGTACAGATCGACACTATCCTTGATCCACATATCGTCGCCATTAATGCGCAATTGAATTTGCAGGTGACCGCTCAGGCCTTCCGAAAATTCGAATCCATAGCCCGGATAGGGCATCGGAATCATGCCGATTCCAGGTGGCAGTACCGGCGTCAGGTCGTTCCTGCGCGGCAGTTTGGCCGGTCCGCTGTACACGTAGCTGCGGTCGTCGCCGCGTTCGTGGTCATCCAATTCCGCATAATCCAGGTTCAACACCCGGATGACGGTCCCGTTTCTTAAAATGCTGGCTTGCACCAGGTTATCGGTGCCGGCATTGGCAACATCTTTCGTCGCTGCGACCAGCCCGATGGATCCGATCCACATAATAGCCTCCTGAGAATAAATGGCGATGAGCATGGCGTTGAAGGCCACGCCGCAATACATGCGCTGCCGCATTCCATAAAACATCAGGAAGCGAGGTACAGCGCCATCCCATTATTCTGCCGAAGTCAAGCGGTCTGTTTGCGCTAAACTAAGCGCGAACCTGCCATATCGGGAGGCCGGAAGCGAAACTATTTCCATTCGATTTCTTGCGAAACCGAAAATGGCGCCGGAACGCCGTCGACCAACCTCGGTTCAAATCGCCCGTCGCTGAAATAGGCGCTGAGCACCGGCAAAACCAAGTCCACGGCCGTGAAACTGTCGCCGTTCGCGCTGGTAACATATCCAGGACGCAAGCTATTCCACGCGATCTTCACGTCGGAAACCTTGCCCGTCGAATCAACCAGGATGGTCACGCCCATCGCGCCACTGACCTTGCGGCGCGCCAGCAACAGAGGCCGGTGGACGAACGCCTTGCCGGGGGTAAATCCAGGCGGGGTCGGACGCGATACGCGCGACGCGGCGACGCCCTGGAAAGCCCTTGTATATTCAAAATGCGTCACCGCCATCCTGAGCCAGCGCGCATCCTCCACTGTCGCGTCGACGATGGCATGGCTGGTGGTCCAGACGCTGTCGCAGATCACCTGTTCAGTTCGCTCCGGAAGTGGTTTGCCGTCGGAAAAGACGTTCTCGACGATCGCTGCGTCCGCTGCGGGCAAACCCTGTTTCATCTTCTGAAACGCCGCGTGGGCGCGCTCCAGGTATCCCACGGCCACGGGATGGTCGGCCGGCGCCCGCATCCTTGCCAGTTCACTGACATAGGCACGCGCAATGGCGCCGGCGAGCTGATCCTTATGCTCATCGATCAGCGCCTGTTTGCGTACCCGGACCAGCTCGTAGGTCTGGTCGGGCGTGCGGGTCTGGCAGCCCTGGCGCTCGGTTCAGTACAGTGCATTCAACCTGCTCAAGCGAAACAGGACGGAAACGGTCCGATCATCGAGAAACTCGTAGCATGCGGCGCCACGTGCACCGATCAGGGCGTTCCGACCGGCACCACCCGCCCCTTGACGGCATCGATCGGGCATACCATCGGCAAAAACGCATGCTGGCGCGCCGAATAGCCCATCAGCGCGCCGCTGTCGATATCGAAATACCAGCCGTGCAGCACCAGCTTGCCCTCCTCCACCCGGCGCTTGAGCCAGGGATAGGTCAGCAGGTTGTCGAGCGACTGCAAGATGCTGGCTTGCTCGCAGGCCTTGTGCCGCTCTTCCGAACTCTTGTGCGCCAGGTCGCGCATCACGCGCACCCGCACCGGTTCGGCGATGCGCATCCAACGCTCGACGAAGCCGGTCTCCTGCTGCTCCGGCGCGAGCGGTTGCGGCGCCAGCAAGGCGCGGATGCCGCCGCAGCGCGCATGCCCGAGCACGATGACCCGCGCCACTTCGAGGTTGCAGATGGCAAACTCAATGGCCGAACTGACGCCCGGCGGCGCATCCGGCGTGCACGGCGGCACCAGGTTGGCGATATTGCGCACCACGAACATGTCACCCGGCCCGCTGCCGGTCAGCAGCATCGGATCAACCCGCGAATCGCAGCAGCCGATCAGCAAGGTGCTGGGACGCTGTCCACCGCGCAAGCTTTCATAGACGCCGTGTTCGTCGCTGAAGTACTGTTCCTGGAAGCGGCTGAAGCCGCGTACGAATTTTTCGATGTCTTGCATGTCCTGCTCCGTTCAGCCCGCGTACTCGCGCAAGCCGTCGATATTCATGATGGTCACGTTGCGCCCCTGCACGCCGATCAGGCCGTGCACGCTCAGGTCCGCCAGAATGCGCGAAAAATGCTCCGGCGTCAGGTTCAGGCGCGAGGCCACCACCGCCTTGCTCACCGGCAGTGTCAACTGCGCGCCCTGCCCGGTCGCCTCGTCCTGCAACAGGTAGCCGATCACCCGCTGCGTGCCCGATTGCAAGGCCACCGATTCCAGGTCACAGATCAGGCCATGCATGCGCCGGCTCAGGCCGGCCAGCATCTTGCGCGCGAAGCCCGGGTCGTGCGCAATGCCGTCGAACACCGCTTCCTTGGTCACATGCAGCAGCAGCGAGTCGGCCAGCGCCGTGGCCGAGACGATGTAGGGCTTTTCCATGAACATCAGCGCTTCGCCGAAACTGTGGCCGGGGCCGATCAGTTCGATGATCTTTTCGGCCCCGTTGGCCACCCCGGCCGCCAGCTTCACCTGGCCGAAAATGACCAGGTGAAAGCCGCGACAAGCATCGCCGCGCTGGAAGATGATCTCGCCGCGTCCCACATGGCGCTCGCTGGTGCCGGCCGCGATGGCCTCCAGTTCCTCCGGAGACATGGCGTCGAACAGCGGCAGCCGCGCCAGGAAGGTCTGGGGCGCGAATCGGGTCTTTTCCATGACCGCTCCCATCATTAGCAAGGCATGTCGGCGTTGCGCCGCGCGTAGCACCACCACGTGACCGCAATGCACGAGACATAAAACCCGACGAAGCACCACAGCGCCGCGTCCGGACCGCCGGTCATGGCGATCGAGGTGCCGTAGCACTTGGGAATGAAGAACGCGCCATACGCGGCCACCGCCGACGTAAAGCCGAGCACCGCCGCGCCTTCCTTGTTGGCGTCGACGATTGCCTGTTCCTTGGCGGCATGGCCCTTGCCCTCGGCCGCGCGCTGGCGTTCAGTGAGAAAGATCACCGGAATCATGCGGAAGGTCGAGGCATTGCCCACGCCCGTGCCGGCGAACAGCAGCATGAACATCCAGAAGAAGCCGGTAAAGTTGCCGGCCACGTCGCCATGCGGCAGGAACTGGATGACGCCGACCGCAGCCGCGATCATCAGCACGAAGGTCCACAGGGTCACGCGCGCGCCGCCGAGCTTGTCGGCCACGATGCCGCCCACCACCCGCGCCAACGCGCCGACCAGGGGGCCGAGGAAGGCGTAGTCGAGTGGATTAACGTCCGGAAACTGGGTCTTGATCAGCAGCGGAAAGCCGGCCGAATAGCCGATAAACGAACCGAAGGTGCCCGTGTACAGCCAGCACATCAGCCAGTTATGCTTGCGCTTGAAAATGATGGCCTGCTCCGAGAAAGACGCCTTGGCCGAGGCCAGGTCGTTCATGCCGAACCATGCTGCGATCGCGGTCAGCGCAATGAAGGGCACCCAGATGAAGCCGGCGTTCTGCAGCCACATGGCCTTGGTCGCGCCACCCTTGACCCACTGCTGCGCCTCGCCGCCGAGACCACCGAACACGCCGGCGGTGATCACCAGCGGCACCACGAACTGCACCGCCGACACGCCCAGGTTGCCCAGGCCGGCATTCATGCCGAGCGCGTAACCTTTTTGCGCCTTCGGATAGAAGAAGCTGATGTTGGCCATCGACGAAGCGAAGTTGCCGCCGCCAAAGCCGCACAGCAAGGCCAGGATCAGCATGACCGGATAGCTGGTGTTGACGTCCTGCACCGCGAAACCGATGCCGACGGCCGGAATCAGCAGCGAGGCGGTCGAGATCGTTGTCCACTTGCGCCCGCCGAAAATCGGCACCATGAAGGAATAGAAGATGCGCAAGGTCGCGCCGGACAAGCCCGGCAGCGCGGTCAGCCAGAACAGCTGGTTGGTGCTGTACTTGAAGCCGATATTGGGCAGGTTGACCACCACCACGCTCCACACCATCCACACGGCGAACGCGAACATCAGCGCCGGGATCGAAATCCACAGGTTGCGGTTGGCGGTCGCCTTGCCGCTGCTTTGCCAGAAGGCCGGCAGTTCCGGCTCCCACGTGGCGATCACATATTTACTCATTTTGATTTCTCCTTTGAATTAGGGGGCGACCGGGCGTGCACTGTCTTTGAAGCTGAAATGCATCCACACCAGCGACACGCATACCGCGCCGTAGAGCAGCATGAAAGCGGAGGAACGCACCCCGGTCAGGTCGACCAGGGCGCCGAACATAATCGGCAGCACGAAGCCGCCCAGGCCGCCGGCAAGGCCCACCACGCCCGAGACGGCGCCGATGTTGTCGGAAAAATCGTCGCCGATGAACTTGAAGACCGAGGCTTTGCCGACCGCCATGGCCACGCCGACGACGAACAGGAGCACGGTAAACATCACGGGCGTGACGCCAATCTGCAAGGTGGTGCTGCCGGTCACGGTCTTGATGATCATGTTGGTTTGCGGGTACGACAGCAGGAAGAAGCAGACCCAGCACACCCACATGACCCACCAGGTCACCTTGTAGGCGCCGTATTTGTCCGAAATCCAGCCGCCCAGCGCGCGCAGCACGCCGCCCGGCAGCGAAAAGCATGCCGCCAGCAGCGCGGCCAGGCGCATGTCGAAGCCGTATTCGCTGACGTAATACTTGGTCATCCACAAGGCCAGGCCCACATAGCCGCCGAACACGACCGAGTAATACTGGCAGTAGCGCCACACGCGCGGGTCCTTGAGCACCTTCATCTGCTGGGTGAAGGACACCCCGGCCGGCATCTTGTGGCTCGGGTCGCTGAACGAACACAGCCAGAAAGCGACGGCGGTGACCAGCATCGCCACCGCATACACCTTGGGCAGCATCTGCCAGCCGAAGGCGGCGATGATGGCCGGGGCCACGAACTTGGTCAGCGCCGAACCGGAGTTGCCGGCGCCAAAGATACCCATCGCCAGTCCGCGCCGCTCCTTGCCGAACCAGCGCGCCACGTAGGGCGTACCGACCGAGAACGAGCCGCCGGCCAGGCCGACGAACAGGCCCAGCACGAGAAAATGCCAGTAAGCGGTGGCGTACGAAATGAGCCAGATCGGCAGCACGGTGGCCAGCATGAGGATGAAGAACACGATGCGCCCGCCAAAGCGGTCGGTCCAGATGCCGAGCGGCACCCTTACCAGCGAGCCGCTCAGCACCGGCGTGGCCGCCAGCAGGCCGAATTCGGTCTCGTTCAGGCCCAGTTGCGCCTTGATGGGGATGCCCAGTACCGCGAACATCATCCAGATGGCGAAGCAGATGGTGAAGGCGAACGTACTGCTGGCCAGCACCGCGATTTGTTGCTTATTCTGTTGTTGATTCTTGCTAGACACGCTCTTCTCCCGGACCGATGACCTGATACAGGAAGCTTACGTGGTGCCGTAGAGCACGACTATTAGCCTGAGGGCGGGTTATGAAAGGCAATCTGGCTAGAGGACTAGCCCAAAAGAACTAGGGTGCATAGGCGCGGCAAGTCGTGTTGATACAAATCAACGATGCGTTCGCGCGTTTTGAGGTATAACAACAGACCCAGAAACCGTGAGGCAGCATCATGCAAGACTTTGCAACACCCGATTCCCACTGTGACCCAAGCTGCGCCACCCAAGATGCGGCCGGCCTGAACGCCAGTTGCTTTTGCGCCGGACCGTCGGCCGAAGCGCTGGCCGAGGCGCTGCGCAACGACCATGCGGGACCGGAGGTGTACGACCTGATCAGCGAGCGTTGCCCGCATTTGTTCGCGACGCTGCCGGTGTTCGTGTCGCCGGCCCAGTCGGCGCGCATGGCGCAGCTGATCGACGCGGTGCACGCCGTGGTGGCGCTGCCGGCCTACCAGGCTGCGGTACTGGCCGACGCGCCGGCCATCGCCCGCCACGATCCCGGCGCGCGCGGCGTGTTTTTCGGCTACGACTTCCACGTGGGCGACGACGCGGTCGGCCTGATCGAAATCAACACCAACGCCGGCGGCGCCCTGCTCAACGCCGCGCTGGCGCGCGCCGGCCGCGGTTGCAGCGCCATTGGCGACGCCGGCGACGGCGCCGCGCGCGCGCAAGCGCTGGAAGAGGCCATCGTCGCCATGTTCCGCAACGAGTGGCGCCTGGGCGGGCGCAGCACGCCGCTGCGCACGATCGTCATTGTCGACGACGAACCGGAGAACCAGTATCTCTATCCGGAGTTCCTGCTGTTTCAGCAGCTGTTCGCGCGCCACGACATCGAAGCGCTGATCGTCGACCCGTCCATGCTGCGCTGGGAAGCGGGCAGCCTGTGGCGCGGCGACCTGATTGTGGACCTGGTCTACAACCGCCTGACCGACTTCATGCTCGACGCGCCCGAACACGCGGCCCTGCGCGACGCCTACCTGGCCTGCGCCGTGGTGCTCACGCCGCACCCGCGCGCGCATGCGCTGTACGCCGACAAGCGCAACCTGGCGCTGCTGTCCGACGACGTCCGCCTCACTGAGCTGGGCGTGCCCGAAGCGACGCGCGCGATCCTGATCGGCGCGATACCGCATACGGAACTGGTGCGGGCCAGCGAGGCCGAACGCCTGTGGCGCACGCGCCGCGCATGGTTCTTCAAACCGGTGGCCGGCTACGGCGGCCGCGCCGCCTACCGTGGCGACAAACTGACCAGGCGCGCCTGGGAAGACATCCTGGACGGCGACTATGTGGCGCAGGCGATCATGGCGCCGCCGGCCCGCACCGGCGGCAGCGCCGAAGCGCCGGACCGGCTCAAGTTCGACATTCGCAGCTACACCTACGACGGCGCGGTGCAGTGGACCGCTGCGCGCGTGTACCAGGGCCAGACCACCAACTTCCGCACGCCCGGTGGCGGCTTTGCGATGGTGTATACCGCCAATACATAGCTGACGCGCGTAGCTGACGCGCGTAGCTGACGCACGGTCTCCGGCAGCGCCGGGGACGACTTGCCGCGCCAGGACGGCCTTCGCCGGAACCTGCGTCCGGCGTGTCGCCACCGCCCTACTTCCACACGATAATCGCCTTGTCGGCCCGTCCGCCCGGCTTGGCGCTGTGCTCAATCAAGTTCGCCAGCGTCACCCCATCGAGCACCTTTAAATATGCCGCCGTCGCCGCTCCCAGCACGCCCTTGAGCGCGCAGGCCGGCGCCAGCGTGCAGGCGTTACTGCCCGGGTCGAAGCACTCGGCCATGTAAAAATCGGTCTCGCTGTGGCGCACCACGGCGCCGATATTGATCATTTCCGGCTCCAGCTTGAGCCGCAGCCCGCCGTTGCGCCCCCTCACCGTCTCCACCATGCCCGACAAGCCAAGCTGGTAGACCACCTTCATCAAGTGATTCTTCGAGATCCCATGCACGTCGGCGATGTCCTGGATGGTGGCCAGGCGATCGCGGTGCATGCCCAGGTAGATCAGGGTGCGCAAGGTGTAATCGGTATAAGCGGTCAGTCGCATGGCGTTGGCGGATGGTTGGGTGACGGGTCTAATGAGGCATTCAGTATACATGTATTGATCCAGATGGCGTCACACTGCGCAAAAGAAGTATTTAACTTGCTTGTTTAAATAGATGTATCTAGAATCCTTCTTTAACGGAGCGGACTGTACCGCTTCGTTCTAATAACAAGGAAACCACGCCATGCACGCCTCACGCAAACTATGGACCTGGCTCGCAGTCATCTGTGTCCTGTCCTTCGCCGTTCTCGGCTGGGTCGGGACCGAGATCTACCTGAGCGCTCCCCCGATTCCCCAACAAGTCACCAGCCGCCAGGGCGAGGTGCTGTTCTCCGAAGGCCAGGTCCAGCGCGGCCAGCAAGCCTGGCTCTCGGCCGGCGGCCAGCAACTCGGCTCGGTCTGGGGACACGGCAGCTACCTCGCGCCCGACTGGTCGGCCGACTGGCTGCACCGCGAAGCGCTCGCCCTGCGCGAGATCTACGCCACCAAGCAATTCGGCAAGCCGTTCGCGCAGCTCGACTTCGAACAACAGGCAGCCCTGAGCGACCGGCTCAAGCGCGAGATGCGCGCCAACACCTGGGACGCGCGCACCGGCATCATCACCGTCTCGCCGGAACGCGCCCAAGCCGTGCGTGAAGTCGCCGCCCACTACAGCGCCCTGTTCGGCAACGATCCCAAACTCGACGCCCTGCGCGAGCAGTACGCCATGAGCGCGGGCAGCCTGGTCGATCCCGACGACCTGCGCGCCCTGCCGGCGTTTATCTTCTGGTCCTCCTGGTCGGCCGCCGCCGACCGTCCGGGCGAAACGGCCATCAGCTACACCAGCAACTGGCCGCACGAACCGCTGGTCGGCAACGGCCCCACCGCCGGCGCCGGCATGTGGTCGATCGCCAGCGTGATCCTGATGATCGCCGCCATCGCCGGCATGATCTTCTACCACGGCCGCGCCCACGAAGGCGACGACCCCGCGCCCCCCAAGGCCGACCCGCTGTTCGACATGAAACCGACCGCCTCGATGCGCGCCACCCGCAAGTACTTCTGGGTCGTCATCGCCCTGGTGCTGGTACAGGTCGGCATGGGCGTCGTCACCGCCCACTACGCGGTTGAAGGCCAGAGCTTCTTCGGTTTCCCGCTCGGCCAGATCTTGCCGTTCACCGTCAGCCGCACCATCCACACCCAGTTCGCCGTGCTGTGGATCGCCACCGCCTGGCTGGCCACCGGCCTGTATATCGCTCCCGCGATTTCGGGGCATGAACCGAAATACCAGGCGCTCGGCGTCAACGTCCTGTTCTACGCGCTGCTGTTCATCGTGGCCGGCTCCACCATCACCGGCTGGCTCGGCACCCTGCAACACCTGGGCAACGACTTCAGCTTCTGGGTCGGCAACCAGGGCCTGGAATTCACCAGCATGGGGCGCGTGTGGCAAATACTGCTGTTCGTCGGCCTGCTGTTCTGGGTCCTGCTGCTCGGACGCGGCCTGATGCCGGCCCTGCGCACCCCATCGGAAAGCCGCGGCCTGATCGCCATGGTGTTCCTGGCGGCCCTGTGCATCGGCGGCTTCTACGCTACCTCGCTGACCTGGGGTCCGCACACCCACTACGCCATGGTCGAATACTGGCGCTGGTGGCTGGTCCACCTGTGGGTCGAAGGCTTCTTCGAAGTGTTCGCCACCGCCGTCATCGCGCTGCTGTTCACGCGCCTTGGCCTGATCGCCGCGTCCACCGCCAACAGCGCCATCATCCTGGAAACCATCGTGTTCCTGTTCGGCGGCATCCTGGGCACCCTGCACCACCTGTACTTCACCGGCACGCCTACTTTTGTGATCGCCATCGGCGCCATGTTCTCCGCGCTGGAAGTGGTACCGCTGGCGATGATCGGGGTTGAAGCATGGCGCAACTACCAGCGCTCGAAAGCGGCGCCGTGGGTGCAAGCCTACAAATGGCCGATCCTGTGCTTCATCGCCGTCGGATTCTGGAACGTGGTCGGCGCCGGGCTGCTCGGCTTCTCGATCAACACCCCGATCGCGCTGTACTACATGCAGGGCATGAACATGACGGCGGCGCACGGCCACGCAGCGCTGTTCGGCGTGTACGGCATGCTCGGCATCGGCCTGATGCTGTTCTGCCTGCGCGGCCTGACCGAGCGCGCCGCCTGGTCCGACAAGCTGCTCGCACCGATGTTCTGGTGCCTGAACATCGGCCTGGCGATGATGGTCTTCATCTCGCTGGTGCCGGCCGGGATCTACCAGGCCTGGGCCAGCGTCACGCAAGGCACCTGGTTTGCGCGTTCGCCGGAGGTGGTCCACTCGCCGCTGATGGAAACGCTTGTCTGGCTGCGCGTGCCGGGTGACGTGGTGTTTGCGGTCGGCTGCATGTTCCTCGCGCTGTTCGCCCTCAAGCTCGCCACCGGGGCACGCGGCAGCAATGTCGTCATCGGCTCGGTCGCACCAAACAGGCGCTAAGGCGGTTTTCCCCGGCGGGCACTTCCTGCCGGGGTTCGCATCGATTACACTAACAGGAGTAGCAACATGACAAACGCTGTTTTCTCGACCGCCTCCATTGGTCTTTACCCGTTCGACGCGCGCGGCGTCGCCAAGCGCTTCCGGCACGCCGCCATTTTCGGCGCGCTGTCCGCCCTGGAGCCGGGAGAGACCATGCGCTTTTATAACGACCACGATCCGCTGCCGCTGCTGGCGCAGATCGAGGCCCATTTCGGATCGCGCGTGACGATCGCCTACGTGGCGCGCGCGCCGGGCGAAATCATCATCGACTTCGGGATCGCCTGAAGAGAAGGACAAGCATGGGCTACCTCGCCGTCAAACACCTGCATATGAGCTGCGCGGCGCTGAGCATCTTCCTGTTCCTGCTGCGCGGCGTGTGGATGCTGCGCGACTCGCCGCAACTGGGGCGGCGCTGGGTGAAAAGCGCGCCGCATATCGTCGACTCGGTGCTGCTGGCCAGTGCGATTACCATGGTGGTGTGGAGCGGCCAGTACCCGTTTGCCCAGCCCTGGCTGGGCGCCAAGGTGGTGGCGCTGGTGCTCTACATCGGGCTGGGCGTGGTTGCGCTCAAGCCGGGCCGTCCCAAACAGGTGCGCGCCATCGCCTTCGGCGCGGCGCTGCTGACCGTCTCCTACATCGTCGCCGTCGCCCTCACTCGACACGTCTTCATCGTCGGGTAGCGGCCGGCCTGAGCGCCAATCTGACTGCGCTGCCGCCGGATTCGGCAAGCCATCGCGTCGTTGGTTTGCGCGCTCGACATTGCGCGTGACGTAGAGGGTGTAGATATGAAAAAGGCGGTATCGGGATATCGATGCCGCCTTTTGCGTTTCAGGCCTGAGCTTCAGCCAGTGCCTATCAGCAAGTCAGATTAGGACCGGTGGGTACGCCCAAGTTCTGGGTGAAGGTCGTGTAGTAATTCACCCGGGTCTGCATCTGTGCCGGCCCCTGGTACTCGGTGCCGCCTGCGCATTCGCGATTGCCGTTAATGGCATTGATGGTCTGGCCGAAACCGTATCCGCCCACCATCGAGTCATGCGCCGACCTGCCGGCGCGGCCCGGTTGGGTCATCCAGTACCAGACCGCACTTCTCCAGGCGATGGTGGCGTTGGTGGCCAACAGTTCCGGATTGGTCACCAGTTGCTCGCCCAGGCCCATGGCGTTGCCCAGACTGCGGTAGTTCGAGGTCCAGCTGATCTGGATCGGGCCGCGACCGAAGTACTGGTCGACCATGTTGGTGCTCTTACAAGGGACTCGTACCCAGTTCACGTCGCAGTACAAGGGCCAGTTGGCGGTGTTGTATTCCCTGACTGCCCTTAGGTTGTCCGACTCGTGCTGCAGGTTGGCGAAGAAGGCGGCCACTTCCTGCTTGTCCAGGGTAGCGTTGCCCGACTTGGCAAAGCTTGGATAGTAACCTGCCGCAGCGACGAAGTCGGCGTATTGGTAGAACGAACTGCGGCTGGGGAACCATGCTTCGAACTGAGCTTTTGACAGGCCGGCAAAACTACCTGCCGGGTCGGGAGTAGGCGTCGGAGTTGGCGTGCTGCCACAAGTAGTTTGCTGCCAATACCAGGTGCTAATGGTCGGATCAGTACCGTCGGAGCCGTTGGTGCCGCTATTGACGACCTTATAGAAATTGCCGTTAGCTGGGTACTTCACCACGGTGCCCAAGCTGTAGTTCACTCCTGCGGTCCAGGTCTGGGATGAACAGCTTGGGGGCGGTGTCGGCGTGGGTGTCGGTGTCGGCGTCGGAGTCGGCGTGGTGCCGCACGAGCCACTCACCGTCCATGGCTTGCCACTTCCAGCGGCCCCGCTGTTGGTCGATGGATTGTCGCCCTGCGTCCAGTAGGCGGCCGTGTAGTTGATCCCCCCGTAGCTGACCGATTTGCCGCCATCATAGACGGTGGCGCTGTTCCACGCTGCGTTACAGACGCTCGTTGCCGCCAACATCTTGCTTTGGGATGACTGGGTGCCGGTGGACGTATTGTCGCCGCCGCCGCCGCAGGCGGCCAGCGCCCCGCCCAGTACGCTGATGATCAGGCTGTTGATGATTGTTCTGTTCAATTGAGGCTCCATATCAAATTGTCGGGGCACTTGCGTGCCGGAAATAAACCTGGCCGATCCGTGTGCCGCGCGTCACTCCGTGCCCGCGCGATGATGGCGAAAGCGGTTTACGCGACAATTCCGATGTTTTATGTGCAATATCGGTATACCAATATAACACCAATAATCCGATATATGCATGCCAACCTGGAGGAAATTAATACCAAAATGGGCCACTGAGGAAATGAGAGAGACCGTCATGCTGAGCACTTCGAAGGCCGCGTCGTTCAGGTCAATGACCGTAACGTTGCGATGACGAGCGATTGAAGGTGGCCATTGTCGCGGCACGTCGCCAGACTCGGCAGACGTATGGCGAAGTACGACTGCAGCCTGAACTGCAAGCTCAAGGATTTGTCGCTGGCCGCGACCGGATTGCACGGCTGCGGCAAGAATTGACGCTGCGCTGCAAGCAGACGCGCAAATTTACGGCTACAACTAACTCGAATCACGATTTGCCAGCGGCCCCAAATCTTCTCGGACAAGTTTTCAAGCCGGTTGCCCCGAACACCGTGTGGGTGACCGACATCACCTACATTGCCACCAGTGAAAGATGGTTACGTTGCAGGCATCAACGATGTTCCGTTGCAGCCTTACATCAAGCGCAAGATAAAGTTGTTGAGCTTGTGTGCGAATTGAAACGACTGACGGACACTGCCCGGGCAACGCTGACGAGGATACTCGTCAGCGACCCAAGATTGCTGGCGCAATTACTCGATATAATTGGCAGCGCTCGTCGACGGCCGCTGTCGTCGCCGGGTTCATTACGACTGGCGTACGCGCATCCCGGCCTTGACCGATAAGGAAAATACATGAACTGTTTCAGCCACCCGCACAACAATGCCTTTGGAATTTTCCGGGTTTGCGGCAAGGGCGTGTGTTCCGAATGCAGTGTCGATCTCGGTCATGCTCTGGCATGTAAAGGTGTTCACGAAAGCAGAGCGTCTGAGATGCACGCACTTCAGCTGCGCAGCACGAAATTACTAAAGGTTACCCGCAAGTCGATGTTCATCGGACCGCTGTTTTTCGGCTTGCTCGGCCTGTTTTTCCTTGTGGAGGGGTTGGGGCAGGAAATCTATTTTAATTTCGCCACCTATTCCGGAGCAACGTGCGTCCTCCTTGCCGTAGCGAGCTTGATCACCAACATGCGTGCTTATGGTGGAAGCGAACAGAACGATAGCTAAGACGAGGATTTATCCTGGCAAGCGCCGGAACGATGCGCACCTTGCGCATTGGGGCTGAGAGAAAACCCAGGGCGGTGCAAGCAAGACGCGCTGCACACGCGGCAGTTTTGCAAATCACATTAACCAGGATACACGCTGCGAAATTCATCTTCACTCGCGATGTTCTTAAACTGGATAAATTTTATCGTTTTCGCGTAGTAACCCAATAGAAAATGCCCAAGAAGCACAACAATCACCAATGATTTCACGTCGTCGGTGCTTAAGGTTTTGTCGAGCAACTCGAAATCGCATCGCAATTCGTCGTCCCTGGCCTCAAGCGTCGGTATCAGAATGATGTCCGCGGTTCCACGCAGGATGACGAAATAGCTGCCCTCATCCCCATCGTAGAATTCGCCGCTGTAATCGTGAAAATTCAGTGCCATCTGCTTTTATCTCCCCGAAAAACCTCACCCTTGCAGCCGTTGCCGGATCATCGGACGGCTTCTCACCAACCCTGTTCTTCACCCATGCACACGGTCTTCCGGCACCAACGCGCCGTCGGACCGCCAACCGTTCGCCAGATTGCCCCAAAATGTAATCCACATCAAGGAATTTCCCGAACGCAAACCTTAGCATGCTGTTGACGGCTGCCTTTCGCAACGTCCAACAGAAAAAGAAAAGGTCTTATCATGCGCTCGCTTCCTCTCCGTCTCGCCGGCACCTGCCTCGCCACCGCTTCCGCCCTCTTCTCGCTGCACGCCCAGGCCGCCGAAGCGGCGCTGCCGGTCATCCATCAGGAGCTGCTCGCGCCGCCCGCACTGCCGCCGCAAATCACGCGCAAGACCCCGGCGCGCGTGGTCGTCAACCTGACGGTCGAGGAAATCGAGCGCGAAATCGCACCCGGCACGCGCTACACCTTCTGGACCTTCGGCGGCACCGTCCCCGGCAAAATGATCCGCGTGCGCGAAGGCGACACGGTCGAACTCAACCTGCAAAACCTCTCAGGCAACAAGCTGCCCCACAATATCGACCTGCACGCCGTCACCGGTCCCGGTGGCGGCGCCGGGCAAACCCTGATCGCCCCGGGCAATCAAGCCAGCTTCACCTTCAAGGCGCTGGCCCCCGGCCTGTACGTCTACCACTGCGCCACCGCGCCCGTCGGCATGCACGTCGCCAACGGCATGTACGGCATGATCCTGGTCGAACCCAAGGAAGGCATGGCCAAGGTCGACAAGGAATACTACGTCATGCAGGGTGACTTCTACACCACCGGCGCCTACCGCGCCCCCGGCCTGCAAGGCTTCGACCTGCAAAAGGCCATCGACGAGCGCCCCACCTACGTGCTGTTCAACGGCGCCGACGGCGCACTCACCGGCCAGGGCGCGCTCAGCGCCAAGGCGGGCGACAAGGTGCGCATGTTCTTCGGCGTGGGCGGTCCGAATACGGTATCGAGCTTCCACATCATCGGCGCCATTTTCGACAAGGTCTTTGCCGACGGCGGCTCGCGCTTCCAGGAAAACGTCCAGACCACGCTGGTGCCTCCGGGCGGCTCGACCATCGTCGAATTCGTCCCCAAAGTACCCGGCAACCTGACCCTGGTGGACCACTCGCTCACGCGCGCCTTCAACAAGGGTGCGGTCGGCTTGATGGCGATCAGCGGTCCCGAGCGGCTCGATATTTACGGCAAGGGCATCAAGACAGCGCTGAACGGCGCCAAGCCGCCCGCCGTTGCAGCCAAGGCGCCACCGGTGCCCGCACCAACCAGCGCGCAACGCGTGCGCGGCAAGGCGGTCTACGACAACACCTGCGCGGCCTGCCATCTGCCGGACGGCAAAGGCGTTCCGGGAGTGTTCCCGCCGCTGGCCAACTCGGACTTCTTCCAGGAGCGGCCGTACGAAATGGCGCACATCGTGCTGCATGGCCGCAGCGGAGAGCTGGTCGTCAACGGCGAGCATTACAACTCGGTCATGCCGCCGCAAGACCTCGATGACGACGATGTCGCCGCCGTCATCAACTACGTCAGCACCGACATGAACGGCGGCAAAGCCGTCATCACGCCGGCCCAGGTCAAGCAAATGCGCCAGGTCAAAGCCAATTGAACGCGCCATGAAACGCGACCTGACCACGTTCGCCTGCGCGGCGCTGCTGCTGGTGCTGTGCGGCGCCGCCGCAGCCGGCCAGTACGCGGCGCTGCCCGGCGGCGAGCTGCGCTCCGTCATGCCGGCCGACGGCAAGGAGGCGCCGGCCATCGTGGCGCCGTTTTCGATGCGCACGGCGCCGGTCAGCAACGCCGAATTCCGCGACTTCGTGCTCGCGCATCCCGAGTGGCAGCGCGGCCAGGCGCCGGCGGTGCTGGCCGCGCCGACGTACCTGGCCGCGTGGCGCGGTCCGGCGGATCACGGCGCGCTGGCGCCGGATGCGCCGGTCACCAACGTCAGCTGGCACGCGGCGAACGCCTTTTGCGCCAGCGAGGGGGCGCGCCTGCCGCGCTGGCACGAATGGGAATACGCGGCAGCGGCCGACGCCACCCGCGCCGACGCCCGCGACGACCCGCAATGGCTGGAACACATCCTCAACTGGTACGCCCATCCGGCCAGCACGCCGCCCGCGCGGGTGCGCGCCAATCCGCCGGACTACCATGGCCTGTACGACATGCACGGCCTGGTGTGGGAATGGGTCGAGGATTACAGCGCGCTGTTCGTCAGTGCCGACAGCCGCACCCAGGACCCGCGCAAGCAGCTCGATTACTGCGGCGGCGCGGCGCTTTCGCTGGGCGACCGCCGCAACTATGCGGTGCTGATGCGCATTGCCCTGCTGGCGGCGATGGAAGGCGCGCAGGACGGCGGCTACCTGGGCTTTCGCTGCGCACGCGGCGCGGCCACCGATGCACCCAAACCGAAAGACTCTCCATGAACACCTTCAATCCGATGCGCCGCGCGCTGCTGCGCGCGAGCATCCTTGCCGCCAGCTTCATCGCGGCCCCGCTGGCGCACGCCGATGCGCTGCCGCCCGACTCGCTCTACCGCCTGTCGGTCCCGCTCAAGGACAGCCAGGGCCGCCAGTTCGACTGGCGCGCACTGGCCGGCCGTCCGCTGCTGGTGACAATGTTTTACGGCGACTGCAACGCGGCCTGCCCGATCATCATCGAAAACCTGCGCCGCACGGTCGACTTGATCAAACCCGCGCCGGGACGGCTGGCGGTGCTGATGGTCAGCCTCGACCCGCTGTACGACACGCCCGACTCGCTGGCCGGACTGGCAAAATCGCACAAGCTCGATCCCGCCATCTTCCGCCTGGCGGTGGCCGCCAACGAAACCCATACGCGCGCCATGGCCGGCGCGCTGCAGGTCAAGTACCGCGCCGTCACCAATGGCGAGATCAATCACACCACGCGCGTCTGCCTGCTCGACGCCAACGGTAAACTGCTGGCCGCAAGCACGCAACTGAGTCCCCTGCCAGATCCGGCCTTCGTCGCGCAGATCCGGTTGGCGCTCAAATAGGCGCCACGGCCACCAAAAACCAACCTGGATCAAGGATTTTACAAGCGCTCCAAAACTCCGTTGACCACACTACATATAGTATTTAATCTCTCTCCATGCACTACATCTTGTGCCTCATGGAGAGCAAATGATTATTCCACCGCTTCACTTACCCACCCACATCCGCAAGCGCGATGGCGCCGTCAAGCCGTTCGACGCCACCCGCATCGGGTCGGCCCTGGAGCGCGCCGCGCTGGCCAGCGGCGAGTTCGACGCCGACGCCGCCCATCTGCTGACCTGGAACGCGGTCCTGCCCGCGCTGTCCGCACTGGGCATCGACACCCCCGGCGTCGAGCAAGTCCAGGATGCGGTGGAGACCGCCCTGTTTAACGCCGGCCACCGCGCCACCCTGCGCGCCTTCGTGGTCTATCGCGAGCAGCACCACGGCCTGCGGCGCGACCGCAAAAGCCTGATCGACGTCGAAGCGTCGATGAACGAATACCTGGAACAGCGCGACTGGCGCGTCAACGCCAACGCCAACCAGGGCTACTCGCTGGGCGGGCTGATTCTCAATGTGTCGGGCAAGGTGATCGCCAACTACTGGCTCGATCACGTGTATCCGCCCGCCGTGGGCGCCGCCCACCGCAACGCCGACCTGCATATCCACGACCTCGACATGCTGGCCGGTTACTGCGCCGGCTGGTCGCTGCGCACGCTGCTGCACGAAGGCTTGAACGGCGTGCCGGGCAAGATCGAATCGGCGCCGCCGAAGCACATGTCGAGCGCCATCGGCCAGATCGTCAACTTCCTCGGCACCTTGCAAAACGAATGGGCAGGCGCCCAGGCGTTCAGCTCTTTCGACACCTACATGGCGCCCTACGTGCGCGTCGACGGGCTCAGTTACGAGAGCGTCAAGCAGTACATCCAGGAGCTGATCTACAACCTGAACGTGCCGTCGCGCTGGGGCACGCAGACGCCCTTCACCAACCTGACCTTCGACTGGGTGTGCCCGGAAGACCTGCGCGTGCAGGTGCCGCACATCGCCGGCGCCGACATGCCGTTCACCTACGGCGACTTGCAGGTCGAGATGGACATGATCAACCGCGCCTACATCGAGATCATGATGACCGGCGACGCCAAGGGCCGCGTGTTCACCTTCCCGATCCCGACCTACAACATCACCGAGGATTTTGCGTGGAACAGCCCGAACGCGGAACTGCTGTTCGAGATGACGGCGCGCTACGGCCTGCCCTACTTCCAGAACTTCCTCAACTCGGAACTGAAGCCGAACATGATCCGTTCGATGTGCTGCCGCCTGCAACTGGACCTGCGCGAACTGCTCAAGCGCGGTAACGGCTTGTTCGGATCGGCCGAGCAAACCGGCTCGCTCGGCGTGGTGACGATCAACTGCGCGCGCCTGGGCTACCTGCATGCGGACGACGAAGAAGGCTTGCTCGGCGCGCTCGACCGCCTGCTGGACCTGGGCCGCGACAGCCTGGAGATCAAGCGCAAGGTCATCCAGCGCCACATGGACAATGGCTTGTTCCCGTACACGAAGCGCTACCTGGGCACCTTGCGCAATCACTTCTCGACCCTGGGCGTGAACGGCGTCAATGAGATGATCCGCAATTTCACCTGGGGCGAGCACGATATCTCCACCGAATGGGGGCACGCCTTCGCCCTGCGCCTGCTGGACCATGTGCGCGCGCGCATGCTGGAGTTCCAGGACCAGACAGGCCATATGTACAACCTCGAAGCCACACCCGCCGAAGGCACCACCTACCGCTTCGCGCGCGAGGACCGCAAGCGCCATCCGGACATCCTGCAGGCCGGCACCGACGCCATGCCCTACTACACCAACTCCTCGCAGCTGCCGGTCGGCTTTACCGACGACCCGTTCGAGGCGCTGGAGCGACAGGACCCACTGCAGCGCAAGTACACCGGCGGCACCGTGCTGCACCTGTACATGAGCGAGCCGCTATCCTCCGCCGACGCCTGCCGCCAGCTGGTCAAGCGCGCCCTCAGCCGCTTTGGCCTGCCGTACATCACCGTCACGCCAACGTTTTCAATCTGCCCCAAGCACGGTTATCTGGGGGGCAGCCACCCGTTTTGTCCCAAATGCGATCTGGACCTGATCGCGCGCAAGCAACGCGAACTTGCATAAACACTTTGCGTAACCACTAAAGGAGCTATCCATGTCAGACCTGAGCCAAGCCGTATTTTTTGCACCCCAAACCATCACCTTGACCGATGCCGAGCGCCAGCCTTGCGAAGTCTGGACCCGCGTGATGGGTTATCACCGTCCCGTATCGTCCTTCAATACCGGCAAGAAGGGCGAGTTCCACGAGCGTACCTGGTTCACCGAACGCGCCGTTGCGGCGCGCAGCTAGCGTGGGCGCCGGCGCGCTGCGGGTGGGCGGTGTCACCGCCTTTACCGCAACCGATTTTCCCGGCAAGCTGGCGGCCGCGGTGTTCATCCAGGGATGCCCGTGGCGCTGCGGCTACTGCCACAATCCGCACCTGCAGCCGCGCCAGAGCGGACCGCTGGCCTGGGCCGACGTCATGGCCCTGCTGGTGCGCCGCGCCTGCTTGCTCGATGGCGTGGTGTTCAGCGGCGGCGAGCCGACCATGGACCCGGCCTTGCCCTTTGCGATGGCGGCCGTGCGCCAGATGGGGCTTGCGGTCGGGCTGCACACGGCGTGCATCTATCCGCGCCAGTTGAAGGCGGTGCTGCCGCTGGTCGATTGGGTGGGATTCGATATCAAGGCGCCGTTCGCGGCTTACCCGCGCGTGACCGGTGTGTTCGACAGCGGGGCGCCGGCGCGTGCCTGCCTCGAGATGATCGTCGACAGCGGCGTGGCGCATGAGTGCAGGACCACCCTGCACCCGGCCTTGCTGTCGGAAGCCGAGGTTGAAGACCTGGCGGAAACGCTGGCCGGCGCCGGCGTGCGCAATTACGCGATCCAGACCTTCCGCGCGCAGGGTTGCGCGGATGCCGGTTTGAATGCGACGGCGGGTGCTGTCATGGGCGAAGCGGCACTGCAACGCATTGGCGCGCGCTTCGATACCTTCGTACTGCGGCCCGCGTAAACCAGCGGGCAAGTTCCAATCACTTACGATCCGTCGTCCCCGCGAAGGCGGGGATCCATAGCACGTCTGAGCAGAGGTGGTATGGGTTCCCGCCTTCGCGGGAACGACGAATCTAAGGGTGTCGTCCTAAAACCTTGGCATCGGTGTGCAACTGCGAGGCCAATTGATCGGCGTGTGCCTTGTCAAAATCCGCATGCATCTTCTTGCGCACCCCGAGCTCACTGAGCAGCACATGCTTGTCGGGCGTCACCCCATGCTGCGCCAGGCACTGGCGCGCGCACGCGAGCGGACACCCATCGATCGCCAGCACCGGCCGGCCCGAGCGCGCCAGCTTGACCAGCGGCGCCACGCCGCCGCCCACGCCGGCGATGCACGACATTTCAGCCTCCCCGCTGCGATCGAGCGCCAGCGCAAGGTAATTGGCCATCTGCGCCGCGCTCGAACACCCCGAACACGAATACACCAGCGGCAGCGCCGCCCTGTCGGTACCCATCATCGACCTCCTTTACATGGCAGAACCCCGGCGCCAGCGCGCCGGTAGCAAACGCTCCGGATCGAACAGCGCAACGTCAATCGCGTCGAGCGTGTTCTTCACCAGCAGCCCCAGTTCGGTGTCGCCCTCCATGGTCAGGCGACGTGCAAAAAACAGCGTGTCCGGATCTTCGCGCCGCTGCGCCAGCAGCAAAAAGTCGCGCGCGCTGGCTCCGATCGACAGGTCCGGCGCCGGCTGGGCCGCCAGGGCCACGAAGCGCGATCCGCGCCAGCTCACGTCGAAGCGCACGCCGGCGTCAAGCACGCCGATGCTGATCGAGCGCCCCTCCAGCGCGGCGCGCACGTCGCCGGGGAGCTGCGGCCCGAGCACGCGGCTCAAGCCGGCGGCAAACAGCAGCGAGCCGGGAAAACGCGGCAGGCGGCCCAACAAACCGGCCAGCGGGGCCGGAACAGCCGGGTAAACGTGCTGCTTCATGCCGCCTCCCGCTTGTCGAACGCCATGCCCGGCTTGCCGTGCCAGTAGCCGTCGCACGCCGCCGCCGGCATCAACGGCGCCAGCCCGGCCAGCGCCTGCCCCGGGTCGACCTGGCCCCGGCGCGCGCGGTCGAACAGCGCGACCACGGCCTCGGTGTGCTGCGCCTGTGGACTGATGCGCAGCACGTCCACGTCCATCGACGCCAATACCGCCAGTTCGCCCAGCAGGTTGTACACCAGGTGCGACTGGATCTGGGTGCCGTTGAGGATCAAAAAGGTGTCGGCGTCGCGCGTGCGCAGTTCCAGCCCGTCCGGATGGGCCATGCAGCTGAACTGGCAATCGTCCTTGCCCAGGTTGCGATGGCGCGCCGTAAAGCAGCGTGCCGAAAACGCCAGCGGCATGCGGCCATACGCGAATACCTCGGTCTCGAGCCCCTTCGGCCGGCTTTGCTGCATCGCCGCCAGTGCGGCGCGCCCCATTTCGAGCGGCATGACCCAGCGCCGCGCGCCCAGTTGCGCCATCAGCGCCACGCTGTCTTCGTTGTACAGGTTCAGGTGCGGGCCGGCCACGAACGGCACGCTGCCATCGAGGCAGTGCACGGCGCCGATGTCGTTCGCTTCGATCGCAAAGCGCCCGTTCGAGGTGAGCTTGCGCAGGTTGGTCAGGTCGCTGCCCGATTCGAGCAGCGCCTGGGTCGACAGCACCACTTCCTTGCCGGCGTCGGCCAGCATGGCCGCCAGCGACAG
This sequence comes from Massilia rubra, assembly GCF_011682065.1. GTDB lineage: Bacteria > Pseudomonadota > Gammaproteobacteria > Burkholderiales > Burkholderiaceae_D > Telluria_A > Telluria_A rubra. The sequence continues at coordinate 377,020 of NZ_VUYU01000004.1, read as the reverse complement.
CCAGTCGGGCAGGCGCAGCTCGTGGCGGCGCGAGCACACCGTTTCGCCAAGGTAGACGATATCGACCGGGCTTGCCGCCACCGTGTCGTAGAACGCCATCATCGTATCGCGCGGCCAGTAGTACAACACCGGGCCGAGGGCCAGTTTCATCATGCTGCCTCCCTTATTTCCATGAGCGGTGGTAGGCGCCCAGCGTATGCTGCTGCCCCTCGGCCACCTTGTTCAGATCCGCCATCCACGCCTGTTTGGCCGAAAAACGCATCGGACTGGCGCGGTACTGGTCGATCGCCTCGCGCCAGACGCGCGTTACCTGCGCCACGTACGCGGGACTGCGCTGGCGCCCTTCGATCTTGATGGCGCTCACGCCCAGCTCGATCAGCTGCGGCAGCAGTTCCAGGGTATTCAAGCTGGCCGGCTCCTCGATCGCGTAGAACTGTTCGCCGGCGACGTCGAAACGGCCCTTGCACAGGGTCGGATAATTGGCCTGCTCGCCGTCGGCGTAGCGGTCGATCAGGACGCCGCTCAGGCGCGCCTCCAGCCCGGCCGGCGTTTGCTGCCAGCGCACCGCCTTGGCCGGCGAGCACACGCCGTGGGTATTGGGCGATTCGCCCGTGGCGTAGGACGACAGCGCGCAGCGCCCTTCGACCATCACGCACAGGCTGCCGAAGCCGAAGACTTCAATTTCCACAGGCGTATTGCGCACCACTTGCTCCACCTGCGCCACCGACAGCACGCGCGGCAGCACGGCGCGGGCAATGCCGAAGTGGCGATGGAAGAAGTTGATGGCCTCGTAGTTGGTGGCGGAACCCTGCACCGACAGGTGCAGCCGCAGCGCCGGATAACGCTCGGCGGCGTAGCGCATCAGGCCCGGGTCGGCCAGGATGATGGCGTCGATGCCGGCGCCGGCGGCGCGGTCGATGGCGCGCCGCCACAGGGCGCCGGCGGACGGCTGCGGGTAGGTGTTCAGCGCCAGCAGCACCTTGCGCCCGCGCGCATGGCTGTAGGCGATGCCCTGCTCGATGGCCGCTTCGTCGAAGTTCAGGCCCGCGAAATTGCGGGCGTTGGTCGCGTCGCGAAAACCCAGGTAGACGCAGTCGGCGCCGTTGTCCACGGCCGCCTTGAGGGCCGGCAGGCTGCCGGCAGGGCACACCAGTTCGAACGGCGCGGCGCCGTCGGAAGAATTTGACATCATGTTCATTCGTCGTAAGGTGGGGGACTGCACTGTAGCCCGGGGGCAGTCCGAAAATCTTTGACGTGCATCAAGGATTTCCGGACTGCGAAGCGGCGACAATGGCGCCATGCACAAACAGCAGGAGACCACGATGGACACAATCGGAAGCTATCTCGAAGCCGACCATGTGCGCTGCGACGCACTGTTCGCAGACGCGCGCCGCGCCGTGCGCAAGGGCCTGTGGCGCGAGGCAGCACATTGCTTCGCCGCCTTTTGCCACGCGCTCGAACGGCATTTGCTGATCGAGGAGCGGATCATTTTTCCGGCGTTCGAAAACGCCATCGGCGCCGCCAGCGCCCCCACCGCCGCGATGCGCAGCGAGCACCTGCGCATCCGCGGCGTGGCGCAGCGCTTGTCGAATGCGCTGCGCGAGCGCGATACCGATGCGTTCCTCAATCACGCCGACACGCTGGGCATCGTTTTGTACCAGCACAGCGAAAAGGAAGAAGGCGTGCTCTATCCGATGATCGAGCGCGTGCTGGCGCCGAACTGCCACAAGCTGGTGGCGGCCATGCAGGCGTTCGGGGCGATGGACCAGATGGCCAGCGCCGCATGAACGCCGCCGCGCCAACCCCGCAAACCCACCACATCGACGTGCGCGGCCTGGAGCCGCCCGAACCGCTCGAACGCGTGCTCGACGCGCTCGACCGCCTGCCCGAGGGCGACCACCTGTGCATCCTGATCGAACGCGAGCCGCGCCCGCTGTACCGCATCCTGGCGCAAAACGGCTATGGCCACGCCACCTCCGCGCTGCCCGACTACCTGTACGAAGTGCGCATCTGGCGCCGCGTGCCGGCTGCCTGACGCATGCAGCGCACCCTCTCGCTCGAACAATCGCCGCCGCTCGGCGCGGTGCTGCGCTACTTTCTCGCCACCCCGGCGTGCGCCATGCTGGCCGCCGCCCTGCTGCTGTGGCAGGGCGCACCGGCGCTGGTTTCGCGCTGGTCGCCCGCCACGCTGGCGCTGACCCACCTGCTCACCCTCGGCACCCTGGGCATGACCATGGCCGGCGCGCTGATCCAGATCCTGCCGGTGGTTGCCGGCGTGGCGCTGCCGCGCGCGCGCATGCTGGCGCCCGGGGTGCACGCGCTGCTGGGCGGCGGCACGGCGGCCTTGTGCTGCGCCTTCCTGTTCACGCAGCCCTGGCTGTTTCGACTCGCGCTGGTCCTGCTGCTGCCGGGTTTTGCGTGGCTGGTCGGCGCGCTCACGGTCGCCTTGTGGCAGATGCCGCCGCCGGGCGCGATCCCGATGACGGCCACCGTCCGGCTGGCGCTCGCCAGCCTGGTGGTCACGGTGTGCCTCGGCGCGCTGCTGGCATGCGCCTTTGCCTGGCCGGGAGCGGCCACGCCGCTGCCGCTGATGCTGGCCACCGACCTGCATGCGCTGTGGGGTGTGTTCGGGTGGGCCGGACTGCTGCTGGTCGGTGTATCGTTCCAGGTGGTGCCGATGTTCCAGGTCACGCCGCTGTACGACAAGCCGCTGCCGCAGGTGCTGGGCGTGGCGATCTTTTTGCTGCTGGTGCTGTGGAGCGTGAGCGCCACGGCGCTGCGCGCGCGCCTGGCCTGGATCGACACGCTGGCCGGCGCGCTGGTACTTGGCGCCTACGCCGTGTTCGCGCTGGCGACCCTGCGCCTGCTGGCGCGTCGCAAGCGTCCGCAGGCCGACGCCATGACCCTGTTCTGGCGCCTGGCGATGGCCAGCATGCTCGCCTGCGCGGCGCTGTGGGCGCTGCCATCGCAGCTGGCGGGCGACGGTCGCACCCTGGCCATGGGCGTGCTGATGCTGGTGGGTTTTTTGTACTCGACCATCAACGGCATGCTGTACAAGATCGTGCCCTTCCTGGTCTGGCGCGAGCTGCAGGAGCGCGCCGCCGAGGGGCAGCGCGCGCCGGCCATCAAGACGCTCATCACCGACCAGTCGGCGCAGCGCCAGTTCTGGCTGCATGCCGCCGCCCTGGCCCTGCTGCTGGCGGCCTGCTGGTGGCCGGCGCAGCTGGCGCGTCCTGCCGCCGGGGCGATGTTCGCCTCGGCCGGCGCGCTGCTGTTTAACCTGGCGCTGGCGCTGCGGCGCGGTTACAGCGCGATGGCCGTGAGCGTGTCGCGCACGGCCTTGGGCGGAAACTCGGTCGTCCGATAACGCGGCGGGTAGCCGGCGTCGAGCAGTTTCAGTGCGTTGGTCTTGTCTGCCAGCTCATCCCATGGCAGCATCATCGTGTCGAGCAGCTGTCCATTTCCATCGAGCCGGATCAGCGCCACGATGTCGGTTTTCGGCAGCAAGCTCGACACGCCCTCGGTCCAGACGCTCATGGTCAGCACGCTTTGATCGGGGCGTTGCATCACCTGGAAACTGGCGACAAAGATATCGATGCCTTTACGTTCATGGAATTTTTCGAGCAGCTGTTTCTGCCCGGCGTAGTCGGACGCCATCGACTGCGACCACAGCGCCTTGAGCTTGCCAGCCACCGGTTCCCCGGGAACATACTGCACCGCGCGGCCCTTGTGAAAACGGTACATCAGCGCCGACACCTGCCGTCCCTCCTGGTCCGCATAGCGCTGCGCCAGTTCGGCCATCGCCAGCATCCCGGCCGGATTACCGGACGAGGTGGCGATCAGGCGTGCGCGCGTGGGTATCATCATCACCGGATCGGCGCCCAGGTTCAAGCGGTGCACGATGTCCGGCAACAGCAGGCGCGAGGTGTCGTACGAATCGTTCCAGGCGCTGACCAACACGCCCGGCGCCACCTCGTCGAAGCTGGCCACGCTGCGCTCGCGCAGATTGTCCAGCGCCACCGCCAGGCATTCCTCGACGCTCACGCCCCACTGCCTCAGGGTGGCCAGGTCGATCGGCTGGACCGCATGCTCGGTGTCGTAGGCCAGCATGAGCACCGCATCCTCGCTGAACGGGAGCACCGCGTGCGCGTTGTGCTTGTTGTCGTTGTCGGCCAACTGCGTCAGGCGCAGCACCTCGGGCATCGCGCGGCTGCGCAGGATCGGCATCAAGCCGTGCCTGGCCAGGGCGAACGTGGGCGGCATGACCGGCTGCGACAGCGCGGCGCTATAGCTGGCAAGGACCTGGTCACGCTCGCCCTTGCCGGCCCGGCAGTAATCGTTGTATGCGTTGTGCAAGTTGAGCACCAGCGCGTTGTCGGTGCCGATGGTGAGGCTGAACGCCGCCGCATCGAAGCGGATCGGCTGCGTCATGCCGCGCCTTCTGGCCGTGTCGGTCATCAAGGTGGCAAATTTGGCCGCGGTCGGCTTGGTGTTGAAGAGGTCAAAAATTCCCACGGCAGTCTCGTTCATATTATTTACGTGCGGCAATTGTACCTGTCGGATCACCCGGGTGTCGCGGCCATTCTTAATTTTCCCTGATTAAAGAGCCGTGCGGTAACACGGCGTCTGCGAAATGTTATATCTTGACGTTTGGCGCCGAGGTCCCTCCGCGCCGTCTCAACCACGTGGTATAAATGCTCGAATTAACTTCGCTTTCCGACGCTCCTGTCGCCGCCCATCCCGACATTTTGTACGGGCCGGCCGAACCCTCCCTGCTGAAACACGAAATCCTGGCCGACCTGCTCGAAGCGAGCGCCCGCCGCGCGCCCGACCAGCTTGCGCTGATCTACCAGGAACGCCGCCTGAGCTACGCCGAACTGGACCGGCTGGCCGATATCGGCGCCTCGCGCCTGATCGGCCTGGGCGTGCGTCCCGGCCATATTGTCGGCCTGTGGATGATGCGCGGCATCGAGTTGCTGGTTGCACAAGCTGCCATCGCCAAGGCCGGCGCCGCCTGGCTGCCGGTCGACCAGGATACGCCGGTCGAGCGCCTCGCCGTCTGCGTGGACGACGCCAGCGCCGTTGGCGTGGTCACCAGCGCCGCCTTTGCCGCGCAACTGGCCGGCGGCCCCACCGCCGCCTGGTGCGCCGAAGACTTGCTGGCCCCGCTGGCGGACGGCGAACGGCTGCAACGCCGGGGCGAGGTCTCGCCCGACGTGCCCGCCTACGTCATCTACACCTCGGGTTCGACCGGCAAGCCGAAAGGCATCCTGATTTCCCAGCGCAGCATTTGCCACTTCTTGCGCAGCGAAAACGCGGTGCTAGGCGTGCGCGCCGAGGACCGCGTGTACCAGGGCTTTTCGGTGGCCTTCGACATGTCGTTCGAGGAAATCTGGATTTCCTACCTGGTCGGCGCCACGCTCTGGATTGGCCCCAAGGAAATTGCCGGCGACCCGGAAACGTTGCCGCGCATGCTGTCCGCCAACCGCGTGACCGTGTTGCACGCCGTGCCGACCCTGCTGGCCCTGTTCGCCGAAGACGTGCCCGGCTTGCGCCTGATTAATCTGGGGGGCGAAATGTGCCCCGAATCCGTGGTCGAGCGCTGGGCCGCGCCCGGCCGCCAGATTTTTAACACCTACGGACCGACCGAGGCGACCGTCTCGTGCAGCCTGGCGCGCCTGGAGCCGGGGCGCACGATCACCATCGGCACCCCCTTGCCCAACTACGGCCTGCTGGTGATCGGCACCGAAGGCCCGGTCCTGGCGCTGCAACCGCGCGGCGCCACGGGCGAGTTGTGCATCACCGGTCCGGGCCTGGCCGCCGGCTACCTCGGCCGGCCCGACCTGACCGATGAGAAATTCCTGGCCAACCCCTGGGCCAGCGGGCCGCACGACGCGCGCCTGTACCGTACCGGCGACCTGGCGCGCATCGATGCCGACGGCGAAGTGCAGTGCCTCGGCCGCACCGACGACCAGGTGAAAATCCGGGGCTTCCGGGTGGAATTGGGCGAAATCGAAGCGGTGCTGGCCCAGCAAGCGGGGGTGGGCACGGTGGCCGTGCTGCTGCGCAAGGACGACGGCATCGACCAGCTGGTCGCTTACGTGGTAGCCGCCGCCGGCGCCAGCGACGAGTCGGTATCGAGCCCCACCCTGCGCCGCGCGCTGGGAGAGCATTTGCCGGCCTATATGGTCCCGAGCCGCTACGAGATCTTGCCGCTGATGCCACGCTTAACGTCGGGCAAGATCGACCGCAAGGCGCTCAAGGCCATGCCGCTGGCCACCCTGGCCGCCGCCGATGGCTCGGACCAGCCCGAAACCCCGGCCGAGGAAGCCCTGTTCAAGGCCCTGGCCGGCCTGTTCCCCGGCCAGCCGATCCGGCGCGAAGCCGACTTTTTTACCGACCTGGGCGGCCATTCCCTGTTCGCCGCGCGGCTGGCCTCGGCCTTGCGCACCGATCCGGCGTTTGCCCACGTCACCGTGCGCGATATCTATCAGCAACGCCAGATCGGCAAGATCGCCATCGCCCTGATGGATGCGCCGGCCGCCGGCGCGGCCGAGCAGGATTGGACGGCGCCGTCCGCCACCCGGCGCTGGATCTGCGCGGCCGGCCAGGCGCTGGCCATTCCACCGCTGGTCACCCTGCGCATGGCGCAGTGGCTGGCGCCGTTCTTCACGTATCACTTTTTCACAGGAGAAGCGGGCGACTCGGTGGCGCGCGCGGTGGCCGCCTCGATCGGCGTATTCCTGTTCGCCACCGTGATGGAATTCGTCATCGCGATCGCCGGCAAATGGCTCATCGCCGGGCGCCTCAAGGCCGGGTCTTACCCGCTGTGGGGCTGGACCTATTACCGCTGGTGGCTGGCCGACCGCCTGGTCGAGTCGGCCCCGGTGTACCTGCTGAGCGGATCCTCGCTGTACGTCTGGTGGCTGCGCGCGCTTGGCGCACGGGTCGGTAGCGAAGTGCTGGTCGGCTCGATGACCCTGCGCGCGCCGGACTTGCTCGACATCGCCGATGGCGTGAGCATCGGCAACGCCGTGAACCTCGAAAACGCGCGCGTCGATCGCGGCCGCCTGCTGCTGGGCGCCATTGCGCTTGGCGAAAACGCCTCGGTATCGTCCTACGCCGTCATGGAAGGCAACACCTCGGTCGGCGCGCTCGGCCACCTCGAAGGACAGGCCGCGTTGGCCGATGGCGCCAGCGTGCCGGCGGCGCGCGTGTGGGGCGGCTCGCCCGCGCGCGACCAGGGACCGTTCGTGTCGACCCTGCCGCCGCGACCGAAGGTCAGCCCTGCGCGCCTGGCGGGCGAAGCGGTCTTCTTCGTGTTCGGCATCTTGCTGGTGACCACGGTGTTCTTCATGCCGGTGTTCCCGAGTTTTGTCTTGATCGACTGGCTCGATGAAATGGAAGTCATGCCCTGGCTGCAAGGCAACCAGGTCATGACCCAGCTGGTGCGCTATTTCCTGCTGGCGTTTCCGGCTTCCGCCGTGCTGATCGTGCTGACCGCGCTGGTCTCGGCCGCGATCCGCTGGGGCGGCTTGCCGCGCCTGAAACCGGGTCGCTCCGCCGTCCACAGTAATATCTATTGTGCAAAATGGCTGGTGAGCCATATCCAGGAATCCAGCCTGAACGTGCTGCACGGCATTTATGCGACCGTGTTCGCGCCCTTCTGGTATCGCCTGCTGGGCGCCAAGGTCGGGCGCGATGCCGAGATTTCGACCGCGCTCGGCGTGGTGCCCGACATGCTGACCCTGGGCGACGAAACCTTCATCGCCGACGCCGTCATGCTCGGCGACGAACACATCGACGGCGGCTGGATGACCATGCAGGCGACCGTGGTATCGCACCGCAGCTTCGTCGGCAACGGCAGCTATATTCCGGATGGCACCATCCTGCCGGAACGGGTGCTGGTCGGCGTGCACACCCATGCGCCGGACAACGCGCGCATGGCCAGCGGCGATACCTGGCTCGGTTCGCCGGCGATCCACTTGCCGGCGCGCGAGCAGGTCAGCGGCTATCCCGAATGGCTGACCTACCGGCCATCGGCGCTGCGCCGCGTCGGACGCACCCTGGTGGAAACTTTCCGTATCGTTGCCCCGCACGCGCTGGTGATTGCGGTCGGCTACACGGTGGTGCTCGACGTCATGCCGACCGCCGCCGCCGGGCTGTGGGGCGAGGTGATCGCCGACCTGGCGCTGGCCGGCCTGGTGTACGGCATCGGCAACTTCGTGTTCGTGCTCACGCTCAAATGGCTGCTGCTGGGCCACTACCGCAAGCGCTCGGCGCCGATGTGGACGCCGTTCGTTTGGCTGTCGGAAGGCGTCACCAATCTGTACGAAGGCATTGCCGTACCGAACTTCATGCGCTATCTGCGCGGCACGCCCTGGCTGCCGGTCGCGTTCCGCTTGTTGGGATGCAAAATGGGGCGCGGCGTGTATCTGGACACCACCGATATCACCGAGTTCGACTGCGTCTCGATCGGCGACTACAGCGAGCTCAACGCGTTCGCCTGCCCGCAGACCCACCTGTTCGAAGACCGCGTGATGAAGATTGATCATGTCGAGATCGGCAGCAAGGTCACGATGGGGCCGCGCAGTGCCGTGCTCTACAGCGCCAAAATCGGCGACAACGCCCGCCTCGGCCCGCTAACCCTGGTGATGAAGGGCGAGCACATTCCCGCAGGCACCAGTTGGGCGGGTTGCCCGGCGGCGCCCGCGCGTGTTGCAAGTGCGGCCTCGGCAACATAAACTGTCAGACTCATTCCTGTTACCAGAAAGCACCCCATGGCGAACCGCGCATACCTGTTAAACACCTCAGTCCTGACCAGCAACCCGTTTGCACTGGCCCGTGATCTGGACAAGCCGGGAAACAGCTATGCGGAGGTTGCCGAAGCGTCCTACGCGATCCCCATCCCCTGGTTTTTCTGCTTCAAGGCGGACGATCTCCAGATGGTGACGGTCGAGCTCGATGAAGATGAGGACGAGGACGAAGAAGCGATCGAAGTCGGCTTGCCATGCACCACCGTCGCCAAGGCGATTGAAAACATGTCGCAAGCGCTGCCGCACTTCGAAGCGATCGCCGGCGATCCGGCATTGGGCAAGGCATATTGGCAACACGCCATGGATGCGCTCAAAGCCCTGCCGCTTCCGTATTTGACCATGAATCCGCTCGAGATCATGTTCATGGTCGACCCGCTCGACTACGCCGAGGAAATGGCGCAGGCATTCGAGGGCGATGCGGCGGCCATCGCGCAGATCAAAAACCTCGCGGGCTACACCGATGGTATTGCGCCCTACGCACCGGACGTGGCGGGGGGTGTGCACGGCGCCGGCCTGGACGATGTCCACCGCGCCAATTCGGTCGCGCTGCACGGCGGCTTCCACGCCTCGCCCCACTGACACGGACGATGAAGGGCGAGCATCTTCCGGCAGGCGCCAGCCGGGCCGCATGCCCGGCGGCGGCCGCCACCAGCGTCCCCTGACTTGATCCGCCTCAAACCGGGGTCAGACCCTAATAGAGTTAACTTAAGACCCGTCATTCCCGCGTAGGCGGGAATCCAAGGCATCTTAGCTGAGCGACGGTGCCTTGGATTCCCGCCTACGCGGGAATGACGGGTTTTTACCGGCATTAGGGTCAGACCCCGGTTTGAGCTGGATCAAGGGTTGAGCGGCTTGGCCAGGCTGGCCACCAGCGCATCGGCCAGTTCCAGCACCACCGCGTGGCGCTTGCGCGCTTCGGAGCGCTTTTTCGACTGGATTTGTTCCATGTCGGGTTCCGGCACTGGCTCGCAGGCAATCGTATAATCGCCATCGGCACGCCGCTCGGCTCCCAGCTCGTTCCACATCTGGTCGTAGTCGGCCATCACCTTGCCGCGGCGAATCGCACCGTGTACGACCCGGTTCGCATTCCCAACCAGCCGCACGCGACTGCAACCGACAGCATGGCCCAGCTGCCGCACCAGGGTCACCAGCAAATGCTTGGGCCGCGCGCCGTGCAACTCGCGCGTTGCCGTGCGGATCGCTTCGAGCCCGTCGCTGCCCTTCGGACCCTGGATGCAGCCGATGCACACGATCTGCTGGCCCTCGTCTTCCGCAAAGGTGAACGCCAGCGAAAACACGGGCGTGCCGCCATCGCACAACTGCAACACCAGCTCGCCTTCGCGTTCCATGGTGGACACGGCGCGCAGTTGCAGCTCATATATTGAGCCGGTTTTGCCCTCGACCGATCCGAGCGCTACGCCGGCGCGAGCGGCCGCGACGATCAGCGGCCCCATTCCACGGCTGAACACAAAGCCGTAATGCGTCGCCAACACGCGCAGGCGCGCCTCGGCGCACAGCACATTGCTCATGTAGGGGCGATAGATTTTGTACAGCAGCTTCGGCGAATCGCGCACCAGGTCGCAAAAGACCGGATGCGCATTGAGCACGCGCAACCACTGATCGGTGACGCGCCGATGCATCAGCGCGCGCGCCTGCAGCTTGACGCGCTCGCGCCAGTATTGCAATGCGGGCAAGGTGTCCGGAACGCCTGAACGGAGGCTGATCGTCGGCGTCAGGAAAACTGTCTCCAGCCCTCCTGCGAAAGGGCCTTCTTGAAAATTCATTGCTGGACTCCGCTAACAATCAGAAATGATGCAAGCGGGTGTTTCCAATGAAAAACTACCGTTGCAGTGATCTTCTATTGTAAATTAAAAGCGTGGCGGTAAATACATTTAATTTCCGTTTGGATATATAAGGACGCCATGATCGACGTGTCGGATATCAGCAGCCGCAAGAGCGGCCACTTGCGCGTGGCGCAGGCTCGCGGTTATCCTTGCCCCATATGATATTCAGCATACATTTCTCACATTCAACAATGTGCGCGCACGACTGCGGAGGGCACGCATGATCGAGATCGACGGTGTATGGTTCGATCGGTCTATCCACCATTTTACTTTCGCCCGAAGCCACCAGATCGCTCGCATGGACGAGCTGGAGAAGCTGTGCGAGCTAAGCCACCTGCGCTCTGCGTGCTTTAGCGGTACCAACCTCGACGATGCCGGGCTGGCCCATCTTGCGAAAGCGAAAAGCATTGAGGACCTGAACCTGCAGTGGACGGAGATCAGCAACCAGGGCCTGGCACATCTTGCCGCCCTGCCACGCCTGACTAGTCTGAGGCTGAAGGAAAATGATCAGCTCACCAACGACTGCATCGTCCACCTGCTAAAGCTCGACAACCTGGTCGATCTGCAAATCCACGGGACCTCGATCGACCAGTCCGGCCTGGACCGACTGGCGCCGATGACGCAATTAGAGCATATCTGCATCACCTTGGACGGAGACAATTTTTCACGCCCGGCGCTGCTGGCATTGTCGCGACAAATGCCCACGTGTTCGATATTGGTCAAGGGCAATGGCGAATTTTATGATGGCAGCTTCGATGGCAAATGGTAGCCATGCCCATGCCTTCAAACTCATCCAATTCTGGGCGGCAACAAATTTACTTGCGGCAGTTCAAGTAAAATGATGCTTTACCCGACCGGCCGGCAGGAATGACCTCTCACGACACCGATATTGTTCCCCTGCCAACTTACCAACGCCTGTTCGGCCCGGTGACCCAGGCACGCCTCATCCGCCTGTTCCTTCTCTATCTGCTGATGCTCGGCGCAGGAATGGCCTTGCTGTTCCTGACGCACCAGGACCAGCTGCGCATCCTGGGCATGGGCCTGATCCTGCCCGGCGGCGGCTTTCTCGCCCATGCCGACATCTGCACCGCCAGCGGCGTCGGCCACCTGCTCGCGGCGGCCGCCGGCATGGCCACCTTCGCCTTCGCCCTGCTGGTCTGGTTCGGCACCGGCAATATCCTCGCGCCGCCCGTGGCCTGGCTGGGCATGGCCGCCGGCGCGGCCACCATGCGCCACGGCGCGCTGCGGGCAGCGACGATCGACATGGTGCTCTCCGGACTAGTCCTCGCTTTCGTGGCGCTGGCCCTGGCCATGGCCGCCCGCTTCGCCCTCGCGCGCCGTCAGCGCAAGATCGACAACGCCTGGCTTGCCGGTCAATCGGAGCGCTTGAACCACATTTTCAACGCCGCTCCCGACACCGGCGATGCGCCCGAAATGTCGCTCGATCACCTGCGGCGCCTGCGCTTTGCCCTCGACCGCGCCCTGCAACCGCTCGACCAGTTCGACGGCTTCGAAAAAATCGACCAGTTCCAGACTGCCGCCACGCGCTACCAGTTGAATTTTCTCGCCTACGGCGTGGCGCTCACGCAAGCGCGCTACACGCCGGCGTTTCGCGGCTATATGCACGAGGCGCAGATCGCGCTGCTCGACAAACAGGCGCAGCACCGGGTCTGGTCGTACTGGGGACTGGAAAACCTGTGGGGCAACCTGCGGGCCGACCCGGACCCGATCGCACGCGAGAACATCATGTACACCGGTTTCGTGGCGCTGCAAATGGCGCTGTTCAGTGCCAGCACCGGGCGCCGCGATTTCTCCGAAAGCGGCCGTTTTACGCTCACCCATCCGTCGGGGCGGCGCTACGCGCACGATGCCGGCTCGCTGGTGCGGCGCCTCGAACACGAATATACGACCTCGCCCTACTACCTGATCGCCTGCGAGCCGAATTGGGTCTACCCGCTGTGTAACACCATCGGCGCGAGCGCCATCATGGCCTTCGACGCCCAGCATGGCGAGCAGCGCTGGCCGGCCCGCGCGCACGACTTCCGCCACAACCTGGAAGCCGAATTCCTCGACGGCTTCGGCCGGTATGTCCCATGCAAGTCGGCGCGCACCGGCCTGGCCCTGCCGGCTATCGGCGGCGCGATGCCGCTGGCGATGCCGTGCTTCTTCCTGAACGTGGTCGCCCCCGACCTGGCGCGCCGCCAGTGGCTGCTGCTGCGACGCCAGTTGTTCGGGCGCGATGGCGCCTTGCGCCGCCGTGCCTTCTGGCCTATCGATACCGGCAACTACGGCTTCTCGCGCGCCAGCGCCTACAGCGCCACCGCGCTGGCGGCTGCGGAACTGGGCGACAGCGCCGTCTACGACGCCTGCATGGCCGCGCTGGAAGCGCAGTGCCCGAGTGTGCTCAAGGATGGCGTGATCCACCGCATGCGCGCCTCGGTCTGGGCGCACGGGGTCGAGTTGATGGCGCGGGCCGGCACGCGCGATGGCTTTCGCCAGGTGATTGGCGATCCGCCCCTGGTGGCGGGGCCGCAGCTCGATGCGCTGGCGTATCCCGACATCCTGGTCGCCAGTGCGCATGCCGACGGCCATGGCTTGCGCGCGGTGCTGTATGCCGACGGCATCCACGTGATTGGCCTCGTCGGCCTGCGGGCGTACGGCCAGTACCTTGCCAACGATGTAAGCGTCACGGCCGACGCCAGCGGCAAGGCCAGCGTGAGCATGGCGCTCGCCGGGCGCACAAACCTGCACGTTCAAGTCCAGGGAGGCAGATAATGGCATGCTGCGTCCTTCTGGCCGCTGTGCTGGGCGGCATTGCCGCAGTCACGTCGTGGCTGGCCAGGCCGGCGCGCCGGCCCGGCAAGGCGCAGGACTGGCGCTTGATCAAACCTACGGATACACCATGAACGAAACCAAAAACGTCGCTACTCCGCAGCGCTTTTCGCTGGCGGCCCGCTCCAAAAGCTTCGGCTACGCCATTGCGGGCATTGTCTTCATGCTCAAGACCCAGCACAACGCGTGGCTGCACCTGGCCGCCAGCGTGATCGTGGTCGGCCTTGGACTGTACTTCAATGTCAGCAGCGCCGACTGGCGCTGGCTGGTCGCGGCGATGGTGGCGGTGTGGGTGGCCGAAACCATCAACACGGCGGTCGAATACGTGTGCGACGTCGTCTCGCCCGGCTACGCCATCGCGGTCAAGCACGCCAAGGACATCGGCGCCGGCGGCGTGCTCATTGCCGCCGCCGGCGCGGTGCTGATCGGCGCGCTCACCTTCTGGCCCTACCTTTAGGGCGCCTCTCATTACCGGTAAATGTCGCGTGGTCGCCGGTCGCGATGCCGGCAGTGGCATGTTGAGAAAAGCGATGGACAAATCAGAGATTGAACAATTAAAGAAGCGATGGACTACCCAACAAATATGCCAGGGTGAAGAAGCGCTCGTCGGGAAATCTACCTTCCCTTTTCCCGTGATGGATGATGGGTTCGTTGATTTGCGTGGAATTGCGATCACGCAATTCATCAAGAACGTAACGATAAATTCTGTCGATCTTTCTGGAGCGGCACTTGAACGAACTGGCCAGTTTGGGATGTGCAAGGTTGAGAAAGTGCGATTTTGCTTTGCGTCGCTGCAAACGCATTTAGGAAAAATCTTCAATTCGTGCGACTTTACGTCGGCGAATTTATCAGGTGCTGTATTGCGGGGTGAATTCTCTAAATGCGATTTTTCCATGGCAAATTTAACATCCGCGATAGGGACTGAGGTTCGATTCGTCAACTGCATTTTTGTGAAGACGAACTTCAGAAACAGGCCCTTGGCGCCCATCTCGGTCAGGCCGGCAAACACATGCTCGATCCGCGCGCGGGTCTCAGCTCAGAAGACCAGTACTTGGTCAGTTCAGAACAATCTGATTCCGCTCCTCAAAAGCTTATAGAGATCTCAACGCTATGAACATATTACAAATCGCGATAGGAGTCGCAATGATCCTGCCAGGGGTGTTCGCGCTGGCGGCGTTCGTTTTCTACACAGTACGATACACGGGGCTACGACGAGGTCGTAAAGATACTTTCTTTGATTATTTGCATGATTTCACGGGGGGCTGGTTGCGCTTAATAACGCGCGCCGATCCACCCGAGGAGCAATACTACTTTCGAAGAATGATACTTGCCTTCGCTCTCTTCGTTGTCTATATAGCGGTCATTAAGGCAGTCGTAGGGTAGGTATCGTTTTGAAAGCGGCGCCAACCAAGGCGTCTACTTGCACGTCGAGGGCAGTGGATCACGGCGCGGACAAACCACCAAGGCCGGGACGGTAGAGCACGACTCGGCCAGGTCCGGGCGGAATGTTGAGGCCGCTTTCATATTTGTTGAGTTGTTGGAAGCGCACCTCAACCTTGGCCGCTAGTACTACAGGGGCTGGACCGGTTTTTCGCGGCGCCCTTTAGACGCTGCGCACGGCGGCATCCCGACGTTCGCTGTAGCGGTCCACCAGGTAATCGCTGCGCTCGCGCAGTAGCAAGGTGAATTTGAACAGCTCTTCCATCACATCGACCACGCGGTCGTAAAACGGCGATGGCTTCATGCGCCCCGCCTCGTCGAACTGCTCGTAGGCCTTGGGCACCGACGACTGGTTCGGTATCGTCACCATGCGCATCCAGCGCCCCAGCAAACGCAAGGTGTTGACGGTATTGAACGACTGCGAGCCGCCCGACACCTGCATCACCGCCAGCGTGCGTCCCTGGGTCGGCCGGGTGGAACCGACTTCCAGCGGAATCCAGTCGATCTGGTTTTTCATCACCGAGGTAATGGCGCCATGCCGCTCCGGGCTGCACCACACCTGCCCTTCCGACCAGAGCGACAATGCGCGCAGCTCGGCCACCTTGGGATGGGTGACCGCTTCGCTGTCGGTCATGGGCAGGCCGTGCGGGTCGAAAATGCGCACGTCGGCGCCCATGTGCGCCAGGATGCGCGCCGCTTCTTCGGTCAGGAAGCGGCTGAACGAGCGCTCGCGCAGGGACCCGTACAGCAGCAGGATGCGCGGCGGATGATCGAAAGGCGCCGGCGGCGCCAGTTTATCCAGCGTCGGCAGGTCGAACTGCGCTTCGCCCAGGTTGGGCAGGCTCATGTCCTTGATGTCCATTCAGGCGTCCTTCGGCGGCAAGATATCGAGCACCAGATCGCCGGGACGGCACAGGCGCACGCCCAGCGGCGTGACCACGAACGGGCGGTTGATCAGGGTCGGATGGGCCACCATGGCGTCCAGCAGGGCATCGTCGGCGGCATTGGCCAATCCGAGGTCGGCGTATTCCTGCTCCTTGGTGCGCATGGCGTCGCGCACCGCCAGGCCCGCACGCGAGATCAGCTCTTTCAGCACGGCGCGCGTGGGCGGGTCGACCAGGTAATCGATGATCTTCGGATCAAAGCCGCTGGCCTGGATCAGTTCAAGGGCGCGGCGCGAGTTACTGCAGCGCGCGTTGTGGTAAATCGTAATGGTCATGGCGGATTCGCGCGCGATGCGGCTCGTTTTGATGATTCAATAATAGTCGAAATGACCCATCAAGACAAGCCGCCGCCGTGGGCGGGCCAGTCATCCGGCGTCGAGCAGGCCCTGTTCGCGGATAAAGGCCACCACGGCGTCCACACCTTCGCCGCTGCGCAGGTTGGTGAAAATGAAGGGGCGCTCGCCGCGCTGGTGCTTCGCGTCGCGCGCCATGATCGCGAGATCGGCCCCCACGTGCGGCGCCAGGTCGGTCTTGTTGATGATCAGCAGATCCGAACGCGTGATGCCCGGACCGCCCTTGCGCGGGATCTTCTCGCCGCCGGCCACGTCGATCACGTACAGGGTCAGGTCCGACAGCTCGGGGCTGAAGGTGGCGGCCAGGTTGTCGCCGCCGGACTCGATCAGGATCAGGTCCAGCTCGGGAAAATCGGCCTGCATGCGCGCGATGGCTTCCAGGTTGATCGAGGCATCTTCGCGGATTGCGGTGTGCGGGCAGCCGCCGGTTTCCACGCCCATCAGTCGCTCGGCCGGCAGCGCACCGGCGCGCAGCAGGATGTCCATGTCTTCGCGGGTGTAGATGTCGTTCGTGATGACCGCCATGTCGTATTGATCGCGCATGCTTTTGCAGAGCATTTCGCACAAGGCGGTCTTGCCGGAACCAACCGGACCGCCGATGCCGACCCGCAGGGGATTCGATGTCATTTTCTGTCTCTCTTCCTGGTTAATCATGATCGGTACAACCTGCCGTGCTGCGCCTCGTGCCGCATCGACAGCATCGACAGGCCGGGCGACCAGTTCGACATCTCCTCGTCGCCCAGCGTTTGCGCGCGCCGCGCCGCTTGTTCGATGTTTGCGCGCAGCGACAGCAGCATGCGCTGGCCCGCCACCTGCCCCAGCGGCACCGACTTGACGCACACCAGCACCTGGTTTTCGATCCAGGAGAACAGCATCGCCAGCAGCGCTTCTTCGTGCGGTATGCCAAGGGCGTCGACCGCGCAGGCAAAGGCGGTCGGCAGCGCCACCTCGGGGCCGAGCGAGGCCACGTCGGCCACGCCCAGCTCCGCGATCAGGCGCGTGAGCGAGTAGCCCATCTGGATGGTCTCGGCGCGGAACTCGGCACTGTCGCGCGAGGCCAGGAAACGCTCGCTCCACAGGGCCACCGAGGCGTCGTCATGCGCCTCGAAGGCCTTAAGCAGGCGCCAGAACAGCGGCGCATCCCACTGCGCCACCACCTCGTCCAGGTGACGCGCGATCCAGGCGCGGGCGCTGTCGGCTTCCGTCACCAGGCCCGCCTCGAACGCCGCTTCCAGCCCTTGCGAATAGCTGTAGCCGCCGATCGGCAGCGCCGGGCTGGCAAACTGCAGCAGGTGCAGCAGCGCGCTGGCGTTCATGCCGACGCCGGGTCGCCCGGCCGGTGTATCTTCTGGCGCAGCGGCACGGGAGCGAGCGGATGGCCATCGTGGCCGTGGCTGTGCCCTCCACCCGAATACGCCCCCGCTTCCGGCTCGAACGGCGCGCTCTCTTGCTCCACGCGCGCGCCCAGGCCCTCCACCATCTCCTTGAGCACCGGATCGACCCGGATGCGCAAGAAGCCATCGCCGATCTGGGCCTGCGTATGCCGGTTCCCCAAATGAAAAGCGCAGCGCGCCATGATCAGGGGCGTGCCGCAACGGACCACGTAGGTCGGTTCGCTGGCGGCGAGAACGCGCACCACGCGCCCTTCGGCTCCCGTCAAGAGCTCGCCGTCGCGCAGCACCGTGCCGCGCACCATGAACAGCGCCACCTCCTCGCCGGACGCCAGGCGCGCGCGCAGGCGGCACTTTTCGCGCTGGTCGTAGGCCAGCACCAGCTCATCGTCGACGCGTTCGGCCTGCGCCAGCTTGGTATGCAATGTCATCATCACGGGACTCTCTCAGAACAAAAAATAGCGCTGCGCCATCGGCAGCACGACTGCGGCTTCGCAGACCAGCAACTGGCCGTCGGCGCGCACTTCGTAGGTTTCGGGATCGACTTCCATGCGGGGCGTGGCGCCGTTGTGGATCATGTCGCGCTTGCGCAGGTGGCGCATGCCGTGCACGGGAATGAGCGTCTTGCTCAAGCCCAGTTGCCGGCCGATACCCGCGTCGTAGGCGGCTTGCGAGACGAACGTGAACGACTTTTTCAGGCCGCCGCCAAAGGCGCCGAACATCATGCGGTAGTGGACCGGCTGCGGCGTCGGGATCGACGCGTTCGGGTCGCCCATCTGCGCCGCCGCAATCATGCCGCCTTTGAGAATGATCGACGGCTTTACACCGAAAAACGCCGGCTTCCACAGTACGATATCGGCGATCTTGCCCACTTCCAGCGAGCCGACCGCGTGCGAGACGCCATGCGTGATGGCCGGGTTGATCGTGTATTTGGCGATATAGCGCTTGACGCGAAAGTTGTCGTTGCGCGCCGTGTCGGGTGCGAGCGGGCCGCGCTGCTGCTTCATCTTGTGGGCGCTCTGCCAGGTGCGCATGATCACTTCGCCCACCCGGCCCATCGCTTGCGAGTCGGACGACATCATCGAGATCGCCCCCAGGTCGTGCAAGATATCCTCGGCGGCGATGGTCTCGCGCCGGATGCGCGACTCGGCGAAGGCCACGTCTTCGGCTATGGCCGGGTCGAGGTGATGACACACCATCAGCATGTCGAGATGCTCGTCGAGCGTGTTGACGGTGAAGGGCCGGGTCGGATTGGTCGACGACGGCAGCACGTTGTCCTGGCCGACGGCGGCGATGATGTCGGGCGCATGGCCGCCGCCCGCCCCTTCCGTATGGAAGGTGTGGATGGTGCGATCCTTGAAGGCGCCCAGCGTGCTTTCCAAAAAGCCGCCTTCGTTGAGGGTATCGGAATGCAGCGCCACCTGCACGTCCATGCGCTCGGCCACCGCCAGGCAGTTGTCGATGGCGGCCGGGGTGCTGCCCCAGTCTTCGTGGAGTTTGAGGCCGATCGCGCCGGCCAGCACCTGTTCCTCCAGGGGTCCCGGCAGGCTGACGTTGCCCTTGCCCATGAAGCCCAGGTTCATCGGAAAGGCATCGGCCGCCCCGAGCATCGCGTGCAGGTGCCACGGTCCCGGCGTGCAGGTGGTGGCCGCGGTGCCGGTCGCGGGACCGGTGCCGCCGCCGATCATGGTGGTGATGCCGCTCATGAGCGCTTCTTCGATCTGCTGCGGGCAGATGAAATGGATGTGGGTATCGACCCCGCCGGCGGTGACGATCATGCCTTCGCCGGCGATGATTTCGGTGGCGCCGCCGATGGCCATCGTCACGCCTGGCTGCACGTCCGGGTTGCCGGCCTTGCCGATGGCGGCGATCAGGCCGTTTTTGAGGCCGATATCGGCCTTGACGATGCCCCAGTGGTCGACGATGACGGCGTTGGTGATGACGGTATCCATCACGTCGGCATGCAGCCGCTGCGACTGCCCCATGCCGTCGCGGATGGTTTTACCGCCGCCGAACTTGACTTCCTCGCCATGGATGGCGAAGTCGCGTTCGATCTCGATGAACAGGTCGGTATCTGCAAGGCGGATGCGGTCGCCCGTGGTGGGGCCGAACATGTCGGCGTAGGCGCGGCGGCTGATCGAGGGCATCTCAGTCGCTCCCGTGCGGTGGCAGTTCGCCCATCACCAGGCCGTTAAAGCCGAACACCATCCGGTCGCCACCGAGTGCGACCAGTTCCACCGTGCGCCGCTGGCCCGGCTCGAAGCGCACCGCGGTGCCGGAAGCGATATTGAGCCGCATGCCAATTGCCGCGCTGCGCGCGAAGTGCAGCGCGGTATTGACCTCGAAGAAGTGAAAGTGCGAGCCGACCTGGATTGGCCGGTCGCCGCTGTTGGCCACGACCACGGTGCGGGTGGCGCGGCCGGCGTTCAGTTCAATGTCGCCATCGGCAAGCAGGTATTGGCCAGGTATCATGCTCATCTCGCTCTCAGGGAATGGGGTTGTGGACGGTCACGAGCTTGCTGCCGTCCGGGAAAGTCGCCTCGACCTGGATATCGGGGATCATCTCGGCGATGCCGTCCATGACGTCGGCGCGCGTCAATATCGCGGCGCCTTCGGACATCAGCTGCGCCACCGTCTTGCCGTCGCGCGCGCCCTCCATGATGGCCGCGCTGATCAACGCCACGGCTTCCGGATAATTGAGTTTGAGGCCGCGCGCCATGCGCCGTTCGGCCAGCAAGGCGGCGGTGAAGATCAGCAGTTTGTCTTTTTCGCGCGGGGTCAGGTCCATGGATTGTCGTCTCTCTTTTCAGGTGTTCCAGATGCGCGGCAGCGGCGCGGCGCACCCGAGCAGGTGCGGGCGCAACATCTGCCACACCCCGAACATGGCGCGACGCGCGCTTTCGCTGTCTTCGCCCAGGTAACGTGCGACAAAAACCGACTTGATTTGGGTCACGCCGAGCGACGGATCGAGCGCGCGCATGGCATCGATCAGCGCGGCGCCGGCCGGCCTGCCCACGCCGACCAGGGTGGCGCACACGCTCGCGCCGTTCAGTCCAAGAGGGCTGTGCATGGCCGCGCCGCCGCCGCGCAGCGCACCCTGCTCCCACCACAGCAGCTTGCCGCCACGGCGGATCTGCGTGTGCTGGGTAATGACGCCGCTCTCAAAAGTCTCGCCCGAGGCGCGCCGGCCCAGGCACAGGATGTCGCAGCCGATGTAGCTGGCATCAAGCGCCAACTCGACCCGTTGTTCGAGCGCCACATGGGCGCCATTGAAGAAAATGGCTTCCTGCGGCATCCATTCGACGGCCGCGCCGGCGCCGGCGTCGATCGTCACATCCTGGCGCGAGACCTTGCCGTTGGCCCGGTACCACTTGGCGGCGCCGGGCGAGGTCAGGAACGCATGCGTGGACGCCCCGGCGGACACGCTCACCGACAGCCGGTCGCCGCCCACCACGCCACCGGGCGGATGGACGATGATCGCGTGGCAGATACGCGCGCCTTCCGGATACAGCGGCTTTTGCACCCGCAGCGGCCCGCTGTGGACGCGCTCCATCAGCCGCGTGGTGCCGGCATCGTCGGCGAAGCCCAGCCGCAGGCTCGCTTGCCATGCAGTGTGGGTCGGTTCGGTCGGGTGGCAATCTCGCATACCTTTGCAGGAGCAGGATGCGTGCCAGCGCACGCGGCACGTTCATGGTGCGGCGTGCCCACAGCGGGTGATCAGGCGCACCGCCACGGCGCGCGCGCACCACGCTGGTGCGCTAGAACTTGACGCCCATCGACAGCGCCAGCACGTCGCGGTCCACCTGCGTGTTGTAGACGCCGCCCCACACCGGCGCATAGGCCACTTCGGCCACATAACGCTTCAGGTATTCCATACGCACGCCCGTGTTCATGGTGCGCCGGCCTTCGTTGAGAATGAAGTCATGCGACCAGCCCTTCACGTCGTGCTGCAATTGCGCCCATGCGTGCAGGTTCAGTCCCGGCCCCACCTGCGCCATGCGCGCGTCGACCCGTATGCGGTACGCATACGCGCTTGGCGTGACATATCCATCGCTGCTGCACTGGCGGGCGGCGTCGATGGACGTGACGATGCACGTGCCGTTAACCGGTCCATTGCCGTACTGGTCGACCCGTCCGTAGCGCCGCACGGACGGATCGGGTAGCGCGGCGACATGCTTGACCACGACTTCGCCAAGGGTGCTCAGAGCGACGCCGCCGACGCGCGGCCAGTCCCGCTGCATGCCCGCCTGAAGCTGGACGGTGCGGTAGCGGTCATAGGTGTGATACAGCGCGCCAGGCGCCAGCGCATCGACCTCCTTGCGCAGGAGCGATGGAAAGGCGGGATTGAGCAGTGCCGGCAAAGTGTCGCCTGGCGGCAGCTGCATGGGCTGGTTGGCGCGCCATGCCAATTCCCCGAACACGCTGCCGTGCGCGCGCCGGTGCATCACAGTGAGCGCCATCATGGCAATGTCGCCCGCGTATTCGGTGAAGTAGCGCATGTTCTTGCCATCGGGATCTCCTGCGATCGTGCCCAAACCGGGCCGCTGCGCCTTGCGCACGCCCGGCAAGGGGGTGCTGCCGGTGTAGCGCGCGTAATACAAGCCCACATCCATCGCCAGCGGCAGCGACTTCCACGTCAGCGCCGCTCCGTACTGTCCGCCGTCGACCGATGCCGGATTGTCCATGCGTTCGACATAGGCGCGCCCCGCCAGGCGCGTCCGGTCGCTCGCTGTCATCGGCCCTGCGAAAGCCAGGTTGCAGCCTTGCGCCATGTAGTCGGTGCCGGACCAGAAGGTGCCGCACAGGTCCAGCGCGGACGGACGGAAGCGGGTCTGGTAAAAGCCCTCGACCCCGAATCCGCCGGCAGCCTGCGCGCGCGCGAACAGCATCGGCGCCGGCACCAGCGTTTCCTGCGGCACGGCGTCGGCACGCCGGCGCGCCGGGAAGTCGACTGCGTTGAGCGCAGCCAGGCCGCCCGGAAAGCCGCTGCGCTCCCCCCACGAGAGCGACTGCTGTCCGAAGCGCGTCAGCACGCGCACGTCGTCGACTTGGGTGTTGTGCGCAATGAACGCATCGCCCAGCGCCACCCCCGAAAAACGCGACAGCCGCGCGCCGCCGGCGTCGCCCAGCGGCTGGCCGGCCGCGTAGCCGTTGATGCTGTTGCCCCACGCGCGCGCATGGTCGCCCAAGGCGAAGTCGTGCCACGCCTTGACGCGCACCAGCGCGCTGAAGTTGCCTTCAAAAGCGGCCAGCTCCACATAGCCCTTGAGCGCGCGCGTGACGGCGTCGCCGCGCCGGAAATTCAGGTTGGCGTCATCGCTGTTCTGGCCAGCGCTGGCAAGGCCGGACAGTCCGACCGCTTGCGCATTGTATGCAACGAGCATATGCGGGGCCGATTCCTCGGTACGGAAGCTGGCGCCGAAGCTGAGCCGGCCGCTCACTTGCGTCTCCAGCGCGCACGCCGGCAGCGCGCTCGCCAAAGCGGCGACCGTGAAAGCGACGTGAACGTGCCGACGCCCGGTGCAATGCATGTTTGGCCTGTGGTAGGTTACGGTAAGCCGTCAGTGGCCGAATTTTTACTTTTGGTTACAACTCAAATTTACCACGCGCTACGAGCGCTTGTCACGCGTACTTACTCACCCCACACATCGGCCTCGGTAAAGCCCAGTTCCGCAAAATCCTGCGCCCGGTCTTCGGCTTCGCCACGGCTGTAGAATTCATCGAGCTGGGGCGGTTCGATGGCGGTCCCGGCGAGCATCGCGTGGACCTGGCCACGGTGGTGGACCTGGTGCTGGAACAGGTGCGCCAACAGGCGCGCGGGCGTGTCGAGCATGAGCCCGTGGTCACGCAGGATGCCGACGTCGCGCGCGAGCGTGGCCTCGTCGAGCTGGCGGCAGTAGGCGATCAGGCGCTGGTCGCTCGACTTTTGCGCGGCCCACAAATCGGCGCAGGCGGCGAATGGTTCTTCCGGTTCGAAGAAGGCGGCGCAATAGTCGGGATGCGGTTCGTCGCCACGCGCCGCCCGCTCCATGGCGTCGATGTAGAACCAGTCGACCGTCAGGTTATGATTCAGGGTCCCTTTGATCGACGGAAAAAAGCTGGTGCGCGTGGCGAGTTCGAATTCTTTCTGCGACAGCTCGGCGCATGCGCGCAACAGGCGGTGATTGGCCCAGGCGTTGTTGTAAGCCTGGGCGATCAGGTAGCGAAGAAATTGGTTCATGGTGTCAGTCAGTAAAAGTGAAGCCGGTCAGGCGGGTGGGCCATACAGCGCCTCGGCGCGCTGGAACAGGATCCACGACGTGGCGATGTATTTGTCGCCGCTGCGCGCCACATGGCCTTTGTGCGAATGGGTGAAGCCGGCCGGCGCGATGATCAAGCGGCCCTGGCGCGCCTCGATTTTGCGCCGCTGGTAGTAGAACTCCGTCTCGCCGCCGTCGTCCACGTCGTTCAGGTAGAACTGGAACAACAGCGCGCGGTGCAGGCTCTCGCAGCTGGCGTTCTGCGGATAGATCTCGGAATGCCAGTGATGATAGCCGCCGCTGGCCTGCACGTACTTTTGCACGTTGATCTGGCCGGCGCGGTACATCATGCGCATCAGCTCATCGATGTGGGCGGTGCCGCACTCGTCGAAATTCTCCGGCGACAGCACCACCGGCTCGCCGGTACCGGGGTGAATCACCTGCGGCGACAGCGCGCCGATGAGCATCATGCGGTATTTGTCCATGTAGGCGCACAGGTGCTCGCGCACGGCCTGCATCATGATGGCCGCCACGTCCTGCCATTCTTCGTGGGCCGAGATGGTCAGGTCGTAGCTGTCTTTCTTGCTGGTGTCGACGCCGTTGCCGGTCTTGCCGCGCACGACCTTGTCGCTGGCGTCGAAGCGCGCCATGACGGCGGCGCACTGCTCGCCGGTCAGCGCGTTATCGTAAATCTCGATGAAGTCGTCCATCGTCGGTCCCCGGATCTGGTTTTTCTGGTACCGGCATAATATACAAAGTGTGCTGCGAGGTCATTAAGTAGTCTTGAAATCTATTGAGAGTCCAGCTCAACAACCTCTCATCAAGGTGTCGACGTGCTCGCGTGACTCGTTGCCAATCCGATCGACAAAGCGTCGTCAGAACCACCATGCCTGTTTCCACAGCATGTCGACATCCACGTTGCGCAAGGACGAGCCACTATTCAACAGTACACCTCAGGCGCAGCTGCCACAGGCAAACTGGGCACTGCGGTCGGTGGCGATCCTTGCTCCTGTACAATTATCACGACTTTGCTAAGATTGAACTCGATTACGTACTAAAAATAGAATGAAAAAATTACTTACATGCGTTGCTTTGGTTGCCGTCAATTTCGCCTCGACGGTTGTTGCTGCTGCTCCGCTAGATGACGCAGTTACTGCCCACGAACGAGGTGACTACGCAAGTGCACTGTCGATTTATCGCCCGCTGGCCACTCAAGGAAATCCATTCGCTCAATCGGCACTTGGTACGATGTTCGAGGCGGGGCATGGTGTTGCCCAAGATTACGCAAAGGCAGCCAAGTGGTACCGCATGGCGGCAGTTCAGGGAAATTTGCAGGCACAAAATAATCTTGGTGTCTTGTATAGCAGCGGAAAAGGTGTTTCGCAGGATTTCTCAGAGGCGATCAAATGGATTCGACGTGCGGCAGACAAGGGGCATTCTGAGGCGCAATTCAATATCGGGATGATAAATGTACAAGGCAATGGTGTTAAGCAGAATTATCCAGAGGCGGTAAGATGGTATCGATTAGCGTCAGCCCAGGGTGATCCGCGGGCTCAATATAATCTGGGATTGATGTATGGATTAGGACTTGGCGTTGAAAAACACCGCGTTTTGGCCTATATGTGGCTCAGCGTTGCTGCCGAATCGCTCTACGGCACCTCTTTGGAAACACGCGCCACTATAAAACAAAACATGTCGACATCAGAAATCGAACTGGCACAACGGATGGCGTCGGAGTGCCGCTTACGAAAATTCAAGCAGTGTGAGTGAGGCGGTCGCTCATTCGACTTCGCAATAAATGTCGCCTGCCTGGTTGGCTGACTTACACTACGACACGCCAATGAAGCCCGAACGGAAGCACGCGCGGGCCGAACACAAAGTGCAGCACGCGGCGCCGGCCCTGCCCGAGCGCCTTGGACGACGCATGCAGCAGCAGCGGGCGCATCACCAGCGTGCCGCCCACGCCGGCAAGGCACGCCACCGGCGGCGTAGCCGCGCGCGCGGCGGCGGCATCAGGCGGCGCAAGCACGCCGGCGCGGTGCGATCCCGGCACCACCAGCAGCGGCCCGTCGTCAAGGCCACACGGGTCGAGGTGCACGCGCACGGCCACCAATGTGTCGAGCAGCGCCGGCGGCGCCTGCACGAACAGCGTGCCTTCCTTGACCGACCAGCCGCGCAACGCAGGCGCATCGACGCGCGCCGCCACCGGTATGCTCAGGTCCTGGTGCAGCGGCACCAGCCAGTTGCGGCCCGCCGATTTTTCAAAGTAGGTGCACTGCACCGCGACCGCGTCCGGATCAAGCAAGGATGCCAGCGCGGGTTCGGCGCGCAGTCGCCGGGCCAGGTCGGCGCACCACGGCTGCGCCAGCAGGCAGCGCGTGCCGCCCGACGCGGCGGCAGCCGGCTGCGCCAGCTCCGCAAGGCGCGCGCAGTCGGCGGCCGGCAGCACCTCGGGCACGAGCGCGTAGCCCAGTTGCCCGAAGCGCGCCTTCATTTGGCGGCCAGCGCGTCCGACGCCATCGCCGCGCTCAAAAAAATCTGGCCATGAAGGACGCCCGGCAGCTCGCTCGTTTTCAGCCGGTCCATCACCGGCCCCTTGACCTCGGCCAGGTGCAGGCCAATGCCGCGCCGGCGCAGCGCCAGATTAAGTTCGCCCAGTCCGAACAGGGCCGACGTATCGATCGAGCTGACCGCCGTCATGACCAATACCAGGTGGCGGGCGGCCGGATGCAGCGCCAGTTCGTCTTCGATGCGCGCGTTGACCGCTTCCACATTGCCGAAAAAGAGATTGGCGTCGATGCGCAGCATCAGCACATCGGGCACGGTGCCGGCCGGGTAGCGTTCGATATTCCTGAAATGCTCGGTGCCGGCGATCCGCCCCAGCACCGCGATATGCGGACGGCTGGCGCGCCAGATTAAAGTGCCGAGCGAGAGCAGCACGCCGAGAATGACGCCGTAGTCGATGCCCAGTGCAATCACGCCGCCGGCGGTCGCCAGCAGGGCCAGCGCGTCGCCGCGGTCGTAGCGCCAGGCGGTGCGCAGGGTGTCCAGCTCCAGCATGCCCAGTACCGCCACGATGATGGTGGCCGCCAGCGCGGGCAGCGGCAGCAACGCCAGCCATCCGGTCGGCGCGACCAGCGCCAGTGCCAGCAGCACGCCGGTGATGATGCTCGCCAGCGGCGTGTTGGCGCCGGCCGCGAAATTCACGCCGGAGCGCGACAGGCTGCCGGTGACCGGCAAGCCGCCCGTGAGCGCGCTGCCGATATTGGCCACGCCCAGGCCGACCAGCTCCATATTACTTTGCAGTTTTTCCTGGCGCTTGAGCGCGAGCGTTTGCGCGGCCGACATCCCCAGCAAGAAGATCATGAAGCCGATCAGCAGCGCCGGTTGCACCAGCGCGCGCCAGTGGGCGCCTGAGGTGGCCAGGTTCAGGCCGGGCAAGCCGGAAGGGACCTCGCCGGTGCTCTGCACGCCCAACGCCGGCAAGTCGACCAGGCTCGATAGCAGCATGGCGCCCAGCACCACCAGCATGGGCGCGAGGCGTGCGCCGATGTCGGCCACGTTGGCAGCCAGGCCGGCGCGGCGCAGCAGCGGCGCCAGGTAGCGTTTGGCCAGCAGCAGCACGACGATGGCGCCGCCGCCAAGCAGTGCGCTGGGCATGTGCACCTGCGGCAGAGCGCCGCCGGCGAGCACCTTCACCTGGCCGATGGCGATGACGATGGCCGCGCCAATGGTGAAGCCGCTCATCACGGGACGCGAAAAGAAATTGGCCACGTAGCCGAGCCGCAGCAGGCCGCACAGCAGCAGCACGGCGCCGGAAGCGAGGGCCAGTTGGGCGGCCAGCACGATGTACAGGCCGGAACCGGGAGCGGCCAGCGGCGCCAGCGCGGCGGCCGTCATCAGCGAGATGATCGCCATCGGCCCGACCGACTGGGTCATGCTCGATCCGAAGATCGCGTACAGAATGGGGGGAAGGATGCTGGCATAGATGCCGGCCACCGGCGGCAAGCCGGCCACCAGGGCGTAGGCCATCCCCTGGGGGATCATCATGAGGGCGACGACGATGCCGGCGCTGATATCACCGGCCAGCGACGCGCGCCGGTAGTTTCTTACCCACTGCAGCATGCCCACTTGATCTGTTTATCCTTTTGCCGGTGATGGCGGATTATACAGTAGCCGCCCGCCGTCGCTGCGGCGCCTACGACATCGCCAGCTCCACGCAATTGCGCCCCGCGCGCTTGGCCCGGCTCAGGGCCGCATCGACCCGCAGCATCAGCGAGTCCGCGCTTTCCTGGTCGGCCAGCTGCGCCACGCCCAGCGAAATGGTCAGCCTGTCGCAGCCGGCGATATCGGTCTGCGCCACCGCCACCCGGATCTTCTCGGCGATTTTCAGCGCATCGATGGCGCTGGTATGCGGCACGATAATCAGGAACTCCTCGCCGCCCGAGCGGATCAGCACATCGCTGGTGCGCAGCGCGGCCTGGGTGACCGCAGCCACCGTGCGCAGCGCCGCGTCGCCCACCGGATGGCCGAACTGGTCGTTGATGGCCTTGAAACGGTCGATGTCGAACCCGATCAGCGCCGCCGGCACCTTGTACCTGCGGGCGCGCTTGATTTCCAGTTCGAGCAGGTGCTCGCCGTGGCGCCGGTTGGCCACGCCCGTGAGCGCGTCGACCGTGGCCATGTGCGTCACGCGCCCCAGCAAGGCTTCGTTCTCGCGGCTGACCGCCGCCATGCGCAAGCCAAAACCGGCCAGCTGCGCGAGCGCCACGAAGGAATCGAGTTCCTCGGCGCTGAACTGGCGCGCGCGGCCGAACATCAGACACAGCGAGCCGGCCAGCGCACTGCCCGGCGCGGAACCGAGCGGCAGCCCCACCACCATGTCGACGCCCTTGTCGACCAGCGAGAGCGCCAGTTCCGGCTCGCCCGCCTTGGCGGGCGCGTCGAGCAGGCACATTTCGTTGCTGCAGGCGGCCACCAGGCCCGGGAAAGCGTGCCGCAGCGGCGACTGCAGCAGCCTGTCGCTGCGGTGAAGCACGCGCGCCAGGTTCAGGCCCGTGGGCGAATACTGCGCTTCGAGCTGCAGGTCGCCCGGCACGTCCATGCGAAACAGCGACGCGTGCACCGCGCCGGAAGCGTCGCACAGGGCCACGCAAATCTGTTCGGCCACGGTGGCCAGGTCGTCGACATCGACCAGCGCCTGCTGCAAGCGCGTGCGCAAGGCGAGCAGCGCGCGCAGGTCGTCCGCATGCGTGACGCTCGCCTCGGGCGCCTGCAACTGGGCGCCGATGGCGGCGCGCAGTTCGCCCTCGTCGAGCGGCGTGATGGCGTAAGCGAGCGGGCCAAACTTCATCAGCGCGGGCAGCCAGCCGGCGCTGATGAACGGGCACAGGATCAGCACCGGCGCACCGGCGCGGCGCGCGATCAGTTCACCGAGCGCGTCGAGATCGAAGCTGCGATCGAATCGCTCGAGATCGATAATCAACAGGTCGACCCGCTCCTGGCCCAGCAGCACGGTGGCCTGCTCGCTGCCGTCGGCGATGAACAGGCGCGCGAACATGTCGGCATACATGCCCTGGAAATCGACTCGACGCTGTCCTACCGGATTCAGAAAAAGTCCAATCTGCTGCGCCATCGAATCTCCTTGAGCACTAAAGTATGCGGCATAAATACGCAGTGGCAACACACCTTGCGTCCATCCGTTTCACAGTTTGCCATAAAGCACCAACTCAGCAAACACCAACACGTGCGCAGTGTGCGCGGGCGCACCGTCATCATGCCACCACGGTCCGATACTGCCCGTTCTAACGGAGGAAGCACCATGCCAAATACAGATGAGAACGGAATGAGTTCGCAGGTCGAAGCGGTCGCCGACAAGCAGCGCGCGATCCAGGGCAGGCAGGATCAGAAAGACGCCTCGGGCGGCAAGGAAGAAAGCAAGCAAGCGGTGCAAACGGGCGGCCCGGCGCAGCCGGCGCCGCCGCTGCCGTCGCAGCACCTGGTCAAACCGGGAATCGAAGCGTCGATGGAGCTCAAACCGCGCTTCATGGCCGAAGGCTACAAGGGCAGCGGCAAGCTGCAGGGGCAAGCCGCGATCATCACCGGCGGCGACTCCGGCATCGGGCGCGCGGTGGCCGTGCTGTTCGCGCGCGAAGGCGCCGACGTGGCCATCTTTTACCTGAACGAACATGAAGACGCCGACCAAACGAAGCGCTGCATCGAAGCCGAAGGGCGGCGCTGCATCACGGTGGCGGGCGACGTCAAGGACATGGCGTTCTGCCAGGACGCGGTGGACAAGGTGGTGGCCGAATTCGGGCGCCTCGATGTGCTGGTCAATAACGCCGCCTTCCAGGAGCACGCCGCATCGCTGCTGGACCTGACCGAAGAGCGCTTCGACGAAACCATGCGCACGAATATATACGGCTACTTCCACATGGCCAAAGCCGCCCTGCCCTACCTCAAGCGCGGCGCGGCGATCATCAATACCGGCTCGGTGACCGGGCTGCAGGGCTCGGGCAAGCTGCTCGACTACTCGGCCACCAAGGGCGCGATCCACGCGTTCACGATGTCGCTGGCCTCGAACCTGCTCGATCAGGGCATCCGCGTGAACGCGATTGCGCCAGGCCCGGTCTGGACCCCGCTCAACCCGGCCGACCAGTCGCCCGACAAGATCGCCAAATTCGGACAGGACACCGACATGCGCCGTCCGGCCCAACCGGAAGAGCTCTCGCCGGCGTACGTGTTTTTGGCCTCGTCGGTATGTTCGGGCTACATCACCGGCATCGTGTTGCCGGTCACCGGCAGCGTGGGCGGATAAGGAAAGGACCGGCTATGGGACGCAGTCTGTGGAAAGGCGCAATCAGCTTCGGGCTGGTGCATATTCCGGTCGAGATGCATCCGGCCGTGAGCGACAACGCGCTTGACTTGACCATGCTCGACCGCCGCGATTTCTCGCCGGTCGGCTTCAAGCGCTACAACAAGGGCAACAACAAGGGCAACAACAAGGAAGTCGTCTGGGACGACATCGTCAAGGGCTACGAGTACAGCGACGGCGAATACGTGGTGCTGTCCGAGGAAGACCTGCGCCGCGCCAATCCCGAGGCCACCGGCACCATCGACATCCTCGCTTTCGTCGACGCCGAGACGGTGCCGCTGCTGTATTACGAGCAGCCCTACTACCTGGCGCCCGGCAAGGGTGGCGACAAAGTCTATGCGCTGCTGCGCGAGACCTTGAAAAAAGTCGGCAAGATCGGCATCGCCACGGTGGTCATCCGCGTCAAGCAGCACCTCGCGGCGCTGGTGTGCGAAGGCGACACGATCGTGCTCAACACGCTGCGCTACAGCGACGAGATCCGTCCCACCGATGAACTCAAGATCCCGACCGCCAGGTCGAAAACCGCCGCCATCTCCGACAAGGAGCTGAAAATGGCGATGGCGCTGGTCGAGGGCATGAGCGAAGACTGGAAGCCGGAGCAGTACCACGACACCTATCGCGAAGACATCCTCGCGCTGGTCGCGAAGAAGGTCAAGGCCAAACAGACCAAGACCATCACCATGCCGGACAAGGAAAAGGCGCCGGCTGCCAAAAGTAACGTCATCGACCTGGTGGCGCTGCTCCAGCAAAGCCTGGGCAAGAAGCCCGGCAAGGCCAGTGCCCCCGTCGAAGAGAGCGAGGACGAGGAAGAAGCGCCAGCCGCCAAGCCGCGCAAGGCCGCTTCAAAAACCCCGAGCCGCGCCAAGGCGCCGGCCAAAGCCGCGACCAAAGCCGCCGCCAAGCCGGCGGCCAAAGCCAAGGCGGCGCCAGCCCGGCGCAAGGCCGCGTGACTTGACAGGAGCCGCATGGACGATATGTTTGCTTTACTCGAGTGGCCGGCGATGGCGATCAGCCTGGCCGCCGCGTGGTGGATGGGTTCGAAAAAGGCCGGCAAGCGCATCGTCGCCTTCTGGATGCTCATCATCGGCAACCTGATGTGGATCGCGTGGGGCTGGGGCGAAGCCGCCTGGGCGCTCATTGCGCTCAACGTCGGCCTGCTGGCCCTGAACGTGCGCGGCATCCGCAAGAACGAGGATGGCTGACCGGGACCGGCCAGCGGACGAGTCATAAAAGTGTGCGGGGCCTGACTGCTAGATAGATCTATTTTCATGTTATAATGTCAACATCTACTTGACAGGACATCACCATGAAATTCGCTACCCTGGCCGCCGCCGCCCTTCTCGCACTGGGCACCGGTGCCGCCTGTGCCGAGGTCACCGAGCAAGACGCCATCCAGGCGCAAGTGGCCGGGGCCATGGCCTCGGGCGACTACGCCACCGCCAAGTGCCCCAACCTCACCGTCGACAAAGAGCGCCTGGCCGAACAGATCAAAAAGTCCGGCAAAACAGCGGAACAACTGCGCGCGAGCGAAAACTACGCTGAGCAGCGCGATGTCATCAAGACCATCGCCGCCACCGACAAGGCCCTCATGCTGTGCATTTTGCTGCCACAGGCGCACGGCGGATACGGCCGCGGCATCGTCGTCGAGAAAGAATAGCGGTGAACCCATCCCGCCTCAAACAGCACAAGCCAAACTGAAGGTGCGTCATGTGGAAGGGACGGCAGCCGGCATGCTGTTCCTGTTGTCGCCGATCTTCCCCGCGCTCTTCGCGGCCCCAAAGCAGTGAATTGATAAAAACTATCGCTTGGATATATTTAATTGCCTTTGACTAAATAGTTGACTCAACTACACTCCTTGCATCGAATCACCACTGAGGAGTTGCAAGCATGAGCCAAGACCAACAGATCACCACCGCTTCCGGCATCCCGGTCGACGACAACCAGAACTCCATCAGCGCGGGCCCGCGCGGCCCCTTGCTGCTGCAAGACTTCCACCTGATCGAAAAGCTCCAGCACTTCAACCGCGAGCGCATTCCCGAGCGCGTGGTGCACGCCAAAGGCTCGGGCGCTTATGGCACCTTCACCGTCACGCACGACATCAGCCACTTGACCAAGGCCCGGCTGTTTGCCGCCATCGGCAAGAAGACCGACACCTTCGCGCGCTTCTCCACCGTGGGCGGTGAGCGCGGCAGCGCCGACACCGAACGCGATCCACGCGGTTTCGCCCTGCGCTTTTACACGGAAGAAGGCAACTGGGACCTGGTCGGCAACAACACGCCGATGTTCTTCATCAAGGACCCGATCAAGTTCCCCGACTTCATCCACACCCAAAAACGCTGCCCGCGCAGCAATCTCAAGTCGCCCAGCATGATGTTCGACTTCTGGAGCCGTGCGCCCGAAAGCCTGCACCAGGTGACGATGCTGTTTTCGGACCGGGGCACGCCGGACGGCTACCGCCACATGGACGGTTTCGGCAGCCATACCTATAGCCTGATCAACGCCGCCGGTGAACGCGTCTACGTCAAGTGGCACTTCAAGACGCGCCAGGGCATCAAAAACCTCAGTGCGGCCGACGCCGCGCGCATCGCCGGCGAAGACCCGGACTACGCCCAGCGCGACCTGTTCGGCGCCATCGAACGCGGCGACTTCCCGCAGTGGGAAGTGCGGCTCCAAGTGGCCAGCGAGCAGCAGCTGGAAGACTGGGAAGCGCGCACCGGCTGGAATCCGTTCGACCTGACCAAAGTCTGGCCGCACCGCGACTTCCCGCTGCACCCGGTCGGCATCTTCGAGCTCAATCGCAATCCCGACAATTACCACGCCGAAGTCGAACAGGTGGCGTTTTCGCCGGCGAACGCTGTGCCGGGCATGGGCTACTCGCCGGACAAGATGCTGCAAGGCCGCCTGTTCGCCTACCACGACGCCCAGCTGTACCGGGTCGGCACCAACCACCAGCACCTGCCGGTGAACGCGCCACGCTGCCCGTTCCACAACCAGCAGCGCGATGGCGCGATGGCAGTCAATAACGGCGGTGCGGCGCAAAACTACGCCACCGTCAACGCCACCGGCAGCGCACCGCGCGGCATGGGCCACGGCGAACCGGAACTGGCGCTGCGCGGCGGCGCCGGCCGCTTCGATGGACGCGGCATGGAAGACGACTACACCCAGGCCGGCAACCTGTTCCGCCTCCTGACGGCGCAGGAGAAGCTGAACCTGTGCGCCAACCTGGCCGGTCCCCTGAGCCAGGTCAGCGACGAGATCCTGCAGCGCCAGCTGGCCCACTTCGACAAGGCCGACAGCGCTTACGGCGACGGCGTGCGGGCCGCGCTGAACATGAAGTAAGGATGCTGTGCGCGGGCCGCGCCGGCCCGCGCATCACTGCTTCTTGAAGCCCAGCTTCTTCATGGCCGCCGTCAGCGTCTTGGCGGCTTTTGCGTAGCCGTCCCACGGCGCGTTGCCGTGATCGAGACGTGTATGCGCGTTATGCACCGTCCACTGGTCGCCGGACTTGAGCGCGGCCAGTTCATCCCACCCCACCGGCACCGAAATCCCCAGCCCCGGCCGTACCCGCGCCGACCATGCGCAGGCGGTGGTGGCGCCACGCCCGTTGCGCAGGTAATCGATGAAGATTTTGCCAACCCGGTTTTTCGGGCCGCTCTTGAACGCAAAGCGCTCCGGCAAGGTAAGCGCCATATGCCGCACCACCTCTTGCGAAAAGTCCTTTACCGTGTCCCAATCGAGGCCGCCCTTGATCGGCACCACGACATGCAAGCCCTTGCCGCCGCTGGTTTTCAGAAAAGACGGCAGGCCCAGTTCGTCCAGGAATGCGTGCATCAGCTGCGCCGCCTCCTGGATCGCGGCCCAGTCGACGCCTTCGCCCGGGTCCAGGTCGAACACCATGCGGTTGGGCGCCTCGTAGCTCTTGCCGGTGGCGTTCTGGGTATGAAACTCCACCACGTTCCACTGCGCCGCCGACAGAATGCCGCCCACGCTGCCCACTTCGAGCATCGGTGGATGCTCCGGGTCGAGCGCCGGGTCCATCTGCTTCACGCCGGGCAGCTTGTCCACGTCAGCATGCTTCTGGAAAAACAGCTCGCCCCCCACGCCGCTCGGGGCGCGCACCAGCGACACCGGCCGCCCTTTCAGGTGCTCCATCATCATCGCGCCGACCAGCGCGTAATAGCGAATCAGCTCGATCTTGGTGGCGCCGCTTTGTTTGTCGATCACGCGCTCGCCGTGGGTCACCTTCAGGGTTGCGGGCAGCTTGCCTAGCGGCGCCACCGGCCCCGCTTTCGCGCTTGCGCTCTTTGCTTTGGTTTTGCTTTGCGTCTGCATCGACTCCTCCATATGTGTGGCGACTTCACGCCCGATCGCCCTGGCCGGCTTGTCGCTGCGCAGGCCCTGGAACACGGCGTGGCGGATTGCCCCGGCGCTGGTCCACTCGGCAAAGCTGACCTCCGCCACCAGCGTGGGCTTGACCCAGTGATGCTTGCGGCGCGCCACCGCCTTGGGCGGAAACGGGCTCTCGTCCGTATCGAGGGCGCTTAGTTTTTCTTTCAGGTCGCGCAGCACGGCCTGGGTAAAGCCGCTGCCGACGTTACCGGCGTAGCGCAGCACGCCGTCCTTGTCGTGGGTGCCGAGCAGCAGCGCGCCGATGCCGGTGCGCGCACCCTGCGGATCGGTATAGCCGCCGATGACGAATTCCTGGCGCTGGCCGCATTTGAGCTTGATCCAGTCGGGCGAGCGGCGCGTGACGTAGAGCGAATCGCGCCGCTTGCCGATTACCCCCTCCAGTCCCAGCTTGCAGGCGGCAAGCACCAGTTCTTCCGGATCGGTCCCGAATTCGCCCGAAAAGCGCACCGCGTCCGACGACGCCTTGCCAAGTGCCGCGCCAAGCAGCGCGCGCCGCGTTTCGAGCGGAACGTTGCGCAGGTCGTATCCCTTGAAATACGGCGCGTCGAACAGGAAGTACACAATGTCGGCCGTGTTCGCGCCGTCGAAGGCCAGTTGCAGCAATCCGAAGTTGGGCCGTCCGTTCTCGTCATGGACCACGATTTCGCCGTCGTACCAGCCATCCGGCAGCTTGAGTTTGACCAGTTCCTTGTGCAGCGGTTCGAGCTTGTGGGTCCAGTCGTGGCCATTGCGGGTCATCAGTTGCACCTGTTTGCCCTCGATCCGCGCCAGCAGGCGGTAACCGTCGAACTTGACCTCGAAGATCCATTCGGCCGGGTCGCCAGGGGGCTGGTCGACCAGGGTCGCCAGTTCGGGCGAGAGCGACGCTGGCAGGGCCGCCTTGGGCGCCTGCGCCGGTATGCCGTGGCCGGTGGCCCTGGCTGCGGACTTGAGCGGCGCGGCCTTGGCTTTGGCTTTCGCCTTGGCGGCCTGCGCGCCCGGCATGGGCAACTTGCTGACACTGTCGGGCATCTCGTCGACCACCGAAAACTCGGCGGCGGGCCTGGCGTAACCGTCTTTTTCCTTGATCAGCAGCCAGGGCTCCTGCTTTTCGCCCTTGCCCTTCATACGCACCAGCACCCATTTGCCGCGCATTTTATGGCCGTGAATCTCGAACTTGAGGTTTCCGCCCTGGTAGCCCTCGTGCGGATCGCCCAGCGGCTGCCAGGTGCCCTTGTCCCAGATGATCACCTTGCCGGCCCCGTACTGCTTTTCCGGGATGGTGCCTTCAAAGCTCGCATACGAGATCGGATGGTCCTCCACGTGCACCGCCATCCGCTTGTCTTTGGTGTCATAACTGGGCCCCTTGGGCACGGCCCAGCTTTTCATGGTGCCGTCCAGTTCCAGCCGAAAGTCGTAATGCAGGCGGCTGGCCCAGTGCTTCTGGATGACGAAGGTGAGCGCATCGGGAGTCGCCTCGCCTCCCTCGGCCGGCTCGGTGGTGATCGAAAAATCGCGTTTGGACTGATACACTTTTAATGCATCCCGCATGGCGGCAACCTCGTGATTGTGGTTTTTTGCCGATTTTGGGGCCAGGCGGACAGAACGACTGTTCGCCAGCTAACCGAGCGACTTTCCCGGCTGATTGTAAGTAGTTGTAAATCGCGTCAACTGGGATGCAAGTGGCCGCGTTAGTG
This sequence comes from Massilia rubra, assembly GCF_011682065.1. Classification (GTDB taxonomy): domain Bacteria; phylum Pseudomonadota; class Gammaproteobacteria; order Burkholderiales; family Burkholderiaceae_D; genus Telluria_A; species Telluria_A rubra. The sequence continues at coordinate 340,201 of NZ_VUYU01000004.1, read as the reverse complement.
ACTCTGTAGCACCCAAGAATTGCTCCACCATATAACCACACTGAGGAAACACCATGAAAAAAGTTATCGCATCGTTGATCGCCGGTCTGTTCGCTACCTCGGTTTTCGCCCAGGCTCCTGCCGCACCTGCCGCTGCCGCACCAATCGCCAAAGCCGAAGCAAAAGAAACCAAAGCCGTCGTCAAAGCTGACGCAAAAGCTGCCAAAGCCGACGCAAAAGCCGATGCAAAAGTAGAAAAAGCAGCCGCTGAAGCCAAGTCCGACGTCGCCGAAGCCCACGCTGACGCCACCAAAACCAAAGCCAAAGCCCATTCGAAAGCTAAAAAAGCCAAAGCAGAAGCCAAAGCCGACAAAGCTGTCGACACCGCAGAAGCCAAAAAAGACGCAGCAATGAAGTAAGTTGTTCCCGCAGTGAGAAGAAAAAGACAGGCTACCTGTCTTTTTTTTCGTCCCGTTTTTCGTTTCCCCGGATCAAAACACGTTCTTTATAAAGAATGTGCGTCGATCTCACCCTGCTTTAACCCCTTTTTTCGCGCCGCTCCGTTTCACAGTCAATGCCGGCACCAGCGCCGGCCAACCGGAGCTTCCCCATGTTCAACCGAATCCTGCCCCTGGCGCTGCTGTTTTCCGCCACGTCCTTAGCGCTCGCGCAATCGCCGCGCCTGATCCAGCGTCCACCACCGTTAATGCAGAGCGCCGCCGACGCACGGCCGATCGAACTGCAATCGCTCTCAATCAGCGCCGACATCAGTGGCGGCATGGCGCAAACGACCGTGCGCATGGAGTTCTACAACCCCAACGCGCGCCAGCTCGAGGGCAACCTGCAGTTTCCGCTGCCCGACGGCCAGCAGGTCAGTGCCTTCGCCCTTGATATCGACGGCAAAATGCGCCCCGCCGTGCCGGTCGAAAAGGAGCGCGGCCGCGCCGTGTTCGAAGAAATCGTGCGGGGCCGCGTCGACCCCGCCCTGCTCGAAGTCACCCAAGGTAACAACTTCAAGCTGCGCGTCTACCCGATCATGCCGGGCAAGACCCGCACCGTCGAACTGACCTACGCCGGCCCGTTGACGCGCAGCGCCGCCAACTGGCTCTATCAGTTGCCGCTGGCCTTTGGCGAGGTACGCAATTTCGACCTGGCCATCCGCGTCAACGACGCCGCCGAGGCGCCGCAGCTGCTCGCCAACGGCCACGAGCTGCGTTTCGAGCGGACCGGCAGCGCCTATGAAGCGCGCCTTCAGCGCCAGAACTACAAGGCCGAGCGCGAAATCGGCATCCAGACCGTGGCCTCAAGGGACGCGCGCATCTATCGCGAAACACGCCTCGGGCAATCGTGGTTCCTGGCCGAGATTCCGGTCGCGGCGGCCCCTGTGGCGCGTGCACGTCCGCGCGTCATCGGCCTGCTGTGGGACAGCTCGGGCTCGGGCGAGCAGCGCAACGTCGGACAGGAACTGGCAGGACTCGATGCCTATTTCCGCGCGCTCGGATCGGTGCAGGTGCGCCTGACGCGCCTGCGCGACCGTCCCGAAGCGCAGCAGGTTTTCGACATCCGTGGCGGCGACTGGAGTGCCCTGCGGCGCGTGCTGGAGGCCACCCGCTACGACGGCGCCAGCGCCCTCAATGACTGGAAGCCGGAAGCGAGCGTCGACCAGTACCTGCTGTTTTCCGACGGCCTGGCTAACTATGGCGCGGCGCGCGCGCCGGTACTGGCGCAGCACCAGGCGCTGTTTGCGCTGGTTTCGTCCGCGTCGTCCGACACCGGCCGCCTGGCCGCACTGGCCGAACGCAACCGCGGCCAGATCATCCGCATCGACCCCGCCGCACCTGGCCGCGCCAGCGAGGCCCTGCTGTCGGCGCAGCCACGCATCGAACAGGTATCGGCCACCGGCGCCACCGACATCGAAGCCGGCAGCGGCGTGGTTGAAGGCGGCATGCTGCGCATCGCCGGCCGCCTGCTCACCGACGACGCCACCCTCAATGTCACGCTGGCCGGCGGCACCAAGAAGGAAACCGTGAACCTGCAGATTCGCCCCGACAGCCCTCAGCATCCGCTGGCCGCGTCGACCTGGGCGACACTGCGCCTGCGCGCGCTGGAAGCGGACCCCGAGCTGCACCGCTCCGAAATCGGCCGCATCGGGCGCCGCTTCGGCATTCCGACCCGCGAAACGTCGCTGATCGTGCTCGACCGGCTGGAAGACTATGTGCGCTACGAGATCGAGCCGCCGCAGGACTACCTCGACGCCTGGCGCAAGCTCAAGGACCTGCGCGGCGGCCAGCGCAGCAGCGCGCGCGTCAAGCATCTGGAGCAGGTGGTACGACATTTCGCGAGCCGCACCGCGTGGTGGAACACGGCCTTCCCGCGCGTTGCCGCCAAACCCGCGCAAGAGCGCTACCACCCGTTCGATAACCTGAGGGCAGCGCCTTCCGCACCGATGCCGGCGCCCGCGCCTGCGCCTGTGGGGCAGGCGTTTTCAGAAAAGGCAGCGCCGGAGCCGGAGCGCGTCGAGATAACGGCATATTCAATACGACGCCCCGAGATGGCATCGATGCTTGCGCCGCAAATGGCATCGGCCAAGCAAATGAGCGTGTCCGAGCGCGCGCCGTCGATCGGCATGGGCCTGAAAAAATGGGTGCCGAACGCGCCCTACGTCAAGCGCCTGCGCGACGCCGACGCCGCCAGCGTCTACGCCATTTACCTCGACCAGAAACCGGATTACGCCAACAGCAGCGCCTTCTATCTGGACGCCGCCGACATCCTGCTCGAAAAACGGCAGCCCGACCTTGCGCTGCGCGTGTTGTCCAACCTGGCCGAAATGGACCTGGAAAACCGCGCGGTGCTGCGCATCCTCGGCTACCGCCTGTTGCAGGCCGGCGCGCCGCAGCTGGCGGTGCCGGTCTTCGAAAAAGTGCTGCGCCTGGCCAGTGAAGAACCGCAATCGTACCGCGACCTGGGCCTGGCGCAGGCCGCCAGCGGCCGTACGCAGGAAGCGATCGATACGCTCTACGAGGTGGTCGAACGGCCGTGGGACGGCCGCTTTCCGGATATCGAGACGATTGTACTGGCCGAAATCAACGCCATCGTCGCCGCCTCGTCCAAGCCGCTCGATGTGCGCCGCATCGACCCGCGCCTGCGCGCCAACCTGCCGCTCGACTTGCGCGTGGTGCTGACCTGGGACGCCGACAACAGCGACATGGACTTGTGGGTCACGGCGCCGGATGGCGAAAAATCGAGCTATCTGCACCGCTTGTCCAGCCAAGGTGCGCGCATGACCAACGACTTCACGGGCGGCTATGGTCCGGAAGAGTTTTCAGTGCGGCGCGCGGCGCCGGGCAAGTACAAGATCGAGGCCAACTACTATGGCAACCGCCAGCAGGTGGTGGCCGGCGCGACCACCTTGCAGGTCAAGCTGTTTACCGCGTTCGGCACGCCGCGCCAGAAAGAACAGGCGATCACCTTGCGCCTGAAGGACCGCAGCGAAACGGTGTTCGGGGGCGAGTTCGACATCAAGCCCTGAGTTGGCGGCGCGTCTTGATAAAGATGCGCCGCATTTAACCCCATCGGCGCAGATGGTGCGTTTCATTGGTCATGCCGGCACGCCCGGCCAACCGGAGACCACCATCTTGAACCGACTTCTCGTCCTGGCGCTGCTGTGCTTCGCCAGCAGCGCCGCGCATGCCCTTGCCCCAGCCGATTACGTGCGCCATGATATCGAGCCGCCGGCCGCCATGCTCGACGCCTGGCACCAGCGCAAAAACGCGGAAGCGCTCGACAACGACACGCAGCGCCGCGAACACCTGGAGCGGGTGATCGCCAATTATGCGCAGCGCACGGTGTGGTGGAACACGACCTTGCCGCCTCCCGCGTCCAAGGCGCCCGGTCCGGTCGTCGTCAACGGGGTACAGATCGTGACAGCGCCGAGAACATGGCTGCCAGCACACTATACATGCCACCTGCCGGCAGTCGTGCCAGACGCACCGGGAGACAATGATTCGACCACGCGCCCGATGCAAGCGCACGCAGAACAGCCGCCTCCTGTCAGCCTGGCGTCATGGACCCCTGACGCTCCCTACCTCGCCCGTCTGCGCCAGACGGCCGCCGCCGACGTGTATGCCGCCTACCTCGGCCAGAAACAGGAATACGCCAACACCAGTGGATTCTTCCTCGATGCCGCCGACATCCTGTTCGACAAAGGCCGCCGCGACCTGGCGCTGCGGGTGTTGTCGAACCTGGCCGAACTGGATCATGAGAACCGCGCGCTGATGCGCCTCCTCGGCTTCCGCCTGATGCAAGCCGGCGAGCCGGCGCTGGCCGTGCCGGTATTGCGCAAGGTGCTGCAACTGGCCGGGGACGAACCGCTATCCTACCGCGACCTGGGGCTTGCGCTGGCGGCGAACGGCCAAACCCAAGAAGCGGTCGACATCTTGTACCAGGTGGTCGAGCGCCCTTGGCATCCACGCTTTCCGGAGATCGGGAACATCGTGCTGGCCGACATGAACGCCATCATCGCCGCCGCCAACAAGCCGCTCGACCTGCGCCGCATCGATCCGCGCCTGCGCGCCAACCTGCCACTCGACCTGCGCGTGGTGCTGACCTGGGATGCCGACAACAGCGACATCGACCTGCGGATCACCGCGCCGGATGATGAAAACGCACAGTCCCTGGAAGATCCGGCGCGCTACGGTGCTCGCATGTCGCACAACATCACCCGTGGCTACGGACCCGAGGAATACTCGCTGCGCCGCGCCGCGCCGGGCAAATATCGCATCCACGCCAGCTATGCCGCCGACGGCCGGCAAGTACTGCCCGGGCCGACCAGCGTACAGGTCAAGGTAGTGAGCCATTTTGGCACACCGCGCCAGAAGGAGCAGTCAGTCACCTTGCGTATGAAGGGACGCGGCCAAACGGTATTGGTGGGCGAATTCGAGGTCAAGCCCTGAACAAGGTCAGGGCTTGATCGCTGCGATCCGGTCGCGCGTTGCGGCCGGTACCGGATAATCGGGATAGGCGGCGCGGAACCTGGTCCATTCGGCCAGCGCGTCCTTGTCCAACTTCGCCTTGAGCATGGCGTCGATCACCGCCAGCCAGTCGAGCGCGCGCTTGTCATGGGCATCGAACGGGCTCGCCTTCGACAGCTCCAGTTCGGTCTTCGACTCGCGCCCCGCCACGCGCGCGCGCGCCGGGCGCGCGGCCGGCGCCGCGGCAGCCGCCCTCGCGTCGTCGGCAACCGGTTCGGCGGGAGGCGCCGCCGCCACCCTCACTGGCGCTGGTGCTGGCGCCGGGGCCGCCACCGGTTCAGGCGCCCGCGCTGAAGCCACTACCGGTGGCGACTGCATCTCGGGAACCGGGTTGTCGCTGCTGTACCCTTGATACGACTGCTTCGAATCCTTCTGCTTCAACGCCTCCACCGGCAGCGTGCTTTCGGCAACCGTGCGTTTGATCGACGAGCCGGTGATTTCAACGCGCTGAAGTTCTTGCGATGGCGGTGCGGCGGCCACCTGCACCGGCGCCGGCGCCGGCGAAGGCGGCGCCGCCTTCATGACAGGGGCCGGCGCGGGCGCCGGAGCAGCCGCCACGCGGGCCGGAGCGGGCGCCGAAGGCGCTGGCACATCCATCGCCACCGGCGGCGCGGGCCGCTCCATGTCGAGCGTCACGTTTGCCACAACCTGCGGCGCCTCCGCCGTCGGCGCGGCGGCCATTCCGCCTTCCATGCCCGCCCCGCCGCCGCTGCCCTGGTAGATCTGGTGCCCCAGCACGCCGGCCAGCACCCCCGCCGCAATCCCGGCCGGAATGCGCCAGCGCCGCCCAAGCCCGGGCGCCAGCCGTGGCGGCGCGCCTTCGATGACGGCGTCATTGGCCGCCGCCGGCCGCGCCGCCCTGGCCTCCTGCTCCAGGCCCGCCTTGACATACCCCAGGATGGCGGCATCGAGCTTGGGGCCGGACGCCGGCTGGGTCAATCCTTGCAGACGGCGCGACAGATCGTCTTCCCCACGCAGGAAGGCGTCGAATTGTTCGTCGCTCATGTCATCGTTGTCCACTCAGGCTCCCTTCGCGCAGTTTGCGCATGGCGTAGCGCAAACGGCTCTTGACCGTTTCCACCGGTGCTGCCACCACGGCGGCGATGTCTTCGAGGCTCATGCCGCAAAACTGTTGCAGCACCAGTGCCTCTTTCTGCTCGCTCGGCAGGCCCGCCAGCGCTTCATGCAGGCTGTCGTTGCGCTGCTTGTGTTCGAGCGCCACATCGGGCGAGACCACATCCTGCGCCGCATCGGCCAGCGAGTCAAATACGTCGCGGCCATCCGTGCCGCTGCCCAGCTCCGCCGCCAACAGCGGTTGCTGCTGGCGCAGCAGGTCGAGCAGGCGGTTGCGGGCGATCTGGAACAGATAGGTGCGAAACGCCGCGTCGGGCTGATAGCGGCTGCGCGCGTGATGCAGGTTGATCCAGCTGTCCTGCACGATCTCGTCGACCCAGTCCGCACGCGGCGAACGCCAGGCGACGAAGCGGTACAGGCCCGCATGGTGACGGCGATAGAGCTCCTCGAAGGCGACCAGGTCGCCATCGCGGTAGCGCAGCATGAGCTGCTCGTCTTGTAGGGTGGCGGGCATGTGCCGCCATTGTATGGCTTGCCCTGTGAATACGCAAATGGCGCGGCTGGTCGGCCGCGCCATTTGCGAGGGGATTACAGCCCTACTGCCAGCCGCCGCCCAGGGAGCGAATCAGCGCCACGGTGGTCACCGCGCGGTCACCCCGCAGTTGCACCGCGTTGCGCTCGACCGCAGCCAGGTTGCGCTGGGAGTCGAGCAGGTCCAGGTAGCTGGAGCGGCCGGCGTTATACAGCTTTTGCGCCAGGTCGGCCGAACGGCGCGCCGACACCACGGCCGCGTCGATCTGCTCGGTCTGGCCGGCCAGGATGCGCAGGCCGGCCAGGTTGTCTTCGACTTCGGCAAACGCCACCAGCACGTTCTGGCGGTAACTCGCCACCGACTCTTCCAGCACCGCTTCGCTGCGCGCGATGTTGGCCTTGTTGCGGCCACCGTCGATGATTGGCATCGACAGCAGCGCGCCCAGCACCCACGAACGCGCGCTCCAGTTAAACAGGTTGCCGCCGCCGCCCGATTCGGTGCCAAGGCCGCCGGTCAGGCTGAGCGACGGGTACATGGCCGTTTTCGCCACGCCGATGCGCGCGTTGGCGGCGACCATCGCGCGCTGGGCGGCGGTGATGTCGGGACGGCGCTCCAGCAGGGCCGACGGCAAGCCGGCCGGAATGGCCGGCAGCAGCGCCGACTCCACCAGCGGGTTGACGTCGGCGCTGAACATGGCCGCCGGTTTACCGAGCAGCACGGCCAGTGCGTGCTCGTATTGCACGCGCTGGCGTTGCAGGCCGATCGCCTCGGCGCGCACGGTCGACAGTTCGGTCCTGGCGCGGGCCAGGTCGAATTCGCCGATGTCGCCATTGTCGTAACGGCTCTGGTTCACTTTCACGCTCTGGGTGCGCAGGTCGACCGTGCGCGCCAGGGTGGCCAGTTCGGCGTCCGTTTCGCGCAGCTTGAAGTAGGTCTGCGCCACGTCGGCCTGCAAGGCCAGCAGCACCGACTTGTAGGTCGCTTCGCTGGCCGCCGCATCGGCATTGGCCGCGCTCACATTGGCCGCCACGCGGCCGAACAGATCGAGCTCGTAGCTGGCCGTCAGCCTGGCCTGGTACACATTGCCGGGAGCGACCGACGCATCGTCGGCCAGACCGCGCGAGACGCCCGAGGTGCGGCTGCGCTGCGCGCCCATGCCGGCGCCGACCTGCGGCGAGCGGTCCGCTTGCGAGATGCCGGCCAGCGCCCTGGCCTGCTTGACGCGCGCCGCCGCCACCGCCAGGCTGGCGTTGGCGTCGGTCGCCTCGCGGATCAAGGCCGTCAGGTTGGCGTCCTTAAACGCCAGCCACCACTCGCCGCGCGCCTGCCCTTCGGCCGGCTGCGCCACTTTCCAGCGGGTGCCGTCGGCCGCTTGCAACGGCTCGGACGACTCCTTGAAGGCGGACGGCATGTCGAGCGCCGGCGCTTTCAGTTGCGGGATGCTGGAACAGGCCACCAGCAGCAGCGCCGCCAGCAAGGGTGAAATGCGCCTCATGATGGTTGTCTTCATATCAGTCATTACACTGCTCCTTCCAGATGCGCAGGCACTGCCACGCTTGATTTCTTTTCCAGCTTCTTGGCGAAGGTACGCAGCAGCACGTAGAACACCGGCGTGAGGAACAGGCCGAAGAAGGTCACGCCCAGCATGCCGCCGAACACCGCCACGCCCATCGCATGGCGCATTTCGGCGCCGGCGCCGCTCGAGAACACCAGTGGCACCACGCCCATGATGAACGCGATCGACGTCATCAGGATCGGACGCAGACGCAGGCGGCACGATTCCAGCGCCGCTTCGACGATGGTGCGGCCGTGGTCTTCGAGTTCGCGGGCGAATTCGACGATCAGGATCGCATTTTTCGACGCCAGCCCCACCAGCACGAACAGCGCGATCTGGGTGAAGATGTTGTTGTCGCCACCGGTCAGCTTGACGCCAACGAGGGCGCACAGGATCGACATCGGCACGATCAGGATCACCGCCAGCGGCAGCGTCCAGCTTTCGTACTGCGCCGCGAGCACCAGGAACACCAGCAGTACGCACAGGGGGAAGACCAGCACCATCGTGTTACCCGACAAAATCTCCTGGTAGGTCAGTTCGGTCCATTCGTACGACACGCCTTTTGGCAGCGTTTCGGCGGCGATCTTCTCCAGCGCGGCCTGGGCCTGGCCGGACGAGACGCCGGGAGCCGGGCCGCCGTTCATGTCGGCCGATACGTAGGCGTTGTAGCGCTGCACGCGGTCCGGGCCATAGGTATCCTTGATGCGCATCAGCGACGACAGCGGAATCATTTCGCCCTTGTCGTTGCGGACCTTGAGCTGGGCGATCTGGTCGGCGTGCGAGCGGAACGGCGCATCGGCCTGCACGCGCACCTGGTAGGTACGGCCAAACTGGTTGAAGTCGTTCACGTACAGCGAACCGAGGTTGATCTGCAAGGTCTGGTAGATCGTCGTCAGCGGCACGCCGAGCTGCTTGGCCTTGACCTTGTCGACGTCGGCGAACAGTTGCGGCACGTTGATCTGGAAGCTGGAGAACACCCCGGCCAGCTGCGGGTTCTGCCAGGCTTTCATCTGCATCGCCTGGGTGGCCTTATACAACTCGTCATAGCCCACGTTGCCGCGATCCTCGATCATCATCTTGAAGCCGCCCACGGTGCCAAGGCCGTTGACCGGCGGTGGCGGGAATACCATGATGAAGGCGTCCTGGATGGCGCCCAGGCGTTTGTTCACCTCGGCCGCGATCTCGGGACCGGACATGCCTTTGCCGGTGCGCTGCTCGAACGACTTGAGCGTGACGAACACGATGCCGGCGTTAGGCGCATTGGTAAAGTCGTTGATCGACAAGCCAGGGAAGGCGATCGACGATTCCACGCCCGGCACCTTGGCCACGATGTCGGACATCTGGCGGATCACGGCGTCGGTGCGGTCCAGCGAAGCCGCGTCGGGCAATTGGGCAAAACCGACCAGGTACTGCTTGTCCTGGGCCGGCACGAAGCCGCTCGGCACCGCCTTGAACATGAACACGGCGGCAACCGCCAGCACGGCGTACACCATCAGCGAAATGCCCTTGCGTTTCAGGACCACGTTCACGCCACCTTCATACTTGGTCGACGCGCGGCCGAAGAAGCGGTTGAACCAGGCGAAGAAACGGCCGAACAGTTTGTCCATCACGCGCGTCAGTCCATCTTTCGGCGCATGGTGGGGTTTCAGCAAGGCGGCGGCCAGGGCTGGCGACAGGGTCAGCGAGCTGAATGCCGAAATCACGGTCGAAATGGCGATCGTCAGCGCGAACTGGCGATAGAACTGGCCCGACAGGCCGGCCACGAAGGCGATCGGCACGAACACGGCGCACAGCACCAGGGCGATGGCGATGATCGGACCGCTCACCTCTTTCATCGCTTGCACGGTGGCGTCGCGCGGGCTCAAACCCGCTTCGATATTGCGTTCCACGTTTTCCACCACCACGATGGCGTCATCGACCACGATACCGATGGCCAGCACAAGGCCGAACAGGGACAGCGTGTTGATCGAAAAGCCGAAGCCCAGCATCACCGCGAAGGTGCCGATGATCGATACCGGCACGGCCAGCAGCGGAATGATCGATGCGCGCCAGGTTTGCAGGAAGATGATCACCACCAGCACCACCAGGGCGACCGCTTCGAGCAAGGTGTGGATGACGGACTTGATCGATGCGCGCACGAACTGGGTTGGGTCGTACTCCACGCTGAAGTCGACGCCTTCCGGGAAGTCTTTCTTCAGTTCCGCCATTTTGGCGCGTACGTCGGCCGACAGTTGCAAGGCGTTCGCACCCGGCGCTTCGAAAATACCGATGGCGGCAGCCGACTTGTTGTTGAGCAGCGCGCGCAGGGAGTAGGAATTCGATCCCAGCTCGATCCGCGCCACATCCTTGAGGTGGGTAATGGCGCCGTCGGCGCCGGTGCGCACGATGATGTCGCCAAATTCCTCGACCGACGTCAGGCGGCCCTGGGTATTGACGGTCAACTGGAACTCCGCGCCTTTCGACGGCGAAGCGCCGATCACGCCGGCGGCGACCTGCACGTTTTGCTCGCGCACCGCGGCCACCACGTCGGACGCGGTCATGCCGCGCGCCGCCACCTTTTGCGGATCGAGCCAGATGCGCATGGCGTAGTCGCCAGCGCCGAATAGCTGGGTGTCGCCCATGCCCGGGATACGCGCCAGCTGGTCCTTCACGTTGAGCACCGCGTAGTTGCGCAGGTAGACGTCGTCATAACGGCCGGTCGGCGACAACAGGTGCACCACCATGGTCAGGTTGGGCGAGCTTTTGACCGCCGTCACGCCAATCTGGCGCACTTCTTCGGGCAGGCGCGGCAAGGCGCGCTGGATGCGGTTCTGCACCTGCGACTCGGCCTGCTCGACGTTGGTGCCGACCTTGAACGTCACGGTCAGCATCAGCGAGCCGTCCGAGGTGTTCTGCGACGACATGTACAGCATGTTTTCGACGCCGTTGATCTGCTCTTCCAGCGGGGCGGCGACGGTTTCGGCGATCACTTTCGGGTTCGCGCCGGGATACTGGGCGCGCACCACCACCGATGGCGGCACCACGTCGGGATATTCGGAGATCGGCAATGCAAAAATCGACAGCAGGCCGGCCACGAATATGATGATCGACAGGACGGCCGCGAAAATCGGCCGGTCGATGAAAAATCGTGAAAAGTTCATGTGAGTTATTCCTTGGTTTTAGCCGATGCGTCGGCAACCTTGACTTCTTTTTTGGTGTCGGCGACGTCCGGGGCTTTGGCGTCGTCGGCCTTCGCTTGCGGCGCCTTGCTGTCCTGGTCCATCGCCACGATCTGCGCCGTTACCGGTGCGCCAGGCTGGACGCGCTGCAAGCCGTTGATGACGATTTTTTCGCCCGGCTTGACGCCGCTGCGCACCACCCGCAGGCCGTCCACGCTCGGTCCCAGGACCACGGCGCGGTATTCGGCCTTGCTGTCGGCGCCGATCACGTACACGAACTTGCGGTTCTGGTCGGTGCCGACGGCGCGGTCGTTGATCAGGATCGTCTTGGCCTGGGCGCCGTCGCCGCCGCCCAATTGAACCCGTGCGAACAGGCCCGGAACGAGGGTGTTATCGGTGTTGTCGAACATGGCGCGCATGCGCACGCTGCCGGTGGCCGAGTCGAGCCGGTTGTCGATGAATTCGAGCTTGCCTTCGTGCGGGAAGCCGCTTTCATTCGCCAGGCCGATCTTGACCGGCACCGTGGTGCCCTTCTGGGCCACGCGGCCGACGCGCAGGTAGGTGTCTTCGTCGCCGTCGAAGGTGGCGTAGATCGGATTACTCGATACCACCGAGGTCAGGATCACGGCGCCGTCGACCAGGTTGCCGGTGGTGACTTCGGCTTTCGAGACGCGCCCGCCGATCGGCGCGTGCACATTGGTGTAGCTCAGGTTTAGGCGCGCCGCTTCGAGCGAAGCCTGGGCCGCGCGTACGTTGGCGTCCAGTTCCTTCAGGCCCGATGCCTTTTCGTCGAACTCGCGCTGGGCGATCGCCTTGTCGCCCAGCAGGCGCTCGGCGCGGGCCAGTTCCAGCTTGGCCAGGTCGGCGCGCGCGCGGGCCGAACTGACGGCCGCTTCGGCGCGATTGGCTTCGGCCTGGTAAGGGCGCGGGTCGATCACGAACAGCACGTCGCCCTTCTTGACAATGCTGCCCGGCTTGAAGTTGACCGAGGTGATAAAGCCGTTCACGCGCGCCCGGATGTCGACCCGGTCGACCGCTTCGAGCCGGCCAGAGAATTCCTGGGTCTCGTTGACCGAACGCTCGATCACGGTGGCGGCGGTGATCGGCGGGCCGGCGGGAGCCGCCGGCTGGGCCTTGCTGTTCGCCTCTTCACACCCCGCCAGCGACAGGGCAGCCAGTCCCGCCAAGGCCATCGCGGCCGCGAGCGGGCGGGCGAAGGTCATTAATCGATTAGTGGTTTTCATTTTTTTCCTCTTATTGATGAAAATGTTTAATAAATCAGCCGGATAGACGACGAAAGACGAGCTGTGCTGTTTCAAAAGGCGAAAAGGGTCCGTACGCTGCGCCGAGGGTTTCTCAGCGCAGCTGCACGGGGGTAACTGGTGGTGGTGTTACGAGTAATGCGCTAATTCAGGATGGCGGCGTATCGAGGCCATGTAAAAAATTGCCGATTTCCTGTAACGCCACGGCCCTGCAGGCGCACTCGTTGCGCGCGGCCGTGTCGTCCAGGGGCGCCGCCGCCATGCGCTTGACCGTGGTGGTCACGCCGCAGGTGGCCAGCTTGGCGCCGTATTGTTCAGCCTCGTCGCGCAATGGATCGTCTTCGGCGGACAGGATCAGCGCGGGCGGCAGGTTTTTCAGGCGGCTCGATTGCAGCGGCGAGGCATACGGGTGGGTGCGGTCGGCCGCATTCGGCAGGTAGCCCCGGTAGCTGGCGGCGCATTGCACGGCCACCCCGGCCAGGGTGGCGTCTTGCGGAATGGCGCGCATCGAACAGGTGGACAGGCCCGGGTCGAGCATCGGCATGATCAGGATCTGGCCGACCAGCGCCGGCCCGCCGCGGTCGCGCGCCATCAGCGTGCACACGGCGGCCAGGTTGGCGCCGGCCTCGATGCCCGCCACCAGCAGGCGCTTGCCGCTCCATCCCAGCTTGGCCTTGTGCTTCTTGGACCAGGCCAGCACCGCGTGCGCATCTTCGGCGGCGGCGGGAAACGGGCGCTCGGTGGCCAGGGTGTAGCGCGACGCCAGCACCAGGTGCTGGGTCGAGCAGCTGGCCAGGTGGCGCAGGAACTCGTCCGCCTCATCGAGGTCGCCGCCGATAAAGCCGCCGCTGTGGAAGAACACGATCAAGCCATCTTTCTTGGCGCCGGCGTCACCGCCGGAATACAGACGCGCGGCCAGCGGGCCTTCGGCCCCCGCAACCTCGAGGTCGCGGATCTTCAGCTGCACCGGCGCGTCATGGGAGCTCATTGCGGCTCCGCCAACTCGTCGTCCGCACAGGCCAGCAGGGACGTGCCGAACAAGTCATGTGCAAGTGCGTCAAAACCGACGCTTTCCGCACTCGCGGCCTGCGGGAACTGGTCGGACAAGGCGGTACCCGTCAACGTCAGCATCGCCATCGCGAGTGTCACGATCATCATGATTGCTTTTTGATAACGCATAAGAGTAGCCCTTTCCTTCCGATTGTCCCGACATCCTTTGATGCAGTACGGCCACTTTAAACTTGATCTACAATCTGATAAAGAGGGCAAGAGCGAATTGATTGTTCAGGATTCTGAACAATACGGAGAAATATGAATAAATTACAAGCAATGGAAGTGTTTGTGCAGGTGGTCGACGCCGGCGGCTTTACGCGCGCGGCCGAGAACATGCAGCTCCCCAAAGCCACCGTGTCGACCCTGGTGCAGGCGCTCGAACTGGCGCTCGAAGTCAAGCTGTTGCACCGCACAACGCGGCATGTGAGCGTGACCGCCGACGGCGCCGCCTATTATGAACGCTGCCTGCGCATTCTGTCGGATGTGCGCGAGGCCGAAGAATCACTCTCGCGCAATCGCGCCAATCCGAGCGGACGGCTGCGCGTGGATGTCTCGAGCGGGTTCGCCAACGACATCCTGCTGCCGGCCCTGTCCGATTTTTTCGATCGCTACCCCGACATCCGGCTCGACCTCGGTATCGGTGACCGCCCGGTGGACCTGATCGAAGAAGGCGTCGATTGCGCCATCCGGGGCGGCAACCTGCCCGATTCGGCGCTGATCGCGCGCCGCGTGGGCGTGCTCAATTTTGTCACCTGCGCCACGCCGGGCTACCTGGACCGGCATGGACGGCCCACCCATCCGCACGACCTGGCCAGCCACCGCTGCGTCAACTACTTCTCCACCAAGACCGGCAAGATCTTCGACTGGGATTTCATCCGGGGCGATGAAGTGATCACCGTCGCAGCCCCCGCCTGCCTGGCCGTGAACGACTCCACCGCCTATATGACCGCCGGAATGCAGGGGCTCGGGCTGATGCAGATGTCGAGCTTCATGGTCGACCAGATGGTCGCCGTCGGCAAGCTCGAAATCGTGCTCCCCGACTGGAGCAGCATGCCAGTGCCGGTAAACGTGGTCTATCCCCAGAATCGCCACCTGTCGGCCAAGGTGCGCGTGTTCGTCGAATGGGTCGCCGACCTGTTTCTCACCCACCCACTCCTGCAACTGCCAAGGCCCTGATATGCACAACATCGTCTTCCTCGACCGCGACAGCCTGATGGCCGACGTGCGGCGTCCCGCATTCGAACACGCGTGGCGCGACTACGGCGCCACCAGCGCCGGCCAGGTGCTCGAACGCCTGCGCGGCGCCACCATTGCGATCACCAACAAGGTGCCGCTGCGCGCGGCCGATATTGCGCAACTGCCGGCGCTGAAGATGGTGGCCGTCGCCGCCACCGGCGCCAACAACGTCGATCTCGACGCCTGCCGCGCGCGCGGGATCGTGGTATCGAATATCCGCAATTACTCGCTGGTGTCGGTGCCGGAGCATTGCCTGAGCCTCATTCTGGCCCTGCGCCGCAACCTGAAGGCGTATGGCGCGGACGTCGACGCGGGCCGCTGGCAGGCCTCGAACCAGTTTTGCCTGCTCGATCACCCGATAGCCGACCTGGCCGGCAGCCGGCTCGGCATCGTCGGCTACGGCGCGCTGGGCAAACAAGTGGCGGCGCTCGGGCGCGCGTTCGGCATGCGCGTCGCCGTGGTGTCGCGCTCGCCGGTAGACGACGCCGATGTCGATGTCGTGACGCTGGCCGAACTGCTGGCGACGTCCGACGTGGTCAGCCTGCACCTGCCTTTGAGCGCGCAGACCACGAACATCATCGGCGCGCGCGAACTGGCCAGCATGAAGCGCAGCGCATTGTTGATCAACACCGCGCGCGGCGGCCTGGTGGACGAAGCGGCGCTGGCACAGGCGCTGACCGATGGGGTGATCGGCGGCGCCGGCTTCGATGTGTTGAGCCAGGAGCCGCCCTTGCCCGGCAATCCGCTGCTGGCGCTACGCCTGCCCAACTTCATCCTGACGCCGCACGTGGCCTGGGCCAGCGCCGGTGCCATGCAGACCCTGGCCGATATGCTGATCGATAACCTGGAAGCGTTCGAAGCGGGCAAGCCGCAGAACGTGCTCTAAAAAGTCCCCGGCAACAGGATATTGCTGTCCACGTCATTCACGTCGCGCAGGCCGCAAAACGCCATCGTCAGATCGAGCTCGTTGCGGATGATCTCCAGGCACTTGCTCACGCCCTGCTCGCCCAGCGCGCCCAGCCCGTACAGGAATGGCCGGCCGATATACACCCCCTTGGCGCCGAGGGCCAGCGCGCGGATCACATCCTGCCCCGAGCGCACGCCGCCATCCATATGCACCTCGATGCGCTTGCCGACCGCCTCCACGATGGCCGGCAGCGCCCCGATGCTCGACTGCGCGCCATCGAGCTGGCGCCCGCCATGGTTCGATACGATCAGCGCATCGGCGCCGGAATCAAGCGCCAGGCGCGCGTCTTGCGCATCCATGATGCCCTTGATGATCAGTTTTCCACCCCAGCGCCGCTTGATCCATTCCACATCGGCCCATGACAGGGCCGGGTCGAACTGCTGCGAGGTCCATGCCGACAATGACGACATATCCGTCACATCGCTGGCATGGCCGACGATATTGCCGAAGCCGCGACGCGGCGTGCGCAGGATGCCCATGCACCAGCGCGGCTTGGTCATCAGGTTGACGATGTTCGCCAGCGTCATCTTGGGCGGCGCGGTCATGCCGTTGCGGATATCCTTGTGGCGCTGGCCCAGCACCTGCAGGTCGAGCGTGAGCACCAGCGCCGAGCAGCGCGCCGCCCTGGCGCGGTCGATCAGGCGCTCGATGAAGGCGCGGTCCTTCATCACATACAGCTGGAACCAGAACGGCTTGGTGGTATGCGCCGCCACGTCCTCGATCGAGCAGATGCTCATGGTCGAGAGGGTGAACGGCACGCCGAAGCGTTCGGCGGCGCGCGCGGCCAGGATCTCGCCGTCCGCATGCTGCATGCCGGTCAGCCCGGTCGGGGCCAGCGCCACCGGCATCGCCACCTCCTGCCCTATCATCGTCGTGCGGGTGGTGCGGTCGACCAGGTTGACCGCCACCCGCTGGCGGAATTTGATCTTCGCAAAATCGTCGCTGTTGGCGCGGTAGGTCGATTCGGTCCAGGAACCGGCGTCGGCGTAATCGTAGAACATGCGCGGAACGCGCTTCTTGGCCAGTACCCGCAAGTCTTCAACGGTCGTGATGATGGTCATGCATCTCCTTGTGTGTGTTCGCCTGCGCCGCCACCCTGAGCGGCAGGTCGATGAAGAACGTGGTGCCGCGTCCCGCGCCGCTTTCGACGCGAATACTCCCTTCCAGCAGCGACGTGACGATGTTGTACGTGATATTGAGGCCCAGGCCGGACCCGCCCTGCCCCATCTTGGTCGTGAAAAACGGATCGAAAATGCGCGCCTGGTGCTCGATCGGAATGCCGACACCGTCATCGACGAACACCAGTTGCACCCGTTCCGTCCCTTGCCGGCCGGCCGTGACCGTGATCGCGCCGCCGATGCGCCCTTCGAACGCATGCAGCAAGGCGTTGTTAATCAGGTTGATCATCACCTGCCCGAACGGTCCGGGGTAGCTCTCCATCTCGATGCCGGGTTCCACCGTCAGCGTGAGCGTGTGGCCGGCCTTGCGCACCTGGTTCATCATGGTGGCCACGATTTCGTGCGCGGCCTGTTCGAGATCGAAGCGGCGCCGCTGCGCGCTGGCCTGGTCCACCGCCACCTGCTTGAAGCTGTTGAGCAGGTCGGCCGCGTTGAACAGACTGCGCATGATCAGCTCCGACGCCTCCTGCGACGCATCGATGAACACCTTCAGGTCGGAGCGGCGGATGGTGGCGCCGTCGAACTTCTCGGCGATCGCGCTGGTTTTCTCCTGCAAGGTGCTGGCCATCAGCAGGCTGTTGCCGATCGGGGTATTGAGTTCGTGCGCCACTCCGGCCACCAGCGAGCCGAGTGCCGCCAGCTTTTCCTGCGCGACCAGTTGCGCCTGGGTGCTCTGGAGCTGGCGGTAGGCGTCGGCATTGTCGAACGCCACGCCGACGTAGGACGCCAGCGTGCGCAGCATGTCGAGGTGAATGCGTTCGTAGGCATTGGTCGCATAGCTGTGCACCGACACCACGCCCAGCATGCGGCCGTTGACCGCGATCGGCACATACAACAGCGAGCGCGGCGTGGTCGGCAGAGAGCCGTCTTCGAGCGTGCCCAGGTTCTCTTCGCTGGATGTGAGCAGCAGGTCGCCGATGTAATTGCCGTACTCCTTCTCCAGGTCATTGATGAATACCTCGCGCTCGTTAACGATGCACCATACCGCCAGCTGGTTCGGCTGGTCCATGCTGCGCGAATACGGCAAATAGCGCTTGCCACCCTCCATCGCGAACGGATAGTCGATGCAGGCGCGCTCCGGCCGATACAGGCCGATGCCGAACACGCTCGCATCCATCAGCTCATTGACGTGGGCGTACAGCATCAGCATGATCGACTCGCTATCGAGTTTGGCGGTCAGCTTGCGGCCGATGTCGCTCAGGAGCGCGATATTGCGGTGCGCCTGCTCGACTTCCGCTTTCTGGCGTTCGACCGAATCCTTTTGCAGCCGCAGTTCCGCCGTGCGCGAGCCGACCAGGCGCTCGAGCAGGGATTTTTGCCGCACCAGCGCGCGCACCCGCAGGCGCAGCAGCGCATAGCCGACGCCCGCCACCAGCGCCGCCAGCGCCAGCCGGAACCACCAGGTTTTCCAGGCCGGCGGCGTAATCGTGATGGCCAGCGTGGTCGGCGCCTCGTTCCACACGCCGTCCTTGTTGCTGGCCCTGACGCGGAATACATACCGTCCCGGATCGAGATTGGTGTAGGTGGCGAAGCGCTTGCCGGCGTCGGTGCTGACCCATCCCTGGTCGAAGCCTTCGAGCTGGTACAGGTAGCGGTTGCGCTGGGGGTCGGCAAAATGCAGGGCCGCGAATTCGAGCGAGAGCACCGAATCGCGGTACGACAGCGTGAGCTCGCGCGCGTCTTCGATGGCGCCTTTGAAGGTGGCGTCGCCAAGCTGCTGGCCGGCGCGCAGCGGACGGTTGAAGATCAGGAAATCGGTGATCATGACCGCCGGCGGGTAGGGATTTTCGCGGATCGCCTCGGGACGGAACGAGGTCAGGCCATTGATGCCGCCGAAGTGCAGGCTGCCGTCGCCGCTGCGCGCGGCCGCGCCGACGAAATACGAGCCATCGGTCAGGCCATCCCTGGCGGTGTAGTGCTTGACCTGGCCGTTGGACGGGTCCAGCCGCGCCAGCCCGGCGGTGCTGCTCACCCACAGCATGCCGGCGTCGTCTTCCGCGATGCCGCCGATAGGGTCGGCGGCCCCAGTGCCGTTAAGATCATAAAAGCGAAAGCGCACCTTGCCGTCGGCCCCGGGATCGACCCGGTGCAGGCCCCCCGCGGTGCCTACCCACAGCTGGCCGGCGCGCGACTCGAACAGATAATAGATGCGGCTGTGGCGCAGGCTGGCCGCATCGGCCGGGTCGTAGCGGTAATGGGTAAAGCGGCTGGTGGCCGGGTCGAGCCGTTCGAGGCCGTTGTCGGTGCCGATCCAGACGATGCCGCGCTGGTCTTCCACGATCGCAAAGCCGTGGTTCTCGCCCAGGCTGTGCGGATTGTGCGGATCGTGGCGCCAGCCGATCCGGGTGTCGCTGGCCGGATCGTAGCGCACCACGCCGCCGCGCGTGACGATCCACAGCTTGCCGGCGCGGCCGATCAGCAGGCGCTGGATATATGAGGCGTTGGCGTCGCCGCCGAGCGGCAGCGGCGTGACGTGGCCGCCCTCCTTGTCCATCGACGACAGGCCGGTGGGCGTGCCGACCCAGACGCGCTCGCCCCCGACCGCCAGCGCCGTCACCAGCTCGCCCGCGCGCAGGCGGGTAACGCTGCCCTTTTGCAGGTCGACCTTGTTGACGCCGCCGCCGGTGGTGCCGAGCCACAGCGTGCCATGGCCGTCCGGCGCCAGCGCCCGGATCTTGTTGGAACTGAGGCTGGCCGGGTCGTCCGGCGCGTGCGCGAGCCGGTTAAAGCCGCCGCTGGCGATGTCGACCCGGTTCACGCCGCCGAACCAGCTGCCGACCCAGAGGGTGCCGCTGCGGTCGAGGAAGCTGGCCGCGATGCGGTTGTCCGACAGCGAATGGCGGTCGAGCGGCTGGTGGCGGTAGCTCACGAATGCGCCGCTGGCGGGGTCGCGCAAGAACAGGCCATCGAGTTCGGTGCCGGCCCACAGGTTGCCCTTCGCGTCGTGATACAGCGACTGCACGCGCACCGCGCCGATGCCGTCGGCCGCGCCGAACTGGCGCCGCGCCGGCTGCGCCGCGCCCAGCTGCCACGCTTCGAGCCCGGCGCCGGTGCCGACCCATAAGGTGCGGTTCGCGCCGAGCGCGAGCGAGAGCACCTGGTTGCGCCGGGCGTCGCTACGCCGGGGGTCGTCGCCCGAGGCGATCGTAAAGCGCTCGAAGCGCTGTGCGCCGCGTGCCAGCCGGTCCAGTCCACGGGCGGTCGCCACCCACAGGCTCCCGTCGGTGTCGCGCACCAGCGCGTTGACGCGGTCGTCGGAAAGGCTGGTGGCGTCGCCCGGATCGTGGCGCAACGTGGCAAAGCGCGCGCTGGCCGGGTCGAAGTGCTTGAGTCCTTCGCCGGTGGCCAGCCACAGGCCGCCGCCGCCGTCGGCCACGATGGCAGAGACCACGCGGTTGTTCATGCCATCGGCCGCGTTGCCGGCGGTCGCGTAGCGGATGAATTTGCGGGTGGCGCGGTCGTAACGGATCAAGCCGCCCTTGGTGCCGAACCACAGGCGGCCCTGGTCGTCCTCGAACGAGGCGGAGATGTAATTGTCGGCGATGCTGTCCGGATCGGCGGGATCGTTCTTGAAGACGGTCATGCGGTAACCGTCGTAGCGGTTCAGGCCCGCCTGGGTGCCGAACCACATGAAGCCCTGGCGGTCCTGCAGGATGCTCTGCACCGACTCCTGCGACAAGCCCTGTTCGAGCCCGATATGCTCGAAGCGCAGGCTGCGCACGGGAGCGGCCAGCGCCATCCCCACGCACGCCAGGCCCAGCAGCCAGGCAAGGGCCAGCCGGAACAGTGTCGCGTTCGGTCGGGTCGTCAAACGAAGCATCATGAGCATTCCACGCAGCAATTGGAGTAATCTAACAGATGGCTGGCCCGGGGTGAAAATTACTTGCCGGGCGCTCCTTTCGGTTTGCCCTCTGGACAAACGGCGAAGGCGCCACTACAATAGCGCCTTCTTCGGAAATGCAAGCGATCCGGAGAGTAGTAGAAGCACCGAGCGACAGGCGCCAGCAAAACAAGGTTCCAGAAACAAGGTGAAGCTGCTATAATAGTTGCTTAAGCGGCTGTAGCTCAGCTGGATAGAGTACTTGGCTACGAACCAAGGGGTCGTGGGTTCAATTCCTGCCAGCCGCACCAAAATTCGTAAGACGAAGGGCCTGTAGAGAAATCTCCAGGCCCTTTTTCTTTGCCCTACTGTTTGCTTGTTCGGTATTTTCAAAAGAAATGCGTGAGAAGATTTGGCAAAGTCATCGCGCACTGCTATAATATTTGCTTAAGCGCGGCTGTAGCTCAGCTGGATAGAGTACTTGGCTACGAACCAAGGGGTCGTGGGTTCAATTCCTGCCAGCCGCACCAACATTCGTAAGATAGAGGGCCTGTAGAGAAATCTTCGGGCCCTTTTTCTTTGCTCGACGGTTTGCTTATTCGGCGAGTTCTCAAGCAAGCTGTGAGAATATTTGGCGAATGAAGAAGTTGCTGCTATAATCTTTGCATACGCGGCTGTAGCTCAGCTGGATAGAGTACTTGGCTACGAACCAAGGGGTCGTGGGTTCAATTCCTGCCAGCCGCACCAATATTCGTAAGACGAAGGGCCTGTAGAGAAATCTTCAGGCCCTTTTTCTTTTTCCCACCCCCGGTGTCAGGTCTGACATTCGGACACGGGCTCAACTCTAGATGGCTGCGTAGTTGTACTTAAGGATCAGCTCGTGTCCGAATGTCAGACCTGACACCATGCGTTTAGAAAGAACGGCCGACGGTGAGCACCAGCCCGTTGCGCGAGCCGATACTGCCGCTCGAGCGCGCGTAGGCGCCCCGCTCCGCGTGCAGCGCGTCCCACGCGGCCTGCACTTTCCAGGCCTCGATGCTCATGCTCACGCCGATCCGTGCGTCGGCCCGCGCGCCGGAAGTGTAGCGCGGCACCGTTGACAGCGGGCGCAGGTAGCCGACCCGCGCGAACAAGCCCACATCGTCGGTGAGCGCCACGCCGCCATTGAGTTCCCCGTACACCGTGCGCATGCTGGTGCCCAGGTAGGCCGGCGAATACGACACCCTGCCACTGAGCCGGTCGCCGCCCAGCCCCGCATACACTTCGCGGTAGTTCAGGGCCGACATGCTGGAAAAGGTGTGGTTCGACGCCCCCACTTCCCACGACGGCCCCGCCGACATGCGCCGCGCATAGCCGGCGTAGCCGATCGCGTACACGCCGCGCGGCGTGCCGCTCATTTTGAGCTGCGACGCGAACGTGCCCGCATAAAAGCCGCTGCGGGTGTCGAACGAGAGGTTGAACTGGGCCACCGGGTCGCCCTTGCTGTAGCCGACGCCGCGATAATTATAGTCGGAGACCAGCGACACGCTGCCGCTGGCCTGGGCGCAGGCGTTGCCGCCCGCGAGGCAGCACGCCAGTGCGAGCGCAAACCGGCATCTACGCAAGGGCCGCTCCGCGCGCGGCGGCGTTCAGGGCAGGCGGACGATCTTGGGCGGCGTGACCTCGACGCAGACGCATGTACATTTTCCTGTGAGGCGGGTGACGGTGGCGCAAAGGTTGATGCCTCCCGGCTGGAGCACGATGCTCGAGCGGACCTGCGGCAAGGTGAGCCCGGGACGCAGCTCGCTCAGCACGGCCATCATGCCAGAGATATGCGCCGCTGAATAGGACGACCCCGACACCATGCCCCAGCGCGCGCCCGGCGCCGCCGTCGGGATGTCGCGCCCGGGCGCCATCAGCACGTGCGCGTTCATCTGCCGGCTGCTGTCGGCCGCCACCGCGAACACGCCAGGATGCGAGGCAGGAAAACCGCCGTCGGCGCTGGCCGCGTCCACCGCGCCCACCACCCGCACGCCGCGCGCGCAGGCGACGTCGATCAGTTCGCGCAGCAGCCGGTCGGACGGTCCCGACAGACTCAGGTTGATCACCTGCGCCCCGTGCATCAGCGCGAAATTGATCGCCTTGGCCAGCGTGAAGCTGTTGCAGCGGGTGGTACCGCCAGCCACTTGCCAGCATGCCCGCAAGGCCATCAGGCGCGCGTCCGGCGCCACGCCTTCGATTCCCACGCCATTGCCGGCCAGCGCCGCGATCACCCCGGCCACGCCGGTGCCGTGGGTCTCGGCGGCATATGCCTGGCCGTCCACGAAATTCTCCTGGAAGGCGACCTGCCCGGCCAGGTCGGGATGGTCGCTTTCGACACCGCTGTCGATCACCGCCACCAGCACCTTGCGCCCGGTGGCGGCCTTGCGCACTTCGCCCAGTTGCCACTGCAGCGCGGCCGGCTGCACCGGGTACAGCGGGTCGCTGGCCTGGGCCGAGAAGGTATTGATCGATTGCGCCCAGTCGACCCGGGCGTCGCGCGAGAGCGCTTCGACGATCTTGCCCGGCTCGGCGCCGGCCGGTTCGGCCATGCGGTAGCAGTCCACGTTCAGGGCCGGCATGGGCCAGCCTTCGAGGATGGTCAGGCCGTGTTCGCGCGCCAGCGCTTCGGCGACGCGGCGCCGCGCCAGGCGCCCGGCGTCGTCGCGGTAGTTGGCGCCGTAGGCGGCGTCGGGCCGGAAGTGCGGCGCCGGCAAATGCAGCATCACCAGGATCTGGCGCACCTCCGCCTGCGCCGGGGCCGGGGCCGGGGCCGCCTCCTGGGCGCGGCCGCTGAGCGCCGCCAGGAGCAGCAGCGCCGACACCAGCAGGCGCATCACGGTGCGCTCCGCGGCGTGAGCGACTCGGCCAGTTGCACGCCGGCGTCGGCACGCAGCACGGCAAGCGCGTTCGATTGCCCGCCCGGCGGCGCGCTCAGGACAAAGGCGCCGCTGACGGTCGGGCCGTCGACCACGCGCGCGCCGCTGGCCTGCAAGGTGCGCTGCACCTCGCGCAGGCTGGCGTCGGGCCGGAATATCACGACAATGGTGCCGGCCAGCGCGGGTGCGCCGTCACTCAAGGCCTGGTAGGCGTCGCCCTTGCCCACCGGCGCAATCATCTGGATCACCAGCACGGTGATCAAGGCGCATTGCCCCGCCAGCGCCCACGGCATCCAGCCGTTGCCGAACCAGGCGCGCAGGCCGGACGCCTTGGAAGGCGCCGCACTCGCCTGGGGGCCGAGGCGCGGCATCAGGCGCGCCAGTGCGCGCTCCGGATCGAGGCCGGGCGGTTCGGCCGGCGCCGCATGTAACTGGCGCTGCCATGCGACCTCGCCGGCGCACTGCGCGCAGTGCCGCAGGTGCGCGCGCACCGGTTCCGCTTCGGTCTCGTCCAGGGTGCCGTTGGCAAACCACGGCAGCAAATCGCGCATCGCCTGGTGCGATGCGCCGGTCGGTTCTTGGTCCAGGTTCATAACGGTTCCTCCTGATGTGCGGACAGCAGCACCCTGAGGCGCTGCCGCGCGTGAAACATCCGCGTCTTGACGGTATTGACCGGGCATCCCATCGTCTCGGCGATTTCCTGGTAGCCCATGTCGTGGTAATAGGTCAGGGTGACGACCACCCGCTGTTCGAGCGAGAGCGCCTTGAGCGCTTCGCCCACGCCCTGCTGCAACTGGTGCTGCGCGAGGGCGTGCTCCGGTTCCTGGCGCGCGTCGCCCGCCTCCAGCTCAAAATTCGATTCCACCGGCTCGTCGCGCATATTCACCGCCTTCAGTCCCTGGCGGTAGGCGATGGCGAACACCCAGGTCGACACCTTGCAGGTGTGGTCGAACGTGTGCGCCTTTTGCCACACCACCAGCATGGTGTCGTTGACGATCTCCTCGATCAGGGCGCCGTTGCGCACCATCCGGTCCAAAAAGCGCTCCAGCCGCCCGAAGTACTTCCGGTACAGCGCCTGGAAGGCGTCCCGGTCCCCGCCCGCGATGAGGGCAATCAAGGCGGTGTCGCCGCTGTCGGCCGATGCGGCAGGCGCACCCCCGAAACGCGCTCTCCATTGTTTAAGCATGCTGCGATGTTCTCCACGATGTTCTCTGCTACTGCGGTGAATACTTGCCCGAAGCGAAAAGGTTCATGCTGCCGAGAAAAAAATATGTTGCTCCGGTCCCGCCGCTGATTCTACACGTGGCAATTTTTACAAAAAATTTTCAAAAGCATTGAACCTTTTGTGTATGAGTCCGTATTGACCGTTCAATAAGACCGAACAATGCATCGTTACCACTGAAGGATCAGCATTTTGTTTGCCCTGTGCGGCCCCTCGCTTCTCGATCACTCGGCCGCCAGCCTGTTCCGGCTGTTGCTGCTCGCGCCGCTGCTGGAGGAATGCATCGTGCGCGCCGGCCTGCAGGAGTGGCTGACGCGGCGCGCAAGCCCGACGGCCTTGGTGCTGGGCTTGCCCGCTTTGGCGTTCAGCCTGCTGCACCTGATGTCGGGCGCACAAGCCATGGCGGCGGTGTTCCTGCCCGGACTGGCATTCGGACTGATTTACCGCCGCTGGCGCGACTGGCGGCTGTGCGCACTGGGTCACGCGCTGTGTAACGGTGTCGCACTGGGTTTTTGCAGTTTCAGCATCTATTAAATATCAACCAGGAGTAGCAATGACAGGATTTCGACTGAACCAATCCGGCCTGCGGCATCATATGCGCGGCGCCGGTCTGTGCGCCTTGCTGGCGATGGGCCAGGCCCACGCGGCCGACGCCCTGCACGGCAAGACGCTGTACCTGAACGGCCCGGCCGGCGGCGGCACCGCTTGCGCGCGCTGCCATACCGCGTCGCCGAGCGCCAACGTCAGCAAAGTTCTGAACGCGGCCAATAATCCGGCCGCCATCAGCGCGGCGATGGCCGCCAACAAGGGCGGCATGGGCAATATCTACGCCGGCAAATTGTCGGATGTCGACCTGGCCGACCTTGCGGCCTTCATCGGCAACCCGGGCGTGGGCGCGGCGCCGGCGGCCAGTCTCAATCCCGCCAGCCTGGCCTTCAGCGGCACGGTGCTGGGCCAGGCCAGCGCTGCGCTGGCCGCCACCCTTGCCAATACCGGCTCGGGCGCGCTCAATATCGATACCATCGGCGTGACCGGGGCGGCGGCGGCCGACTTCAGCATCGCCGGCGGCACCTGCGCACCCGGCGGCGCGGTGGCGGCGGGCGCCAACTGCACGGTGCTGGTCAGCTTCAAGCCGAGCGTCGCCGGCGCGCGCAGCGCCAGCCTGGCGGTGGCCCACAACGGCACCGGCGGCAGCAGCAGCGTGGCCCTGAGCGGCACCGGCAGCGCGGCGCCCCAGGCGACGATTGGCGTCTCGGCCACCAGCATCAACTTCGGCGCGCTGGCCACCAATGCGCCATCGGCCCCGCAAAGCATCACGCTCAATAACAGCGGCCAGGCCACCCTGACCTTCAGCGGCATCGCGCTGGCGGGCGCCAACGGCGCCATCTTCACGCTCGGCGGCGACTGCGCGGTAAGCAAACCGCTCGCGGGCGGCGCCAGTTGCGCGCTGACTGTTGCGGCGCAGCCCACCGCCAGCGGCGCGTTTTCCGGCAACCTGACGGTGGCCTCGAATGCCGCCAACGGCAACGTCACCATCGGCCTGGCCGGCAGCGGCGCCAGCGCCACGGCGGCGGCCGGCGCCACACCGAACGTGCTGGCCTTCGGCAGCCAGGCCATCGGCAGCGCCGCAGTCACGCAGAACGTCACGCTGACCAATACCGGCAACGTGGCGCTGACCTTCTCGTCGCTCGCCGTCAATGGCGCGGCCGGGTTCAGCGTGGCGCCGGGCAGTCACTGCGCCACGGCGCTGGCGCCTGGCGCCACTTGCAGCGTGCCGGTGTTGTTCGCACCGTCGGCCAAAGGCGCGTTCGCGGCGACCCTGGTAGCCACCTTCAACGGCGGCGCCGTGCAGGTGCCCCTGAGCGGCGCCGGCACCACCGCCGCCGTCGCCTCGCCCACCGTGTCGGATGCCGGTCCGATCGGTTTTGGCGAAATCCAGGTCGGTAAAAGCGCAGCGCCGCACACGACGGTGCTGCGCAATCCCGGTACGGCGGCGCTGACCATCGCCACCCTGGTGATCGACGGCGCCAACGGCGGCGACTTTGTCCTCGGCGGCTCGTGCGCGGTCAACGGCGCCGTCAGTCCGGCGGGCAGCTGCACCATCGAGACCACCTTCAAGCCGGGCGCTCCAGGCGCGCGGCTTGCCAACCTGCTGCTGGTGACCGACGGCGGCACGCAGTTTTCGCTGGCTTTGAGCGGCACCGGCACCGCCATCGCGGCGGCGCCCGCGCTCACGCTCGCGCCGCAGTCGTTCGACTTCGGTTCCAGCGCGGCGTCCAAACGTTTCACGCTCAGTAACGCCGGCACCGCCGCCATCAACCTGTCGGCGGCGACCTTCAGCGGGCCGTTTGCGCGCGTGAATGACGCCAGCGGCTGCGCGGCTTTGCCGTTTGCCCTGCAACCGGGTGCATCGTGCGACCTGGTGATCGGCTACACCCCGTCCGCTGCGGGCGCCAGCAGCGGCAGCGTCGTGCTGCAGGCCGAAGGCGGCGGCAGCTGGACTATCGCACTGGCCGGCCAGGCTGCGGCGGTCGCGCCCAACGCCAACGCGGCGCCGGCGCAGAACCAGGGCGGCGGCGGCTGTTCGTCCGTACGCGATGGCACGGATCCGATGCTGGCCTTGCTGGCGCTGCTGGCGGCCGGTGTCCTTTTCTGGCGTCGTCGCAATCCGGCGCAGTCATGATCAATCTACTTTACGGAACCGCTATGACCAACTTCAAACGCAATACACGCGCAATCGCCGCGTCCCTCGTCCTGGCGCTGCTGGCGGCGCCGGCAAGCGCGCTGGAAGCGGGCAAGCCCGCCCCGGCGTTCGACCTTGCGGGACCGGATGGCGCGGTCAAGCTCGAAAAATACGCCGGCAAGGTGGTGTATGTCGACTTCTGGGCATCCTGGTGCGGCCCGTGCCGCCAGTCGTTCCCGTGGATGAACGAGATGCAGGCCAAATACGGCGCGCAGGGTTTGCAGATCGTCGGCGTCAATGTCGACGCCAAGGTCGACGACGCGCGCACCTTTTTGGCGGGCACGCCGGCCAGGTTCGCGATCGGCTTCGATCCGGCCGGCGCCACCCCGCGCAGCTATGGCGTCAAGGGCATGCCAAGCAGTGTGCTCATTGGCGCGGACGGCAAGGTGCTGTTCGAGCATAGCGGCTTCAAGGCGGCCGACCGCGAGGAACTGGAAGCGAGAATCAAAGCGGCACTGGGAGCGAAGAAATGAAGATGATGAGCAAGATCGTGCTGCGCATCGGTGCGGTTGCGGCGCTGGCCGCCGGCGCTACCGGCTGTTCGGCCATTACCCCGGTGCAGGCCTGGGAAAAAGGCACGCTGGCCAAACCCGAGATGCTGATGGAGGGCGACGGACTCGAAGCGCGCTTCAACGAGCATATTTACAACAGCCGCGAGGCGGCGTCCGGCGGCAGCGGTGTCGGCGGCGGCGGCTGCGGTTGCAACTGAGAGATGAACGACCATATGACCACCCCACTCCTTTCCGCACCCACTCCGGCCATGGGCCACGCCATCCTGGCGGCGGCGCTGATGCTGCCAGGCCTGGTGCATGCCGAAACGCCGCCGGAGCACGCGTCGATCAGCGTCAAGCTGCTCAGTTACGAAGAAAGCCAGTCCAGCATGGACCGCATCCGCGTGCGCGCGCCCTCCATCTCGCTCGTCGCCCCGGTCGCGGGCGTGTGGTCGGTAGCCGGCTCGTTGACCGCCGACGATGTCTCGGGCGCGTCGCCGCGTTACCACACGGCGGTCTCGGGCGCCTCGCGCATGAGCGACGACCGCAAGGCCGGCGACGTTGCCGTCACCCGCTACTTCTCGCGCGGCAGCGTGAGCGTGGGCGCGGCCTATTCGACGGAGCATGACTACGACTCGCGCGCCCTGTCGGTCACCGGCACCATGTCGAGCGAAGACAAGAACACCACCTTCTCGCTCGGCCTGGGCGGATCGGACGATTCGATCAATCCGGTCAACTTCATCGTGCGCGACGAATCGCGCCAGAGCGTCAACCTGCTCGTCGGCGTGACCCAGGTGCTGGGGCCGAACGACCTGGCGCAGCTGAGCGTGACCCACAGCCGGGGCCACGGCTACTTTTCGGACCCGTACAAGGCCTTCGACAACCGTCCGCGCCAGCGCAACCAGAGCACCGTCATGGGGCGCTGGAACCACCATGTCGCGGCAACCGGGGGCACCAGCCGCCTGTCGTACCGCTACTACACCGATACCTATGGCATCCGCGCCCACACCTTCGGGGGCGAGTACGTGCAGCCGGTCGGCCAGGGCTGGTCAATCACGCCGTCGGCGCGCCTGTATTCGCAGCGCGCGGCGCGGTTTTACTTCGATCCGGTGTACGACGGCGTGCTGGGCGAGCCGTTCCGGCCCGGATACGAGAGCAACCCCGATGCGCTGTCGTCGGCCGACCAGCGCCTGTCGGGCTTTGGCGCGGTGACGCTCGGGATCAAGGTCGCAAAGCAGTTGAGCCGCGACTGGATCGTCGACATCAAGCTCGAAGCCTACCAGCAGCGCGGCAGCTGGCGCCTGTTCGACAAGGGCAGCCCGGGCCTGGAACCGCTGCGTGCCCACAGCATCCAGCTGGGCCTCACGCGGCAGTGGTAATGGACGTTCACGCGTTCCCGTTCGAGGCCATGGCCAGCCGCTGCGAGCTGCGCCTGGCGCTGCCCGCCGGTGTCGATGGCGCGGCGCTGGCGCAGGTGGCCATCGACGAGGTGCGGCGCATCGAGCGCACCTATTCGCGCTACCGGGCCGACAGCATCATCGCGCGCATCAACGCCGCCGCCGGGCAGGATGCGCTGCCCTGCGACGACGAGACCAACGCCCTGCTGGACTACGCCGGCGTGCTGCACGCCGGCAGCGGCGGCCTGTTCGACATCACCTCGGGCGTGTTGCGGCGCGCCTGGGACTTTCGCCGTCCCGTGCTGCCGGCCCGGTCAACGCTCGATGCGCTGCTGCCGCTGGTCGGCTGGCGTCATGTGGAGCGCGCCAAAGGCGCCATTCGCCTGGGGCAGGCCGGCATGGAGATCGACTTCGGCGGTTTCGGCAAGGAGTATGCCGCCGACCGCGCCGCTGCGCTGCTGCTGGCAAGCGGCGTGCGCCACGGTTACGTCAACCTGGGCGGCGACCTGCGCATCATCGGCCCGCAGCCCGATGGCGCGCCGTGGTCGATCGGCGTGCAGGACCCGCGCGATGCCGCAGGCCTGGCGGCGGCGATCCCGATCGCCAGCGGCGCGCTGGCGACCAGCGGCGACTACGAGCGCTTCATCGACGTCGCCGGCACGCGCTACTGCCATGTGCTCGATCCGCGCAGCGGCATGCCGGTCTCGCACTGGCGCTCGGTCAGCGTGCTCGGCCCGCTGGCGATTGCCGCCGGCAGCTGTTCCACCATCGCCATGCTGATGCAGGAGGACGGCCTGGCCTTCCTCGATCAATCCAGCATGGCCTACCTGGCCATCGACCAGCAAGGCCAGTGCTTCCGCAAGGATGTGTAACACGCTTCACCCCCGATTCAACTACTGGACACCTACTGGAGAACCACCATGACATCCGCACCTTTCCTGAGATGGCTGCTGTCCTTGCTCGCCATGCTCGCCGTGCTTACCCTGAGCGGCTGGGCGGGCAAGGCCGCCGCGGCCGACGACTTCCTCGATCCCGAACTGGCCTTCGTGCTGCGCACCGAAGTGCGCGCAGACGGCGTTGTGGCCCTGCGCTGGGCCATCCCGCCCGGCTACCACCTGTACCGCGACCGCCTCGGTTTCACCAGCGCCGCCGGCCAGGACCCGGTTGCCGCGCCAGCCCTGCCGGCCGGTATCCGCAAGTTCGACGAGAACTTCAACAAGGAGATGGAAACCTACGCCGGCCAGCTCGATGTAACGCTGGCCGCCATGGCCAAACCGTTCACCCTGAACGTGGCCTACCAGGGCTGCGCCGACGCCGGCCTGTGCTACGCACCCATGACCAAGACCTACCTGGTCGATCCCGCCAAACCCGGCGTGCTGACAGCGCAGGCCGAGGCGCCCGCACCGGCTGCCGCCGTTCCAGCGACGCCGGCGCCAGCCGCCACCCCTGAAGACGACACCACCCTGGCCCAGCGCACCCTGCAAAGCGGCAGCCTGTGGCGCATCGGCAGCGCCTTCCTGCTGTTCGGCCTTCTGCTGTCGTTCACGCCGTGCGTGCTGCCGATGGTGCCGATCCTGTCATCGATCATCGTCGGCGAAGGCTCGGTCTCGCGTTCGCGCGGCCTGTTGCTGGCCAGCGCCTACTGCCTCGGCATGGCCCTGGTCTACACCGCGCTTGGCGTGGGCGCGGGTCTGGCCGGCGAAGGCCTGGCCGGCGCGCTGCAAAAACCGTGGGTGCTGCTGACCTTCGGCGCGCTGCTGGTCGGCCTGGCGTTGTCGATGTTCGATGTCTACCAGTTGCAGCTGCCAAGCTCCCTGCAATCGCGCCTGTCCAGCACCGGTGGCACGGTCCAGGGCGGGCGCTTCGTGGGCGTATTCATCATGGGCGCGCTGTCGGCACTGATCGTCGGCCCGTGCGTGGCCGGTCCCCTGGCCGGCGCGCTGCTCTACATCAGCCAGACCGGCAACGCCTGGATCGGCGGCTGGGCCCTGTTTTCGATGGCGCTCGGGATGAGCGTGCCGCTGCTGCTCACGGGCCTCTCCGCTGGCAGCCTGCTGCCGCGCGCCGGCGCCTGGATGAACGGCGTCAAAAAAGTGTTCGGCATGCTGCTCATCGCGGTGGCCATCTGGATGGTCTCGCCAGTGTTCCCGGTGCAGGTGATGATGGCGCTGTGGGGCGGCTTTGCGATTTTGTGCGCGGTCTTCCTGCACGTGGGCCATGCGCTGCCGCCGCACAGCGGTGTCGGTGCGTACGCCGGCAAGGCGCTGGGCGTGGTGATGCTGGTGGCCGGCCTGTTCGAACTGGCCGGCGCGGCCAGTTCCGGACGCGATGTGCTGCAACCGCTGGCGCATCTGCGCGGCGGCGGCACGGCCGTGGCGCACGCCGAAAGCGGACCCCAGTTCACCCGCATCCGCACGGTCGCCGAACTCGAACGCGCGCTGGCCGATACCAGCACGCCGGTGCTGCTCGACTTCTACGCCGACTGGTGCGTGGCCTGCAAGGAGATGAAACGGATGACGTTCCCCGACACGGCGGTGGCCGCGTCGATGAAGAAAATGCGCCTGATCCAGGTGGATGTGACGGCCAATAACGCCGACGACCGCGCGCTGATGAAAAAATTCAGCCTGTTCGGGCCACCGGGCATCATCCTGTTCGACGCCAGCGGCAAGGAAGTGCCGCAGGGGCGCATCATCGGCTTCGTGCCGGCCCAGCGTTTCGCCGAACGCCTGCAGGCGGCGCACGGCGCGGCCGGCTAACCAAGCTTTAGAGCAGCCAGTCGATCGGCAGCAGCGAGAGCACGCCGACCGCCGCGCGCTTCCAGAAACCGGTACCGGGTTCGGTGTCGTGGCGGATCTCGGTGTCGCCCACGCGTTCGGTCCAGTACAGCGCGCCGTCGGGCGCCAGCCGCACCCGGTAGGCGCGCGCCGGGACCTGTTCGCGCAGGATCGTGGCCATGCGCGTGGCCATCGACGGGCTGTCGATCACGAATCCCATCTCGGTATTGAGGTCGGCCGAACGCGGGTCGAAGTTGAACGACCCGATGAAGACGCGCTTGCGGTCGACCGAAAACGTCTTGGCGTGCAGGCTCGATGCGGAGCTGCCGAGTTTACCGCCCTTGGCCCCTTCGGGAGCGCGCTCGCTGCCCACGCCACGGTGCAGTTCATACAGCGTCACACCCGCCTCCAGCAAGGGCTTGCGCCATTTGGCGTAGCCCGCGTGGACCGCCGCCACGTCGGTCGCTTCGAGCGAATTGGTCAGGATGTGCACGTCCATGCCGCGCGCCGCCATCGCCGCAAAATTGGCGGCCCAGGTTTTACCGGGCACGAAGTACGGCGAGACCAGGTCCACCGTCTCGCCTGGATCGCCCAGCAGGCGCTGGAGCTGATACGTCACTTTGGTTTCGGGCGCTTCGGTGCCGAGCACCTTGTCCGGGTCGTCGCTCACCAGCGTCGTGTTGGCCCACTCGAACGGCAAGGTGCGCGCGACCAGCTGCTCCACGAACGGGGACGCACGCACCGCCGCCACGTAGTCCAGCGCAGCGGCGCCCTGCCCCGCCTGCGCGTCGGGCGGGGCGCCGGCGCCGGCTTGCGCGACCAGCAGGCCCACCGGATAGGCCGAACGGCTGTTCCAGTAGCGGTCGAAGTCGCGCGAGACGGCGTCCACCACCGGGCCGACCGCCATCACATCGAGGTCGATGAACAGCAGGCTGCCGGCCGCGCCGAAGTATTCGTCGCCGATATTGCGTCCGCCGATGATGGTGGCCGCATTATCGGCGGTGAACGATTTGTTGTGCATGCGCCGGTTCAGGCGCGAAAAATCCGACAGGTAACCCAGCGCGCGGTGGGCGCGCATGACAAACGGATTGAACAGGCGTACTTCGATGTTGGGCTCGGCGTCGAGCGCGGCGAGCAGCGGGTCCAGGCCCTGCGTGTTGTTATCGTCGAGCAGGAGGCGTACGCGTACGCCGCGCGACGCCGCCGCGCGCAAGGCGTTCAGCATCAACATGCCGGTGGTATCGTTGCGCCAGATATAGTACTGGACGTCGAGGCTGCGCTCGGCGGCGTTGGCCAACATGGCGCGCGCGGCGAAGGCGTCGCGCCCGTTGGCCAGCGAGTACAGGCCCGACATGCCGGGATGTGCCGCGTTGAGCGGCGCCAGCGCCGTGTCCAGGCGCGTGGCCGGGGTGACGGAATCGGCGGCGAGGTAGTGGCTCGGCGTGCGCCCATCGAGCGCGGGCAGGCCGGCGCAGCCGCCCAGCGCGAGCGCCAATAGCAGCAGCGCGGCCAGCGTCGATGTGAATGGACCTGTTTTCATGCTTGCTCCGGACCGGGTTAATCCAGGCCTAATCTGTGTGCGCGACAATGTTAATGTTTTCCCTACGGACCCCGCCCATGAAAAGAAATCCACCATGAACGTCAGCCTCGGGCCATTCAGCTTCCAGACGGCGCACTTGCTGTTGCTGATATCGCTACTTATAGCATGCGGCGTCGGCAACTGGGTTGGTCGCCATCAGAAGGTCAAGACCGGCAAAGTACTGCTCGACATGCTGCTGGCCGGCCTGGTGGCGGGCCGCATCGTGTTCGTGGCCAGCTGGTTCGCGCAGTACCGCGCCGCGCCGCTGTCGATCATCGATATCCGCGACGGCGGTTTTACGCCCTGGGCGGCGCTGCTGTCCGCCCTGGCTTTCGGCGCCTGGCGCATGCGCGGGCAGCCGCGCCTGCGCAATCCGCTGGCGGCCGGCGTGCTGGCTGGCGCGCTGGCGTGGTGTACCTCGGGCGCGCCGCTGCTGCTGAACCTGAGCGAGCGCAAGCCCTTGCCGAGCGTGGCGCTGGTCACGCCGGGCGGCGCCCCGGTCAGCCTGGCCGCGCTGGCGCAGGGGCGGCCGGTGGTGCTCAACCTGTGGGCCAGCTGGTGCCCGCCCTGCCGCCAGGAGATGCCGCTGTTGGCCAGCGCCCAGCAACGCAACCGCGATGTGGTGTTTGTTTTCGTCAACCAGGGGGAAGATGGCCAGAGCGTGATGGCTTACCTGAACGGCGGCCAGGTGGCGCTGGAGAACGTGGTGCTCGACAGCAGGTCGGCCATGGGGCGCGAGGTGGGGTCGAGCGCGCTGCCGACCACCCTGTTCTACGACGCCGGCGGCAGGCTTGCCAACTCGCACCTGGGCGCGGTCTCGGCCGCCTCGCTCGAAAGCAAGCTGGCCGGTCTGCGGAAACGGGACTAGTTTCCGTCCTTACATATCGTCCATCGCGGCGAACAGGCCGGCAGGCAACTCCTGCTCGATCTGCACGATCCGGTTGCGCCCGTCCCGCTTGGCTTCGGCCATGGCTTTTTCGGCGCGCTGGATCATCATGTCGGCCGTTTCGGCCGGCGCATTGGTGGTCAGCCCGGTCGAAAACGTGATCGTGCGGCCCGGCGTGACGGTTTCCCAGTCGAACGCGCCAACCTTGGCGTTGAGGCGGTTCATCGCCAGCACCCCCTGGTGCAGCCAGGTGGCCGGCAGGATGATGCCGAATTCATCGCTCTCGATGCGGCCGAAACGGTCCAGCGTGCGCAGCAGCTCGGTGGCCGAGCGGGTGACCGCCTGCAGCACCGCGTCGCCGCTGTCGTGGCCGAACTGCAGGTTGACCTCCTTCATGTGGTCGATGCCGATCATGGCCACGCAGAACGGCTGGCCGGTGCGCGAAGAGCGCTGCAGCTCTTCGGCCACCAGTTCGGTCAGCGCGCGCCGGTTCAGCGCGCCGGTCAGGGTGTCGTGGCGCGTCAGCGACTCGGTCAGGTCCAGGATTTCCTGCTCTTTTTCAGCCAGCCTGGCGCGCAAGGGCGCGCATTCCGGGCAACCGTCGCATTGTGTGCTCATGAAAGATTCCTTCGAGATTGTGCTTGTACGCAAAGCTTAACGCCGGAGTTACCTGCAATCAAGCATTATCGCCACGCGCTTGCGACTCCCGCTTGCGGCACGCGCTTGCGGCTCCCGCTTGCGCCACGCGCTTGCCGCTCCCGCTTGCGGCGCCCGCTTGCGGCGCCCTCTTTCAGCGGCCGGCACGGACGGAGGCGCGCGCCCCCTGCGCCAGCGCCGGATCCAGGCGGCGGATGGCAAAGCGGTTGCGCCCGTCGTTCTTGGCCGCGTACAGGGCCTCGTCCGACAGCGCCAGGTAATCTTCCATGCTGGCGTCCCCACCGCCGATGGCGATGCCGACGCTGGTCGTCACCTGCACCTGCTTGCCGGCGCACAGGAAGGGCGTGCGCGCCATGTCGAGGATTTTGCCGGCCAGGATTGCCGGTTCGGCATCATTGCTCACGCCTTCGAAGATCGCCACGAATTCGTCGCCGGCCAGGCGCGCCACGCTGTCGGTCGAGCGCACCGCCGCGCGCAGGCGTTTTGCGAACTCGACCAACACCTCGTCGCCGCCCTTGTGGCCGTAGGTGTCGTTGATGGCCTTGAAATGGTCGATGTCGAGGTAGGCCAGCGCGACCACGCTGTCGGCGCGCGCGGCGCGGGCCAGTGCGGCGGCGAAAGTTTCCTCGAACATGCGGCGGTTGTCGATGCCGGTCAGGATGTCGGTACGGGCCTGGGCGGCGAGCTTGACTTCGGCCTCCTGGCGCTGTTGCGAAAGCGTGAAGAAGGCGCGGCTTAATTCGCCGAATTCGTCGCGCCGGCACACGTTGAACACGTCGATCCCGACCGTGCCATCGACCATCCCGGCCACATGCCCGCGCAGTTCGCCCAGCGGACGCAGCAAGCGCAGGATGGCCAGCCAGCCGGCCAGTCCGGCCAGCGCCGCCACCGCGACCGAGGCCAGCAGCGCGGTCGGGCGCAGGTGGATCAGCGGCGTGAACGCTTCGGCGACCGGATACACGGCGCCGACGATCCAGTCGGTCTTGTGCAGGCGCTTGTAGGTGATCAGGGCCCGCACGCCGGTCGTGGTGGGGCCTTCGACCCAGCCTTCGAAGCCGCCCAGCGCGGCGCTGGTGGCGGGATTGGCGCCGCCCGGCTCGTCCTGCACGCGCTGCAGGATGCGCGCCTTGTTCGGGTGGTGGATCACCGTGCCGTCGCCGGTGATCATGAACAGGTAGCCGGTGTCGCCCGAGCCGAGCGCGGCAAGCTGGCCGAAAAAGCGCGGCCGCTGCAGGTCGATGGCGCCGCCCAGCATCAAAATCAGCTTGCCGTCGGCGTCGTACAGCGGTTCGGTGATCAAGATCACCGGCTTGCCCGACAGGGTGCTCTTGAACGGGCGCGAGATGACGCCTTCGCGCGCGGCGACGGTGTCGGTAAAGTAAGCGCGCTTGCCAAAGTTAATCTTGTCGTTGGTGCGCCGGTCGTTCATATTGGCCCGCATGGTGCCGCCGCTGTCGAACACCAGCACATTGAAAAATTCGTCGCGCAGGCCCGCGTGCGCTTCCAGGAAGGCTTGCAGGCCGCCGCCTGGCTTGCCGTCGGTGTGGCCGAGCTCCTCGCGCAGGGTTTTGAGGAGCGTCTGGCGCGCCTCCAGGTCGGCGTCGATGTAGGCGGCCGCGCTCGACAACAGCGCCACCTGCTGCGAGCCGATCACATCGCGCATCTGGCGCTCGGCCAGTTGCAGCGACACGAAGGTCAGCACGCTGGTGGCCAGCAGCACCAGGCCG
This sequence comes from Massilia rubra, assembly GCF_011682065.1. Lineage (GTDB taxonomy): Bacteria > Pseudomonadota > Gammaproteobacteria > Burkholderiales > Burkholderiaceae_D > Telluria_A > Telluria_A rubra. Next base: position 302,984 of record NZ_VUYU01000004.1, on the reverse strand, counting down.
ATCACCAGCACGGTCAGGCGGAACTTGAGCGTTGCTGGATTGAAGGTAAGTCGCATCGGTGTCGTTTTTCGGCAATGGTGACGCGTGGGCACGATGCCACGCACGCCATTTTACCTTGCCGCCGTCTTGATTACCCGGCAGCATGTCAATGGCGCGCCTAACACATCCGTGCAAGCGAACGCGACTATTTTGTAAAAAAGCTTAACATATATACATTGTTGGGGATTACCGCTGTAGGCAGGACGTGCAAACGGCGCCGCGCGGCGGAATCACCTGTAACATAGGAAACTAACGGACCAGTGCATGCGCCGCTTCAACGCCGCCCTGCCGGCCCGATTCGTGATCAAACCGAAGACCAAAAGGTGTACACAGTGCAGCCACAAACCCTCGCCACCAGCCCGACGCCGTCGGCAACGACCCGTCCCCACATCCTGATCGTCGACGACAATGCCGACGCCGCCGACACGCTCGGCACCTATCTCCAACTGTCCGGCTACGAGGTGACCATCGCCACCGATCCGTACGCCGCGCTGAACCTGGCGCGCGAACTGCGACCGCAGGTCTGCGTGCTCGACATCGGCCTGCCTGGCATGAATGGCAACGTGCTGGCGGAAAACCTGCGGCGCTTGCCGGATACCTCGGGCGCGGTGCTGATCGCCCTGACCGGTTACGGCCAGGCCTACGACAAGCAGCGTTCGCTGGGCGCCGGATTCGATCATTATTTCGTCAAGCCGGTCAATCCGGGCTCGATCAAGGACTTGATCGACCGCATGCCGTAAGCTGTCCGCGCCCTGCGCCGGCGTCTGTTGACGAATCAAAATACAACACCGGCTGCCGGCGCGGCCGGGCGGGGGTGGGTCGGCCGGCCGGCCGCGCGCGCAGTGTCGATGGTAAATGCTCATTGCAAACGGTATAATTTTCGGCTCTCGCGGCGCCCGCAGCCGTTCACATTACCGCCCGCATTCATGACCGATCCCGCCATCCCTGCCCGCCTTCCCGCTTTTCTTTCGGATGCGGGCGGCATGGGCGCCGCCTTCGCCGCCGTCGACTGGGCCAGCACCTCGCTGGGGCCGATCGCGCTGTGGCCGCAAGCGCTCAAGACCAGCGTCGCGCTGATGCTGCGTTCGCCCGTTGCGATGACGCTGCTGTGGGGACCGGACGGCGTCATGCTCTACAACGCTGCGTATTCGGTGTTTGCCGGAGAAAACCATCCTGCCATCCTGGGCACGCCAGTGTGCGCCAGCTTTCCCGATGTGGCCGGGTTCAACCGGCAGGTGCTGTCGGTGGTGCTGGCCGGCGGCGCCCTCTCCTACCGCGACCAGGAACTGAGCTGGACCCGCAACGGCGCGCTCCAGCAGTTCTGGCTCAACCTCGACTATTCGCCGGTGCAGGGCGACGATGGCCGGGTCGATGGCGTGATCGCGATCGTCATCGACACCACCGCCAAGGTACTGGCCGAACGCCACGCGCGCGGCGAGATTGGCCGCCTGCACAGCATGTTCGAACAGGCGCCCGGCTTCATGGCACTGCTCGGCGGCCCGCAGCACGAATTCATCCTGGCCAACAATGCCTATCTCGACCTGGTCGGCAACCGCGACCTGATCGGGCGCAGCGTGCGCGAGGTGCTGCCGGAAGCGGCGGAACAGGGGTTTATCGCGCACCTCGACCGCATGTTCAGCAGCGGCGAAGCGTTTCGTGGCAACGACGTCGCCTTTGCCATCTCGGCCACCGAGGCCGCGCCGGCGCGCCAGGTCTACCTCGACTTCGTCTACCAGCCGGTGCGCGACGACAAGGGCGCGATCTGGGGCGTGTTCGTGCAGGGCGCCGACGTGACCGAGCGCGTCAACGCCGAACGGATGACCCGCGCCAACGAGCGCAAGTTTCGGGTCTGGGCCCAGGCCATGCCCAACCACGTCTGGTCGGCCCGCGCCGACGGCTACCTCGACTGGTTCAACGAGCGCGTGTACGCCTACAGCGGCGCGGCCAAGGGCACGCTCGATGGCGACGGCTGGGCCAGCCTGGTCTACGAGCACGACCTGGCCGCCGCCGCCGCGCTGTGGCGCCAGGCCATCGCCGAGCGCGTCGTGTACGAGACCCAATTTCGCCTCCGCCGCGCCGATGGCTCCTTCCGCTGGCACCTGTCGCGCGCCTTGCCGATCTTCAGCGACAGTGGCGAGCTGATCAGCTGGATCGGCACCAATACCGACATCGACGACCACAAGAGCAGCGCGCTGGCGCTCGAACGGCTCAACAGCACGCTGGCCGAGCAGGTCAGCGCCCGCACCGCCGAGCGCGACCGCATGTGGCGCCTGTCGACCGACATCATGCTGGTGGCCGATTTTGACGCCCGCATCATTGCCGCCAATCCCGCCTTCAGCGCGATGCTGGGCTGGGATGCCGCCACCGTGGTCGGACAGTCGTTCATGGACCTGGTTCACCCGGACGACCGCGCCGCCACGGCGCAACAAGTGAGCGCGCTGGGCACGGGCGCGACCACGTTCCGCTTCGAGAACCGCTACCGCCGGCGCGATGGCGGCTACAGCACCCTGTCGTGGAGCGCCGCGCCCGACAATGAATTCATCCACGCGGTCGGGCGCGACATCACGGCCGAGCGCCAGGCCGCCGCAGCGATGCGCCAGACCGAACTGGCATTGCAGCAGGCCCAGAAAATGGAAACCATCGGCAAGCTGACCGGCGGCGTGGCGCACGATTTCAACAACCTGCTGCAAGTTATCTCGGGCAACCTGCAATTGCTGTCGAAAGATGTGCAAGACAACCCGCGCGCGGCCCAGCGCGTGGAAAACGCCATGGCCGGGGTCGCGCGCGGCGCCAAGCTGGCCAGCTACCTGCTCGCCTTCGGGCGGCGCCAGGCGCTCGAACCGAAGGTGGTCAAGATCGGCAGCTTCGTGCTCGGCATGGAAGACATGCTGCGCCGCAGCCTGGGCGAAGCGATCGATATCGACACCGTGATCTCGGACGGCTTGTGGAACACCCTGGTCGATACGGCCCAGGTCGAAAACGCGCTGCTGAACCTGGCGATCAACGCGCGCGACGCCATGGATGGACGCGGCCGCCTGAGCATCGAAGTCGGCAACGCCGTGCTCGACGAGCTGTACGCCAGTTGCCACTCGGAAGTCGACGCCGGGCAGTACGTGATGCTGGCCGTGAGCGACACCGGCAAGGGCATGACGCCGGAAGTGCTGGCGCAGGCGTTCGAGCCCTTCTTCTCGACCAAGCCGGAGGGCAAGGGAACCGGGCTGGGCTTGTCGATGGTGTACGGCTTCGTCAAGCAATCCGGCGGGCACGTCAAGATTGACAGCGAAGAGGGACACGGCACCACGGTCCGCATCTATCTGCCGCGCTCGTTCGAGATGGAAGAGGCGCAGGCGATGCCGGTCGATTCCGTGTATGTCGGCGGCACCGAAACCATTCTGGTGGCGGAAGACGACGACGGCGTGCGCGCCACCGTGGTGGATATGTTGAGCGAGCTCGGCTACCGCGTGCTCAAGGCCAGCGACGCCGCCAGCGCGCTGGCCGTGATCGACAGCGGCGTGCAGGTCGACCTGCTGTTTACCGATGTGGTCATGCCAGGCCCGCTACGCAGCCCCGACCTGGCGCGCAAGGCCCGCGAGCGCTTGCCCCAACTGGCGGTGCTGTTTACGTCCGGCTACACCGAGAACGCCATCGTGCATGGCGGGCGGGTCGACGCCGGCGTGGAACTGCTCGGCAAGCCCTACACGCGCGAAGCGCTGGCCAGGAAAATCCGCCATGTGCTGGCCAACCAGAAGCAGAAACTGCTCACCTTGCCGGATCAGCCTGCCACCCTGGCGCCGGCGGCGCTGCGCGTGCTGCTGGTCGAAGACGAGCCGGCGGTCGGCGAAATCACCTTTGAAATGCTCAAGCTGATGGGGCATGCGGTGGAGTACGCCACCGATGCCCAGGCCGCGCTCGACGCCGTGGCACGCACCGGCTTCGACGTGATGATTACCGATGTCGGCCTGCCCGGACTGCCGGGCAATGTACTGGCGGAAAAGGTGCGGGCGATCCTGCCGGGACTGGCGGTGGTGTTTGCCACCGGGCAGATCCACCCGGGCGTGGCGCCGGGCGACCTGGTGCTCAGCAAGCCCTACGACATGAATGCACTGGTGGCGGTGATGCAGAAAATCATCGAGCGCAGGGGCTGAGACGCTACTTTTTGGTCCAGTAGCCGAATTCGCTCTCGTAGCAGTTGGTATCGATTTCGGCGATCTTTTCCTGCATCACCGCTTGCGCATCCTGCACGGCCTGGTTGTAGATCGACGGGCCGATTTCGCGCAGGCAAAAGTCGAGCAGCAGGCGCGCCTTGAGCACGCCCACCTCTTCATCGAAATTCTTCATGCAATAGCGCTGCAGCGACGACAACAGCCGCTCCTCGGTTTCCTGGTTCAGTTTAATGGCCATCGTTGTTTCATGTGACGTGATCGGGAGCCGCAGCTTAGCAGAATCAGGCTGGGTCAGGAACGGCGCCGGCCGGCTCGCGGTACATGATATCGGTGCGCAAGACGTATTTGGTGCCGCTTTCCACCACCGAACCCTGATGCATCTGCCGATGCGGGAACACCAGCGCGGAACCGGCTTTGGGCTTGATGCTTTCCCACGCAAAATCGGTATGGCCGCCGGTAAAATCGTCGTTCAGATAAAGCAGGATGGTCAGGAAACTGACCTCCGTGTCGCTGCGCTCGTAGTTGCCGTCCTTGTGCGCCTTGAAGAACTGCGCGCCGTGATAGCGGTAAAAGCGGAAGCGCTCGTTAAAGCCGCTCAGTTCCCAGTCGCGTTGCAGCGGCGGCAGGAAGGGCGCGGCGCGCTGGTACAGCTGGTCGGCCAGCGTGGCGTTATCGTAGATAATGCGGTCGTTATTCCGAAAATCGAGCGCCATCAGCTCGCCCGTGCTGGTTGTCAGGCCGGCGGCCGTGTAGCCAATCGCTTCGCTCTCGGCGATATGTCGCGCGCATTCTTCCGGGGTAAGAAAATCATGGATATAGAAGATACCCATGCCAAATTTTTCGATGTGCATGATAAGTTGTCCTGTCGATGAGGTGAAATTGCGAACGTTCCCGGTGCATGGAACGCGCCGTCATCGGTTGAACCACTTCTCTTTTGCAAGCTCACAGGGCTTGATATCGTATTGCTGGCCGTCGTAGCGGATCAGCGACACACTCAGCCTCTCGTCGTCGTTCTCCACCTCGCGCAACTCGCCGTGGAAGATCATGGCCGCGGCGGTGGTGTGCGGATCGTTCGGCAGCACTTTGCAGGTGCCGGCCAAAATCCGGCCGCCAGCGACAAACCGGTCGAGCTTCAGGAAAGCGCCCAGGGCATGCAAAGCCTGCTCATCGCACGCCTGCACGGCGAACGCGGATGCGCCCCATGCAGAAAGTACCAGCGCGGCGAGCGCTTTTTTCAGGGTTTTCATCGTTCTCTATTTTATGGACAGCCAAAAACAAGCGGACATTTACGCAATGGCGACATTCAGGCCGCTGTTAACGCTTGTCGCGATACGAGGGTATTGCAGCGCGATAACATTTGTCAAGGTGGCTGAGCAATTCCAGGAATTCGCTCTTGTCGATATTCATATTCAATTCTTTGCTCGACACGACCTCGCCGCGCAGGGCGAGCAAGTCATTGCGCAGCTTTGCCAGCGCCTCGCAGTTGCGCGCGGCATTGACCTTGCCGAGCGATGCCGCCACGCCGTCCGCCGAAAAATCGAACGCTTGCACGCCGCAACACCCGGCCACGCACTGCGTTTCCAGCGCCGCCCACATGCTTGCCAGTTCCGGCATCAAATGGTCGATCTTCACCGCCGTGCGATAGCGCCCGCCCAGGTCAATGTGTTCTATCCAGGTATCCGGCCCGGTTGCGATGGCGTCTTTTGGACGCGGGACTGTTTGATTCATCGCTTTTCCCTTTAATGGCCACCATTTAACTATACCAAAGTATAAGTGCCGCTTGCAGCAGTCCCCCTATACTCGTCTGCCACCCGTTCGGACGACAAGCACACCATCATGCAAACCGCATTTTCCCTGCGCCGGGCGAGCGCCGCGCTGGCCCTCGTGCTCGCTGCCTTCACCATTCCGGCAGCCGCCGCACCATCGGCGGCGCTGCTGCAACGCTGCGCCGCCTGCCATGGCGCGACCGGCAACACGGCCGCCGCGCTGTATCCCAATCTGGCGGGCCAGTCCGCCGCGTATATCGAACTGCAACTGAATAATTTCCGCAGCGGCGAACGGCCCCACGCGCAGATGCGCGCCGTCGCCGGCCAACTGACCGGGCCCGAAATGCGCGAGCTCGCCGCCTTTTACGCGGCCCAGCCGGTCAAGCCCCAGCCGTCGCTCGATGCCGCCCTGGAACAGCAGGGTCGCCGGATTTTCGAGCACGGCAGCACCGGGGGCGCCCCGGCCTGCGCCGGCTGCCACGGGCCGCAGGGCCACGGCCAGGCGCCGTTCCCGCGCATCGCCTCGCAGCCGGCCAGCTACACGCTGGAACAGTTGAAGGTGTACCGCGACGCGCCCAAATTCAACAATCCGCTGGCCACGGCGATGAAAGAAGTGGCCGTCAAGCTCGGCGAGGCCGACATGCGCGCCGTCGCGGCCTATCTGGCAACCGTGCGCTAAGTGCGCCACCACGCTGTCGCCGCCGATCCAGGTCTGGCCGCCGTGTCGGTAAAACCGGAAGGCCAGGACCGGCAGCAGCGCCCGGACCAGCGTTGGCATGCGGTCACACAAACGCCATCTTGCGAAAATGCCGGCATGATACGGGATTGCGGCGGCGCAGCAAACTGATCCAAGCCGCAGGCGCGCTGGCATGGCATGATCGCGCTCACCCATTAACAGAAAGTCAATGCGCGATGTCCGCCGCCTTCCCTCCCATCCGCGTCCTGGTCGCCGACGACCACAGCCTGCTGCGCGAAGGCATCGTCGCGCTGCTGGCCGGCGACAGCGGCATCGAGGTCGTCGGCCAGGCCGCCAACGGTGAAGAAGCGCTCGAATGCTTCATCCGCCTGCGGCCGGACGTGACGCTGATGGACCTGCAAATGCCGCTCATGGGCGGGCACGAGGCGATGCTGGCGATCCGCGCGCTGGCGCCAAACGCGCGCGTGCTGGTGCTGACCACCTACAAGGGCGACGCCCGCATTGCGCGCACGCTCGGCGCCGGTGCTTGCGGCTATCTGCTCAAATGCGCGATCCGGCTCAACCTGGCCGATGCGATTGCCCGCGTGCACGCCGGGCACCGCTATATTCCAGCCGAGGTGGCTGCCGAAATGGCCAACTACTTCGGCAGCGATAATTTGTCCGGACGCGAGCTGGAAGTGCTGCGCCTGGTCGCCGACGGCAATTCGAACCGCGAAGTGGGCGTGCGCCTGGCTATCAAGGAAGAAACCGTCAAGGCGCATGTGAGCGCGGTACTCTCCAAGCTCGGCGCCAGGGACCGCACCCACGCCACCACGATCGCGCTGCGGCGCGGCATCCTGACCTTGTAACCCACCTTTACACGTTTACCGAGGCAATTGAATGAATCAAGCGAATGACAACGACGCCCTGCGCGCCAGCCTGCAAGCGGTGCCGCGCGCCCTGCGCACCCTGCACAAAGCCCTGATCGATGTGGAAACCGTATATTTCGGCGCGGTCGGCAGCCCACTTGAGCACTTGCAACTGATCACCAATCATCCCCATTTCGCGTGGCTGCAAGCGATGTCGGCGCTGATGGCTGCGCTCGACGAAGCCCTCGACGAGCCGGACACGCTGACCCGCGAGGCCGTCGCCGGCTGGCGCGCGGCGATCGAGGAACTGGTCGGCCCAGGCACGGCGGCGGCGAGCGCGTTCCGCACCAAGTACATCATCCTGCTGCACGACTCGCCGGATGTGGCGATTGCCCACGGCGCCTTGCGCCAGTTGCTGGGACACTTGCCGAAGCAAATGTAGATTCCCGAACTGGCGGAGTCGGGAGATTGGCCGGCAGCGGCAAGCGCATGGCAGGCGCTTGAAAACCATCGTGACATACTGTCCTATAATGGCGCAACGGCTGGCCGCAAGCATGGCCGGCCATCGGACGGGAGCTGCGCGTATGACACTGGAATGGACGGAATCGCTCGATGCAATCGATTGGGACGAGCTGTCGGCGCTGTACAAGATCGCGCTCGGCGACAAGCCTGCGGCCGAGCTTGCCATCGTGTTTGCCAACAGCCGTTACTGCTGCTTCGTGCGGGCGCACGGACGCATCGTCGGCGTGGGCCGCGCTTTGGCCGATGGGATCGATACGTCCTACCTGTGCGATATCGCCGTATTGCCTCAATACCAGGGTACGGGCTTGGGCAAGCAAATCGTCGCCAGGCTGGTCGCGCTGTCGCAGGGACACAAGAAGATCTTGCTATACGCGGTGCCCGGCAAGGAGCCGTTCTATCGCCGCTTCGGCTTCAGGCGCATGACGACGGCCATGGCGCTGTTCGACAACGAGCCGCTGGCGCGCGAGCGCGGCTACCTCGCCGACGAGGCGTCGTAACCCGCCCGTCGCCGGCATGGCGCGCCACCGCATTCAACGACTTTCTGACGCGGGACACCAGAGCTCAGGCAAACGCCTTGCGCAGCACCTGCTGCAAGGTACGCGGCGCCTTGCCGGAGAGCTTTTGCACGTCGCCGGTGACGATATCGAACATTCCAGATGCCATCCCATGATGCAGGCAGATCACGGCGCGCGCGATGTCCGGCGGCGTGCCCATGACCTGCAGCGCGGCGCGCATTGCCGCTTCCGTCATCGGCAGGAAGCCCATCCCGGCGCCCGAGGCCTTGGCGATGATGGCGGCACGCTGCTCGCCGGTGAGCGCCGCCGGCCCGGTCAGATTGTAGGTCGCGCCCACATGACCGTCGGTCGTCAGCAGGCCGGCGGCGGACGCGGCCACGTCGTCGCGCGCGACGTAAGCGACGCGGTTTTCGGTGAAGCAGGCCAGCAAGCCATGTCCCAGCGACCCCAACGCCTCTTCGGCCAGCGCTTCGGCGAAGTAGTTCATGCGCAGGATGCTCCAGCGCGGCGCCGTGCGCATCAGGTGCTGTTCGGCGGCGAAGTACGGCGCGTACAGGTCAGGTTCGGCGATATCGCGCGCGCCGCAGCTCGACAGGATCACGATGTGCCCTACCCCTGCGGCGACGGCCGCGTCGATCGCCGCAATGTTCTGGCGCGAGCGCACGCCCGGCGCCAGCGCGATGGTCGGAATCAGCAGCAGGCGGTCCAGCCCCGCATACGCCGCCGCCAGCGAAGACGGCTCATCGTAGTCGCCAAAGCGCCCTTGCAACGGGGCTGCGATGGCTTGCGGCGTGCGCGAAATACCGACCAGTTCGTGACCGCCGCCGCGCGCGGCGAGTTCCTTGAGCGTGGATTGGCCAAGATGGCCGCTGGCGCCGCTGATACCGATCTGCATCGTTTTCCGCTTTCCTTGTGTTCACATGGTTGTTGTTTCCTGCGCAATGGTATGCGATTGGCAATGAAAATTCAAACCTATTTAGATAGGCGCGACAACGTGTCCTGGCACCGCCAAGCGGCTAAGCGAAAACGCCTGGCATGGCAGATGTGCGAATGGGCCTGGCCTGGACTGGCATCGACCGACACGCTTGGCGCGCCCTACTGGCACGGCTACAGGCCGGCGTCATCCCTGAACTCGTCGAGCATCGCATCGAAATCGTCCGGACCGAAGTGCGCGGCTTGTTCGGGCAACAGCCAGGTCGAGACCGTGTCGAGATACATCAGTAGCTCTTCCGGGTCGCCTGCGTCCACCCTGCCCTGGAACCAGCTTGCGTATCCGGGAAGCTCGGCCAGCACGTAGTCGCGGGCGCGCTCATGCTCCATGTCGCGATTCCTAACGCAAGGCGGGCACTGGCGCGGAACCGGCCGCCAGCTTGCGCGGCGCGTGGGCCGCTCCGCTCACCGTGAACGTGCCCACCACCGCGCTCAGCTCCCGGGCCTGCTCCTGCATCGAGGCGGCGGCGGCCGCCGCCTGCTCGACCAGCGCCGCGTTTTGCTGGGTGACCTTGTCCATCTGCGCGATCGCCTGATTCACCTGCACGATGCCGGCGCTCTGCTCCTGGCCGGCGGTGGTGATCTCGGCCATGATATCGGTCACCCGGCGCACGCTGGCCACCACTTCCTTCATGGTCGTGCCGGCAGTGTCGACCAGCTTGCTGCCGATCTCGACCTTTTCGACCGAATCGCCGATCAGGCCCTTGATCTCGCGCGCGGCCGCCGCGCTGCGCTGGGCCAGGTTGCGCACTTCGGTCGCCACCACCGCGAACCCGCGTCCCTGCTCGCCGGCGCGCGCCGCTTCCACCGCCGCGTTCAGGGCCAGGATGTTGGTCTGGAAGGCAATGCCGTCGATCACGCCGATGATGTCGGCAATGCGCCTGGCCGATTCGTTGATCGAGCCCATGGTGCCGACCACTTCGGCCACCACCGCGCCGCCGCGCATCGCCACGTCCGACGCGGCCGAGGCCAGGGTGTTGGCCTGGCGCACGCTGTCGGTGTTGTGCTGCACCGTCGTGGTCAATTCTTCCATCGAGGCGGCGGTTTCTTCCAGCGAACTGGCCTGCTCTTCCGTACGTCCGGACAAGTCCATATTGCCGGCCGCAATTTCGCTCGACGCGGTCGAGATGGTATCGGTGCCGGCCCGGACCTTCATCACCAGTGCGGCCAGGCTGTGCTGCATGGTGCGCATGGCCACCATCAAGCTGTCGGGAGCGGCGTCGGCATCGACCACAATGTTGGCGGTCAGGTCGCCCGCCGCGATCGAGGCGGCGATTTCGGCGGCGTAGTGCGGTTCGCCCCCGAGCTGGTGCATGACGTTGCGGGTCAGCCAGAAGGCGATGCCGCCGCCCAGCAGCACGGCCCCGGCCGCCAGCGCAAGGCTCAGGATCAGGGTGGCGCGGGTCTGCTTGGTCAGCTCGCCCTTGGCGATATCGACGGCGCCGTTTTTCGACTTGATCAGTTCCAGCAAGTCGCTGCGCATCTGGCGCCACAGCGGGGTCTCGTCGGCATTGAGTTTCTTGATGGCGGCGGCCTGGTCGGCCTTGGCCAGTTCGACCACGGCAGCCTGGATCTCGGTCTGGCGCTCGTGCAAGGTTTTCAGCGTTGCCAGGGACTGCGAGACGCTGGGGTCGTCCCTGGCCAGTTCCACCGCGGTGCCGTGGGCCTTGCGGAATTCGTCACGGGCCGCGCTCAGGTTCTTGTAGCCCTGCTGGTTCTCGGGCGCCAGGATGATGTTGCGCAGCGCCTGGCCCATTTGCAGGCCCTGCGCATACAGGGTGGTGCTGGCGCCCAGGAAGGCTTGATCTTGCTTGATGAATACTTCGAATTTCGTGGTCGCATTTTGCATGCCCGCAATGGCGACGCCCAGGGCGATCGTAAACAGGGTGAAAACAATCACCATGCACAAGGCCATTTTGTTCCGTAGTTTCATTGTGCTCAACCTCGTTCGTTGGGAATGCGCGGCGGCCGGCAAGACTACACCGGCGACAAATAGAGTGTTTCAGTACAGCACTAATTCTACCGACAATGACCAGCGTGACCGGCCTTGATTTACACAAATGGGGCCACGGCGCAACACAACTTAAAGCAATGGCAACAGGCGCGAGCAAGCCTGCGCCGGCGCGCCGCATCCATGCATCCGACAGCCCGGATCAGGGCTTGATGTAGGCGTGTTCTTCCTGCGTTTGCAGGCGCGCCACTTCGGCCACGCCGGATGGCACAATGGTCGCTTCGGGCAACACGCGCTTGCGGTCGATCTTGCGTGCTTCCAGGGTGTTGTTGCAGACCCTGAACTTGACGTTGCGGTTCGACAGTTCCTGCACCACCGCGTCGTATGGGTTGCCGTTCTTGTCCTTGGCGTCTTCCAGCAAAAAGTCGATGCCGGGGCCGTGCGTGACGACCACGATCTTCGCTTTCGGGCTGGCGTTGAGGTGATTGCGCACATTGCCGAGCGCACCCATGGCGTTGGCGCTGTCGGTCACGTGATAAACCACTTTTTCTTCGCGCTGGGCGGCGCTGGCCGGGGCAATGGCGACGGCGGCAACCACCATCACGGCGGCCATGGTGCGGAACAATTGCATGCTAACTCCTGTCAAAACGGTCAAGGGGATGGCGCGACCGGCAGTCGCTTCTGCTGCAGGCTTTCGCGTTCCATCAGCAGGTAGGTGCCGTAGGCGTTAAGGCGGTTGGCCTGGGCAAACGCGGGGTACTTGTCGAACGCGCTCCAGTCGATCTTACCGTATGCCTCGTCGAACGAGGTCAGTTCGGCTACCGCGTCGCCCATCACGCGGCGCAAAAACGTCAGGTAGTCGCGCGTGAGCGCCATATCCCTGGCCGGTGTGCGCGACAGTTCGCCGTGGCCAGGAATGGCGGCCTGCGGCGCGAGCGCGACCATGCGATCGAGTGCTTCGAGCCAGACGCGGCTGTCGGCCTCGCCCACGAAGGGAATGCGGCCGCTGAAAAACAGGTCGCCCGCGAACAGCACCTGGTCGTTGTCGACGGAGAGCATGATGTCGTCCGGCGCGTGGGCGCCGCTCATGTCGATGATCTTGAAGCGCACGCCGCCCATTTCGAAGGCGATGCTTTTACCGTCGGCAAAACTGAGCCAGCGGTCGGCGCCGGTCAGGCGCGTGGCGTCGTTCACCCAGGGCGCCAGCGCCTCCTTGCGCTGCGCCAGCCGGGTGGCCGCCAGGTCGGAAGCGAGATACTCCCTGCCCCGCTCGTGCGCCCAGATCTGCGCGCCGCGCGCCTTGAAGGCCTGCAAGCCATAGAAATGGTCGGCGTGGAAATGGCTGACGATCACACGCCGCACCGGCTGCGCCGTCACCTTGCGGATCGCCTTGAGCATCGCTTCGCCGAGCGCCGGCGTGCCGAGCGCGTCGAACACCACGACGCCGTCGCGCGTGACCACGAAGCCCGCGTTCGACATGAAGCCCCGGTTGGCTGCCTCGGCCATGCCGGAATGGCCCTGGAAGTAGTACACATGCGCCGACACCTTGACCGGCGTGAGCACCTGGGCTCGCGCAGGCGTGACGGCATGCGCCGCCGGGGTGGCCAGCGCCAGCAGGCAGGCGAGAATCGGGATGGCGAGTTTCATGGCAGTCCTTTCAGAATGTGACTATTGGCCGGCGATCTTGCGCTGCGCCTGCGCCAGCGCCTCGTCGAGGTAAGCGCCATACATGCCGGCCACGTCGCCCCCGACCAGCGCCGGGGCCAGCAGCGCGCCGTCGGCGCCCAGCAACAGCACGGTCGGCGCAATGCGCACCTGGTAGCGGGCGGCCAGCGCGGCGCCACTGCTCGCTTCCTGGTTCGGTCCGGTGAAGGGCCTTGTTGCGGTCAGGCCGACCTCGCGCAGCACCGGGCGCGCTTGCGCCGCGCCCTCGCGCGTGAGCGGCAGCAGGTAATTGCGGCGCACCACGTCGCAATAGCCGCAGCCGGGCAGCGAAAACAGCACCAACAATGGCTGGCCGCGCTGCGCCGCCAGCGCCGCGTCGGCCGACAGGTCGCGTGGCGACGCCAGGGCCGGCGCGCCGGCGGCCAGGGTATCGGTTCCGAGCAGGGCCAGCACCGCCAGCAGGGCCGCCTGGCGCCGCAGCCAGCCGGCCAGCGCGACAATGCGGATCACGGCGCCCCGGCTGCTCATGCGATGATGCCCGGATTGCCCCGCATGCCGATCAGGCGCGGCGTGTTGAGCTTGCGCGGGGTGACGGTTTTCTGCTGGCGCAACCACTGCGCCACCACGTCCCACACCGGCTCGCCCGTGGCGCCCTCGGCCACCGGGGCCCAGCCGGCCACCTTGTAGGCCTTGCCGGCGTCGAGCGGCTTGCCGTGCAGGCGCATGTCGCTGATGCGCGCGCCCATCGCCGCGTTCGGGTCGATGGCGTAGCTCATGCCGCCCACCCGCACCATGTCGCCGCCCTGCTGGTAATACGGGTCGGGATTGAACAGGTTGTCGGCCACGTCTTCCAGGATGGTCTTGATGGTGCTGCCGGTCATCTCGGTCAGGGTGCTGTACGAGTAGGTTGTGGCGGTCTGGTCCATCAGGTGTTCCATCAGGATCGGGCTGTCGGGAAGCAAGGATGTGCCCCAGCGAAAGCCCGGCGAGAAGGCGATGTCGGCGCCCTTGACCTCCATCAGCGCGTCGATGATCAACTGGTCGAAGGTGCCGTTGAAATTGCCGCGCCGGTACAAGGTGCCCTGGGTGACGGCCAGCTTTTCGTTGAGCTTGGCCTCGTAAGGGGCGCGCACCTTCTTGATCAGCGCGGCCATGTCCTTGTCGGCCGGCAGGAAGTTGGAAAACACCGGCAGCAGGCGGTACTGGAAGTTGCGCACCTGGCCGCCGCGTACGTCGAAGTCGAGCACGCCGAGGAACTTGCCGTTGCTGCCGGCGTTGGTCACCAGGGTCTTGCCGCCGCCATTGGCCACGATCACCGGTTGCGGCACGCCGTCGTGCGTGTGGCCGCCCAGGATGGCGTCGATGCCGCGCACGCGCGAGGCCATTTTCAGGTCCACGTCCATGCCGTTGTGGGATAGCACCACCACGACTTTGGCGCCCTTGGCGCGCGCCTCGTCCACCATCTTCTGCATGTTTTCTTCCTGGATGCCGAAACTCCAGTCGGGCGTCAGGTAGCGTGGATTGGCGATCGGCGTGTACGGAAACGCCTGGCCGATAATGGCCACCGGCACGCCGTTCATTTCCTTGATCACGTAGGGGGCGAAGACCGGATCGCCAAAATCGGTGGTGCTGACGTTCTGCGCCACGAAATCGACCTTGCCCTTGAAATCCTTGCCGACGATTTCTTGCACGCGCTTGTCGCCCAAGGTCATTTCCCAGTGCGCGGTCATCACGTCCACACCCAGCAGCAGGCCCGCGTCGACCATGTCCTGGCCCTTTGTCCACAGGGCCGTGCCCGAGCCTTGCCAGGTGTCGCCGCCGTCGAGCAAGAGTGCGCCGGGGCGGCCCGCGCGCATTTGCTTGACCAGGGTGGCCAGGTGCGCAAACCCGCCCACCTTGCCATAGGTGCGCGCGGCCTGCTCGAAATGGAGCGCGGTAAACGCATGCGCCTGCGGCGTGTTCGGTTTGATGTTGACCTGCTTGAGCAGCGCTTCGCCCACCAGGTGCGGCATCTTGCCGGCAGCCTGGCCAATGCCGAGATTGACGCTCGGCTCGCGAAAATGCACCGGGTTCAGTTGCGCGTGGCAATCGGTGAAGTGCAGGAAATGCACATTGCCGAAGCGCGCCAGGTCGTACAGCGCTCCCGGCGAAGGCGCACCCAGCGCCGCTTTCGAGCCCAGCAGCATGCCGCCGGCGGCGGCGATGCCCATCAGTTGCGCAAATTCGCGCCGGTTCATTCCCATGGTGCCTCCTCGGTTACTCGTTGACGGGCGATGCGGGGTCGAGCAGCAGCGCCATCACATCCTTGAGCTGGGCTTCGGTCAGCACGCCGTTGTGGCCGAAGCGCGGCATGTTGGAACAGGCGCTGTAGGCTTGCGCGTTGTACAGCTTGTTCCAGGTGTACTTCAGGATCGCGTCGCTGTTGCCGCGCAGCTTGCCGTACTGGTACAGGGATGGTCCGATATTGCCGAACGAGATTTCTTTCTTGCTGATCTGGTGGCAGGCGTAGCAATTGCCGCCGTTGACCGCGCCGATCGCGTCCGACGATTGCATGCCGCGCCCGTTCTGGGCGATCTTTTCGCCTTCCTTCCAGGCGCCGAGGTACTTGCCGTCGGCCGGCTGCTTCACCGCGGCCAGCTGCGCCGCCTCGATGCGCGCCGCCACCTCGGGCGGACGGGCGCTCGGGTACTGGCTGCACAGTTGCTGGGACTCGTCCTGGGCCGCGACCCGTTCCACCGTGGCCGGCCCGGCCGACTTGAAGTCTTGCCGGATCAGGGCGAGCGCGGCCTGGCGGTAATCGGTATCGGCCGCCACCGTGGCGCAGCCGGCGATGGTGGCGGCGCCGCAGGTCGCCAGGAAGATGCGTGCGATTGATGTCATGTGCTTTCCCCTATCGTTTCAAGGCCGGGCCGGCGTACACGCCGCCGTTCGCGTTTTTTGCCAGGAACATCGTCAGCGCCGTCAGCGCGTCGGAGGCGTACAGCGGCTCCGGGAAGCGCTGCTGGCGGAAGCAGTCGGTCAGGCGGTGCTGCATGGTGCGCACTTCCCCCTGCGACACCCGATACGCCGGCCAGGTCGTGTAGGCGGCCTGGGCATTGATGGGATTGAGGATGTTCGGCAATTCCTGCAAGCGGATGCGTTGCCCGTCCACCGAGTGGCAGGTGGCGCAGGCGAAGTCGTGCGAGCCGCCCCGGTAGAAGAACAACTGCTTGCCGGTGTCGAAGGCGCGCTGCTCCATCGGGTGCGCGGTCGAGACCGCCATCTTCATGCCGCGCGACTCGGCGGTGATGTAGGACACCAATGCTTCGATGTCGGATTTCTTGCCGGCCGCGCCGAACGGCGTCTTGACCGCCTCGGCCGGGGTCAAGCCCTGCAGGGTGACGCGGCAGTGGACCAGGCGCTGTTCCAGGTCCATCACCTTGTTGACGTCCTTGAAGTAGCGCGGCAGTTCGGTGTACGCGCCTTTGAGCACGCCCGCGCCTTTGCCGAAGTCGCATTTCTCCAGCGACACCTTGTTCGGGCCGGTCTTGGTCTTCCACAGTTCTTCGCCGCGCATTTCCCACAGCTCGGCGGGATTGCCGTCGGCCAGCATCTGGCGGTACTTCGCAATCTCGTCGGTGCTGGACGTCTGCGCGAACGCCGCGCCGAACGCGGCCAGCAGTCCTGAAGCGAGCACAACTTTGTGGCGGTGGATCATGGTCGTCTCCTTATTGTTATTGTGCGTGGGGAACTCAGGTGATCGTGCCTTCATCGGTGCGGGTGTCGCCGGCCGTGTCGACCCAGGTCACGCTGACCTTGTCGCCCTTGGCCGCGCCCTTGAACTTGAACGACAGGAAGGGATCTTTCGAAACCGAGGGGCCGAAGCTGGCGTCGAACACGACCTTGTCGCCGACCTTGGCCACCAAGGTCTTGATGAAATGGGCCGGGACCACTTTGCCGGCCGCATCCTTGCGTTGCCCGGTTTCCATGTCGTGCCGCATGAGGATTTTTACTTCAACCAGCTCGCCGGTGGCGCTGGCGCGGATGCGCATTGGATCAGCCATGATGGTTTCCTTTGTCGATGTGGGGAAGAAGCGTGGGCGGCGGCTCAGCCGCCGCAGCCGCCGAGCGTGACTTTGATTTCCTTGGACGCGAGCAGCCATTTGCCGTCGGCGCGCACCAGCGCGTGCACGTTCGAGGTGCCGCCCATCTTCACGCGCGTGGTGACGGCCGGTTCGGTGCCGGGCGGGATGTTGAAGCTGGCCGACAGGGTGTTCGGGTTCTTCTCGACCAGGATCGCCATGAAATCGGTGTTGGGCGCCTTGCTGGCGACCGAGACCGGCACCACGGCGCCGTTTTCGGCGATATCCGGGCCGGTGATGGTGATGTCGGGGCTGACGACGAATTTATCGCCGCCGAGCTCCTTGACCACCGCCTCCAGGCTTTTGGCGTCGAACACTTTCTGGCTCCATTCGGCCGCGAACACATCGGACGGTTTGAGCAGCCCGGCGGCGAAGGCCGCGCCCAGCACCGAGGTAATGCGCATGAGGTTGCGTCGACTTTGATTCATCATCTTCTCCAGTTAGTAAAAGGTAGTGCGTCGCACGCCACCACACCGTCGTTCCCGCGCAGGCGGGGACCCAAGCAGGTAGCGCAGCGGCAGCGCGTCAAACTTGGGCCCCCGCCTGCGCGGGGGCGACGATATTCCGCCGGTGACTTGGCCCCCCCCGCCTGCGCGGGGGCGACGATATCCCGCCGGTGGCGTGGAACAGGATTACGCTTTGAAACAAGACTACCCGATCCGGGTAGTCGCCGGCCACATCCGTTCATTTGGGTGTTGCCAGAATCCAACCGACCATCGTGGCAATATCGGCATCGTTGAGATGACCCTGCGCCGGCATCGGCACCACGCCCCAGGCGCCGGCGCTACCCTGCTTGATCTTGCCGGCCAGGGTCGTCGCGGCATTGCTGTCGCCCTGGTATTTCTCCTGCACCGCCTTGAAACTCGGCCCGACGACCTTGGTGGCGACAGCGTGGCAGGCCAGGCACGCGTTTTGCTGGAGCAGCGCCAGCGCCGCCTGGCCGGGTGCGCCCGCCGCCGCTGCCGGCACCGCCGTCGCCGTGCCTGGCAGGCGGGCCGTCGGCGCGGGCTGTGTTGTATCGACGCCACGGGTGGCGCCGAAGCCGCGTGTCTGCTGGGCCAGGTTGCCGTGCGCATTGCGCGCCCCTTCCGGCAAGGACGAGCGCACGCTACCCTCGACCGGGCAGTTCTTCATGCATGCCACGCTCTTGACGTCCGGCTTGCCTTTGACATCCCACAAGCCGTGGCTGGTGACCATGCCGTGACGGTTCGGCATGCGCTGCTGGGCCTGCGCCATGGTCTGGTCCGACAGCACGAAGTCGTCCGCCACCACCTCGCCCATGTTGAGCATGTAGGCGGAGACCGCATACACCTCGTCGGTGGTGAGCGACTTGGGCGCGGTCCAGGGCATGGCGCGGTTGATGTAGTCCCACAAGGTGGACACGGTCGCCACTTTCATCAGGGTGGTCTTTTGCGGCTGGCGGCCATTGGTGAGCGAGGCCACCCGGCCTTTCGCGGCATCCTCGGCCGTGGTGCCGCCGATCAGCGGCGTAAACACCTCGTTCGACTCGCCGAAGGTGCCGTGGCAGGACGCGCACTTGCCTTCCCAGACCGCCTGCCCGGCTAGCACGCTGCCTGAGCCCTTGGGCAAGCCGGCA
This sequence comes from Massilia rubra, assembly GCF_011682065.1. Taxonomy (GTDB): domain Bacteria; phylum Pseudomonadota; class Gammaproteobacteria; order Burkholderiales; family Burkholderiaceae_D; genus Telluria_A; species Telluria_A rubra. Next base: position 284,110 of record NZ_VUYU01000004.1, on the reverse strand, counting down.
AAATCCGGACGCACGTCGATATCCCAGGCGGCCACTTCCTGTGGGGTGGCGCTTCGCCCCGGCTTGCTGGCCGGGGCGGCGCCGGCGCTGGAGAACAGCGCCGCCATGGCCAGCGCGAGCGCCGCTTCAGTCAACCTGGACATTGGACACCTCACCCGATTGCGCAACCTGCCACGACTGGATTGCATTGTTGTGATAAATAGAGCGGGTGCCACGCACCGCGCGCAGTTCATTGATTTTCGGCTGCACGTAGCCGGTCTCGTCAATGGCGCGCGATTGCAGCACGGCCGGCGCACCGTTCCAGTCCCAATCGATATTGAAACGGCTCAGGCATTTCGACAGCAGCGGCGTTTCCAGGCGCGCCGTGCGCCAGTTGCGCCCGCCATCGACCGAGACGTCGACCCGCTTGATCTTGCCGCGCCCGGACCAGGCCAGCCCGGTGATGTTGTAATACCCGGTATCGAGCAGGCGCTGGCCGGCCGAGGGCGTGGTGATCACCGACTTGCATTCCTGGATCGAGGTGTACTGGCGGAAGGTACCGTCCGGCAGCGCATCGATGTAGTGCAGGGACTCGTCCTTGGTGGCGTAGGGCTGGTCGCCCACTTCGATGCGGCGCAGCCATTTGACCCAGGACACGCCCTGCACGCCCGGCACCACCAGGCGCAATGGGTAGCCGTGTTCCGGGCGCAGCATCTCGCCATTCATGGCCCAGGCCACGATGACGTCGTCCAGCGCGCGCTCGAGCGAGATGGTGCGCGTCATCGAAGAGCCGTCGGCGCCCTCGGCCAGCACCACTTTGGCGCGCCGCTTGTCGACGCCACAGTCTTCCAGCAGCACCGAGAGCGGCACGCCGGTGAACTCGCTGCAACTGAGCATGCCGTGCGAATACTGGACCGAGGGCACCGCCACATTGCCCCATTCCATCGCCGTATTCGCGCCGCACTCGATGAAGTGCATGCGCGACACCGACGGCATGCGCATCAGGTCGTCCATGGTGTAGACCTTGGGATTCTTCACCAGGCCATTGATCATGAAACGGTGTTTGGTGGGATCGATATCGTGCCAGCCCTGATGGTGGCGCTCGAAGTGCAGTCCGGACGGCGTGATGATGCCGAACAGCCCCTGCAAGGGCGTGAACGAGACCGAGGCCGCGCCGACCCGGGTCAGCCCGGGCGACTCGCGCCGCTGCAGATTGGCCTCGTACTGCGAAGGCTGGCCGTACGGATTGGTCACGACCGGTTTGCCCAGGGTGCGCGAATGCGCGGGCAGGACCAGGATGTTGGGGTCGCCCGCCCCGCCGTCCTGCGCCAGCGCCGTGCCCGCGCCCATGGCGGCGCCGGCGGCCAGGAAGCTGCGCCGCAGGAAGCCGCGGCGCGCATCGTCGATGCCGGCGCGGTTGATGTCCTCGACCAGCGCGCTGTCGAGAAAATGCTCGGGGGCTGCTTGCACGCGGCCGGTTTTGCGTATCGGAGTCGTCATGACCACCACCTCTCGCTTGCCTGTTGAACATCGCCGCACGCGGCTATCGTTACCACTTACTTATATGACCATATGATCATATAACCAATTGAGCATATTTCACTTTCAACATGAACGGCATCGGCCTTGCTCAGCCGTCCGCGCCCATGAATCCCTGAATCGCGCCCTGCCCCATGCGGCGGCTGCTCTTGACCTTTTCCGCCATCTGGCTGCACACCGTGCGGCACAAGGCAATCGTGTTCTGGTCTTCGATGCGGTAATACACCTGCGCACCCTCCTTGCGGCGCCCCAGGATGCGGGCGCGGTACAGCATGTTGAGCTGGCGCGACACATTCGCCTGCGTGGCGGCGATATCGCCGACAATCGCGCCCACGGTGCGCTCGCCATTGCACAGCGCGTGCAGGATCTTGAGCCGGGTCGGTTCGGACAGCAACGCAAAATAGTTCGATACTTCTTCGAACACTTCGCTCATCTGTTCACTGTCGAGGTCTGGATCCATGCTTTGTTTCAGGTCTAAAGAAATGCCGATATACGCATGTAACCAAATACGCAGGGATTGCACAAGCGATTTCGATGTTGCACTGCGGAAAACAACACTAGTCCAGCATCTGCCGCGCCAGCAGCTGTGCGTGCGGGGTCAGTGCGGCAAAATCGCGTGCGCAGAGGTACAGCTGGCGGGTGGCCCAGGCTTCCGAGAGCGGCACGATGGCGAGGTCGCGGCGCAGCGTCCGGGCCAGCACATCGGACAGGATCGACACGCCGACGCCCGCCTCCACCTGCATCGCGATATGCTCGGGGTTGCGCAACTGAATCCGGTAGTCGAGCTGGCGGCCCAGGCGCGCCGCGCGTTCGGCCAGGTGGATGGTGAGCGCCGTATCGGCCATGCCCACGATGGGCTCGCCCAGGATATCGGCAAAGGCAACCTGCGTTTGCCCGGCGATCCGATGCGAACGGCTGGTAATGACGACCAGCTGGTCGCTGGCGATCAGGTGCGTCTGCAGGGGGCCGAAATCGGTCACGTCCGAGAGGATGCCCAGGTCGGCGCGCCGCTCCACCAGCGCCTGCACGCTGTCCAGGCTGGGACGCTCTTCCAGGTCGATCGACAAGTCGGGATGCGCGGCCAGGAACTGGCACAACTGGGGCGGCAGGAATGCCGCCATTGCCGCCGTGTTCGACAGCAGCCGGATGCGGCCTTTCAGGCCGGTTGCGTACGTGCGCAGCTCGCCGCGCATCTGTTCGACCTGATCGACGATCGAGCGTCCATGCCGGACCAAGGCTTCGCCTGCGGCGGTGGCACGCACCCCGCGTCGATTGCGTTCGAGCAAAGGCGCACCGAGCGCAGCCTCCATCCCGGCAATCCGTTCGCTCACCGACGCCAATGCCAGGTGCATGGCACGCGCACCCTGGGTCAGGCTGCCGCATTCGACGACGCTCAGGAACACGCGGATATCGGTCAGGTCGAAGCGCATGGTTTGTCTCGTGCTTTCGGAATTGCCGAAGTGTAGCACCGGAATTGCCAGATTGCGCAATTGGAGCCGGCCGACTACGATGGCATGCATGAGCCGCACATTGCCGGGCCTCTCACTACGGAGAACATCATGCTCGACGCTTTGTTGGAAACGATTGGAACGCTGGCCGTGCTGGCCAGTATCGCAGCAAAATTCCTGTATGCCCGCGCCGATACCGATGCCGCCGCGGAATCGTCGGCCGTGAACAGCGAAGATTAAGAGCGCCTGACTAAACCTCTCGACGTAACTCCAACAGATGAGTGAGAAGGCAAGCGAAAGAAAGGCTTGGTGGAGGTCGGCTCGCTGTTTTGAGTCGCGGCCGTTCGGCATCGCGCGGCTTTACGAGCTCGTGTTGGTCACTTCCCGATATTTATTTCCAACCAGTAGCCCGTCCAGGGAGCGTCAGAAAAATTGAAGCCTGAGACACCCGACCGCACACATTCCGAAAATTTCGTTTCAGGCGAAACGAGTACCTTCGAAGGCACACCATGTTTTGACAACCTCACCAGCAGCGAGATGCTATTTTCCTTACCTTCCGGGGCAGTTTTCCGACACTCGTTAATGACGGGGGTTAGCTTCGCGCCCCCTTCCGCAGCATTCTTTTGTTCCCAAGCCAAGCCTACTGGTACCCGCGAATCCCTATGCGATTGGGCTCGTAAGCTTTCGAACGAAGGACCGCCGCCAGCAATTGCACCATTGACGTAAATGAGCAGCAGCAGGGGGATTGAGTTTGATACTTTCATCTATTTCTACTATCTCAGGGGTGCAAAGGGGGCCTGGCCGATAATGCGCGGTGACATCTGCTCCACGATTCAAAGTAGCCCGATCTGCCTGAACTGCTTTCGAACAGCCAACGTGCCGCCTACGCAGACGACCAAAAGCAAAGCGCCGGGTATCAGGGAAACTAAAGTCTCCTCAGCCCTCTGAACCGGCCATCCATTAAACGCCATGTGCAATATTGTATATATCCACCATGCGCTAGTGACAACGGCAATTGAATACCAAAGGAAGCTAGCCCAACGACGACGGAAAATTAAGCCGACGCCGCAAACAAGGGGGAATGCAGCGGCGAGAAACCAAGCTGGTGCTGCATACTCAACTGCCCACCAACTCAAGTAGGCAGCAACTAGGATCAACAGAAAAGCAAGAAATTTAACGATCATTGCTACCAAGTCCCAATTTGCTTGTTGAACGGTTCAGTTGACTATCGGATGACCAGTTATGGCCGAAAGCTACCGGTCACAATGGCTCATTGTACGATGGTGTTGCTCTCATGCCAAGTGACCGGCTTGTCAGGCGTTCCAAGTCCTGCTCGACGGCGACTCAGAATTCGCCGCGTGCGCCGCGCTCGAGCATCTTCCAGACGGCGTCGCGCACGCGCTTGACGCGCGGCTTGAGCGCGGGCGGCAGCTTGCGCCCCATGGTGGTGAGCATGTCCATGTTCATGGTGTAGATCCACAGGCCGTCTTCTTTTTCCAGAACGCTGATGCGGCAGGGAAGAAACGCCGCCATGTGCGGGCTGAACTCGACCATCAGGCGCGCGGTCTCGGGGTCGCAATACGAGTACACCTTGAGGAACTTTTGCGGCTGGCCCGAGCGCGCCTGCAATTCCGCCGACAGCGGCAGGCTGCCGACCATCTTCAGGTTTTCTTCCGCCGCCACGCTGGCGAACGCATCTTCGATCTCGGCCACGGTCACACCCGGCTGCACCTTGCGTTCCCAGGTCACGGCGACGGCGATGTCGCCACCGGAGTCGGCCCAGCGGCCCCACACATCGGCGAACACGCCGCCGGCGCCGGATTCGGCCTGCGCCGCCGCGCCCAGCGTGCCGCAGGCGGCCAGCAGCAAGGGCGCAGCCGCCGTCAACAGGCGCAGCGGCAGGGCCGCCGACGTCATTCTCATCGCATCGCCTGGCGCGGCGCGCCTGATTCAGTCGAAACCAATGTCATACTCATCCCAGCCCTGCTCGTTCAATTTGAGCAGGACTTTCTTCTCCACTTTGCCCGCTTCCGCAAGGTTTTCTGCGATCTCGGGGAAGGCCGCCGAAAGTTCCGGCCGCTTGGCCCAGTCGGCCACCTTGTCAATCTTGTACGCATACGTCACGTTCACGAACAGCCACTTGCCCGCCTTTGCAGGCGTGGTCCAGTTGATCACCTTCGTGAGCTTCTTTTGACCGTAGCAAAGGTCGCCTTCAATGACCTTCTTCGAGGTTTTTTTACTGTAATCGTATTTGGTCACTTCCTTTTCGCGGTAGATCTTTTTCCCGGCGTCGGTCAGCACGTAACGCTTGACCACGACTTCCGGCTTGTACGGATTGGTGTCGTTCGGATCGTTTCCGCCAGGCGCCTCGGCCGTCAGTCCGAGCGCTTTCAATGCCTCCATTTTTGGGACCAGCGCGTCGGGGATGACGTCTTTGTTCTCCATGTCGGAGGGCGAAATGGACAGCGGCCACTCGGTCAACTCCAGGCAAAGTTCACCCTTCTTGTCGAGATAGTTCGCAACAGCGAGGCTGATATTCTTGTCGTTTGCCTCGATCTTGTTGTCGCATGCCGTGAGGGAGACAACACCAGCGACGGCCAGAGCCAGGTAGCTTTTCATTGAGTAGGGGTTTCGTCAGGAACGATGATGTGCAAAAGGTCGATCATAGTCGATCAACAATCATAACTCAACGCCATTTCAACAATTGCAACATTTCATACCAGCCAACATGCCGCACATCGCTTAAAATACGCGGACCACCGCTCCCCGGCGCACCATCACTTACAGCACTTCCGAGGTAGTCATTTGAATCAACCGCAGCAGGGGTTTATCCTGACCCGCCACTGGCGCGATACGCCGGCCGGCACCGAGGTCGACTTCTGGCTTGCCACCGACGATGGCCCGCGCCATATCCGTCTCGCCAAACAGCTCTCGGTCGCCTTCATTCCCGAGCAGTGGCGCGTGCAGGTCGAGGCGCTGCTGCAGGGCGAGCGCGGCTGCGAACTGCGCACGCTCGCCCTGCGCGACTTCGGCCAGCGGCCCGTGTTCGGCCTGTACTGCCAGCAGTACCGCCAGTTGACCCGGCAAGCGAAGCGCCTGCGCGAGTACGGCATCGACGTCTACGAGGCCGACATCCGCCCGCCCGAGCGTTACCTGATGGAGCGCTTCATCACCGCGCCGGTGCTGTTCCACGACGCGCCCGACAGCCCGCTCAAGCCGGCGTCCGGCTACCGGCCGCGCCTCAAACTGGTCTCGCTCGACATCGAAACGACCGCGCGCGGCGAACTGTATTCGATCGCGCTCGAAGGCTGCGGCCAGCGCCAGGTGTACATGCTGGGGCCACCCAACGGCCCGGACGCCACGCTCGACTTCGCGCTCGACTACTGCGACAGCCATGCGCAGATGCTCGAACGCCTCAACGCATGGCTGGCCACGCACGACCCGGACGCCATCATCGGCTGGAACGTGGTGCAGTTCGACCTGCGCGTGCTGCAAAAGCATGCCGAGCGCTGCGGCGTGCCGCTGCGCCTGGGACGCGACGGCAGCCCGATGGAGTGGCGCGAGCACGGCTCGCGCCAGCACTTTTTCGCCTGCGCGGCCGGGCGCCTGATCATCGACGGCATCGACGCGCTCAAGTCGGCCACCTGGAGTTTTTCCTCGTACAGCCTCGAAAACGTCAGCCGCACCTTGCTGGGAGAAGGCAAGGCGATCGACAATCCCTACCAGCGCATGGCCGAAATCGAGCGCCGCTTCAACGAAGACAAGCCGGCGCTGGCGCACTACAACCTGAAGGACTGCGAACTGGTCACCCGCATTTTCGACAAGACCGAACTGCTGCCCTTCCTGCTGGAACGCGCCAGCGTGACCGGGCTGGCGGTGGACCGCAGCGGCGGCGGCTCGGTGGCCGCCTTCGAGCACCTGTACCTGCCGCGCATGCACCGCCAGGGTTACGTGGCGCCCAACCAGGGCGATATCGCCGGCGAAAACAGCCCAGGCGGCTACGTCATGGATTCGCGTTCGGGCCTGTACGATTCGGTCATGGTGCTCGATTACAAAAGCCTGTACCCGTCGATCATCCGCACCTTCCTGATCGACCCGGTCGGCCTGGTCGAAGGCTTGCAAGACGATAGCGGCGCCACCGTGCCGGGCTTTCGCGGCGCGCGCTTTTCGCGCGAGAAGCACTGCCTGCCGGCCATCGTCAGCCAGATCGCCGAGGGCCGCGAGGCGGCCAAGCGCGAAAAGAACAAGCCGCTGTCGCAGGCGCTCAAGATCATCATGAATTCCTTCTACGGCGTGCTGGGCGCGGACCACTGCCGCTTCTTCGACCCGCGCCTGGCGTCCTCGATCACCCTGCGCGGGCAAGAGATCATGCACCGCACGCGCGAACTGATCGAGGAACGCGGCCACCAGGTGATCTACGGCGACACCGATTCGACCTTCGTGTGGCTGGGCGGCGCGCACGATGACGCGCAGGCCGGCGAGATCGGGCGCGCGCTGGTCGCCCACGTCAACGCCTGGTGGCGCGAGCACCTGCAACAGGAATTCGGCCTGCCCAGCGCGCTCGAACTGCAATACGAAACCCACTACCGGCGCTTCCTGATGCCGAACATCCGCAATTCGGAAGAAAGCAGCAAGAAGCGCTACGCCGGCCTGACCGGCCAGGCCGACGGCGGCGAAGAGATGGTGTTCAAGGGCCTCGAGGCGGTACGCAGCGACTGGACGCCGCTGGCGCAGCAGTTCCAGCAGGCGCTGTACCTGCGCATCTTCAAGCGCGAACCGTACCGCGAGTACGTGCGCGAATACGTCGAGAGCACCCTGCGCGGCGACTTCGACGAGCTGCTGGTGTACCGCAAGCGCATCCGCCGGCCGCTCGACGAATACCAGGGCGCCGCCCCGCCGCCGGTGCGCGCGGCGCGCCTGGCCGACGACTTCAACCGCCTGCACGGCCGCCCGCTGCAATACCAGCGCGGCGGGCCGATTCGCTATGTGATGACCCTGGCCGGCCCCGAACCGCTGGAAACGCAGCGCTCGCGCATCGATTACGACCACTATGTCACGCGCCAGCTGCAACCGATTGCCGACGCCATCCTGCCCTTCCTGGGCGACGACTTCCACAGCCTGACGACCTTGCAGCGGAACCTGTTCTGACGCCAGACCATGCGCTTCACATAAATTTGCCATATTGACGTTGCTCGGCAATAATATGAATGGGAATCATTATCATTCGTAGGGGCCTCGAAAAACCGTAGCGAGCGGTGCAAGTTTCGTCCGAGAAGCGCAGCCGTACGAAGGTACGGTGAGCATCGCAGGGCGGAAATTGCTCCGCGCAGTAGATTTTTCGAGGTCCCCGTAGTAAATGCACAAGAACAAGGACGTCACATGGCAATGCAACAGAAACGGCTGGCCGTCATCATCGCGCTGGCACTCCCCTATTTGTCCAGCCCTGCCCTCGCGCAGGCCCAGGCCGAACTGAAAGAAATCACCGTCACCGCCACGCGCGACCAGGACGCCGGCTATAACCCGGCCAGTTCGACCAGCGCCACCAAGATCGACGCGCCGCTGCGCGACATTCCGCAAACCGTCAACGTGGTGCCCCTGTCGGTGCTGCGCGACCAGGGCGCGCGCTCGCTGCAGGATGTGCTCAAGGCGGTGCCAGGCATCGGCCTGTCGCACGGCGACGGCCAGCGCGACCAGGTGACGATTCGCGGCTTTACCGCGATTGCCGACCAGTTTGTCGACGGCATGCGCGACGATGCGCTGTACTTCCGCGACCTGTCCAACACCGAGCAGGTGGAAATCATCAAGGGACCGGCCTCGGTGCTGTACGGGCGCGGCTCGTCTGGCGGGCTGATCAACCGGATCAGCAAGAAGCCCGGCATCAACAAGAATGAAGTCAGCGTGCAGGCCGGCAGCTGGAACCAGCGCCGCGCCGAGATCGACGTGGCGCGCGCCAACCCCGACAGCCCGGTGGCATTTCGCGTCACTGGCGCCGTCGAACGCGCCGACAGCTACCGCGACCAGCAGTTCCTCGACCGCGAAGCGTTTGCGCCGTCGGTCTCGCTCAATATCGGTAGCGCCACCAAACTGCTGTTGCAGGCCGAATACCTGAACGACAAGCGCGTGACCGATTTTGGCGTGCCGTCGTACCGTGGCAAGCCCGTCGACGTGCCGGCCGGCACCTACTATGGCGCCGCCAATGCCAAGGCCAACGATTACTCCGAAGCCGAAGTGAAAGCCTTCGGCTTCACCCTGGATCACCGCTTCAACGATGCGTGGACCGTGCGCAATGCCTTCCGCCACTATAACTACACCTTGGACCGCAACAATACACTGGCCGGTTCGGTCGACGAGAAGGCGCTGACGGCCTCGCTCAACCGCAGCAATGTGCTGCGCGACGAGAGCGGCTACTTCAACCAAACCGAGCTCAAGCAAGTGGCCAACCTGGCCGGCATGCGCCACCAGTTGCTGTACGGCGTGGAGATCGGCAAGCAGGAAAAAGACCAGTTGTTCCGCTCCCAGAACAATATCGCCAGGGTCAATCTGTTCAATCCGGTCGCCCCAAGTCTGCCGTTCACGGTCAGCGCCGCGCCGTCGACCGACAACCTGGGCGTGATGAAGGTCGCCAGCGCCTACGTGCAGGATATGGCCACCTTGTCGGCGCAGTGGAAGGCGCTGGCCGGGGTGCGCTTCGACCGCTTCGAGCAGAGCACGCTCGAACGCCGCGCCAGGCAGTCGAACTTGTCCCGGGTGGACCGCGCCTGGAGTCCGCGCGCCGGACTGGTGTACCAGCCGGGTGAGACGCAATCGTACTTCGGCTCGTTCAGCAAGTCGTTCCAGCCGTCCGGCGAATCGTTCGCGCTGGCCGCCAACAATGCCCAGATCGCGCCGGAAGAAACCACCAACAAGGAAGTCGGCGCCAAATTCGACCTGTTCGACGGCAATGCGACCGCCTCGGTGTCGCTGTTTCGCCTCGAGCGCACCAACATCAAGGCCACCGACCCGACCACCAATCGCTTGGTTCCCATCGGCACCCAGCGCAGCGACGGCATCGAGCTGACCTTTGCCGGCAAGCTGGGCGACGGCTGGCAGCTGTGGTCGGGCTATGCCTACCTGGATGCGCGGGCGGTGTCGTCGGTGGCGATGGACGCCGGCCAGCCGGTGCAGGGCAAGCGCCCGACGCTTACGCCGGTGCATAGTGGCAATGTGTGGCTGACCAAGTCGCTCGGCAATGGCTTCGGCGTGGGCGGCGGCGTGAACGCGGTTGGCGAGCGTTTCGCCAATCCGGGCAACACGGTGTCGCTGCCCGGTTACGCAACGTTTGATGCGATGGCGTACTACCGCCAGGGCAAGGTCGATATCCAGGTCAATGCAATGAACCTGGCCGACCGCCACTACATCGTGGCCGGGCACGGCAGCAACGGCAACCTGAACCTGCCGGGGGCGCCGCGCTCGGTGCAGGTGACGGCGCGCTACGCGTTCTGATGAGTGTGGAGCACGGCGCATTGCCGTGACGCTCGACCAATAACCCGCCGCGTGCGGGTTTTTTTGTTCTGGATCATTGGAGATGACTGTCCAGCGGAACTTGGCGCCGTCGAAGTTGTCTGACCATCGTGTGCACCCGTACTCATTTGCGAAAAGCTCTTTACGGCGCCTTGAATCGACAGGAAGGACGATGGATATGAGTGACGAATCACGTAGCCAAGACGGGATGGAAGCACGCGTGGCACATTTGGAGGCGAACGTCGCAGCCATGATGCTTGATGTCTCCGTGATGAAGACCGATGTTGCCGTATTGAGAACCGATGTCGGTGTGATGAAACTGGACGTCGGGGTATTGAAAAGTACTAGCGCCACCAAAGGTGACGTTTCCGAGGCGAAGGCTGCAATAGTTATGTGGGTTACCACTGCGATTTTTCTCTCGCAGCTGATACCCGAACTAATTCGCCTATCCGCAGTTTGCTTTAGCACGCCACGACGCTGAAGTGCTCATATCATCATGAACAGAACGGAGCTGTTCCAACTTTCCTGGAAATGCAATGGATACCGGCAATGAACAGAGCAATCATGGCAACCTTGAATGGCGTGTCGCGCGACTGGAAAATGATGTGGCCGTCATCAAGATCGATGTCGCACTAATCAAGGCCAACGGCGCGACCAAGACGGATCTTAACGAGTTGCGTTTCGAGCTTTCGGCGCAAATCGTCAAAGCGCAGGGCGAGATGGCGGCTCAGATCGTCAAAGTGCAGGGCGAGATGATGGCCCAGATCGAGAAACTGCGTTCCGACACGGTGAGCGCTGTGAATGCGGGACGAACTGCAACCGTTCTGTGGGTCACAAGCGCTGTGATCTTCGCGCAGTTCCTTCCCGCAATCGCACACTTTGTCAAAGAACTTTCCTGACGGCGATCCTTCCCACAGCGTCTATCCGATACTCGACAAGCATATCCAGGATTTCTTGCAACCGCGACGCAATCGATTTACCACAGCCTAGCAAAGAAATATTCCTCACTGACGTAATGATGGCGTATATTCATCATTGGCCGTTTTGCAACGGATAACGCGCTCCCACCCCTCAACGCCAAAGGAATCCCGCATGCGCCCTGCCCTCCCAGCCTGCCTCGCCGTCCTGATCTTGCTGGGAGGCGAAGCCAGCGCCCGCCCCCATCCGCTCGGCATCGCCGCGCCGCCCGGCGAGTCCACCATCGCCTACGACATGAACGCCGCCGGCCAGGTCGCCGCCGTGCTGGAAGATGGCGATGGCAACACGCGCGGGGTGTTGTTCGAAAAAGGCAAGGTCACCGACCTCGGCTCGCGCGGCGGCAAGCACAGCGACGCGCGCGGAATCAACGACCGGGGCCAGGTCATCGGGTCGGTGCGCAACAAAAACGGCACCTGGAACGCCTTCATGTTCCATCGCGACAGCGGCATGCGCGTGATCGGCACCTTGGGCGGCCCCAGCAGTTACGGCATGGGCCTGAACCAGGACGGCGTGGCGGTCGGGTTTGCCGATATCCCCGGCGGCGACTGGCACGCCTTCATCGATGATGGCGGCGGGACCTTGCAGGACCTGGGCACCCTGGGCGGCAAGATCAGCTACGCCAGCGGCATCAACAAGCACCGCCATGTGGTCGGCACCGCCGCCAACGAGCAGGGTTTGCGCCACGCTTTCCTGTACACGCCGGCGCGCGGCATGGTCGACCTGGGCACCCTGGGCGGGCGCCAGAGTTCGGCCATGGCGATCAACGACGCCGGCATGGTGGTCGGCGCCTCCGAAACGCGCGAGCGCCGCTGGCGCGCCTTCACGCACGACGGCAAGCGCATGGTCGACCTGGGCGCGCTGATCGGCAACTACAACAGCTTCGCCACCGACATCAACAACGCCGGCCACGTGGTCGGCACCGTGCTGGTGGGCGCCGAGCGCATGTCCTTCGTCTGGCGCGACAACAAGATGACCGTGCACCGTGGTGGCCAGGGCTTGCACCTGACCAATGCCATCAACGACCGCGAGCTGGTCATCGGCGCCACCTACGACCACGGCATGACCGCCGCCACCATGGCCTCGAGCGCCGCCGCCGTCATCACCCGGGGCGGCAGCGAACTGCTGACCCTGATCGCCGCCGTGCTCACCATGGCTGGCCTTGGGGTGCTGTTCAAGTTGCGCAGCCGGGGCATCGAGATCGACGGCCACGGCTGACGTAAGGGAAAGCCACAGGCGCGCGCTGCCATTACTGCGTGGTATGCTGCCCGATCTGCGGCGCTTGGGCCGCGTCAACGATAAAGGTAGCTATGCGGTTCAGTTCAAGATTGGTGTTGCGGGCGAGCGTGCTCGCTTGTATGGTTGGCGGCGCGGCGCAGGCGCAGGACGTGATCCGGATCGGGCACGTGGCGGCCACGTCCGGCGCCATCGCCCATCTCGGCAAGGACAATGAAAACGGCGCGCGCATGGCGGTCGATGAGCTCAACGCCAAGGGCGTCGTCATCGGCGGCAAGCGCTACCGCGTGGAACTGCTGGCCGAGGACGACGCCGGCGATCCCAAGCAAGGCACGACCGTGGCGCAAAAACTGGTCGACGCCAAGGTGCGCGGCGTAATCGGGCACCAGAACTCGGGCACCACCATCCCCGCCTCGAAAATCTATTACGACGCCGGCATCCCGCAAATTTCGCCGGCAGCCAGCAACCCCAAATACACGCGCCAGGGATTCAACACGGCGTTTCGCAATATCGCCAATGACGAGCAACTCGGCGCCGCCCTCGCCCGCTACGCGGTGCAGGACGGCAAGGCAAAGCAAATCGCCGTGATCGACGACCGCACCGCCTACGGCAAGGGCCTGGCGGACGAGTTCGTTAAGAACGTCAAGAAGTCCGGCGCCGCCCGCATCGTCGCCCAGCAATTTACGACCGACAAAGCGACCGACTTCAACGCCATCCTCACCGCGATCAAGGCCACCAAGCCGGACCTGATTTTCTTTGGCGGCATGGATGCCGTGGCCGGGCCGATGCTGCGCCAGATGAAGCAGCTCGGCATGCCGGTGCGCTTCATGGGCGGCGACGGCATGTGTTCCGATTCGGTGCCAAGGCTGGCTGGCGACGGCATGGCCGACGGCCAGGTCATCTGCGCCGAAGCGGGCGGGGTCGAGCCGCAGCAGCAAAAAGGCCTGGACGATTTCCGCGCGGCCTACCGCCGCCGCTTCGGCGTCGAGGTGATGACCTATGCGCCGTACGCTTACGACGCCATGCTGGCCATGGTGGCCGCCATGCAAAAAGCCGGCTCGCCGGACCCGGCGGTGTACCTGCCGGCCTTGGCCAAGGGCAGCTACCAGGGCATTACCGGCGTGGTCGCCTTCGACGCGCGCGGCGACGTCAAGGATGGCAAGCTGACCTTGTACACCTTCAAGGGCGGCAAGCGCCAGCGCGTCGCTGTCATCAAGTAAGTCCAGCTCGCCCCGAGCGAGCCCGGAAGCGGCCTTCAGCGCCGCCTCCGGGCCACCCAACACCTTCCCCGCTTGCCTTCATCTTTCCCGCCGCGCGCCGCCGATCGACCTTCCCTTGTCGTGCGCCTTGATAACGGGCGGCATCAAGCATTGCCGGAGGTAATAAGTTGGTATTAATAATTTTCAATTTGGTATGCATACTTTGGATTAGTGGTGTTATATTGGTATTTGTTTATTGCACATAAAACATCTTCAAGCCGCCTGACATCTCGACAAGGAGTTCCAAATTGAACAAGACACTCATCCATAGCCTCATCGTCAGCCTGCTGGGCGGCTCGCTCGCCGCTTGCGGCGGCGCCGGCACGAACCAGTCCACCGGCACGCAGTCATCCCAGAGCAAGATGCTGGCGGCAACGTCGGTGTGCTTCGCCGAATGGAACAGCGCAAGCGTGTATGAAGGCGGCAAATCGGCCAGTGTCGCGGGCGTCAATTACACGGCGGCGTACTGGACCCAAGGCGCCAATCCGTCGACCAATAACGGCGCGGCCGGGACCGGCAAACCATGGACCGTGAGCGGCGCATGTGGCGCCAATCCGACACCAACACCGACACCAACGCCGACCCCGACACCAACCCCAACCCCGACGCCGACGCCGACGCCGGTTCCAACGCCGACGCCGGTTCCAACGCCGACGCCGACGCCCGCGCCAACCCCGGCCGCCTGCGCGCTGTGGGCGGAAGGAAATTCGTACACCGCCGGCCAGGTGGTCAGCTATCTCGGCCTGTCGTACAAGGCGCTGGTGACGCATACGGCGTACGTTGGCACCAACTGGAATCCAAAGGATTCGCCAACGCTGTGGAGCGCCGGCGGCAGCTGCGCGACCCCGACGCCGACCCCGACGCCGACTCCGACACCGACACCAACACCAACGCCGACACCGACGCCCACCCCAAGCGGGCTGGCAAAACACGCGCTGGTCGGCTACTGGCACAATTTCGCCAACCCGAGCGGCAATACCTTCCCGATCAGCCAGGTCAGCAACGACTGGGACGTGATCGTGGTGTCCTTCGCCGATAACGCCGGCAACGGCAACGTCAGCTTCACGGTCGACCCGAGCGCCGGCAGCGAAGCGCAGTTCATCGCGGACATCAAGGCCAAAAAAGCCCAGGGCAAGAAGGTGATCCTCTCGCTGGGCGGGCAGAATGGTTCGGTCTCGGTTGGCTCGACCGCCGAAGCGACCAATTTCACCAATTCGCTGCACGCGATCATCGTCAAGTATGGTTTCGACGGCATCGACCTCGACCTGGAAAACGGCGTCTCCCAGGGCGCGGCGATCCAGACCTACCTGCCGATCGCGGTCAAGAACCTGAAGGCCAAGGTGGGCCCGGGCTTCTACCTGTCGATGGCGCCGGAATGGGTGTATGTGGAAGGCGGCTTTACCAGCTACGGTTCGATCTGGGGCGCGTACATCCCGATCATCAACGCGCTGCGCAATGAACTGACGGTGCTCCATCCGCAGTATTACAACAACGGCGACATCTACACGCCGTATGCGAGCGGAGCGATCAAGGCCGGATCGACCGACCAGCTGGTGGCCACGGCCAGGATGCTGATCGAAGGCTTTACTTACGGCGGCAATACCTTTGCCGGCTTGCGTCCGGACCAGGTGGGCTTTGGCGTGCCGTCCGGCAGAAGTTCGGCCGGGTCGGGCTTTACCACCACGACCGACGTCAACAACGCGCTCAACTGCCTGACCCGCCTGCTCAACTGCGGCACTATCAAGCCGCTCAAGGCGTATCCGGACTTCCGTGGCGTGATGACCTGGTCGATCAACTGGGACAGGTACGACGGCTATAACTTCTCGGCGCCGGTCAAGGCAACGCTGAAAACGCTGCCGTAAGCCCAGTCCTGAAGGGGCGCGCCACGGCCCCTTCAGGTTGCATCACTTCGCCAGCGGCGGCGGCTGCTGGACCACCACGTCGCGCTCCTCGATCAGCTTGCGCTTGAGATTGGCCCTGACCTTCTCGTAGCTCGCCGTTGCGACCGGGCGCGTCTCTTCGATGTCGATCACATGCCAGCGGCCATTTTTCGCGCGCACCGGCTGCTGCAGCAATCCCGGCTCGCCCTGTGCCTCGATGGCCTCGGCAATATCCTTTTCCATCTCCCCCACGCGCATCCAGCCGAGCTGGCCCGCACGCTTGATCACTTCCGGCAGTTTGGTACGCTTGCGGATGTAGTCGACGAATTCAAACGGCATACCGGCTGGACCTCGTTCCACAAGATATTCCGACTGCCTGAAACTTCCTCCGATTGTCGCGTCATGTTCGAACGCATGCTGGGTCGTGCGATTGGCCGTTTCACGGACATTGGCAGCGGCACGAATTTCCCAAGAGAGACTTGAAACAACTCATGCTGAAATTGCTTTTCAAAAATTCCGCGAATATTTTAGGCGTGCTCAAGTTTGAAAACATCAAGAGGCATAATTCAATCGGATTTTCAGTAGACAAGCGCGAATTCAAACCTTAGAATTTATCTAATCACCAAAAAAACGCATCAAGTTTTTATCAGGAAATTTTGAGGCAGGAGGAAAATGCCTCATAAAAAATACCTTTGGCAATATATTCGATGATATGCGGGTAACGCTTAGTGTACACAGACGATTATAGAAACATACAGGAAGATTCAAGCCAGTCTAGATAGCAATCGCCCGGTTGAATATGTGTACACACTTAAAGATAAGCTTGGTACCCGCTTTCGCGTTGGATCAGAGAGTGCGATGGCGTGGCTTGCGCATGGTTATCTAAGAAAAAAGGACGCTGCAAGGGCATATGCCATTGCGCAAGCATGGGCACTTGTGGGAAGCGCGGAAAATCGTGACCGTGTCGGATATCTACACTCTCAGCTTACGACAACTGAATTGTACGCCGCGAAATCATTGCTCAACCGCTGTGGCATCCAGAGCGATAGTGGCTCTTCGATAATGCTTTCACCATTTGGCCAAGTCAATTTTCACTAAAAATCCCCGACGCGGCATTTATTGATCTCACGGATTTATGACGCGCGCATTCTCAAGACATGACTTCAGGAGTAATTATGAAAGAATCTATTTGGCCAAAAATTCTTGTCTGGCTGTCGCTGTGTGGATATTGCTCTTCGAGTTGCGCAGCAATGGAAATTTCATCGCGCCTGGAAAACTTTATTGCAAAAACCGATGCTGTTTCAACAAGTGGCAAACCGACTGAGGAAAAAGCATCATTAATTAACGCGGAATATATGAAAAATTTCGCAACCGACGCGGCGGCCATACCAGATAACGAGTTAGCCGCGTTTTTCGAAGCAACCCAATACGTGATGTTTTATACACTGGATAGATCCAAATTATCTCTATTTGAAATGATATTTGCCAGACTGATTAACATACACGAAGCAACGTCAGAACAATCTGGTAAATTATTGCAGATGTACTATGCTCTTCGCGAATTTGAAAAAGCCAATTCTTTTATTGAGCGGTACGGTCGGCATCCTTTACAAGCTCGCCCGATTATCATAAAGGACCTGACGAGCCCTTCCTCGACGCGAACGATTTGGAATTTTCATCCGAAACGCACTTTAACGCGACTTGATATGGGCTTACAAAAGGGGCGACATCTCGTTATTATTGGCTCGCCGTATTGTCCATTCGCGACCAGAGCTTTTTCGGAAATCGAGAGCAGTCCCATGCTCGCGCCGCTACTACCTGGGAGAGTTACGGTCATGGCAATGCCTGATTTTAACTTCGATTACGATAGTTATACCAGGTGGAACCAATCGCATCCCTCTCTTCCTTTTACATTAACGCATCGCCGGGAAGAATGGCCCGAAGTTTCCCATTGGGTATCGCCTCTTTTTTTGTTTTTCCGAGATGGTAAGCTGGAGTCGAAATTTTCAGGATGGGACAAGGATGGGAATTTGGGTAAAATATATGAAGGATTTGGAATCGCTGCCTCTTCCGATTTCGGAAAGCGCTGAATAATTTGATGATGCACGTTTCCGCACCATAAAAACGAAGGCGTAGGTATCCGATTCGCTGCACGCGATCATCGTTAAGTGTTTAGTTTGGTGTCTTGACAGTGAAGTATGGATTCGACGGCATCGACCTCAACCTGAATGGCGGCGTCTCCCAGGGCACGGCAATCCCAGACCTATTTGCCGATCACCGTCAAGAACCTGAAGGCCAAGACCTGGTCGATCAACTGGGACAGGTACGACGGCTATAACTTCTCGGCGCCGGTCAAGGCAACGCTGAAAACGCTGCCGTAAGCACAGTCCTGAAGGGGCGCGCCACGGCCCCTTCAGGTTGCATCACTTCGCCAGCGGCGGCGGCTGCTGGACCACCACGTCGCGCTCCTCGATCAGCTTGCGCTTGAGATTGGCCCTGACCTTCTCGTAGCTCGCCGTTGCGACCGGGCGCGTCTCTTCGATGTCGATCACATGCCAGCGGCCATTTTTCGCGCGCACCGGCTGCTGCAGCAATCCCGGCTCGCCCTGTGCCTCGATGGCCTCGGCAATATCCTTTTCCATCTCCCCCACGCGCATCCAGCCGAGCTGGCCCGCACGCTTGATCACTTCCGGCAGTTTGGTACGCTTGCGGATGTAGTCGACGAACTTGGCGCCGCCTTTCAGCTCGCCGATGACCCGGCTCGCTTCCGTTTCGGTGGCAAAATCGATCTGCGCCAGCTTGTAATCTTTCGGTCCCAGCTTCGGATCGGTCTGCAGCTTGTACAGCGCGCGCACCTTCTCCTCGCTTGCGCCGGCGCTGTCGAAGGCCAGCGGCACCAGCACCGCGCCAGGCACCGCCACGCCGTCCAGGGTTGCGCGCCCGAAGCGGCATTGCGCAACCATCTCGAGCGCCTGCTGGTCGGCCAGCGGCTCGCCGCTCGACAATTCAATCTTCGGCGCGGACGGCGCGCCATCGGCGCCCACCAGCACGCGCACCGTCATGTTCGGCGCCAGGCCGTCCAGCTCGGGGAACTGGATCAGTTTGTTCCGGCGCGAGCAAAACTCGACCGCCAGGCGCGCCGGCGTGTACGCACCCGTTTCGGCGGGCAGCTTCCAGGGCACGCTGAGCACCCACGGCGTGCCGTCGGGACTGGTGGCCGGGACCGTGCAACTGGTCGCCAGCGCCACCGAGGCGCTGTCGAGCAGCGCGTAGCCGCTCTCGCCGACCACGCCCGCCACGCGCACCTTCTTGCCCGGCACCAGCTGGACCCGGCTCACGCCCTCCATGCGGTAGCGCAGAGCTTCGTCCGGGTAGACTTGCGCCGCGCAGGCCGACAGGGCCAGGTCGGCCGCCGCTGCGGTGGACAAGGGCACGGCCAGCGCCAGCAGCATGGCGGCGGTTCCGGATAGCACGGGGAGTGTGCGGGCGCAAGCGCTCAGCGTTCGATACATGGCAGACCTCGGTGTGGGTAAAGGCGGAAATTTCCGGCTTGAAACTCTAGCTGAAAACCACGCCAACCCTCAAGATATTTTTATGACAACGCCGGGAACCGTGCAAAACAACCACACAGCAGCCTGTCGGACTTGGGGAGTCGAAGCGAAAAAATAGCTGGGCGAGGCCAGATTTTGACGATTTCGCTAAGCCGTAGCGCGGACCAGCAGCGCGACCGCCACCAGCGCCGACACCAGCGCGAAGCCCTGTTGCAGGCGCGCAGCGGGCAGGCGCGCCGCCACCAGCCGCCCGGCGCCCATGCCGGCCAGCGCGCCGAATGCAAACGGCACGGCGACGGCCCATTGCAGATGCCCGGTGGCGGCGCTGGCGGCCACGCCCGCCATCGACACCAGCGCGATCACCGCCAGCGAGGTCGCCAGCACCGACTGGGTGCCCAGGTCGGTGAAGCGCTGCAGCGCCGGCACCATGACAAAACCGCCGCCCACGCCCAGCAAGCCGGACAAGCCGCCCGCCACCAGCCCACTCCAGCACAGCGCCCGTGCGCACGGCGCCGTCCAATTGAGCTTGCCGCGCGCGGTGTCGAGCCGGCACGGCGGCGGCTTGCCGCGTTCGGGCGGCGCGTCGCCGGTGCAGCGCGAGCGCCGCCAAGCGCGCAGCGCCACGTACAGCAGCACGATGGCGAAGACGGCCGTCAACGGCCGGTTCGGCATGCGCTGCGCCAGCCACAAGCCGAGCGGCGAACACACCACCCCGGCCGCGGCCACCAGCAGCGCCGCCTTGTAGCGCACGGTGCCGCTGCGCAGGCCCATGCCCGCACCCAGGCTGGCCGCCAGGCCCACCGCCAGCAAACCGATCGGCCCCGCTTCGGCCATCGACAAGCCCGCGCCGAACACCAGCAACGGCACGGCCAGGATGCCGCCGCCGGCGCCGGTCAGCGCCAGCACGATGCCGACCGCAAAGCCGAGCAGCGCGACGAGCGTCATGGGGCGCGCCTCACGCGTCCACCACCGTCGGCCTGGCCAGCCATTCGCGCCCCTTGAGCATGGCGTGCCAGTACAGCGGCGGCAGGATGCGCTCCTTGAGCAGCCACGCCAGCCGCGATGGCCGCGTGCCGTCGATCAGCCAGGATGGAAAACTCGGCGCCAGCTTGCCGCCGTACTTGAACTCGGCCAGGACGATCCTGCCGCGTTCCACCGTCAGCGGACAGGCCCCGTAGCCGTCGTAACGGGCCACGCCGGCCCGCTTGCCGAGCGCCGCCAGCACATTGTGCGCGACCACCGGCGCCTGCTTGCGCGCCGCCGCCGCCGTCTTGGCGTTGCCGGCATTAATGGCGTCACCGAGCGCGTGGATGTTCTCCCACCGCTTGTGACGCAGGGTGGCCGGGTCGACATCGATCCAGCCGGCGCCATCGGCCAGCGGGCTGACCCGCACGAAGTCCGGCGCCACCTGGGGCGGCACCACGTGCAGTAGGTCGAACGCGCGCGTGATGGTCTCCTTGCCGCCGTCGGCATTGAGGCGCGCAAACGTGGCGCGCCGCGCCGGGCCGTCGACTGCAATCAGGGTGTGGCCCAGTTGCAGGACGATGCCGTAGCCGTTCACATAGTCCATCAGCGCCGGCACGTACTCGGGCACGCCGAACAGGACCGGCGCGGCGCTGCAAAAGTCGACCCGCACCTGGCCGGCCACGCCGCTGCGCTTCCAGTGATCGGCCGACAGGTACATCGCCTTTTGCGGCGCGCCCGCGCATTTGATCGGCGCCGGCGGCTGGGTAAAGATGGCCTGGCCCGCGCGCAGGCTGCGCACCAGTTGCCAGGTGTAGGGCGCCAGGTGGCCCAGGTAGTTCGAGGTGACGCCGTTGCTGCCCAGCGTTTCGCGCAGGCCGTCAATGGCTTCCCAGTCGAGCTTGAGCCCCGGGCACACGATCAGTTGCCCGTAGCCCAGCATCCGATAGCCATCGAGAATGACGGCGTTTCGCTCCGGCTCAAACGCCGCCACCGCCGCCCTGATCCACTTCACCCCGCGCGGAATGACCGACGCCATGGTGCGCGCCGTCTGCGCCGCGTCGAACACGCCCGCGCCGACCAGGGTCCAGCCGGGCTGGTAATGATGCACCTCGGCCGGGTCGACGATGGCGATGTCGAGGCCCGGCGCGCGCGCCAGCAGGCTGGCCGCCGTCGCGATCCCGGCGGCGCCGCCGCCGATGATGAGCACCTCGTGCCGGTCCATGACCCCTGCCGCGCTCACAGCGCGTCGATCGGAATTTTCAGGTAGCGCTGCCCGTTCGATTCCGGTTCCGGGAAGCGTCCCGCGCGCATATTCACCTGCACCGACGGCAGGATCAGCGCCGGCATCGCCAGGGTGGCGTCGCGCCGGGTGCGCATGGCCACGAATTCGTCTTCCCTGACGCCGCCGCCGACGTGGACGTTGTGAGCGCGTTCCTCGGCCACCGTGCTGACAAAGCGCACCTCGCGCCCGCCGGGCTGGTAGTCGTGGCACATGTAGAGCAAGGTATCGTCGGGCAAGGCGAGCACCTTGCCGATCGAGCGGTACAGGGTGAGCGCGTCGCCGCCAGGAAAATCGCAGCGCGCGGTGCCGTAGTCGGGCATGAACAGGGTGTCGCCGACGAACGCGGCCAGGCGAGCACCGTGGCCGACCACGTAGCTCAGGCACGCCGGCGTGTGGCCGGGCGTATGCATGACGCTGCACTCCAGGCTACCGATGCGGAACGTCTCGCCGTCGGCGAACAGGTGGTCGAACTGGCTGCCGTCGCGCGCCATGCCGGCCCCGGTATTGAGCAAGGCGCCGAAGACTTCCTGTACGGCGGCGATGTGGCGGCCGATGGCGGTTTTGCCGCCCAGGCGCTGTTGCAGGTATTGGGCGGCGGTCAGGTGATCGGCATGGACGTGGGTTTCCAGGATCCACGCGACCTTGGCGCCAAGTTCGCCCACGCGCGCAATGAGCCGGTCGGCCGAGGTGGTGGCCGTGCGGCCCGATTTCTGGTCGAAGTCGAGCACGCTGTCGATCAGGGCGCAGCAGTGCGTCACCGGATCGAGCACCAGGTAACTGACAGTGCTGGTGGCGGCGTCGAAAAAACCTTCGACCTGGAATGCGGCTGTGCTCATGCGTGGGGGCTCTCCTGTGGATACCTTGCAGGACAATGCAAAACGCATGCCAGAGCGCCAACGTGCATAAAACTTGATCGATCTCCTTGATTTGTTAAGGAATTTACATGTCGCAGCGCGCGCGGCCGACTGCCAGGAGACTGC
Organism: Massilia rubra; assembly: GCF_011682065.1. Classification (GTDB taxonomy): domain Bacteria; phylum Pseudomonadota; class Gammaproteobacteria; order Burkholderiales; family Burkholderiaceae_D; genus Telluria_A; species Telluria_A rubra. The sequence goes on along the minus strand of NZ_VUYU01000004.1, from coordinate 261,515 downwards.
CACATGGCAGTGCCGCTTGACAGTCATGGCAGTGCTGCGCCACCATGCGTGCCTGACCAGGAGCTTCCCCATGCCCGACGACCCGGCGAAACCAGCCTCGATTGCCCCCCACTCCGCGCAGGTGCAGTCGCTTGTATCGTTCCTCGAACACGAGGCGCAGCCGATGATCGTGCTCGACCCCGACTACAACATCCTGGCCGCCAACGGCGCTTACCGGCGCCAGTTCGGCGCCACCGGCAAGCCGTTCATCGGCCAGAAGTGCTACCGCGTCTCGCATCACTACGAGCTGCCGTGCGACCAGGCGGGCGAGCATTGCCCGATGAAGAAGGCGCGCGAACTGCGCGGGCCGGACCGCGTACTGCACATCCACCACACGCCGCGCGGGCCGGAACACGTGGATGTGGAGCTGCGCCCGATCTTCGACGAACACGGCGCCATTACCGCCTACGTCGAGCGACTCTCGACGGTGCGCAGCGCGTCGGCGCAGCCCAGCGGCGACGGGCTGGTCGGCCGTTCGCCCGCCTTCAACCAGGCGCTGGCCGCGCTGCAGCGGGTGGCGCCGTCGATGCTGCCGGTGCTGCTGCTGGGAGAATCGGGAACCGGCAAGGAGCTGTTTGCGCGCGCCGTGCACGCCACCAGCGCGCGCGCGGGCGGCCCGCTGGTCGTGGTCGACTGCTCGGGCCTGAGCGAGACCCTGTTCGAAAGTGAATTGTTCGGCCATGAAAAAGGCGCGTTCACCGGCGCGGCGCTGCGCAAGCCGGGACTGGTCGAGACGGCGCAGGACGGCACCATCTTCCTCGATGAAATCGGCGACGTGCCGCTGGCGATGCAGGTCAAGCTGCTGCGCCTGATCGAAACGGGGACCTACCGCCGCGTGGGCGGAGTGGAAACCCTGCACGCCAATTTTCGCCTGGTGGCGGCCACCCACAAACGGCTCGACGAAATGGTCGCGCGCGGCCAGTTCCGCCAGGACCTGTATTACCGCATCAACGCCTTCCCGATCGAACTGCCGCCGCTGCGCGAGCGCGCCGACGATATCGCCCTGCTGGCCAATTCCTTCCTCGCGCGCCCAAGCGCCATGCGCACCGTCAGCATCGATGCGGCAGCGCTGGCGCAGTTGGAGCGGCGCGCATGGCCGGGCAATATCCGCGAACTGCGCAACGTGCTCGAACGCGCCAGCCTGTTCGCCGACGATGGCGTGATCCGCGTCGCCCACCTGCCGCCGGCGCCAATGCAGTCCGTACCGGCGCCGAAGGCCGGCGCCGGTACGGCGGCCGATGCGCTGGCCGATGCGCTGACCGGATTTGCCGGCACCCGCAGCGAGCTGGCCGCTTACCTGGGCATCAGCGAGCGCACCTTGTACCGGCGCCTCAAGCGGCAGGGCTAGGCCTGAGCGTTGAGGCGGCCAATCGACGCTCGCCCTAGGCGACTTCCGCCAGCACGTCCATCAGCCTGGCGGTATCGACCGGTTTGACCATGTGCTGGTCGAAACCGGCGGCTTGGCTGCGCTGGCGGTCGCTCTCCTGCCCGTAGCCGGTAATGGCCACCAGCAGCGCACCACGCGTGTGCGGATGGCTGCGCAGGCGCGCCGCCAGGGCGTTGCCGTCCATTTCGGGCAGGCCGATATCGAGCAGGCAGACGTCGAAGCGGGCCGTTTCGATGCGCGCCAGCGCGTCTCTGGCCGAATGCTCGACCGTCATGCGGTGCCCCGACGCTTCGAGCAGCATGGCCAGCATGGCGGCGGCGTCGACGTTATCGTCCACCACCAGAATATCGAGCGTGCGCGCTTGTCCGGCCACGCGCCCGGGAGCGTGCGCCGCCAGTGGGGTCTGGCGGCCGTCGCACAGGCGCGGCAGCGAGACGCTGAAGGTACTGCCGGCGCCGGTCCCGCCGCTGACACAGGACACCGTGCCCCCATGCATCTCGACCAGGCTTTTGACCAGCGCCAGCCCCAGACCCAGGCCGCCGGCGGTGCGGTCGGACGTATGCTCGGCCTGGCTGAACAGATCGAATACGCGGCATGCCAGCTGGTGCTCCATGCCGATGCCGTTGTCGGCCACACTGAGCGTCACGCGCTCGTCATCGAGTGCGATGCGCAGGTCGATCTTGCCGCCGTCCGGGGTGTACTTGGCGGCGTTGTTGAGCAGGTTGCCGACGATTTGCACAAGCCGCTTGGCGTCGCCCAGCACGGTGCTGGCCTCCGGCGGCACATGGATGCACAGTTTGTGCCCGCGGCCGAGGATCAGCGGCCCGCTTTGCTCGACGGCGTCGGCGACGATGTCGCGCAGGTCGAGCGGCGCAGTATCGAGCTTGACCACGCCGCCGGTCACGCGCGACACGTCCAGCAGGTCGTTGACCAGATGCGTCATGTGGCTGACCTGGCGGCTGATGATTTCGCTGGTCCTGCGCACCCGCGCCTCGTCGAACTTGCCTAGTTTGAGCAGTTCGGCGGCGGCGCCGATCGGCGCCAGGGGATTACGCAGCTCGTGCGCCAGCATGGCCAGGAATTCGTCTTTGCGGCGGTCGGCGTCGCGCAGCTTGTCTTCGGCCAGCTTGCGCGCGGTGATATCGGCGATGGTGCCCACCAGTTGCGTGCGCGGCTGTCCTGCGCAATCGTGGGGCCGGCCATACAGCTCGACCCAGCGCACCGCCCCGTCCTTGTCCAGCACCCTGCCCTGGAACTGGAAGCGCAGGTCGCCCGCCACGCTGGCGGCGACTGCCTGCGCAAACCGCGCAACATCGTCGGGATGCAAAAAATCGGCGGCAAAGCGCGTCGCGTTGACCGGCGGCTCGCCGTGTCCGACGCCCAGGATGTCGTAGGTGCGCTCGTTATCCCAGGTGACCTTGTCGGAAACCGGGTCCCAGGTCCACAAGCCCAGTTCGGCCGCGTCGGTGGCCAGTTGCAGGCGTTCGACGCTTTGCCGCAGTTCGTCGTCGGCCTGGCGCGCGCCGGTGACATCGCGCGACATGGCCAGGATGCGCCCGGGCTGGCCATCGGCGCCGAGGATCGGGGCGACAATCACTTCCCACCATTTCGGCGTCCCTTTGGCCGTCTGGCAGAAGGCGCCAAAACGGCCGGTGCCGCCGCTGCGGGCGGCGTCGAGCGCCGTCAATACCGTGGCCACCGTCTCTGGTGGCCACAAGCTGGCCCAGGCCAGGCCGACCAGCGGCGCGAAATCGTCGATTTCCATCGCGCACTGGCCGTTCTTGTTCATCGACAGCATGCGACCGTCCACGTCGAGCACTTTGACGCAATCCGGGCTGCTGTCGTAAATGGCGGCGCCGATGTCCGGAACGGCGGGTGCAGGCGGGACAACACTGCTGGGAGGGAGGGAATCGGACATGGGAGGAATCAAATCTTTTCGGCGAGCACAAGCAAAGCGGCTATGCCGTGATTCTACCGACTTGGCACCGAGCTTCAGTACGGTAGCAAACATAACCGCCAGTATCGGCGCCGCCATGGCAAACCAGCGCCATGCGCTACTCCCGGCAAGTGGACCTGAATCTGCTGGAGCATGCAGGCACGCTTTAGCCGATGCTCACGATGCCGTTCTCTCCATACGGCGTCGCCAGTTCTATCGCTTCAAGGATATTGCCTAATCGAAACTCCCAATAGGCTCTTTCTTTATCTTCGAGAAACCCCAGCATGACGTGCGCCTCGCGCTTGAGGATGGCCAGTTCAGCCCCGCGCGCTTCGATCCACATCTCGGTAGCGAGCAGCGGAAACAGAACCAGTCCGGCGGCAATCGCCTTTTCGCCTGCGTAGAAGGAATACCGTGTGCTTTCAACGCCGCCAAGGGCCGAGCTCAGCGGCAAGTCGACCTGCTTGCCGTGGTCATCGATGTAATAGGCATCAATTCCAAGTGTCATGTGTTTTTCCGAAAGTGGGTGCCGATCACGTTCACGACGCCCGTTGAAAGATGACGGTCCGTTTCGGCTTCCAATCACCTTGCTTGGAATCTTCGTCGAGATGCGACGCCCGCCACGCGTCTTGCAGGAAGCCGGGGAGATGCTCAAGCACGCCCAGCAGGTCGGTGCGGTACAGGATGGGCTCGTCGATCCTGGCGTTGCCATCCGACGACGCAATGTGCAGGCTCGACACCGCTTCCCCTGTGCTGTCGAAGTAGGCGAGCGCCACGATACGGTCAATGGATACGTAACGGATGCGGCGCGCCTTGTGCAGCGGGCTATGGTAAATGAACCCGTCATCCCTCAGTTCCACCCCGTAGATCCAGAAATTTTGCGGCAGCAAATGAATGCCGCCAAGGACCATCAACAGGCTCAGGATGACGGTGGCGACCGTGATGCCCACGGCGCCGAAGCCCAGGTGCTGCGGCGTGCACAGAATGATAGGGATCAACAGCGCCGGCAACACTACCAGGCTCAGCGCCATGGTGCGCTCGCCCCGCCTCATGCGCAGCAGGGTGCGGCGCGACTCGGCATTCACGCAATTGGCCGGGTAGCCTTTCCATCTGCGCAAGTCGCCCGACCGCTCCGGCTGCCACGTCAAGGCGACAATGCTCAGCCGCACAGTCTCGCCGCCGGAGCCGCTCCAGGTGACGCATTCGCCCACCCGGCGTCCCAGCAATGCGCTGCCGGCTGGCGACAAGACCGATACATACAGGCTTTCAGCGTGGTTGTCCTTGGGCAGTGCAAGCGTGCGGGACATATCCTCGTCAGGGTCGGCCAGCACGAAATGCACACGCGAATTGAGTGTCACCACATCAGGCGGCACGTGACCGGGCTCGACCACCTCGGCGCGCGCCAGCGCGGCCCGTAAAGCGCTGTGAAGGCTGGCCTGTTCGAGTGGCAAGGAGTCAAGCAGATAGTCGAGGCGCTCCTTGTCTGCCGATGTCACGATGAGTGTTGCTGTCACGTCAGCCCCCCCCCCGGATACCATTGCGTCCACCCTGCCGATGCGGCGACCGGCGCCGCGAGCAAAGCGGCGGGAAGTCGTCATCCGGCTGCGCTCAGCGGTGCAACTCGCCAGAGCGCTCGGGCTGGTACAAGACGTCCAGCACGGTGAGCTGGAAACTGGCGCCGTCGGGACGGTGCCAGTCGATGCTGTCGCCCACCGCCAGGCCGATCAGGGCATTGCCAACCGGCGAGAGGATGGAAATATGCCCGCCATCGGGCTGCATGTCTTTTGGGTAGGCCAGGGTCAGGCTGAACTCCTCGGCGGGCGCGTCGAGGGAAAAGCGCACGCGCGAATTCATGGTCACGACATCCGGCGGCATCTCGTCCGGCTCGACCAGTTCGGCGCGGGCAAGCTCGTCGAGCAGCATGTTTTTAACGTCGGACTGCGCGGCCGGCAGCGAGTCGAGCAGGGTTTCAAGGCGTTGCATGTCGACGGACGACACAATGATGTTCGGTCTCATGGTGGTACTCCACTGATATTGATAAACGGGGCAATGCGGATGGAGGGTGGCTCGGGAGGACGGGAAACGGGTTTGTTTCCGGATGGTCCTCACCGAGCTCGGGAGAGCCGGGCGAGATGGCGCGCGAGCGAGCGCGATCCGTCGCCACAAGGGGACGGACAAGCGTGCATCGGACGGGAGCGCAGTGGGTTCATTGGCGGGACGTGATCGGAATAGCCCGAGTATAGCGCTACTTGGGCAAGCGCGGCGATATCGGCGATAAATCCGGCCCGGCTGCCGGGCGCCATCCCGGCGCGTGGCGCAGGCGGCATGGCGCCCGTATAATCACGATGGGATGCCGCCTCGCGCACGAAGGCGCAACTCGTCGTTCTTTCCTTCAAATCCAAACAACGAAAGCACACATGAACGTTCCAGGACTCGGTGACACGACACTCGACGAAGGCACCGACTGGCTTTGCAGCGCGCCGATACAGGTGAAGATGCTCGATGACGCGATGTGCGAGATCGTCCTCGAAGGCTATGCAGAGGACCCGCACCAGGAAGATTTTCACGCCGCCATCGCCGCTTTTCTGTCGAAGGGTCCGGACGTGCTCAAGGCGGCGCAAGCGCATATCTTCCAGTACTACCGCGATGTGAGCGGCCGCCAGAGCGCGTCGGACGAGGGCTTCGTTGCCATCGACACGCCCGCCGACGTCTGGCGCCACATCCAGTTCGGCTACGAGCCGATGGTGGAACGCGGCGATCCCGACGAGCGCGATGTCTACATTTCGCTCACCTGCAACTGCGATTGGGAACGCGAACACGGACTGCAGATCGTCCTGCGCAATGGCGACACGGTCTGCAAGATCGGCCCTTTCGATGGCCATGTCACCAATGCCGATGCGTTCGACGATGACAGCCTGAAGCACGTTATCTATCGCAGCTTGAGCTGAGCGCGCAGGAGTCACCGATGATCATCGCCATGACCGCGTTTTCGCTACCCAAGCCCATCACCCGCGAGGAAGCGCGCACCATCTTCCTGAGCACCGCGCCGACCTACCAGGACGTGCCGGGACTGCTGCAAAAGCACTATGTGCTCTCGGAAGACGGGGGCACGGCGGGCGGCGTCTACGTTTGGGCATCGCGGGCGCAAGCCGAAGCGATGTACACGCCGGCCTGGCGCGCATTCGTGCGGGGCAAGTACGGCGCCGAGCCCTCTGTCACCTATTTCGACAGCCCGGTCATGGTCGACAATGTGGCGCAGAAGGTTTTCACTTACTAGCGGCGAGCCGCATGGCAAGCAGACCCGCAAGCTTGACGCGCTTCAGGCGTCCAGCATCCTGCTCGCCAGCGCGTCGCGCACGTGTTGCGCCAGTTGCGCGCGGCGGTAGGGCTTGCCGAGCAGGCGCACGCCGTCATCGAGCCTGCCGCCGGTGGTGAGCGCGTCGCGCGTGTAGCCGGATGTGTACAGCACCGCCACGCCAGGCAGCTCGCGCTGCGCCAGCATCGCCAGTTCGATGCTCGACACCGGTCCCGGCATCACCACGTCGGTAAACAACAGATCGACCCACGCCCCCCTGCGCAGCATGGCCAGCGCGCTGGCGCCGTCGTGCGCTTCCAGCACGCAGTAGCCAAGCTCGTTCAGGGTCGCCACCGTGGTCGCGCGCACCTCCGCATCGTCTTCCACCACTAGCACCGTTTCGCCGCCGCCGACCACGTCCTGCTCGGCCGCGCCCATCTTGCTGATGGCGCGCTGCGCTGAACGCGGCAGGTAAATCACCACCGTGGTACCTTCGCCCGCCACGCTGTCGAGCAGGATGTGGCCGCCGCTCTGCTTGACGAAGCCGTAGGCCATGCTCAGCCCCAGGCCGGTCCCCTGCCCCACCGGCTTGGTGGTGAAGAACGGCTCGAACGCATGCGCCATCACCTCGGCATCCATGCCCTGGCCGGTATCGGCAAAGCTGAAGCGGATGTAGTCGCCGGGCGCCAGGTCAAGCGCGCCGGCATGCGCGGCGTCCACCGTCTCGTTGCGCAGGCCGATGGTGAGCACGCCGCCGCCGGGCATGGCGTCGCGCGCGTTGATCGCCAGGTTGATGACCACGTTTTCCCACTGGCCGGGGTCGACCAGGGTGTTCCACAGCCCGTCATCGGCGTCGATGCTGATGCGCACCGATTCGCCGAGCGCGCGTTGCAGCAGGTCGTCCATGGCCTGCAAGGTTTGCAGGGGGTTGAGCACCACCGGCTGCAGCGGCTGGCGGCGCGCGAACGCGAGCAGCTGCGAGGCCAGCTTGGCGCCACGGTCGACCGCCGACTGGATACTGTTCAAGCGCTTGTGCAGGCGCGCGTCGTCGCGGTTGGTCAGCTGGAGCAGTTGCACATTGCCGCCAATGACATGCAGCACATTGTTGAAGTCGTGCGCCACGCCGCCGGTCAGCTTGCCGACCGCTTCGAGCTTTTGCGAATGCTGGAGCGCATGGCGCGCTTCTTCCAGCGCCAGGCTGCGCTCGACTTCGAGCTGTTCGGCGAGCTTGCGTCCGGAAATGTCGCGCATGAAGGCGCTGATCACGAAGCCGGATGCCTGCGCAAAGCCGGCAATGGCCAGTTCGACCGGCACGCGGCGCCCGTCGCGGTGCTGCGCGCTCACATCGAACACGTTGCGGATCATGGTGCCGGCGCCGCTGGCGACCATGCGCGCAATCCCGGCGTTGTGGGCGGCGCGCAGTTCTTCCGGAATGATCAGGGTGGACAGGTCGTGCCCGATGGCGCTTGCCGCCGGCCAGCCGAACATAGCTTCGGCCTTGGCGTTCCAATCGGTGATGCGCCCGTCCGCGCCGACGGCGACGAAGGCGTCGTGCGAATGGTCGAGGATAACGCTGACCCGGTGCTGTTCGGCCGCCAGGCGCGTGTTCGCCTGGAGCAGGGTTTGTTCGTCGGCCTTGGCGCGCGTGATGTCGCTGTGGGTGCCGATGGTGCGCAGCGGATGGCCGGCGGCGTCGCGCGTGACCGCCATGCCGCGCGAGCGGATCCAGCGCCAGGCGCCGTTCTTGCAGCGCAGGCGGAACTGGCATTCGTACGACTGGTCGGTGCTGTCGACGTAGGCGTTCAGGGTGGCCAGCACGCGCTCGCGGTCCTCGTCGTGCATCAGCGCCTGGAAGGCGGCGTCGGTGGGCGCGATCTCGTCGGCGCCGTAGCCGAGCATTTCTTTCCAGCGGCGCGAATGGACGATGTCGCCGGTGCCCCGATTCCAGTCCCAGACGCCGTCGCCGGCGCCCTCCAGAGCGTACTTCCAGCGAAATTCGCTTTCTCTGAGCTGGCGCGTCATGTCGGCGGCCAGCGCCACGGCGCGCCCGCGACCGGAGGCGAGCGTCCACACCAGCAGCGCCAGCAGGGCGCCGGTGGCGAGGCCGATGACGGCGATGAAGTGCGGCCGGTCCGATCCCTGGCGCGCCTCGAACTGGGCGGCCGAGCGCATGTGCAAAATCCACGGCCGGCCGGCGACAACCACCCGCACGACGGTGGAAAAACGGGCCGGGCGCCGCATGTCGGCCGGCGTTTCGCGCGCCGAGCGGAATAGCCTGGCGCTGTCCGCGATCGCGTTGCCGTCGTAGATCGAGAGCATGATGTCGGCCGAGCGTTCGCCGCCCAGGCCGGCCATCAGGTCGTCCATGCGAAACGGCGCGCCAACCCAGCCGATGATGCTGGCGCGCCGCTCGGCCACGGTGGCGGCGGGGGCATCGCGCCGGTACACGGGCAGGTACATGACCAGCCCGGCCTGTTCGTTGCGGCCATCTTCCTGGATCAGGCGCACCTTGCCCGAGGCGGCCGACTGGCCGGTATCGCGCGCCCGTTCCATGGCGGCGCGCCGGGTCGGGTCGCTCAGCATGTCGAAGCCGAGCGCGCGCAGGTTCAGGCCGGTGAAAGGTTCGATGCGGGTAATGGTCGACAACACCGGCCGATCGCCCAGCGGATGGACGGTGTAGCCCGGGCTTTCGCGGCGGCGCGCGGCGGTATGTGCGTCGAGCTCGGATGGCGCGACCAGTTCGACCAGCGCAATTCCCTGGATGCCGGGATAGGTTTCCTCCAGCCGCAGCGAGGCGATGTAATCGCGAAAATCCGCGCTTTCGACCTTCATCGAGCCGAGCAAAAAGGCTTGGGTGCCGCGTTGGACTTGCTCGTAGTTGCCCATGCGCTGTTCGATGCGGCGCTCCATCTGGCGCGCCTCGAAGGCAAATTCGGCGTGCTGGCTATCTTCGAGCTCGGCGCGGGCAATTTGCCAGGCGAAAGATGTTGCAATAATGACAATTAGAAAAATCGTCAGTGCCAACACCGAGGGGGCGTATTTGCCATGGATGGCAGAGACGAGCGCACCACCTTGGCGCTTTTCTTCAGGTTGGGCAACGCTGGTCGGCATAGGCAGCTTCGAGAAGGAGAACTCGCATTATTAACCAAATGTGAGATTCTCCGAGGCAAAGTGTTGCAGTACACCTACTTTACGCGGGATGCGTCGTTGCCCTTGCAATGGCATGCCAATTATGCGGGCCGGGTGCCGATCAGGATCGGCTGGTAAAAGGCGTCGTCGATGCGGCGCACATTCTCAAACCCGGCTTCGCGCATCAGCGCGCACATCTTGTCGGTCGAGATGGCGTAGTAGCGCGAGCGCATCGCATGCGTTTGCACCGCCTGGCTCACCAGGTCTTCTTCGATGAAGTAAAAGGTCAGGTCGTAGTGTTCGCCGGCGAAATCCCAGACCTGGAACAGCACGTAGCGCTTGCCGTCTTCGGTGCGCGCGCCGTAGGGCTTGACGAGGTTGACGCCGCGCTCCTCGCGCTCGTAATCTCGCATCGACATCAAAAAGCCGCCGCCGGGCGCCAGGCAGGCGAACATCTGGCGCAGCGCGATGAGCAGGTCGTCATCGGTGAGCAGGTGCGGCAGCGAGTTGTCGCACGAAAGGACGATATCGAAACCGCCGCCATGGTGATCGTGGGCGCGGCGCATGTCGCACACCGACAAGCCGACGCTGGCGTTGGCGAGCATCGCTTCGCGCCGGGCGCGCTCGATCTCTTTTTCGGACAGGTCGGACGCGCTGACCGAAAAGCCGCGCTGGGCCAGTCCGATGGCCTGGGTGCCAATGCCGCAGGACACGTCCAGCAACTTGCGCTTGCCCGGCCATTCGGCGTCGATGAGCTTGCTAAGCTGCTCGCCCTGCAAGGCGACGCTGGCGTGCCAGTCCTGGTGGATCAGGTGGTAAAACGGCGTCAGGCGGTCGTAAAAATCGGACATGGAATCCTCGTCAATGGCGGAGCGCAAGCTCGTGGATAGACGAGAATAATATCATTCAGGCAAAGTTGATGGCCAGCATCATTCCACTGACACTAGCCAAGCAAGCATTTACGCCACTGCCCTGCGCGATTTTTTGTAGCGCCGTTTCAGGCAATGGACCAGCTTGGATAGATCCACCTTGGAGCCGTAGACGTCAATCTTGTTGTCGTTGCGCAGCCAGACATCCACATCTTGCTCAATCCACGACAAGGGCCAGTATTCGGCTTTTTCTTGCGGGAAGAAATGCACATGGCCGGGTTCACCAAATGCCGACGCCTGGACCGCAAAACGGTTCTCGGCCATTACTTCCTCGATGTCGTCCAGAAGACGCTGGGCCGGGACCTGCGTGGTGATCGTTAGCTTTGCCGGCAGTTCATCGTACGGAATCATGATGGTGGCCATGAACACCAAAGCCAGCAAGCCGAGCGGCGTAAAGCCACGCGCGGACGGCGGCAGCTGGAAAAACATGTCCTGCAATGTCCACATTGCTATGTAGAAACATATCGTCAAGGTGAAATGGTTCGCCGAACGATACGGCCACAGGTATCGCCACAGCGGGTGCATGCGCCTGGTCCGCGACACTGTAAATGGTGGTGCCTGGTGCTGAAACCGACGGGCCGAATGTTCGTACGAGGTGGACATGGGTAAACCCTTCATATGGTGGCATTTTCATAAGACAATGCGCAGCAAGAGAAAGTTCCCTCGTCCACCGGCTTTTTTGCTAATCCCCCGCGCGCCGCAAGGACGCGTCCTCATTCAAGGCATACGGCATCGCCCTTGCCCAGCGGTTGGCCGACAGTGAAAACGTCAACGCGCGCACCTGGTGATACCAGCCTGCCGGCACATACAGCATGTCGCCCGGATTGACGATCACCTCGATCATGGCAGCCTGGCGCGCCAGCGGGAATTTGTCGAAATCGGGCGCCTCGGGGTCGACCGGCGAACCAAACAAAATGGCATTGGCCTGGCTGGGATACAGGAATTCGTCGTGGTGCGGCGGCGCCAGGAAGATCCGCTTGCTGCCCCAGACCTGCGCGAAGATATTGTCGTCGTAGTCGCAATGGAGCGGCGTGACCGTGCCCGCCGGCCCGAGCCAGAAGCGCGGCGGCCCCATTTTGCTGAAGTACGCCGGCCAGTAGCACATGCTGTTCAATTCGCGCAATTCCAGATTGCCCAGGTAGGGCGGCAAGCCTTGCGTGCCGGCGGCGACCAGGTCCAGATACTCCAGCATGGACATATCGCGCATGGCGCGATCGGGCGCGAAAGCGGTGTTGATATAGTCGCCCACGCGCGCGCGCACCGGCACGTGGCTGAAGCGCTCGCGCAGTGATTGCGGGGTGAGGGACGACAATGGCCAGCGCGTGGCCACGCCCGTGATCAGGAATGGCAGCCCGTGCGCCGCGCGCGCGCGGAACGCCGCCGCATCGAGCACGCCGATGCGCGGCACTTGGTCGATGACCGGCAGCGCGCGTGCGACCCGCTTGATCGCTTCGCGCATGGCGTCGATCGACGTCACCCCACGCACCAGCGCATCGCGTTCCTCGCGCGCCCGCTTTTTGGCGGCGGCGTCGCCGGACCATGCCGATTCCGTCGCCAGCAGCGTTGGCGGCAGCCGTGGCGCCACGCGCGCAGGTAGTGGCTCCAGCTCGGGAACCACCGTATTCTTCTCACTTGACATAGACAATGCCCATCTTCCCGTTATGACTGTCGACGCGGCGGCGAACCGAAAAACCTGCGGTTCGCGCCGTGAGGCGACAGCATAACGCATGCGATGGCACTGTTCCACTTCTTCGTGGCGTGCAAGAGCCGCGTCAGCTCATGGCCGGCATCTTCTCAAGAAGCTTGTCGAGCGTGAGCGGATAGTCGCGCACACGCACGCCGGTGGCGTTGTAGACCGCATTCGCAATCGCCGCCGCCACCCCGCAAATACCCAGCTCGCCCACGCCCTTGGCCTTCATCGGCGACGACATCGGATCGGTCTCGTCGAGGAACACCACCTCCTGGTGCGGCACGTCGGCGTGCACCGGCACTTCATACCCGGCCAGGTCGTGATTGACAAAAAACCCGGTGCGCGTATCGACCACCAGTTCTTCCATCAGCGCCGCGCCCAGGCCCATCGTCATCGCCCCGATCACCTGGCTGCGCGCCGACTTCGGATTGAGGATACGCCCCGCCGCGCACACGGCCAGCATGCGCCGCACCCGCGTTTCGCCGGTGACGGCATCGACCGCCACTTCGACAAAATGCGCGCCAAAGGTCGACTGCTGGAATTTTTTGTCGAGGTCGCCGTACTCCATCGCGTCCTCGGCCACCAGTTCGCCGCCCTGCGCGGCTTGCGCCAGCGGCACGCTCTTGCCGCCCGCGCTGACGGCGCCGCCGGCAAATTGGGCCTCGGCCGGGTCCATCCCCAGCTTTTGCGCCACCGCCTCGCGCATCTTCATGCACGCCGCGTACACCCCGGCGGTGGAACTGTTGGCGCCCCACTGCCCGCCCGAGCCGGCCGATACCGGAAAGCGCGAGTCGCCCAGGCGCACCACCACCTTGTCGATCGTCACGCCCATCATCTCGGCCGCGGTCTGGGCGATGACGGTATAGCTGCCGGTGCCGATGTCGGTCATGTCGGTTTCCACCGTGACCACGCCCTTGCCGTCGAGGCGAATGCGGGCCCCCGACTTCATCACCAGGTTGTTACGGAAGGCGCTGGCCACGCCCATGCCGATCAGCCAGCGCCCTTCGCGCTTCTTGCCCGGCTCGGCACTGCGTTCCTTCCAGCCGAACTTGTCGGCGCCGCTGCGCAGGCAGTCGATCAGGCGGCGTTGCGAGAACGGCCGGCTCGGTTTTTCCGGATCGACCTTGGTATCATTGAGGATGCGGAAGGTGACCGGGTCGATCTTGAGCTTGTCGGCCATTTCGTCCATGGCGATTTCGAGCGCCATCAGGCCGGGCGCTTCGCCCGGGGCGCGCATCGCGTTCCCTTCCGGCAGATCGAGCACCGCCAGGCGCATTTTGGTCATGCGGTGCGCGCCGGCGTACAACAGGCGCGTTTGCATCACCGCCGTTTCGGGTTGACCGCCCGCCAGGTCGCCCGACCAGCTTTCGTGGCCGATTGCGCTGATCTTGCCGTCGCGCGTGGCGCCGATGCGGATGCGCTGGATGGTCGCCGGACGGTGCGTGGTGTTGTTGATCATCAGCGGGCGGCTCAGCGCCACCTTCACCGGCCGCTTGGCCGCGCGCGCGCCCAGCGCCGCCAGCAACGCTTCCGAGCGCAGGAACAGTTTGCCGCCGAAGCCGCCGCCAATGTACGGCGAAACCAGGCGCACGTTTTCTTTCGGGATGCCGAGCGTCCTGGCCAGGTCGCCGCGGGTCCAGTCGATCATCTGGTTCGCGGTCCACACGGTCAACTGCTCGCCTTCCCACGAAGCGATCGAGGCGTGCGGCTCCATCATCGCGTGCGACTGGTCCGGCGTGCGGTAGGTGGCGTCGAGCCGGACCGGCGCGCCGGCGTAGGCGCGCTCGAAGTCGCCCACCTTGGTGTCCGCATTCTCGCCCTTGGGCTCGGTGGCCGAGCCCTTGACCTTCGCGAGGTCATACGCGCCCTTCTCTTTTGCGTACGTCACCTTGACCAGGTTGGCGGCGGCGCGCGCCTGCTCGAACGTCTCGGCCACCACCAGCGCAATGGCCTGGTGGTAATGCTGGATGTCCGGCCCGGCGAGCAGTCTGGCGGTATTGAACTTGCCCTTGCCGAGGGCGCCGGCGTTGTCGGCGCTGATGACGGCGATCACGCCCGGCGCGCGCCGCGCTTCATCGAGCTTGATCGACGTGATGCGGCCCTTGGCGATGCCGGCGCCGACCACGTGGCCGTAGGCGGCGTTCGGCGCCGCTTCATGCTGCTCGTAGGCATAGGGCGCCGTGCCGGTGGTCTTGGCCGGGCCGTCGATGCGATCAAACGGACGGCCGAGCACCTTCATCTGGTCGATCGGATTGGTGGTGGCGGGTGTGGAAAACTTCATGGTCAGCCTTTCTTCGCATCCGCCAGCACCGCGTGAAGCGTGCGCTGGACCAGCGTGATTTTGAATGCGTTGTCGTGCGTCGTTTTGGCCCCTGCCAGCAACTGGTCGACGACGGCCCTGGCGCCGCCGGCCATCTTTTGCTCGGCCGCTTCGATGCGCCACGGCTTATGGGCCACCCCGCCGAGCGCCACCCGGCCGCCGCCGTCCGGCAGGATCACCGCCGCCACCGACACCAGCGCAAAGGCGTACGAGGAACGGTCGCGCACCTTGCGGTACACATGCGTGCCGCCGAGCGGCTTGGGCAAGGTGACGCCGGTGATCAGTTCACCCGGTTCGAGCAGCGTTTCGATGTGCGGCGTACTGCCCGGCAGGCGGTGGAAGTCGGCAATCGGAATCGTGCGCGCGGCGCCATTGGGGCGCACCGTTTCCACTTGGGCGTCGAGCAGGCGCATGGCCACGGCCATGTCGCTCGGATGGGTGGCGATGCAGGCGTCGCTGGCGCCGACAATGGCGTGCTGGCGGCTGAAGCCGCCGATGGCCGAACAGCCACTGCCCGGCTGGCGCTTGTTGCAGGGCTGGTTGGTGTCATAAAAATAGGGGCAGCGCGTGCGCTGCAGCAGGTTGCCGGCGGTGGTCGCCTTGTTCCGCAACTGCATCGAGGCGCCCGACAGCAAGGCGCGCGAGAGCACGGCGTAGTCGCGCCGCACCCGTTCATCCGACGCCAGGTCGGTATTGCGCACCAGGGCGCCGATGCGCAGGCCGCCGTCCGGGGTGGCGTCGATCTTGTCCAGGCCGAGGCCGTTGACATCGATCAGGTGGCCCGGGGTTTCGATTTCGAGCTTCATCAGGTCGAGCAGGTTGGTGCCGCCGGCAATGAATTTGGCGCCGGGGGAGCGCATGGCGGCGGACGCGGCGTCGGCGGCACTGGTGGCGCGCTGGTAGGTAAACACCTTCATGCCTGGCTCCCCGCGACCTCGGTGATCGCATCGAGGATGTTCGAATAGGCCCCGCAGCGACAGATGTTGCCACTCATGCGCTCGCGGATTTCCTCCGCCGACAGCAGCGGCCTGGCCATCAGGTCGGCGCTCACGTGGCTGGGGATGCCCTGCCTGATCTCGCTGAGGACCGAGACGGCCGAGCAGATCTGCCCCGGCGTACAGTAGCCGCACTGGTAGCCGTCATGCTTGATGAAGGCGGCCTGCATCGGGTGCAGCTTGTCCTTGTTGCCCAGGCCTTCGATGGTGGTGATGTCGGAACCCTCATGCATGACCGCCAGGCTGAGGCAGGAGTTGATGCGGCGGCCATCGACGATGACGGTGCAGGCGCCGCACTGGCCATGGTCGCAACCCTTCTTGGTGCCGGTCAGGTGCAGGTTTTCGCGCAGCACATCGAGCAAGGTGGTGCGAGTGTCGACCTCGAGCGCGTGGCGCTTGCCGTTGACCTGGAAGGCGACCTTGTTGGTCACCGGGGCGGCGGCGGGCGTGGCGGCAACCGCCCCCGCCGCGCCGGCCGCACCCGGCACGCCGGCCGCTGTCACGCTGATGGCCCCGGCGATTAACAGTTCCCGCCTCGATAGTTTGATGTCGCTGAACTCGTCCATGTGTTGGCATCCTTTGAAGGCGTTGAATGATGTGTTGCGCTTACGTAAAACGTGCAATTTATCAAGAATGCCCGGCATGCATGGATTGGTCTGTTAGTCGACGCACGCTCGTGCGATAAACTGGTTTGAGCGCTTGGGCAACGCCCTCGGCCACAGGGCAATGGTGGCGGCAAGCGGTTCCAGCGCTAGCGCATTTTGTTTTTTCTTAACAACACTTAGTCCTGTAAGCACGGGAAATAATCATTTCCTATGCGCATTAATGAACTTGCGATACCATTTGTGCTTACTTAACAATCACAACAAGCCGTCCGGGCGCGACGCCCCTGCGGCCAGCCGCTGTCGGCCGATCGCCCGACACGCCCGCATGCCTTTACCCTACCCCGCTGTGGACGACAAGCCAGTCGGCGGGGCCGAGGTATCGGACCTCCCGTGCAGCCGGGACACCCGGCCGTGCCGCGTGCGCGCAGGCTGTTTTCCCGTGACGAACAACAAGGATGTCAATGACTTACCCCATTTTGGATTTACCATCGCTGACCCAGCATGAGCTCGGCAGCGCCGCGCCGCTGACGTTCGACCCGTTCTACGAGAACGTCGACTTGACCCCATGGGACGAGCTGGCCAGCGTAAAAAGCAACCAGGTCGGCGCGATGCAGCACGACCTGTTTTCATTTACTGCGGTCAAGGGCGTCACCTACTATGTGTTCAGCACCAGCTACCTGGAACCGACCCGCATCATCGTGTACGACAATCTCGGCCGCCCGATCGGCGCCGACAATGAGACGGATGGAAGCTCAGGCATGCACTATCTGCCCAGGTTGTTCGCCGAGTACTCGGGCACGATGTATGTCGACGCCGGCTGGAACCAGGGCCAGACCGAGCTTGGCCTGGCGGTGTCGCTCAAAGTGTTTGGCGACGTCGATACCAAGAACGTCGCCCCGCCACCCGTGCTGCCGCCCGTGAGCACGATGACGGGCACCGCTTGGGCCGACCGTTTCGTCGCCACCCGCGCCGAAGACCTGATCGATGGCGGTGGCGGCATCGATACCGTCGCCTATGCCGGCACGCGCGCCTCGTACAACATCATCAAGGACGGCGACAAGGTGCGCATCTGGTCGATTCCCGACACCAAGGACGTCGATACCCTGCGCTCCGTGGAAAAACTGAGCTTCTCGGATGGAAGTTACGACATGCAGTATGGCGACCTGACCCAGTCGCTGTATGTCGCCTACTTCGGCCGCGCGGCCGATGTCGGCGCCCTGAAGAGCTTCCAGTCCCAGCTGGCCGCCTTGGGCGCGCCCGCCAACGTCAACGACTTCAGCGCGCGCTACGCCAAGGATGCCTCGGTGAAGAACCTGATCGATTCCTTTGGATTGAGCCACGAATCGAAAGCGCTGTACTCGGGCGACAACAAGGCCTTCGTGAAGGCCATCTACAACAACCTGTTGAGCCGCGACGCGGACCAGGGCGGCCTCGATTTCTGGAGCAATGCGATCGACAGCGGTTCGCTCACGCGCGCCAACGCCTCGCTGTCGATCCTGGCCGGCGCGCAGGGCAACACCAGCGCCCAGGGGCTGGCAGACGCGCTGCTGCTTCAAAAGAAGATCAGCGTCGCCGCGAACTTTACCCTGGCGCTGGAAACGTTCGACAAGGGCAACCGCTATGACGGCGACTTCGCGGCCGGCATCGCGCGCAAGCTGCTCGGGGCAGTCACGACAACGACCGATGCGTTCGATTTCCAGGACGATGTGATTGATGCGATGTTCGCCCTGCCGCCGCCACGTGGCGTGCCCGACCAGGCAAGAGAGATGCCGTTCGCTGCGCATGAGGCGCTGCGCGACGCGCCGGTCATCGAACTGACCGGGGTCGGCGGCATTGCGGACGCGTTCATGTTTGCCTGAGTGCGCGGCAAGTGAGGGTGCCGAGAGGATGGTGACTGTACAGGGAATAGAAGCGCTTGCCTTGCAAGGCAAGCGCATTGACTTCACTTACCTGGATGACTTCTTCTTGCCTGTCTTTCTCGTCGACTCTGGCTTGCTGGCCGACTCTGGCTTGGCCGGCGCCTCTGGCTTGGCCGCCCCCTCTGGCTTGGTCGCCGCATCATACAGCGGCGTCACGCGCGGCTGCATCGCGGTCAGCGAGGCGATCCGGGTAGAGTCGGACGGGTGGGTCGACAAAAACTCGGCGTTGCCGGCGCCGCCCGATGCGGCTGCCATCTTTTCCCACACCGACATCGCCGCGCGCGGATTGTAGCCGGCGCGCGCCGCCAGTTCCAGGCCCATGGTGTCGGCTTCCGATTCATGCTCGCGCGAGTTCGGCAAGGTGAACAGGTAGTGGGTCGCCTCGCTGGCGACCGCGACCTGCAAGCCCTTGCTCGGGGCCAGCACGCCGGCCAGCGCGGTCAAGCCACCGGTGGCCTTGGCCTGCGACATGCGTTCACGTCCGTGCTCGCGCAAGGCGTGGGCAATTTCGTGGCCCATGACCATCGCGATTTCATCGTCGGTCAACTTGAGCTGGCGGATCAGGCCCGTGTAAAAGGTAATCTTGCCGCCCGGAGCGCAGGAAGCGTTGAGCACCGGCGCGTCGATCAGCGCCAGCTCCCATTTCCAGTCCTTGGCATCATCGCGGAATACCGGCACCTGCACTTGCAGGGCCTTGGCGATACGCGCCACGCGATTGTATTCGGTGCCTTTGGTCACCAGGCGACCTTCGCTTTTTGCCTTCTGGTTCTGGTTGCTGAAACTGGACAGCGCCATCGCATCCACTTCCGAGGCCGACACAAGCATCATCTGGGAGCGGGTGACTCCCACGGCTCCGGGCTTGGTGCTGGTGGCGCAACCGGCCAGGGCCGCAACGGCGATCACTGTCAGGCACAGCTTGGTTTGCATGGTGTTCAACATTTTTACTACTCCGAGTTACACAAAGAATTGCCTATGATAATAGTTTCTTATGCAGATGTCATGATTTTTATCAAGATCAATGATATATTTTATATTAATGTCGTTTTTATCAACACGTTGGTCCCTGTTCAGACTAAATCATCACGAAATCGGCTGTTGGACACGCAGGCTTACCAGTGCTTACACTTGCTAACAGCTCATTAACAAGAAAGACATATTTCTATCTAGAAATTGAACGATACTCGTGGAATACTGAACCGAAGCGAGCGACATGCCGGGCATGGCGCTTTCCCTGACGAACGACAAGGACACCACCATGGCCTACCCCACTATCGATTACCTTCCCTCCTTGACCGCGCAACAGCTTGCCCAAGCCCATACGCTGACGCTCGCCACGTACGTTCCGACCAGCGCCACCTCGTCGTGGGACCAGTCGGCCTCGGTGTACACCAGCGCCCCTTACGCGAGCCTGGACGACCTGTATGCGTTCACAGCCGTCGAGAACGCCACCTACGATATTTTCAGCTTCAGCTTTTTCGACCCCTTCCTGATCACGCTGTATGACAAGTCGGGCAAGGCGATCGCGGTCGACAAGGAGAGCGACAGCGGCTACGGAAACGATTTCCTGTCCAAATTCGTCGCGCCGTATTCGGGCACGGTGTACGTCGACGCGGGATGGCACCAGGGCTCGGCCGATGTCAACCTGGGCGCCTCGCTGAACATTTACGCCGACCTCGACACCATACCGAAACCGACCAACACGCTCACCGGCACCGATGGCGCGGACGTCTTCGTCGCCACCAAAAGCAGTGACCTCGTCAACGGGCTGGGCGGGGTCGACACCATGGTCTACCAGGGCAAGCGCGGCGATTACGACATCGTCAAAAGCGGCGCCGAATTGCTGGTCTACTCGCTGGTGAGCAACGATGGCGTGGACAGCCTGCGCAACGTTGAAAAGCTCTCCTTCTCCGGCCAGGTGACCGACATCCGCCACAGCGACCTGGCCCAGGCGCTGTACGTGAGCTATTTCGGACGCGCGGCCGACACGGGCGGCCTGAAGGGCTTCCAGGCGCGCCTGGGCGAGCTCAATGCACCGTCCAGCGCGGCCGAACTGAGCGCCCGCTACAACAGCGACCCGGCCGTCAAAGTACTGATCGACTCGTTCGGCTCGAGCGCCGAGTCGAACGCGCTGTACTCGGGCGACAACAAGGCCTTCGTGCGGGCGATCTACACCAACTTGCTCGGGCGCGAGCCGGACCAGGGCGGCCTCGATTTCTGGACCAATGCCATCAACGCCGGCGCGCTCACGCGCGCCAATGCCTCGCTATCGATCATGGCCGGGGCGCAGGCCAACAGCAGCACCCAGGGCAAGCTGGACGCCCTGCTGATCGGCAACAAGATCAGCGTGGCCTCGAACTTTACCTACGGCTTGGAAACCGAAGACAAGGTCGGCGCGTACAACGGCCTGGGCGCGGCCGCCGTGGCGCGCGAGCTGCTCAAGCAGGTCAGCGCCAGTACCGACGCGTTCACCTTCCAGACCCAGGTGATGAAAGCGGTAAACTCCTTGCCGACCTCGACCGGCGGCCTGGCCAGCCCGGGCGATGCGCCGGCCCTCGCGCAACCGGACGCACCGGTCATCGCCCTGAGCGGCGTGGACAGCCACTCCCCCGCTTTCGTGTATGCCTGATTGACGCCTTACTCTCCTGTGCCGGCCCGCGCCGGCACAGGCATGCCCACCTTCGCCGCGCGCACATCACCGGCAAATAGTTAACAAAAACAAATACCTGTTGCCGATTGAGCATAAAATCCGCTACACTCGCCGGTTAAGATTGGTGAGCGAGGCATCCACAGCGGCGCCCGAGCTGCCGACGCCCCTGCTGTTTTGCCCGATCAATCCCCGTCTGCGTGAAGGACGGGCTGCCCTTCCCCAACGACCACCATGACCTACCTGACCATCGACACCCTGCCCGACCTGAGCGCGGCGCAAATGAACAGCGCTCCCTTGCTGACCTTTTACCCGATCCGCTACGACGGCTACTCGTTCGACTGGGACGAATCGGCCAGTTTCCGCAGCGACGGGACGCACCTGCTGTTCAATGACGTGTATTACTTTAACGGGATCGCCAACATCCCCTACGACATCTCCAGCGACAGTGCGCGCGATCCGTCGGGCATCACCGTGTACGACATGGCCGGCAATGCGATCGCCGTCGACCGCGAACTGGGCTACGATGAGGCCTACCCCAGCGACCTGTTGATCAATTTTATCGCGCCGTATTCGGGCAAATTCTATGTCTCCGCGGGCTGGAACCAGCTCAGCACCAACATGACCACCTCGCTCACCGTGTACGCCGACATGAACCGGCCGGCGAAAGCGCCGCAGCGGATCACAGGCAACGACCTCGACGAGACTGTCGGGTACGGGAGCAGCGTGGACGACCTGATCGATGGCGGCGGCGGCATCGACCAGGTCGTGTTTTACAATCCGCGCGTCAATTACACCATCCTGCGCAACGGCAATACCACCAGCGTGACCTCGATCCTGCGTAACGAGGGCAACGATGTCCTGTCGAATGTCGAAGTGCTGCGCTTTTCCGATATCACGGGCAAGACGACCTTTCTCGACATGACCTATGTCGACCTGGCCGAATCGCTGTACATCGGCTACTTCGGGCGCGCCGCCGATGTCGGCGGCCTGAACAGCTTCCAGGCCCAGCTGGCCGCGCTGAAAGCCCCCACCACCGTGAGCGGCTTGAATGCGCGCTACGGCACCGATGCCGCGCTCAAGAGCCTGGTCGACTCGTTCGGCGCCAGCGCCGAATCGAACGCCCTGTACGGCGGCGACAACAAAAGCTTCGTGACCGCCATCTATGCCAACGTGCTCAACCGGGCTCCCGACCAGGGCGGCCTCGATTTCTGGAGCAAGGCCATCGACACCGGCAGCCTGACGCGCGCCGGCGCATCGCTGGCCATCATGGCCGGCGCGCAGTCGAACAACACGCCACAAGGCCAGGCGGATGCCCAATTGCTGGGCGTAAAAATCAACGTGGCGAGCAATTTTACCTATGCCCTGGACATGGGCAACCTGGGCGGCGCGTACAACGGGGCCGGCCCGGCGGCCGCCGTGCGCACCATGCTCGGCTCGCTCAGCGCCAGCACCGATGTCCTCGCTTTCCAGCCGATGGTGCAACAGGTGATCGGCAAGATGGCCAAGCTCCCCGGCGTGCAAAGCCCGATCCAGGACCTGGCGCCGCCTGACGCCGGGCACGCACCGGTATTGCTTACCGGCATAGACAGCAGCGACAACAGCGCCTTCCTGTTCGCCTGATCCCCTGTTTCACCCCCGCGCCGACGCCGTCCGGCGCGGGGAATGCCCGCCTCACCCCCCGCTTTTGTTTTCTTTTCGCCATCTTTATTCCCGCAACTCGTCAATGCCCGCGCCCGGTACGTTACAATCGCGGGCGCAGTAGTCGTACACCCCGGCCGTAAAGAAGCTGCCTGGGTGGCATCTTAAAAACATAAGACTTTAAGCGAGACAATTGAATGAGCCTTTTCCGAACGAAAAATCTGGACGCCATGGTGGCGCAAAGCCGCGCCGCCGGTGGCTTGAAGAAAGTGCTGGGGCCGCTTGACCTGGTACTGATGGGCATCGGGGCCATCGTCGGCACCGGTATTTTCGTGCTGACCGGCACCGGCGCCGTGACGGCCGGCCCGGCCCTGACCCTGTCCTTCGTGATCGCCGCGATGGCCTGCGGTTTCGCCGCCCTCTGCTACGCCGAATTTGCCTCCACCATTCCCGTGGCCGGCTCGATCTACACCTACAGCTACGCCACCATGGGCGAAGTGGTGGCCTGGATGATCGGCTGGGATTTGCTGCTCGAATACGGATTGGCCACCTCGGCCGTGTCGGTCGGCTGGTCCGGCTATTTCCAGTCGCTCATCGGCGGGCTCGGGATCAAGCTGCCGGTCGCGCTCACGGCCGCGCCCGGATCGATTCCCGGCGTCGAGACCCTGTTCAACCTGCCGGCCATGATCATCATGCTGCTGCTCACGGCCATGCTCTCGTTCGGCGTGCGTGAATCGGCCCGCATCAACAGCGTGATGGTGGTGATCAAGATCGGCGTGGTGCTGCTGTTCATCGTGGTCGGCGCGCGCTATGTCGAGCCGGCCAACTGGCAGCCCTTCATGCCATTCGGCATGAACGGGACGATGAGTGCGGCCGCGCTGGTGTTTTTCGCCTTCATCGGCTTCGATGCGGTGACCTCGGCGGCGGAAGAAGTCAAGCGCCCCGAGCGCGACCTGCCGATCGGCATCATCGGCTCGCTGGTGGTGTGCACCATCCTGTACGTGATCGTCTCGGCCATCATGACCGGCATCGTGCCTTACCAGCAATTTGCCGGCGTCGATCACCCGGTCTCGCTGGCCCTGCAGTTCGCCAAGCAGAACTGGGTCGCCGGCTTCGTCGACCTGGGCGCGATCCTGGGCATGACCACCGTGATCCTGGTGATGACCTACGGCCAGACCCGCGTGATTTTCGCCATGTCGCGCGACGGCTTGCTGCCGCAGCGCCTGGCCAAGATCCACCCGAAATACGGCACCCCGTTCTTTGCCACCTGGATGGTCGGCATCGTGTTCGGCCTGATCGCCGCCGTGGTGCCGCTCGGCGTACTGGCCGAGCTGATCAACATCGGCACGCTGGCCGCGTTCTGCCTGGTGTCGGTGGCGGTGATCGTCTTGCGTCGCACCCGTCCGGACCTGCCGCGCGCCTTCCGCTGCCCCGGCGTGCCGGTGGTGCCGGGACTGGCGATCATCTTCTGCGTGGCCCTGATGACCTTCCTGAGCAAGACCACCTGGATCGCCTTCGGCATCTGGCTGGCGATCGGCCTGGTCGTGTACTTCGCGTATTCGCGCCGTCACTCGCTGCTCAATACCGACAAGTAAGCCTGGCGTGGCGCGCTTGCGCCATGCCGGTAACAAAAAAGCCCCTGGAATCAGGGGCTTTTTTGTTACCGGCATGGCGTGCGAGCCGTTGAGCGGGTCATCGACCCAGTTTTCTTGGAATCAAAAATTGCTGATACGATATCGGGTGCCCGGCGACCTGCTACTTCGGCGGCAAGCGCTTTTGCGGCGGCAGCAGCTTGCAGATTTCCGCCGGCAGCGGCACCGATTTTTCGGCTGGAAAATTGACCCACACGATCTTGGCGCCGCCTTCGGCGTGCAAGACGCCCGGATTGCCGTCGGCGCCGACCATGCGGATCTGATGGAACATTTCGAAACTGGAGCGTCCGGGCGGCCCGACGAAGGTGCTGATCTCGATCTCGCCCGGGTACTTGAGCTGTTTCAGGAAGGAACAGTGGGCGTTGACGATCACCGGGCCCTCGCCCGCCGGATCGGGGGTGCAGGCAATCTCGTCGAACCAGGAAATGCGGGCCTGTTCGATATAGCGAAAGTACACGGTATTGTTGACGTGGCCCATCGCATCCATGTCGCCCCAGCGGATCGGCATGCGCAGGGTATGGACCAGGGTCGGCTGAAGAGTGGTGGCAAGTGTATTAGTCATGGCGCGATCTTACCATCGGCGCGGCTGTGCGTGCCAGCATGGCTGGCGCCGGGGCGCCATGGCGCTTCTCGTTATGCATCTCATTTTATTGTCAGGATAATCGCATGGAAAAACAATCAGTCTCGCTGTACCAGACCAAGGGCTCGACCGACAAGGAATACCATTGCCACCTCGACCCGGTCGAGGGCGGCTGGATGGTGTACGGGCGCAACGGCCGGCGCGGCAGCGCGCTGACGCACCAGGCCAAGACCGCCACGCCCCTGCCCTACGCCGAGGCGAAGGAGATCTACGACACCCTGGTCCGCAGCAAGCTCAAAGGCGGCTACAGCCCCGATGACGCCGGCGTGCCCTACCAGGGCACCGAGCTCGAATCGGCCTTCACCGGCGTGCTGCCGCAGTTGCTCAATCCGATTCCCGAAGAGCGCGCCCTCAAGCTGCTGCAGGACGACGCCTGGGTCATGCAGGAAAAGGATGACGGCCACCGGCGCATGGTGTCGGTCAAGGCGCCGGGCGAACTGGTCGGCAGCAAGCGCAATGGTTTTCCGGTCCCGCTGCCGCTGGGCGTGGTGGAAGATTTGTCGGGCCTGCCCGCCGGCACCATCCTCGATGGCGAAGCACTGCCCGGTCCGCGCCTCTCCATTTTCGACATCCTCGAACTGGGCGGGCGCAAGCTGCACGAGCTCGGCTTCGTGGAGCGCCATGCGCTGCTCGCCGCGGCGGTGGGCGCGACCGCCAACGTGTCGGTCTCGCCCTTGTACCAGGGTACGGCGGCCAAGACCGAGGCCTTCGAACGGATCCGGCAACAGCGCGGCGAAGGCGTGGTGTTCCGCAAGAAGGACGCCACCTACGCCCACGGCCGGCCAGCCTCGGGCGGCGACGCGCTCAAGCACGTGTTCTATGAAACCAGCACCTTTGTCGTCGAGCAGCTTGCCAAGGGCAAGCGCAGCGTGCACGTGGTGGTGTTCGACGCCAGCGGCGCCAAGGTCGACATGGGCAAGGTCACCATTTCATCGAACTTCGAGATCCCGCCGGTCGGCGCCCTGGTCGACGTGCGCTACCTGTACGCCCATCCGGACGGCAAGCTGCATATCTCGACCTACAAGGGGGTGCGGGACGACCTGGACATGTCGGCCTGCAGCGCCGCCCAGCTCAAATACAAGGCGGACGAAGCCATGGAAGAAGGCGAAGGCGACGATGAAGAAAGCGACGCCGCTGCGGCCTGAGTGACCTGGGACGCGCAGCGCTTTTGCAGCCGGCCAGCGCCGATGCGGTGGCCTTTTCATGTCCGCGGTTCAGCCGTGCAAGCGCCCACCCACATGTCATTCAGTTAATCAAGACAGGAATATATTTAATCAAAAAAACAACTTTGTGTATTTACAAATTCTTTCCTGGCACTATAGCTGTTCTCTAATGTTGCTAACAGCGCGCAATTCCGAGCTTTTCCTCTAAAGTCAGGTGCACACGCTCCGTTTCAGATATTTCCGTGTAGAATCATCAATCGTAGAAACTTATCTGTCAATACGTCGCCGGCCGCGTAGCCAGCGTCACTGCCAGCGATCCAGCCTGCCGCGCTGTTGCGCCGCGTTGCACGCCTTGGAACTTGCCACGCCCAGCGCGGCTCAGCCTGAGAAAAACGACACTCCCGCGCTCTCATTTCCGCCTGCCATGGCCCAAGCAACGCCATGACGCCGGAGCCATGCAGACGCCACACCCCCGCATCACCTATCGAACACGGACATACGCTATGTTTTATGCTAAACGAATTATTTTTGCCGCCATCGTCGCGGCCTCGCCTGCCGTGCATGCGCAAACGTCATTGACCGGCGCCGGCTCGTCGGCCGCCGAAATCCTGTACACCTCGATGGCGAGCGCCTACAGCAAGTCGTCGAACGTGAACCTGAGCTACCAGTCCAGCAGTTCCACCGAAGGCATCCAGCAAGTCAAGAACCGCAAAGTCGACTTCGGCGCGACCGATGTCGCCCTGTCGGCGGACGAACGCAAGGCCGGAAAACTGTTGTGTTTCCCTACCGCTGTGTCGGGTATCGTTCCTGTTTTCAACCTGCCTGGCGTGAGCAGCGGTCAGCTCAAGTTGACGGGCGAGGTGCTGGCCGACATCTTCAGCCGGAAAATCACGAAATGGAATGACCCGAAGGTGCAGGCGCTCAATCCGGGACTGGCCCTGCCCGGTCTGCCGATCACGGTCGTGACCCGCCAGGATGGGTCCGGTACCACCTACAACTTTTCCGACTACCTGAGCAAAAGCAGCCCGGACTGGAAAGCCAGCTACGGCAGCAGTTACAGCATCACCTGGGCGGCCGGCACCATGCCCGTGAAAGGCAGTTCCGGCGCGGTGGCCGCGCTCAAGCAGACGCCGGGCGCGATTGCCTACGTGGACTTCCAGTATGTCACGAAAAACAAGCTGAGCTTCGCCAGCCTGAAAAATCGCGATGGCAAATTCGTCTCGCCAACCGGCGCCGGTTTCTTGTCGGCGATGAACAACAGCGGCTGGGCGAGCAAAGCGGCGTATGAAGAAATGCTGACCGATAAGCCAGGCGCCGGCAGCTGGCCGATCACCGCCAGTACCTACGCCATCGTGCCGCAGGTCAGCAACACGCCCGACAAAACGGTCGCGGCGATCAAGTTCTTTACCTGGGGTTTCGTGCATGGCGACGATGCGGTCGGCAACACGGCCTTCGTGCGCCTGCCCGACAACGTGCAGGGACGCATCTTCGGCGAACTGACCACCATCACCGACAGCGCCGGGGCACCGCTCAAATGGTCCCTCACCGACGCCCTCAAGATGCGCTGATCCGGCGACTCAGTTGCCGCGATAGGTCGAGAATCCGAACGGGCTGATCAGCAATGGAATGTGGTAATGCGCAGCCTTGCCATCGACCACGAACAATACCGGCACTTCCGGGAAGAAACTGTCGATCTTCCTGGCGGCAAACCAGGCGCCGGTCTTGAAGGTCACCCGGTAAATGCCCTTGTCGAAGCGTTCCCCCTCGGGAAACAGCGCCGGAATGCGGCCGTCGGCATTGGTGCTGCCCGCACCCAGCGCGACCCACTGCTTGCCGGCCTGCTTTTCCAGGGTCACCTCGACCTGGGCCGAGGGCAGTCCATCCTGCAAATTGAGCACGTGCACGCTGAGCGGATTGGCGGCGGCGGCCAGTTGCGCGACGCCCGACAGGATCAGGGCGGCGGCAAGCGATGTGATGTTCATGGTCATACTCCCTTAATTGGATTGATTGGTTTGAATGGACAGCTGCGCTGCGAGCGATGCGATGGCGCGCGCGGCGCAGGCCTCGTCCATCGCCGCGCCGCCGGACCCGGCCACGCCGATACCGCCGATGACCTCGTTGCCGGACATGAGCGGCAAGCCGCCGCCGAGCAACAGCAATTCCGGCAAAGTGGTCAGGTTGGCGGTGTCGGGTTCGGTGCGCGCCCGTTCGGCCAGCACCCGGGTCGGCGTTTTGGCCGACAAGGCCGTGTACGCCTTGCGCTGGGCCGCCAGCGTGTTGTGCGGGCCGACACCGTCGGCGCGCTTGAGCGCCACCAGGTTGCCGCCGCGGTCGACCACGGCCACCGCCGCGCCGCGCCCCTGCGCCTGGCAGGCGGCCAGGGTGGCGTCGACAAGGTCGCCGGCCAGCGGCAGCGCGATGTCCAGGCGCAGCACCGGCGCCGCAGCCACGCCGCCGCTTATCAGCAGCAGCGAAAATGAAAGTGAAGCGAGGCGCAAAGCCATGTGAATCCTTCGGGTGGGCAGCAAAGATCCCATGCTAACGCCGCCCGCCCGACGCCACGATGACGCCCGGATGACGAATTTGTAATCGGCTCGCAAGCGCGCCTGGGGCATAATCGGACGCATACCGGGAGCAGGCATGCGCATATTGTTGGTGGAAGACGAAAGCAAGACGGCGGACTACCTGCGCAAGGGCCTGGGCGAGTCCGGTTACATGGTATCGGTCGCGTGCGACGGCCATGACGGCCGCCACCTGATCGAGGAAGAAACGTTCGACCTGATCATCCTCGACGTCATGCTGCCCGGCCTGGACGGCTGGCAGCTCCTGGACATCGTGCGCCGGCGCGGCGCCACGCCGGTGCTGTTCCTGACCGCGCGCGACGCCGTCGAAGACCGCGTCAAGGGACTCGAACTGGGCGCCGACGATTACCTGGTCAAGCCCTTTTCCTACGCCGAACTGCTGGCGCGCGTGCGCACCCTGCTGCGGCGCGGTCCGCCGCGCGAACGCGACACCCTGCAAGTGGCCGACCTGCACCTGGACCTGCTGCGCCGCAAGGTCACCCGCAATGGCGAGCGCATCGTGCTCACCAACAAGGAGTTCGCGCTGCTGCACCTGCTGCTCAGCCGCGAAGGCGAAGCGCTCTCGCGCAGCTTCATCGCCTCCCAGGTGTGGCAGATGAATTTCGACAGCGACACCAACGTCGTCGACGTCGCCATCCGGCGCCTGCGCGCCAAGGTCGACGACCCCTTTCCCGTCAAGCTGATCCACACGTTGCGCGGCACCGGCTACCGGCTGGAAGCGCCGCCCTGATGCGCGTCCCGCGCTCGCTGAGCCTGCGCCTGGCGCTGCAATTCGCGCTGGCCGGCGCCGTGCTGACCGGCGCCATGGGCGTGTACCTGTACCAGTCGCTGGCGCGCGAACTGGCCTGGCGCGACGACCAGGCGCTGGCGGGCCGGGTCGAGCGCATGGTTGCGCTGATCGACGACAGCGCCAGCATCGACGCCCTGCAACGCCGGCCCCAGCTCTACGGCAACATGCTCGGCAACCGCGACAGCATGCTGTGGATCATCGACGACCAGGGTAGCGCGCGCATTTCCGTCAATCCCGCGCGGCTGCCGGTGCCGCGCCTGCCGGGCCGCGCCGACACCCAGTTCGGCGACGTGCACGGGGCCGCGCCCGCGCGCCTGGCCTGGCGCCGCCTGGAACACCGGGGCGCCGGCCTGACCCTGGTGGCCGGCAAGCTGCTGGCCGAGCGCGAGCAGATGCTGGCCTCGTACCGCGCCAAGCTCCTGATCGCGCTGGCCGCCAGCGGCCTGCTCCTGTTCGCGCTGGGCTGGCAGGTGAGCCGGCACGGGCTGGCGCCGGTACGGCGGCTGGCGGCGCGCGCGGCCGCCATCGACAGCGCCCACCTGCACCTGCGCCTGGCCGGGCGCGGCGACGTCAGCGAACTGGCCGAACTCTCCGCGGCGCTCGACACCATGCTGGCGCGGCTGGAACACGGCTTCGCGCAACTGTCGCGTTTTTCGGAAGACCTGGCGCACGAACTGCGCACCCCGCTCAACAACCTGATGGGCCACACCCAGCAGACCCTGTCGCGGGTGCGCAGCACGGATGACTATGAGGAACTGCTGGCCTCGAACCAGGAAGAATACGAGCGGCTCTCACGCATGATCGACAGCATGCTGTTCCTGGCCCGCAACGAGCAGCCGGACGCTGCGGTGCAGCGCAGCGAGGTCGAACTGGCGCCGCTGGTGGCGCAGCTGTGCGAGTATTTCGAGGGCATGGCCGAGGAACGCCAGATGACGTTCGACAGCCGCGTGCAAGGCAGCGTGCGGGCCGACCCGGCCCTGTTGCGGCGCGCGCTGGCCAACCTGCTGGCCAATGCGCTGCGTTATGGCATGCCGGGCAGCACGGTCGGCATCGCCAGCGCAAGCGTCGACGGCATGCTGGAGCTGAGCGTGCATAACGTCGGCCCGGAGATTGGCGCCGCGCATCTGCCGCACCTGTTCGAGCGCTTTTACCGTGCCGACGCCGCGCGCAGCGGGCATGGCGACACCGGCGGGCTCGGGCTGGCCATCGTGCGCTCGATCATGCAGCTGCATGGCGGCAGCGCGGAGGTGGACAGCGGCGCCGCAGGTAATACCTTCAGGCTGCGCTTGCCGGGCTGAAGGATTCGGAACTGACAAAAAAGGTCGACGCATCATGTTGTGTTCAACGTTCTTCGGAAGGATATCGTTGGCGCGACCTGTCGGCGCATACTCTCCCCCATCGTCCAGGCAGATGATGCGGTCCGCGCTGTCGATCGTCTCGCGCCGGTGAGCAACCACGATGCGGGTAATCGCCAGTGACTTCAGTGCAGCGTTTATCCGCGCTTCACACTGGGCATCCAAGTGCGACGTAGCCTCGTCGAGCAGGAGGATTTTCGGCATCCGATAGAGCGCGCGCGCCAGGAGCAGCCGTTGCTTCTGGCCGCCCGATAGTGCCCCTCCCATATCGCCGATGTAGGTGTCGGTTCCCATCGGCATCCGACGAATATCTTCATCAATTGCTGCACGCTGGAGGCATCGCCACACCAGCGGTAAATCAATCTGTTCGTTAAAAAAAGCTACGTTTTCGGCGATGGTACCGGACAAAAGCTCGTCGTCCTGCATGACCGTTCCGAACGCTCTTCGGACCGTCCGTGTCCCCCACGCCTTGACCGTGCGACCGTCAAGTATTACCTCGCCAGCTGAGGGTGTTTACAAACCGCACACAATTTTCAAAAGCGTTGATTTTCCCGCACCGGAAGGCCCGACAATTGCCACAAATTCCCCCTTGTCGATCCTGAGCGATACCCCGCTCAGAACATACGGGTCCTGTGGCGCGTAGGCGAAAGCGACATTGGATAGTTCCACGGCACCATCGATCGAGGTACCTTCAGGCGATGCTGCGTCCACGCCATGTTCGCGTTCGACCAGAACGACGTCCGCTAACCGGTGCGAGTACATATCTGTCATACGCCACTGGACAAGCTGTTCGAAAAATGCGCTGGACCGCGCCATGAACTGCCCCTCATATGCCATGAACGCGTACAGCAGGCCGACAGACATGCTGCCATCGATGATCGCCCCCGCGCCATTAAAGACGATGAAGACCATGATCATTGCACTAAGGAGGCCGAGCGCGCTGGCGAAGATTTGATTGGTCAGATTCAGGCGCTGGTCATACCTGATACAGTCAGCAAGGCTATTAGCCCAAGTGCGTTCCCGTGCCTGCTCCGCCCCCATCGCCTTGATTGTTTGAATTGCCCGGATGGTTTCTATGCGCTTGCCATTTTCCGCAACATGTGCCACAAGTGCCTGCATGCCCAGCCTGATACTGAAAGGCAAAGCCACGAGCCGGATCGCCACATACAACGTCAATCCGGCAAGGGCAAGCCACGCAAGGTCGGACGCGAGCATGAACATCATCGCAAGCGTGGTCAGCACCAGCAGGCCATCGACTGTAGTGACAATCAAGCCGCCTGATATCAGCGATCGAACCGGTCCGATGGCATCGAAGCGTGACAGCACGTCGGCCAACTTGCGTCGTTGAAACCAAGGCAAGGGGACCCGTATAAGGTGGTGTAATAAGCGCACGCTCATATCCCAATTCATCAACGCGCTCAGCTGTAAGGTGACCATGGCCCTCAACAGTTCGGCCACAATGTTAAAAACTCCGAACAGCGCGAAACCGGTCGCCAATGCAAGCAACAGCGGTCGGTCACCCTTGAGTGCGGCCTGATCAACTACAAGTTGAATATAAAATGGACTGGCTACCATGTACGCTTGCAGAAGCAGCGACAACAGAAAAATCTGTGCAAGGCAGCGATAGCTGACCGCATCGAAGCGGAACCAAGACCAGAGGCTCAATGGACTGCTGGTCCGGCGCTTTCGGAATTCCGGGGCCGTGGCAAGTTCGAGCGCTACACCGGTAAAGTAGCGGCCCGCTTCCTTAATGCTAAGGGTGCGCGCGCCGCAAGCCGGATCAATTATCTGCACCCTATTCCTGCGAATCCGCCTGAGTACGACATAGTGCTGCATGCCCCAGTGAAGAATGGCAGGCAGGTGTAACTTATTCAGTTCGCTCATCTCGCACCGAACTGCACGCGAAGTAAGATTAGCCGTGGCGGCAAGGTCCATCACTTGGGCCAGCGTCATGCCACGCGCTGACGTAGGGCAGATCCGCCGCAGTGTATGCAAATCGGTCGGCGCGCCGAGCTCCTTGAGCACGATTGCGATGCACACTAGTCCGCACTCTGCGGTCTCCGACTGGTAAATGTGATCCATGATGCGACGGGAAGCGTAGGTAGCCGCCTCTCCTTACTCATATTTCGGCGGCATTGGATTGTCATCGAATAACCAACCCAGATCCATGCATGGCGACAGCACTGTACGCGTCGGGATACCGTTCTTGATTACCCATTCAGCAACATACGAGTGCCCCCCATCGCCAAATCGTCCGCGAAATGCACAGTTATTACGATCATAGCAATATCCGGCAAATCTCTTTATTCCTCCATTACGTAAGGCAACGCTTGTATTGAACATGCCGGACGCCTGAAGCGCGTAGGTCATGCCATCGACGCTGATGTTAATCGACTTGATTTCGTCAACCGGTCGGCCGGTTGCAACCACGGGTGGCACGTGGTCGACAAGACAGGCTTGCCCCCTGCTGCATCCGTGTATATGGTGTTCCGCCGCCACGAAGGGGCCGTCAATAACCGTGACAATGACATCTCCCGACATGACGTGCCGGTATGTTTCGGCCTTTATGGCAGACGGGACCAGATTCAGAAAAAGAACCATCAGCAGTGCCAGACTAGTTAACTTCATCGCTGCGCTCCTTTAATTTGCATTCTATTACTTTGAGAGATGCCAGTGCATCAACAAATGAGCACGGCCACCCGTTAGTTCAAACAACAGCGAAGGCGGTTGCAGCTCAGTTTCATTAAGGCAGCTTGCTTTCCGCGAGTGCGCGCCCTCCCTCGTGCGGCGGGATTGGATTCTCGGAAAACAGCGCCGAAATATCGTTACTTGCAGACAGTACCGTACGTGTCGCAACCCCATCCTTGATGATCCATTCCGCCGAGTAGGCGCCGCCGGCTTCGGCAAATCTCGCTCGGAAAGCACAATTGAAACGATTGACGCAATAGCCCGTAAATCGTTCCAGTCCGCCGAATTTCCAACTCAGTCCAGGATCGAACATTCGCGACGAAGGAAGGGTGTACGTCAATCCACCCACGCTGACCTTAATCGACTTTACTTCGGTGTTCGGAAGACCAAGAGTCATCAGCGGCGGAAGGTGATCAACCAGACAGGTATCGGCTTGATTGCAATTCTGTATGTGGTGTTCGGATGCGTTAAAGGAACCATCTACAAGCGTCACGAATATTCCACCGGATAGACTTCTCTGGTAGGTGTCTGCGTGGGCCTTTAAGGCGAGACATGACAGCACCAGGACCGGCACAGTCATCGCCCTCATTGCTCTCATCGCTCTCATCGTTGCCCTCCTTTCAATTTTTTCCGCATGGTGGAGAAATTCCGGCCGGAATATCGGCCGGAATATCGAAATGCGGCACAACATGCCAGCCGCCTGCCCCTCTACCTTACGACCCTTAACTCTTTCACGTTGCTGTTCACTATCGATTCCCTCATATCACGCGGGAGGATGATGCAACCTTCGGATGCGGTGCCGCGCCCATTATCTCCATGTATCAGGAAGTCCGACCGTTCGTGCATATCATTTTCCGAGGACGGTCTCAACGCGATGGAATTTGGCCCTTTATGATTAGTAACGTCACCGATCATGTAGCGACCCTCAGGAAGGGGACCGCCATTGCGAATATGGTCGGCATCCGGATTATTCTTGTACAGCGGGGTACCTGAGTAACCGGCATTTTCGCTACCAAATTGGTAGGATCTTCCGTCCTTCCCGACCAACATCAGGTTGCCCGAACTTTGATGATATTCGAAGTGATAGTCACCTTGCGGGATCGCGTCCGGTGCAATTGACGCGTACCTTCCAACCCCGCCGCCGACCGCGTCGGTGCCAACAAATCCGTCCGAGAAATTGTCATTCCAGTTGTCGTAATTCCCGTAATCTCCAAAGTAATCATTGGAATCGGAAAACCATTCGACCGTGCCGCCGCCATCATTGGCATAATCACGATCTGAAAACATCATCAAATTGCTATCGGCGCCCCAGTCGCAATTTCGTGTCCAATGCTCGGCCCTATTCTGAGCAATACCCCCTGCAACGAAACAAAGTTCATGTTTGCTTAATTCACGCATGATGTCACCTGCTAAATAAGTTTATTGATGAAGGTGGGATCGATGCCACATCGTCCCCTGAACGCCGCTGCATCGCGTGTAGAGGGTCCAGTAACCAGTCGAGCAAACTTCGCTCTTCGAGGACCAGATCTGCAGTTACACGCATTCCGGGTGCCAGCGGCCAACGCTTGCCATATGCGGACAAGCTGTCGCGTTGTAACGCGACCCGGATTTTGTAAAGCTGTTCCTTGGCTTCCGTCGGTATCGGCAGTTCGTTCGGCAAAACCGGGGCGTTCGATACGAAACGCACTTCGCCCTCGCCAACGCCGAATACCTGATACGGAAACGCGTCGTACATTATCTTCACTTTTGCACCAGTTTTGACCATGCCGATGGCACGTGAAGGAGCCCAGAGTTCAAGCTCGAGCGACCTGGCCCCGTTGTTTGTGCTCGATGGCACGATCACGGCAAGGGATTGATTGGGCGACACCGGCGTGCCGTTCTTGACCTGAAGAGCGGACACCACGCCATCGCGCGGAGCGGTGGGATTGTCCGCATACGTAGCTTCGTATGTAAGCCGTTTTTCTTCTTCTTTTACAGCGATTTGCGCAGCATCTATCACGACCAGACGCAGCTCTGCGCCAAGCCGCTCGTGTTGTATCCTGAGTTGTTCGAGTGTGCTTTCCTGCTGAGACTTTTCGCGGGAAAGTGCACTTAACAGCTGGCGTGATGCGATCAGGTCGTTTTCCTTGGCGTGAACTGTGAGCGCGGGCATCATTCCCTGCGCACCCAAGGTCTGTGCCGCCACTACCGTTTTTTCCTGAATGGCTACTCGTTCCTTCTGCAGGCGGATCGAACCGGCAATCTGCGCTAAATCGGTGACGATACCCTTGCGATGTGCACCGATCTCTTCGCGCTGCCGCAACAGTTGGTCGCGCCGTGCGCTTGCCTGGCTCGCCTGCAAGTCGAGTTGGCTTAGCTGGTTCGCGCGCAAGCTGCCTGCAAGCGATTCGCCATGCTCCAATTTCGGAGCGGACGATACAAACATGAGAACCTGACCGGCCCGCACATGATCGCCTTCGTTAACAAGCACCCTTTCAGCAATGCCCGATTTTGTGGCCATGATTCGCAGAGCCCCCTCCGCTGGGGTCACTTGCCCGATCACGGTTTCCTTGTGTGCGTAGCGTGTACTGCACACGAACCACGCCGCAACGCCGAACAATGCAACAAGGAAGGTGGTTAGCACCCACTGGGAGAGCGCCACAGGCATCACGGGCGCGCCGAGACGCTGGACGTCAGTCAGTCGTGCTTCATGCCTGAACAGTTCTGCTGCCAACTGCTCCGGACTGGGTTCCTCTTCGCCGTTCATTGTTTTGTCGCGCAAGTCATCGATTAGCAAGCGGGCGACCATTCCTGGCACCTCGCCTCCACTTCGATTTCGCTCTGAGACTTTGGTTCCGCATTTGCGCAGAAATTCTTAACGAAAGAGGACCGCTTGACGTCAGGCGAACTTCATATAGCTTGTATCACAAACAGCTACCACGCAGAACGATCCGTCGCATGTTAGCTGTGAAGCCGCGAGAGACGACACGGAAGTCAGCCTGTGGCCTGGCTGCGACACATCCAAGACACTGACTGCGGTCTATGACGCCTCACCGCGGAT
Organism: Massilia rubra; assembly: GCF_011682065.1. Lineage (GTDB taxonomy): Bacteria > Pseudomonadota > Gammaproteobacteria > Burkholderiales > Burkholderiaceae_D > Telluria_A > Telluria_A rubra. The sequence continues at coordinate 225,076 of NZ_VUYU01000004.1, read as the reverse complement.
TCAAGAGAGCATTCCCAACTCGGCCTCTGTGAACCCCGCCCGGCGGCGCGCGTCGAAATTGAACGGCCCCTTGAGCACCGGGGCCTCGTAGCGCAGCGCCAGCTCGGCGTACGCCGCCTGCGGATCGAGCCCGCGCTGCTCGCACAGATAACGATACCAGCGGTTGCCGATCTCCACATGCCCGACCTCGTCGCGCAGGATGATATCGAGGATGGCCGCCGCCGCCATGTCGCCCGCCTGCGCGATTTTTGCGCGCAGCGGCGGAATCGCATCGAGCCCGCGCGCCTCGAGCGTGCGCGGCACCAGCGCCATGCGCGCCACCACATCACCCTTGGTTTTCTCGACCATCTCCCACAGGCTGTCGTGGGCCGGGAAGTCGCCGTAGCGGTAGCCGAGCACCTCGAGGTGCGCGGCCAGCATCGAAAAATGATACGCCTCCTCTTTGGCCACGCGCAGCCAGTCGGTGTAGTACCCGTCCGGCAGGCCGCCAAAACGCCACAGCGCATCGAGCGCCAGGTTCATGGCGTTAAATTCGATGTGGGCCAGCGAATGGACCAGCATCGCGCGCCCTTCCACCGTCACCATCGAGCGCCGCCCCACCAGGCGCGGCGGCACCAGTTGCGGGCGCTCGGGCCGGCCCGGTATCGGACCGGCCACGTCGAACACGGCGCCATTATCCACGCGCCAGTCACCGTTCAGGTGCGCTTGCGCCAGCACGGCAATCGCCGCCGTCTTGGTGGCCGGATCGGGTTCGAGTAAGCACTGCAGCGCGTGCGCGCGCAGTTCCAGCGGGTGGGCCATCGGATAACCTTGTGCGTGAAAATGCGGGCAGTATACCAAGCCGGACGGCGCCGCCCGGAAGCTGTACCACGCACCGTCGGCAGTAATTGCTAATGATTCTCATTTAGCATAAAATATTGACCCTTTGTACGCTCTCTTGAGACTTTTACCATGACCGCACCACGCCGGGCGACCCTCCGCCCTCTCTGCTTCGCCGTTTCGCTCGCCTGCATCGGGCCCCACGCAGCCGCCCGGGCCGAGGACGGCGGCGCGGTCGACGCGGTCACCATCACGGCCGTGCGCGCCCAGGGCTTCGTGCCCAATTCGGTTTCGGCCGGGAGCTTTCGCGGGGCCGACGTGATGGACGTGCCCTCCACCGTCAACGTCATCACGCGCGAAGTGCTGGAACTGCAAGCGGCCGCCGGCCTGTACGACGCCCTGCGCAATAGCGCCGGCGTGACGCGCCAGCAGAACGGCGGCGAGACCTGGGACCAACTGGTCATCCGCGGCATAGCCGTCGAAAACCGCACCAACTACCGCCTCAACGGCTCGGTGCCGATCATGAACTTCTCGCAGGTGCCGATGGAGAACAAGGAGCGCGTCGAAGTGCTCAAGGGCGCCTCGGCGCTGTACTACGGCTTTACCTCGCCGGCCGGGGTGGTCAACTTCGTCACCAGGCGCGCCGGCGCCGCTCCCGTGACCAGCGCCGGCGTCAAGCTGGACGACCAGGGCACGGCGATCGCGAATATCGACCTCGGCCGCCGCTTCGGCGAGCGGCAGCAATTCGGCGTGCGCCTGAACGCCGCCGCTGGCTCGCTGGGCAGCTTCCTCGACCAGGTCGGCGAAGGCAGCCGCCGCTTCGCCTCCGCCGCGCTGGACTGGCGCGTCGACAGGCGCCTGCTGCTCAAGGCCGACCTGGAATACGACCGCCGCAAGATCACCGAACAAGCCGGCGTTGCGCTGCCGACCGCCGTCAACGGCATCATCGCCCTGCCGCGCGCGCTCGATCCGGCGCGCCTGGTCGGTCCGGACAGCGCCCGCTTCGACGCCACCAGCAAAAGCGTGGCCCTGCGCGCCGATTATGCGCTGGCCGACGGCTGGGCGCTCACGCTCGAAGCCGGCCGCTCGCAAGTGGCGCGCGAACGCAACCTGGCCATTTTCCGCTTCACCAACCCGGCCGCCGTGGCCACCGGCGCCGGCCGCATCGCCGGCAATGCGCAAGAGAGCGTGGTCGGATCGAACATCGTGCGCGCCGAGTTGTTCGGCACCGCCAGCAGCGGCGCCATCAAGCACGAGATGACGCTCGGCGCCAGCCGCACCAACAAGACCCAGGACCCGATCTACCAGAGCACCTACGCGATCGCCGCGCAGAACCTGTACGAGCCGGTCGTCATCACCAGCATCACGTACGCGCCGCGACCGGCCACGCCGACCACCGCCGCCCTCGACACGCGCGACGACGGCCTGTACGCCATCGACCGCATGCAACTGTCGCCGCAATGGCAGTTGATCGCCGGGGCGCGCAAGGTGCGTTACCGCAGCGCGCAGGGCACAAACAACTACGCCGCCGGCAAGACCACGCCGATGGCCGCCGTCATCTACAAAGCGCTGGCCGACCTGTCCTTGTACGCCTCCGCCGCGCAGGGCCTGGAAGAAGGCGAGGCGGGTCCGGCCGGCACGCTCAACCAGGGCGAACGCATGGCGCCGGGCGTGAGCCGCCAGAAGGAACTGGGCATGCGCTGGCGCGCCCCGGGCGGCACCCTGGTCTCGGCCGCGCTGTTCGACATCGACCGCCCCGGTTACTACACCAACGCGGCCAACCTGTTCGTGGCGGACGGCGAACAACACTACCGCGGCATCGAACTGGCGACCCAGGGCCAGCTCACGCGCCAACTGGCGTGGCAAACCTCGGCCCAGTTCCTGCGGCCTGAATTTGCCAATATCAATGCCAGCTACAACGGCAAACTGCCCGAGAACGCGTCCAGGCAGACCGCCAGCGCCTTTCTCTCGTACGCTTTTGAGAACGCCGTGCCCGGCCTGTCGGTCAACAGCGGCATGTATTACACCGGCCGCCGTCCCGTCAATGACCTGAACCAGGCCTGGCTCGGCGGCGTCACCCTGTGGACCGCCGGCGCGCGCTACATCCACCAGGCCATGGGCAAACGCACCACCTGGCAAGCCAACCTCGAGAACCTCGGCGACAAGCGGTACTGGGCCGGCGCCGGCGCACGCCTGGCCGCCGGCGCGCCGCGCACCATCAAACTGAGCGTCAAGGTCGACCTGTAAGCCAGCCAAAGTAAGCTCCAGATGTTAATGATTCTCATTTACAATTGCATAAATTCAATCATTGTCATGTGCGCTTGAGAGTTGCCTGATTTCCTTTTCTCCGCACGGCCACCTGCATCCATCACCCGGAGAAAAGAATATGCATTCCATCCCACGTCAACGCCTGCTGGCGGCCGCGCTGAGCACTGCCTTCGGTCTTGGCGCCAGCGCCTGGACCGGCGCCGCGCTGGCGCAAGCGACCCAGGAACTGAACGCGATCACCGTCACCGCTACGCAGGACAAGCTGCCCGGCGACGCGCCCGCGCCCTACGCCGGCGGGCAGGTCGCGCGCGGCGCCCGCCTGGGCATGCTGGGTAACGCCGACAACATGGAGGCGCCGTTCAACATTACCGCGTACACCTCCGGGCTGATGGTCAACCAGCAGGCGCGCAGCCTGGCCGACGTGATGGCCAACGACCCGGCGGTGCAGATGAACGGCCCCTGGTACTTCGATAATTTTTACATCCGCGGCTTCGCCATCAACCGCCAGGAGATCGGTTTCGACGGCATGTACGGCATCGCCAGTGCCGAAGGCAATGTACTGCAAGGCGTGGAACGGGTCGAGGTGCTGAAAGGCCCGAGCACCCTGATCAACGGCAGCGCCCCGCGCGGCGCCGCCGGCGGCGCCATCAACCTGGTGCCGAAACGCGCGGCCGACACCCCGCTGACGCAACTGAGCGTCGCCTACCTGAGCGACGCCAACATCGGCGCCCACCTCGATGTGGGCCGCCGCTTCGGTCCCGACAACGCCTTCGGCGCGCGCATCAACCTCGCGCACCGCGCCGGCGAGGTGCAGGGCGACCATGAGAAGCAGCGCGCCAGCAGCGTCAGCGCGGGCCTGGACTATCGCGGCGAGCGCCTGCGCGTGAGCGGCGACTTCGGCACCAGCAAGCAGATGCTGGACGGCGCCAAAAGTAACTTCTACGTCCCCGGCGCGCTCTTGCCGGCGGCGCCCGACGGCAAGAACAATGTGTGGCCGGCGTGGTCTTACCAGGACAAGGAAAACACCTTCGGCGTGCTGCGCGCCGAGGTCGACGCCACCGACACGCTGACCGTCGGCGCAGCCTACGGCGGCGCGCGCGCCAAGCGCCACATGATTTCCCCGTTCGGTGAACTGAGCGCCGGCGGCGATATCGATTTTTACGGCAGCGGCTTCGCCGAAGAAACCGACACCAGCAGCGCCGAGGCCAGCATGCGCCTGCGCCTGGCCAGCGGCCCGCTCAAGCATCAGCTGGTCGTCACGGCGACCCGCTTGGGCTCCGACCTGACAGCCGATAATCCCAACCTGGCCGACTCGCCCCGTTCGAACCTCTACCGGCCGGCGGCGTTGCCGCGGCCGGCCGACCTTGACCTGAACGGCCCGCAGTTGCCGTCGTCGTCGACGCGCATGACCAGCTACGCACTGGCCGACACCATCGCCATGCTCGACCAGCGCCTGCTGTTGACGGTCGGCGTGCGGCGCCAGCACATGCGGGTTACCGCCTTTGGCTGGCAGACCGGCGCGTTCGAGTCCGCGTACAAAAAGAGCGCGACCACGCCGGCCGCCGGCGCCGTGTTCAAGGTGTCGCCACGCCTGTCGCTGTACGGTAACTACGTCGAGGCACTGTCGCAGGGGCCGGTGGCGCCGCTGAACGCCGTCAACCGCAACGACGTGTTTGCGCCGATCGTCGCGCGCCAGGGCGAAGCCGGGGTCAAGCTCGACCTGGGCAAGCTGACCACCAGCCTGAGCGCATTCCAGATCAGGAAGCCAAGCGGCTTTCTCGATGCCGGAAACGTCTACCGGATCGCGGGCCAGCAGCGCAATCGCGGCCTGGAATGGCAGGCCGCCGGCGAAGCGGGCGGCGGTGTGCGCGTGCTGGGCGGACTGACCTGGACCGACGGCGTCCTGAGCAAGACCCGCAACGGCGAGTTCGACGGCAAGACGGCGGCCGGCGTGCCCGAGTGGGTGGCCAAGTTCGGGGGCGAGTGGGACCTGGCCCAAGTGCCGGGGCTGACCGCCACCGCGCGCGCGCAGCACGTATCGGCGCAGGCTTTCAACGCCAGCAACAGCGTCGAGATGCCGGGATGGACCCGGATCGACCTCGGCGCGCGCTACGCGACCCGGATTGCGGGCCGGCCCGTGGTGCTGCGCGGCAGCGTGGAAAACCTGGCCGACCGCCGCTACTGGGACACCGTGCCGGCCTATCAAGTCGTGACGTACGCGGCGCCACGCACGATCCTGCTCTCCGCCACGATCGACTTCTGACGCGGCGCCGCCAGCCAATTCCGGACAGCAGGCGAGCTTCGCGCGTCCCCACGGTTTTTTGCCTGCTTGAATTAATCCACCCGGTCAAGAACGCGATAGACGTTCGGCAATGTTCAAATATTTACCGCCTGTCGGGAACTAGAAGTCACCGGCCGTGATCTTACACAAGACGCCTTAGTGTTGGCACCTCAGGTGCCCCGGACGCCCTAAACGCCTACCCGTGTGGCTGCATTCCCCTCGTGCGTTCGCTTGTAAAGAAAGGAAACACCATGTCTTCCAATTATTCTTTCACGCCTCAAAAAATTGCTGAACTGGCACATCAGATTCGCGAGGCACCGCCTGTCCAATACGATCCGTGGAAAGGCGAGCGTCCCCGGACGCGACTCGAAATGGTTGCCATGCTCAAGGACGATATCGCATCCATGCGGGACAAGGGCTATAGCGTGACGAAGATCGCCGGGTTCCTCGGTGACTGTGGCTTCCCGATATCGGCAATCGGCTTATACGACGCAATGCGAAAACTCGAGTGCAGTCTGGCCCGACCGTATGTGCCGCTCGCCCAGCGCCTGTTGCAGAGCCTGGCGTCGGGTGACAGCGATCGTCAGCCAGCAGTACCGGGTTCCGCTGTGGCAAGCGATTTGAAAGCACAGCCGCGCGCCATGCGCCTCCAGCGTGGCGCACATGCCGCCATGTCTACGGCCCCGGTCGAGCCGGGACCGCAGCGCATCGCCATTCAGCCGTCGGCGCAGCGGCTGCTCAAGAAACTCAAGCCTTCCGAGGCATGCGTGTTCACGGAGGCGCTTGGCCAGCTGCGCCCGGGCCAGCAAATCATCAGGCTCGACGCCCACACAGCCGATGCCGGAAAAAGCCTGGCTGCTATCGGCTTGCTGAGGGCAGTCAAGGACCAGGGAAACAACGCCTACGAAGTGCCATTTGAAATGGCGCGCATCGAAACCGGAAAACGTCTGGAGCGCTAAACCAGCCATTCCGGCAACAGTTCAAAGACGCCGGCCGTGACGAAGCACATCACGAAACCGCCAGGGCGGACAGTCCATCATCATTGACCACATTCCGGAGGCTTCGATGCCAAAGGTAGCTCGCATCAATCGCCAACAGGCACGCATATTCAAGCTGGGATTCGAAGACCCCTACCGCAATTCGCGTGGCCGCGCCTTCATTCGCTTGCTTAACTGGTACACGGGATTTGGGAAAACCTATACTGCCGCCTGCTTCTCCCTTCACCTTTTTTTGACCGAGAACGTGATCCCCATCTTTCTGGCGCCGCTACAGTCGGTGGTTACCGGGTTTGCCGAGGAGGTGCGCCGGCATATGTGCGTCGACCGCTTTGATGACGAGATCGAGCAAGCCATTCGTCGCTATGGGCAAGCCGTTCCCGTCTACAGGCTTTGCTCACGCGAGTTTCATATCAACGACAGGTCCTTCTTCCAGGCTGTCCTGTTGCTGGTCGAATGGCTGGGACAGCAACCTGTGGTCTACGCCGCGCTCGAGAAGGATTTGTCGAACAAGTCGCGCGGGATCGGAGGGTCCACACCGTCGCTCGCAGCCCAACTGGCTGAATGCAAGAGCAAATGCCATGTTTGCCTGAAATCCGAGCTGCACTCCATGTCGTCTTCAAACGAGGACTTTGAAGTTGAAATGGAACGCTATCAACGAGCGGCCGATAAAGTGCTGGCGATGGCGAATCGAATCACCCGCAAGGTCATCGATATCGACATGCGCTCGCGCTATCACGGTCCCATACGCAAGTTGATGAGCGCGCCCGAGGTGTACGACATGGTCAGGCGCCTCTATCCCCTGCAAGCGTTCGCCGACAAGCCGGGGATGATTATCGGCACCGCTTCGAAAGCCGCCATGCCACTGCAGGTGCTTGTGTATCACGAGGCGGAGAAACGGTGTAAATGGGTCGACTACGATTCGCTGTTCTGGTTCGCGGGCGAATTGAACCGTTCGGGCAACCCGCTTGCCCAGGCAATCAAGCCCGGACAGCAACGCATGCGGGTAAACATCTTCATCGATGAAGAAGAAGATTCCTATTTTTATCTGTTCGATCAGCGCATGTCGGTCGTCAATCCGGACGGGCGCAACGACTTGAACGAGGTCATCGGCGACTTCCAAAAGTACTTTGACCTGGCGTGGCCCTTTGCTTTCGAACACGGCACCCATCGCGGGCTCGCCAGGAAGTTATTCTATAACCTCTGGGCATTTGCCGACGTCAGCGTCGACGTCGAGCAGCTCTTGAACCATGAACGGGTAAAAACCGGCGTCACATTCATTGCTCCCGAACGACAGATTGTCCTCCTGCGCGAGGCCCTCGCAACAAAGTGGCCGCATGTCTCCGCACAGTTTGGGGACCAAGAACTTGGAGAAGTCTACAAAGAACTGATAGCAAACCACGATGCGTCCGATGGTTTCGAGCGCTTCCGCCAAAAAGCGTATGTCCTGGGAAAAGTGCTGACCTTTGTCAAGGGCCTGCCACGTAACGGGCACGAAGACGACTATCAGGTTTTCCGCAAATGGCGCGCGCTCGTCTTCGAGAAGAAGTTTTTCCTGATGTCGCGCAGTCGCTACGGTGAAATGCTCGACCAGCCCAGCCAGACCTTTTTCAATGCCATGTCTGCTGTGATGACGAGCGATTATCTCAATCGGGTCGAGCTGTCGGGCGATACCGGTAACAGGACGATCCGGCTCGAGTATCGCGACCGGAAGATGAAGATGAACGCCTTCACCCTACTGCACTATCTGAAGTTCATCATCCTGATCGCCGATGTCCTCAAAGACAAGAAAGCTAACATTCAGTTCGACAAAGACAGCCGCGTACGCTACCGCAATCTGTACAAATTCGCGCGCGACGCGGGTCAGCTTTTCAAGTCGCACAATCATCAGGACGGATTGGACGATGACGCACTGGCAAGCGATGCCGTCGGTGAAGACTTTTTCTTTTTCGGTACCAAGAGTATTGTCAGCCTTGACGAAAGCGAGCGGCAGGCGACGGAATACAATCACACGCAGGATTTGGCGCTGACCCTGTCGATTGTGTCGCTGCGCGATACCCCCGAGGAAGACCTGCGCAACGCCCTCGGCGAAAACAATGGCATCTATCTTTTGAGTGCGACAGGCGGCCTGCAGCCATGCTCCAGCGGCACGTTCAATCAGCGCCGGCTACAAGCAATGTTGAAAGACATCGGTGGTGTGTACTTTCCGATGACGCCAGCGGAAGTGGCCGTTGTCGCGGCAGCGGCGGAAAAACAGCGAAGCAAGCGCCAGCGCGACGTTCGCATCGTGGACGATGCGCTGTTGGCCTACCGTTTTCCCGCTACTGGTTCATTTAGCGGCTTGAGGTCGAAATTCCTGAGCGCGCTACCGTCCGACGGCAAACACCGACACGAGCGCATGACGCCCTACAAGGAGCAGGAAGTGCGCGGACTGGTCGCCTCGCTCGACCGCTTGCTGTCGACGCCGCTACGCTGCGGGATGTGTCTGTGCTTGTCCATGGCCTGGGCCAGGGCTTGCTTGTTGGGCCTGGCGCAATCGACGGCCTTCGTCAGTCAAGTCGATACGGCGGGGTACCATTTTGTCGTCGACCCACTATTCCTGCCGCAGTACCGCGGTAACGGAAAAGGCGAAAAAATACACATCGTTCTCTATGCGGCCGGCCAGTTCAAGAAACGCGATTTTTCGCAAACCGGCGCCGTGGCGCAGGTCGACGAAAGTGATCAGTTCAGTGACGAGTTTCTCGAAGCGCTGGATGTCACCGATAAAAAGGTGCTCCTGTGGACGGCATACCGCTCGGCCGCCCGTGGCACCAATTTCATTGCAACGCGTAACGGCCAGCAAATCGATTTCGAACTGATTTACCTTATCAATTCGCCCTATTACAACCGCCACACGCGCCCGGGCACACCTGGCTTCCATATCGAAACTTTCCAGAGCATGATCCAGGTACTCAACGACCGCCCGCAAGGCGCCCAGACAATGAGCCGCGCCGAGTTCCTCTATGACTACGCACGCCATCGCTGGGAAATCCTGGAACGTGAACATTTCATGGATCTTTGCCGCACGCTTTTTCAAGCGCTCGGGCGGGTTGAGCGTCGGCCCGACAACTTTATCGAAAGGCAAGAAATCTATCTGGACGTCGAGGTTGCGCAGACCATGCGACTGGGAACGCGCTTCGCGCCGGAACTCGTACAACGCGCATCGGCAACGCAGATCGCCGTCCTGCAGGCCATCGCCGATTATGATCAACAGACGGCGCTATTCGCCCACGAAGATGCGCGCCGCAAGCACGTCTTTGCGAGCTTGCGCCATGCAGAAGCGCTCAAGCAGTACACAAAACAGTTGCCCGCACAATTTCGCAGCAGCAGCGAGGCTCGCCAGCGGTGGGAGTCGATGTTCGACGAACGCATGGTCACCGCCCCGCAAGCTTACTGCGCCCATCTGCGGCGCAGTGGCGTCCCCGCTGCATATTGCGACGCATTGTATTTCCGTGCGCCAGAGCACGTGGCTCTGTATTCCTGCAAGGTCGATATGCTGGGCAAGCAACAGCGCATTATTGCCGACCATGTGGATGGCGACGCCGCTTACGACTGGGTCGCTTATCTTGCGCCAGCTAACCTGCTGCGCAGCCTGTCCTCACCATTTAACAATTTACGTAAATTCAGGACCGGATTTCCCGATAAGAACACAAAGGAGGGATTTCTGCTGGTGCCGCAACCCTGGTTTGTCACCGACATTATCAAAGGCTATCTTGCAGAGCGCGAATTTGTTCACTTCGCCCAGCGCGAATTTGGCCTGGACATCGACCACGGCATAGCCGCAGGACCGTTCGAATTGCTTGACGCCCTACATCATCCCGAGGCGGCGCAAATTTATCAACAATTTGACTTCTACTTTGTGGTGAACGGAAACGTCCTCCTCGCCATCGACATCAAAAATTGGACCAAGGCGACAGACCATCTCAAGAAAGCGGAGCTGGAACGGATGGCGAAGTTAAAGCAACGCAAACTGGCAAGAATGTTTCCGCAATACGAGGTACATGCACTGTACGTCAATCTGTATGGCGCCCATAAGTACAACATCATGCTCCAGCCAGGGTCTGGCGCCATTTCATTCATGTCCATGTATGTTCAAGGTACGCTCTCGCGCGAACCGTGGATTCTGAACGCCAAGCTGGCGGAAGTGATGCTATGGAGCGGATCATGACACTGCACCGACTGGAAGGCGACGTCGCGCACGCCTGGACGAACGCTTTGCGCTTCGGCACCAGCGTCGAAGACGCGGCGGTGGACCTGTTTCGCAGCATGCGGCAGCAAGGCTCGTTGTTGCCGACATCATTCGCGCTGCCTGACGTTCAAACCAATGATGAGCCAAGCGAGGACCAGAGTAGTTATTATCGGCGACGTGCCAAGGTGATTCGGGACAAGATCGCCAAGGTGGGCAAGCTCGTCCAGCGTGCGGGCAAAGGTCATCGACCGTTCTACTTAATCGCAGAGGGCCAGGTCTGGTTTCTGTCCACCCACGCGAAGGTGGCGCAGTCGGCATCGGAATCGTTCGTGCGCGCCCATGCGGACATTTACCTGCAACTGGTGCTGCAAAAAGAATTGCGGGAACAAAGCGGCATTCCAGTCGCAGATACAGATCCGATCGGTGGCTTCGGCGTCGGCGTATACCTGATGCATAAGGTGAGCAGCAATGCCAAAAACCTGCAGTTAGCGGAACTGCGCTTCGACGTGGTGCCGAAGCACGGCATCATACTCGCCAACGTGCGCGCCTCCAGTTTCTATAAAACAGGGAGGGGGCCGGATATCCGCTTGGGCGCGCTCGACACTGGGCATGGCTACTCGGCTGACATTGTCGACCTGCGGGACGTGTCGGTAACACGCGGCGACGCCCGCGAACATCCGATTCGCGGCATTCATCTACGCAAAAGCGAATTTCGTCGAACCCGCCTGTACTACCTGAATATACTGACGGAATTTGCTCTGTCCATATTCCAGCGCGCCGGCATCGCCATCGAGCGCGACACCTTTACGGCGACTCACTACGTGCGGGAGGGATATCTTCCCTTAGCGTCGATCGCGAGCCTGGCGCGTCCCCTGCTTATTGTCAATACGACGCCGGAACCCATGCAGGCCACCTCGCTGATGGCGCTGAACGATCTCAAGTCATATTTTCCCAAAGGCTATCATGTGGCTGGCGGTCGCGTAGGCTTCACTCAGCCAAAGGTAAAACTTGCCTCTCGCATTCCGCGCTCGCTCACCACGAAATACAATTATCTCTTTCTTAATGGCGCGAAGATTGAAACGAACTCGGTCCGCATCTTGAAGGCTGGCGATGATGAGGCCGGTCCTGCGTCGACTGTACGCGGCTACAACTGCCTGGAGACCCAAGGCGCGAGCACCGATCCTTACACCAGCATGAAATTCGCGTTTTTAATGAATCGCGCCGTGTTTGGATTCTGCACGCAGGGGCTCGATCGGTCCCCTGCAGAATTGTCCGGGCTCGGCGCCGACACGAATGTTTCGGCAACCTTAAGGGAGGAGGTGAAGCGGTGCCTGGTTGAATTGTCACTCAAGGAGATTGTTGCCGGTGTCAAGCCGTTCCCCGTTTCGCACCTCGTACCATCCGAGACCGTCCGTCGACTGACCCTGCTCGGCACGCGTTCTCTCAACAGTGGGCGCAACAGCAGAAAAACACTGATTGCAAGTATCGAGGTCGATATCGACAGCGCTGGCATCCGGGTACGCAGCACGCGCCGTACTCCATGGTCGGAGGAGCGCCTTGCTAACCTCGGGTTCGTGGAGCAGTTTCCTTTTCTGGTCGATCAAGATCAAGAAGTACGAGACCGGCAATTCTGGATGATCGATGCGACAAGCGGCAAGCGTTTGCGAGCTTGGCACGGCAGTTTTGTCCCCAAGCTTCTCCTTAATCAGCGCTACGCGGGCATTGAGGCAGCGCTTGCATATCAAGAGAATGAGCGTAACGGTCTCAGGGATGTCGAATTTTATTCAAAAAGCAAGTTCTACAATCTGCTACCGTATTACATTTCCATGCGCGACCAGGGCACGAAGGCGCGCACGGAAAGCCTCGGCCAACTTATCCCATTGCAAGATAGAGGCCGATGGGTACGCATATTCATTCCCCCGGCCGACGGCATTGATGGGACTGGCACATCCCTGTCGGGCATGCGCGATGTGATGGTGTATACCAATAATGGCGAAGTAATCGCTGATGGATTGCTCGACGAACCGCTACTGCACTTCTATCTCCACACTATGACCAACGGTATTTTAGTCTCTGGTGGAAACTCCAAAATGAGCCTGCTGGAAAAATTCGTCCGCCTGACCCTGGAGAACTAGTGTCCTGAGTTGGAAATTCGTTGATTATAAATATGGCGAAATCGTACTGAGACAAGGAACAAAGCGCAGACAGGCAGGCGCTTGGCGAGCATTTGTGACGCAGTATCGGCGCGATTATCGCCATATTTATTCAACGAATTTCTAACTCAGGACACTAGGTACCCCGTGGCGGGCGCTGCACCTGCCGGAACTGCGCTCTGACTTCACGGCGCGCAACCGGCGCGCACGGTCCACGCGGCGCACATCCGCAGCGACGGCAAGGGCTTCTTCATCAGCGAACCAAGCTTCGCGGCAGAGAGCCGATCCGAGGCCAGCGATTAACCGTTTTCCCAGGCCGCGCCATGGCCGGAAAATCAGCTCGAGAACTTATAGAACAACTGCGTCACCGCCGCGCGATAGGCTTTGTCCTTGAGCAGTGCGACCTGTGCCTGGTCGGCGGCTGCGCGCGAGCCGCGCGAGCTGAAGTCGACATCTTCGAACGGCTCCGGCGAGAACATCTCCCACTGGCCGGTTTTGACATCGACCAGCGCCACTTTCAGGCGAATGCGCATGCGCTGGTTTTCATCCGGAACCAGCGCGCCCAGGATCGGCACCCACGACACCACCTTGGTCGAGAGGTTTTCACGGCCCGATTCCAGGATGCCCCAATACACCATGATTTTTTCGGTGCCGCTGCGGGCGGCGGCCAGACGCAGGTGGCCGGCGTAATTCGTTTTACCCTGGCTCGCTTCGGGCCGGCCGCTGAAGGCGATCGGCTGGTAGTACTGCGAAAAAGCCTTGACCATCGCTTCATCGGGAATCATCGCGCCCGATTGCACCAGCATTACCGAACTGTTTCTGGCGACAGTCATCTTCTGGCGCGATTCGAGCGCGGCGCGAATCGCCTCGTCCGTCACCGCAACGCTGGTGTCGATGCCGAGTACATTGAATTCGCTCAGCTCGCCCTGGTAAGCCATGCCTTGACTGCGACCGTAGCGGCCGGAGTCGCCCGGATAACCGGAATCGGAAATGGACCGGGTGGCGCATCCGCTCACCAGCAGCAACAGGCACAGGCCGGCGGCGGCGCGCACGGCAATCATTTGTGGAACACGCATCTTTAACTTTCAATTAATATTGTCAGCGGATCATACGGGAATCGGCTGGCCTTGCTAAGCAAAAATGGAAGCCTTCTCCACTAACTTTGTTACGAAAAGTTTCAGCTTGATCAGCGGGCGCTGCGCGCATGGCGCATCAAGCTGCGGCGCGGGCGTGTCAACCGAATGGCGGCGCCATGCGCTATGTAGGCAAAGCCAACGAAGGCGCAAGTCCGGATCGAGCTATCCGACAACCCGAAAGGAACCACCATGCCCGCACGCCCACGCCTTGTCCCGCCCGAGGGCACCTTCATCATCATGCAGCAGCGCGGGCACGATCGCATCCTGTTCGAAGTCAATGCCGGAAAAATGGTCTCGATTCGGGTCGAACCAGACCCGGATGAGTCGACCGACACCGACAACACAGACGAGGCCGCCTTTCCGCACATGCAGGCCAAGGGCAGTTGCTGATCGAGTCAGTAGCGATTCAAGTGTCACACCGAAATCCTGAAAATACAGTACGCTTGTAAACCTGAAAAATCCGTGATGCCGGGAGCCGCGCCAGAGGCGTACCCGGCCGACGATGGCGATGCAGGCACACTGAGAGCGATGAGATGACACTGGCGACCGATCAGAACAGCGGCGCCCGGCCCTTGTCCGGGGTGGCGGTGGCGCTCGAAGGTATCCGCGAACTCGTGCTGGACCATTGGGCCATGCTGGTGCGCCGCAATATACGCGGTGCCCGGGCGCTGCTCACGCCCATCCTGATCAACACCCTTCCCTCTTTCTACGCCAACCTGGTGCAGGCGCTCACGCCCGGCTACCCGCGCGACGACGCCACCAGCCACAGCAGCGCGGCGACCGCGCACGGCGGCGAGCGCGCCCGCATGACCGACTATGGCGCCGAACAACTGATCCATGAATACCAGCTGTTCCAGGAGGCGCTGCGCGATGTCAGTGCCGCGCAGGGCGTAGCCATCAGCGGCGCCGAATGGATCATCATCGAACGCTCCGTCTACGCCGCCATCCGTGAAGCGGTGCGCGCGTTCACCGCGATCCATGAAGAGCTGCGCCACAAAGTGGCGGCCGCGCTGTCGCACGACATGCGCACCCCGCTGGCGGTGATCGCCAACGGCGCGCAGTTGATCGAGGTCGCCGGTGACCTGGCGCAGGCCAGGCGCCTCGGCCAAAAAATCGGCGCCAACGCGCTTCGCCTCGACAGCATGGTCGACGAAGTGCTCGACGCTCTCACGGCGCCCAACGGCGCGCGCCTCCCGCTGCGCCTGAGCCGGTTCGACATGCGCGAACTGATCGAGCAGGTGCGGCGCGAGTTCGCCGACCGCTACCCTTCCGCGCTGGAAGTGGCCGCGCCGCGCGTCACCGGCTGGTGGTGCCGCGAAACGCTGCGCCGGGCGCTGGAAAACCTGGTGTCGAACGCGATCAAATACGGCGATGGCGGCGCGATCCGCATCGAATTGACCGAAGCGCACGGCAATATCGTCCTCACGGTGCACAACACCGGCAATCCGCTCGACGAGGAGCAGCGCGGCCGCATTTTCGATTATCTGCGGCGCGAGCGGCAAGTGCAGGCGCCGGGCTGGGGCATCGGCCTGCCGTTCGTCAAGCAGGCCGCCGAAAGCCATGGCGGCAGCGTGTCCGTGGACAGCTCGGCGGCCACCGGCACCACCTTCCTGATCGATGTGCCGGTCGACTGCCGTCCGTATGTCGACGCCGGCAGCCGCGCGGCCCCGCAAGATACGCCGGCGCTGCCCGCGGCCGGGCACCATCCCGTGCCCAAATAGGCGTGCCAAACCTACAATGTTAGTATGGCGTTAAAATTGCAGCCGTCTTACAGGCACGCGTTGCGCGCTAAGACCGGCGCTGTTTGATCAGGGGTGTCATCGCTGGGTTCATCACTATTCACGCCGGAAAACGCATGCCGCACACATCGACGCTCGTCCCACCCTGGCTTGGTGCCGGCCCGCTCATCGAACTGTCCCCCAGCCTGGCCGGCGCCGCGCTGCCCTCGCGCCGCTTTCCCGGAGCGCCCCCGCCGCGCGACGCCGGCGTCGCCTGGGCCACCTACATCGCCCTGGCGCGCCGAAAATGCGATTTCATGTCGACCTGGGCCGAGCACCCCGAAGCGGCCGATCGCGTGGCGCGAGACGTACGCGAAGGCTCGCCCGAATCCGACGTGGTCCTGCTGGCCGGGCAAACCGTGTTCGAAAGCGACCTTCAACGCGCGCAAGGATCGCCTTTCATCGACTTCCTGGTCGCCTCCAAAGGGCTGCCGTATACGCTGCAGATCTTGCTGGAGCTGGAAAAGTTCTGGGTGTACTCGTTCATGGGCAGCGTCAGCCTGTACACATGCGATGGCGACGGCAAGCGCCTGTCCACCATGCACGCCGCCTTCTGCGCCACCGAACTGGCCCTGCGCGCCCACCTCGCCGTCGCCGACGCCGCCGTCTATGCGCAGTGCGTGCAGATGATCCGAAGCGCCGTGCCGACGCTGCATCCATGCCGCCAGCCGCTGCTCGGGGTGCTGCTGCCGGACGAGCCGGCGCTGTCCGACCAACTGGCGCTGCTGCCGGCCATCCTGGCGCATGATCAAAGCGCGGCCTGGCTGCGCCTGACCGCGACCGCGCCGGCCAGCCTGGCCGCCTTGAGCGGCTTGACTGCGCGCGAAGGCCACTGGCACCAGATGTACCACGCCACCCCGGCCGCCGTGGCCAGCGCGGTGCGCGAACGCGGCGTGGACGCGGTCGCGCTGCTGCAAGACGGCGCGGCCATCGCGGCGGCCGGGCGCGCACTGGCCTGCATCGGCACCCCCGCCTCGATGCGCGCCATGGCGCTCGCCTGCGACGTCAACAAGGACGCGGCGGTGCGTTTCTCGAAAGCGGCGCAGCGCTGGCCGCTGGCCGCCATCGCCGCGCTCAGTGAACTGGTCGCCGCCGACGGCGCCGGCCCGGCGTCGGCGCGCACGGTGTTCACCGCCCTGGCGCACACGCACGCACGCTCGCTGCCCGATTTCACGCCGTGGATATCGATTGAGGCGGCGCGCGTGCTGGCGCAGATCGGCGCGCACGCCGCAACCGGCACGCCGGCCGATGATGCCGGCACGGCGGACCTGCCGCCGGTGCTGGCCTCGCCGCCCTGGAACGCGGCGCCGAAAAAAGCGACGGCGCCGCTGCTGCTCGACGCGCTCGCGCTGGCGCCTGTGGAACGCTGGAGCGCAGCCGAACGCGCGGCCATGGCCCACATTCCCGTTCCCCGATACGCCCCGGCCGACGTGCTGCGCGACCCGGTCATGGCGGTCAAACACCTGGGAATCCAAACGTCGCCTTTTACCACGCAGGCCGCGCAGGCGGTCATGAAGGCCGACGCGGACGCGTTCATGGCGATCTGGGAGGCCCACCGCGGCGCCGATGCGTGGATCAGCGGCTGGATGCTCGCCAGCCTGCCGGAACCGATGAATGAACAGGTCTGGAACGCCTTGGACGGCTTCGAGGTGAGCGAAGCGCAGTGCGTGATAGGCACCCTGGGCCTGCGCGGCTTGCCCAACCTGGTCACGATGTGCGAACGCCGCCCCGCCCAGGAACTGCGGCACGCCCGCTATTTCGGCGCGGTGGAACTGGCGGCGCCGATGGCGCGCGCCTGCGCCACGCTCAAACCCGGCGCGCCGCGCAGCGCCGCGCGCGACTGGCTGCTGGCCAATCCCGAGCACGCGGCCTGCGCCCTGATCGCGCCGGCGCTGGGCAAACCCGGTGCGGCCCGCGACCAGGCGCGCGCCGCCCTGCTCCTGATCGCCGGCGCCGGCCACGCGCCCTTGCTGATGCAGGTCGCGGCCCGCTATGAGCGAGCGAAGGTGGAAGCGGCCTTGCGCGCCCTGCTGGAGCAGGACCCGCTCGATCGTCATCCGGCAAAAATCGCCAAGCTGCCCGACTTCTGGCTGCCGCAATCCTGGACCCGGCCGCGCCTTGCCGCCAGCGGCCGGCCGCTCCCGGTCGCGAGCCTGGAGTATATCGGCGTCATGCTGCGCTTCCCGCACGCCGACGGCGTGTACGCGGGCGTGGACCAGCTGCGCCAAGCCTGCAGCGGCGAATCGCTGGCCGCCTTTGCCTGGGACGCCTTTCGCGCCTGGACCGATGCCGGCTCGGAATCGCGCGAGGGCTGGATTTTCAGCGCGCTCGGCCTGGTCGGCAACGACGACACCGCGCGCAAGCTGGCGCCGCTGATCCGCGCCTGGCCGGGTGAAGGCCAGCACGCGCGCGCCGTCACCGGCCTCGACGTGCTGGCCCGGATCGGCAGCGACACCGCGCTGGTCCTCCTTAACGGCATCGCCCAAAAGGTCAAGTTCAAGGCCCTGCAAGAGCGCGCGCGCGAAAAAATCGCCGAGGTCGCCGCCGCGCGCGGCTTGACCAGCGAAGAGCTGGAAGACCGCCTGGCGCCGGACCTGGGCCTGGACGCGCAAGGCACGCTGCGGCTCGATTTCGGGCCACGCGCATTCCTGGTCGGCTTTGACGAGGCGCTCAAGCCCTGCGTGCGCGACGCCGATGGCAAGCGCCTGCCCGACCTGCCCAAGCCGAACAAGGGCGACGACGCGGCCCTGGCCGATGCCGCCGTGGCGCGCTTCAAGCTCCTGAAAAAGGATGCGCGCACCATCGCCGCGCAACAGGTGCAACGCCTGGAAGTGGCGATGTGCACGCGCCGGCGCTGGGACGCGCAGGTGTTCCACACCTTCCTGGCGGGCCATCCGCTGCTGCGCCACCTGGTGCAGCGCATCGTCTGGGGCGCCTGGGAGGCCGCTGGTCCCCGCCTGCTCGGATGCTTCCGCGTCGCCCCCGACGGCGCCCTGACCGACGCCGCCGACGACGCGTATGCGCTGCCGCCCGGCGCGCTCATCGGCATCCCGCATGCGCTCGACCTGCCGGCGGCAGACGCCGCCACCTTCGGCGCCCTGCTGGCCGACTACGAACTGACCCAGCCCTTCGCCCAGATCGGGCGCGACACCTACACCCTGAGCGACGCTGAAAAAACGTCCGACCGCCTGCTGCGCTGGAACGGCGCGGCCGTGCCCACAGGGCGGGTGCTGGGCCTGGCCGACAAAGGCTGGCGGCGCGGCACGCCGGAAGGAGGCGGCGTCATCGCCAACGTCTTCAAGTTCGTCGCGCCCGGGCGCATTGCGGTACTGTGGCTCGAACCGGGCATCCACGCCGACGCGACCGACAGCGCCGCCGAACAACGGCTGTGCGAGCTGGTCACCGGCGAGGGCGACAAGTGGGGCTCGGTCGGCACGGCCGAAGCGCTGTCCGCGCTCGACCCGATCGCGGCCAGCGAACTGATTCGCGATATGCAGGCCTTATGCGCATGAACACCACCACCTTTTTCGGAGCATCACCATGCTGATTCACGCCAGCAGACTAGCCCTGATCAGCATTGGCATCGCGCTGCTGACCTTCGTCCTATTCGTGATGACATGGACTGAGTCGCTTTGGTTCAGCTGCGGCAATTTCATGCTCGATTGCGTCAGCGACGCAGCCACCGCCCTGGTGATCGGCTGCGGCATCGGCATGTTCGTCGCCATGGCCTCATTCAGCGAGCCCGATACCCTCCCCGGGCTGAAGTGGGTGAGCTTTGTGTTAAACGCAGTGCCGATGTTCCTCGGCGCCGCGTTCTGGGTTCTTCTCACCGGGTGAGCCGGGTAGCGCCATCATGACGTCCGAAAAATTGCGCATCAAGCTGCTCGAGCGCCGCGTGCGGCAGTTCGCCGCCGCGCTCGACGGGCTTGGCGATGTGCGCATCACCATGCCCGCGCCGGGTGACTTCCTGCGTCATCGGCAGGCGCTTGCGCAGGCGAACGCGCTTGACGCGCCGGCGCTGCGGCGCTGGCCTCATCCGGTCGACCGCGCTGCCGTCCTCGACCTTGTCTGTGCCGGCATCGCCAGCGCCGGCCCCGAGGTTCACATCCCTTGCGAGCAGCCCTTCCACATCGTGGCGCGCATTGACGATTGCCGCGCCTTCGTCAGCAGCATCTGGCGCATGGAAGCGACGCTCGACCTGAGCTTGTACTTCACCTCGCCCGCCGCTGTCATTGCGCTGCACGATCTCGAATACGCACTGGCGTACGTCGTCACAGCGCTGGGGCAGGAGCCGCTCCACGATTCTTAACAGGGCGCAATCGGCCCTGAATACGCCTCATGCTCGATGTCGTTAACCACAGTGACAGGAGCGCGATATGAGCAGCACCACCAACATCCAACGCCGCATGCTGCTGCAAGCGGCCGCCTGCCTCGCCGCGGCAGGCCAGCCCGGCGCAAGCAGCGCCGCCGCAGCGCCAGCGGCGGCAACCGGCAAGCCGGGCGACTTCGATTTTTTGTCGGGCGAGTGGAAAATCCGGCACAGGCAGTTCAAGGACACGCAGTGGGATGCATTCGAGGGCGAGGCCAGCGTGAGCAGCCTGCTGGGCGGCCTGGCCAGCGTCGAGGAACTACGCATCCCGTCACGCAACTTCAGCGGCATGGGACTGCGCATTCTCGATGTCAAGCAAGGGCGCTGGGCCGACTACTGGTGCAACCGCAAGAACGGCGTGCTCAATCCGGCAAGCTGGGGTGGGTTCAAAGACGGCGTGGGCACCTGGGACGCGGCCGATGTGGAAGACGACCAGGCGGTCATCGTGCGCGGCGTCTGGGACCGCATCGGCCCCGCGTCGTGCCGTTGGCGCCAGGCGGTGTCGCACGACGGCGGCCGCAGCTGGGCGGAAAACTGGATCATGGACTGGCAACGCGCCAGTTGATCAGACCCGCCGAACGATACGACTTGTGCGTCCCCTCGCGTATCCCGAGGACGTGCAGCCGAGCGCGGCCAGCTGATGGCGCCATCCGCCGACCTGTAAAATTGCGGCATCAAAATTTTTCAGACCGCGCCCATGAGCACCATCACACCCTGTCAACCACCCCACCGCGCGCCCAGGCGTACTACGGAGCGATGCTGATCGATGACAACGGCCCCGGCTCGGTGGAACAAGGTGTGGCCTTGCTGCGCATGGCGGCGGCACAAGACGACCCGTCGGGACAATCGTATCTTGCGCGCTGCTACGAAACCGGACGCGGTGTGGCGCGCGACGACGGCCAGGCGCGGGCGCTGTTCGAAAAGGCCGCGCTGCGCGGCGACAAGCCTGCGCAGCGCAGCATGGCCAACATCTACGAACGCGGCATCGGCGTGGCGGCCGATCCGGTCAGGGCTGAGGAGTGGCGCAAAGCGGCCGGGATTCCAGTTCCCCGGCCACGCTGAGCGCCACGGTGGCGGCGCACGGGTTTCGTGCATCTCCCGCTTGCTTACTTGCACATGGCGGACACGGTATAGCTGGTTGCATACATCCGCGACTTGATTTCCCTGACGTCCAATTTGCACGACGTAATGGCCGGCGCCAGCTTTTCCCACCGCTCGACGTCGCCAGCGCCCCAGGAACCACCGCCGTATCTGCACACCAGCCAGTTTTCGTGCTGCGGATTAAAACGGTATTCGGTGTACCAGCCGCCCTTGACCTTAATCGGCTCATCCGGCACCGCAAACTGTCTGCCGAACTGTCTACCGAAATACATGTACGCAAAGGAGAGATGGCCGCGTTTCAGCCGCCCGATGCCGTTCGGATCTGACGGGCTGTTCGCCAGCGCCGCTTCGGCCATCGGATAGATCGTGGGGCATGCAAGCACCTGCGCCTGCGCAGCCGGGGCCAGAACAAACGCTGCCACGAGCACGGACGATCCCGCTGCGTGCCAGGCTGGACTGGCCGGGCTGGCATCGGTCCTGCACACCGCCCCGGTCAGATGTCGCCTCGACGGCCTGCGCGGCCGACCACAGGATCATCACTGTCAGCTGACAGCGTTGTCACTGCACCTCCACCACGTAAAATTCCGTGGCTTCGTTCGATGCCTCCGCCCGTTTCGGATTGGCTTTTTTTTCCGCAGCTGTCCAGGAGCTTACGCGACGCATGCCCGGTGCTTTGTTTGTCCACTGATCAACCATGACAATCGCAGTAGGCTTGCCTTTGGCATCTTTCTCAACGTCGGCGAAACCATAAAATAGTGCGGCATGCCACCCTTTTTCGTTAGGAAACCGCCATTTGTTATTCACGAGCTTGAAGTTGGCAATGACCGTGCCAGGCGGCAGGGTAGTCAAATCGAGCACCCTGGCCCCGCGTTGCCATCTGCTTGTATGTCCAACATTGGTATATTCTTGAGGCAGGCGCACGCACTGCCCATTTCCAATCTTTTTCGTGTCCGTGCGCTCCCATTCCGCCATCAGGTCATCCAGGTTGTCACGATAAACGACGGGGTGAGGCATTGCGACCTCCCCTTACGCGCAGCGGTTCGCTGCGCAATCCCAGCCGCCGGCGGAGTTGCCTTCTGGTCCACCCTTGATGCCCTGGCGGGTGTACTTCCATTTCATCTTGGAATACGCCAGATGCACGTATTCAATCACGATGCCACTGTCGCCGCTATCGGGCGTCACGCTCGACACGATCACGTTTTCCAGATCCACGGTGTAATAATTAACCGGCTTGCCATCGCCATCGGCGCGCATGAACTGGAACGACGCTTTGGGAATGGTCTTGCCCATGGCGCAATGCTGCTGCAGGATCGGGGATGCCATGTCAGCGAGCTTCTTGAAAGACAGGTCCGACAGTTCCGCCCTGCCGGTGGTCATCCCGCCGGCCGTCGACGCTGTCGATGCGCCCGGCTGGAACACGCTCCAGGTCACGCGCGATACTTCGATCCAGTCCTTATGGCCCGCATCCGTGGATTCGCCTTTGATACCGTCGAGTTGCATGTAGACATCTGTTGCCATGTTGACTCCAAAAATATTAACTAATCAGTATTATCGCTGCAACGCGACAGTATTGCTAATAAATTAATGTTAAATCGCAGACTTCGGGTTGATACAATTCCAGCCATCCGAGGCCGGTGGCGGTAAGCTGATTCGATCCGGACCGCATCAGGATGATTACTTGCAGCTGGCCCAGGCCTTCCAGACAGTTTGGCTGCGCGGCTTCCTGGTCTGCGTGACGTGCAATACACACGAGCTCAGCTTGCTGTCGATCCGTTGCCAACGCTCCAGGCTGCCATCGCCCCACGTCTGGCCACCATACACGCACACCAGCCAGTTATCCGTATCCGCAACGACGCCGAATTCGGTTTGCCACCCACCGTTGACCTTCCTGGAGGCAGGCGGAACCATTGTCTGCGCGCTGTACAGATCGCCATCGTGAATATATGTATAGCTCAGATGCGCCGGTTTCAGCAGTCCGTGCCCTTCCGGATCGGACGAATCGGGCGGCAGCGTCAGCGTCTTGCTCCGATAGAAGTCAGGACACGTCACCTCGACGGCCTGTGCTGCCGAGGACAGGAAAATCGCTGCCAGCAAAAGCGCTTTCACGGCGCCGCGATTTGAAGATAAAGATTGCATGATGATGTTAACTCCCAAAAGCTGGACTGGATAATATTATCGCGGCAACATCATGCGATTGCCAATGAATGTCGACGCTAAAAGCCCGACATGTCGTCAATGCTGAGGTAACATCGTAGGCCTGCGGAAAATCAACGTCATTCCTGAGGCACACCATGAACGTTTTTTCGGACTACCTGGCACAGATGGACGAGCCGTCCCAGCGCGCGCGAACCAGCGAGGTGCTCGATTGGGTCGGCCAGACATTCCCCGCGCTCGAACGCAGGATTGCCTGGAACCAGCCCATGTTCACCGATCACGGCACCTTTATCGTTGGCTTCAGCACGGCCCGCCATCATCTGGCGGTCGCCCCCGAAGCGGCCGCCATTGCGCACTTCTCCGGCCAGATCAAGCAGGCCGGCTACCAGCACACCAAACTGTTGATCCGCATTCCCTGGCGCGCCGACGTCGACTTTTCCCTGCTCGGGAAAATCATCGGCTTCAATATCGCCGACAAAGCCGACTGTGCGACCTTCTGGCGCAAGCAGGCCAAGCCCGGCGCAGCCGCCAAGAGCCAAGGCTAGCGCGCCAGCGCCATGCGGATATGCGCGATCTTGTCCAGCACCGCCGGGCGCGTTTCGTGCGCGCGCGCCACCACCTGCACGTCGATCGACAACAAGCGGGCCACAGCGGGCGGCAGCGCGCGGTAAGCCACGCCAAGGCGCGAGGTCGCCCGCATCGATTGCGGGCACAGCGCCACGCCCTCGCCCGCCGCCACCGCGGCCAGCAACAGCGTGAAGTCTTTCGGTTCGGGCCGGCGCGGGGCCGCATAGCCGAGGCGCCTGAAAGCGCGCTCGCACTTGTCGTAAAAAGCCGGATTGTCGGCGCGCGCGAACCAGAACAGCGGCAAGTCGACGACGTCGGCCAGGTCGACCTGCGCGTTTGCCGCCGCCGGATGCGTCTCGGGCAAGACCAGGATCATCGGTTCGCAAGCGAGCGGCTCGACCGCCAGGTCCGCCCCCGAAGCGGCAATATCGCCGACGATCGCCAGATCGAGCGCGCCGCTGCTCACGCGCTCGGCCAGCTGGCGCGACCATGCCCGTTCCAACGCCCGCCCGCCGGTAAAGGCCGCATCGCTGACGAGCGCATGCAAGGCCGGCATCAGCGCGTGGTTGATCACGCTGGTCAGGCCCATGCGTACCGCATCGGCGTCGTCGCAGCTCGCCCGCACGCCGCCAACGGCGGCATTGAGCGCCAGCAGCAGCTTGTGCGCCTCTTTCCTGAACGCGACGCCGGCCGGGGTCAGGCTCACGCGCTGCGTGTCGCGCTCGATCAGGCGCACCCGCAGCATCTCTTCCAGGCCCTGGATCTGGCGCGACAGCGGCGGCTGCGACATGTTCATCAGCTCGGCGGCGCGACGGAAATTGAGCTCTTGCGCCACCGCCAGGAAGCACTGCAAGGCCCTGGTGCTGGGTAAATGTTTCGACAGCATCAGCATAAGTAGGCTCCGGAACCGGTTTTCGCGAGGATGCGGCGCAACAGGGACAGGCGCATGGTCCATTATCCCATCCTTGCGCATCGCCTGCCGGGCCGGTTTAGACTGCGCAAACCGATCATATTGCTGTTATCGAGGACGCGGCATGGTCTAGCCTAAAAGGAAACTACTGCCCAAGGATTTCGAGGCGATGCTCGACAAGGGCGACCTCGATGAACTGAAAGCCGTGTTCGACACGCGCCTGATCGACGCCCGTGGCGGCGACGACAAGCGCAGCGCGCTGGCCTTCGACCTGTGCCCGGACCCGCTGGCGCGCTGGCTGCTTGCGCAAGGGGCCGATCTGTACGCGACCAACACCTCCGGCGACACGCCCCTGCACCTGCGCGCATGCAGCTGGCGCGGCCGCATCGAGGTATTGCTGGAACTGGGCGCGGACGTCAACCGCCCCAGCGCGTCCGGCGCCACGCCGCTGCACGATGCCGCGCGCTGCCATCGCGCCGGGAGCACCGGCGTGCTGCTCGCGCATGGGGCGCGCTTCGACGCCGTCGACGCACAGGGCCTGACGCCGCTGGAACTGGCGCTCAAGACCTGCCACAACGCGCAGCTGACTGAGATGATCGTCATCGCCACGGACCTGCTGGCGGCCGGCGCCCACGTCACCGCGCCGATGAAGGACCATGTGAGGATGATCGGCACGCGGTTCGAGCAATCCCGCGCCGTCTTCAGCGCGGAGCATGTCGCCGCCGCCAGCGCCGCGCTCGACGCGCTGTACGCGCTGTTCGAGGTGGCGCCACCGCGCTAGCGGGCGCCCGTCAGCGCGCCGATCAGGGCGCGCGCCGCCGCCGACGGGCGCCGGTGAGCGGCATACATCGCCGAAAACGCGCGCGTGCGCCCGCGCATGGCGGGCAGCAGCTCCACCAGTTCGCCCCGCTCGATGCGTTCGCGCACGATGAAGTCGTAGCTCTGGCACACACCCAGCCCATGCGCGGCCAGCGACACCACGCCGAGCACATCGTCGGAGACGGTCAAGCGCGCCGCCGGCGACCAGTCCACATCGCCGCCCGCATCGCGCAGCAGCCAGGGCGAGACGCGCCCGGTGCTGGGCATGACGAAGCAGATGCAGGCGTGCCGCTGCAACTCGTCGAACGAGGCCGGCGTGCCCGCGCGTTGCAGGTAAGCGGGCGAAGCCACCAGGCACAGTTGGGCGTCTTCCAGCTTGCGCGCCACCATGCCGCTGTCGGGCAACTCGCCCAGGCGCACCGCCACGTCAAACCCCTCCGCCACGAGGTCCACGTTGCGGTTGGCAATGTTGAGCTCCACCCGCACCAGCGGATACTGCCGCGCAAAGGCGTCGAGCAAGGCCGGCAGGCGGTAATGGCCGTACGTGGTCGGCACGCTCAGCCGCACCCGGCCCGCCACCTCGTCGGCCTGGCCCAAAATGGCGCGTTCGGCCTCGTCGATCAGCGCGAACGCGGCCAGCGACTGCTCCAGGTATAACTGGCCGGCATCGGTGATGCTCAGGCTGCGCGTGGTGCGGCGCAACAACTGGCTGCCGAGGCGCTGCTCCAGCCGGACCAAAGCGCGGCTGACGACTGACGCCGTGGTCGCCAGGGTGACTGCCGCCGCCGTCAGCGAACCGTGCTCGGCCACCGCCAGGAAAATCTCCACATCACCCAAATGGCCGTAACGTCGCGCCATTTTTGCCTTTCAAGAACTAATCATTGACTCTATAGGTAGTTTATCTCTTTTCAAGGCGCGAATATAGTCTTGCCTACGCTAACTACCGAAGGAAACCGACCATGAACCACCTCAAACCCCTCCTCGCCGCCATGCTGCTCACCCTGGCAGGCGCCAGCCAGGCCGCCAATGTGCTGGTCGTGTTGTCCGACGCCAACCACCTTGAGCTGAAGGATGGCAAAAGCTACCCGACCGGCTTTTACCTCAACGAACTGGCCCAGCCGCTCAAGCTCCTGCTCGACGCCGGCCATGACGTCACCTTTGCCACGCCCACAGGACAGGCTCCGACGCTCGACACCACCTCGCTCGACGTCATGTACTTCGGCGGCGATGCGGGCAAGCTCAAGCAGCATCAGGACTTGGTCGCCAAACTCGAGATCACCTCGCAGCAGCGCTCGCCGGTGATCAGCCTGGCACGGGTCGAGCAGATCGGCTATGCGCGTTACGACGCCGTCTACATTCCGGGCGGGCACGCGCCTATGCAAGACCTGATCCGCAGCGCCGCGCTCGGACGCCTGCTGGCCCACTTCCAGCAAGCCGGCAAGACGACCGCGCTGGTGTGCCACGGCCCGGCAGCGCTGCTGTCGGCACTCAGCCAGCCGGAGGCCAGCATCGCCCGCATGGAGCAAGGCGGCAAGGCCACCCCGCCGGGCTGGATCTACGCGGGTTACCGCATGACCGTGATCAGCAACCAGGAAGAAGGCCTGGCGCAAGGTTCGCTCAAGGGCGGCGTCATGAAACTGCTGCCGCAGACGGCGCTGGAAACGGCCGGCGCCCGCTACAGCAGCAATGCCACGCCATGGACCAGCTACGTGGTCACGGACCGGGAATTGATCACGGGCCAGAATCCGGCGTCCGCCCTGCAAGTCGGGCAAGCACTGCTCGATCGCCTGACGAAATAGCACCTCGCCGGCCCTTCTAAGCTTATGTGAAATGCGTCGTTCTGTTAACGCCGGGCACAATTTATAGTGGCAGCCCGTTCGGCCGCAGTGCCGGCGCCCCATCACTGAGGAGTCAACAGAATGAAGCAACACGGTTATCAAAGCGCCCCCCAGGCTCTGCGTCTCAGCATCCTGGCCATGTCGATGGCGTCGCTGTGGGTTCCGGCCATGGCCCAGACCGGCGACACCGGCGCCGGCGCCGAGACGCCGCCGCCGGCCGTGGTGGTGACCGGCACCCGCGTATCGAACCGTTCCGTGCTCGATACGGCCTCGCCGGTCGATGTGGTGTCGGCCGACCTGATCAACAACAATGGCGTGACCGAAGTCAGCCAGGCATTGTCGGCCGCCCTGCCGGCGCTGAACTTCCCCCGTCCGGGCCTGACCGACGGCACCGACACCGTGCGCCCGGTTACCCTGCGCGGGCTGGCGCCGGACCAGGCCCTGGTGCTGGTCAACTCCAAGCGCCGCCATGCGTCGGCGCTGGTCAACGTCAACGGCACCGTGGGGCGCGGTTCGGCCTCGGCCGACCTGAACACCATCCCGGCGGGCATCATCCAGACGGTGGAAGTGCTGCGTGACGGCGCCGCCGCCCAGTACGGCTCGGACGCGATTGCCGGCGTGATCAACTTCCGCCTGCGCGAAAACCGCAGCGGCGGGGAATTTGGCGTGAGCACCGGCGCGCGCATCTCGGAATACGACTACAACACCGGCGCCGTGCCGGCCGGGCTGGCGCTCGACGTGCCGAACAAGCGCAAGCGCACCGACGGCCAGACCACCACCGTCAGCGGCTGGAAAGGCTTTACCCTGGGCGAGGACGGCTTCCTGACCGTGGCGGCCGAATACAAGAAGCAATCGCATACCGAGCGCAGCGCTTACGACGTGCGCCAGCAGTATCCCCTTATCAACGGCAAGTTCGACCCGCGCGAGCAAACCATCAACCGTTACAACACCTGGGGCGGCGAGCCGGAACTGACCCAATCGACCATCTTCGCCAACGCCGGCATTCCTTTATCGGGCGAGGCCAAACTGTACGGCTCGGCCAGCTACCAGAAACGCGATTCGAGCGCCGCCGGCTTCTTCCGCCGTCCGCTGCAAGATGAAAACATCGCCTCGCTCTATCCGGACGGCTACCTGCCCGTCATTGCGCCGACGGTGGACGACTTCAGCGCCACCGGCGGGCTGGCCTGGAGCGCGCAGGGCTGGGACTTCGACGCCTCGATCGGTTTCGGCCGCAACAAAATGGCGTTCACGGTCGAAAACTCGCTCAACCGCTCGCTCGGCGCGACCAGCAAGACCGCATTCGACGCCGGCGGTTTTGCCTACGACCAGTTGACCCTGAATTTTTCGGCCGTCAAACCAGTCAGCGTGGCCATCTTGCCGGCGCCGCTGAACGTGGCCGTGGGCGCCGAAGCGCGCCGCGAAAACTATGAACTGTGGGCCGGCGAGCCCGATTCTTACCGTTACGGCGGCGTGACCCTGGCCGACGGCCGTCCGAGCGCGGCCGGCTCGCAAGTATTCCCCGGCTACACCCCGGCCAACGCCATCGACAGCGGGCGTCATTCGATCGGCGCCTTCCTCGACCTGGAAACCAAGCTGACGCCAGAGTTGCTGACCTCGCTGGCGGTGCGGGCCGAGCGCTATTCCGACTTCGGCAGCAACGTCACCGGCAAGCTGGCCACGCGCTACGATTTCACGCCGGCGTTCGGCCTGCGCGGCTCGCTGCAAAACGGCTTCCGCGCGCCTTCTCCGCAGCAGCAGTTCTACACATCGACCGCGATGACCTTCATCGACGGCGCGGCGCTCAATATCGCCACCTTCCGTCCCGACGACCCGGTGGCCGTCGCGCTCGGCGCCAAGCCGCTGGAAGCGGAAAAATCGGTCAATCTGGCGCTTGGCGCGGTGGCCCGCATCGGCCCGGTGAGCCTGACCGTCGACGCCTACCGCATCAAGATCCGCGACCGCATCGTGCTCAGTGAAAACCTGACGCAAGCGAACGTGCGCCAGTTCCTCAGCGCCAATGGCTACAGCGGCGTGGGCGGGAGCCGCTTCTTCATCAACGGCGTGAACTCGACCACCACGGGTGTCGACGTGGTGGCCAACTGGCCGTTGCGCAGCACTGCGGGCCAGATCGACCTGACCCTGGCGGGCAACTTCAACACCACCGAAGTGACGCGCGTGCCGGTCACGGAGCAGCTCGCGGCGCTGAGCCCGGCGCCATCCCTGTTCGGGCGCGCCAACGTGCTCGGTATCGAAGAAGGCCAGCCGAAGAACAAGATCAGCGCCAGCGCGCGCTGGAAGCTGGCGCAATGGGGCGCGACCTTCAACGCCACGCGTTACGGCAAGGTGCTGTCGGCGGGCAGCACGCCAGCGAGCGATTTCTGGCTGACCCCGAAGACCGTGGTCAACCTGGAAGCGCGCTACACGCTGGCCGGCGGGGCGACGCTGGCGCTGGGCGCGGACAACCTGTTCGACGTGTATTCGGACCCGGTGCCGGCCTCGCTCAACACCACGGCGGCGGTGCCGTACGCCAACCGCGCGCCGTTCGGCCGCTCGGGGCGCTTCGTGTACGCACGGGCCAGCTACAAGTTCTGACCAGCAACCCGGTGCTAGGTCTGAGCAACCCGGTGTCAGGTCTGACAAACGGACACGAACTCGAGCAACCCGGTGTCAGGTCTGACAAACGGACACGAACTCGAGCGTAAAGCAAACGACTGGCCATCTTATGCTGAGTTCGTGTCCGAATGTCAGACCTGACACCGGATTTATGCTGAGTTCGTGTCCGAATGTCAGACCTGACACCGGATTTAGACACCGGATTTAGGCAGGATAAGTCTCATCGAAGTGTTTTACGGATGCCTCAATTGCGCTTAACTCCTTCGTGGTCCGGCTTGCGAGCGCGCGGCGCAGTAGCGGAACCGCCTTCGCCACAAGGGCCTGATGTTCGATATAGCCCGAATCGACGGCAATCTCGGTAAGCATCCTACCCAGGATATAGGGATCGACGGTCGTGGCGGCTGCCTCCATATACCGAACCGCATCTGGCGCAGAAATACCGTAAAGAACATCAAACGCGGAGGCCTGATAATACACGTCGCCGATCTCCTCGCGCAGGATCCTCAATGCCACCTCCCGCGCACGCGCTTTATCTAACTTCGCCAGCGCTTGCAGGGCGTCACCACCTTCATCAAAATCCTCGACGACAATTGCCTGCTTCTCCAGCCGGGATAGTTCATTCAATACGGACGCGTCAGTTTTTGTCATTTGTAGAAAGTATCCGGGGAGGCAGCTTGATCCCAGCTGTCCAAGGCTCCGCCCGCAGCCAGGACGTCGATGGCCGCGCCGATGCACTCTTTCGCGCTCTGCATGAGCCCATGCCTCATCCTGGCCCAACAAAGCGCGTATCAATGCCGGCCGATCGCACTACTGCTCATGGCCCTTGATCCAGCTGTCAAAATCGTCTTGCGTCGAGATGCTGCCGTAGGCCCAGTTGTTGTTCCAGCAAACCCCATCCGTTTTTGCTCGTGCGTATTGCGAGCCTTCAACGGACACATTCTCGAAACGGGCACCGCTCAGGTCGGCATCCCTGAAATCGCAGGTTTTGATGCCGCCATTGCGAAATGTGGCGTTGCGCAGATTGGCATGCCTGAAATCGACATACAAATTGCAGTCCTGAAACACCACATCCTCCAACACCTGCCCCTCGAAACTCTCACGGCAGATCGTCAGGCCTTGAAAGCACCGTTCGCCGCGTTCGTATGCGGCTAATACTTCAGAGGCAATATCCGTACTGTCCATGTGCCTCCCGGTGCGCCGGCGCGCGCGCTGGCTCGCGCAGTGCCAGGCCTGACATCATCAATCACTCAATCAGACACGCGCCGCCTGTTGGCCTCGCCGCACTACGCCGGCAGCCACCAGCCCGATCCCAATCAGCAAGAAGCTTCCCGGCTCGGGCACCACCCGCACCGAGCCGCCATCGGCCGCCACGGCAATCTCGTTCAGGTTGGCGTCCAGGAACAGCACGTCGGAAAACGTCAGCGCCGCATTGCCGTTGCCGAAGGTATCGAAACTGAACAGCCCCAACTGGCCGCTGCCGGACGCGCCCGGCCCCGCGCCAACGAGCGTGTTGAACACGAACGAAATCGTGCCGGTCGCGTTGTCGATCTTGCCGCCGTCGCTGAAGGTCGTGCCGGCACCGCTCAAAAACGCGCCCTCCTTGACACCGCTCGCCTTGAGCAGCGCCGCATCGAAGCTGAGCGTGAATTGGTAGCCGTACAGGTCGGTAATATCCGAAATATTCACCGCCAGGTCGACCTTGCCGCCCGATACCACCGGCGACGGCACGGCGTTCACCGACAGGGTCGGAATGGCAAACGCCTGCGTGCTCGCGGCCAGCATCATGGCGGCGAAGAGTTTCTTGAATGTCGTCATCTGTTCATCCTCATGCCCCGTGGGGCTCAATATGCGGTAACGACCGGCCCGATGCGCACGCACCCGGCCGGCCGTGCTTCGGTCAGTTGCAGGCGGCGCCCTTGGCCAGGCGCTGCGCTACGTAAGTGAGGTCTCGTGCGTTGACGACACCGTCGGCCAGCACATCGGCGCGCGCGTCAAAACCGTCCTGGCCCGTGCGTTTGCCGAAAGCGGCCTTGACCAGCGCCAGGTCGGCGCAGTCGACGCTGCCGTCCATGTTCTGGTCGCCCGCGAGGTGGATGCCGAAGTCGGCGTTGGAGATGTCGAAGAACACATTGCCCACCGCTTCCACCTTGATCCGGGCCGCCGCCGCCGGCGCCGCCGGCAGGGTGACCTGGGCGCTGCCGTTGTTGGGCACGCCTTCGGCCAGCAGCACCGGCCAGGTCTTGCCGCCGTCGGTCGAGAGCGCGATGTTCACGCTGGCCGCGCCGACCGGGGCCACGTCGGTGTTGGCGACGTTCCAGGTGACGGTCTGCAGCGAGCCCGGATCGAGCGTTTGCGCCGTATTCGGCGACGTGACCAGGAACGGGCCGGCCTCGGGCGCGAGCACCAGCGAGGTGCCGGCGCTGTTGACGCCACCCCGGCCGTCGCGCGCCGTCAGCTTGAAGTTGAGCGAGGCCGGCGCCGCGTTGGTGCCGGCCAGGCCGACGTAGGCTGCGGTCGGAAGATATTCCGAATAGCACTCGATGTCGGCCAGGCTCGGCGGCGTGGCCGCGACGGCGCACGCGCCCGTGACCGCGTTGGTGTTGTTCGACAGGATCTGCGCCAGGTCAGGGAACACCCGCGTCGGATCGGCCGTGGTGTGGTTTTCGCCCGGCGAGTTGTACTCGAGCGTGGCGGCGGCGCTCACGGTGGCGCGCGTGCCGAACTGGCGGAACAGCGGGCCATTGAGCTTGACGTTGCTGGTCAGCCCGGTGCCGCCGGCGGCGCCCCGGTCGTTCTGCTCCCACATGTAGGTGATCGGGTCGCCATCGGCGTCGGTCGCGCTGCCGGTCAGGGCGAACGGCGTGCGCACCGGAATCGTGTAGCTGGCCGCCACCGTCACCACCGGCGCGTTGTTGCCCGTCGCGGCGACGCTGCCGCCACGCGTGGTCGGCCCGCCCACGGCGACTTCGCCGACGAAACCACTCGATCCGGCCGTGAAGTCGACCAGTTGCAGTGGCGCGACATTGAGGCCGGCCAGCTTGCCGTTGAACGTCACGGTAAACGCCGCGTCGCTCAGGGCGCTGACGGTCACCGTGCCGCCCGCCGGCCAGCCCGGACTGCCTTCCAGCGCGGCCTTGACCCCGGCCGTGGTGTAGTTGGTGCCGCGTACGATCGGCGCCGACAGGTTGCCATTGACCTTGATGCGGAATTGCTGGCCGGCCGTATTGAAACCGCGCAGCGCGGCGACCTGCACTTCGTTGAGGATCGACTCGGCGCTCGAGGTGTAGGCGACGACTTCATCGAAGCTGCGCTGCGACCAGTACGGATCGCTGTGCGGCTGCAGGTTGTCGGCGCCGCAAATGCCGGCGTAGGCCATGATCGATGAGCCGCTGCCCACTTCGACCGAGGTGCCCGGATTGCGGTTACCGCCGCTGCAATTGGAGATGACGCCGTTGAAGGTATGGTTGCCGGCGAACTGGTGCCCGAGTTCGTGCGCCACGTAGTCGACCGCGAACGAGTCGCCAATCGGTTTCGGCAGGCCGGTGCAGCCCTGCGCCTTGCCGTTCGCGCCGACCACGCCCAGGCTGGCGACGCCGCCGCCGTTCAGGCCGAGCGCGATGTGGCCGACGTCGAAGTTGCCGGCGCCGGCCAGCAAGCCGGTGACGACACGGTTGCGCGACAAGGTGCCGCTGCCGCAGCCTTCGGCCTGGGTCGGCGTAAAGCACGCCGCCGCGCCGCACGGGCCGTTGGGCTCCGTCATCTGGGCGGCGGTGTCCAGGTTCAGGGCGTCGGTGGCGTCGATCAGCACCAGGCGGATCGAGGTCTCGTCTTCATACACTTGCGAAACCCGATTGATCAGCGTCACCTTGGCGGCGGTGACGTTGGCAGCGCCGCCGAAATAGGTGGCGTAGGTCGGGTCGGTGACCAGCGCCAGCCGGTAGGTGCGCAGCTGGTCGCTGACGGCCACGTTCGGCGCCATGGCGCCATCCATCACGCGAAACGGCACGGCGCTGGTGTTCTGGCCGTCGGTGGCGCTCAGGTCGAACGCGCCGGCGCGGCCTGCCGGCAGGGTCACGCGGATCGTGCCCCTGGCATCGGCCGTGGCGGTGGCGCTGTGCAGGGTGGCCGTGTCGGCTTCGCCGCGCACGGTCAGGTTGACAGTGGCGCCGGGCACGAAGCCGGTGCCAAGCACCTCGACCGGAACGCCTTCTTTATAGAAGGAATGCGACAGCGCCAGTTGCGCTTCGGGCAGCGCGCCTTCGACCAGCGGGCCGTGCTGGTTGATCAGGTCGCTGCGGCTGTAGCTGGCGTACAGGCTGGTATCGAGATGGTAGTACGGGTCCACATACCAGCCGCCATTGGCCGAGCGTACCGAGGCGTGCAAGCCGAGCGGGGTGATATCCATGCGCAAGGTGGCGCTCGGGTCGTCGATACCCCTGCCCTTGTAGGTCTTGATGCCGGGGTGCCTGGCGGCGAGCGCGGCTTCCATGATGGGGGACTCGACCAGGGTGAAGCGCTGGTAGCCGCCATCCGGGTGCGGCAGCGAGATGGTCTGGCTGCTGGCCATCATGCTGCTGCCGCGTTCGAGCGGGGCGCTGGCGGTGAGCGAGGCCATGCCGGCCGCGTCCAGGGTGGCGCCGCGGAAGCGCTTGAGCGAAAGGGCCGGTGTCTTGGCGCTGGCGATGCCCATGCGGCCGCTCGAGACGGTCGCATCCTGCCAGTACGGGGCGGCGCGCTGGCTCGAGACCGGCGCGGCGGCCGGTGCGGCCACGGCGGCCTGCGCCAGGGGCGCGGCGGCGGCGAAGGCCAGGGCGATACACAGGGCAAGGGAAGATTTCTTGCATGCGGCGCTACGCGGATGTTGCAACCCGCCGTTGTACAGCGGATTCCAAGGCTTCATTGTCATGCGGTGCCCTTTCGCGGCTTGGTGAATATATTGGTCGTGGTGAGATGTCTTCCTGCGCATTGTTCCGGATCAACGGGCATGTTTTTTGGTCAAAAAAGCCGCCCTGGCCTGGCTGCAAATAATGCAACTAAACTGTACTAATAGTATTGCTGGATTGGCATTTGACACAAGATTAATTTTGAATTTCTGCAACAACCGGGTGGGCACATGCCGGGTGGGTATCAAGGAGGGATTCCACGCTCAAGGCGTCGTCAGGAATCGCCAATGATCGACCCTGGAAATGCATTACTTCCTGCCCTTCATGGTTTTTCGTGCAGTACCGGCTTGACAAAGGATGAACGCATGGATAACTTAAGACATCCACGTGAGGAACAACATCGTGACTACCCCAACCACGACCGATCAAATCGCATTTCGCTACCATGCGACCGATAGCGCCACCGGTCTCGCAACGAGACTTCTACCGCAATACGACGCCGACGATGGCCCCCTCACAGACGAGCAAATGCGTGACATCGACAATGCGGTACCACAAGGCGTCAAACGCTCTGTCAGGTCGAGCCTGTTTGACATCGAGACCCCATGAAACCGCTGTGATGGGCCGAGCCTACCGCTGGAGAGCGCGCCGTCGACTTGCCTGATACCAGCGAGTGGTTCTCGGTGCCCCCTGCGGCGCCGCATGGACGAATACCCAAGCTGGGCATCCTTCATCCCTCCCTGATCCCGGCGGTTCAAGCGGCATACCGCGCCGCGACGCAATGAGAGTCAACCCGGTGGCGCAGCAGTGCTGCCAGAGAGTCATTCCCAGGCCCACGATTGCAATTGCCATGCAATCCGGGTCTCGTCTATAATGATAATAATTCTCATTCACATTTGTCGGTGCAGGGCACCTGACCAGGAATCGTGTCATGTCCGTTGCCGCGCCGGCGCTTCTGCAGCAGGTCCACCACCTGTACAGCCACCACCACGGATGGCTGCGCGCCTGGCTGCGCAATAAGCTCGGCTGTTCGCAGCGCGCCGCCGACCTGGCGCATGATATTTTCCTGCGCCTGCTCACGCGCGACGAACCGGTCGCGATCGACCAGCCGCGCGCCTTTCTCACCACCGTGGCCCAGCGCGTGCTGGCCAACCACTGGCGGCGCGAGCAGATCGAGCGCGCTTACCTGGACGCGCTGGCAATGGCGCCGGCGGCGCTCTCGCCCTCCCCCGAAGAACGCGCCATCCTGCTCGAAACCCTGGTCGAGATCGACCGCCTGCTGGCCGGCCTGCCGGCGCAGGTCAAGCGCGCCTTCCTGCTCGCCCAGCTCGACGGCATGAGCCAGGCCGACATTGCCGCCGAGCTCGGCATCTCGCTGAGCACCGTCAAGCGCCACCTGGTGCGCGCCGGCGCCCAGTGCTACTTCGGCCTGGCGCCCGATTGATGGCGGCGCCGGACCCGGCCGGCGCACGGCCGGTGCCGGCCGCCGTGGCGCGCCAGGCGGTCGAATGGCTGGTCGAACTGCAGTCGGACGAGGCCGGCGAGGCCACCCGCGGCGCCTTGCAGCAATGGCGCGCCGCCCACCCCGAGCACGAACGCGCATGGCAGCACATCGCCGCCGTCAACGCCCGTTGGCGCGGCGCGGCCGGCGCTGCGCAGCTGTCCCACGCCGCCCTGCTCGACGCGCCCGCCGCCCCGGCCCGTCCCCTGCCCCGGCGCGCCGCGGCCAAGACGCTGGCGGCCCTGCTGTGCGCCGGCGGCGGCGCCTGGCTGGCGCACCAGCAAGCGCCGTGGCGCGAATGGCGCGCCGACGCCCGCACCGGCGCCGGCCAGCGCCGCACCATCGCGCTGGAAGACGGCGGCACGCTGGCGCTCAACAGCGGCAGCGCGGTCGATGTGCGCTTTTCCGCCACGCAGCGGCGCGTGCGCCTGCTCGCCGGCGACATCCTGATCCATACTGGCAAAGACCGCGCCGCCCGCCCTTTCATCGTGGAAACCGCCGAAGGCGAACTGCAAGCGCTCGGCACCCGCTTCGCCGTGCGCCAGCATGCGGGCGCGAGCCGGGTCGATGTGTTCGAAGGCGCGGTGGCGATCCGCCCGCGCCACGCCTTGCACGCGCCGCTGCGCATCCTGCGCGCCGGCCAGCAGGCCCGCTTCAGCGCCGATGGGGTCGACGCCGCCCGCGCCGCCGACGACGACAGCGTCGCCTGGGCCGATGGCATGCTGGTCGCCAGCGCCATGCGCCTGGCCGACTTTCTTGCCGAGCTCAGCCGGCACCGGCCGGGGCGGCTGGGCTGCGACGCCGCGATTGCCGACCTGCGCGTGTCCGGCAGCTACCCGCTGGCCGACACCGACCGCATTCTCGACACCCTGCGCACCACCTTGCCGGTGGAGATACATTTCCTCACGCGCTACTGGGTGACGCTGCGCCCGGCACGCCGATAAACAATATTTTCCGCATCCTGAGCTGTTTTCGATTCTCGCGTGACATGCAAGGTGAGCACTCGACATCTTCAACTTTGCAAAAGGAATCCACCATGCGGCAACGCACTCAAGCACCCCACCATCGACGGCCCCGTTTCGCCCAGCGCGCGCTGCTGGTCGCCATCGGCCACGCGCTCGCTACCGGCCTGGTCGCCACGGCCGCCTTGCCGGGCGCCGCGCTGGCCGCCGACGCGGCGCCGGCTCGTCAAGCCTACGCCATCCCGGCCGGCCCGCTGGAAGGGGCGCTCAATCGCTTCGGGCGCGAAGCGGGCATCTTGCTGTCGTTTCCGAGCGCTACCACCGCCGGCCTGTACAGCCCCGGCTTGAACGGCAGCTACGCGGTGGCCGACGGCCTGGCCCAGCTGTTGCACGGCAGCGGCCTGGCGGCCGTGGCGCAAGCCAATGGCGGCTACGTGCTGGTCAAGCAGGCCCCGCTCGCCGCCGCAACGACCGCGGTGGCGGCGCCGCCGACGCGCACCCAGGCCCTGTCCGGGATCACCGTGACGGCGCGCGCCGACGCCGAAAGCCCGAGCGCGCCGCTGGCCGGCTATGTCGCCAAGCGCAACAGCACGGCGGCCAAGAGCGCCACCGCGACGCGCGACATCCCGCAGTCGGTCTCGGTCGTCACGCGCGACAACCTGGACGCGCGCGGCGTGTCCAACCTTGCCGAAGCGCTCGAATACGTGCCGGGCTTCACCCCGCGCACCTACGGCCGCGACGACCGCTATGACTGGTCGATCGCGCGCGGCATCGGCAGCACCAACGGCGGCAATTACCGCGACGGCCTGAAGGACGCAGGCAATATGTACGCCATGCCGCGCCTGAACAGCTACGGCGTCGAGCGCGTCGAGTTCTTGCGCGGCCCGGCCTCGCTCATGTTCGGCAGCACCATCCCCGGCGGCACGGTCAATTCGATCACCAAGCGCCCGACCGACGAGGCGCAGGGCGAGATCCGCGTGCGCGCCGGCGACATCGAGCGCCGTGGCGTGGCCGGCGATATCTCCGGCGCCCTGAACGCGGACGGCTCCCTGCTGTACCGCCTGGTCGCCCTGAGCGAGCAGTACGACCTGATGACCCCCGGCACGAGCAAGAAGGAGCGCTACTTCGCCCCCTCGCTGACCTGGAAGATCGACCGCGACACCACCCTGACGGTGCTGGCGAATTACCAGGAAGACCGCATCGCCGGCGACGCCTATCCCTTCAAATATGTGGAAGCGGTGGGCCATTACATTCCGGTTGCCGAGAAAGGCTGGGACCACTTCGAGCGCAATCAATGGTCCACCGGCGTGCTGTTCGAGCGGCGCATCAACGACCAGCTGAGTTTTCACAGCCGCAGCCGCTACGGCAAGGTCAAGCTCGACTACCAGGTCAACTTCCTCACCGGCCTGGTGAGCGACAGCGTGGTCGTGCGCCGCGCGCAGCACATCAACGATTACACCGAGAGCCGCCAGAGCGACAACTACCTGGAGTTTCAGTGGAACGCTGGCAAGTGGGCCAACACCACCATCGCCGGGGTGGACCTGAGCAAAATCAGTGGCAACTCCTTGCGGGGCACCACGCCCAACAATCAGTTCGACCTGGGCACCGGGACCGGCCCGTTCGCCGCACCGCAGCTCAAGCCCGACTACGCCGCCACCACCCGCCAGAGCGGCGTGTACCTGCAAAACCAGGCCAAGTTCGACGAACAGTTCGTGATCGTGACCGGCGTGCGCCAGGACCGCTTCCGCGAAAATGCCGTCGCCGCCTGGGTCAACGGTCCGGTAGGCACCAACAAGACCACCGGCCGCCTGGGCGGAGTCTGGCTGCTGGCGGGCGGCGTGTCGCCTTACGCGGGCTACTCCACCTCGTTCGAGCCGCAGGCCGGCGCCACCTTCGACGGCGTCAGGTTCAAGCCGACGAGCGGGCGCCAGTATGAAGTCGGGGTGCGCTACGAGCCGGCCGGCGCCAACGCCATGCTCTCGGCCGCCGTGTTCGATATCGTCCAGCAGAACGTGGCCGCCGCCGATCCGTTCAATCAAGGGTTCAACGTGCAGCGCGGCGAAGTGGGATCGCGCGGGCTCGAGCTCGAAGCGAA
This sequence comes from Massilia rubra, assembly GCF_011682065.1. Taxonomy (GTDB): domain Bacteria; phylum Pseudomonadota; class Gammaproteobacteria; order Burkholderiales; family Burkholderiaceae_D; genus Telluria_A; species Telluria_A rubra. The sequence continues at coordinate 185,606 of NZ_VUYU01000004.1, read as the reverse complement.
CGCCAGCCTGGTGCGCGGCATCGACGCCACCGCCAGCTACAGCTACACCGACGCCCGGGTCACGCGCGATACCAATCCCAAGCTGGTCGGGCGCAAGAATGGCCAGGTGCCGGCCCACAAGGCGGCGCTGTGGCTCTACGCGCGCGTCCCGGGCGAATGGGTAAGCGGCATGAAAGCCGGCATGGGCGTGCGCTACAACAGCAAGGTGCCGGACTTCGAAAACACCCGCTGGGTGCCGGGCGTGACCTTGTTCGATGCGCGCCTGGGCTATCAGGTCGGTACGCACTGGGAATTGTCGCTCAACGCACGCAACCTGTTCGACAAGAAACATCTGGGCAATTGCAGCGATGGCGATTGCTATCCGGGCGACCGGCGCGAACTGGTCGCCACGGCCAACTATCGCTGGTAGCTTTCACGCGGCGCGCTAGCTCAGCAGTACGCGCCGCGTCCCTCCCGTTTTACAACACCCGAAAAAAATAGATAGGGGTCCGGACGTGCGCGCCCTTGCTTTGCGCTATAGTTTTTGCATAAGAAACTTAGCCAATCAACTATTTCTTCTGGGTGGTGTACCGTATGGAAATTACTGGTTCCACAGTTCTACTTCAGCCTGGCATGTATATCCTGCGCCATCCCAAGCAGGGCATGGCGCCACTGTCGATCGCACGCGCGCCCGGCGCGCGTGGTGACGGCACGCTGGAAACGCTCGGCACGCCCGGCACCCACAACGCGGTGCTGCGCGACGGCAGCGACTGCATCGTCGTGCATGTCAGCGGCGGACCGGTCAGCCTGCTCGTGACCGCATTTCTCGAACAAAAGGGCGACCCAATCCCCGCGCTGCGCGTCGACCAGATCGGCCTCGACCGCCCCGGCGCGAGCGCCGCGGTCCCGGCCGCGCGGGCGATCGTGCCCGCGCCGCCAGCGGCCGGCGGCGTCCAGATCGGCGCCCAGGGCATCACCCTGATCGGCCATGTGGAGCGCGACGGCGACATCATCGCCGCGCCCGGCGAGCTGCTCGGCGACCCGCGCAGCCTGCTGCGCCTGGAAGGCTTCCAGGTGGTGTGGCCGGACCGCCCCGACGGCGTCGACCTGGCCTACAACATCGTGGTCGAAGGCGGCGGCGCACTGCCGATGGTCAAGAGCGGAAAATTTTGCGGTACCCGCGGAGAAGCGCGCCGCATCATTGCTGTCACCTTCGCCCTGATCGGCCCGCGCGCCAGTCAATGGCGGCTCGATGGTACAGCGTACTTCAGCGGCGGCTATCAGGTGCCGCTGCAATCTGCCGTACCGCTGAGCGGGCCATCCGGGCTCGAACATCTGACGGCAGTCAACCTGAGCGCAACATTGGACGAGCAGGTCGGCGCCCAGCGCAATCCCTGGCAGGAATCGGCCAGCACCAAGGTGTTCAAGTCCAACGGTACCGCACAGCAACTCGCTTCCTGAGCGGCGTGCGGTCGCCAGGACCGGCTTGAGCAGGCGTCTCAACGACAAGAGGAGAACTACTTATGTATGAATTACCGAGCGCGAGTGCCACCACTACCCTGCGTGGCATCAATCCCCTTATCTTCACCCAGGGCACCATCGACCGCATCTTGCAGCTGACCGCCGCCGTCGACAACTCCGTGCGCTTCGATACCGTCGCGCCCGACACCAACGGCAAAATTACGGCCCCGTTCGGCGCCGAAGTGGTGCTGGTCAACTCGTCCGACAATTTCGTCGCGGCCATGACGCCACCGCCCAATGCCCCGGTGATCGTGTTCCAGGGCAAGGGCGGCGTCAACGTCAGGTTCGAGGACAGCACCGCTTCCGTGCCGGACAACAAGGTCGACCGCGTCGTGGTCGGCACCAACGGCCCCGACAAGTTCGTGATCGCCGATACGCGCGACACCCAGCTCAACCTGGGGACCGGTAACAGCGTGGTGCAGACCGGCGGCGGCAACGACACCGTCATTGCCGGACTGGGCAACAGCACCGTGGTCGGCGGGACCGGCAACGCCATCGTCCAGCTCAGTGGCAACGCCGCCGATTACAAGGTCACGGTCAAGGATGGCCACGCCATTGTCACCAACCTCAAGGACCTCAAGACCACCGATATCACCAAGCTCCAGTTCGTCCAGCTCGACGGCACCCAGGCGCTGGTGTTCGCCGAGGATTTCAAGGAGGCCGGGGTGGCCACCATCTACGAAGCCGCGCTCGGTCGCACGCCGGACGCCGGTGGTCTCGATTTCTGGCTCGACGCCGCACGCGCCGGGGTATCGCTGGAAAGCATTGCCCAGAGCTTCCTCAACTCGACCGAATACAAGGCCCTGCCGGCACAGGACAACCAGCAATTCCTCACTACCCTGTACCGCAACACCTTCGACCGCGCGCCGGATGCCGAAGGCCTGGCATGGTGGACCAAAGTGCTCGACAGCGGCGTGTCGCGCGCATCGGTGCTGGCCGGTTTCGTTTCCGACGCCGGGCAAAGCCTGGAAGGCACCGCCGCCCACATCGAGCCGGTCGTGGTCGGATCGGTGACCGTCGTTCACAATATCGTCTGAACGTGGTGGCGAGCGCGTCGGCAACGGCGCTGCCCTCGGCCTGGCGCTCGCCACGCCTGCGGGACGACTTTTTGCTGTCGCGCGCGGTCGGGGCGTTCCAGGCCGGTTTCCCGGCCGACGCCCTGCTCGGCGCGGAAGCGCTGTGCCGGCGCCATGCCGATCTGGTGGCGCCGGCATTGCTGCGCGCCGTTATCCTGCAATCGCTCGGCTCAAACCTGAGCGCGGCGGCGTGGCTGCGCGCCTGGCGCCGCGATCCGCAAGACCCCAACATGCAAGACAAGCTGCTGGCCGCCTGGCTGGCCGCCGGCGAGCCGGCCCGGGTGGCGTCGCTGGCGCCGGCCCTGCTGCCGCGCCGCTGCCGGGCCGGCAACCACGCCAGCCTGCTGGCGCACGCGCAGTCGGCCGGCCTTGCCCCGGCCGGGGCCTGCTGGCGCAGCGGCGCCGACATCGAAGGCATGCTGTTCGACGCCACGCCAGCGGCCAGCCTGCTGCTGCACGACGAGCATAGCGGGCAGCACTACGAGGTGCGCCTGGAGGGCGCGCGCTTCCGCTTCGCGCCGCCGCATGCGGACGGGGTCTGGTCGCTGGCCTTGCCGGGCGCTGGCGCCTGCCTGCCCGGCTCGCCCCTGGTGTTCGCCGCGCCGCGCCCGGCCAGTGCTACGCCGGCGCCGGCGCAGCCAGCGCCGCTGACCGTGCTGGTGCCCCTGTATCGCGGCCTGGAACAGGCGCAGGCCTGCGTGGCCAGCGTGCTGGCCAGCCTGCCCGCCAACCGCATCGACGCGCGCCTGCTGCTGATCGACGACGCCAGCGGCGAGAGCGCGCTGTCGGCCTGGCTCGACACCCTGGAAGCCGATCCGCGCATCACTGTGCTGCGCAACCGCTACAACCTCGGCTTCATCGAAAGCGTCAATCGCGGCCTGCGCCATTGCGCCGGACACGACGTGCTGCTGCTCAACGCCGACACCCTGGTCCATGGCGACTGGCTCGACCGCATGCGCGCCGCGCTCTACCGCGCGCCCGACATCGCGTCGGTGACGCCATGGTCGAACAATGGCGAGATCAGCAGTTTTCCCGACATCGCCCGCGCCGCGCCCGTGCCCGACCCGGCCCGCCTGCGCGAGCTCGACGAGGGCGCCGCCGCGCTGCACCGCGAGGGCGCCACGGTCGATGTCGAGGTGCCGGCCTGCTGCGGCTTCGCCATGCTGATGCGCGCCGGCGCGCTGGCCGCCATCGGCACGCTCGACGGCGCCGCGCTCGAACGCGGCTACGGCGAGGAGGTCGACTGGTGCCTGCGCGCACGCGCCGCCGGCTACCGCCATTACGTAGCCACCGGCGTGTTCGTGGCGCACGCCGGCGGCGTCTCGTTCGGCGCCGAAAAGCACTTGCGGGTACAGCAGAACCGCGCCGTGCTGGTGGCGCGCTATCCCGACTACTACCCCCAGTACCAGCGCTTCCTGCGCACCGATCCGCTGGCTGCGGCGCGCGCCGCCCTGGCCCGGCGCGCGGGCGGCGCCGAGGCGCCCATGCCGGCCGCGCAGCCAGCCACCCCCGCCTGCGCGCCAGGCACGAGCGTGGCCTCATCGTGCACCCGCATCGCGGTCTGGCGCCATCGCATCGGCTCGCCGCAGGCGACGCAGGTGCTGGCCCTGGCGCGCCTGGTCGCCGCGCGCAAGGACGACAGCGTGCGCCTGCTGGTCATCGGCGAGGTCAGCGAACTGCTGTGGGGCACCGGCGTGGTCGACGCCCTGCCGGCGGCGACCCGCCACGGCGAGGCGCTGCTGGGCGACACCGAGCTGCTGACCATCGGCGCCTGCGCCGTGGTGCTGGTGTGCGAGGGCGACGACGTCCCGGCCGGGATCGACACGGTGCGCCTCGGTCCCGCCTTCGACGCCCGTTACTGGTTCAGCGCCTGGCTCGGCGTGCCGCCGGCCGCCGCCGCGCCGTTCCGCTTCGCCCAGGCCGGCGCCCGATGAGCGCTAGCGCGGCTGCCTGCCCGACTCCCCCGCCAACCGCGTGCGCCGCCGCGCGCGTGCGACGCCTGCTGCACGTCGGCTGCGGCGCGCGCAATGGGCGCGCGTTGCCGGCCTGCTGGCACGGCCCCGCATGGCACGAAATCCGCCTCGACATCGACCCCGGCGTCGCGCCCGACATCGTCGCCAGCATCTGCGACCTGTCGATGCTGGCCGACGCCAGCGTCGACGCGGTCTACTCGGCCCACAACCTGGAGCACCTCGACGCCTTCGAGGTGCCGCGCGCGCTGGCCGAGTTCCGGCGCGTGCTGCGCCCGGACGGCTACGCGGTCATCACCCTGCCCGACCTGCGCGCCATCGCCCTGCATATCGCCGCCGGCCAGCTCGACGCGCCGCTGTACCAGTCCGCCGCCGGCGCGATCAGCCCGCTCGACATGCTGTTCGGCCACCAGGCCGCGCTGGCCGCCGGCCACCGCCACATGGCGCACCGCACCGGCTTTACCGCCGCCAGCCTGGGCCGCAACCTGCTCGGCGCCGGCTTCGCCGAAGTGCGCGTGCACGAGGGAACCCGCTGGGACCTGTGGGCGCTGGCCTGCATGCCCGCCACCGGCGCCGCCGTGTGGGACGAGCTGGCCGGGGTGATGCAATGAAGATCCTGTTCATCCACCAGAATTTTCCAGCCCAGTTCCAGCACCTGGCGGCCAACCTGGCGCAAGAAACCGGCAACCAGGTGGTGGCGCTCGGCCTGGACGGCGGCGTGGCGACGCCCGGCGTGGCGCCGCCTGGCGTGACCCTGCGCCGCTACCAGCTGCTGCGCGCGGCCGGCGCCGACACCCATCCGTTGCTGGCCGAGCAGGAAACCCATGTGCGCTACGCCGAAGCCTGCGCCGCTTGCGCCATGCAGCTCCAGCGCGACGGTTTTACACCGGACATCATCTATGCCCATCCGGGCTGGGGCGAGGCCTTGTTCATCAAGGACGTGTTCCCGCACGCCAGGCTGCTGATCTACTGCGAATACTATTACGCGCTGGAAGGCCAGGATGTCGGCTTCGACCCCTCGCTGCCGCCCCTGAGCCTGCCCGAACGCTGGCGCCTGCGCCTGCGTAACAGCACCAACCTGCTCAGCATGGAACTGGCCGACGCCGCCCTCTCGCCGACGCACTGGCAGCGCAATACCTACCCGGCCGGGGCGCGTGACAAGATCAGCGTGATCCACGACGGCGTCGACAGCGAACGGCTGCGCTTCAAGCCCGATGCGCGCCTGGCGCTGCCGCTCGCGCAGGGCGGCATGCGCACCTTCCAGCCCGGCGACGAAGTGGTCAGCTACGTGGCGCGCCACCTGGAGCCGATGCGTGGCTTCCAGGTGTTCATGCGCGCCCTGCCCGACCTGCTGCAACGGCGCCCGCAGGCGCACGTGATCGTGGCCGGCGGCGAGGCGTGCGGCTACGGCCACGCGGCCCCCGGCGGCGCCAGCTGGAAAGAACACATGCTGGCCGAGGTGGGCGACGGTATCGACCTGGCGCGCGTGCATTTCACCGGCCAGCTGGCGCCGGCGCAGTACCTGGACCTGCTCAGCATCAGCCGCGTGCATGCCTACTGGAGCGTGCCGTTCGTGCTGTCATGGTCCTTCCTCGAAGCGGCCTTGTCCGGCTTGCCGGTGATCGCCTCGGCCACCGCGCCCGTGCTCGAATTTGCCGCGCGCCTGGACGTGCCTACCGTCCCCTTCTTCGACGCCGCCGCCTTTGCCGACGCCCTGGCCGAACGCTGCGCGGCCGGCCCGCAAGGCCCGCGCCAGCCGCGCCACCTGCCCGACACCGACCTGGCGCAGTGCCTGGCGCGCCAGCGCCAATGGTTGGGGGCCAGCTAGCCGCAACCGTCTTTCCAACTCCCTCTACCGATTCAGGAGACAGCATGGATGTCAGCAGCAACGCGGTATCGAACGATCGCGCCGGCAACGGCGCACTGGCCGGGCGCGCCATCCGTGGCCTGATCGAGCGCATCGGCCCTGACGGCGTCAGCGGCTGGTGCCTGGACCTCAATTGCCCGCAGGAGCAACTGGCGCTGGAGTTTCGCGCCGGCGGCAAGCCGATCGGCTTTACCACCTGCAGCGTGGAGCGCGACGATGCCGGCGGCTTCGGCTTCCACTGGCCGCTGCCGCGCCACATGCCCCAGGTCGCGCTCGACACGCTCGAAGCCTGGGTCTTCGACACCACCATCAAGCTGGCGCGCGCCCCCGCGCAAGATGGCGGCGCGCAGCCGGCGCGCCACCCCAGCGGCGCCATCGTGCTCGAACAGGTGGAAGCGGCCGGCATCGGTGGCGTCATCCACGGCGCCGGGCCGGGCCAGGCACTGACCATCGAACTGCATGCCGATGGCGTGCTGCTGGCGGCGCAGGAGAGCGGCCCGGTTTTCCTGCTGCCGGTGCCGGACGCGCTGTTCGACGGCCAGTTGCACCAGCTGACCCTGCGCGTGCCGGAACTGGGCGCCCAACTGGCGCTGCCGCGCGAACTGAGCGTGTTTGCCGCTGTCGACGCCGGCAACTACCACGTCCGCAACGGCATCCTGTACGGCTGGATCGATCCGCTCGGGGTGCCCGGCGGCGCGGCCGAGCTGCGCGTGGACGACGGCCAGCGCAGCCTGGGAAAAATGCCGGTGGACGCCGGCGCCGAACCCGGCGCGGCCTTCCACTTCAAGTTCGAGCTGCCGCTCAGGCTGTACGACGGCGAAGCGCACGCCATCGCCATCAACCTGCACGGCACCCGCTGCCGCCTGCGCACCCAGGGCGGCGCGCTCTCGCTGGCATGGCGCTATCCGGTGGTGGGCCGGGTCGACCGGGTCGGCCCGAATGGCCTGCACGGCTGGGCGCTTGACACGCGCGACACCAACCAGGTGCTCACGGTCGGCCTGTACGAGGGCGAGCAGTTGCTTTGCCAGGGCCAGGCGCAGCTGGCCCGGCCCGACGTCAACAAGCTGTTGCAAACCGGCGGCAATCACGGCTTCGAACTGCTGTTCCCGGCCGCGCTGTACGACGGCCAGGCGCGCCGGATCAGCGTGCGGGTGGACGGCATGCCGCTCAATTTTCGGCTCGAATACGACGTGCCGCTGCTGCTCGCGCCCGAGCAACTGGCCAAGATCGACCCGGCCGAGCGCTACCAGGGGTTTGTCGAACAGCTCAATACCGGCATGATCATGGGCTGGGCCTGGGACCGCAAGAACCCGGCGGTACCGGTCCACGTCGCCATCTATGTCGACGACACCTTGCTGGCGGTGGCCGAGGCCAACCGCTTCAGCGCGCGCCTGCGCAGCGACAACCGGCATGGCCACCATGCCTTCCTGTTCAGGTTCCCGACCCACCTGATGAACGGCGCCCAGCGCAAGATCCGGGCCGTGATCGTCGAAGGCGGCCTCGGCCTCAAGATCGAGAACGACAGCCTGCGCTTCCCGCTGGTCGACTTTTTCGGGCGCCAGATCGCGCCCCTGCCGGACGGCCACTACAGCCACCGCGCGCCGCCGCAACTGTGGCAGGGCCGGCGCGCGCGCCTGCCGGCGCCGCTGGCGGAACCCGGCACGCCGCTGATCTCGATCATCGTCCTGAACTGGAACGGCGCCACCATCCTGCGCGACCTGCTCGAATCGATGTTGCGCATCGACTGGCTGCACGACTACGAACTGCTGCTGATCGACCACGGCTCGGTCGACGCCAGCCTGGCCGTGGCGGCCGACTATGCCGACCGGTTGCCCTTGCGCATCCTGGCGCGCGGCGTCAATTTTTCGTTCGCGGCCTCGAATAACTACGGCGCCGCCCTGGCGCGCGGGCGCTACCTGGTCTTCGCCAACAACGACCTGGTCATGCTGCACGACTGCCTGGCGGTGATGCGCGAACACCTCGACGATCCGCAGGTCGGCGCGGTCGGCCTGAAGCTGCTCGAGCCGCTCGCCAGCGGGGCCGACGCCTGGCGCTACGTCACCCATCACCAGGGCGTACAGTTCAAGGTCGACACCCTGGCCGGCAAGGGCCAGCGCTATTACGCGCCGATGGAAATCGGCGAGCAGCCGCACGCCGACCTGGCCGGCTGCTACGACCTGCCGGTGGCCACCGCCGCCCTGCTGATGTGCCGCGCCGAGGAATTCAAGGCCGTCGGCGGCTTTTACGAAGGCTATGTCTACGGCATGGAAGACGTGGACCTGTGCCTGGCCCTGCGCCTGAGCCTGGGCAAGGCCGTGCTGTGCGATACCGCCGCCGTGGCGCTGCACAACCGCAGCGCCACGCGCGACTCCAAGATCCGCGCCGGCGCGCACCAGAAAATGTACTCGGCCAAGCTGCATGCGAATAACCGCAACCTGTACATCGGGCGCTACGGACGCCAGCTGACCCGCACCATCCTGCGCTCGCTGGTCGAGGGCGACACCATGTGGCGCCCGGCCCCGCTGCGGGTCACCATCGCCGTCACCGCCACCGCCATCAGCACCCCGGCCGGCGACTTTTTCACGGCGCTGGAACTGGGCGAGGCGCTGCACCGCCTGTACGGCTGGGAAGTCATGTTCGCGTCCATGCCAACCCACCAGTTACCCGGCACCGACGTGCTGGTGGTGATGCGCCACGATTACGCCATCGAAAAAATCAGCGAAGCCAATCCGGGCCTGGTCACGGTGGCCTGGGTGCGCAACCGGGTCGACCAGTGGATCGACGCCCCGCACCTGCAAGCCTACCAGTTGGTGTTTGCGTCGTCGCAGAAAGCGATCGCCCATCTGCGCGAGGCCACCGGCATCGAAGCGACCCTGCTGCCGATCGCGGCCAACGCCGCCCGCTTCAAGCCGCTGCCGGCGGCGCCCGAACACGCCAGCGACGTCACGTTTACCGGCAGCTACTGGGGCGCCGAGCGCGAAGCGATCGGCCTGCAAGACCTGGCGCGCGAGCGCTACCGCTTCGCCATCTACGGCCACGGCTGGCAAGACCGGCCCGACTGGAAGGCCCACTGGCGCGGCGCGGTGCCGTACGCGGCGCTGCCCGAAATCTACAACTCCGCCAAGATCGTGCTCGACGACAGCCACCCGGTCACGCGCAACTGGAACTCGCTCAATTCGCGCGTGTTCGACGCCTTGGCTACCGGCAAGCTGGTGCTGACCAACTGCCGTGGCGGCGCCGAGGAACTGTTCCCCGGCCTGCTGCCGGCCTTCGACGACGAGCAGCAACTCCAGGCCCTGCTGCGCCATTACCTCGACAACGACGAGGAACGCGAGGCGCTCGCCGCCAGGCTGCATCGGGAGGTGCTGGAAAAGCACACCTACGACGTGCGCGCCGCCACCTTCCGCGACGGCCTGCGCGGCCTGCTTCGGCACACCTTGCGCTTTGCGATCAAGATCGGGGTGCCGTCCATGGACCAGCGCGAGCAATGGGGCGACTGGCACTTCGCGCTGGGCATCAAGCGCGCCCTGGAAAAACGCGGGCACGTGGCCCGGATCGACATCCTGCCCGACTGGTACTGCGGTCTCACCGCCGCCGACGACGTGGTGATCGTGCTGCGCGGGCTGTCCCAGTACCAGCCGCAGCCGACCGCCATCAACCTGGCGTGGCTGATCAGCCATCCGGACGATGTGACCGTGACCGAACTGCAGCAATACGACCATGCGTTCGTGGCTTCGAACAGCTTTGCGGCCTGGCTGGGCGAGCGCATGGGCGACCAGGTCAGCCCGCTGCTGCAATGCACCGACCCGGCGCTGTTCTATCCGGAGCTTGACGAGGAACTCGATGTGCCGGAGGTGATTTTCGTCGGCAATTCGCGCGGCCAGCTGCGCGAGGTGGTGCAGTACGCGCTGGCCGGCGGGGTCGACCTGGCCGTGTACGGCGGCCTGTGGGAAGGCATCCTGCCGCCGCAGATGGTGCGCCAGACCTATATTCCCAACGCACGCCTGCGGCATTACTATTCGGCCGCCAAGGTGGTGCTCAACGACCACTGGAGCGACATGCGCGACCAGGGATTCGTGTCGAACCGCCTGTTCGACGCCGGCGCCTGCGGCGCGACCATCGTCAGCGACGATATGCAAGCGTGCCGCGCGCTGTTCGGCGATGCTGTACATTACTACAACACGCCGGAAAATCTGGCGGCCGGGGTCGCCAGGCTACAGCGCGGCAAAGCAAAAACTGACAGGGGAGGCAAACGCTTGCGTGAACTGATCATCGCCAATCATACTTTCCAGCACCGCGTCGACGACATCTTGCAGGTCGTCGCACGGCTGGCGCCCGACACCGTCGCCGCCAGCGCGCCCGTTGCCGCCGTGGAGGCCGCATGAGCGCCGTCCTGAACGCCGACACGGCGCTCCAGCCGCCGCTGCCACCGGCCAGGCTGCGCTTCATGGCCGAGACCGACGAGTCATTCTTGCCGATCTGCGACCACCTGTGCCGCACCGTGCTCAGTCACAATGTCGACCTGGGCTGCGACCTGCTCGACGTCGGCTGCGGCTACGGCCGCCTGGCGTACGGGTTGCGGCGCGCCGGATTTCGCGGCAGCTACCGCGGCTTCGACATTTTGTCCACGCAAGTCGACTGGCTCAAGCGCAACTTTGCGCAAGCGCACGACGCCGCCCGCTACGATTTCGACTTCGCCAACGTGCATAACGCCCGCTACAATCCGGGCGGCCTGCCGTTCGAAGACATCACGCTGCCTTATGCCGAGGCCAGCTTCGACTGCGTCACCTCGTTTTCGGTGTTTACGCATATGTACGAGGACGACATCCGCCACTACCTGCGCCGCATCGGCCCGCTGGTGCGCCCGGACGGCAAGTGGCTTGCCACCTTTTTCCGCCTGCCGGACGATTTTTCGCTGCTTACCCAGCACCCGGCGATGCGCTACCGGCTGACCGAGCAGATTTCCCCGCACGCCTTCATCCACAACCCGGCCGAGCCGCTGCATGTGATCGCCTACAAGGACGCCTTCCTGCGCCAGGTGTTCGCCGAGGAAGGCTGGACCGTCGCATCGCACCACCCGGGCAGCTGGCTGGGCGACCCCAACGACGGCGAGTTCCAGGACTGGTTCGTGCTGCGCCGCCAGGGCGCGCCCGCGCAGGAGCTGGACCCGCCCGCACCAGCGGAAGCGCTGGCGCCGCCTGCGCCTACGCCGGCCGCACCCGCCTGCAACATCTGCGGCGGCAGCGCCTTCGGCCCCGGCCCGGCCGGGCGCCTGGCCAGCACCGGCGCGCCTCCCTGCTGCCAAAACTGCGGCGCGCTGGAGCGCCAGCGCGTGGTGCGCCACATGATGCAGGCCATGCCGGTCGGCTTTCTCGACTGGCGCCGCAGCCTTCAGTTCAGCCCGGACCCGGCGCACAACCCGGCCTGGTTCCGCAGCCATGAAGTGTCGGTGTACGACGGCCCCGGCAGCCTCGACATCCAGGCCATCGCGCGCCCGGACGGCAGCTACGACTACCTCACCGTCAGCCACGTGCTCGAATGCATTCCGCGCGACCTGGCCGCCTTCGACGAGATGCACCGCGTCCTGTCGCCGCGCGGACTGCTGCACATCGGTTTCGGCGGCAGCCAGCTGCGCGCCGTGACCGAAGACTTCGACGTTCCGGTCGACCGCTACGCCAATGTGCACCGCTACGGGCGCGACGTGTACCAGCGCTTCGGCTGCGCCGGCAAGGGCATGGGCATGCTGGCCGTGCAAGGCATTGACCCGGTCACCGGCGCTTCCGACGTGGCCCACCTGTTCGCCAAGGATGCGGCCGATATCGCGCGCGTGCGCGCCTGGCTGCTGGCCTGGGACCCGGCCCTGGTCATCGTCGACGAACAGCTGCCATGATGCGCGAGCCGACGCCGGCCTGCCAGCTCGCCGACGCGCACTGCAACCTGTGCGGGGCCGGCATGCGCGAGGCGCACGACGCGCTTTGCCCGGTGTGCGCCAGCAGCGCGCGCCAGAGGGTGATGCGCAGCGTCTTCCAGGCGCTCCCGCATGGCTTGCTGGCCTGGCGCACGCTGGCGCCCGCGCCCGCCCCGCACGGCCTCGATGAACGCTGGTTCGCCGGGCGCGCCACGGCGCCCGACCTGGCCCTCGCCGAGCCGGCGGACGTGGTCGAAGCGCTCGACAGGGTCTCGGCGCGCGGCGTCGTGTACCTTGGTGGCGATGGCGCCGCCCTGGCCGGCTTGCTGGCCTTGCACTGCGCGCCCTGTTCGGTGATCGCCATGGACGTGGCCGACCCGGGCAGCCCGGCGCGCCTGGCCGCCAGCCTGCTGCTGCGCGATGGCGCCGACGCGGCGCGCTGGCTGCCGTATCTGCAGGCGCGCCACGGCCAGGCCGCGGTGGCGGCGCGCGTGGTCGAGGACCCGTTCGCACCGCTGCGCGCCGAACTGGCGTGCTGGGAAGCTGAAGAACTGGAGTGCGGTTTGTGGTGGCGCGACGACGACCTGGTCGCCGACAGCCCCGCCCTGCGCCGCCTGGCCGCGCTCTCGCAGCGCCACGCCGCGCCGGTGCTGGTGGCGGTCATTCCCGCCCAGGCCGACGCCGCCCTGGCGCGCGCCACCGAAGACGGCATGCCGACCCTGGCCTTTTGCCAGCACGGCTGGAATCACACCAACCATGCGGCGCCGGACCAGCCCAACGGCGAATTCGGGGCGGCGCGCGAAGCGGTGGAGGCCGAAGCGGACCTGGTGCGCGGCAGCGAACGCATGCGCGAGCTGTTCGGCGAACGCTTCATGCCGGTCATGGTGCCGCCCTGGAACAAGCTGGCGCCGGCGCTGGCGGCGCGCCTGCCGGCGCTCGGCCTCTACGGCGTGTCGCAATACCTGTCCGAGCCGTATACCCCGGTCGATGGGCTGGTGCGCGTCGATACCCACCTCGACATCGTCGACTGGCGCAACGGCGCCGGCGTGCGCGAGCCGGCCGCGCTGGTCGGGCGCCTGGTGGCGATTTTGCAGATGCGCCGCACCGGCCAGTTGAGCGAGCCGATCGGCATCCTCAGCCACCACCGCGTCATGCTTGATGGCACCTGGCGCTTCCTCGAGCGGCTGCTGGCCGTCACCGCCGATTTTTCCTGCGTGCGCTGGCTGCACCCGCGCGACGTATTTGACGAGAGCACATCCATGATCCAAAAAGAAGCGCAATGCGCTGCCTGATCGTCGGCGCCGCCAAGACCGGCACCACGGCGCTGCTGTACGCGGTGGCGCAAGCGATGGGCGGCGAGCCCGTGATTCATTTCGAGGAGCGCATCGCCACCCTGCCGCCGCTGGCGCCGCACACGGCCGCCAAGCTGCTGTTCGAACAGGAGCGCGCCGACGACATCGCCGCCTTCGGCGCCGGCTTCGAGCGCCGCATCCTGCTGGTGCGCGACCCGCGCGATAACCTCATCAGCCGGCTGCTGTACTTGGTGGCGTCGTCCCGCGTCCAGATGGACGATGCCCCCTGGCTGCGCACCATCGCCGCGCTGCTGCAACGCAAACAGCAGGACCCGGCCTCGGTGGCCCTGCAAGCGTTTCCACAACTGCGCCCGCCATCGGTCCTGCTGGAGCGTACCTGCGCCGCCAACGAGGCGCTGGCGGCGTTCGCCGCCGCCCATGGCGGCGACTGGTTCATCCTGCGCTACGAAGACCTGGTGGCGGGCCGGCTGGACGCCCTCTCGGCCTACCTCGGCCTTGCCGTGCGGGCCGACCCCAAGGTCGATCCGACTTACCAGCGCGTCACGCGCACCAAGGGCGCCGGCGACTGGCGCCACTGGTTCACCCGGGACGATGTGGCGCACTACCGGCCGCTGCTCGACCCGCTGATGCACGCCCTCGGCTACGCCGACGACTGGACCCTGGCCGATCCGCAGCTGATCACCCCCGAGCACAGCTGGGTGTATTTCGAGCGCCTGGTGCGCGAACGGCGCCAGTTCTTCGATTTAGCGCCGCTCACGCTGCCCACGCCCGGCCAGCAGGGGCCGGCGACGCCCATGCGTCTGGGCAAGGCGGACGTCGTCAACCGGCTGATCCGCAAATTCGGCTTCAAGCGCTATCTTGAATACCACAAGTTCGACGGTTCCGGCTGTTTCGGGCAAGTCGCCTGCGACAGCAAGACCCAGGCCTATATTCCCGAACATAATTACCTCGACGGGGCCAACACCGAGCGCCTGCTGCGCACGGCGGCCACGGTGGCGCCGCACGACATCCTGGACCTGGCGCAACTGCTGGAGCGGCACGCCGGGCAGCGCTTCGACATCATTTTCTACGATCCGGTGCACCTGCGCCCGGCGGTGGACGATGCGCTGCGCGCCTTGCCGGCGCTGCTCAATCCGGGCGGCGTACTGGTGGTGCACGACTGCAATCCTGAAAAGGAAGCCTGGACCAGCGCGCAACGCAGCCCCGGCACCTGGTGCGGTGAAACCTACAAGGCCTTCGCCCTGCTGCGCCACCACAATCCGGGCCTCACCGCAACGGTGGACGAGGACTACGGGGTCGGGCTGATCTGGAACAATGGCCTGGTGCTCGATTATCCGCTCGCCGATCTCAACTACCAGCAATTCGCGGCCCAGCGCGCCTCCTACGCCGGCTTGATCAGCTACCACCAATTCCAGTCCAAAACGGCTGACGGCGACATCGCCACCCTGTTCGGCGCGCCGGCCGCTCCGGCGCCGCTGCGCTTCCAGAGCGCGCCGGCAGCGGCGCCGCGCATGGCGAGCCAGCTGTTCTGGCGCGGGCCGGAGCAGGACTTCAGCGAAGAGCAGGCGCTCAGCCTGCCGATCGTGCTCGATGGCAGCGAGCAGGTGCTGCACTTCACCTTTCCGCATGGCGTGGCCGGCATCGAGCGCCTGCGCTTCGACCCGGCCGACGGCATCCTGGCGCTGCGCCTGGCGTCGATCGAACTGATCAGCCCCAAGGGCGCGCTGATGTGGCGCTGGGACGCCGATGGGCATGCCGGCCAGGACTGGCGCGCCGTGCGCTTTTGCGAAGTCGATGGCGCAAGCCTGCTGCTCACCACAGGCAGCGATCCGCAATTTCATCCGGCCTTGCCGGGCAGCGTGCGGGCCCAGCTCGGCGCCGGTTGCAGCCTGTCGGTGGTGATGGCGCCGCAGCCACCGCTGGTCGGCGCGCTGCTGGCCGCGCTCGACCAGGCCCGTCAAGGAGCATCGAATGAATGACGTCGTAAGCGACACCGTGCAAACCGCCGCGCACTGGAACGCGCCGCCGCCTTTGCCGCGGCGCACGCGCTGGTGGCAATCGAAGGCCATCGTGCGCCACATCAACCAGCGCATCTCGGGCGTGGCCAGCGACGGCACCGAGGGCGGCGACCTGGCCCTGCTGCGCGCGCACAATGACGGAACCCCCTTCGCGCGCGCCGTCTCGGTCGGCTGCGGGGCCGCCTACCACGAGCTGCAATTGCTCAAAGCCGGCGTGGTCGAGCACTTCGACCTGGTCGAAATCGCCGCCAGCCGGGTCGCGGCAATCCACGCCAGCGCCGCCGCCATGGGCTTGAGCGCGCGCATCTCGGTCAGCAGCGCCGATCCGTTCGCCGGCGCGGCGTCCGGGCAATACGACCTGGTGTACTGGCGCGACGCCCTGCACCACATGAACCCGACCCTCGACGCCGTCGCGTGGAGCCGGCGCGTGCTCCACACCGGCGGCCTGTTCTACATGCACGAGTGCGTGGCGCCGAGCTACATGCAATGGAGCGATCACCAGCTCGACCTGGCCGAGCGCGTGCGCCAGATGCTGCCGGCGCGCTACCTGGACAATCCGCACCAGCCGGGGTGCCTGATACCGGTGCGCAGGAGCCGCCCGAGCATCGCCGGCGTGCGCGCCACCGATCCGAGCGAGTGCGTCGACAGCGCCAACATCCTGCCCAGCGTACGGGCGGTGTTTCCGAATGCGGCGGTGGTACCGGCCGGCGGCATTGTCTACATGCTCGCGCTGAACGATATCCTGGCCAACCTGGACGAAGAGCGCGACGACGGCCTGCTGGCCGCCTTGCTGGCGATTGACGATATCTACAGCGATGCGGGCGACTTCGTGTACGCGGTGGCGCATGCGCGCAAGCTCGATCCGGCCGCCGCCTACGCCTGATGGCTTACGACTGATGGACAATGCGCCGCTCGCGCAGCAGGAGCAGCAGCGACGCCAGCGCGTCGTCGACCGAGCCGCCGGCGGTGTCGAGCACCAGGTCGGGCGCGGCCGGCGCCTCGTAGGGCGAGGAGATACCGGTGAACTGGGCCAGCTGGCCGTCGCGCGCGCGCCGGTACAAGCCCTTGACGTCGCGCTCTTCGCACACCGCGAGCGGGCACTGGCAAAACACTTCGAGAAAAGCGCCGTCGGGAACCAGCGCCCGGGCCCGTGCGCGGTCATCGGCGAAGGGCGAAATGAAGGCGCAGATGACGATCATGCCGGCGTCGGCGAACAAGGCGGCCAGTTCGCCGGCGCGGCGGATGTTTTCGCTGCGGGCGGCATCCGAAAAGCCGAGGTCGGCGCACAGGCCGGTGCGCAGCTGGTCGCCGTCGAGCACATAGCTGCGGCAGTCCATCTCGAACAGGCGCCGCGCCAGCGCTTGGGCCACGGTCGACTTGCCGGCGCCGGACAGGCCGGTCAGCCACAACACGGCGCCACGGTGGCGGTTCTGGACGGCGCGTTCGGCGCGGGTGATGCTGGCGGCAGGCGTTGGCATGGCGGGACTCGGCAAGTGGGGGTGAGCGAACTGGAGCGACGATATATTCACATAAACCATGGCCGCGCGGCGGGTTTTCCTGACGCGCGGTGCGAATTTTTTCAGATCGGGATGCATGGACGAGTCACTCGCAGTGGAACATCAAACCAAGCCGGCAATGCCGACGTGCAATCTGTGCGGCGGCAAGGAGTTCGCTCCAGGGCCGGGCGGCCGCTTGGGCAAGGATGGGCACGGCCCGCGCTGCGTCGCCTGCGGCTCGCTGGAACGGCACCGGGTCAGCGCGCAAGCACTGCAAGCGCTGCACGGAACCGACCTGGACTCACGGCGCGCCCTGCTGATCGGTGCGGACCGGGGCGCCGATCCAGCCTGGTTCAGGCAGTGCGAGGTGCTGCAGTCGCCGGCGCCCGGTAGCTTGCCGGCGGCGCTGGCCGGCTACGGGCCGGGCAGCATTGACTTCATCGGAATGACGCATGTGATGGAGTTTCTCACCAACGACCAGGACGCCTTCGTGCGCTTGATGCGCCTGCTGTCGCCGCGCGGGGTACTGCAAATCTGCTTTTCCGACCCGCGCATGCGGCCATGGACCGCGATCGTTCCGGGACCGCCGGGCACCCTGCGGCGCTGGTACGGGCGCGACCTGGCGCGGCATTTTCGCTGCCACGACAGGCGCATCGACGTGAAGATGCGTGAAACGGCCGATCCGGGCACAGGCGATGTGCTGCCGGTCCACTTCTTCTATCACCAGCCATGAAAGCGCCGTCCCGATGACTCCCGAACACATCGCCACAATCAAGCAATACATCCTGCAGCGCGTCGCAGGCCTCGACAAGGCGCTGTTATCACTGGGCAACCCCAAGAACAAGGACGTGCTGGTGTTCGGCTGCGGCATGGGTAACGAAATCCTGTGGAGCGCGCGGCACGGCGCACGTTCCGCCCTCGGTATCGACCTGAGCAGCCCAAGGCAGGAACCGCTCGACGCGCTGATGGCGGAGGAAGGCTTCGGCAATTTCTCCTACTCCATTCACGAATGCAATGTGCATGACCTGGCGCTCGACCATCCGGGGCAATACGACCTGATCGTCTCGAACGGCGTGTTCGAGCATGTGACCGACCTCAAAGGCGTGCTCAATGCGATGCGACCCTTGCTGCGGCCGGGCGGCCGGATTGCCATCTACGCTGACGGTTTGTGGTTTTCGGCCATTGGCGGCCATCTCGGCAAGACCAACTGGGAACACCTGTGGATGGCGCCGCACGAGATCAAGGAGCAGTTTCCAGAGCGCTGGCACGCGTATATCAACCACCTGAACCGCATGACGGCGGTCGATTTTTTGCAGGCGCTGCGCGATGTGGGGGCCGTGGTGCTGCAGTTCAACGTGCGCAGCGATCCCTATATGCGCAACGCGGCGCCGCTGATGGACGCGATCCGCGCGCGCCAGCAAGTCTCGCCCACCGACATGTCGATCACCTCGGTCGGCTGCGAGATCTGCTTTCTCGAACATCTGTGATCGTGCAAATGTTAAACAATTCAATTCCCGTCGCGCCGCATTTCACATAAAATCGACCATGTCGAATTGCCGACCTTTTAGGGACACTCCATGATTCTTGTCACCGGTGGCGCCGGCTTTATCGGATCCAATTTCATCCTCGACTGGCTGGCGCACAGCGACGATCCGGTGATCAATCTCGACAAACTGACCTATGCGGGCAACCTGGATAACCTGGCGCCGCTCAGGGACGATGCGCGCCATGTTTTCGTGCGGGGCGATATCGGCGAGCGCGCACTGGTATCGGGACTGCTCGCCAGGCACCGCCCGCGCGCAGTCATCCATTTTGCCGCCGAAAGCCATGTGGACCGCTCGATCGACGCGCCCGGCGAATTCATCGCCACCAATATCAACGGCACGTTCGCCCTGCTGGAGGCGGCGCGCGCGTATTGGCAGGAACTCGATGGCGTCGACAAAAGCGCTTTTCGCTTTCTGCACGTCTCGACCGATGAAGTGTATGGCACCCTGGGGCCGCACGCGCCGGCATTTACCGAGCAATCGGCATACGCGCCAAACAGCCCGTATGCGGCGTCCAAGGCAGCGTCGGACCATCTGGTGCGGGCCTGTTATCACACCTACGGCTTGCCGACCCTGACCAGCAATTGCTCGAACAATTACGGGCCGTGCCAGTTCCCGGAAAAGCTCATTCCGCTGATGATCGCCAATGCGCTGGCCGGCAAGGCGCTGCCGGTGTACGGCGACGGCCGCCAGATCCGCGACTGGCTGTACGTGGGCGACCATTGCGCGGCGCTGCGCCGCATTCTCGAGGCCGGCCGTCCGGGCGAGGTATATAACGTAGGGGGACAAAACGAAATGACCAATATCGACGTGGTGCACACGCTGTGCGACCTGCTCGACGCCCAAGCGCCGGCGGCCGGGTCGTACCGCAGCCAGATCGCGCATGTGACCGACCGCGCTGGCCACGACCGCCGTTATGCGGTCGATGCGGGTAAACTCCAACGCGAACTGGGCTGGGCGCCGGACGAGGATTTTGCCAGCGGGCTGGCGCGCACGGTGCGCTGGTACCTGGCCAACCGCGACTGGGCGGCGGCAATTGCCTCGGGCGCGTATCGGGATGTGCACTGGACGGCGGGAGTGGCGGCATGAGCGCGCTCGCACGCAAGGGCATCATCCTGGCCGGTGGTTCCGGATCGCGACTGTACCCGGTCACGACCAGCATCTCCAAGCAATTGCTGCCGGTGTACGACAAGCCGATGATTTACTATCCGCTCACCACGCTGATGCTGGCCGGGATCCGCGATATCCTGATCATTTCGACCCCGCAGGACACGCCGCGTTTTCGCGAATTGCTGGGCGACGGCAGCGCCTGGGGCATCAACCTGGAATATGCGGTGCAGCCTTCGCCGGATGGCCTGGCGCAGGCCTTCATTATCGGGCGCGAGTTCGTGGGCAACCGGCCGTCGGCGCTGATCTTGGGCGACAATATCTATTATGGCCACGAACTCGATAACAAGCTGAAAAAGGCCAACGATCACCACGACGGCGCCACCGTGTTCGCCTATCACGTGCTCGACCCGGAACGCTATGGCGTGGTCGAATTCGGCGACGAGCAGAATGCGCTGTCGATCGAAGAAAAACCCAAGGTGCCGAAGTCGAATTACGCGGTAACCGGGCTGTATTTCTACGACCGCCAGGTGTGCGACATCGCCGCCGACATCCGCCCGTCGGCGCGCGGCGAACTCGAAATCACCGACGTCAATCGCGCTTATCTGGCCGCCGGCCAGTTGCATGTGGAAGTGATGGGGCGCGGCATGGCCTGGCTCGACACGGGGACGCATGAATCACTGCTCGACGCCTCGCAATTCATCGCCACCATCGAAAAACGCCAGGGCTTGAAAATCGCGGTGCCGGAAGAAGTCGCGTACCGCAAGGGCTTCATCGGCGCGGAAGAACTGGAAGCGCTGGCGCGGCCGATCAAGGATAACGCCTACGGCAAATACCTGCTGCGCGTGCTGTACGACCAGATTTTCTGAGGAAGGCGGCGGGTGCTCTTTTGCGCTTAATGGATCTGTCGCTTCGTTGCGCCATCTAAGGCACGTAGCCACAATCGGCTCCAGGCGAGCGCAGCCGTATCCGCTGGGCTGGCAAACAGACGACGACAGGCAAGATCGAACCGGCCGAGCACATAGCGCTGTTCTTGCGCAATCGAGGCATCCTTCCTCGCATGGCCGTGCGCTGAAGCGTGCGCCGTCGGCCAACGTGGAAACTCAGCGACATCAGCACCCCCCAACCGACGGCGACAGAGGTCACAGAACTTGTTGGCGATATCGTATTTTCGCCGGGTGTGCTGGCCGCAAATGAGGCATTCCATGACATTGCCATCCTCACCCATCCAATAAACGCCGCCATTCTCAGGCCGGCCACGCAAGTCGCGTAAGGAAAACGGTTCGTAATCGGTCGGGTCGAAATCGGCGCGATTGACGTCGTCAAAGCCGTTTTCATCGAAATCATCCATGCTTGTCATTCTCTCTTGTGCTGCCCCACAGCGGGCCAGATAAGACAGCTTAGATCAGAATAATATATTGCAGCAATCCATAATTATCAAAACTTTATTCGACGAAAAGAAGATTTACATTACAAAAGATTCTTTGCTTTCGACGTCGACCCAATGACGTTTTTTTGCAACCCGCACCCCGTCGACCAAGGTGGTCTATTTCGCCGGCGCCTCCGGCTGCGCCTTTTTCCCACTCTCGCCAGGGCGCGGCATCTTGATCCACTCGGCGCTCTTGAGTTTTTCGGGCGGTACGGGCACGTCGCCGGCCGGGCATGGGGCGTCCGGCCGATCCTTGAAGTGCCCATTTTCGCATTCCGACACGAGCGTGCCGTTGCGCCCCGCAGCGATTTTCTCGGGTGAATCCGCAGGGATGTCGCGGTTACCCATCCAAAAGATGCGGAAAGCGATCATCGCCACGAACAGCACGATCAGCATCGGCCAGCCCAGTTTCACTTCACCACGCTCGAATTGGCGCATCTGTCTTTCTCCTGAAAAGTTCATTGCAATCTTGCCATGATAGCGCAATCGAAAAGCCTGCCGGCGGATCGGCCGCCGTCGCCGTGTGTTCAAACGGCAACAACGCGACTATAATGCCCGCATGAGCACCCTGGCAAAGCGACAAACACTGCACATCTGGATCGCCTTCCTGGCCATCCTGTTCAGTGCCTTCGCGCCCGCCATCGGCAGCGCCGCCATGGCGTCCGCGACGATGGAAGTGTGCACCAGCGAGGGCGTTCGGCTGATCGACGTGGCCGCCAGCGACGACGCCTCCGGCTCGGCCCATCACGCCATGCAGCACTGCGCGTTTTGCACCACCCACGCCGGCTCGTCCCTGCCGCCGGCGCCGCCCACGGGCATGCTGATCGTCGAGATCGGCCGCAGTTCCTACCCATCGCTGTTCTACCGCGCGCCGCAACCGCTGCACGCCTGGTCGTCGGCCAACCCGCGCGCCCCTCCCCTCCTCGCCTGACCGTCCGTACCAGTTTGGCCACCGGCTTGCCGGGGCCTTGTGCCGCCATCCGCGCGGCTCCGAACCTGTTTGACGAGGATTTATCTTGAAACCGACCCCTGTCGCTTCAGCGACCACGCTCGCCATCGCGATGCGAACGCTGCGCTGCTTTAACGCCGCCGCTTTCAGCGCGCTCGCCTTTTTCTACTTCGCGTCGTATTGCCTGCCCGCGGCCCCCTTCTTCGCGCTGCAACTCGTGCCGGCCGCCGGCACGACCATCTTCAACACGCCATCACTTTCCGCCAGCAAGGACGCACCATGAAACACCTTCACATTCCCGCCTTCCTCGCCCTGGCCGGCGCCGCCCTCAACGCCGGCGCCCAAACCGCACCCGACGGCCCGATCGAAGCGCGCATGCGGGTGATCGTCTCGGCCATCGGCGAAGGCTGGCGCGCGCCGCAGAACGGCTCCGGCGACGCCGCCTCGCTGCTGGGCGCCACGCCCGGCTATAGCGTGGCCCAGGGCGGCGGCGTGTCCGGCCTGCCGACGATCAACGGCCTGGGCGACGACCGCCTCAAGATCCGCATCGACGGCATGGAAATCACCTCCGCCTGCGCCAATCATATGAATGCGCCGCTGTCGTACATCGACCCCACCCAGATCGGCCACATCGACGTGCTGGCCGGGGTCACGCCGGTCAGCGCCGGCGGCGACAGCATCGGCGGCACCCTGACCGTCAAATCGGCCGCGCCGGTATTCGGCATCGACGGCGAGCGCCTCGTCACCAGCGGCAAACTGTCACTGAGCGGGCGCAGCAACGGCGAGGCAGTCAACGCCGGCGTCTCGGCCAACGTGGCGAACGAGCGCCTGAGCTTCGGCTACAGCGTTGCGCAGGCGCGCGGCCACAGCTACGACGATGGCGAC
The DNA here is from genome assembly GCF_011682065.1 of Massilia rubra. Lineage (GTDB taxonomy): Bacteria > Pseudomonadota > Gammaproteobacteria > Burkholderiales > Burkholderiaceae_D > Telluria_A > Telluria_A rubra. The sequence goes on along the minus strand of NZ_VUYU01000004.1, from coordinate 162,544 downwards.
GGCCAGCGCGTCCTTGGCAGCATGTACCGCAGCACCAACCAGTCGGCCGTGCTGGCCCTGCGCGGCGACGGCCAGCGCGTGACGCTGCGCGTCGGCGTGCAGCGCATTCCCTACCAGGGCTTCCCCAACCAGTACATGGACATGACCGGCAACGACGGCAAGTTCGCCAACCTGAACTGGCTGTCGACCTTCGGCTGGGGCGAGCTCGACGCCAGCGCTTACTGGCAATCGACCAGGCACGAGATGGGCTTCTTCACGCCCGAGCGTCCCGGCACCATGCCGATGCTGACCGACGGCCGCAATGCCGGCTATGCGCTCAAGATCACGCTCCCGGCGGGCGAGGCGAGCACCGTGCGACTGGGGCACGAACTGCACACGTTCAGGCTGGACGACTTCTGGCCCGCCGTTCCCGGTTCGATGATGATGGGACCGCAAACCTATGTCAACATCAACGATGGCCGGCGCGACCGCATCGCGCTGTACGGCGAAGCAGAAACCCGCCATGGCGGGCGCTGGACCTCGCTCGTCGGCGCGCGCTGGGAATCGGTGCGCATGGACGCCGGCGCGGTCCAGCCGTATGCGAACAACATGATGAACGCGGCCGACGCGGCGGCGGCGCAAGCGTTCAACGCGCGCGCGCGGCGCCAGCGCGACAGCAACCTGGACCTGACCGCGCTGGCGCGCTTCGAGGCCGACGCGAATACCACCTACGAGCTGGCGGCGGCGCGCAAGACGCGCTCGCCCAACCTGTACGAGCGCTATTCCTGGGGACGCGGCACGATGGCGATGACCATGACCAACTGGTTCGGCGATGGCAACGGCTATGTCGGCGACATCGACCTCAAGCCGGAAACGGCCACCACCCTGGCCTTGACCGCGCACTGGCATGGCGGCGGGGCGGACGGCTGGTTCGTCAAGCTCAACCCCTACTACAACCGGGTCAGCGACTATATCGATGTCGATACGCTGGGCCAGTTCAACCCGTACAGGAGCAAAATCGCGCAAGGCGCCCTGCTGCGCTTCGCCAATCATGACGCCAGGCTGTACGGCGCCAACCTGTCGTGGCGCATGCCGCTGCCGGCCTCGCTGGCATTCACAGGCAATGCGGCCTACACGCGCGGCAAGCGCGCCGATGGCGGCGACCTGTATCACATCATGCCGCCCAACGCCCTGCTGGCGCTCGACTACAGCCACGGTCCGTGGAGCGGCCAGGTCGAAACCAAACTGGTGGCGCACAAGGACCACGCCGACGCTCGCCGGCTGGAGCCGCGCACGGCGGGCTACGCGCTGCTCAACGCGCGCGCCGGCTACCAGTTGCGCAAGAACGTGCGCCTGTCGGCCGGCGTGAGCAACCTGCTGGACAAGCAGTATGCCGACCCCTTGGGCGGCGTGTACCTGTCGGGCCTGGCCGCGCAGCGCGGGGCCTTGCAAGCCTTGCCCGGTTACGGCCGTTCGGTGGAACTGGGACTGACCATCGGCTTCTGATGCGATGCCGGTGACGCAACGCGGGCCGCTCAGGGCAGGTCCGCGTACCACTGGGCGTAAGGCGTGTTGGCGACCATGCGCCGGTTGAAATCGGGTGCGCCATCGGTCCACCACACCGGCCCCCGTTCGCCCAGGGCGCGCTTGGCCGTGTCGACGGCCGCGCGGGCGCCGCGTTCGGCGTCGGCGTCGCCCGATTTTTTGGCGGCGCCGACCTGCCTGCGCGCCGTCATGAGCTGGTCGACCAGTGCTTGCCGTTCATCCGGCGCAAGAGCGGGATTACTGGTGCGCCACAGGCGGCCCGACACGACAAAATAGCGCCCGTCGGGCGTGGTGGGATATTTTTCAGGGGCCGGCATGGACTTCAGCCGACGCCGTGGAACCGGCTGGGGCAACGCTGGGCAGGTAGGCGCTCAAAAACTCGGCCGGCATGCGGCGCACCTTGCCGCTGCTGATCTCAATGCAGACCAGGTCCCAGCGCCCGCGCAGCACGGTAACGCCATCGCGCGCGCGGATCAGTTGAAAACGGCGTTCCATCGCGATCTTGCCGTCGCCACCGGTCAACCACGTGGCCAGGCTCAGGGACTCGCCCACAACGGTCGGCAGCAGATAGTCGTACTCGCCGCGCCGGATTGCCATGGCCCGATCGAGGCGACGGTAGTCGTCCAGGTTCAGGCCAAGCTGCTCCGAGTGCGCCCAGCCGATCTGTTCGCACCATTGAACATACACGGCATTGTTGGTGTGATCGATTCCGTCGATATCGCCTGGCTGCGGCGTGATCGCCTGCACAAACGGGTTTGCATAGTCCCAGTCCAAAACAGTCCCTTTTCAAAAGGGGACCTCGAAAGACCTACTGCGCAGCGCAATTTTCGCTCTGCGATGCTCACCGTACCTGCGTACGGTTGCGCTTCTCGAACGAAACTTGCGCCGCTCGCTACGGTTTTTCGAGGTCCCCAAAAAATGTATGCGCGCTGTGGCGTGAATCAGCCGAAGCGCGCCTGGTAGTCGCTCGGCACCACGCCCAGTTGCGCGGCGAAGGCCCGTCGCAGATTGTACTCGCTACCGAAGCCGCTCTGGCTGGCGGCGCGCTTGACTGTCATGCCGGGGCGTTCGAGCAGGCCGCAGGCGGCCTCCATGCGCAGCCGCAGCAGCAGCTGGGCCGGCGACAGGCCGGCCGCCTGGCGCAGTTGGCGGTGCAAGGTGCGCACCGACAGCGCACACGCCGCCGCCATCTGTTCGACGTCGATCCGCTGGCGCAGGCGCGGGCGCAGCCAGTCGGTAAGCTGGGCATGCACGTCTTGCGGATCGGCCTGCGCCAGCAATTGGGAGCTGAACTGGCGCTGGCCGCCCGGCCGCTTGAAGAACACCACCATCCGCTTGGCCACCGCCAGGCCGACGGCGCGGCCCTGGTCTTCCTCCACCAGGCTAAGCGCCAGGTCCATGCCGGCGGCGATGCCGGCCGAGGTGTACAGCGGACCATCCTTGATATAGATCGCGTCCTCGTGCACGTCGATGGCGGGAAACTGCGACTGCAACAAGGCCGCATCGCGCCAGTGCGTGACGGCGCGGCGGCCGTCGAGCAGGCCGGCGCGCGCCAGCACAAAGGCGCCGGTACACACCGCGCAGCAGCGCGCCACGCGGCCCGCCGCCCGCGCCACCCAGCGCGCCATGGCCGGGTCGTGCGCGCCGCCCGCCGTTTCGATGCCGTGCCCACCTGAGACGATCAGGGTCGCCCCGGCCAGCTTACTCCCCGCCGGCGGCAGCGGCGCGCTCAGCACCGTCACCCCGCAACTCGACGCCACCGGGCCGCCGCCGGGCGCGATCATGTGGATCCGGTACGGCTGCGGCAAGAGCGCGTCGCGGGCCTCGTCGTTGGCGCTGCCGAAGACCTGGGCGGGGCCGGTCGCGTCCAGGAGGGCAAAGCCGGGAAACACCAGCAGCCAGATATCGATCGTTTTCATATGGCAGATATTCCACTATCAATGTCATTTATGTCAATCGCCATCATGACATGATGGGTCTTCTCATCAAGGAGCAACCATGACACGCACCATCGGTATCTATGTTTTTGACGACGTTGAAGTGCTCGATTTTGCCGGGCCTTACGAAGTGTTCACCTGCGCCACGCGCATGGCCGCCAAGCTGGCGCCCGATGGCGAGGCGCCGTTCCGGGTGCGCACCATCGGCGCCACCACCGCGATGCTGCGCGCGCGGGCCGGCCTGAGCGTGCTGCCGGAAGCCGATTTTGCCGGCGCCGGCGACATCGATGTGCTGATCGTGCCGGGCGGCGTGGTGACGAACGAACTGGCCAAGCCCGACGTCATCGCCTGGATCGCCGCCACCGCGGGCAAGTCGGAGCTGACGGCGTCGGTCTGCACCGGCGCCATCCTGCTGGCGCAGGCGGGGCTGCTCGACGGGCAGGAGGCGACCACCCATTGGGCGGACGTGGAGGAGTTGCGCGCGTCCTTCCCGCTGGTGCGCGTGCGCGAACAGCGGCGCTGGATCGACAATGGCGCCATCGTCACCTCGGGCGGCATTTCGGCCGGCATCGACATGTCGCTGCACCTGGTCGAACGGCTGGCGGGGCGCGAACTGGCGCTGCGCACCGCGCACCTGATGGAATACGAGTGGAACGAGGGATGAGGGGGCGGAAATGAGAATCGTGCGCAGCAAGGACTACCTCGGCGCGCGCGCCTGGGACGCGCAGCTGATTGCCGCCATGGACAACGCCACCGTGCGCCTGCACTGGAGCGACCAGCCCTACCCCTGGCACGTCAACGACGGCCAGGAAGTATTCGCGGTGCTCGACGGCGAAGTGGCGATGCACTACCGCGACGACGGGCGCGAGATGGTGGCGCATTTGTGCGCCGGCGACATCTTCTACGCCGCCGAGGGCGACGCCCACAGCGCGCACCCGCTGGGACAGGCACGCATCCTGGTCATCGAGCGCGCCGGCAGCGTGTAGCGTCCACGCTCGGCACGTCCGGGCGGTGCCGCTCAGGCCAGTCGCTTGACCAGCACGGCGGCCGCTTCGGCCGACGAGGCCGGATTCTGGCCGGTGATCAGCAGGCCGTCGGTGAGCACGTACGAGCCCCAGTCGGCGCCCTTGGAATACACGCCGCCGTTGGCCTTGAGCATGTCTTCAACCAGGAACGGCACCACGGCGGTCAATCCCACGCCGTCTTCTTCCGTATTGGTGAAGCCGGTGACCTGCTTGCCTTCGACCAGCGGACGGCCGGCCGGGGTTTTGACGTCGCGCAGCACGCCAGGCGCATGGCAGACCAGCGCGACCGGCTTGTTGGCCGCGATGAAGGCTTCGATCAGGGCGATCGAGTGCTTGTCGTTCGCCAGGTCCCACAGCGGGCCGTGGCCGCCTGGATAAAACACCGCGTCGAAGTCGGCTTGCTGCACACGGTCGAGACGCACGGTGGCGGCCAGTTGGGCAGTCGCTTCCACGTCGGCCTCGAAACGGTGCGTCGCTTCGGTCTGGGAGGCCGGTTCGTTGCTCTTCGGGTCGAGCGGCGGCTGGCCGCCTTTTGGCGAAGCGAGCACCATCTCGACGCCGGCATCCTTGAAGATGTAGTACGGGGCGGCCAATTCTTCCAGCCAGAAGCCGGTCTTGCGGCCAGTGTTGCCAAGTTCGCTATGCGAGGTCAGTACGATCAGAACTTTCATGCTATTTCTCCTAAATAGATCATCAATGAAACGAGTAGACCAGTCGTCTATCCGCAGGGAAAAAAAAATCGGCGGACGAACCGCCGGCAAACTCCCCTTACTCCGGGGAGAGATGTAATAGTTGACGCGTGGTCGACAGCGCCCAGTCGAACGGCTGGGTGTTGCGGCCAATTTTCACCATGATGCTCGCGCCCAGCCACAGCTGGTACAGGCTGTTGGCGGTGGTCTCGACATCGCTGTCGATCGCCAGCGATCCTTCGGCCACGCCGGCCTCGATTGCGCCGGCCAGCCTGGCGACGATGCCAGCCGTGCCGCGCTTGAGGGACAGGCGCATCGCCTCGGACAAGTCGGCCACTTCGGCGCCCAGCTTCACGGCCAGGCATTTTCCCTGGCATTCGAAGGACGATTGCGCCGCCTGCCAGCTTTTCCAGTAATTCATCAAGCGCTGGGCCATGTTGATGCCGGGCTGGCTGAAAGTGGCGTCGATCTGCGCTAGGTAGTCTTCAAAATAGGCTTCAAGCAAGGCTTCCCCGAACGCATCCTTCGAACCGAAGTAATGGTAGAAGGAGCCTTTCGGCACCCCGGCGGCGAGCAGGATCTCGTTCAGGCCGACCGCCGAAAACCCTTTCGCGGCCATGATGCGCTGGCCGGTGGAAAGGATGTTCCCGCGAACATCGGGGCTGTCGGATGTGGTTCTTGTGTTCATGGGCCCACTATAACCGAGATTAGACCGGTCGTCTAGCCCCATATAAATCGATTCTGGCTGGCGCCTCAAGGTCCTGCCCGCACTGGCGACAGGACCTTGAGCGCAGGCGCCGAACGCGCGCCCTATTGGCCGGTCTGGGTCAGCACCATGGTCCAGCGCTGGCCGTCAACAACGATCAGGACCTCGAACGGCAGCGCGCCAGCCGGTGCGGCGGACACATCGAAGCTCTGGGTCTGCGCGTTGTAAGCCAGCCAGCCCGGCAACGGCGAGGCGTCGGTGCGGGTCACCTGCACCGACACGCCGCCGACCGCCATCGCAGCGCTCAACTGTTTCGGCAAGGCGATGCTGAAGCGTTCGCCGCTGGCGACTATTTCCTTGGGAATACCTACCGCCACCAGGCCGGCTGCCTGCTTCGAGGAGGCGCGCACCAGCGACACGGTGATGGCTTCTTTCGCTTGCGCACCGAGGCCCCGCTGCACACCCGCCCCAGGCACGGGCGGCGGGATGGTCAGTTGCAACGGCGACGCTGCCCTGGTTACGACCGGAGGGACGGGCGCAATCACGGGCAACTGCGGCAGCACGAGTTCGGCAACTTCAACCGGCGGCGTTGGCGTGGGCGTGGGCGTTGGCGTGGGCGGTGGCGGCGGCGTTGGCGTCGGCGTCGGCGTTGGCGTTGGCGTTGGCGTTGGCGTCGGCGTTGGCGTTGGCGTTGGCACAGTCGGTACTTCGGGAACCGGCGGCACCGGATCGCCCGGAGCGGGAGTGATGGTGGCGGCGGCGACAGCCGACGTGTTGAGCAGCGCATAGTTGGGCGCGTCGATCCCGGCGACGCCGATTCCGCTCACGTCGATGCGTTTCGCGACGCCGGGCGCGGCGTCGATGAAATTGGCGCCAAGGCTGGCTACCTGGAGCACGTCGCCGGCGACACGATCATCGCTCAAGCGCACCGGCGCGATGGTGCCGCCGTCAAATACACGATCGATCCCCGTGGCGCTGACCGTCAAGGGGCGTGCGTTGATGCTGGAGGTGGTGCTCGCAGTGGTACCGGCCGGCACGTAATTGCCGGCATCCGCGCCACTGACGGCAATATCGGAAACGCTCAACTCCCTGGCGACGCCCACCCGTTTGTCCGCGAACCTGGCGCTGCCGGCAATGGCCAGCACGTCGCCGGCGATGCGGTTGTCGGCGAACGTGGCGCTGCCGGCCGTCGTGCCGTCATAGACTTTGTCGTTCCCCTTCACGCTGATCAGCAAGGGGCGCGGCGCGATGCTCGCCGTGGCCGCCGCCGTCGTCGAGAACGCGTAATTGCCGCTGTCGGCGCCGGTGAGCACGATGCCGGTGATATTGACGCGTTTGGCCGTCCCGGCGTTCTTGTCGATAAAGTTGCCGGCGCCTGCCAGGGTCAGATTGTCGCCCGCCACACGGTCGTCGGCGAACGTGACGGCGTCGAGCGTGGTGCCGTCGTACTCGCGGTCGGCCGCGCTGGCGCTGATATTCAACAAGCGAGGCGTGATCGCTCCGGCCGTCGTGACGGTCGAACCGGGCAGCATGTAGTTGGCGCTGTCGGTGCCGCTCATCGTGATCGCGCTGATGACGATGGCCTTGCCGTTGCCAACGTTTTTGTCGGCAAAGTCGCTCACGCTGCCGCCGACCACCAGGTTGTCGCCCGCAATGCGGTTGTCGGCCAGGGTCGCGCCGCTGGTCGTGCTGCCGTCGTACACGCGGCTGGCGCCGCTGGCGCTCACGGTCAGCGGACGCGGCGTGATGCTGGCAAAGCCGGTGGCCACGGGATTGAAGCTGTAGTTGCCGCCATCGGGTCCGCCGAACGCATAGCCGCTCACGCTGACCGGCTTGTCGACGCCGACGTTCTTGTCGCTGAAACTGCCCGTTCCCGGACTCACGGTCACCGCATCGCCGTCGATCAAGCCGTCGCCGACGCTGATGGTGGCACTGGCGGCCGTGCTGCCGTCGTACTGGCGACTGGTGCCGAGCGCGCTCACGAGCACCGGCCGCTTGGTGATGTTGGCCGTGGCGCTGGCGCTGGCGGCCACCTCGTAGTTGGCAAGGTCGGCGCCGCCGGCGCTGATGCCGCTGAGCGTGACGGTCTTGCCGTTGCCGACATGCTTGTCGACGAAGTTGGCGGCGGTATAAGCCAGGGTCACCTCATCGGTGCCGATCAGGCCGCTTGGCGCGAGCGTGGCGGTCGCGATCGTGGTGCCGTTGTATTCGCGGTTGGCGGCGACAGCGCTAAATTCCAGTGCGCGCCTGGTGATCGTGGCCGAGGTGTTTGCGCTGGTATTGACCAGGTAATTGCCGGCATCGGCGCCGCCGATCGCGATCCCGGTGACGTTGATGGACTTGCCGGGGCCCGCGTTCTTGTCGGCGAAGCTGGCGGCGCCATAGGAATACGTCAGGATATCGTTCGACACGACTGAGTCGTCGGGGAGCAGCGTGACGGTGGCGGCGACCCCGCCGTCATACGCCCGGCTGATGCCGCTGGCGAAAATTTCGAGGCTGCGCGGGGTGATATTGCCGCTGGTGGTCACGCTCGTGTTCGGCGCATAATTGCCCGCGTCGGCGCCGCCGAGCGTGATGCCCGATACCGTAATCGTCTTGCCGACGCCAACGTTTTTTGTGTCGAACAGCGCGGTCTTGTCAATGGTCAGCACATCGCCGTTGAGCCTGTCGTCGAACAGCGACACCGTGGCGTTACGGCTGCCGTTATACGTGCGGCTGTCGCCTTCGGCGCTGATCGCCAGCGCGCGCGGCGTGATCGTCGCGCTGGCATTGGCGCCGGTCAAGACATAGTTGGTATCGATGGCGCCGGCCAGGGCCAGCGTACCAAGGGCCAGCGGCTGCGTCCCGGCATTGACGTTCTTGCTCGGTACGCTGCCGCTGCCGGTCAAGCCGCACGCGGCCAGTCCGCCCGCGCAGTCGCTGCCGACCAGGTTGGTGGCGCCGATGGCGGCGGCGTTGAAAACCGTGCCGCCGTCGTAGGGACGGCTGCCGGCCAGGGCCAGCGGCCGTTTCGATATCGTGTAAGCGAGGCCGGCGCCAGGCACGACGGCGTAATTGTCGGCGTTGGCGCCGCCCAGGGTCAGGCCGGAGCCGTACACGATCTGGTACAGGCCCGCATTCGAGGCAGAGGTCGGGGCGCCGCCATACACCGCCGTGCCGCCGACATTGAGGCCGAGGGCGGCCAGCGCGCCCGCGTCGAGCAGGTTGGCGCCGTTAAACAGCGAATATGTCAAGGTGCCGACCGGATCGCCATATACATTGCCGGCCTGGCTGGCGTTCACCCGCACCAACAGCGGCTGCGAGCTCGGGCACGACGCGAACACCGCCAGGCAGGGATAGCCGTTGTTGACGCCCGCCTTGATTTGCCAGACCGGCGCCAGGAAATCCCATCCGGCGTCGGTGAAGGTGGCGCGCGCTTTCATTTGCGCGCTGGTCTTGCCCACCCCGCCGGCGCTTGCCGCCTGGCCGGACGTGTCGACGTCCCAAAAGCTGTTGTTGATCTCCGACGTCGTGACGCCCCCGTCCATCGTTTCGTAGCCGACAAGGCCGCCGACACTGTTGTTGCCATTGCCGATCGTCACGGCGCCGACCGCATAGCTGTTGGTGATCACCGAGCCGTTTTCGCCCACCAGGCCGCCGACGTTGGTGTTGCCCGACACGGCGCCGAGCGCATAGGTATCGATGATGTTGCTGCGCGTGCCGCCGGCGGCCTGGTTAATGCCGACCAGTCCCCCCACCGACTGGCTGCCCGCCACGGCGCCGCTGGCGTAGCTGCGCCGTATGGTCCCGAAATAGTTCAATCCGGCCAAGCCGCCGATGAAGGCCGTGGTGCCGGTGACGCTGCCGGTGGCATAACTGTTTTCGATGATGCCGGTATTTTTGCCGACCAGCCCGCCCACCTGGCTGGTGCCGGACACGGCGCCGGTGGCATAACTGTTGGTGATAATGCCGGCCCGGTTGTCCCCGACCAGCCCGCCCATCTCGTTAAACCCCGTCACCGCCATGGTCGAGAAGGCATTGCTGATGGTGCCGTAGTTGATGCCGACCATGCCGGCCGCATTGGTGCCGCGGTTGACCGACCCGCCCAGCATGCCCAGATTGCGCAACTGAACCGTGTTGTTGCCATACAAGCTGGTGATCATCGCCGGCCCGCTCTGGTTGATGAACATCCCGCTGATGGTGTGGCCCAGGCCCTCGAACGCGCCCCATGACACGCCGAAGGGCGTGAAGCCGGTGCCGCCATTGCCATCGTTCCATCCCGACGTGGCGGACGCATCGATATCGCTGCCGAGCGCGTAATACGCATTCTGGCTCAACTGCGCACCCTGCAGGGTGCCGGGCGTCATGTCGCCACGGTCCGCCCCCAGGCTGTTGATGACGGTGTACACATTGCCATTGATGGTCAGGGCGCCGCTGCCGCTGAAATTGACTTTGCCGGCAAACGTATTGTTGGCGCCGAAAGCGGTATTGACTTTCAGGCTGGCCGGCGCCAGGTCCAGGCTGGCGCTGCCTGTGGCGCTCATGACCGCCTTGATGTTGATGGCGTTGGTGGCGGTCAGGGTCAGCTTGTTGGTGCTCCAGCTGACCGCGTCGTTGACGTTGATGCTGCCGTCGCTGCCGCTGCCGCCGGTGCTGGCCAGCGCAACGTCGGCCAGCGCCAGGTTGCCGCTCAGGGTCGCGCCGCTGATATCGCCGCCACTGGGCGCGATCGTGAAGCCGTCCGGGTCGAGCAGCCAGGTCCCGGTCTTGCCGGCCAGCGCGCGCGCATCGACCCGGGTGCTCGCGCCGACCGCCAGGCGGCTGCCCGAGGTTTCCACAAAGCCGCCGTTGCCGCCATTTTCCCCGCCACGCACGCTGATCGCGCCATCGACCGTGGTCTTGCTGGCGTGGTTGCCAAGATCGCCCATCAGGATCACCGAGCCGCCGTTGCCGTGCGACCCGGGGGCGGCGTCGGCGCGGATCGTGCCCGCGTGATTGACCTGGCCGGACCCGCTGAGCAAGATGCGTCCGCCATCGTTGACCAGGCCGCTTGCCTCGAGCACGCCGCTGTTGTTCACCACCCCGCCCTGCAAGCTGTTGCTGGCCTGGGCCGACAACACGATCAGGCCGCCCGGCGCGAGCACCGCCTGGCGATTCTCGACCAGGGCCGCGATCACCGACGGCGTGACGCTGACCGAGGCCAGGGTATTGCTGTCGTTGAACTGCAAGGTGACCGTTTCGCCGGCGGCGAGCGCCACCGCGCCCTGCTGCGCAAGCACGATGCCGCTGTTGCGCACTGCGGGGGCCAGCAGCGCGATATAGCCGCCCAGCGAAGCGTGCAACTGCCCCTCGTTGACCACATTCCCGCTTGCCCCGGCGCGGGTGAACGTATTGCTTCCAGCCATGAAGTCAGCGGTCGACATCGCATGCGTGGTCGCTACCAGCCCGCCCACGTCGACCGTGGCCGAGCGGCCGAAATACACGCCCGCCGAATTCGACAGGAACACCTGGCCGTTGGCCGTGAGCTTGCCGAAAATCTGGCTCGGGCTGGCGCCCAGGACCCGATTGAGCGTCACCGAACGGCTCGACGGCTGCACGAAATTGACACTGGCGCCCTGCCCGATATTGAAGCTCTGCCACTCGATGGCGCCCCGTTCGGTGCTCTGCTGGATCGACATGGCGGCGCCGGCCTGGCTCACTTGCGCGTTCCCCGCCACCACATTGGCCCCGCCCGGCAAGGCACCAACGGCCGGCGCCGTCTGCGCCAGCGCCGCATCGGCGAACCCGGCCACCAAGCCCAGTGCGGCGAGCACGGCGGCGAGCGGCCCGCGGCTGCTCTTGCCCCGCCCTTTGGCGTGTTCGGCAACGGCAACCCAGCAGCCGTACTGGTCGCTCCAGACCAGGCGATAAAAGCGGTTCATCGAGGCGTGTGCGAACATGATGATTCCCTTAATTCAAAATGGCAGACTGGCTTGCAGCCAGAAGCGGTTGCGGGTCAGCGAACCATCCTGGTCGCTACCGCTGGCGCTCGGATTGGGATTGGCGCCGATCCGGCGCGCCCAGGTGGACTTGATGCTGATGCCTTTCGGCGCCAGCCAGCTCAAGGCAACGCCGGCGCCGCGCAAGCTATAGGCATTGCGCGTTTCGGCCCCGGCGAAGTGGTTGTCGTGGTTGATCCTGACATGCCCCCAGTCGTAGAACCCGGCCAGCGACAGGTTATGCGGCAACTGGGCGCGCAGTTCGATGCTGGCCAGCTGGCCGGACGCGCCGCCGCCTTCGTTGATGGGATAGGCGCGCACGCCGCTCGGGCCGCCAAGATAGAATTTTTCGGCCGAATCGAGATTCTTGCGCGCCGCCTGCCCCGCCAGGGTCATGTACAGCAGCAGGGCGTCGTTCAACGCCTGGGTGCGCGCGGCCGCGTAGCGCAGCTTGGTGAAGCGCCCGGCCGATTTCACCGTGGCCGCGTCGGCCGCGCGCGTGGGCGAGTCATCCAGGTCGACCTCCCCGCGCACCAGGCTCAGGCTACCGGTGTTGTTGCCGCCGCCGCCCAGCTGATCGAGCGCATTGCCGTACAGCGAAGCGCTCAAGGTATCGATGCGGTAGTCGCTCACGCTCGCGCCAAGGGCGTCGTTGTCGAAACGGCGGTGATCGTAATTGACGGCGAGCGAGAGGTTTTTCAGGCGCGAGCGGATCAACGGGTAGCTGCCGTCGAGCCCGCTTGTCGAGGATTTGCCGCGCGCGTCGAGCGCCGCCGTGTCATCACTGACGAGCTTGTAACGCAAGGCCGATACATGGGCGCCAGCGCGCACACCGCTGCTGCCAACGGGCACGCTGGCGTCGAGCCGGGCGTAATCGATTCCTTCCGAATGCTGCAAGCTCAGTCCGATCTGGTCACCCAGGCGAAAGGGGCTGTTGAGGTAGATATCGCCGCTCACGCGCGCCCGCCCGGTCGAGCGCGAGCCGGCGTTGTCGACGCTGACGACGCCGCTCAGCAGCGGTGCGTCTTCCACTTTTAATAACAGGTCGGTTTCGCGCTCGTTGCGCCCGGCGCTCAGGCTTCCGGTGACGGTCACGCCGGGCAGGTCGCCCAGCAGCAGCAGGGCCCGGTCGAGCGCGTCGGCATTGAGCAGCGCGCCCTTGCTTTGGGCCGCGTCGACCATGGCGATCAGGCGCTGCGGCGCGATGCGGGCTGCGGCCGCGCCGCCATCGAGGCGGACTTCGCCGAAGATCGCTTCGACAATCTGGATCGTGACCACGCCGTCGACAATTTCCTGGTGCGGCAGATAGGCCCGCACAATCCATCCGGACTGGCGGTACAGGGCGGCGACCGTGGCTGGCGCCTGTTGCAGCTGGGTGAAGTCGAGTGGCCGCCCGCGCAGGCCGGCGAGCGCCGCGCCGAGCTGTTCATTGCTGAGCAGCGTATTGCCGACGAAGCGAAATGCCGTCACGGTGACGGTCGAGCCGCTCAAGGCCCGCATCGGTGGCGGCACGCCGACCGCGGGCGCATTGGTCCTGGGCGGCGGCGGACGCCCTTTTTCGATTTGCTGCAGCAGGGAGCCCGCATCCGGCGTCGTTTGGGCGTGGACAGTTTGCAAGGAAAACAGGGCGACGGCAACAAGGCATTTCCGATGACGAACGAGTGTCATGATCTGGTCCCATGGTACGTAGAGGTACGCAACAGGCGTACCTGGACTGGCTCATCCGTGATGAAGCATGCGCGATCACCGCGCGGCATGATATCGATGGACAAGCATGGTCAATCAGTACTGCGATGGCGGCTGTAGTGCGGGCGGGAATTGCTCGGGCCCGACTGTATAGTGCTGCGCTTCCCGGCGCAGCATGTTTTTGTAGTGCAGGGTTTGACAATACGCAGATTCGCGTTGAATGACCAGTTTGTTCGTCGCGTGCGTATGGAAATTCGTACAAAATGCGTCGCCAATGACACACTCCACCCTCGATCCTCTCATTAAGCGAACTCGACATTAAAGGCGGATGCGGACCGCCGCGCGCGCAAGCGCGGCCAGCCCGGCGCCCGGCACGCTGCTGCCGGGCGCCGGCCGCGATGCGGCAGGGGGCAACTGCCGCTTACACGCGCCGGCTCAGGCGAACCTCAATAGCGCCACTGCACCGTCAGTTCCGCATGGCGCCGCGCGCCCAGCAGATACTGGCTGCCGCCGTACGAGGTGCTGGCGTACAGCTTGTCGGCCAGGTTGCGCAGGTTCAGTTGCACCAGCACGTGGCGGCTGGCCTGCCAGCCGAGGCTCGCATCGAGCACCGTGTAGGCCGGCAGCGCTTGGGTGTTGGCGTTGTCGATGAAGCGCGCGCCGACGTAGCGCGCGCCGCCGCCGGCGCGCCAGTCGTTGCTGCGGTAGCCGAGCCAGAGATTGGCCGAGGACTTGGGCGCGTCCGCCGGACGGTTGCCGGCGCGCGAGACGTTGCCGCTTTCGACCAGTTGGTCGAACTGCGCGTCGGTATAGACCGCGTTCGCTTCGAGGCGCCAGGCTGGCGCCAAGGCCACGCTGGCGCTCACCTCCACCCCGCGCGACGATTGCGCGCCGCCCTGGATCGACAGCGCCGGGTTGGCCGGATCGCGCGTGATGATGTCGTCCTTGCGGATGCGGTACAGCGCGGCCGTCCACTCGGCCTTGCCGCCGGCCAGCGATTGCTTGACGCCCGTTTCCAGCTGGCGCGAGCGGGTCAGCTTGTAGCGGCTGTTGGCCAGGTTCAGCGACAACAGGCTGGTCACCGGATCGCTGCCGCTGCTGACCTGGCCGTACAGCGACGTATCCGGCGCCAGCTTCCAGGTCAGGCCGAGGCGCGCGGCGGTCGATTGCAAGGTGGCGTCGAAGCCGGCCGCCCCCTGCAGGCTGGTGCGCTCGACCTGGTAGCGGTCGTGGCGCAGGCCCGCCAGCAACAGCATGGTCTCGCTGAATCGATAAGCGTCTTCGGCATACAGCGCATGCGTGACGGTATCGGTCGTGAAGTTCGGGCGCAAGGGATCGGGACTGTCGAACACACCCGGCGCAAAACCGGTCGGCGCCACGCTCGATGCGCCGCCGTAGGGGGCGTTATTGGTGTGGGTGAAATTGATGGTGGCCGCTTCCCACCCGGCCACCAGGCGGTTGGCGCCGGCGTCCCAGCGCGCCTCGAGCCGGTTGCCGGCCTGCTCCTGGTCGTGCGCGATGGCGATGTAGTCGCTGCGCTCGACCAGCTTCGCCTGGGCGTCGTAGGAATAACTCTCCACATTGCGCCAGTGGCGGCGCGCCTTCATGTAAACGAGTTCGTTGCTGACGCTCAGGAACGGCGTAACGCGCCACGTCAGGCGGGCCAGCGCCTTGTCATCATCAAGGCCGATATCGGCGTCGCCGACGTTGTAGTTCTGCCTGCGCAGCGCGCGCGCCAGGGCGCCGTTGACCAGCGGGGTGCCGAAGTAGCGCTGCGGCTTCTGCTCCAGATGATCGAGCTGGAGCTCGAGGTCCAGCGTGGGCGCCAGCGCATACGCCACGCTGGCCAGCACTTTGCCGTGGCGCGCATCGCCGCGTTCGATCAAGCCGTCGCTGCGGTCGGCGTAGGCGTCGATCCGGAACGCCCCGCCCTGCCCCAGCGCGCCGCTGGCGCCCACGCCGGCGCGCAGTGCGCGCCCGGCCCCGATGCCGGCCATCGCCTCGAACGCGGCGGCGCGCGTGGGCGCCTTGCGCACGGCGTTGATGGTGGCGCCGGTGGTGCCGCTGCCATGGATCACCGATCCCGGGCCGCGCAGCACTTCGATGTACTCGTAGCCCCACGGATCGGCGGGATAGCTTGCCGTGCCCGAGCCGACCTGCGGGCGCTGGCCGTTTTCCAGGATGGCGATGGCGCTGTTGCCGCTAAAACCCCGCGCCGAATAGGCGATGCCATTGCCGGGCGAGCTGATGTCGGTCAGGCCGGTGGTGCGGGTGACGGCGTCCTTGAGCTGCACGTCGCCGCGCGCTTCGATGCTGGCCGCACCGAGCGACTCTACGCTCGCCGGCAAGTCCTGCGCCGCCAGCCCGATCCGGCTGGCGGCGCCGATCTCGCGCTTGAGGCCCAGGCCGTCGTCCGACGCCGCCTGGATGGTTACCACGGGCATCAGCGCCGGCGGCTGGGCCCGGGCGGCCGGGGCGCACAGCAGTGCGATGGCGGCGACGATGGGGCGGATGGGGGTGGAACAAGCGTGGCTGGAAAGCATCATGGAAGCGTCTGACGTAGTAAATGGCCGGATCGGCCGATGGTTACGTTCGCAAAAGCATGCGCCGCCGCCATGGCGCGCGCCGCTCGCGCAGGGCGAACGGAAACACGTACAACGGCGGCGTGCGCTTGCATTGGCAAAACAGAAAAAGGACGACAAATAACAGGCAACCCCTCACCCCGGGCGTTGCGCGTGCATCGTGACTGGCCGGTCTTCTGGCTCGCCGTCATCCTTCCCTGGTCTTGCCTTCCCATGCACTGCACAGTGGCGTTCGATCAAAGTCGTCAGGCTTACAGCAGCGGGGGCTGCGCCGGACTGGCGCGAGATGAAAATCTCGTGCGTCACCGGCTTCCCGTTTCACCCTCCAGCCGACAAGCGGGAGGGCACCATTCACATTGGGCGCATTTTAGTGCGCAAAATCGTTTTTGTCACATCTTTCCTGCGCCAGCCAGCGGGATGGCGTGGGGATTCACCGCCCGCTGCCCGTACTGCGCATTTACAACAAATCTACCGATTTTCAATGTTTTCTGTACAAGACGAATGGTTAATTAGCACGCTTGTGCATATTTGCAATACATTGAAATGCCCGCGTTCAGGTTGGCCGGCATGGCATGCCTGGCGGACGGGTCCAACTAAAAAGGAGACGCTTCATGAGCATTCGCTTTCGTCGTTCTTTGCACACCTTGTTACCCTTCCTTGCACTACTCGCCCCGGCTTCCGAGGCGGCCGCCAGCACCCTGAACCAGAACGCGTCGTGGACCATCGACCGGGCCGGCACCAGCACCAAGTACCGCTCCGTAGCCTATGGCGACTCGATCTATGCCGGCTTTAACGGCTCCGTCACGAGCGCGGCCAAATACGCGGCGCCGACGGTCAACGCGGAGTACCTCTCGGGCCAGTGGGGCGCCGACGTCGAAAGCGTGCGCCGCACCAAGTCCGGCGCGGTGGCCGAGGACGTGTACAACAACAAGATCGTGGCCGAGCGCTCGTATATGCAAGCGAGTAACACGCGCGTGGTCACCTTCGAAATGTGCGGCAACGACGGCTTGCAAGCGCGTTCGGCCTTCAAGAGCCAGACCGGCACCTGCAACTACAGCGGGCTCGCCGCCGCCGAAACCAGCTGCAAGAAGTATGTGACGGCCGCGATGGACTACATCAACGCCAACGCCTACGCCGGGGTCAAGCTGAAGGTCGTCTCCAACCTGCACTATCCGGGCTACGCGGTGGACAATGTGCAGAGCACCTGCAAGGATGCGGGCACCGGCGCCACCGTCAAAATGCAAGACAAGTTCCTGCCCGCGCTGGCGCGGATGAACTTCATGATGTGCGACGTGGCGCGCCAGAAGGGCTTTCAGTGCGCGGACAATTTTGCCCAGTACATGGGGGCCGATTACGACAGCAACGGCGACGGCCGCATCGACGCCGAGGGCTTGCGCTATGTGAGCGGCGAGAGCGAAGCGAGTTACGTCAACCGCCTGACCACGGCGCTGCGCTCGACCATCCGCGACGCCAACACGCACTTCGTGTCGTCGGGCAGCAGCTACGACTACATCCAGTCGGACGACACCCACCCGACCTACAACGGCAGCACCTTCAGTTCCGGCCTGTTCGGCAGCACCACCGGCAGCGGCGCGCCGCGTTACACGAGCTTCAGCGGCGGCAAGAATCCGATCTGGAACCAGTACGGCCATGAGCGCATCGGCTGGGCGGTGTCGACCTACAATCCGGCCACGCCATAAGCACAGGGCGCCGATCCGTGGACACGCCTCCGCGTTCCGGGCCGGCGCCGTCTGGCAGCGCGCAATCCGCTGCCAGCCGCGCCTGGCGGCCCTCCCGGGGCCGCGCCGTCATCGTCGTGCTGCTGGCCGTTGCCTGCGGCGCCGCGCTGTTCTATTTGTGGAAGCCGACCCGCAGCGGGGCCGGCGCCGCCGCGCCGATGGCGGCAGCGCCGCCGCCGCCGACGCACCCGCCGGCTGCGGGCAGCGCACGCGCGCCAGCGCCTGTGCCGGGGCCGGGGCCGGCCGCGCCGGCGCGCCCGCCCGAAGGTGACGCCGACCCCACGCGCGACCTGTCGAGCTACGTCGCACGCGGGGAAAATCCCAGCATGGCGCAAGTCATCGAACGCCTGCACGAGCGCGGCATCCATTCCGGCCTGGGCGCCTTTTCGCCACCGGGCACCAGTCCGCCGCTGGTCGGCCTGGCGGTGCCCGAGGATTTCGTTTTGCCGAAGGGTTATGTGCGCCATCACCAGGCCACCGATGACGGCCAGCGCATCGAAGCGGTGCTGATGTTCGCACCCGATTTTCAGCTGGTCGACGCCAGCAACAAGCCCATCGAGATGCCCAGGAACCTGGTCGTCCCGCCGGAACTGGCGCCGCCCGGCTTGCCGATCCGGCGCATCGTCATTCCCCCGGCACGCTCGGAGCGCTGACCATCATGACCTTATTGAATAACGCGACAGTGCGCACTGTCGGGGGCATCCTCGCCAGCGGCGCCATGGTGGCGCTGTATGCGCGCGGCGGCGCCGCCTGGGCGCTCGGGTTCGTACTGCTGGCGCCCTGGCTGCGCACCCTGGACGCCAGCCCCACCCTGGCGGCGGCCTTGCTGCGCGCCTGGCTCATGTCGCTGGCCTACACGGCGGCGGCCTTCGCCTGGTTCGGCTCCGCGCTCGGGATCTATGCGCAGTTCGGCGCGGCCACCGGCGTGGCGCTGCTGCTGCTCGCCGCTCCGCTGTTCCAGCCGCAATTCATCGTCTTCGCCCTGGTGCGCCACATCACGCTGCGCCGGCATGGCGCCGTGCTGGGCGCGCTGGCCGGCGCGGCGGCCTGGGTGGCGACCCAGGCCGCCGCGCCCGGCTTGCTGGGCGACACGCTCGGCCACGGGCTGTATCCATCGCGCCTGCTGCGCCAGGGCGCCGACGTGGGCGGCACCGCCGGCCTGACCGTTCTGCTGTTGCTGGCCAACGAAGGCGTGGCGGCGGCGCTGGCGCGCCGTGCCGATGGCTGGCGCGTCGCCGCCCGCCCGCTCGCGGCCGCCGCGCTGGCGCCGCTGCTGCTGGCCGGCTACGGCCTGGTGGCGCTGTCGGCCAGCCCCGCTCCCGCCGGCAAGCCGCTGCGGGTGGGATTGATCCAGTCGAACATCGTCGCCTACGACCGCCAGCGCCAGGAAAAGGGAACCCACGCGGTGGTGCGCGAGATTCTCGATACGCATTTCGCGATGAGCTACGACGCCGTGGTGCGCCAGCGCGCCGATGCGGTGCTGTGGCCGGAAACGGCCTACCCCACCACCTTCGGCCATCCGAAGAGCGAGGCGGGGGCCGACTTCGACCGCGAGATCCTGGCCATCGTCAACGCCGCCGGCGTGCCGTTCGTGTTCGGCACCTACGATCGCGACAGCGCCGGCGAATACAACGCCGCCGCGTTCGTGCAGCCGGGCGCCGGCCTGACGGGCTTTTACCGCAAGACGCACCTGTTTCCACTGACCGAGTACGTGCCGGCCTGGCTGGACGGGCCGCGCTTGCGGCGCGCCCTGCCCTGGACCGGCGACTGGCGGCCCGGCAACGGCGCACGCGTGTTTCCATTGCGCCTGGCGGACGGGCGCGAGATTGCGGTGCTTCCCCTGATCTGCCTCGACGATGTCGATCCCGCCCTGGCCATCGACGGCGCGCGCCTGGGTGCGCAAGCCATTCTCACGATGTCGAACGATTCCTGGTTCAGCGCCAGCCCGCTGGGGGCGGAAATGCACCAGGTGGCGGCGGCGTTTCGCAGCATCGAAACGCGCCTGCCGCAGTTCCGCGCCACCACCAACGGTTACAGCGCGGTGATCGACGCGAGCGGCGGCGTGCTGGCCGGCACGCGCATGGGCGAACGCACCCTGGTCATCGCCGATGTACCGGTGCGCGTCCCGCCGCGCACCTTGATGGTGATCTGGGGCGACTGGGTGGGGCTGGCCGCCGGCGCCTTTTTGGCGTTGCTGGCGGCGTGCTCGGTCTTGCCGTCGTGGCGCCCGCGCGCCGCGCACGCGCCGGCGGCGGTGGGCGTCATGCCGGGGCCGGTCGATGTGGCCGTGCTGTCGCCCGCCGCGCGCATGGCGGCGGGCCTGTTGCGCGCGTTCGCGCGTGGCGGCCTGCTCTGGATGTGCGTGGCGCTGCTGCTTGACGAGGCCTTGCGCACCAATACGCTGGCGCAAATGCGCATGTTTTCCGCGTTCTTCCTGGCGCCGGAAGCGGCCGCGTGGTGCGTGCTGTTCCTGTTTTCCGCAAAGCTGTCGCTCGCCGATGGCAAGCTGGTCCTGGCACGCGACGCACGCCGCCTCGAAATCGCGCTGGCCGACATCGCCACGGTGCGGTGCTGGCGCCTGCCGCTGCCCTGCCCGGGGATCTCGGTGCGGCTCGCCGGCGGGCAGCGTTACGCGCTGGCGCTGACCGATCCGGGCGCGCTGGCCGCGCACCTGGCTGGCGCCGGCGGCCCGGCCGTCCAGCAGCGCACGCATTCGCTCGCGGTGATGCAGGCCTACGCGCAAGCGGCGCTGGCGATGCGGCGCTCGCGGCTCGATCATCCGGTCGCCAAGTTCGTGCTGCTGCCGCTGGCGCTGGCGATTCCGGCCTTCCACCTGCACCAGCAGATTTCGTACGGCGGCCCGTTCGGGGAATACTACAGCTTTGGACTGAAGGCTTACCTGACCGCCTTTGCGCTGTGGTGGGCGGCCTGGGCGATCGGCGTGGTGCTGAGCGGCGCGCTGCTGCGCTCGGCAATTGAAAGCGCAACCCTGCTGGCGGCATGGCTGCGGCCCGCGCGCGCGGTCGATATCCGCCAGCGGCTCGAACGCGGCGGCCACCTTGCGCTGTTTCTCGGGCTGCCGGCGTGGCTGCTGCTGACCATCTTCCGCGCTTAGGAAACCGGCTTGAACATCGTTTATCCGGGTTCTCCTGGATGGAGTCGTGGGTTAGCAGGGGAGTCCGGCATCAGGCGGACGCTAAAATCGGCGGGCTGGAATGCGGCGGGCCACGTCCGCTCCAGCATGAGGTCGGCAGCCAGGGAGCCGAGCGTGTCGGAACAGGCGGCGCTGGAACCATTGCCAGCCGTTGCGATAAACAGGCCATTGCCCAGGGCATCGATATATGGCTTGCCGTGATCGCTGTACGTGACCAGGCAGCGCTTGACCTGAACCGCGCTCACGTCAAGGCCGGGAATCAATGCGCACAGGGCCTGCACCATATCCTGTCGTGGATGCCGGCATCCATGCTTCATCCAATGCTGCATCTGGTCCAAGGTTTGTAAAATCACGTCTTCATCGGTATTGGCGCCAAGTTTGATGTAGATATTCCCATCGGGATACACCAGCGGCGGGGTGAGATAGACATCGGAGATCCGTGGCGCATCGATCTGGTAAGCGATTGCCGGCATGCCGCTCAAGCGTTGCGCATCGGCGCCGGAGACCTTGACGAGTATGGTGGTTTCCGACTTGACCCGGATGGCTATTTGCCGCCGGAAGAAACCGAAGCAATTGGAATACGCTCCTGCGCAGATCAAGATGTTCTTCGCTGTGAATTGCCGCCCCTGGTCGGTCGTCAATGTCCAGTGCGCCGAGGTCTTTTCAGCGGCGACGACCGTTTCGCGGATGACGCTGGCCCCCTGCCGCATGGCAATGGACAGCTGGCTCCGGATCAGGGCGCGAGGGTCGATGATGCCGGCCGGCGCCATCTCCAGCAGCGCCCCGTGGCCGGCTGGCAGGGCGACGGATGGGCACAGCGCCGCCATGTCCGGGCGCGCGGGCCAGACGTGTTCAACCGCCATCGCGTGCGCCAGTGCCGCGATGGCCCGCACGTCCGCGGCAGGCGCGATATAGAGCATCCCTGCGGGACGGTAGAAATGCGTGGCGCTGGCCGCTTCCAGGGCGCCAAAGCGCGACATCGATTGCCGGGTGAGCTCTCCCCACAGCCGGTCGCGGCTCAGTTGTGTGCAGATGCGGCCCTGATCGTAGTGGCTGGAGAACACACCGTCGTGCGCCTCCGCGTCCACCGGTTCATCGGGGCCGATGGCGGCAACGCGCTGCGAACCGCAGCTCAGATAGCGCAAGGCGGCGGCGCCGATCATGCCCTTGCCCACCACGAGATGCTCGAACGTCTCTGTCATGCGGTCTCCCTAGCGCAGGCGTGATGCGATGTAGGGCGCATCGAGATGGAAACCGGCGCCGCTGCCGGAGGCCCGCGTGCGCAACCAATGAAAGCCCAACCAGAAGAAGCCGTCGACCGGGGTATCGCAAGCCTGGGGCAAGCCATGCGTGTCCAAGGCCCGAACCACATCGTCAATCAATAACCAGCTCAAATCGGCGCGCCAGCCGGTCGCCCAGATAACGGTGTGGATGCCTGCTTGCCGCAGATTCAACTCTGTTGGCGGCGGCAATGCCGACAATGGCTGATGCGGCCGCCATTCGGGTTCCGCGACGGGCGCGGCAAAGCCCAGGCGCACGACGTCATCTTGCCGCGCAATCCAATCCTCGATGTGGCCGATCAGCTCATCGTAGCCTTGTTGGGCAAAGAGAATATGCTCATCGAGATTATTGTCGAACAGGGCCAGCTCACCGTCGGCCGACATGCCGCGCAGCGTGCCCAGCAGCGTCACGCCCATGCGCGCAAGGCAATGGTGGGAAATCGCATGGTCGCTCCCGACGATGGGGAGGCGCTCCAGGCGCTCGCCGGGATCGGTGAGCTCCTCCTTGGGCGTCGCGAGCAAGCCGGTTCTCTCCAGCCAGAACATGATGTCCTCGCCGCGATGGCTGCGCGGCGTTCCCTTCACCATGGAGGTTGCCAGATACACGCGCCTGCCGGCCTGCGCCAGCTCCTCGCTGAGCTGCACCCCTGTCTGCCCTCCACCGACGACCAGGACCGAACCGGCCCGCACCGTGGAAGGATTGGTATAGGTTCCGACCCGATACTGCTCGATCTGCGGGCCGATCCGCGCGGCGCAGGCGGGGATCCTGGGAAGTTGATAGGTCCCGGGCGCCGCGATCACATTCCTGGCAAGATAGACGTGCGACCCCGCCTCCCTCTCGACGTGCACCCGGAACCCCCCATCGGGCGCCTGTTCGACGGCGACCACCTTGCTCTTCTCATGAATCGGGAAAGCACGTTGTGCGATACAGTCGTCCCACAGGCCCAGGATAGTGCGCAAGGCCAGGCCGCGCTGGCGGTCCGGAAGGCCGTCGCGCTGGCCCATCAGGCGCGAAAAGGCCAACGGCGAATTGATCTTGAAGCTGTCCCAGCGCGCGGAACGCCATTGCTCCAGCGCTTGCGCCTGTTCCAGGACGACGTGCTCACGCCCCGCGCGTTGCAGGACATAGCTCATGCACAGGCCGGCCTGGCCCGCGCCGATCACGACAGTATCGATATGATGCATCGCCTTCTTCAAATCCCATCCTCCCGGCAGCGTTGATTTCCCGACTAAACGATCAGCATGGAGTCGCCGAACATGTCGAATTCATAGCCGCCGACGCTCAACAGTTCATCGTAGCCGCGCATGAGCAGTTCCTGGCCTGCGAATGCGGCGGTGAGCACGATGTGGCTGGAACGCGGCCGGTGCAGATTGGTCAGCAGGGCGTCGACGATCTTGAAGTGATAGCCGGGGTAGATGTACAGACCGGTCCAGCCCGATTGAGGCATGATCACCTGATTGGACGGGCCGCTCGCCGCCAGCGATTCGAGTGTCCGCACGACGGTTGTCCCAACGGCAAAGATGCGCCGCCCCTCGGCCAGGGCGCGGCTGATTTTGGCGGCCGACTCGCCCTGGACCTCGAAAAACTCTTCCCTGACCCGGTGGTCCTCGACATGTTCCGCGTCGATGTGGCGCACGGCCAGCACCTCGGTGCTGCCGACGTGCAAGGTGACGTAGGCGAACTCCACTCCCTTGGCGGCAATCCGGTCGAGTAAGCCGGTGGAGAAATGCAGGCCTGCGGAAGGTATCTCCAGTGAGCCCGGCGATTTAGCGTACACCGATCGATAGGCGGCGGGATTTTCCTGCCAGTGGCCGGGGTTGAGCGGCACTGTCTCGTCGGAGCGCGTACCGTGGCCTTCAAGCGTGCGAATGAGCCGCGCGGTCGGTTCGAACTTCGCCTTCCAGATATGATCCGGATAAGGCGCCAGCAAGATGCAGCTGAGTTGTTCGTCATCGACCGATCGCAATTCCAAGCCGGCTTTTGCCAACTCCCGTGGGCGAACCTCGACCATGCAGCTGTGATCTGATTCGTGGCCATAGACGATGACGGTGGCCGCCTGGCCGCCGCAGGTGAATTGCAGGGTGTTCGACAACATATAGCTGTCATTCAATACCAGCAAGTCCCCGGCCCGGAAATAGTCATAGATGTCGGAAAATATCCTGTGCTCGATGGCGTTCTTGCCGCGATCGAGCACGATCATTCTGCCGTCCGTTCTCTCCCTGCCCCGCAATTCGACAGGATCCGTCGGCATGGTGTGGGATCCCATCTCGAAATCAAACGACGTGGTCTTCATGATTTTTCTTGTCTCCCTTGACGCGCGTTGCTCTGGAGTTATCAAGCCGGCTTCAAGCTCAATAAGCTGTAGATTGGCGGGTTCCCATCTCATGAAATACCGTCCAGTCTTCACTGGACGGCATTAGCCCCCGGCGGACGCTTGATTTACATAGTCTCTATCTATTGTGGCTGGATAAGCGAACGGAATCCGATCTCGCCCTCGCCGCTATACGTCATGGTGCCATTGAAGGAGTTGCCGCCGTCGCCGGAAGTGATATTGAGCGCCGAAACGTTCTGACCCCCGCGGGAGCCGATCAGCCACACGCCACCCGCAGTCCAAGGCGCTGAAGCGCCGCCCCATTGGTTCTCCACCACATAGTTATTGCCAGCCACTGCGGTGGCGCGGAAGCCGATCGGCCCTTCGCCGACATAGGTCATGCTGCCGGTGAACGTCTGCCCGTTGTCGGCCGAGCTGATCTGGACCGCTGCCACGCCCTGGTCGCGCGAGCCAATGACCCATACGCCGCCCTGGTGCCACGCAGCGGATGGCCCGCCCCATTGATTTTCGACGGCGAACACGCCGCCGTCCGCCAGTTCACTCTTGAATGCGATCGCGCCCTCGCCGCTGTAGGTCATGCTGCCTGCAAGTGTATTGCCGCCATCGCTGGACTCGGCGTTGACAGCCACCACGCTCTGGCCGACGCGGCAGCCGATGACCCACGTGCCCCCCGGTTGCCACGGAGCGGCATCGCCACCCCATTGGTTTTCGACCACGTAGGTATTATTTTGGGTCAATGTCGCCTTAAAACCGATCGATCCCTCGCCGGCGTACTTCACGCTGCCGGTGAAGGTTTTGCCGCTGTCGGCCGAGTTGATGTTCAACGCCACGACATTTTGGCCGCTACGGGAGCCGACCACCCACATGCCGCCTTCGTTCCACGCGGCACCCTGGCCACCCCATTGATTTTGGACATGGTGAAGATTATTGACCAACTTGCTGGTTTTTGACATGACTGCCTCCAGAATATCTGAAAAGCACGAAATCTACCCATTGAATGACTAAGGGCTGATGGCCAGCCTGCGCATGGATATGCGTGCTCAATGCAGCGGAACGGCGCTGCCCCGTTGATAAAATATTCTTGATTAATGAAAAACACGATTGCACGCGCTATTCAGCGCTGTTTTCCATTGGAATGTCGCTAGAACCGATTTTCTTGAATTGCTTTTCCAGCGGAGGAACCGGGCGGACAGGGAATAGATGAGTATTCCTGTCGGTTCTGTCGCATTAGCGACCGTCTTGAGGGGCGTAGTGCCATTTGGGGAAAATTTCGCCTTCCGATCACCAACGCGACAGAATCGCGCAAGGTGCTGACTTTGACCATGGGCTGCATATTGTCTCTCCCTCAGGCTGGCATCGGGTGCGGCGGCAAGAGCGGCGCGGCTTACACGTCCGCACCAGTTTCCGCTACTGGCAATTATAGAGTCGTGTCAATATTGCAAATGTAAATTTCTTTTTACATAGGCATGTTGTAATAATTTCGCGACATTTCGTGGTCATCAGCGGTTTTAGCGAACGTTTTTCTCAGCTGAGTGTTGCACAAGCCGCCACCGCAGCCTCGACTTTTCGACGCCGGCCTTTTTCAATTTCAATCGGGATGTCGAGGGGCGATGGCATCCCTACCCAATTGAAACGCACCCAAAATGAAGCGGCTTAAAGGTTGGAGGTTCGCGGCGTGTGATCGATTCCCGGCAGACCGGGCGTGACCCGGTCGACGGCTGCGTCCGCAATACTTCCAGCAGGAATAGATGCCTCGGGCGGCAAAATCGACCAACGAGGGGGAATTCCTGGCGTCCGCGATGGATGCGCTTGCGCGCTGCCGGCTGCTTGCACCCATCCCGCTTCTGCTAGACTTGGGGCCTCTCCAATTGCCGGGCTCGCACCAATCCTCCGAGCCCCATAACGCAAGCGCAACTGATGACACCAGACAGTTTAAGCCCTCCCGGCGGCGCGCCTGACGCCGGCCTGCCGCTCGACGCCGGGCAGATCGATATCTGGCTGGTCTTCTACCAGCATATCGCCGACCCTGCCCTGCTGGCGGCCTTGCTGGCGCCGCTGAACGAGCAGGAGCGCGCGCAGCAGCTGCGCTTTCACTTCGCGGACGACCGCCTGCGCTACCTCGCCACGCGCGCCCTGGTGCGCACCGTGCTCTCGCGCTACGCCCCGCTGGCGCCGGCCGACTGGATCTTCACGCCAAATGCCTACGGCCGCCCCGCCATCGCCAACGCGCACGCGCAGGCGCGCACGCTCAGCTTCAACCTCTCGCACACGCGCGGCCTGATTGCCATGGCCGTCACGCGCGAGCGGGTGCTGGGGGTCGATGTCGAGAACCTGACCACGCGCCAGGTCTCGGACGGCATTGCCGAGCATTTTTTCTCGCCGGTGGAAGTGGCGGAACTGGCCACGGTGCCGCCCGAACGCCGCCACGACCGTTTCTTCGAGTACTGGACCTTCAAGGAAGCGTACATCAAGGCGCGCGGCATGGGCCTGTCGATTCCGCTCGACCGCTTCAGCTTCCACTTTCCCGACGAGCGCCAGGTGCGCCTGTCCATCGAAGCCGACCTGGGCGACGATGCCGAACGCTGGCGTTTCTGGCAATTCCGGCCGGCGCCCGGCTACCTGCTCGCCCTGTGCGCGGAACGCCTCGATGGCGACCTGCCGCGGCTGAACGTGCGCAGCGCCATTCCCACCGTGGCCGACACGCCTTTCGCGTGGACGCTGCTCAAAGCCGGCCCGCGTTCTTGAGCGCCCATCGCAGCGCGCTGGCGATGGCCCATAGCGCCGCGCTCCTGTTCGGCCTGACCGGCGTCTTCGGCGCGCTGATCCGCGCCGACGCCACCGTCATCACGTTCGGACGGGCGGCGTTCGCGCTGGCCGCGCTGGCCCTGTTCGCGCTGGCCCGACAGCGCCCGCTGCTGCGCGGCCTGGACCGTTACAAGTTGTGCATGCTGGTCGTCAGCGGCCTGCTGCTGGCCGCTCATTGGGTGAGCTTTTTCGTCGCCGTGAAAGTCGGCGGCGTGGCGATGGCCACCCTGGGTTTCGCCAGCTTTCCGGCATTCATCGCGCTGCTCGACATGCTGGTGTTCCGCGAGCGCATCGGCAGCGCCGAAGCAATCCTGCTGACCCTGGTCACCCTGGGGCTGGTACTGGTCACGCCCTCGTTCGACGCGGGCGAGGCCGGCACCGCTGGCCTGTTGTGGGGCGTGCTGTCGGGCTTGATGTTCGCGCTGCTGGCGGTGGCCAACCGGCGAGCCGCGCGCGGGATGGACGCGCTCGGGCTCGCGTTCTGGCAAAACCTCGTGGTCGCGCTGGCCGTGGCGCCCTTCGCGGCCGCCAGCCTGGGCGCGCCGACCCGGCTGGACTGGTTTTACCTGGGGTTACTGGGGGTATTTTGCACGGGCCTGGCGCACTACCTGTTCGTCAAGAGCCTGGAACGCTTGCATGCCCGTAGCGCGGGCATGATCATCGCGCTCGAACCGGTGTACGCGATCGCCTGCGCCTGGTGGCTGTTCGCGCAACAGCCGTCAGCGCGCATGCTGGCCGGCGCGGCGCTGATCGTCAGCGCCATCGTGCTGTCGGCGCGCGCCAGAGCGCCAAACGCCGTCCGTGACGCTTAGCGCGCCAACGCCAGCACGCCCCGCCCCGCCACCGGGGGCGCCGCGGTCGAGCTGAGCTTGAACGCTTGCGCCACCTGGGCCAGCGCGGCCGCGTCTTCCTGCATGGACTGGGCGGCGGCGGCGGCCTGCTCGACCAGCGCGGCATTTTGCTGGGTCACCTGGTCCATCTCGATGATGGCCTGGTTGATCTGCTCGATCCCGGCGGTCTGCTCCTGGCTGGCCGACACGATGTCTTTCATGATGTCGGTCACTTTCTGCACGCTGGACACCACATTGTTCATGGTGGTGCCGGCCTGGTCGACCAGGCGGGTGCCGGCTTCGACCATGTCGACCGAATCTTCGATCAGGGTCTTGATTTCCTTGGCCGCCGCCGCCGAGCGCTGCGCCAGGTTGCGCACCTCGGAGGCCACCACCGCGAAACCGCGCCCCTGTTCGCCGGCGCGCGCCGCTTCGACCGCCGCGTTCAGGGCCAGGATGTTGGTCTGGAAGGCAATCCCGTCGATGACGCTGATGATGTCGACGATGCGGCGCGAGGACGTGTTGATCGAACGCATGGTCGAGACCACTTCCGACACCACGGCGCCGCCTTTTTCCGCCACCTCGGAGGCGCTCAGCGCCAGCTGGTTGGCCTGGCGCGCGTTGTCGCCGTTGCGCCTGACGGTGTCGGTCAATTCCATGATCGAGGCGCTGGTCTCTTCAATCGAACTGGCCTGCTGTTCGGTGCGGCCGGACAGGTCCATATTGCCCCTGGCGATCTCGAGCGAGGCGGTGACGATCCGGTCCGAGCCCTCGCGCACCTTGCCGATGGTTTTTTCCAGGCTGGCGTCCATGTCGCGCAGGGCCGCCAGCAACTGGCCGGTTTCATCGGTGGAGGTCACTTCGATATGTTCGCTCAGGTCGCCCGTGGCGACCCGGTTGGCCACTTCGACCGCGCGCCGCAAAGGTTTCTTGATGGAATCGATCACGATGTACGACAGAAACGCACCGAGCACCAGGCCCAGGCCCAGGGTCGCCAGCATCAAGGTGCGTGTGGTCGCGCTCGACTTGTCGGCGGCCGCAAAGGCGGCCTGTGCTTCACCTTTTTGCCGCACCATGCGGGTCAGCAGGGCTGAACGGGCCGCTTCGAACTTCTTTTCGGAGTCGACCTTGAGCTGGGCGCTGGCCGCCTCGTAGTCGCCGCTCTTGGCCAGGGTGATGACCTTGTCACCGGCGGCGGCATACTGCTCCCAGGCCGTTTCGAAGACGCCGGCCTGGGCTTTCGCGTCGCTCGACTGCAGCGAGCGCTTGTAGCTGTTCAGGCTCGCCTTCAACTTGGCGTTGACGCTCGCCACCTCGCGGTAGGACAGTTCGGCCGCCTCCGAATTTTCCGCCCCCATGCCGCCGATCACCAGCGTGCGCGAGCGATACATATCGCCCAGCACCTCGCCCAGGCTGACCAGGGGCACGGTGCTGTCTTCATAAATGGTGCGCATGCTCTCGTTGCTGGCGGATAATCCGCGCAGGGCGACCAGGCCCACCACGGCCAGCGCGGTGAGCAAGGTGCCGGTCAGGATCATCAGGCGGGTGCTGATATTGACGTTATATAACATGGGCGGGGGCTCGGCAAGGTTGGGGGAATTACTTCACTTTGAGGTAGTCGGCCAGCTTCTTGGCCGCGCCCGTGGGCGCGCCGATGGTGACCAGCCCGAGCGGACGCGACATGGCAGGCGCGCCGATGGTCTTGCTGTCGCCCGCCCCGGCCTTGACATGCACGTCGGCCGCCGGCCCGAAGCCGCCCGGCGTGCGCGAGACCCAGGTGATCACTTCGCGCGGCGACTGCGCTTCCAGCGCCCCCTTGACGTATTCGGCGCCGTCCATGATGGTTTTCTGGAACACCAGGCTCGGGATCATGCCCGCCTTGGTCACCACCACC
This sequence comes from Massilia rubra, assembly GCF_011682065.1. Lineage (GTDB taxonomy): Bacteria > Pseudomonadota > Gammaproteobacteria > Burkholderiales > Burkholderiaceae_D > Telluria_A > Telluria_A rubra. The sequence goes on along the minus strand of NZ_VUYU01000004.1, from coordinate 132,403 downwards.
TTGACCGGCAGGTCGGCGCCGCCGACTTCTTTCCAGTTGGTGATTTTGCCGGTTGCCATATCCTTGAGCTGGGCCTTGCTCAGCGCCGTGACGCCATTCGATTTGTGCACGATGACGACCAGCTCGTCCGTTCCGATTTGCGTGAACACCAGGTTGTCCGGAATCTTGATCTCCTTGCTGGCGGCCTTGGCGGCCTTCTTGCCCGCCTCGATCGAGTCGGCCAGGGTGTCGCCGACCGCCGCCACGCTGACCTTGCCGTCGACCAGGGCGACCATGCCGTTGCCGGTGCCCACGCCGTTGACCTTGATCTCGACGCCGGTGGCCTTGAGGATTTCCGCCGCGCGCGGCTCGAGCACATCTTTCTGCGGGGTGGTGCCACCGGAAATTTCCAGCACCTCCCCGGCGCCGGCGCCGCCGGCCAGGCTGGCGATCATGAGGGAGAGCAGTACGAAGGCAGGCGCTTTCATTGTGTATCCTTTATGTGGGTCGATCACATGGAACGGCAAGGTCAGCTGGAATAGTTTCCATGCACCAACTGAAAAACCAGTGTACGGCGGCTTGGGGAAACACACAAGAAAATGCGAACTGGGTGCGTGCGAAATGTGTCTTGCTGTTGGAAACATGCGATACGCGCGCCTGTCGCCTTGCTCGGACGCATGTAAGCGGGCACTACCCTAGTGGGGGGTCCGCCCACGAAAGGCGGGCGCGGGTGCCGCCGCCGGCGGCGCTGTCGATCGCCACGTCGATGCCGACGCGCGCGCCGAGCCGGCGTGCGATCGACAGGCCCAGCCCCACACCAGCGCTGGCCTCGCCTTTGGCGCCCGCCTCGAACAGGCGCTCGCGCAGGGCGGGCGCAATGCCGGGCCCGCTATCGGCCACCACCAGGCTGGCGCCGTCCATGTAAATCCGGATCTCGCCCTGGCGGGTATGGCCGAAGGCGTTGCTGACCAGGTTCGAGAGCAGGATCGCCAGCGCCGCGCGGTGGCTCTCGACGACCGTGCCGGGCGCCACCTCGACGCTGACCTCGACCGCCTTGCCGTCGAGCAGATGGGCAAACTGCACGACCGCGCTTTCGACCAGCGGCAGCAAGGCCACCGGCTCGGCCACCGAGGCCCCGAGTTCCTCGCGCGCCAGCGACAGCAAGGTCGCCACCGTCTGCGCCATGTGCGCCGCCGCGCCGCGCACGCGTTGCAACTGGTCGGCCGCCTGCGCCGGCATCGGCTGCTGCGCCAGCAACTGCGCCGCGCCTTCGATCACCGCCAGCGGCGTGCGCAATTCGTGGCTGGCGTCGCGCGTAAACTGCTGCTCGCGCTCGATGAAGGCGGCGATGCGCGCCATCGCCTCGTCCAGCTTGCGCGCCAGCGCGCCGATTTCGTTATCCGGAAAATCCTGCGCGAAGCGCTGCGGCAGCCGGCCCGGCTGCGCGGCGGCGACCAGCGACGCCAGGCGTGTCAAGGGTGCCGTGGCGCGCCGCGCCAGCCAGTAGCCGACCGCCAGCGTCACGACCAGGATGGCGAGGGTCGACACGCCCAGGAAGCCGAGAAGGAACGGCAGGCGCGGGCGCACCACCAGGTCGCGGCTCACTTCGGCCACCAGGTAGGCCGGGTCGGCGCCGAGGTCGACCTTGCGTACATGATAATGCCGGCCCTGCTCGCCGAAAAATTCGCCGCTGCGGGCCGGCCCCGCCAGTTGGCGCGCCAGGTCGGCCGGGAACGTGTCCGGGCGGCGGTGCACGCTGACGTTTTCGCGCAGCGGCGCGGCCAGCTTGCCCGACGCTTGCCAGCGGCGCTGCTGATGCGCGGCCTCCTGGCGCAGCAGATTGTCGAAAAAGCTATCCTCGACCGAATACACGAACAGCACGCTGAACACGCTGAAACACGCGGCCGTGGCCAGCGCGAACAGCGCGAACGCCAGCATCATCCTGCTGCGCAGCGAATGCCCGCGCTTCACGCCAGCGCGTCGAGCTTGAACCCGACCCCATGCACGGTCAGCAACATGGCGCTGCCGAAAGGTTTGTCGAGGCTTTGGCGCAGCTGGTAGAGATGCGTGCGCAGGGCGTCGGAGTCGGGCGGCGCGTCGCGCCATAATGTCCGGGTCAGTTCCGAGCGGGTCAGCACGCGCGGATGCGCCTCGGCCAGCGCCAGCAAGATCTGGTAGCCGACCGGATTGACCTTGAGCGAGCGCCCTTCCCGGCTCACCGCCTGCGCCTGGCGGTCGATGCGCAAGCTGCCGATGGCCAGCGTGTGCTCCTGGTGCAGGGTATGCCTGCGCGCCAGCACGTTGCAGCGCGCCAGCAGTTCTTCCAGCGCGAACGGCTTGACCAGGTAATCGTCGGCGCCGCTATCGAAGCCGCTGAGCTTGTCGTGCAGGGCGTCGCGCGCGGTCAGCATCAGCACCGGCATGCGGCGCGTCAGGCGGGAGCGCAGGCGCCTGCATACTTCCAGGCCGTCGATGCCGGGCAAGCCGAGGTCGAGGATCATCAGGTCGTAGTGATTCTCCAGCGCCAGCTGCAAGCCCAGTTCGCCGTTGTGGGCGAAATCGGCGCTGTGGCCGTGCAGCGCCAGCCCGTCCGCCAGGTTTTGCGCGAGCATCGCATGGTCTTCGACGACGAGAATATGCAGGGGCATGCGGGTCCTTATCCCTTGGCGAGGCGTTGCAGGTTGACGGCATCGGCCGCGCGCCACTGCATGGCGGCGACCACCGAATGCATCAGCACCAGCATCTTATCAAAGCGCGGCAGCGCGGCCTGTTCGGCGCTGGCCGCGTCCAGGCCGGCGCGGTGGTAGGTGGCCAGCAGGCGCACGCTGATCTCCTCGGCGCTGCGTTCGCGCGCCACCGGGCGATGCCCCAGCGCGGCGACCATCGCTTCGGCCACCGACCAGGTGGACCAGGCGTTCTGCCCCGTGACCAGGCGGCCGTCGACGATGGTGTTGTCGAGGTACTTGGGGCCGGCCACGAAGCGCGCCCCTTCGGCCGTGGCGCGCTCTTCGAGCAGGAAGCCAAAGCGCGTGCGCGCATCCTTCACCAGGAACAGTTCTTCCTCGTTGGTGAAAGCGGTCATGCGGCGCCCCGCCAGCAGCGCCTTGCCGTCGGCCCGCTTAACGCCCAACAATGCCGCCGGCCCGTGGCAGACCGCGCCGACCACGCCGCGCGTGGCGACCTCGTTGACGATGCGGGCCACGTCCGGATTGTCGGGCAAGTCGTGCATCGCGCCCTTGCCGCCGACGAAGTACACGGCCGCATAGCGGCGCGCATCGACGTCCGCCAGCGCCATCGAATTGACCACTTTGGCCTGTGCGGCAGGGTCGTTGAGAAAGGCGTAGTCGGTCTCGCCCATGTCGTCGGGGTCGATCCTTTCGGGCGGCTTGCCGCCTTGGGGCGAGGCGATATCGACTTCGTAGCCATTGACCTGGAACACGTAGTAGGCGCGCGCCAGTTCGGTCAGCTCGTAGCCGGCCCGCTTCATGGCGGGGCCGCCGCGCTCGGCGCTGCTGACCACGGCCAGGATGCGCCCGCGTTTCTGCGCCACCGCCTGCTTCAGGTAGGCCAGGTCGGCCACGCTGGCCTGCGGATTGGCTTTGGGCAGCTCGTCCAGCGCCAGGCTGCGGTAGTAAACATAGCCGGCAGCGGCGAGTAACACCAGGGTGGCGGCCAGCCATGCCCCGCCGCGTAACATTGTCTTGATCATTGGCGCCTCCGTTATCGAATGGCTTGCACGATAGCGCGCGCCATGTGAATCGGATGTGAACGGCTTGCCCGGTACGCATGCGGCGACCAGCTGAGACCGAGCCAGCGCCTGCGCCGCCAGTAGCCCGGGCGCCCCGACCGCATGGGCGCCGCTGCCGGCCGTCACCACGGCGTGAAACAACCATTGGGAGGCAGTCATCGGATTGAAGCACGTCGGTGGGTTAGATTCCCGTATGAATGCCGTTTGTTTGGACCCTCAGCACCGTTTTGCTCATCTCACAATTGTAGCAAGCCAATAGGGTCGGGCACCTCTACTGACTGGTTTTCAATCACGAATAGCGGAAACCCTAGGTTTCGCTCGCCCAATGACGTCAATCGCATCGATCTAAATTCCGGCGATGTGTACAGCTGTGACCCAATTTTTGTTAAAGCTAGAATAAGCGCTTGCATGGCATCGGCCCCTTCTCCGTAACGAACTCTGTTGTTATGCAATCCCAGGAATTGAAAGTGGCAACGAAAAACGTCAGATCCCGCAACAGGTCGCGGTTTGCCAATTTTAACAATAATGGACGTGACGCTCCCGTCTTCCAGGGTCAGGCTTAACTCGCGCTCCGCGATTACTTCCAACATTTCATTTTTCAAAGCAAACTCCTTAGTTATTTTTTGCAGGCTGAGCGATAAAGGCGATCACGACATTCGGCAGCGTCGCGTGCAGCTTTTGCATAACAAGCATACAGAGCGGGACCTCGCAATTTACTGCAGGCCTGCTCGTCCCTCTTTTCTTGTTTATCACACTCGTCGTCGTCTGGGTGCGGCTGATTTCTACCTTGTGCTTTAGCGAGAACGTTTGCTGCTACGACTGAAGCAGTTTTTTTGCGAGCCCGTTCTTTAGACCTCTCGCTCATTTCCGGATCGTCTGGGTGGGTCCAGTCATAAATGCTGGTACCAAAGGGCTGGCCGGCAAAATGCTCCCACGCAGAATTAAAGCCGAGGCCAATACCAACACCTACAGCACCAGCTGCCGCAACGCCGGCACCTGCCGCTGTGGTTGTAGTCCCAGCCGCTGAGCCGACCCACGTCACAACGCTTGGTGGGGGCACTAGCAGACCCGATGGGTCGGCGTATGAGACCGGATTTCCGAGAGCGTAACCGTACGTATTGATTCCACCAGCAAGCCCAATCGGGTCGGACTGCACATACCGTCCAGTCTGCGGATCGAAGTCTCGATAATGGTTGCAATATAGATTGGTCTCTTTTTCGTAATATTTTCTAGGAAAGCGCAATTTGTAGGCCAAGTTTCCTACGTAGCTATCCATTCTTGATCAAGATGGCGAATTCAGAATTTTACATTCAGTTCGCCATTTGCCTTGCGCAGCGTTCTCGAACATTTTCGGCGACATCATATATGCGATTAAGAACATGTGACCACCTACACAACACACGGGCTCGCAATTTTTTTGCACCTTGCCTTGGTATTAGATCAACCACCGCAATCTTAAACTCACTGTTTTTTTGCAAAGCATAATTCTCGCGGCCAATCTACTTTGCCGTTACGCTTTACGAACAAGTTCACTTCCCGACCGTCAGGGCTGCGGTAAATCTTATTAACAGCTTGGAGCTGCTTCGTCCAGCGTTCGGTATCGTTGGGGGAAAGCCGAAATCGTACCGCATCGAAAATTGTAGTTTCCACCTGTGAAAAATCTACCCTGGTACGAAATAGCTCTTTCAGCAATCCAATTAGCGAGGGCATTCGCACCCCGCCAGTCCCGCTCCAATTGCGCCAACTCCTGCCCCTACTGCCGCGCCTTTATATACATTTGGAAAATTAATCCATTGCGCCATAACCGTTCCCAGATGTGTTTACAATAATGCCCCTTCACATTCGCCATCCGGGCCACCGCGTTCCAACAGCGATAACGACTCGACGCGCATCTCTGCATAAAATTTTCGAGCAGCGTTTAGATATATCCACTCTTGATCAGGATGGCGAATTCAGAATCTTGCATTCAGTAGCCATTCGCCTTGCGCAGCCTTTTCGAATATTTTAGGCGACGTCTTGAATGCGATGCCCACGAAAGAGAACAAGAAGTATGCGGACGAGTCGAATCGGGCAGCGTTTGAAGTAGCCGCGGCAGGTGTGAAAAAGACTCAGCGACGCAACGGTATCTAACGACGAACCACCTAGCGTGCTGTGCGCTCGACATTAACGATCGGTGCCAGAACCACCTGCTGCCCGGTAGCAAAGTGCGCCGGCACTACCTCCACCACGACTACGCCGATGAGAAGCGCTGCGTGGGCCAGACTTGGCGTCCACCTTTGGAAGATATTGAGATGAGCGCCTATCTGTTCCCGACGAGCTCACAGAACTACTTGGGCTCCATTCCTACGCGTTATTTCTTGAATTGAAATTTAGATCGCGCCTTCCGCTCAATGGCGGCTCTTGCTTCGTCAGCAATATCTTCCTTACTTCGCATACCTGTTCCAGAAAAATATGTCTTGAATCCGTCTGGGAGTCCTGAGACATCTTTTAGTGCTCCCTCAAAATCGCATACTTTCAATTTTGCCTCGGCGCGAAATAATAATGACGAATCTCTGTAGTAGTAGTGCTTAGCAGCATCACCTATTCTCACGGCGTCACCGAACCGCTCGATTGCTTCACTTGTTGATCCGTTTCTTAATAGCAAAATTCCAAGTGTATAGAAATCGGCCGGTTCTAGGCCATCATTTTTTAAGACATGTTTCAGGTCAATAATTGCTCCATCAATGTCACCCATAAGAGATTTCACTGCCGCACGTTCTCGGCGGCCAGCAATTTCGGTTGAAAAATCTTGCATAAGCCAATCACACAATTCGATTGCTTTTTCATAATTTTTATTACATGCATAGTTGTATGCAGTTTTCAAAACTGATGCAAGTTCATTCTCAGACTTTGGTCTAATAAGTTCCATATTTTTCATCACTTTCTCACACTATAGTCAACTTTATTACCGCCACATTCTTCGCTAACTAAACCACTTGCGCAAATTTCGACATTGGTATAGCCGCCAGTAACGCCGGTAACGCTCCGTTTTTTTCGTCTACCTGCACGCTGTTGCATCTCTTCTATAATCAAATTCCGACATGTCTGCCTTGCCTTCTCCCACTGGGCGTCACACTCTTCCTTGGACGGCGAGTCTCCCTTTGAAGATGAGCAAACCATATTGCCGACAGCCTTGCCAATCGCGGTTCCGGCAAACATTCCACCGGCTAGGCCAGCCCTACTGCCAATAACTGCCCCCACGCTCGCACCCGCAGTGCCACCTATAACAGTTCCACCGCCTGGCACGACGGAGCCCGCTGCACCGCCAAGAAGTCCGCCGACAGTTCCTCCCGCTAATCCCCCTCCATAATATCCGGCCGCACCGCCGATACCCCCGCCTACTGCTCTGCACGCAGCCATGCAGGCTGAATCCAGCCCGAAGGGATCAACGAACGTCAGTGGATTGCCCCCGACGTAGCCATAAGTGTTAATTCCACCTTTAAGGCCAATCGGGTCGGACTGTATATACCTGCCGGTCTGGGGATCGTAGTCGCGATAATAATTGTAATGGAGATTCGTTTCTCTATCATAATATTGCCCAGGAAAACGCGGGTTGTATGTGAAGTTTCCCAGCCGATTCGGATTTTCATCGGGCGAGTCCTCGCCGAACGGATTTGCGCCGTCCCAGCGCCATACTATTTTGTTGTCGCTGGCGCGCGTGATAACCCGCGGTGTCATTAGGTGGTCGGCGTAGACATAGTATGCACTTTCCCCGGCACCCGCTGTACGCGGTTTAATCACAGCGACCGGTGTCCCCTCAAAATAGATCGTTTCCTGTATCGGCGTGCCGGCACTATCGTACTCGCCCACCATCTGCCCGGCCTCGTTGTAGATGAAGTAAGTCGATGCGCCGGCCGCATCAGACTTGATAGCCCGCTGGCCGAGCCCGTTGTAGCGGTGTTGGACAGCGACGCCACCGGTGCCCGTGGCACTGCTCAGGCGCCCATTGGTGCCGTAGACGTAGCGTATCGTCCCGTCGCTGATGAGGTTGCCCGTGGCATCGTACGTATTTCGTTTTGCAGGCACTGGTCCGGACGTGGAAGTAAGCCGATTGCTGCCGGGATCGATCATGTTGAGGTAGCTGTTGGGACCGATTTTCAATCTGGTGCGGTTACCATTAGCATCGTATTCGAAACTCTGGCCCCCGATGACGCTATCAAAACCGACCAGGCGATCACGCCCATCGTAGTAGTAGCGCTGGTCCAGCTTGCCCGGCGTGCCACCCTTGTGTGTGCTGGAAACGATGCGCCCGGCGGCGTCGTAATTAAGCGTGCGTAGCGCACCGCCAGCAGCCGGGTGTCCCAGCGGATAGCTGACCAGCCGGTTCTCAAGGTCGAACTCGCGCTCGTATTTGTTGGGACTGCCAGCGCTGTGGTTCCCCCATAACCACGCCCGCACGGCTCCAAACGGTTGGTAGCTTATCTGACTCAGAATCGTCACGCGCGCGACATTCGGACGCGTCAAGCCCAGGGAAGACGGTTTCCCGTTGGTGTCATAGGTGACGTCAATGCGATTGCCGCTGGGGTAGGTCATCGTAGTGGCGTGTCCAAGGGCACTTCCTTCGCTGCCGTAAGTGTAGGAGGTCACGAAGCGCCGGGCCGCCGGGCCGCTTGTCTGCTCCGTCCTGATGAGCCTCCCCATGCCATCGTAGGCGTACACCGTTTTTCCAGCCTCATCCGTCATTGCCGTCACGCGGCCCGCTGCGGGCGTGCCGACCGCGCCGTACTCAAACGTGCTAGCGCCGATACCGGTCACGCGACCCGCCGCGTCGTATCGATAGGCAGTCTTGCGCCCGGCCGCGTCGACGTTCGATATCACGTTCCCAGCGCCGTCGAACTGCGTGCTCGTAGTGCCGGTATCTGGACTGATCAACGTCGTCTGCTGCCCCAGTCCGTTGAAGAGGTAGCGCGTCTGCAAGCGCCGCGGATCGAGCACGGATGCAAGCTGATCCTGCGGCGTGTACGCGTAATCGATGGTCGCCGGCTTGCCGGTGGCATCCGCAGCAGGAAGCGCCTGTTGGATCAGACGATTAAACGTGTCGTAAGTTCCCTTGCTGACGCGACCAAGTGGATCGGTACTCGATGTCAGGTTGCCGGCGGCATCGTATTCAAAGCGCGCGCCGGGGTCTTTGGCACTGCGCTGTTCCCGTTGCAGGCGGCTGAGCGCGTCAAAGGCGCGCGTGGTTTGCGCCACCAGTTTGCCGTTCGGGTCTTTCACTTCCTGGCGCACGGTATTGCCCATCGCATCGAGGGTGAAGCTGATGCTGTTGCCGGCACGGTCGCGCAAGCCGGTCATGCGGTGCGCGTCATCGTACGTGTACTCCAGCGCCGATCCGTCGGGCGCAGTTGTACGGATCAGTTGTCCCGCAATATCGTATTCATAACGCGTGGTTTCAGCTTGCCCACTTGTCGCGAGGACGGTGCTGGACACCAAGCGCTGGCGCGGGCCATATTCAAGCCCAACAATCTGTCCAGTGGGACGCTGAATTTTGGTCGGTAAGCCGTCCTCGCTGTATTCGAGGTAACTGGTGACCTCGCTAACACTGTTGCGCACACTCGCAAGGTCGCCAGGGGAGTGGCTTGCGGTCGTGTCCGAGTAGTAAGTCATGCTGGTCGATTCGGTCTTGCCATTCGCATCGGCCGGTCCGGTACTCGTCAGCAGCTGCCCGTTGGGATTGTAGGTGTAGCGCCACTCCTGAACCGGGCCGGTTCCCACCGCCGCGAATCCAAGTGCGCCATTGTTGTCATTGGTCGCCTGGACGCTGGCACGACAAATGACGACTATCGGTTTTCCATTGGGCAGCACTGCGCCGCCAGCGCATTCCACCAACTTGCCCGCAGCGTCGCGCTGGCCGTTATAGATCTTCGTGTCCATGCGCCCTGGGGAGGCAATACTGGTGGCAAGCGGCCAGTCCGGATGCCAGCGTGTACTGGTTTTACGGGCGCCAGCCGGAGTTGGGCTATCGATTCTCGCAAGGCAGGTAGCATCTTTGGCCAGTCCGGTCGTGCGTGCTAGTTCAGTTCCACGGATGGGATCACTGATGAAGCAGGTCTTGTTTCCATTGAAGTCGGTACGGCTTTCCACGTCGCCATTATCGGTGTAGGTGGTTGCCTTGGCACTTGCTGCGCAGCCAGCGCCTGCAGGCTGGCTTTCGGCGGTAATTTTGCTCTTGCCATTAAAAAAATCGTACGCGACGGTAATGTTGCGACTGCTGCCAAGCGCATCGGTCACAATCCGCTTTTCCGGGGTGGGATAGGCGAATGTGTAACGTTGCGCACCGCCGGCGTGCTCCGATAGTACCGCCCGAACGTCCGCGTCATATGCATACGTGGCAAAGCGCTTGCCATGTTCATCGGTAATTCCGGTGAGTAGGAAGCGGTCTTTGGCGTCTTCGTAGTGGTATGCGCGCGATGACATCTCCATACCGGAGCGGTCGAGATAGTGCACACCGATCAGGCGGGCCATGCCTTCAATAGGTGGGTAGTCACCAACGACAGTCTGCTCATATTCGTAGCGTACGCTGCCGGTCGCACTGGCGATTGACACGATGACGTCACCCTCCCATGCGATTGCCAAGCTACGGCCGCTCGTGTCGACAATCTTGCTGAGTTTGTTTTTAGCGTCGTAGGTGTAATGCGTCGCCATGCCGCTGCGGCTATGAACGCTGCTGAGTCTGAACTCGTCGCCATCTCGGAGGTAGCGTTCAACCGTGCCGTCTCGCGTTGTCAAAAACCAGACGGAATCGTCGGGGCCTTGCACTTCCAAAACTGTGCTTTTGTCGAAGCTGGACTTGTATGTACGGTCGTCCTGACGCCGGAACTCAAAATAGCTGCCATCGCCGAGCGCCCCGACGACAGACGACCTGCCCATAAGTGAGACTGGGGCGTCGAACGCCCGCTCGAAGGAAAACGACCAGCCCACCCCTGCTGATTGTCCGATTCCGCTGTTGCGCATGCTACGGTAGGTGCGCCGAACTTGCAGCGCCTCATTACCTCCCCCATCAAGATCAGTTTCGGACTGAACTTTAGAGCCGCTTGCAAACTGAACCGGGTTTCCTGCTGCCTCTCCGCATTTCAAGGGCTCAGGTTTAGCCTGCCTGATCTTGCGACAGAAACCCTGTCCGTACGTCCCGTAGCCATATTTGCAATTCAGCACGGTATCCCCTAACCACATAACACCACCGTTTGGAACAAGCCTGTAGTAACACTTAAAATAGTTGCGCCTGCCTGTATAAGGCTGCATTGACACGAGCTTTTCTTTTAGATGATTCATCGCTCCTTTTTGACATGCGGTCAATGGATCTGATGCGTATTCGGTTGGGCTCATCCAGCTGCTTAGCTTGTAAACAGTCCATCCCAGCGTCCCTTCTGGCAGGGCACTCTCTGCACGGGCAGTTCCATGAACCAGCGGTAGCAACATCAACGCGGAACGGACGAGCTGAATCAGTGACGGAAACGGGCTAGCGTTGGGCATGGTCATGGTCTTCTTGTCCTTTGCGGGAGAAGCCGGCGGCAATTGCCAGCAGGAAAGCCGAGAATATCCATTTCACTAATTCGAACATTGCCTTATCGCAAACGATTAACTGCATCGACCAGTTCCCGATCAATCTTACCCGGCCGGCTACTTGGCGCCGATAGTGCGTTAGGAGGTCCGCACTGATCATCTGCATGGGCGACTTGTCCGGGCCGTCGATCCGGTGCATCTCCAGAATCAGCGGCCCGGCATCGCTCACAAGCACCCCGCGATCATGGACGGCAGACTGGCACCTTGACCTCTTGCACGACCGGCGGCGCGGCGGCGCAGGCGGTGAGCAGCGCCAGGGTCAGCAGGGTCGGCAGCAGGTATCTCATCGGAACGACTCCAGGATAACGTTCACGGCCGGCATGGCCTCGTCGTAGGTCGTTGCGCGCGCGCCGGAGACCTTGGCCAGCGCCACGTCGAAGCGCCGGCCGGCTGTGACTTTCTGCAGTTGGGCGATCGCACGGTGCCTGAATCGCCACAGTCAAAACTCCTCGTCCGTTCCTCTTGCTGTGGCGTCCGCGGTCTCGATCATGTCGCCCCCGCCGAACGTAGGCAATTGCGTTTCAATGCTGCACGAACACCAGAACCGGCACACCTATGCCTCACGCATGCTGTTCGCTGGAGAGAATCCGTGATTGGCTACAAAGCGGGTGGGCCACGTCGACGTTGAGATGATGTTCCGCCATTACGGGAAATGGATGCCGAACAAGGAGTCGGGCCAGTAGAAACCCGTGTACGACTGGAACGACACGCCGAAAACGAACGATACGCGGACGACACGCGGGGATTCATAATCAACACTCTCTGCTATGAAAACATGCAAAAAATGAAGGGTTCGATTCCCACTGCGCCGCAGGGCAGCGTGGCATCGCGCATCATGCAGTTCACCAAGGTGGCCGATACACCCAATTCATCGGCGACTTCGCGCTGGACCTGGCCACCGAACTTGTTCAGTTCGAAAGCGGTCAGGCGTTCTGCCCCATGACCAGGCGGCCGTCGACGATGGTGTTGTCGAGGTACTTGGGGCCGGCCACGAAGCGCGCCCCTTCAGCCGTGGCGCGCTCTTCGAGCAGGAAGCCAAAGCGCGTGCGCGCATCCTTCACCAGGAAGAGCTCTTCTTCGTTGGTGAAAGCGGTCATGCGGCGCCCCGCCAGCAGCGCCTTGCCGTCGGCCAGCTAAACCCCCAGCAATGCCGCCGGCCCGTGGCAGACCGCGCCGACCACGCCGCGCGGCGGTCTCGTTAACGATGCGGGACACGTCCGACGTGATAGAAACACCGTCAAGCGGCGCCAGGCGCATCGACGGCGCGCAGCGACCACACGCTGTGCGGATCGCCATGACGGCCGCGCCTGAGGGCCGCCCGCCCCATTTTCCAGAATGCGCAGCCGGCGACCAGCGCCACCGCGTTCACGCTCACCACCACCCATTGCCCGCGCCACAGCGACAGCAACGGATGCACGCCGCTCGCCGCCCACTGCGCCAGCGGAATGGCCAGGGTCAGCGTGGCGCACAAGGCCAGCAGCTCCCATGCCGCGCGCGCCGGCGGCCGGATGAAGGCCCATGCGAGGGACGCCAGGAACACCGCGTAATAGCCGCGCTCTTCCCACAGCGGCAGCTCGCCCGGCGCGGCGGGGAACAATTTATTGACCAGGAAGACCGCCGACACCCCCGCCACGCAGCCCAGGCACACGCCCAAGGTGGCCTGGGCCATCAGCCGCCCGCTCAGCGGCTGGCGCTGCGCCTGGCGCTTGCGGCGCGCTTCGATCCACAGCAAGTTTCCGCTGTAGAACAGGAAGGCGCCCGCCAGTCCGAGCACAAAATACACCCACTGCACCGCCGCATGACCAAAATTCCCAAAATGCAGCGTTTGCAGGCCGCGCAGGAAGGTCGTGCCGGGGCTATATTGCTGCGGCGTCATCACGCGCACCACGGCGCCGCTGCCCGCCTTGAGCACCACGGCGGCGGAACTGGTCAGCGTGCGCTGTCCGATGTCGCCGTACGCGATGACATGGGCATTGGCGTCGCCCGCGTGCTGATAGTACACGTGCGTCACCAGCATGCCCGGCGCCGCCTGGCGTACGCGCGCCAGCAACTGCTCCGCGGGCAGCAGCGGCCCCGCCACGCCGGCCGCCTTCAGCGGCGCCGTGGCCGAAATATCGGGCTCGATCAATTGCAGCAGCTTGCCGTCGAAAACCAGGAACTGGAACGGGGCCAGCAGCAGCACGCCCAGCGCCAGCACCGCGCCGCTCCAGGCGAACACGATATGGAACGGCAGCGACAGGATGCCGATCACATTATGCGCATCCTGCCACATGCGCTTGAGGTTTTTGCCGACGCGCAGTGCGAACAAATCCTTGAGGAACAGCGGCGCGTACGCCACCACGCCGCTGGCCAGCGCCAGGCCGTACAGGATGGAGACCAGGCCCAGCACATAAATGCCCCAGCTTGCCGGCAGCCCGGCCGTGTAGTGCAGGCGATACAGGAAATGCGACAGCTCCGATTGCGGCTTCAGGTCCAGCAGCGCGCCGTCGGGCGCCAGGCGGAACTTGTGCTCGGTCTGGCCGCCATTCGCGTCGCGCTCGTCCCAGTCGAGCGTCAGGTGCGGTTCATCCACGTTGGGCACGAGCAGCGTGAACGATGCTTTTGCTTGGGGGTGCCGGTGCAGCACGGCGTCGATCAGCGCTTGCGCGCCTGCCTCTGACGCGATCGGCGCGCGCGCCGACGACGGCGTCTCCCAGGTATGCAATTGCTTGGTGAAGACGGTGATCGCACCGGCGTAAAAGGCGATGAACAGGGCAAAGCCGGCCACCAGGCCAACCCAGGTATGCACCGCGATGTAGGTTTTCAGCGTGGATGACTTCATGCCGCAATCCTCAGCAGGCCGGCAGCCTTGAGTCCATGGATCAAGCCGAACCCGGCCAGGCTGGCGCCACCCATCCACAACCAGGCGCGCAGGGCGGTCTTGAAATGATAGGCCAGCGCCATCGCCCCCACCCACACCGGGAAGAACATCAGCAGGATCGGCAGGGTGTCGCGCTGCTGGTTGCCGCTCAGCAGGGCCAGCAAGCCCACCAGCGCCACGCCGAGCGGCGGCGCGAGGAATACCGCGGCCAACGATTTACCCCACATGGCGCCCCCGGCTCCAGGCATTCACGTAAGGCAGCGCCACCAGCGCCAGCATCAGGGCGGACAGCGCGATAAAGACGCCGCACCAGAAGCCGTAGCCATGGCTGGCGGCCAGCACCGACGCCGTGCACAAGGGCAGCGCCAGCCAGCGCAGCGGGCGCCGCGGCGCTGCCGCCCACAGGGACTGATGCGGCGAGGCCAGGTAAAAAGCAAGCGCGGCCAGAAAGGCCGCGCCGAGGGACATCCAGATCATTTACCACCTCTTGAATGAGACGTATTCTCAATAATGGAATGATAAATGATTATGCGCGCCGGAAACAGTGAAATTTTGCCGATATGCTACTTTTGAACCCCCGCCCGGCGGCGCAAGTCCTTGCGCGTGCGCTTACCCTCGCCAATGCATCGCCAGCCACAGGTCGTCCATCTGCTTGTTCGTCAGATACAGCCGCAAGGGAGCGCGCCATGCTATTTGGCAAGCCGGACCGTGGTGCATGGAAATGTTGCTAAATGTCTCAGCAGTCCGTATGATTGCCACGTTTTGGTGCTCGCGGCCTTGCTCTGAAGGCGGCAGTTAAACGGGAAACACGCGCTGATGTCAGCGGCAAACGTGTGCTGTCCCCGCAACGGTAAAGCAGGCGCCGCATGTCGTCCAACGATGCGCGGCCGGTTGTCTCCATGGTCCACTGTGCCGCCGGCATGGGAAGGCGAGGCAATCTGACCTGTCAGCCCGGATACCGGCCAGGACGCATGGAAGCAAGCGGCCGGGAATTGCCGTGTTTGTGGATCGCCCCGGGGGCGCGCGCAATGGCGTCGCTCCCGTCTCGCCATCGACTCTCACGCCTGCGTCGGCCGCCGCTTCTTTTTTCTCGGTGCACGGGGATGTGCGCCGTACAAAAAACAGGCCGGCCGGTCCGGTCTTTACAGAGAGTACCCGTGAAAAATACCACCCCTGCCCCGTCGCAATGCGGGCTGCGCCTGCTGTCGCCGCTGCTGCTGGCGGCCTTGCCCGCCTTCGCCACCGCTGCCGCCGCCAACGCCGCCGTCGATGGCGACGCCCCCTCCCCCGTCCAGCAAGTGCGCGTGTCCGCCAGCCTGATCCCGCTCGGCGTCGCCGATTCGGCCAACCAGGGCACGGTCACCGCCCGGCAGCTCGAAAACCGTCCCTTGCTGCGCACCGGTGAGCTGCTCGAAGCGGTGCCCGGCCTGATCGTGACCCAGCACGCCGGCGACGGCAAGGCCAATCAATATTTTGCGCGTGGCTTCAATCTCGATCACGGCACCGATTTCCGCACCAGCGTGATGGGGATGCCGGTCAACCTGCCCACCAACGCGCACGGCCAGGGCTATTCGGACCTGAACTTCCTGATTCCTGAGCTGGTCAGCACCATTCAGTACAAAAAAGGCACTTACTATGCCGAGGAAGGCGACTTTTCGGCCGCCGGCGCAGCCGCGTTCGACTACGTGCGGCAGATGGAGCAAGGCTTGCTGAGCGTGGAGGCGGGCCAGCATCGCTTCCAGCGCGCGCTGGTGGCCAACTCGAGCGCGCTGGCCGACGGCACGCTGTTGTACGCCCTGGAACGCGCGGGCCAGGATGGTCCCTGGGAGACGCCGGAACACTACAAGCGCATCAACGGCGTGCTGTCGTACCACCGCGCGGCCGGCGATGACGAGATCCGGGTGACGGCGATGGCGATGCGTTCGTCCTGGACCTCGACCGACCAGGTGCCGCAGCGCGCGCTCGCCGCCGGCTTGATCGGCCGCTACGGCACCCTGGCCCCGACCGACGGCGGCGAGACCGCGCGCTACAGCGTCTCCGGCGAGTGGAGCCGCCAGTACGGCGACGGCGCCAGCAAGGTCAATGCCTACGTCATCGCATCGCGGCTCGACCTGTTCAGCGACTTCACCTACATGCTCGGCGACCCCGAACACGGCGACCAGTTCCACCAATCCGAAAAGCGCCGCATTCTCGGCCTGAACGCGGCGCGCACATGGCGCCATGCGCTCGGCCCTTTCGCTTCCGAGACCGCGCTCGGCGTCCAGCTGCGCGCCGATCACCTGGCGCCGGTCGGCCTGTATCTGAGCCAGGCGCGCCAGCGCCTGTCGACGGTGCGCGAAGACGACGTCAAGGAGCGTAGCGGCGCGCTGTATCTGTCCAACAGCACCGTCTGGGCGCCCTGGCTGCGTACTGTGGCCGGCTTGCGCGCCGACCGTTACACGTTCGACGTGCACAGCGACACGCCCGCCAACTCCGGCAAGGTCGATGCGCGCATCACCAGTCCCAAGTTCACCGCCATTTTCACGGCGGGCAAACATGCGGAGATCTACCTGAACTGGGGACGGGGCTTTCACAGCAACGACGCGCGCGGCGTCACCGGCAGCGTCGATCCGACAACCGGACTGGCGGTGGACGCCGACGGTGCGGCGATCGAGCGCGCCACGCCGCTGGTGCGCGCAACCGGCAAAGAGGCCGGCATGCGGCTGGCCGGGCTGGTGCCGGGCATGCAGACCACCATCGCCGCCTGGCGGCTCGACCTCGATTCCGAACTGATCTTCATCGGCGACGCCGGCACCACCGAAGCGGGCCGCCCGAGCCGGCGGCACGGCATCGAACTGGCCAATTTCTACACGCCCGCCAGGGACTGGATCATCGACGCCAACCTGGCGTGGTCGCACGCGCGCTTTCGCGACCACGATCCGGCCGGCGCCTTCATTCCCGGCTCGATCAGCCGCACCGCTTCGCTCGGCGTCTCGGGCGTGGCCGGCGCGTGGTCGGGCGGCGTGCGCCTGCGCTATTTCGGCCCGCGTGCATTGCTGGAAGACGACTCCGTGCGTTCGCCGTCGTCCACCTTGCTCAACATGAAGCTCGGCTACCGGTTCACACCGCGCCTCAAGCTCACCCTCGAAGTGCTCAACCTGCTCGACCGCCGCGCCAGCGACATCGATTACTACTACGAATCGCAGTTGCCGGGCGAAGCGGCGCCGGTGGCCGACATCCATACCCATCCGGGCGAAATGCGCACCCTGCGCGCCGGCCTGGCATGGCGCTTCTGAGCAGGACCATGCAGCACGCGGCGCGCCGGCGATGCGCATGAACCGCAGGGCGTTTGCCCTGGCAGCCTGGATGGCCATGCTCGCCGTGCTCATGGCCGTCCTGGCGCCGGCGCTCTCGCACGCCTTCGGCGCGGACCCCGCGGCGCGTTTTCTGCCGGGCGACATTTGCCGGGCCGGCAGCGTGGCGGCCGCCGGAGAAGCGCTGGCCGGCGGCGCGCCCGCGCCGCCATCACACGAAGAAAAACGCCAGCACTGCCCGTACTGCCACCACGGCAACGGCGTGCTCCTGTTGCCGCCCGCGCCCCACCCGCTGGCGCTGGCCGTCGCCGACGCGCCACCCACGGCGCCATTCCCCGACGCGCCGAAACCCCGCTTCGCATGGACGGCGGCGCACGCGCGCGGCCCGCCCTGGTCTTGATCCGGTAGAACATCGCGCACGCATCGCTCAGTGCAAAGGAACAGGCGCCAGCGCCTGCGGCTTTGCCGCGTCCGATCCGTGTCGCGCCAATTTCCAATCGCCTGCACCAGACAACCGAACAAGAGTACAACATGACTGCACAACCATTCCACGCGGCTACGCTGCCGCTGGCGCATGCCCGCGCCGTCCTCCCCTTCGCCATCGCCCTCGCCTGTAGCGCCATGGCCATCCAGGCGCGGGCCGACGAGCCCCTGCCCACGGTGGAGATCGCAGGCACGGCGCCGCGCGCCAACGGCAAGCTGAACCTTGACACGCCCTCCACCACCGGCAGCCGGCTCGGCCTCACGCCACGCGAAACGCCGGCCACCGTCACCCTGGTCGACCGCGCCATGATCGACGCGCGCGGCGCCCAGGACACCCAGGAGATCCTGCGCGCCATTGCCGGCGTCACCGCCCACAATGCGCCGGGCAATATCGGCGTCAGCTACCGCGGCTTCGGCAGCGGTTCGATCAGCCAGCTCTTTAACGGCATCAACGTCCAGTATGCGATCGCGGCGCGCCCGGTCGACAGCTGGATCATCGACCGGGTCGAGGCCATCGGCGGACCGTCGAGCTTCCTGTTCGGCTCGGGAGCGGTCGGCGGCTCCATCAATTACATCACCAGGGTGGCGGAACCGGGCGACGCCGGCGCGGCGCAAGTGCGCCTTGGCACGAACGGCTTGAAAGAAGCTTCCATCGGCCTGAACCGGCGCATCGGTGGCGCAGCCGGCGACGGGCATTACCTGCGCATCGACCTCAACCATCGCGATGCTGGCAGCTGGATCGACGCCAGCGCGGCCCGCTCGACCCAGCTGGCCGCGTCGCTGCGTTCCGACCTCGGCGAACGCTTGCGCCATACCCTGGCCTACGAGTTCCAGCAAGAAGACGTTGCGCGGCCCTACTGGGGCACGCCGCTGATGAACCCCGTCGCCGGGCGCGCGCGCATCGACCCGGCCACGCGCGCGAAGAACTACAACAGCGCCGACGGCGTCTACGCCCAGCGCGTTCACTGGCTGCGTTCGCTCACCGAATGGCGCCCCACGCAACAGGTCGCGCTCACCAATACGGTGTACCTCTACGATGCGCTGCGCGACTACCGCAACGTCGAGAGCTACCGCTTCAACCAGTCCAATACGGCTGTGGCGCGCTCCGGCATCCTGTTGCAGCACCATGAACAGCGCATGCTCGGCGACCGCCTCGACGCCACGTACAAGGGCGAGCTCGCGGGCCGGCGCAGCGACTGGGCGCTCGGCATCGATGTCAGCGTCAACCAGCAGACCCGCTTTCCCAACAGCCTGGCAGCCTCGCTCGGCGAGGTCGATCCCTACGATTTTACGACCGAGCGCTTCTTCGACATTGCCGGCATGAGCCCGGCGTTGCGGCCGGACCGCGACAACAAGGTCACCACGCGCGCCATTTACCTCGAAAACCGGACCGCCATCGCGCCGTCGCTCAACCTGGTCACCGCGCTGCGCCACGAGCGCATCGCGCTCGGCCTGGTGAACCGGCGCGAGACCAGCGCCGCCAACCCGGCCAGCTTTACGCGCCGCTACCGCCCGAGCACCGGCCGCGCCGGCCTGGTGTGGGACCTGGCGCCGGGCGCTTCCGCCTACGTCCAGTACGCGACCGCCGCCGACCCGCCGTCGGGCGTGTTGTCCACGGCCTCGTTTGCCGACGTGCGCAATAACAGCGAGCTGACCACCGGCCGCCAGCGCGAGATCGGCGCCAAGCTCGACTTCTGGCAAGGCAAAGGCTCGGCCACGGTGGCGGCGTACCGCATCGAACGCAAGAACATCGCCACCCAGGACCCGGACAACAGCGCCCTGACCGTCCTGGTCGGGGAGCAGTCGGCCAGGGGCGTCGAGCTGTCGCTGGGCCTGCAGCCGACGCGCCAGTGGTCGATCCAGGGCAACCTGACCCGGGTCGATGCACAATACGAGCAATACCGCCAGGGTGGCGTCTCGCTCGCCGGCAAGACGCCGACGAACACGCCGCGCACCGTCGCCAACCTGTGGCTGGGCTACGCCCTCACCCCTGGCATCAAGGCCAGCATGGGGCTGCGCCACGTGGGCGGCGTGTATGCGGACGCGGCCAATACCATCGACTGGCCGGCCTACACCCTGCTCGACCTGGGCCTCAGTTACCAGATCAGCCGCGATGTGGCCGTGGTCGGGCGGGTGCGCAATGCCGGGGACCGGGTGCACGCGGTCAATCTGAACGCGAGCATGGCGTATCTGGGCGCGCCGCGCACGGCCGACCTTGCGCTGCGCGTGGCGTTTTGAGGCCGCCGATGGGGATCTCTTTCAAACGCCTGCTGTTCCTGGGCCACCGCTGGCTGGGCATCGTCCTGTGCGCCTTTTTCGCGATGTGGTTCGTCTCCGGCGTGGTGATGATGTACGTCGGCTATCCGAAACTGACCGAGGCCGAGCGC
The DNA here is from genome assembly GCF_011682065.1 of Massilia rubra. Classification (GTDB taxonomy): domain Bacteria; phylum Pseudomonadota; class Gammaproteobacteria; order Burkholderiales; family Burkholderiaceae_D; genus Telluria_A; species Telluria_A rubra. The sequence goes on along the minus strand of NZ_VUYU01000004.1, from coordinate 112,051 downwards.
CTGGGGCATTTGCCGGCCTTGCAGCCCGGCGCGCCGCTGCTCGGGCCGCAACAGGCGCTGGCCATGGCCGGCATCGACGGGCCGCTCAAGGAACTCAGGCTGGCGGCCGCCAGCGGCGGCGAGCCGGTGTATCTGGCCCAGCCCGCCGGCGCCAAGGGAACGGCGGCCATCGCTGTCGATGCGCGCAGCGGCGCCCGGTTAGCACTCACCGACCAGGCGCGCGCCATGGCCAGCGCCGCCGCCTTTGCCGGCCCGGGTGTCGGCGCGCACTACCTTGGCCCGGTGGACGAAGATGCGTTCACCCACTCGCGCGGCCTGGATGGCCACCGCCCCTTGCACCGCGTGCAACTGGCCGACCCGGAGCACACGCTGCTGTACGTGTCGGGCCGGACCGGCGAAGTGGTGCGCGATGCGCCGCGCACTGAACGGCTGTGGAACTACGCCGGCGCGTGGATCCACTGGCTGTATCCTTTGCGCGGCACCGTGTTCGAGCCCTACTGGGCCGATATCGTCAACTGGCTCGCGATCGCCGGCACCCTCATGGTACTGGGCGGGGCGAGCGTCGGCATCCTGCGCTGGCGCTTGCGGGCGCCGTACCGCAGCGGTTCGCGCTCGCCCTATCCGGGCGCGCTGATGCGCTGGCACCATATCGGCGGCCTGCTGTTCGGGGTGGTGACGGCAAGCTGGATCTTCAGCGGCCTGATGTCGATGAACCCGTGGCGCGTCTTCGACGGCGGCGCCGCGCCGCTGCGCATGCAGGCGCTCGAAGGCGCCGCGCTGCTGCCGTCCGCGCGCGATGCCGCGCCGGCGGCGCTGCTGGCCGCCGCCGGCCCCGGAATACGCGAGCTCAAGTGGACACGGGTGCTGGGCGACACCATGGTGCTGGCCCAGAGCGCCGCCGGTGCGCCGCTGGTGCTCGACAGCCAGAGCGGCCGCCCGGCGGCGGTCGACGGCGCCGCGCTGCTCGATGCCGCGCGCACGCTGCTACCCCATCCGGTGGCCAAGGTCGAACGCCTGGACGCTTACGATCTGTACTATTACAGCCGCGACGCCCACAGCATGACCGGCGGCGCCGGCAAGCCGCTGCCGGTGTGGCGCATCGCCTTCGCCGATCCGCACCAGAGCTGGGTGTATGTCGATCCGCACACGGGCGCGCTGGTTGGCCGCAGCGACCGCCACAAACGCCAGAGCCGCTGGCTGTTCGCCATGCTGCACAGCTGGGATTGGCTACCGCTGCTGGAGCGCCGGCCCTTGTGGGACGTGCTCATGCTGGCGTTCAGCCTGGGCGGGGCCGTCCTGAGCGTGACGGGCGTGGTGATCGGCTGGCGCAGGCTGGGGCGCAAGCTGCGTGCGGCGCGGAATACGCCTTAACGCGCGCCGGCCTTCATCTCGCGCACCTGTGCGGTGGCGTCGCCGGGCGCGGGGTCTTCGGCGACCCGCCGCTGAAACGGCAGCATTGCCCTACGCCGGCGCCGCATACGACACCGCCATGTACACCTTCCTCGCCTGGTTCTTCTTCACGAACGCGAACACCGGCGAAGCCTGGTCGATCGATAGCGTCCACCCGCCAGCGGCGTCGCCGGCGAAGTCGACGGGGGTCGGCGCCAGGGTGAGCTTGTCCTTCGACCAGTCGATCACCGCGAACCTGGCGCGTATCGTATCGTCCATGCCGAGCCGCTTCACCCAGTAGGGGAACTGGTCGCTGTTGACGGCGATATCGATCCGGCGGGTCGCGTCCGTTGCGGCATTGCGGAACATGAACCAGGCATTGCCGAAGTCCGAATTCAGCGAGAACAGCTGGAACAGCGCGTCGGGCGCTTGCAGCACTTCCTTGACATGCGCAGCCGCAGGTGCGGCCAGGTTGCCCGCTTCGCGCGCCGTGTAGCGCAGGTGGAATACCACGTCGGAAACCGTTTCAAGGTCGAACTGCGGCACATCGCGGGGCAATTCGATGCGCCAGGTGCTGATGGCGCCGGCATTCTCGAACGGCAGGTAGCGTTCGTCGTGCAAGTTGACCTCGAACAGGCCGCTGTCGTTGTGCGCCGTGCTGGTGACGATCGACTGGATCGCACCGGCGAAGTCGCGGAAGCGCTCGTCGCCGCCGGCTTCGGCGCGCGCATAGTCGTCGCCGGCCACGGCGCTGATCCGGATACTGCTGCGCAGCAACGCCAGCTTGCAATGCACGCCGGTATACGGGCCAGTCACGCAGGGCACGGACAGCGCCACCGTTTTCAGGCGCCGCATGTACTGGCCGGGGCTGTCCATGTCGAACAGCCATTCGGGAATAGTCACTTCGCAGGCGCCGGTGGCCTGCAGTTTGAGCAGCGCCAGCGGATCGAGCCGCGCCAGCGATACATGGCGCGTCATCTCGTATTCGCGCCGATTCTGCTCGAGGTACGCCATTTCCAGGCGACGCAGGTCGAGGTACAGGCGCTCGCCGGCCAGCAAGCCCTTGCGCGCGCTGTCCCAGTAGCCGAACTCGATCAGCTTCAACTGGTCGAATTCGGCGCGCATCACTTCATGCTTCAAGGTCTGTTCGGCGCGCCTGGCGAGGTCGAAGGCGAACTTGTAGCAGTCGTAATATCCACGTTCCATTTCACCTTGCATCCAGCGATACAGCTCTTCATTGGTAAATTTCGTGCGCAGGAATTCTTCTTCCGCCGCCGCGTCATCGATCAGCTTCACGTGCGCATCGTATTCGCGCTGCAGAATCTGCTCCCGCAACAGCGCCCCGATCACCTGGCGGCCATATTGCTCCAGCTCCGCCGCGGCGACGTTCGCCTGCAGCACATAGTCTTCCGCGCGCCGGTAATAGCCGGCCAGCCGCGACGAGCGTTCGGCGCTGGTCCTGAACACACCGGCGGCAAATTCGAACAGGTGCTCGCCAAAGTTTGCCGCACTCGACAGCTGCTGGCCGCCAAAGTTGATCGCCACGCCGACGCCGAGCGGCGTGCCATGGGCATGGAACTGGGGGATCAGCGACAGCGCCGGCGCCGCCGCGCCCAGCACCATGGCGATGGCGCTGAGCTTATCGGACGATGGCAGGAAGATGTTCAGTTCCGCGTTTTCGTTCTTGTTCAGCGGCAGCGTCTGGCCCAACTGGCCGCCCAAGGCACCCGCCACGGTGTTGCCGGCAAATTCCGTCAGGCCGCCCACCGAGGTCTCCTTGCGATAGGCCTCGCGGCCCAGCGGCTTGCTGTAGCGCTCCACCAGCGCCGCATACACCCCGTCGAAATTTTCTTCGGTCAGCCGATTGCGTTGCAGGTCGAGTTCCCTGACGGCGTCGATATCGGCGTCCGCCACACCGAGGATGCGCTTGTAATGGCGGAAACGCTCCCAGACGCTGGCGCGGCTCTTGAGCAGTGAGGCGGTCGCGGCTTCCGCTTCCTTCCATTGCAGGAACTTGACATCGCGCGCCAGCTTGCGGCTGTTCAGTTCATGCTGCTGCCGCAGCAAACCGATATGCTCGGCGTCGCCCTTTTCCAGCACCGACAACAGCGCGTTGCCGAGGTTTTTCACCTCGCCGCACAGGTCGATCGCCTTTTGCAGCAGCAGCGGGCCGCGGATCGTCGACAGCGGCTGGTTGACGTTGTTGACGATGCCGGCGATATCCATGCCGGCCGCCGCCGCGCGCACCAGCGCGCCGGGATCGATCGGCGGATCGAACAGGGGCAGCTGGCGCACCATCCCTTCGATGTTCATGCAGTGCCGCAGCTTGAACAGGCGCTCGCCCACCAGGTCCCAGTAAGCGAGCAGTTTATCGTTTTGCGGCACACAGAAGTACAGCGAGCGGCCGATGCCGAACGCCGCTTCCATCCCGCTGTCCGCTTCCCCCTCCTGCCCCGCCTCCCACTGGTTGAACGGGAATGCGTTTTCCATCTCGACCAGCGCGTTGCCGAAGGCGTCCACGCCGTCGGCCTTCAGTTGCGCGTAGCTGCGCGGCGCGCTCTGGCGGCGCGCCGGCGATTTTTGCGGCTTCGGACCGAGCAGGTTTGCGGCCAGCACATAGATCTGCGTGGCTTCGTTGGCCGATTCCATCGTCTCCTGCCGGAACAGGAAGTCGCCCCAGGCCAGCAAGTTGTCCAGGTATTTCATCACCACGTTGAGCTGGTAGGCCAGGAAGCGCCCGCGCGCCAGCACATGCGGCTTGAACGGGTACTTGCGCCACATCGCAATGCTGCGCTCCATGCGGCGCTTGAGCTCACTATTGCCCGGCTTCGCCAGTTCGGCCAGCATGTCGTCGATGAACTGCGGCGAGGTCTCGTTCCTGAAGCGCAGGAACTTCCAGAAGCGCTGCGGCAGCGGGATGTCGGTGTCGTTGGCGGTGGGGTCGAAGATGCGGTGGAACCACCGCTGCGCCTCGTCGAAGCGCTGGTTTTTCGACAGATGGATGGCGATCAGCAGCGGTGCGTGAAAGAACGCTTCCCAGTTGTAGATCGCATACGGGCCATCGTCGCTGACGTCGATCTCCTCGCGCGGAAAGTCGCCGGCGGCATGCTCGCCCTGCTGGTACAGCGTCGGCGCCAGCGGCCGTGAGAGTCCCGCCTGGTAGACCGGATCGAACAAGCGCGACAAACCCTCGCCATTGAGCTTGTCGATCAGCGCATCGACGTGCGGATGGTAATGCGCGAACAGCCTGTAGTCGACGCTGCGCTGCGATTTGAGCGAGATCACCCGCTCGAGCCGTCCCGATGACGCGGTCTCGAAGCGCGCCATCGCGTCGTGAAAGCTGTAAGAGCCCTGGTATTTCATTGACGCCTCCCTTTGACCATGCCGCCCGCATCGAACACCGCGCCGCCGAATACAAACGGGGTGTCGTCCTGGATTATCCGTTCGATGTCCTGATTGAACGGGCCGACCACCCGGTCGCCGCGTGGGTCGATCCTCGGTTCGGCGCGTGGGTTGACGCGTGGCCCGACCTCGGGGTTGACCCGTGGGTCGACCCGGGGTTGGACCAGTGGGTCCCCGCGCGGGTCGATCGGTGGCTTCGGCCATGGCCCCGGACGCGGTCCCACTTCCAAGCGAGGGATCTTGATCTCAACCGGAGTGAAGTCGGGCCGGTAGTAGCTGTCGAAGTCGACCACTATCTGCAATTGCTCGGTGGGATTGATGAAGAACACGACCCGCTCGTCCGAGTAGAACAGCGGCGCATTCCAGCGGTTCGTCGTCGGTTGGATCAGTGAGCGCAGTTGAAAGCCGCCCAGCATCGCATCGGTCTTGGTCAACAACGTTTCATCCAGGTACTTTTCCGCCGCGCCAGCCGGCTGCCCGACGCGCAGCGTCAGCACCTTGCCCGGCGCATGCGCGCGGTTGAAGTCCGGCGTGTACGACGGGTCCGCCTGCCAGATCAGCTGGTCGAGGAAGGGGTCGAAATCAGCGCGGCTCTGCGTGACATCCACGGAACTGACCAGCGGCGCCGCGTTCTTACTGGAGAACACCATCTCGACTTTTTGCAGGGTGTCCAGGTACAGAATGCCGATCGTCAGGCGTTCCGCTATCTCCGGGCCGGGCTTGTGCGTGCGCAGCATTACCTGCAGCTTGGCCGGATCGAAGCTTTTCAGTCCCGTCAAGCGTATCGGCTGATGCAGTTCCGAAGACTTCGGCGCGCTCCACTTGCCCCGGTAGTACTGGCCGAAGGCGACGCTGATCTCTACGTTGAGCCTGGCGCTGTTGGTCCATGGTTCGGCCGCCATGCCTTGCGGCGACTTGCTCTCGTCGACCCCTGCCGGCTTGGGCAGCGCCATCAGCCAGAATACGCAGAGCTGGTTTTTCCAGACCACGGGGAGCACGAACTCGCCCTCGATATTGAGGCTGACCTTTTCCCATGGCGTCCAGTACCCGCCTTCGAAACGGCGGTAATAGTGCTCGCGCGTGAAACCGTTGGTGCGGCCGAACACGTGCAGGATGTCATCCTCGGTGCCCGCCTTGCCTTCCTGGAGGCAGGAGCCGGTCACCTCCAGGCGCGCCACGTCGTCGAGCTTCTTCAGGTAGCCCAGGTACGCATCCTCCGCCAGCTCATCGGTGATATCCGATTTCAGCAATTCCGCTTCGAGCTCGCGGAAGAACGGCGACTTGTCGTCCCTTAGTTCAGGCTCAAGCCAGTTTTCCGGGAACAGGAAGATCTTGCGGTTGGCCTGCCACACGCGGTATCGCCGCATCCATGCCCACTGGACCGCGTCGATCGCCGCCGGCTTCACCTCGTCCTCGAGGCCCATCAGGCAGCGCGTGACGAACAACTGCACCGTCGACAGCGCCAGCCGGATGCGCGACGTGAGCATGCACGCATCCATCTCGACGTCGATCAGGAAATGCTCGTACAGCTTGTCGGCGGTATCGATCCCGGGCAGCGGCGCCTGGTGGTGCAGGATATAGCTGACCAGGGCGCCGCGGCGCTGGTTGCGCAAGGCGTCGTTGACATCCTGCAGCGTAGCGCGCCAGGCCGCCGCATCCTGGTGCTGGCGCAGGCTTTGCTTGATGGCGGCGATCAGCGCCTGGTCCGGCGCAGCGACGCTCCAGGCGGCCAAATCCACGGCGCGCTGGCCGCTGGCCATGGCCAGATCGACGGCCTGCTTCACCTGGCGCAGTGTGCCGATCGACCCCAGGCTGTCGATATCGAGGCCGAAGTGCGCCAGCACCGCGTTCAGGTCGTCATCGGTCCAGCCGGCAGCGGCCGCCAGCACCAGCCGGCCTGTCGGCGTGACCTGGCCGGGACGTTCCAGCAGGCTGGCCCAGGTATCAAGATTGGCGTCGTCGACCTTCATCTGCGCCAGCCAGGCCAGCTCGGCAAACTCGTTCCACAGCGCGTGCAGGCTGGCGCCGGTGATCTTGCCCGTCACGTCCAACTGGTTCAGGATGCCGGCCTTGTTGGTGTTGCCGGCCGCAAGATACGCCAGCGCCTTCGGCGTCAGCGACAGCGTGTGCGACAGCAAGGCCGCCTTGTGCAGCCGCAGCAGCGACAGGCGCGCCGTGGCCAGCCGCGCGGCCGCATAGATGCGGGACGGCGGCACTGGCGCCTTCGCCATGCCATTGGTGCGCCAGCGCAGTTGCGCCGCCTGCCCGGCCGGCAGCTTGGCCAGGGTCAGTGCGAGCCCGGTGAGCACGCCCGCGCTCAAGGCCAGCAAGCCGGTGGCGGCGATTTCCCCGCTGGCGCCGACCGCTGACGCCGGTATGGCCGGTTCAGCGCCCAGCATCAGCGTGACCACGGTCCCCGGCGGCGCCGCGACAAACAGGAGGTAGTTGTCGGTGGCGGGAGGATCGATGTGCAGCAGGTGCACGCCATCGGCATCGAGCGGGGTCGCCGCGTTGAGCTGCCGGAAGTCTTCCAGCACGCCGGCGCTGGCGTCACCGGCCGCGCGCAGCACATCCGGCCCGCCGGTCAGCACCTCCACCATCTCCAGCGGCGTTTTCAGCAGCGCGGCCAGGGTGCCGCGCAGCGCCGTGCTTTCCAGGCCGCGCTGCAGCGCCGGCGTGACCTGCGCGATCAGTGCGCCAGCCTGCGCGCCCGGGTCGGCGATGCCGGCCACCGCATCGTAGACGGTCTTCAGTTCGGGATAGCCGGCGGCCAGGAGCGCCAGGTCGGCCTGGCCGGCGGCGGCAAGCGTGCGCACCGCCGCCTTGAAGTCGGCAATGAAGACGGCCAGCGCGGGCATGGTATCGAGCGCGTCCATCTCCGCCGGCGTCAGGGCATCGGCGGCGGCGCCCAGCGCGGCGGCCACTGCCGCCGGCAGGATACCCCGATAGGTCAGTTGGCGGGCGAACGGGTCGAGTCCGAGGCGCGCATCGACGGCGCCGAGCCTGGCGGGCAGCGCTTCTTCCACCGTCACCAGCGCGGCCCGATAGGTGCCGCTGCGGCCGACCAGGCCGATGAAATGGTCGGCCACCGTCCTGTCGTAGACCTGCGCCATGCGGGCATGCGCCTGCGCCAGGTCGGCGCCGGCCGCCGGCGCGCCAAGGGGGGCGGTCACGGCGCCCATGTTATCGCGCAGCGCCTTGAGGTCGCGCAGCGGCGCGGCGCTGTCGTCGGCATGGCACAGCAGGTAGTCCAGGTCGGCCACCTTCAGGCGCGCGCCCTGCAGCAGCTGCCACGCGTCCAGAAAGCGCGGCAACGAGGGCGCATCGGCGGCCATGTCGGCGGCCAAGGGATCGATGCCGCTGATCTCGCTCAAGCGCACCAGGTCCCCCAGGCCGATCCGCAACAGCCGGGCCAGGCGTTCCTGGCGCACCGGCACGGCGAGCGCGCTGTCGAACACGTCGACCCAGTCGGCCAGCCTGGCGGCGGACAGGGACTGGCGCACGCCCAGCGTCAGGAAGTTGGCGATCCGGTCCAGCAGCGCGGTAAATGCGGTGTCGAGATTGGCATCGGTCAGCTTTTCCGGCGGCATGCCGAGGAAGACGTTGAGCACGCGGTCGGTCAGCGCGATCGGCCAGCCCAGCTTTTTCCACAAGCGGATGAAGCGCAGCAGCTTGTGATAGTCGAGCTTGCCCAACTGGTCGGCGGCGTTGTCGGGCTGCGCCAGGCGCAGTTGCATCGCGCCGCCCACGTCCGTCAGCGTGATCAGCTTCAGGATCAGCTCGCGGTGATCGTGCAGCCAGCGGACCACACCGCCGTGATACGGCGCCAGGTCCAGCGCGGGCGGCAACAAGGCGCTGAACTTGGCGCTGCTGAGCGTGCCATCGTACAGCGCCTGCACCTGCCCCATCGACACTTGCAATGGCGTTAACAAGGCGACCAGCGGATAGCCCGGATTGATGAAGCGCGTGCGCAGCACTGCGGCCAGCTCGTCGGCACTGATGCCCGTGCGCCGGCAGAAGGTCTTGCTATCGGCGACGGCTTTGTTCAGCTCGGCCATGCGCATGCCGGCGGACTCGCCGAAGTACGCGGGCAAGGCGCGAAATCCGGTGTCGGTGAGGATGCTGTATTCGGCGGCGTTCAGGCCAATGCGCTCGCGCCGCGCCGCGGCGGCGCTGCCGAACACGCCCAGCGCATCGGCCAGGGTGGTGCCCCATGCCCGCATCAGCAGCCGCAGCGCCGCCAGCGGCAGGTCGAACGGCAGTCCGTGCGGATACACCTGCTCCTTGGTCTTGACGTACGCGGCATCGGCGACATGTTCCGGATCGGCCAGCAGGTCCGGCGCGCTGCTGTCTTCGCGCAGGTTAAAACCCTGAAACCCCGCCAGGCTGCCGCTGACGATGTAGTGTTCCAGCACCTCGTTGATCAGATCGACGTAGGGCAGCGCGATATTGGTGTTCTCGCAACTGAGCAGCAGATGCTGCAGGTCGGGCCGCCGGCCGAACAGCACCGCCTGCGGATTGAGCGCCGCTCCCGGCAGGTGCGGCAGGTCGATGAACTGCAGCAGCTCGACGAAGTAGGCGGCGGCGCCCAGCACCGACTTGCACTCGTCGCAGGCGCAGTAATCGAGGTTGCCCAGCAATTGCTCCAGTAACGGCGCGCCCGGCGTAGCGGCTGGCAGCGGGGCCGCCGTGTTCTGGCGCCGGCCGGTAATGCCGTACACGTTCGGCATGCCGCGCGCCGTCAGGAAGCCGGTCGCAAGGTGCAGGGTGGCGCTGTGCGTGGCAATGGCCTTGCGGTACACCAGCGCCGCCTCGGCAATGCTGGGGAAGCTGCCGCCGAAACGCGCCATGAACTGCGCGCGCGGCAAGCGCGCGATCTCCATGGCCGAGTCGACGCCCGCCCTGGACAGGGCCTTCATGGCATCGTTCGACGGCGTCAGCTGGTACAGCCGCTCGACCCGGCGCGCGCCTGTCTTCGCTTGCGGCGAGAGGGTGTCGAATCCTTTCCACTGACTGACGGCCTGGGCGCCGATGCGGGCGCCGGCGTTGCGGAAGAAAGCCGTCACCTCGTCGGCGGCGGCGCCCGCAACGCCGATGTCGATGTGCTTGCGGCGCACCATCTCGGCCATCACCTGGCTACCGAAACTGAGCTGCACCTGGGCCGCCAGCCCGCTGGCGTAGGCATCGGCGCTCACGCCCTCCGGCACGTCGGCGTCGATCAGCCGCTTCCAGGCCTCGGCTTCATACAGGCCCGCGCCCACCAGGTCTTCCACGGCGCGTATGCCTTCGGCGCCCAGGCGCTTGACCAGCGGTGCGTTCTGGCGCGTGAGAAAACCCAGCTTGCCATCGGTGCGCAGCCGCTCGATGGCGTTGGCGTCGATGCCGTTCCGGGCCAGCGCCTTCCACAGATCGGCGGGCCGGTCCGCGGTGGCCGCAAAAGCGTCGAGAAAGTCCGGCACCTGCGCGGACTCCAGGCTCACGGCCAGCAGCTCGCCCAGGCTGGAGACGGCGGCCGGCGCCTTGTACCGGCCATACTCGGCAATGCTGGCGCTCTGGTAGCGCTCGAGCGTTCGCTCAATCGGCTGCTCGCCGCCGATCACGCCGTCGTCCGTCGCGCGCTTGAGCCGCGCCTCGACGCTCGACAGCGGCAGGCGGTGGATCGCCGCCGCATCGCCGGCCACGCCGGAGCGCAGCAAGGCGTAGTAATGCTCGGCTGGAATGCTGGTCTCGCTGCTCAGCCGGGCCGCCGTGGCGCCCATGGCGATCATGCGCGGATCCCAGCGCAGGCTGCCGGACAGGGCGTGCACGCCCGCCGCATCGAGCCGCTCGACGCCGGTGCCGGACCCCAGCTCGCGCGCGATGGCACGGCTCAGGCGCAGGAATTCGTCGCTGCGCGGCGCCTTGTCCGCCGCCACCACGAGATCGACGCTCAGCGCGGCATCGGCGCCGTGAAACACGTCCGAGCGCGCCAGCTCCTTGCCGTTGCCGTTGTCGCTGTCGCCCGGCGCCCTGGCGCGCACCAACAGGTCGGCGCGGGGCCGTCCCGCCAGGTCGCCCAGCATGCTGTAGCGGCCCTCGCCATCGGTGACGGCGATGGCCAGCACCGTCTCCTTGCCCAGGCTGCGCTCGACCAGTTCGATGCGCAGTTCCGCCAGGCCTACCCCAAGCTCGTTGCTCACGACGCCAGCGAGCTCGCAGAAGTCCAGCGCGGGCAAGGACGCCAGGACCTGCGCGCCGATCGGGATCAGCACCCGCGCGCTGGCCTCGTTCGGGTTCTTCAGAATGCTCTGCCGGGTATCCTCGACCAGCCGCTTCTCGATGAATACCTTGAAGTAGACGTCGCTGGCCCAGAGCGCATGGTCGTCGGCGTAGTCCAGGGCGATCGCGAAGCGGCCGTCATGCCCGCTGGTGGCCTCGCCGACGGCCGCCTCGTCCTCCCGCTTCGGTGCGCGCAACCATGCTTGCACCAGCAGGTCGGGCAGTGCGACGCGCGTTGCGGCGTCGATCAGCAAGCCCTCGATGATCTGTCGTGCCATGTTGTTCCCCTTTTCGGTTGGCGTCCTAGTGGCAGGCCTTGATGCCGGGCGTGTAGCGCCACCCGCCGCGCTGGGCCGGCATGGTGACGTCCATTTGCTGCGGCAGCCAGCTCCTGCCACGGTCGGCGCTACGGGTCGACAGGATCTCGCTGTAAGACGGCAGCGGCACGCCGCCCAGGCCGAGCGGGCGCGCATTGGCGAAGTTGCTGACCAGGCAGGCGTTGTCAGCCGAGACCGTCTCGGTGATGGCGCCGGCGGCGCCCGCATCGTCGGTCGCCACGCCGCCGTAGCGGGCCCGCGCATATTCCTTCATCTTTTCATAGACCTGCAGCAGCGCGGCGCTGTTGCGTACGGGATCTTGCGGCGCCTGGTCGGCGGTGTGGCCGAACGAGGTGCTGAACTCGCCGCGCTCGGTCCGGTATGACGGATGTCCGATATCCTTGACGGCAACGCCAAGCACCATCAGATAGATGCCCAAGCCGACCAGCAAGGCGGCGCCGCCGTTGCCCTGCAACAGCGCCGGCTCGCTTATCAGCGTGCCCGTAGCGACCGCCAGGCCGACGAACACCAGCGACGGGCCAAGCATCCGCTGCACCGGGCGGCCGGGATCGTGGCGCATGTGCGGCCCGGGCGCATCGGTGAAGCCGATATCCTCCAGCGTGTGCAAGTGCTGGCCAAAGCGTTCCAGGTCGTCGTTGCCGCGCGCGCCCGCCCGCTGGGCGCCGATATCGCCGTCCACGCCGGCCTGCGCACTGGCGAAGGGATTGTCCGGAAAGTGATAGCGGATGGTCTGCGGAATGCGCTGGAACGCGGGGATATCGAGCTCGCCGGCCGGCTTGGTGTCCGCATCGTGGTCCATGGCGGCGGCGGCGAGCGCCACCCGCGCCGCATCCTCGGGCGGGAAGCCGGCGGCAAGCGCCAGCCGGTAGGTCAGGATGCCGTGGACTGATTCTTCAAACATGCCGTTCGGGTCGCGGTGCTTGACCGGATTGTTCTTCACGTAGGCATAGCGGTTGCCCTCCAGCCGCTCGGCGAGGTGGTCGGGCGCGATCCATCGGCCCAGCCATGGCGCGTAGTAGCGGGCATGGCAGTATTCGAGGCCGCTCTCGGCGTCGCGCTCCATGCCGGCATGGCGATAGCGCCTGGCGGCGGCGGCGATATGGCGGTCGGCCACCTGCCAGGCGGTGGTGCCGAACGGATGATATTGCTCATAGCTGATCACGCGGCCGGCGGCGTCGGTTTCGATCTGCGCGGACTGCAAGTGGTCGGCGCACTGATAGCGCACCAGCCTGGTCGCCCCGGTGCGTTCGATCAGCGCCACGCGCTGGCGCTCGTCCATCACGTCGAGCGTGCTCTGTTCGACGGCGGGCGCGGCGGCGCCGTAGTCGCGATAGAGTTCGACGCCGTCGAGATACAGCCGTTCCGACTTGCGCGCCGGCGCGGCGGCCGCGGCGGCGGCGCCTTCCACGATTTTCCGGATACGCTTGCCGTGGCCGTCATACACGTACCAGGTGGTTTCCGGCGTGCCGTCGGTCACACGCTGGGTAGCGGTGGCTTGCAGTTCATCGCGAAAATTCCACGCCATCAGCGTCAGGTGCGGCATCGACGTCAGGAAGCCATGCGCCGCGTGGTGGGCATACGCCACCTCCCGCATGCCAAACCGGGTGGCGGCAAGCCGGTTGGACCCGGCGGCATAGGTATAGTCGCGCGTCCAGCCCGCTGCGCCGGCACTGTGCTTCATCTGCGTGATGTTGCCGGTGCTGTCGTAGCGGTACTCCTGCGTGTAGTTGCGCCATGCCAATGCGTCGCCCACGGCAAGGCTGGCGCCATACGCGGCGTCGTTCCAGTTGTCGGTGGCGGCGGCGGCCGCCGCCCGCTCGCGCCCGTTGGCCTCGACCAGCCGGTAGAGCGGCGAATAGCGATAGGTGGCGAGGTCCGTGACCATCGCGTTGGCGAACCAGACGGTGGGCACGGCGCGGTCTTCGCGGTGCGTGGCATTGCCGACCGGATCGTAGGTATAGTGCAGCGCCTGCAACAGGGTGCCGTCGCCGGCAAGACTGTCGAGTTCCAGCAGGCGGAAGGTGTCGCTGTCGTAGCGACAGGTGGTGACGACGCCGTTGCCATGCACCACCCGCAGGCGCTGGCCCTTGGCGTCATAGTCCATCCCGGCCACGATGAGCAGGGTGTCTGCGCCCTGCCGGATGCGCACCTGCTCGAGCAGGTTGGCGGCGTTATACGTGGGCAGGTACTCGCTGCCATCGGCCGTGATCCTGGCGGCCACCCTGTCGATCGCGTCATAGGTGGCGCCGGAGCGGTACTCGGCCGCCTCCAGCGCGGCGTCGGGATCGGCGCCGGCCCAGTCGGGCACGCCCTTGTAATCGCGCGCCAGGCGCCGGGCGGACGCGGCCAGGTTGCCCTTGAAGTCATACGCCAGGTTTTCCACCCGGCCCGCCGTGTCGTACACCAGCGCCACGTTGCCGCGCAGGTTGCGCGCCATGGCGTCGGGCCGGCCTTCGCCGTAGACGATGCGCTCGTACACATGATCGAGCGGCGCGGCGCCATCGCCGCCCAGCACGCGCCGCCCGGTCAGGCGGTGCAGCGGATCGTCATAGGCGAACTGGAATTCCTGGCCGCGCCCGTCCCAGACGCGCAGCGGCTCGCCGCCGGCATGGTCGAGCATCTGGCGCAGGCCGCTGTCCATGCTGTCGAGCAAGGCGACGCGACCGCGCATGTCATGCCCGTAGATGACCGACGGGTTATTGCGCGCATCGCGGATCGCCACCACATTGCCGCCGGCGTCGCGCCGGTGCACGGTCGCATGAAGGATCGCGTTTCCCAGCCCATCCTGGCCGTCGTGCGCCACCTCCAGCACGTGCCGGCCCAGCGGGTCGACATGGCGGGTCAGCGGCGTGCCGGCATGCGCGGCCGTTTGCGCCGCCGCCTGCGCTTCCCGCAACGGGTCCTTGCCGGCCGCCCGCAACAGGCCATCGATGCGGCGCTTGAGCCGCAGTGCGTACCATGCCGAGTCCAGCACGGTGTCGTTGCGATCGTGCTCGACGACGCGCCAGGCCGAAAATTCCGTGCGGGTAAACGTGCCGTCCGGGTAGTTCACCCGCACCGGACGATCGGCCGGATCGTAGAAGCGCAGGATCGGCCTGCCGGCCTGCGCCACCGCCCGCTCGGACTCGAAGCGCGGCGACAGCGAGAAGAACGGCTCGTAGTCCTTGACCGGATTGCCCTTGTTGTTGACGATGCGGCGCCCGCTGCCCACCCACCGCAGGCGCGGCGGCGACTGCCGCGCGCTGTCGACCTGGTCCACCACCAGCGCGCCGTCCGCGCCGACGGTGACACGGGTCGCTATGCCGGGCTCGGCTTGTAGCTTGCGCATCTCGACCCGGCCCATGCCGTTCGAATACTCGAACGAGATCTGCACCGGCGAATCGGCCAGCGCGGCGGCGTGCTGCTCGCGCACGATCGAGGCCGCCAGAGGCGGCTCGGTCCCGCCCGAGTCCAGGTAGCGGTGCGCATCGTACACATAGCGGGCCGAGGCGCGCTGCAGCAGCGCCTTGCCGGCCGCTTCCAGCGCAAGCGCGTCGGCCGTGCCGAGGAAACTGGCGCGCGCGGCGCTGTCGGCGGCCGACGGCGCCACCGACAGGCCGGCCAGGTCGTCGCCCTCGCCTCCCTTGCCGCCGGCCGCCGTGGCCTTGACCCACCCCATTTCGTCGAGCAGCAGTGTCGATACATTACCGTTGACATCGGTCATGCGCACCGGCGCCAGGGTGCGCAGATCGAAGGTGTCGATGGTGACGCGGTTGTGCGCGGCATCCTCGGTGGCGCTGCGCATCAGAAAATACGTGCCGAAGTAGGCGACGGCGGTGCGCGCGCCCAGCGCATCGAGGTGCGCAACGGGCGCGAAGAAGCGCGCCTGCGCAGCGGCCGCATGCTCGCCCGCGTCCAGGTAGGCCAGGCTTCCGGACGACACCCACCAGCGCCCGGCGCCGCGCTCAAGATAGCCGCCGGCGCGCATCAGCGCGGGCGTGACGCGCGCCTCGAAGAGGTGCGCCAGCAGCTCCGCCGTGTAGGCCAGTTCATGGCTGGCAAACGGTAGCGCGCGGTAATGCAGCCCTGCCAGCGGCAAGGCGTCGCGCACGTTCGCATCGTAATACAGCGTTTCCTTTGCCGACATGAGGCGGCGTTGGATGACGCCCGCGGGCGGGGTGCTGTCGTACGCGAAGAACGGCGCCTCCACCGAATCGGCCAGCACGTGGAATCCGGTCCGCATAAAGTCTTCCAGGCGATACAGCGGCGCGGATTGCCGCACCCCGGTGAGCTCGAACTTGCTGCTGCGCGCCGGCAGGCGCAGCCGGTAGTGCAGCTTGTCGATGGCGTCCGTGGTGAAGTCGGTTTGGTCGAGCGTGACCAGGGTGCGGCCCTGGATGGCGGCGATCTCCGGCTGCGGCGCGCCGGCCCCGTAGGCGACGTGCACCGCTTCGAGCACGTTGCCGTACGCATCCATGGACAGATTGAGGCGGTGCTCGATGCGCGGATGGACCGGGTCGCGCTCGTAGTTCCAGGTGAGCGCCTCGCGTTCCTTGACCACGAATACGGCGTGTTCCCCGGCCAGCGCCGGTTGCAGCATCTCGATCACGCAATTGTGCGCCGCCACCGTGTAGGGCAACAGCTGGCGCCGCAGTTCGGCCGGGGTCGGATTGGTCGCCGGGGCGTCGAGGCCGAATACTTCCTTGCGTAGCACCATGCCCTTGCACGCCCTCAGGGCTTCGCGCCAGTCCTCGGGCCGCAGCGGCGCGACCGCATCGGGAGCGATGCCCGGCGCCGGCACCACGTGCGCATCCGGAAGCGCCGCTTCATCGGCGGCGCCGGCATAGCCCTGGCGGGCCAGTTCGCGGTCCCAGTATTCGTCGCGAAAGCGCAGCAAGATGGCGTCGCGCCCGCTGATCGCCCCCGTGTGGAACCACGTTTTCGTCAGCACGGGCGCCTGGTGCAGGGCCTGCTCGAGCGCTGGTTGCGCCGCGTCGCCCTCCCAGTGCTCGAACGACTCGGCATCGCGCTGCTCGACCATGCCGAAGCCGTGGAACTCGCGCTCGGCGGCGTCGTAGTAACCGTGGTGATAACGCATTTCAGTGACGCGGCGCGCGCCGGCGATGCGGTCGCGCACCTCGACCCGGCGCAGGCAGTGGACTGGAAACGGCAGCCGCGTCGCCCACGGGCGGCCATCCTGCTTATCCTTCTGGTAGAACCAGGTGGAGCTCTTGTAGGAAAACGTGGTTTCCTTGCCGAGATTGTTGACGACCTTGGTCAGCAGGTGCGGCTTCTTGCCGCCCATCAGGTCGATGTAACGCAGCGGCGCGGCGGCATGCGCCGGCAGCGGCGACATCCATACGATGCACGCGGTGCCGTTGCCCAGCAGGTCGAGCACATCGACCTTGACCGGCGCCCCGGGCGGCAAGAACGGCGCGATGGGCTGCACCGCGCTCCAGGCGTTCCCGCCCAGGTTGAGCCAGGCCCCGCAGCCTTGCGGCCCGAGGTACAGGATGTCGATCGCGCCGGTGCCGCTGACGTCGGCCAGGTGCAGGTAGCGGGCATCGAACTGGTCCGGCGCGGCGAAGGCCGGCGCGTTGTCCATCGCCACTTTCGGGCCGAAGCGCCCGTAGCCCAGGTTGGGCCAGTAGCACACTTCGTTGTTGCGGATGCGGACAATGTCCCGCAGTCCGTCGCCGCTCATGTCGGCCAGGTGGATGGTCTGCAGTTCCTCGGCGAAGACGATGGCCGGCCCCAGGTTTTCGTCGGCCGGCCTGGCCACGCGCTCGCCGGCGTCGTACCCTTGCGCGCTCCCCTTGTGCCAGACAAAGGCGTTGTCTTCCGAGATGAGCAGGTCGGCCCGGCCATCGCCGTCGAGATCGAGCCGGCGCACATGGGCGCTGGAAAGGTCGATCCGCAGCACCTTGTCGAAACTGCGGAACGGCAGCCAGTCGCCCTGCTCGCCGCGCGCGAAGTAGCCCTGCATCTGCGCCGTCTGCACCACGACCTGCTGGCGGCCGTCGCCATTGAGGTCGCGCAGCGCCAGCGCGCCTTCGCGCATGCCGCTGAACGACGGGCGCGGCATCACGCAGCGGCTCGCGTCGAGCGTGACCCGGCCGCTCTCGTCCACGTCGCCCAGATTGGCCGTGTAGAACCAGGCCCCCTCCCGCTCCGTGAACAGCCCCGGGATGCCCTCGCCATACAGGTCGGTCCATTCGTAGTCGCCCAGGCCGGGCGGCAAGCTGGCCAGCGTGGCGCGTTCCACCGTGCGCACGGCGCCATCCCAGTCCAGCGCCTGGTACTCCAGCGCCAGCGGGGGCAGCGCGGAGCGCAGGTAGCTGCCGTCGTCGCGCCGGACATAGGCGCACTGGGTGGCGTGCCGCAGGTAGCTCACGTCGGTGGCCTGCGGCGACGCCGCCGACGACGACACGTAGGCCAGGTCCAGCGAGCGCACCAGGCACGCTGCGCCGCCGGCCAGTTCATCGAACTGGTGGAACATCAGCGCCCGGCGCAGCAGGCGGTAGGTGCGGATCTCGAAACCGCCGCGGTAAGCGGAGAACGGGTCGGCGCGCGCCGGCCAGCGCTGCCCCGGCAAGACCTCGGGCACGGGGGCCGCCGCATCGTGTTCGCCATAGTCCAGCACCAGGTGGAACAGGAAAGCGGCCGGCATGGCGGCTGGCCGGTAGGGATTGGCGGGGTCCGCGACGTAGGGCGTGCGGTTGCCATAGCGCACCCGCTTCAGGTATTTGTTGGCGAAGCGCGCGACCCCGGCCAGCCGGTTGGCCTCGGCAAGCGTGGCCGGCACGCCGGCCAGGTCCTCGTCCCGGTAGTCGTACGCGAGGCAGTTGCCCTGGTCGTCGAACAGCAGCGCGGGCAGCCATTCGTGCACATTCCCGGCCGCGGCGGGATCGGCGATGCGGGTGGCCGCATCGAGCCCGAAGAAGGTGCTCACATTGTGCCGGGTGGTGACGCGCCACCATTCACCGAAAACGGGATGGGCGATCCGCTCGATGCGCGCAAACGCGCTTTCGACGCGCACGCGGTAGCGGCGGATGGTGAAATCGCCGTCCGTGACGGCCGTCGTGTCCCAGCGACCGCCCTGCCATGTGGCGGCCGGCACCAGCTCCTGGCCCTGGAGCAGGAAGACATCGTCGTCCCGGTAGCGCGGCAGTTGCTGGTCGGAGCGCCGCCGGATCGATGGCATGTCGAGCGCCCAGCCGATCCCCAGCACGCCGTTGCCGGCGCCCGAGTTGTAAGTCAGTTTCAAGGGCGGCAGGAAACCGTTGCGCGCGGGCGTCATCGGCAACGACAGCGACAGCGCGGCGGTGCCGTTCGATGGATTGAGCGTGAACTGTTCGTCGATGCCGCTGATCGCGCCGCCGCCTTTCGGCAGCGACAGCGTGGGCGGCTCGACTTCCAGCTTCGGCGCCTTGGCGGCATTGCTCCCGGGCGCCGGTTCGCGCATGCGGCGCAGATCGTCGCCGCTGGTGTGGCCCATACCGCCGGACTGCTTTTGCATGCGACGCCTCCACGCTTGAATGTCGGAAGAACGAGTGCCAAGTGCCGTATGTTGCGATTGTCCTATGAAAATCCAGGAACAATGTATTCAATTGTCACAATAGTCTTTTTGACATCGGCATGCGCCCGATGCGCTCGCCGCGCGCGCCGCAAGCCGGTACGGTTCACTGACCGGGCTTGGCGCCGCCGGCCGGCCTGGCGTTGGGCGGCTGCGGCAAGGCCTGGATGAACCATGCAATGCCTTGCGGCTGTTCCGGCGCACTGGCGGTTTGCCGAGGGCAACCCTCCGGGGCGCAGGGAACGAGCGGCTTGAGGCCGTCCGTGCTGCGCTCGAACGTGCGGCCTTCGCCGCGCATATCGGGAGCAATGCTCCTCGACGCGGCCGACAGCTGGGCCAGCACGCCGGCCACGTCGGACGGTACCGGGGCCGCGTCCGGCAGGCGCGCATAGATGGGCAGGCGCGGCCATGGTTTGGCGTCGCTGAAGCCGGAATCGGTAAACGCCTTTTGCAGGCAGGCGTCCACCTTGCGGTCGATGCAGGTGCCGGCAAAGCCGTCGGCCGCGTCCAATACCTGGACCGTCAAGCCCGGCGCCGACTTGACCGCCTGGTCGATCACGCCGCACATGGCGGCATCGAGCGGAGCGCCGTCGGCCGCCGCCGCGCCAGGCTTGGGCGGGGAAATGAGGGCGCTGACAAAGAGCGCGCCCACACGCTCGAGCTTGCCGGCGCGGGCCGTGCGATACCACTTTTCCTGCGCCAGGTCGACCACGCGGGCGGCATCCGATGCATCGGGCGGCAGCGGGAAAGGAAGGCACGCGAGCTTCACTTGCGGAAACGTCCCCTTGGCCGCCGCCAGCTCGGCGCCGGCGTGGGCGTCACCAACGCGGCATGCCAGGCTGGCAATGAGCGTGAAACCGGCAATCATCGTTACCTTGTTCATAATGCCTCCTACAGGCACAAGCCATCAGATGTGTTGGGCAGGATAGCGCCGGCCAACACGCCGATCCCGGACACCAGCGCCGACGAAAACGGACGCGCGGTGAAATCGGTCACGGCGTCGATGACCTTGTCCGCGAGGGGCAGGCTGCTGTCGGGCTTGATATAGTAGGAAATGTCGGCCAGGGGGACGATCGCACCGGCCTTGCCGCAGGCCTTGATCTGGCCGGTTCCGTCGAGTTTGAGCGACATCACGCTGAACATGCCCGCCACATCGAGCGAACGGACCTTGATCACCCGCGAAAAACCGACGCTGATCTCCGGCGCGATCATGGTCCAGCCATCGCACATGCGAAACGGCTTGCGCCATGTGGGGCAGGGGTAGTCGTAATACGCGCGGCGTTCCTTCGAAATGACCCAGTTGACCAGCTTGGCCCGGCATTCGTAACTGGCGGTACTGCGCAGCGAGGCGAGCGTGACCAGCGCCGCGCCCTGGCCCTTGAGCGCGCCGCCGTCGATGACAAGGTCGAGCGCGATAGGACCGGTGGCAATCGCGGCGCGCGCCGGCACCCCCTGGAAATCGGGCTTGCCGTCGCAGCTTTCCCTGATCTCGATGCTGGTATCGGTTTGCAGTTGCAATGCCGTCGTCAGGAGCCGGCCCTGGCCGGTGGGCGCGGCCGGCGTACCGCCAGTCACCTGCGCGGAGAACGACTTGATGCCGACGTTGGCGTCAAATTTGCCATGCGCGCTGGGCGTACTGCTCGACAGGCGACTGTCGGTCAGCAGCAAGCTGGCGCGCAGCTCCTTGTCGGCCAGGCGCTCGAGCGCGAGCGCCAGTTTGCCGCCGGTAAACCGCAGCGCGCTGCCCTGCCCCATGCGGATGTCGGCCAGCGCGAGCCTGGCGTTGGAAATGACCACGTTCTCGACCGTGAGCGCGCCATCGTCGCCGCGCCGGGCAATGTCGCCCGTGATCGATTCGATGCCGGTCCCGTCTTGCAGCACCCCCGACCAGGCCAGCTGGTTGCCGGAGCCGGTGTCCGGCGCCAGCGGCTTCGATTCGAGCCGCTCGGCCTTGAGCGCCACGTCCTTGATCGACAAGGCGCCTTTGCCGCCGTCGAAATTGGCCCTCAGTTCGCCGACCGACGCTTCCCCTTGATGGATCCGGATCGCACCAAGGTCGCCCGCCAGGCCCGGCCTGGTGGCCAGGCTGACCTTGCTCACATGCAGCAAGCCGTCGTGGATACTGCCCTTGCCGCTGGCCAGGTCGATAGCGAGGCCCACGGCGCCCTCGAACTTGTGCGGCCCGGTGAGCACCATGCCGCCCTGCTGTTCGCCCAGCGTGACAACGGGATCGGTCAGCACCAGCGCGCCGGCGCGGGCGTACAGGGTTCCCGTTGCGCCATCCTTGGTCACATGCAAGTCGCTCGCGGCCCGGAACGCCAGGCCGAGCGCGCCGAAGGCGGGCCTGGCGCCGTACAGCCAGGGCTGGTGCGTCACGCTGGCCTTGCCGCTGAAGACCAGCTCGTCCTTGTCGACATCGACCGCCCACGCCCCGGCATCGGCCGGATCGAGCGTGAGCGCGCCGCGCGCGCTGGCTTGCTCCAAAGTCCCTTCGACCGATAGCTTGCCGTCGGCAAGCAGCAGCGACCATGCCCCCGTCGCGGGCGCGGCGGAGAACGAGAACGGCATACGCAGCCGCTTGTCTTGTTGCGCCGGGTTGCCGAGCGAAACCTGTTGCTTGTCGAGTTCCAGCGCGCCCAGGCGCACCGAGGCATCCTTGACCACACCGTCGAAGGTTTCGGCGCCGCCATCGACCGCGCTGGTCAACACCACAGCGCCTGCCGAGCGTACGACGGCGGGCGCGAAGGCCGCGGACGGCTTGTTCGCCTCGAAACGCCAGCCCTGCGCGCCGGCGGCGGCGCTCGCCACGGCCAGCTTGCACGCGGCGGCGGCGGCCAAGGGCGCGCCATCGTAGCGGTAATCGCAGTCGCCGGCATCGGTGTGCAGCCCGGCGATGGCGACATCGTCCAGCGCGATGTGGTCGCCGCCATTGCCGGCGCTGGCCGTCAGGCTGGCGATAGCGCCTTTGGCGGCGCCGGTGGCCACGCTCGAATGGGGGGCCGCAAAGCGCGCGCTTGCCGCGCTGTAGGCCAGTTTCCTTGCCTCGAACCGGACCTTGCCCTTGCTTGCCGACAGCGCCACCGCGTTTGCCGCTCCCTTGAATGTGCCGAACTGTACTCCCGGAAACGCGGCGCTGGCCGCCGTGAACGGTACATTGCTCGCGCTGAACACGCCGTCAAGGAAACTGGCGGCGCCGCCCGCGAGCGGTAGCAAGACCGTGGTGTTGCTGTTTCCCGCCGTGAGGTCGAGCGTTTGCGCCGTCTCCGTACCGGGCATGACGATCCTGGCGCCTGCCAGTTCGCGCCCCCAGGATGCGAGCGCAATGCCACCCTGCGCCGGCTGGCCGGCTTGCGCAACGATCGGTCCGGCATTGCTGATCCAGGCCCTGCCGCTGGTGACCTTGTCCGCGCTGCGCCCCAGCTGCATGCTGCCGCCGTACAGTGTCATGACAGCCTTGGCCCGCACCAGTTCGATACGCAGGCTGCCTTCGGGCAGGTAGAAGACCGCCTTCGCTTCGCCCGCCGCCGTTTCGCGCCCCGCATCGACCGCCATGCGCTTGACGCTGCCTTCAAAAACGACTTGCCCGGTCAATTCGCCGCAACTCGCTAGCGGGTGGGGAACGCCGGGGATATCCCTGAACACCCGCACGAGCGGCCACGGCTCCTTGTCCTTGTGGACGTAGTCGACCTTGAAGTGGGCCACCTCCACCCCATTGTCGTTCGATGTCGCGGTGCTCCTGCGGGCCGTGTCGGGTATGCCCTCGAAGCATAGCGTGCCGATCGTCCGGCCCCATGTGCCCTTGGCCGGCGCAGCCGGCGCCACGCTGCTCGCGCCCATCAGCGCAACGGCCACGACGGCGCTGCGCCCGATGCGTTTCCTGTCCATGTGGTATGTCATTGACGTCCCCTCGTTCAGCGCTCCAATCGACACGGGAAAGTATAGGAAGGAAGGCCGCGCGGCGCCATTCGCCCACTGGCTAGTCCCGCGCCCAGTGCGGCGCCGTCCGCATGGATAGGCCATCCGGATGGGATAGCCATCCGGCCAATTGGTTTTGGCGTGCAAATGGTGTATTTTCGTCACCTGACCCTACCGTCGCCCACCGCCAGGAGGATGTTCGATGCCAAGACCTGCCCAGCCCGAAGGCGCGGAAGACCTGCTTGACGAAGAACTGCTGCGCCTGCTGGCCAAGCAGAGCCGGCGTTTGCCGCTGCCGATTTTCCTCGCGGCGGCGCTCATGGCATGGCTGGCCTCGTATCCCGGATGGCCGTCGCCCTTGCTGCTGTCCTGGGTCGCCGTGTTGGGCACGATGCTCATGGCGCGGCGTTCGCTGCTGGGACGGCTGCCCGCGATGCATGCGGTGCCGCTGCGCCTGCGCATGCGGGTCGCCGTCGCGCTCAATGCCATGAATGGCCTGTCGCATGGCGCCGGCCTGCTGTTCTTCCCGCAAGAGGCGATGCTGCCACTGGCCATTGCCAGCCTGCTGCTGGTGGGCCTGTGCGCCGGCGCGGTGGCGACCACGGCCGGCAACCGGGCGCTGTTCCTCGCGTACGCGCTGCCGGTCATGGGGGCGCTGGTCTTGCGCTGGCTGGCGACGGCGCAAGCGCCGGGGCCGCAGCCGTTCGCGCTGGCCATCGCCTTCATCCTGGCCCTGTTCGGCGCCGTGCTCCTGTCGCTGGCCGACGACGCCTACCGCCTGTTTTGCGAGTCCTTCGCCATCCGGCTGCAGCAGGCCAGCCTGAACCGCGAACTGCGCGCCGCTCTCGAACGCGCGGAGGCGGCCAGCCGCGCCAAGACACGTTTCCTGGCGTCCGCCAGCCACGACCTGCGCCAGCCGATCCATACACTGTCGCTGTTTGCCGCGTCGCTGGCCATGCGCCCGCTGGACCCGGTCAGCCGCGACATCTCGCGCCATATCGACCTGGCCCTGGAGAGCCTGGGCACCCAGCTCGACGCCCTGCTCGACATTTCCAAGCTCGACGCCGGGGTGGTGGCGGTGCAACCGGGCCGGGTGGAGCTGGCCGGGCTGATCGAACGCATTTGCCAGCAATACGAGCCCATCGCGCTGGCGAAGGGCTTGCGCGTGAGCTGCCAGGCCAGCCAGGCGGCAGTCACCACCGACCCGGTGTTGCTGGCGCGGGTGGTGGGCAACCTGGTCGACAACGCCATCAAGTACACGCTGCAAGGCGATATCGCGCTGTCGGTCAGCGCCCACGGCGGCGTGGCGGTGCTGGCGATCGAGGACAGCGGGGTCGGCATCGCCGACGACGAACAGGTGCGCGTGTTCGAAGAGTTCTACCAGGTCGGCAACCCCGAGCGCGACCGCGGCAAGGGCCTGGGACTGGGCCTGTCGATCGTGGGCCGCACGGCCGAGCTGCTGGGGGTGCGCATGGAAATGGTGTCGCGCCCGGGCATCGGCACCGGCTTTTACCTGGTGCTGGCGCTCGCGCCGGAGGAACCGGCAGCCCTTGCCGCGCCGGCGCACGCGCACGCGCATGCCGACCTTGCCGGACGACATGTGCTGGTGGTGGACGACGAGGAAGGGATACGCCAGGGCATGCGCCTGCTGCTCGAAGGCATGGGCGCGCGCGTGACGCTGGCCGAAGGCGAAGCCGACGCGCTGGCGGCGGTGCACGCCGGCAGGCCCGACTTCATCCTGTCGGACCTGCGCCTGCGCGGCGCGCAGTCCGGCATCGCCCTCATCGCCAAGGTGCGCGCCTTCGCCCCCGACATCGCAGCCCTGCTCATCAGTGGCGACACCTCGCCCGAGCGCCTGCGCGAAGCGCAGGCCGCCAATATCCCCCTGCTGCACAAGCCCGTCGTCCTGGACCAGCTGCGCCACGCGCTCTCCGCGATACCGGCCACCTCCCCCGAACCAGGACCTTCACATGACTGAGACCGGCAATGAACAAGGCACGCAATGGCTCTCGCGCGGCGTGGAAGAGCTGTTCGCCTCCCTGCACCCGCCCTCGGGAAGTGCACCCGCGCCGGTTTTCGACGTGCTCGTCGTCGGCAGCGGCTACGGCGGGTCGGTCGCCGCCGCCACGCTGGCCGGAACCCGGCGTGCCGACGGCCAGCCGGTGACGGTGTGCGTGCTTGAACGCGGGCGCGAATACCTTCCCGGCGCGTTCCCGGCCGGCGCCGCCGACATCCCGGGCCACCTGCGCTGGTCCACGCCCGCCACGCCCGGGCCGCAAGGCAAGCCGGAAGGCCTGTTCGACATGCGCCTCGGCCCCGACCTCAATGCGCTCGTCGCCAACGGCTTGGGCGGCGGCTCGCTGATCAACGCCGGCGTCATGCTGGAACCGGACGAGCGCACGCTGGAGGCGCTCGGCATCGCCCTGCCGGGCCTTGCCGAATGCTTCGCCGAGGCGCGCGCCCTGCTCGACACCCCGGCCGGCAATACCATCTTGCGCCATGCGGACTATGCGGGCGGCGCCAGCGGGCCGCTCAAGTTCGAGGCGCTCAAGGCCCTGCACGAACGGATGGGCAAGGACAGCCGCTTCGAAGCGGTGCCGATTTCGGTGGCCATGGCCAGCGGCGCGAACTCGGCAGGGGTGCACATGGACGCGTGCATCCAGTGCGGCGACTGCGCCACGGGCTGCAACCACAACGCCAAGCTCTCGCTCGACACCAACCTGCTGGTCAGGGCCAGGGCCAACGGCGCCAGCATCTACACCGGCGCCACGGTGCTCAACATCGAAGCGGTCGATGGCGCCTGGTGCCTGCACGTGGTCTACACCGACGCCACGCTGCGGCGACGCCATCCTTCGGCATTCAAGGTGCGCGCCCGCAAAGTCATCCTGGCGGCCGGCACCTTCGGCTCGACCGAAATCCTGTTGCGCTCGCGCAGCGGCGAGCTGCCCTTGCCGCCGCGCCTGGGCCAGGGTTTTTCCAGCAACGGCGACATGATCGCCGTTGCCTACGATTACCCGGCGCCGGCCAACGCCGTGGCCGACGGCCGCATCGCGCCGGACCAGCGCCGGATCGGCCCCACCATCACCGCCCGCATCGAGACCACCGGCGCGCAGGGTGCGCGCCTGTGCTTCGAGGAACTGGCCGTGCCGGCCGCGCTACGCCGCGTCTTCGAAGAAATGAGTACCACCGCCGCCGCCCTGCACCACCTCGGGCGCATCGACTGGTCGGTGCACGCGGCGGACGGCGTCGATCCCTGCGCCGTCAATGCGCAGGCCATTGCGCACAGCACCATCCTGGCCGTCATGGGCGACGACGGCGCCGACGGCGAACTGGAACTGACCGACCAGGATGGCCAGGCATGCGGCGACGGCGCGATCCAGGTACGCTGGCCGGCCCTGCGCGAGCATGCGCTGTTCGCCGAACAGGTCGAGGCCATCCCGGTCGCCACCCAGCCGCGCGGCAAGTCGGCCCCGCCGGTGCGCGAGACCGTGCTGCCCAATCCCGTATGGCGGCTGCTCCCCGCCGAGATGGAAAACATGATCGTGGCCAAACGCGGCCCCCTGACCACCGCCCATCCGCTGGGCGGGTGCGCGATCGGTCCCGAGGAGCAGGGCTATGTGGTCAACCAGATCGGGCAGGTCCACCTGGGGCCGACCCACGCCGGGGCGGGCACCCTGGTGGTGCTTGACGGCGCCATCGTGCCGGGCGCGCTCGGCGTCAATCCCGCATTGACCATCGCCGCGCTCGCCTTGCGCGCCACGCGGGCGCTGCTGACAGAGTGGGACTATGAAGCAGCCGGGACCGGGCGCGACCGCGCGCCGCCGGCGCTCTCGCCCAGTCCGCGCAGGCGCGCCGCTTGCGCGGCGGCCAGCCCGGCGCCGACCGAGGTGGACGTGGTCGAACGCCTCAGCGGCCCGGCCTGGCTGCGCGCGCCCGATGGCGGTCGCCGCCAATACATGCTCGAGCTGACGCTGCGCTACGCGCGCTGCGACGTCGCCAGGCTCTCCCTGCCGCAAGACGGCGCCGGGGTGCGGTTGCGCCGCACGCTGCTGGTGGATCCGGCACACAGCGAGGTGGCGGTATTCGACTTGAACGATTGGGAGCAATGGGTCACCCAGCGCGAGGGCGGCGGCGCCAGGCGGCCCGGCGCGCTGGCCGTGGCGCCCCTGGCCGGCAAGCTCGACTTCATGCAGCGCGAGCCAAGCGGCCCGTGGCGCCGCATCCTGCGCGGCGCCGCCGCCTGGCTGCGCAACCGCGGCGCACGCGACACCTGGCAACTGCTGCGCAACGATTGGCGCACGCGGGCGCTGCTGCGGCGCCGCCAAGCCGGCGAACCGCCACGCAACGGGCTCGGGCAATGGCTGCGCAGCCTGGCCATGCTCGCCTCGCGCGCAGGCGAAGTGCGCCGCTTCGACTACCAGCTCGACATTGCCGGCCCGGCCTCGGGCGGCGCGGCCTCGGGCGGCGCCGCACAAGGCCCGCGGCTGCACGGTCGCATCGCCGGGCACAAGCGCCTGACCTACGCCTGCCTGTCCAACCCCTGGACCCAGCTGACCGAACTGGAGCTGACCGCGTTCCCCGGGCTCACCGGCAGCGCCCGGCTCACGCTCGATACCGATTTCCTGGTGGAAGAAAACGCGCCGCTGCTGCGCATCATCACGCAGCAGGACCAGCCCTCGGCCCTGCTCGATCTGATCGGCCTGGCGGGGCTGCTGGCGCGCGTGGTGCTCAATGTGCACATGTGGACCTTCCGCAAGCCGGACGCGCCGCGCGCCCGCACGCCGCAGCGCATGCCGGGCCTCGTGTCCGGCCTGCCCGCGCCACAGGTCGCGGATGTGCCGGTCGACCAGTTGCCCGACGGCGCCCGGGTGTGCGCGCGCCTGACGCGCTACGAGCGCGCCGATACGGTCCAGCCGCCGGTGGTGCTGGTGCACGGCTACAGCACCAGCGGCACGGCGTTTTCGCACCCGCAGGTCAATCCCAACCTGGCCGGCTATCTGTGGAACGCGGGGCGCGATGTGTGGGTGCTGGACTTGCGCACCAGCAGCGGCCTGCCGTTCGCACGCCTGCCGTGGAGCTTCGAACAGGTGGCGCTGGCCGACATCCCGGCCGCCATCGACCTGGTGTGCCGCGCCAGCGGCCAGGCGCAGGTCGACTTGATGGCCCACTGCATGGGCGGCGCGATGACCGGCATGGCCGTCCTGGCCGAGCTGAAAACGGGAGAGCGCTTTTACCGTGAACGCGCATTGCTGCCCTCGCGTATCCGGCGCCTGGTGCTGTCGCAGGTGGGGCCGCTGGTGGTGTTTACCCAGGCCAATGTATTCCGGGCTTACCTGATGCACTACGTGAGCAGTATCCTGCCGCGCATCGCCTACACCTTCCGGGTCGAGGGCGAGCCCACGCTGGGCGACGAACTGCTGGACCGCCTGCTCTCGTCCATGCCCTACCCGCGCCACGAACTGGCCATCGAGAACCCGTGGTGGCCTTTCGCCGACACCAGCTTTACCGGGACCCGCCACCGCATGGATGCGCTGTACGGGCGCGATTTCGAACTGGCCAATGTCGACCGCAACATCCTCGACAACCTGGACGACTTCTTTGGGCCGCTCAACCTGGTGACGGTGTCGCAATCGATCCACTTTGCGCGGCGCAAGACCATCACCAACCGCGCCGGCCGCAACGTGTACGTCTCGCGCGCGCGCCTGGCGCGCTGGAGCTTCCCCACCCTGTGCATCCACGGGACCCACAACGGCTTGTCGAGCGTGGCGACCCTGGCGCGCATGGCGGCGGTGCTGGGCGATGCGCACTGCACCGTCCGGACGCTGCCCATCCCCGGCTTCGGCCACCAGGACAGCTGGCTCGGCCGGCATGCGGTGAAGGTGTTTGCGCCGGTGGCGGCCTTCCTGGGCGGCGACGACAGCGTCGGCCAGGCGCCGGCGCAGGCGGGCCCGCGGCTTCCCCTGCTGCTGGTGCCGGCTGCCGGGCCGGTATGGATAGGATCGGCCAGCCAGGGCAACCCGGTCGGGGCTGCGGGGAGCGACCAGTTCAGCCTGATGTGCAGCCCGGTGCTGCCCAATCCCACCACGGTGCTGTGCGTGCCTGTGATGCGCATGGACGAACACTTCGTCAATGCCGACGGTTTCGTGCCCGCCTGCCGCGCATGGGATCCGCATGCGGACGATGACGGCTGGCTGCGCATTGCGCGCGACCCCGGCCTGGCCGGCCCGGATGGAACGCTGGTGCTGATCGTGTACGACGAAGCGCTGGTCGTGGCCGGCCCGCCCGGCGCCGCGATGTCCAGGTTCTCCGGTTCGCTCGATCCGCGCAGCCGGCTGCAAAAGCGGCGCAGGTGGCCACGTCCGGCCCAGGCGGAACCCTCGGAATGGAGCGAGCTGCCCGACGCGCTGCGCCAGGAGCTGCAGCGCCTGCTTGAGAACACGCCTGCCGCCCAGCTCGAGGCGGGCGTGCTGGCCCCGCCGCAAACCGATAGCGGCCCGCGCATCACGTTCGCCGTGGGCAGTTGCCAGTATCCGGCCGGCCTGCTCGACAGCGAACCGGCCTACCAATCCTACGCGCGCCTGGCGGCGCGCTTGCGCGCCGAGGCCGCGGACGCGCCCGCATTCCTGGTCCTGGCGGGCGACCAGATCTACAGCGACGCCAGCGCCGGGCTGTTCGACCCCGCCGCGCTCGACGACCGATACAAGCGGCCCTACGAAAAACTGTTCGCGAATCGTCACGTGCGCGAGGTGATGCGCCAGCGGCCCGCCTACATGATGCTCGATGACCATGAGATCGGCGACAACTGGGCTCCGCACGCCGACGGCGCGGCGCGCGCCGCGAAAATCGCCGGCTGCGAAGGCTACCGCAAATACCAGCGCGCCTACGACGTGCAGGACAACGCGATGTGGTACACCTTCGAGAACGCGGGCCAGCGCTTCTTCATGGCCGACACGCGCAGCGAACGCGAGGCGCGCTCGCTGCGCAACCTGCGAGCGGCGCGGATCATGGGCAAGGCGCAGATGGACGCGCTCAAATCGTGGCTGCTCGAAGCGCACGAGGGTCCCAGATTCGTGGTCACCTCCTCCATGCTGGGACTGCGCCGGCGTGCCCTGCTGGGGGCGGGCGAGGTGGCGCGCCTGCGCTGCGACGGCTGGGAAGGCTATCCCGCTTCCATGGCGGAGCTGCTGGCGCATATCGTCATGAACAAGATCGATCATGTGGTGTTCTTGTCAGGCGACGAACACCTGTCGTGCGACACCAGGCTCACGCTCTGGTGCGGGGAGCGCCTGGTGCAGGTGCGCTCGGTGCATGCCTCGCCGCTGTATGCGCCCTACCCGTTCGCCAACGCGCGCGAGGACGAATTTGCCGCAAGCCCCGACTACTCCTGCTTCGAGCATGTGGACGACGCGACGGGCGGTTGTTTGCCGATCCACTGCGTGGCCTACACCGAGTACAAGGAAGACGCCGGATTTACGCTGGTAACCGTGGGACCGGACGGGCAACTCGACCTGAAGTTCGACCGGGCGCCGCCTAAGACGGGCGCACGTCCGCCTGCAAGCCCATACGCGCGGCGGCAAACACCGCCTCCGTCCGGTTCTGCACCCCAAGCGTCCTGAACGCCGCCGACAGATGGGCCTTGACCGTCCCTTCCGAGAGCTGCATTTCGCGGGCAATGACCTTGTTGGCCTTGCCCTGCACGGCCTTGAGCAATACTTCCATCTGCCGTCCGGACAAGCTCTCGCATTCGCGCGAGCTTGGCGGGCGCGGGGCAGCCGGGGCGGCAAACGCGCGCAAGGCGGGCGGCGGTATATAGATGCCGCCAGCCATGACCAGGCGCAAGGCCGCGATCAGGATCTGGGGCGTTGACGATTTCGGCACATAGCCGGAAGCACCGGCCTCGATGGCGCGCAGGATAACGTCGGGATCGTCCTCGCTCGACAGCACCACGACCATCGACGCATCGAAGGCGGCGCGGATGGCGGTGAGCACACCCATCGAATCTTCGCCCGGCATGTGCAGGTCGACCAGCACCAATTCGGGCGCATGCTCCCCGGCATGCGCGAGCGCGCACGGCAAGGTGGCCGCTTCGGCAAACGCGATACCCGCTTCCAGGTCGGCGAGCAGGAATTTCAACCCTTGGCGGAAAAGATGATGATCATCGATAAGCAAAACACGCACGGCGTTCCCCCGACCTGATATTTCCGCGCCAAGTCCAGATGGCTTAGCCTTGTGTCCATGTTAGCACAACACATCGCGACCGTTCCCGACTTCGGCTAGGCCATCAGCCGGATGGAAAGCGCGGGCGCCGCCTCCTATGCTTGCTAGGCACCAAAGAGAATTCGCCTCAATCAGCCAAGCTCATCATGGAGAAGAT
This sequence comes from Massilia rubra, assembly GCF_011682065.1. GTDB lineage: Bacteria > Pseudomonadota > Gammaproteobacteria > Burkholderiales > Burkholderiaceae_D > Telluria_A > Telluria_A rubra. Next base: position 80,820 of record NZ_VUYU01000004.1, on the reverse strand, counting down.
CATGTTCCAACGTCCCATTTCCCGTCTGCAATTGAACACCGTGCGCCGAACAGCCGTGGCGGCATGCGCGCTCATGCTGGGCGGATGCGCGGTCGCGCCCAGCGTCCAGTACCGGAAAATTGCCTCGCCGGGCGATGTGCACGCGACGATGTTCGATGCGTTCGCCCTGCAGCAATCGCATATCAGGATCGACGGCGGCCAGAAAGGCAAAACGGGCAAGCTCGATCCCGCCAGCCTGACCATGACATCGATCCCCGTCGAGTACGAAGAATTCAAGCTCGGCGTCGAGCATGCCGACGCGTGGGGCGTACGTACCAACCTGAACCTGAAGAAGTTCGACAACACCGACATGGTGCAGGAAGCGGGTACGGAAGTTGTCGACAACCGGGTCGAGCTGATCACCAAGGTCGGTGGCATCCTGGTCAAAGCGGCCGGCCTCGATGCAAAAGGGCTCGGGCTGTCGAACTTGCCCATGATCGTCAGGCCGCTGCCCATCATGGTCGCCGAGCGGATCGAACGCGACGCCAGGTCAGGCGTGGCGGTGCCCGGGGCCACGATCGACTTCGGCGCACTGCCCAGGGATGCTCAAGCGATCTCGGCACTGCCGCTGTCGGGCAAGGTGAGCGCCTTCGTGTATGCGGCCTGCCGCAGCGCAACGGTGCGCGTGTCGCTGGGCGACGCCGGTCACTTTACGAAAACGGTCAAGATTTCGGATCCTCGCTATTTCCAGTTGGTGAACTTCCCCGTCAAAGGCAAGATCACCGCGCATTCGGAATGCGGCGTATCGGTGACCACGGACAAGGACCCGGGCACCAGGTCGGGGCTCGACATTGCCGAAGCGCTTGTGACGCAAGCCATTGCGATCAAGGAAGCGATTGCGGCGGCCAAAGAAAGCGAGAAGTGAGATGATCAGCGCTCACCGCTTCCAGGCCGTGCACACCTGCGCCATCCATGGCTGCATCGGCCTGCTGTTCCTGTTCAGCTTGGTCCATCCCGCCGCGGCGGCCGAGCCCTATTCGCTCAGTTTGAGCCAGCGCAATGAACTCACCCTGACCGCCTTCGGCGCCAAGCCGGAAATCAGCCACGGCAGCGCGAAGCTCGCCGCACTGCTGCTGGGCAAGGAAAAAAGCCAGTGCGAAGTCTATGGACGGCGCAGTACGGCGTCCGGCGCCGCCGATGTGGTGCTGCTCGGCCAGCGCGAGGACGGCATGAGCATCCAGATGGCGGCCAGCGCCACCGCGATCGGCGGCCATTACCGCACCTGCGGCATGTGCGCCAGCGACAAATGCGTCGTCGTGTTCGGCCACGACACGCGCGCCAATTCGGTGGCCCAATCGACGGCCGACATTGCGATCACCTTCCCAGCCGATGCGGCCGACGCTTTCTATATCGTCGACGTGGGCGTCGCCGCGCACGGTAGCGCGCCGGCCGTCAAAATGACGGACCAGGCCGGGAAAGCGCTTGCCCCCACGGCGGCGGACGCCAGCTCGTTCAAGATACAGGCGCGCCCGGGCGCCATCTTTTATCTGTCCGCCGCGCTCACGAGCAACGCCGGCAACACCGGGGCATGCTGCAGCGACCAGTCAGGCAATTCCGCGCGGCTGGACGTGAACCTGAGGAAGGCGCCACTGCTGGCCTCTCAAAGGGAACTGGAACCCTACATCGGCGGCGGCAAGCAGACCACCTCGTACAAGAGTGTCGGCGCGCTCCTGCTCAAGGGGGAGCTTCATTGCACCGGCACGCTCATCGGCAAGAGTACCGTGCTCACCGCCGCGCATTGCCTGCACGGATACGAAAAGCAACTCGCCGCAATGACCTTCCTGATCGGTGCAAACCTCCAACAGCCCACGTTCGGCCCGGTAGCCGTTTCGGAACTTGCTTTCCCGAAAGACAGCGCCTCCGGGTTCCAGTACAACGCCAAAACCCTGGAGGACGACATCGGGCTTGTGTATCTTGCGCAGCCCGCCAACATCGCCGCTTTGCCGCTGCACGACGGCAATCCGAACTGGAAGGACCTGGTCGACAAGCAGACCAGCCTCACGTTCGTGGGCTACGGCTACGACGTCGTCGACAGCCAGCCGGTGGGCTCCGGGATCAAGCGCGAGGGTTCATGGTATGTCAACCACGTAGAAAACCGGCGGGTGAGCTTCGGCGTACCGGGCAAGAATACCTGCAAGGGGGACTCGGGTGGACCGGCGTTCCTGATCGAAAACGGAAAAATCATCCAGGTAGCGATCACCTCTTCCGGATCGTCCGATTGCACCACCGGGGTCGAAACCAGGGTCGATGCCTATAAAACATGGCTCGCAAGCAGGATCAGATAGGGTTGAAGGCGCACGCTGGCCGGCGTACCGGCATGGCTGCCGGCACACCGTAATCCCATCGACGGCAACGATGACGCGGCCCTGTTCTTTGACGAGTCGAAGAAGCCGGTCGAGGTCATCGCCGTTGCCAATGACGAGGCGGCGGGACTGGACCCGGCAGACTTCGAGGTGATCGGCGAAAAGCCCCGCTCAGCGGCAGCTGGCCACCATCTTCGTCAGGTGCGCGCGATTGAGGCGCCGGCGCGCCGCCGCGTGACCGTCAGGTGGATGTAAACCGCTGGCAATACGGAAACATTATCAGTTTAAGATTTGCCGTTGACAACAAGCACGGCCATCACTTCTTTACGGCCGTGCTCGTGGCAACAATTATGATCTGGCTTCTATAAGCTTAGTCAGACACACCCTAGACCGCGACAACAACATCGACATCTATGTCCGTGGTGACGTCGGTCGTTACGTCAGTCGTCACGTCAGTCGTAACATCGGTCGTCACGTCGGTCGTTACATCGGTCGTCACGTCAGTCGTAACATCGGTCGTCACGTCAGTCGTAACATCGGTCGTCACGTCGGTCGTTACGTCAGTCGTTACGTCAGTCGTCACGTCGGTCGTGACATCCGTGGTGGTATCTGTTGTCGTATTGACCGGCGGCGGATCGAGTGGATCAATTTCAGGGCCCACCTCTGGCTCGCTGACAGCCCCACTGGGCGCGGGGGCGGTTACTTTTCCATATATCCATTTTGCGACCGTCGCACCCACATATAGTGCCGATCCGATTTCCATTATGTATGAGAAATATTGCATTACGATTTCAAACGTCGTTGCACCGTGTGCGGCGGCACTGGAACTGCTGCTGCTGGAGCCGACAAGACCGCTGTACGGTAGGGCTGCGGTGGTACCTTGCTGCAAAGTTCCGCTGAACGAGTTACCCACATAGCCAGAACTTGTTGGCGTCGTGATAGTGGCAAAAGTAATACTGCCCGCTGAGCCATTGCTGGAAAGCGGCCAAGTCAAGGTATTGCCTTGGAACGTAAAGTTCTGAATCGCAACACCGTATAGCGTTACGCTTTCGTTGCCTGCCACCACCAGCACAGGGCCCGCTGTGAGCGTTCCATTGGTATTAATAGATGTGATCCCATAGGTAGCAGACCAAGACGCCAACGATGTGGGTACTGAGATCTGGCCGCTATATGCAACTGCCGTGCTGGTCGTACTTTGTTGCAGAGTGCCGTAAAACGAATTGCCAACGTAGTTAGAGGGTGCCGTCGGCGTGCTTACTTTGACGAAGTTAATATTGCCTGCGCTTGCATTGCTAGCCAAGGTCCAGCTTAGTTGATTCGCAACATCGTCATACGAAAGGTCAACTAGCGTAACACCGTCGAGCGTGACATTACTTGCACTGACGACCACCAGCACCGGGCCAACGACATAACTTCCGCTCGATGTTGCCAGGGAACTAGTCCCGTAATAGCCGGACCAATTGACCAGGGGCATTGCCGTGATAGGACCGATTATTCCGCTATACGGCACGGCCGTAGCAGTTGCCGATGTCTGCAGCGTGCCCGAGAATGAGTTGCTGGGATTGCTATTCGTGCTTGACGTAGCCGAGCTGGGTAGATAAAAGGTAATACTGCCCGTGCTTGTATTGCCACCGGCAATCGTCCACGCGAGCACGCCGTTGATGCCATTCGCATTGGGCGTGTACGTGAAGTTTTTTAAAGGTACATTGTCAAGCGTGACCTGCGTGCCGCTCAGAATCATCAGGGGTGGTGCCGCCACATATGCGCCATTGACCTTCATCGACACCGTTCCATAGATGCCACTCCAGAACGACAACTGCGTGTTCGACATTTGTTCCTGAGCTTGCTGGATTTGCGTTGGGCTGCAGGTGTAGCCCTGTCCGGCGATCCAAGCCAAAAGTTGACTTGGGGAACCGCCTGCGGCAGCGTTGTTGATCTGCGCTAGGTATTGCTGGCTCAAACTATCAGGTCCGTTGCCGCCTGACAAAGCATTTGACAAGAAACGTTGTGCATCGTTGAATTGTTGCTGAAGATGAGCGGTCGTCATGTTGGTTTTTCCCAAGAAAAATTCGGAAGAGTGTTTGCCCATCAAAGCCTGGGATTAACCGCGACACGGATGGTGCGCCTGATAGATGTGATCAAGATGCGGAAAGTCCTTCGTATTCTTGATTGCCATCCGAATCATGCCGGCATGCATCGACATGATCGCTTTCTCTTCTTCCTTGGTCAATTTTGCGCATAAGCGCAGTGTTGCTGCTGGATTTGCTTGAAATGCCTGTAGCAGCGATGGCGTTTCCGCCAAGTCGGCAATGAATTGCGCGAGCCCGCTATGACTGGGAGTGCCCACATATTCCATGGGCACCGCGCCGGGCTTGCAGGGCGAGGGGGCGGTGCTTGATGACAGTGCGCCGATGGTGGCATTGGCGCCAGCTGGTTTTTCGGCCAGTCCAAGGCGCGCCATCATTTTGGTGCTGGTGACGGACTTTTTCTGTGGTGGGATGTACAGGGTTGAAATGCCCGTCACCTTAGATTTCCTCAGGTCGCGCAATTCAACATGCTCGATGCTCGGTGGGCAGACGGGGTACTGCGAGCCTTGATAATGGATGACGCCATGAGTTGGCTTATAGAAGGTCTCGAGATAGTCGACCAGAACGTTCAGATTCCGATTGTCGTAGCCGGAAAATTTGAAGCCAAGATCGCCGACGCATCCGATCTGCCATATTACCGCGTGCATGTCGATATGCAGTTGCCGCTCGCGAAGCAGCAAGTCTGTGGCCTCGAACTCTTGGGAACCATTGGTGGATGGATCAATGCCCAAGTCAGCGTAGAGGCAGTCGAGCGCGGAGATTGCCGGCAGCATGGTGGCCTCGTAGCCCTCGTCGCGGAGGATCTTGATAGCCTTGTGCGATGGCAGCACGAAGACACCAGGGTGACCATAGAAGACACCGCAGCAGCGTTTGCCTGCACGGGTATGATTTACCATGACATCGACCATATCATTGTACGTATCGATACGCGGCTTCGCGTTCCCGTAGAGCGTATACAGGTCGAAAGACGCCTTGCTGTTCTTCTTGATCCAGATTTCGGTTGCAGGGTCGGCGACACAGTACACGACGATGTCTGCTTCCTTTATCCAGCCTTGGGTTTCCAGAGTGATATGGCCAACGCTCTTGATTCCAGAGCCGACCACTGTCAAGCTGCCAGCTTTTTTGCGTCTTCCCGCACTTGAGTTGATTGCATGTTTCATACGATCCTCATTTCACGTTTAAATACAAAAATTACAACTATGTCTATAAGGACAAGTCAACGCCGGTCCAGGCCCGCCTGATCGCGCAGCGTCGCCGCCTTGTCGGTGCGCTCCCAGGTAAAGTCCGGCTCAGTGCGCCCGAAGTGACCGTAGGCGGCGGTCTTGGTGTAGATCGGGCGCAACAGATCGAGCATCTTGACGATGCCCTTGGGCCGCAGGTCGAAGTTTTCGCGTACCAGTTCGACGATCTTGTGGTCTGAAATCAGGCCCGTGCCTTCGGTGTACACGGTGATATTGATCGGCTTGGCGACGCCGATGGCGTAGCTGATCTGGATCTGGCACTGGCGCGCAATGCCGGCCGCGACGATATTCTTGGCGACATAGCGCGCCGCGTACGCTGCCGAACGATCCACCTTGGACGGGTCCTTGCCCGAAAACGCCCCGCCGCCATGCGGGCTCGCGCCGCCATAGGTGTCCACGATAATCTTGCGTCCCGTTAAGCCGCAGTCGCCCTGCGGCCCGCCGATCACGAAGCGCCCGGTCGGGTTGACCAGGTAGCGCGTGCCGGCCAGCCAGGCGCGCGGCAGCACGCGCTTGATAATCTCTTCGATGACCGCTTCCTGGATATGCCGGTGCGACACGTCCGGCGCGTGCTGGGTCGACAGGACCACCGTATCGACGCCGACCGGCTGCCCGTTCTCGTAGCGCAAGGTGACCTGGGACTTGGCGTCGGGACGCAGCCAGGGCAAGGTGCCATCCCTGCGCAGCCGCGACTGGCATTCCACCAGCCGGTGCGCGTAGTGGATCGCCGCCGGCATCAGCTCCGGCGTTTCGTCGCAGGCATAGCCGAACATCAACCCCTGGTCGCCGGCGCCCTGGTCGAGATCGAGCCCGGCGCCCTCGTCCACGCCCTGGGCGATGTCGGGCGACTGCTTGTCGTAGCAAACCATTACCGCGCAGCCCCGATAATCGATGCCGAAATCGGTATTGTCATAGCCGATCTGCTTGAGCGTCTGGCGCGCCACCTGGATATAGTCCACGTTGGCGTGCGTGGTGATTTCGCCGGCCAGCACCACCAGGCCGGTGTTGCACAGCGTTTCCGCCGCGACCCGTGCCTTGGGGTCCTGCGCCAGGATGGCATCGAGGATGGCGTCGGAAATCTGGTCGGCCACTTTGTCGGGGTGCCCTTCCGATACGGATTCGGAAGTAAAGAGGTAGTCGTGTGCCATAGCATCTTTCGTAAGTGAAAAGTCGGACTGCATTGGACTGCATCAAAGTGCGCTGGCGCCCGCGTCACTCGGCCTGCTGGAGCGGGCCGGCCGCGTGCTCGGGCTGGTGCGGCGCGCCGCTGGCGTGCCCGGCCTGTGGCGCGGACCGGGTCACGACATTCTTGCCCAGCAGGAGGTCGCCCAGCCGGCTGGACGCGCCGTGCCAGAACCCGGACTGCGCATTCCACTCGCGCGGATTGCGGAAGGTACCGAACAGCATGTCCCACAGCGGCAGGCTGCCGTAGTTGTAACGGTGCACGCCCGCCTGGTGGTGCACGGCATGCGCTTCGGGGCGCGAGATGATGTAGCCGAGCCAGTGCGGCGAACGGATGTTCGCATGGGTGAAGATGGTCGAGGCAAACAGGAAGTAGCCGCTCAAAATCGCCGCCTCCATGTTGACCCCGACCACGAAGGCAGCGAGGAAAGTCGACACCACCGTATAGCCGATCGTGTCGATCGGATGAAAGTAGAACGCGGTGGCCACCTCCAGGCGCTCCGAACTGTGATGCATCTGGTGGAAGCGCCACAGCACCGGCAGCGCATGCTGCAAGCGGTGGCGGCACCAGTCGAGCAGGTTGCTGAACACGATGGCGGCCAGGGCGCCGCCCGCCGTGCCCCAGCTGTCCAGGTCGATCAAGCGGTGCGCGCTCACCCAGTCGCGCCACAGCAGCGGCAAGGTATTGACGATGGCCCCGCCCACGAGGAAGAAGGCGAAGCCCTTCAAGCGCCAGTGCGGCACGGGAACCAGTGCGCGCGCGGGAAAAATGCGCTCCAGGATCAGAAACACGATGTACGTCAGCGGAAACAGCAAGCCAAGAATCTTTTCCATGATGCTCCTTCAGTTCGCTTCAAATGATGTCCGGGAGCTTGGCGCGTCCCTGGCCCTAGAGTGCCGGTGGCGTGGCGATGGATCGCAATCGCTCGACAAATTCGTCGACCATGGCTTCGTCGACGTGGTGCGTGACAACCAGCCGCAGGCAATGCCGGAAGCGCTTCGACACCGAGATGATCCAGCCGCATTCCTCCAGCGCGCGCATGACCTCGACCGCGTTCGGCAAGTCGACGTTGACAATATTGAGCTGCGGCGGCGCGACCAGCCGGTAACCGTGTTGCACGAGTTGCTCGATCAGGTAATCCATCACGCGATAGTTTTTCCTGGTCACGTCGAGATAGCCATCGAAGCCCAGCGTTTCCAGCACGGCGTAGGTGGCCGCCGCCGCCGCCCCGCTGCGCGTGCCGATCAGGCTGTGGTGGGTCGGGGTGGCGTTGAAGAACGATTCCAGGTTGATGCTGTCGCGCAGGGCCTGGTCGCGAAAGAAGACCGCGCCGGCCGGAATGATCGACATCCCGTATTTATGCGGATCCATCGCGATCGAACTGACCCCCGCCAGGCTGAAGTCGAACTGCGGCAAGTCGCGCCCGAGTGCGCGCGCAAACGGGATGATGAAGCCGCCGGTGGCGGCGTCGACATGGAAGTACAAATCGCGCCGGTGTGCGATGGCCGCCAGTTCCTCGATCGGGTCGACCGCCCCGAACTCGCTGCTGCCGGCCGTGCCGACCAGGGCGATCGTGTTGCCGTTGATCGCCTCGAGCGCGGCGTCGGGGCGCATCCGGAAGCGCTCGTCCAGCCCGACCACGCGCAGCGTGATGCCGAGCATGTCGCACACCTTGCCGAACGAGTAGTGCACCGTCTCGCCCGCCACGATCTCGGGATGGGCGATGTCCGGCCTGCGCTTGCGCGCAACATACATCGCCAGCAGATTCGCTTCGGTTCCGCCCGACACCAGGCTGCCGGCGCAGTCGGCCTTGCCGAGCAACCCGCCCATCAGCGCCAGCGCTTTCTGCTCCACCTCGCGGCAGCCGCGGAAGATGCGCAGATCGCCCAGATTGCTGTCCAGGGCCGCCTGCCCCGCCCGTAACGCGGCTTCGTGCGGCACGGTGCAGATGGAATTGAGCACCCGGTTCCACGGCACGTCGCGCGTGCGCAGATTGTCGAGCTCGGCCAGTACCTCGGATTGCGCACGCCCCTGTTTACGCATGCGCACGCTCCGCCGCCGCCGGCATCCTGCTCTCCAGGAGCGGGCCGTACAACTGCTTGCGGCGCGACCACAGGCCGAACCACAGCGTATTGGCGAAGGTCAGGTCGGCGTCGCGCAGCTTGCCCATCTGCCCGGGTGCGATCTCGGCCAGCAGGGGCGCGCCGTCGGCCTGGCTTGATGCGGCCAGCACGCCGCTTGGCAGAATCACCGAGGCATGGGCCAGTCCGTCCGCATGCGGCCCGCTGGCAAACGCGATCGCGACGCAGTTCAGGGTCGCCAGGCCCCACAGCGAAGCGATCTTCGCGTCGGCGTTCCGGCTCGACAGGCGGGCCGGCACGAACACCACTTCGGCCCCCTGCAGGCTCAGGATGCGCGTCGATTCGAGCACCCAGATATCGTCGCCGTTCAACATGCCGATGCGGCCGGCGTCGGTCTCGATGACGGGGAACAGCGCATCGTCGCGCGCCTGCCCCTGGTCCAGCGGCGTGCAGTGGGTGTGGACCAGCGCGCCGCTGCGGTCGAACAGCCAGGTCACATCGTGCCCGCCATCCTCGGACAGCAGCGATCCGCCCACGATGTAGCAGTGCTTTTCGCGCGCCAGTTGCGCCAGGCCCTGTTGCACGTCGGCGCGCAGCGCGGCGCCAGGCGCCCCGCCCTCGCCCAGGAAGCGGGCCGGCAATACCAGGAAATCGGCGGCGGGGCTGTCGGCCACGGCTTGCCGCATGTGCGCCCACGCGCTGTCGGGGCTGGACGCGATGATGCCGGCGATGATGGAAATCTTCATGGTCGTTCTCCTTGACGGTTCAGGGCGCGCTGGCGCCGGGGGTGATCTGGCGCATGCGCAGGCTGATTTCCGCCCCCAGGTCGCGGTTCAGGCCAACATAGTCCTGCTCCAGGGCGCCGTAGGCTTGCGGCTGGCGCAAACCGAGCCCCATCCAGGTATCGTCGGATGCGTTCGCTTGGCGCAGCGCCAGGATCGCTTCGCCCGACAGGGTCGCTTCGAGCACGGCGGCGGCATCCGGCGGCGCTTGCGCCAGCAAGCCTTGCGGCGTGGCGATCAGGCTGGTGCCCGCGAACTCCACCGTGATCGAGGTGTTGCCGCGCACGCCAGTGATCTTGCCAACCGGCCCGCAATACACCATGTTGACGGCGCTCAGGTAAGCGGTGGCGCGGAAGGCGTTGATCATGGCGGGCAGGTTCTGGCGCAGCGAGCCGCCCGGCAGGAAGATGGTGGTGGCGCCTTTCAGCGCGAGGATGCGGATGGTTTCCGGTATCCAGAAGTCGGAACACACGGCGATGCCGATCGGGCCGAATTCGGTGTCGTGCACGGCCAGGGTATCGCCCGCCACGCACGACACCGCTTCGTTGGCGAAGGGATGGATCTTGTTGGCCTGCCCGATGTTGTTGCCGTCGCGGTCCAGCAAGACCGAGGTATTGCAATAGCGTCCGTCCGGCATCTGCTCGACCACCGAACCGCACACCAGGTGCACCCGGTGCTTCCTGGCCATGGCCGACAGTTGCTCGAACACGGCGCTGGTCAAGGTGGTGTCGGTGACGCCGCGCAAATGCGCCTGGCCCGGCATGTACCAGGCCGGCCCGAGGAAAAATTCGGCCAGGCACACGAAATCGAGGCTGCGCTGCTGGCAAGCCTGGTCGATCATGCCCAACACGTGTTGCAGGTTGTCGCGCGGATCGGGCTGCCAGACGCTTTGGACGAGGGCGATCTTCATTGCATAGTCTCCTTGGTTGAAAGCGGTGATGCCGGCGCGGGCACGGTGCCCGGCTTGGAGCGGTTGTCGATGCGCTGGTACCACTCCTGGCGGTCGATCGGCACCAGTTCCACCGGTATCCCGCAGTAGCGCTCCAGCGCGGTGGTCAGGCGGGCGCGGGTGTCGTGCCAGTGCCCGCCCTCGGCCGGGATCAGGTGGATGGCGACGTGGCTGGCGTCGCCCTGCACCGAATAGATGGGCTCGATGCCCGGTTCAGCCAGCAGGATGTCGTCCAGTTCGCTGATGTGAAAACGCCGCGCCGGCGCGCCGATCAGGTCTTGCACCCGGCCCAGATGGACGATCCGGGTATGCGGATTGCCGCAGGCGCACGGGCTGGTGTCGGTCTTGACCAGGTCGCCGCTGCGGTAGCGCACCAGCGGCATCGCCTCCTGCGCCAGCGTGGTCAGCACCAGTTCACCGGTCGAGCCGGGCGCCAGGACGGCTGCGCTGTCGGGGTCGATCACCTCGAACACGAAGCGCTGTTCGGCCAGGTGCAGTTGCCCCTGGGGGCACGGCAAGGCGACCGACATGGCTTCGGTCATGCCGTAGTGGTTGTACACGCTGGCCCCCCACAAGCGCTCGATGCGGGCCTTGCGTGCGGGCGAGAGCGCTTCGCCCATGCACACGATGCGCCGCACCGCCAGGTCGCGCTGCAAATCGATGCCCTGCTCGGCCGCCATCGCGGCCAGGCGCAAGGCGCGGATCGGCGCGCACACCAGGGTCGTGACCTTGTGCGAGCGCAGCAAGGCCAGCAGCCGGGTCCACGGGCACAGCTTGTTGTTGGTGCCCACCGCCAGCACGCTCACGCCGAGCAGTTCGGCCACCCGGTCGATGTCCGCCCCCACGTACGACAGTTCGTAAGGCACGGCCACGGCCATGATGTCGTGCTCGCCGAGCAGCCCGGCCCAGGCCAGGGCGACGCAAAAATTGTTGGTTTTCCAGTCGCGCGCCGTCACGAAGCCGGCATTCACGCCGCCCGTGGTCCCCGTGCTTTCGGCATAGCGGGTCAGGTTCTCGGGGGCGACCGCCAGCAGGCCGTAGGGATATTCGGCCCGCAAGTCTTCCTTGCAGGTGAAGCCGAACGAGGCCAGGTCCTCGAGCGAATCGAGCGCGCGCAGGGTTGGCCAGCGCCGGTAGAAGGGACTGGCCCCCGCCGCGTGGGCCACGGACGTATTGAGCCGCGCCAGGCGCTCGCCCGGCGCTTGCGGCTCCAGCAAGGCCGCGAGCAACTGCTGTGGGCTAGTTGCCCCGTTATAGAGATCGCGCATGGGATGGGATCAGTTGATTGACTGCACAGGGGCGGCTTTGACGCCGGTCAGGAACAGGCCCAGCTCGATATCCTCGACTTTCGCACCAGCCAGCGGGGTCGCCTCCAGCAGGCGCCGCAATTCGGCCGAGGTGTAGGCTGCCTTCACCGAATTGGCGAAGCCCTTGCGCATGTTGACGTTGATATTGCCGCGCATGAAAGCGATGGCTTCCTTACTCAGGTCGCGCCGCAAGTCGATGATGCAGAAGCGCCCGCCCGGCTTGAGCACGCGGTGCGTTTCGCGCAGGACGGCGACCGGGTCGACCCATTCGTGCAGGGAACTGTGGGTAAACAAGACATCGAAGTGATTGTCGGGAAAGGGCATGCGCTGGCAATCGCCCAGCACATATTCGCTGCGCTCCGTCAAACCGTAGGCGGCCGCGTTGCTGCGCGCCATCTCCAGCATGTCGGGCGAGATATCGAGCGCGGTCAGGCGCGCGCCGGGGTCGGCCACCGCCTTGAGCCACTCCAGGCCGAAGTAACCCGGCCCCGGCCCGATCTCGAGCGCGCTCCCGGCCCGTACCTCGCAGTCGAGCAAGAGCTCGACCTTCTCGCTCAGCCAGCCGCTGTCGCGGATATGGCGCTGCATCTCGTCGTACACGGTCGCGATATAGGCGCCCTGCAAGCCGTCTTCGGTTTCTGGAACACGTTCATTGAGCATGGGAGTCATCCTTTTCAATTTTTTCAAGTTGAACAGCGACATTGCGAAAATTCGACGTCCCCATCTCGCTGGCGCGCGCGGCGCGGCCGGTGAGCATGTTCGCGTTCGAGCGCTGCCAGTTGTCGGCGCCCTCCTCTTCCGGGTACCACCACGAGGGCGCGACATACACCACGTCGGTCGCGACGCCGTCGCACAGCTCCGCGCAAAAACGGGCGCTGCCGGTGGCGCTGCGCACCAGCACCCAGTCGCCGGCGGCGATGCCCAGGGCGGCCGCCGCTTGCGGGTGGATCTGCACGCGCGGCAGCGGCTCGCGCTTGCGCAGGCTGTCCAGTTGCCGGTACTCGGAGTTGTAGAAGTTGCGGGAATGCGCGCTGGACATGCGGAAGTGACCGTCCGGCAAGTCCTCCCCCGGCCGGTACTGCGGCAAGGCATCCCCTCCCATCCTGGGCAGGCCCGCATGCAGCAGGTTGACCCGCCCGCTGCGGGTGCGGAAACCCTGGGTCGCGTACTTGCGATAGTGCGGCGTGTTGGCGATCGGTCCGTGCTGCTTGAAACTGGTCCAGGTATGCCCGATGCCGGCCAGTTTGTGATCGAGCGCCGCCTCCAGGTCGGGCCAGAAGTGCTGTCCCAGTCCGAGGCGCTGGGCCAGCCCCAGGATGATTTCTTCATCGCTGCGGCATTGGCCCACCTGGGCCAGCTTGCGGCGCGGCGCCAGGTAGGCGTTGAACTCGACGATCTGGTCGCGTTCCAGCCAGCTCCCCACCGGCAGCACCAGGTCGGCCAGCTGCGCGGTCGGCGTCATGAACAGGTCGCATGTCATGTGGAATTCCAGCCCGCGCAGGGCGCGGTGCACGCGCTGCGCGTCGGCATACACCATCGGCAAGTTGCTGCCGAAATTGAGCAGGGTCTTGACCGCGTACGGCTGGGCGTCGAGCATCGCATCCCAGACCGCGTCCGGATGCGCCCAGCCCGCCATCGACAGCACCGGATAGGCGCCCCCGCCCAGGCGCTTGGCTTGCTGTTCCGGGGCCAGCTGCTCGGCCAGCGGGAAGCTGCGGCGTCCGTCCACCGGCAGCAGGTCCCACAGCACGTCGCCGCCCGGCGCATCCAGGTTGCCGCTCAGGGCGCTGAGTATGCAGATGCTGCGCAGCGTGGAAAATGCGTTCTCGTTCTGCGACAAGCCCGTGCCAGCCTCGATGCAGGCGCGCTTGGCCTGCCCGTAGGCGCTGGCCAGGGCCACCACTTGCCCGGCGTCCAGGCCGGTCAGTTCGGCCACGCGCTGCGGATCGTAGCCGCGCACGTGTTCGGCCAGTTCGGCGAAGCCGTCGGTATGCCCGGCCACGAACCCGGCGTCGTACCAGCCCTCCTTGATCATCACGTGCAGCATGCCGAGCGCCAGGGCGCCATCGCTGCCGGGCCGGATCTGCAACCACAGATCGGCGCGCCGGGTCTGGTCGTTGGCGCGCGGATCGATCACCACCAGGCGCGCACCGCGGTGCAATGCCTTGGCCAGCTTGACGCCGATCAAGCCGTCGGAATGCGTGTGCAGCTTGTTGCTGCCCCAGAGGATGATCACCTCCGGCTCGCCCTCGTAGTCGCAAAAGGTGAAGCCGCCGCAGGTGAGGATGGAGGCCATCACGCGCGGATAGAAGCACACATGGGCCGGTCCCAGCACGTTCGGCGTTCCCAGGGTATTGGCAAAGCGGAACACCCACTCCTGGTAGTTGCGGTCCGTGCCCTGGCTGAGCACCACCGATTCCGCGCCATGACGGGCGATCTGCTCGCCGATCCGGTGCGCCGCCATGTCCAGTGCCTCGTCCCAGGGCATGGCGATGTGCTTGTCGCCCCGGCGCAGCAGCGGCTCGGTCAGGCGCGCCGGATGGGTCAACAGTTCGAGCGAGGCCTTGCCCTTTGTGCAAAAGAAGCCTTCGCTGGCGGGACTGGCCGGATCGCCTTTGAGTTCGCTCACCACGCCATCGCGCATCTGCACGATGACCCCACAGCCGCCATGGCACATGCGGCATACGCTGCGCTGCTCGGTGCACTGGCCGCCCACGCCATCGGGATGGTCGATGATCATGCGCGCTCGTCCTTGAACAGCCGCGCCAGCGCCGCCATCAGCGCATGCTCGCGTTCCACCGTGGCGGCAAAGCGCGCGGCCACCTCGCGCAAGTGCGTTGGCGAACCGGTGTCGGCGCTCGCGCGCAAGCCTTCGATGCAATCGGCCCAGCCCAGCTCCACCGCGTGCGCATCGGGCAGCAAGGGCGCCAGGCCGTCCAGGCCCAGCACATCCTGGCTTTCGCGCAGGAACTGGCGGTACAGCGCGCGGAAATTGGCGCCACCGGTGCCGGCGAATTCCCAGAAGTTGGCAATGCCTGTCATGATGGCCGCCGGATCGGCGAAGCGCGACCACCAGTCGGGCATCTCGCGCGCCAGGGTGCGCAAACCCAGGTGGCCGCGCGCGGGGTCGGCCGGCTCCAGGTAATTGCGGGCGCAGCGGCCAATAGCGTTGGCCAGCGCAGCGCGCAGGTCGCGCATGCCGTCGGTCGAGACCACGCTCACCGACAAGCTGTCGGACGATTGCTGGCCTTGCCGGGAGGCGCGCGCCTGCGCCAGGTCGGCCAGCGCGATCCGGTGGCTACCGCCTTGCTGGGCGGTGTCGACCACCCATGCATGCTGCCCATCGATGGCGTGCAGGGCCACGAAATGGGCGCAGAAATGGCGCTTGGCCGAGAAATACGGCAAGTAGAAAATATCGAGCTTCAAGCCCGCCACCCGCCCCGCTTCCAGGATGGCGCGCGCCTGCTCGAGCGCCTGGTCGCCGTTGGCCGACTGCTCGATGCGCAACGTCACCCCGGTGTTGGCCGCATAGTGGCGCAGCAGTTCACCCGAATCCCCGCGCCCCGACAGCATCGGCATCTCGTGGCGCGCATCGGCCACCGGCCAGGCCACGAAATCGAGGCCCTGCCCGAGCCCGAACACCATCGCTTCGCTGTGCAGGATGCCCGCGTGCGCCAGCATCATGCGCAAGGTGCCCGACTCGCAGTGCACGCCCGGCCGGGCTTGAAAATCCTGCAAGGCCAGCATGTCGTGGGCCACGCCGGCGCCGGCGCCCGCGTTCGCCAGCGCGCTCATAGCAGCACCTGGCGATAGCCTTCCAGGTCCAGCATGCCGCTGCCGCTGCCCAGCACCACAATGCACGGCTCGCGGTCCTCCTCGCGCGCCCGCGCGGCGGCGCGAATCGCCGCCGCCATCGCATGGGCCGACTCCGGCGCCACCAGGAAGCCCTCGGTGCGCAGCAGCAAGCGGCCCGCTTCGAACGCTTCATGCTCTTCGATCGCGACGGCGTCGAGCACGCCTTCCTTTTTCAGCAGGCTGACCAGCGGCGAACTGTTGTGCTGGCGCAAGCCACCCGCGTGCACCGGCAGCGGGATGAAGTCCGGCCCCATCGAATAGGCCAGCACCCGTGGCGTATAGCCGGCCGGGTCGGACGAGCAGTATTCGTAGGTGCCCTGGGTCAGGCGTGGGGCGGCCGTGGATTCGGCGCCGAGGAAGGAAATCGTGCGCCCCTCCTTCTTGTCGCGCAGGAAGGGCAGCATGAAGCCGCACAGATTGCTGCCGCCGCTGACGCACGCGATCATTTGATCGGGGCCCTGTTCACCCGCCAGCGCGAGCTGGGCCCGCGTTTCCTGTCCCAGCAAGGTCTGGTGCAGATGCACATGATTGACATTGCTGCCCGACAGATAGGCCGAACCGGGGGTGGCCAGGGCCGCTTCGATCGCTTCGCTGATCGCGGTACCCATCGTGCCCGGGTGGTCGGGGCGCTGTTCCAGCAAGCGGCGGCCGATGGCCGTGGCGCGCGACGGCGACGGCGCCACTTCCGTTCCCAGCAGGCGCATGTAGTGTTCGCGATAGCGCTTTTGCTCCATCGAACAACGCGCCATGAAGATCTTGCACTTCAGGCCGAACATCTGGCTTGCCAGGGCCAGGCTCATGCCCCACTGTCCGGCCCCGGTCTCCGAGATCAGGCAATCGCGCCCTTCCTCCCTGGCATAGTAAGCCTGGGCCAGCGCCGTGCCGACCTTGAAGCTGCCCGTCACCAGGGTGTCTTCACGCTTGATGTAGATGCGCGCGCGCGTCTGCAGGGCCGCTTCCAGGGCCAGGGCGCGCCGCAGGGGCGTGGGACGGCCCACTTGCAGCAGGCGCTGGCGCACTGGCGCCGGAATATCCACCCACTGCTCGCTCGGCGCATTCTGGCGCAACAGTTCCGCCGGCCGGATCCTGGCCATGATCTCGGCCGAGGGCGGCACGTGCACATCCTCGACCGGCGGCAAGGCCTTCGGCAAGTCCAGCAGAAAGTTGTACCACTGCGCAGGAAGCTGCTCCTCGGTCAACCGGTATTCCAGGCACTGTTTTACGCTCATCACCTTCCCCTTGTCAGCTATAAATACCATTGCGCCAGCAGGCGCCAGCTATTGCGTTCGCCGTGGGCCGCGTACTGGTCCCAGGCGCCGCCGCGCACATGCGTCCATTGCAAGGCGACGTCGACTTCATCGAGCCGCCAGCGTGCTTCCGACCACAGCAGCGAACTGCCATCCTGCAAGTCGTGTTTCGCCACCGCGCTCAGGTCCAGCCTCGGGCGCAGCGCATCGGGCCAGACCAGCATGGCGAACAGGCCCTTGCGGGTCGGCGGCTCCTGCTCGCGCCGCACGAAATCGCGATACGCCCAATACTGTGCGGGCTGGCGTGCCAGGCCGGCCCACTGCTCCCTGTCGAGCGCGGCCCCGCACCAGTGGACCTCGGCCGTGAACGACATCCGGTTGCCGGCGGTATAGGTAGCGCCCGCCGCCAGGCGGTTGCGCCAGGCCCGCCCACCCTGCCCGCCCAGCGCGCGCGACAACAAGTCGCGCTGCCGCCCGCCCGACCATTCCGCATGCGCGGTCAGGGCGTCACCGAGCAGGGTCGACAGATTCAGGCCAAGCTGCGGCGCTTCGCCCTCTTCCAGCAACAGCAGCGCCTGCGGCTGGAAGTCGGGCGCCAGCCGCACGCTGCCAACGAGCATCGCGCGGCCGCGGGCGTTGGTGTTGCCGCCGTCGTCGTCACCGATGCGCGGCGCCAGCACCGCGCTCACCGAGCCGCCATCCCACACGCGCTGCCCCTGCACCAGATAGGTGCCACTGCGGCTGCGGCGCAGCGTCTCCGGGTCGACCGAGACCACCGAGCGCACCGCCCGCGCGCGAAAGTAGTCGCTCGGGTTGTAGCCGGCGGCGACACCCTGGCGCAGGTTGACGCGCCCGAGATCGATGGCGCTTTCGGCGCTCGCGTTCCAGCTCAGGTAGGCATCCTTGACTGTATTGACCGAGCGCCGTTCCGTCCCCCCGAAGTGCTCGAAGCGGTCGGCCAGCTTGAAGCGCCAGTCGGGGCTGAACTGGTGCTCCCCGCTCACGTCGACCGACAGGCGCGTAGTGCGCCGGGCGCCCGGCTGCGCTGCGCGCAAGCCCGCTTCGAGTTCGAGCGAGGTGGCCCATGGCGCACCGGCCTGGCCAGCGTGCGAGGCGGCGCAGCACGCCAGCATGGCGGGCGCCAGGGCGCAAGCGCGCCGCATCACGTATCGCGCTCCAGCCTGAAACGCGGCAGGTAGTCGCGCTGGAACCAGGAATCGGGAATCTCGCGCCCCACGTAGCCGGAAAAATCCATCACCGTGATCCAGCTGGTGTCCGCGCCATCGATGATCACCGCTTCGGTCGGGCGCAGCTCGCCGAGCACGCGCTGGGCACGCCGGTAGAACACGGTCTTGAGCAAATGCCCGCTGCCGCTGTAGTACTCGGCCTTGACCGGATGGCGGCTGGCACTGTCGAGCCACAGTCGCACCCGGTGATAGTTGGCCTGTCTGGTATGCGCGGCCAGGTTCAGCAAGGTGCACTGGCGCGCCTGCACATCGCCGTCCTGGATCTGTTCGTCGCCAACGAGCTCCGCACGGTAGTCGCGCGCCAGGTTGGCCGTGACCACGTCGCCGCTGGACGCCCTGCCAAGCAAGCGTTGCTGCGGCGAGATGCGCACCGCGGCCCGGCTCGACGGGTCGAAAAACCACATGTCGCTGCCATTGACCAGCATCAGCTTGTTGGCGTCGCGCAGCGGGCGCGCGAAGCGCACCAGGTTGCGGTACTGGCCGCTTGCGCCATCGATCTTGGCGTAGATGTTCAGGCTGCTTTCATCGGTCTGCTTGCCGGCACGGTACTCGGTCAGGCGCACATCGACGGCAAACGGCTGGACCGGGTTGCGGATCGCGTCGCTCTGGGCCAGCAGCAGGTTGGCGTCCGGCGCGCCGGCCCGCGCCGGTGCGCACGCGGCCAGCAGCGCCCAGGCCAAGACGGTGCGTCGCTCACACATGGCGCAGCGAATCGACGATGGGCAGGCGCCCGGCGCGGCGCGCGGGCCACCATGCGGCCAGCAGCGACACGATGAGCAAGGTCAGTACCGCGTTGGCGATGATCTTGTACTCGCCCCACAAGCCGACCGAAATCACTTGCGGCTCGACCGTGCCCGGCGGCAGCCAGCTCATGCCCGCATGATTGACCGCGTAGGCGATCCCCAGCGCGAGCAGCAGCCCGGCCACCGCGCAGGCCAGGCCCAGCAGCAGTGCCTCCCACACGAAGACGGCGGCAATCGCGCCGCGCTGCATGCCGATGGCGCGCAAGGTGCCGATTTCGACCGTACGCTCGGCCACCGCCATGTTCACCGAATTGGCGACCGAGAACAGCACGACGCAACTGAACAGCAAGGCGACGAAACCGAACAGCGCCCCGAACATGCCCAGTATTTGCCCGTACGAAGGGTTGATCGTGTCGAAGCCGAGCACGGTGAGCTGCTCGCCCTTGAAGTCGCGTGCGAGGATGGCGGCGATCCGTTCGCGCGCCGCTGCCAGGTTGGCGGTCGTGTCGAGCTGCACCACCAGCGAGGTGGCCCGTGGCGCCGCCTCGCCGTACACCAGGCGCTGGGCGCGCGCCAGGTGCAGTTCGATCCAGCCATCGTCGAGCTCCTTGACGCCCTGGCTCTGCGCCTTGACCACGTTCAGGTCGGCCACGTTCGGCGCGCCCGTCTCGCCCGCCGTCAGCAACTGGATGACGGGGACTGCGGCGTCCATCGCCGTGCGCTTGGCCGGCTGGCTCAGTTCGCTCAGTGCGGCCAGTCCGGCCGGCTGCGCCGCGCCGCCGGCCGCGCCCGCCTCGACCGGGGGCGGACAGTCCGGCACCGCCAGCGCTCCGCACAGGCGCAGCACGCGCGCCACGCCGGTGCCGATCACAGCCGCGTTCGGCGGCGATCCTTGCAGGGCCAGGTTGCCCGGCTTGATCGGCAAGCCGTAGGCATTCCAGGCGCGCATGCGGTTCTGGTCGTCCACCAGGGTGCCGCGCCCGAACACCGTGCGCGACACGTTGGCGCTGGCGTTGCCCGCAATGCCGCCCAGCCTGAGCGATGGCGTAATCACCAGCACCTGGGCGCGCAACTGGGGGTCGCTGCGCACCGCATCGATGATGCGCTGGTAATCGGCCAGTCCATAGGCGGCCGGGTTGCCGTCGCCGTACAGCAGGAAGTCGCGGTGCTGGATCTCCAGGTGGCCGCCATGGCGCACGAAGTTCGTCTGCAAGCCCTGGTCCACCGTTTGCACATAGGCGCCCAGCAACAGCAGCGCACAGACCCCGACCGTCATGGTGAGGAAGGTGGACAGCGAACGCCGCCCGTTGCGCCAGACATTGCGCGCCGCCAAAGCCAGCGCGCTCATGCTTCCACCAGTTGGTCGATGCCGGCGGCGCGCGCCTGCAAGGCGCCGTCGCGCAGATTGATCACCGTATCGGCCCCGGCGATGAGCGATGTGTCGTGCGAGGCGAACAGGAACGACACGCCGTGCTCGCGCTGCAGCCTGCGCATGAGCGCGACGATCTGGGCGCCGGTAGCGCGGTCCAGGCTGGCGGTGGGTTCGTCCGCCAGCACCAGGCGCGGACGCGCCGCCAGGGCGCGCGCGATCGCCACGCGCTGGCGTTCGCCGCCCGACAGTTCGTGCGGCCGGCGCCCATCCTTGCCGTTCAGGCCCACCGCGTCGAGCAGGAAGGCGACCCGCTCCTTGCGCGCGGCGGCGCCCTGTTTTGCCAGTTGCAGCGGATAGGCGATGTTCTCCGCCACCGTCAGGGCCGCCAGCAGGTTAAAGTTCTGGAACACGAAGCCAAGATGCTGGCGGCGGAAGGTGGTCAGCGCCTTTTCGGCCAGCTTGCCGACCTGCGTGCCGGCAATCTCGATGCTGCCGCTGTCGGGCCGGTCCAGGCAGCCGATCAGGTTGAGCAAGCTGGTCTTGCCGGAGCCGGAAGGTCCGGTCAGCACGCTGAAGCTGGCGTCGGCAATACTGAAGCTGACGTTGCGCACGGCTGGCACCGGCACCCGGCCGAGACGGTAGCATTTGCTGACATCGCGCACGTTGAGAATGGTCATGTGGACTCCGGGACGGGGTGGGCCGCTTGCAGGGCGGCGCTGGCGCCGTCGAGCAGCGCGACGATGTTCGCTTCGATGCCGGCGCGCCCGGGATAGCTCTCGAACAGGGCAATCCGGTTGCGCACGATGTCGCCGCGGTTCCACATTTCGTACAATTCCTGGCGCATCCCGTAGCGGTCGCTCACCAGTTCGGTGGCCAGGCGGAACAGGCGCGACTTGAACACGACGTCCACATCCTTGCCGCCCATGTAGCGTTCGAGCAGCGGGCGCAGCACCGGATTGGCCAGGTCGGCCTCGCTCGGCTGCATCACCAGGCCGGAACCGCACACCACGCGCACGATCTGGGCCACGCGCGCCGAGACCTGGGCCGCAAAGGCGTCCAGCGCCAGGGTGACGCCGGGTGCGAGGTGGCCGCCACTGGTCGGCCTGAGCTCGTTTTGCAGGCCGACGATGGCCAGCCGGACCATTTCCACGTACGAGGTCAGTTCGCCGAGCTGGTCGCCGATCTCGCGGAAATCCTTGACCCCGATGGCTTTGCTGGCCAGCGCGGCCACGCCGAGGAAGGTGCGCAGCCGATGGTAGAAGCGGATCTGCCCCACGTACAAGGCCCAGGCGCTGATGCGCGCAAAGCCGGCCGCCGCCGCCTGGCAATCGTCGAGCAGGAAGATGCGGTGGTTGGGGATGAACACATCGTCGAAGAACAGCATGGCGTCCTGCTCGTCATAGCGCGACGACAGGTCGTGGCGGAAGCTGTTGCGGTGCTCGGTTTGCGATTCGCGGCACATCAGGCGCAGGTTCGGCGTGGCGATCGGCAGCGCGAACCAGATCACATACTCGGGCGCGCTGCGCATGAAGAAGGCGGGCGACAGGTAGACCATCACTTCATGGCAGTACGGCGCCAGCGTGGCCAACTGCTTGGCGCCACGCACCACCACCCCGTCGGCGCGCCGTTCGACGATGCGCAAGGCATTGTCCGGATGCTCGGCCAGCGAGGCCGAGCGGTCGATCTGCGGGTCGCCGATGGCATGGGTGAGCGCGATATCGTGCTCGCGGCAGTACAGATAGTAGTTTTCGGCGTTGCGCGCGAATTGCGGATCGACCTTGCCCAGCTCGTGGCGGTAATCGTACAAGCCGACCACGACATTGGCGACAAAGTCTGGAATGCGCGGCAACTGGCCGTGGCTGTGCTCCATCCACAGATGGCTGTTGCGGGTTTTGGCCGCAAACTGGGCAGGCGTGCTCGGCGCCAGGTAGGACAGGCTGACCGGATGACCCGTCTGGGGGGAAGTCCAGGTCATATCCTTGTGATGGGCGTCGCTGTGCTGCAGGTCGTACAGGCGTCCCAGCTCGCGCAACACGCCGGCAAAGGCCGGGTGGGTGCGCACATCGACCCGCTGGCCGTCATACCAGACCTCGCGCTCGTCGCCCAGGCTGGCAACGAAGGACGCGCCGCTGTGTACGCCCGCAGCCTTGTGCATGTGCAGATTGTGCCGGTACTCCATATTGCTCCCGCCGGCGCGGTAGTCGACGCGGTAATCCGATAAGTTGGCTGTCATGTTGTCTTTGCTGATCGCGTTGTTTGACATCGGAGCTGCGGCCTTGGACTCCTGGCCTAAGGACGGCGCGCGGGGTCCTTGCGGCTGAACGGGCAGGTTTCCTTTTCTTGTACATGAGGAAACTGGTCGCGCGTAAAGGCCCCGGTCGCGCGCAGCAGGCGCTGGTCGAGCGAATCGGCGCGACCGACATGCCTGGACAGCACGCCGCCCGCACCGGGTCCGGCCACCACGCCGCGCGCGCGGTGCAGGCGGTTGAGCGAGGCCAGGGCGTTGGCGCCCTCGCGCATGCGCTTGACCGTCAAGAGGCCATCCGGCACGCCGATCATGGACTTGGTGCCGCCCCCGCCCAGACAGTTGCGCGGCATGTGCAGGTGCTCATGGCGCCAGGCCTCGATCAGGTCGTACAGGCGAAACGCCGCGTTGAGCAGGTTGTGCAACTGCCAGTTGTGGGCGCTGTCATGACGCCCCAGGTCCACATGTTCGACGGCGGCCTCGAGCGAGGCGAAGCCGGACCCGCTGAAGTGGGTTTCCAGCTCGCCCCAGAGCGAGGTGAACAGGTCGCGCAGCATGTGATAGCGGATCGACAGCGAATGCATGCCGCTGGCCGGGCCCAGGTTGTCGCGGAAGATATGGTAGTCGTTGGCCGACAGGCAATCGCCCATCACTTGCTGCGCCTGCACCATGGCCGGCAACAGCGTGCTGGCCACCTGCAGCCGTTCGGTCGCCTGCGAATAGCGCCCGGCGCGGATATCGCGCACCGCATGGTCGATATGGTCGTTCGCCTCGCAACTGAGGATTTCGGGCACCTGGTGCAGGGCGACGAACTCGGTGTAGCAGGTTTCGGCCTGCAATTGCGACTCCATGACCGCCTTGCCCAGCAAGCCGGACGCCACGAACTGGTCGAAGTCGCGATCGTCGAGCTCGACCACGACCTCGTTCAGGTTCGCTTCCCAGTACACCATCTCGTGGGCCGAGGAGCGCGCCAGGTTCAGCAAGGCATAGTCGAGATCGGTATGGCGGCCGAGACCCACCGTTTGCGTCATGCCGCGTCCGCCCGGTGCGGCGCCGCGCTCGTCGAAAAAGCGGTTCACTTGCAGCTCCAGCGCTTCGGACGCCGCCAGGAACTCGGCCATGGCGGGCGACTCGGCGATACCGATCTTGCGCGTCGCCGCCGGATCGCGGCACATCAGATGAATCTGCTTGGGCACGTCGCCCAGGCGGCGCATGACCAGGTGAAAGCCATGCACCCAGCGCATCACTTCGGTAGCGCGCTGCAAGTCGTCTTCCTGCAAGGCTTTGGTGGCGCGCCGGGTCAGGCGCACCAGGTTCAGCAGCGCGATCTCGGCCGCCTGGAACACCGCATGCAGCGCGGAGTTGCGCGTGCCGGCCACGACGTCGCTGACGTGGCGCGCCTGCGACAGGGTGGCAAGATTATGCAGCACATCGTAGCTCTCGGCGATCGCCCCGAGTGCATTCGCCTGCGCGGCGCCGTTGGCAAAGCTGGTATTCGTTTCCATCATCGCTACTCTCCCGGTTTCACATCAATCGCGCCCGCCTGGCGCCACTTCATCGCGACCCGCGTCGCTACCCGTGTCGCTACCCGGGTCCCTGCCCGCGCCGGCCATCAGGCCGGCGCCGGGCCATCGTCCCCGATCGCGGCGCACGGACAGGAATCCATGGCGTCGGTCACATCGTCGAGCTCCTGCTCCGTTTCCGGCTGGCGCGAGACGTAATACGTCTCGCTGGCAGTGTCGAGAGCGAAGTTGTTCGGCGCCATGTCCTTGCAAACCATGCAGTCGATACAGGAATCGTCGACATAGAATTTGCCGGCGGCGTTCATTGCGGTACGTAGTTCAATCGTGGCCATGTCGCTCTCTCCATCGGGGTGTCACGTCAGTTGAGATAGATACTCTGCATCGTCGGCTTGACGGCGTTGCGCACCGCCTTGTCGACTTTGTCCTTGTCCATCAGCAAGAAATTGACTTCCAGGCCGTGCTGGGCGACGAAGCGGGCCGCGACGCGCGCGCGCACCTCTTCGCCGTAGTTGTTCTCGGTCAAGCCAATATGCAGTTTCTCGTCAACCACCTTGACCCCGAAGTGATACGGGGCGCTGGTCAGCTCGCTCAGCACATCCTGTTCCAGCGCGAGCATGCTCATGCTGCGGCCCTGCACCACGATGTGGTCGGCCACCCGGCCCATGTGGCGCATGGTGTGGAAGGGCGAACCGCAGGTGCACGGCGCCTGCTCGATATGCACCAGGTCGCCGGTACGGTAGCGGATCAGGGGCAAGGCGCGCGAACTGAGGGTCGTCACCACCAGCTCGCCGGCCACGCCGGGCGCGCACGGTGCTCCGCTGGCCGGATCGATCAGTTCGAAGTAGGAGCGGTTTTCGATCAGGTGCAGTTGATTGGCGCTGCAAAACATGCCGAGGGTATTGGTCTCGGTCATGCCGAACATGGCGAAGGTTTCCGCTCCCCAGGTTTCGCGCAGGATGACTTGCTTGGCTGGCGAGGAGCCCTCGCCCGCGCACAAGAGCTTGCTCACTTTCAGGTCCCGGCGCGGATCGATCCCCAGTTGCTGCGCCACTTCGGACAGGTGCAGCGCGCGCGTGCCGGAACAGATCAGCGCCGTCACGCCGGCGTCGCGCAGGATGCGCACCATGCGCTCGGGCGGGCAGAACTGGGGCGACGCGCCCAGCGCCACCACGGTGCAGCCGATCAGTTCCAGCGCGCGGTCCAGGTCCTGGCCCACGCCGGCCAGTTCATAGGGCACGGCGACCGCCACCACGTCGTGCGGCGTCAATACCTGCTGCAGCATGTGCGCCACGGTGCAGTTATTGGTGAACCAATCCTCGGCGGTGAAGAAGGCCGCGATCGAGGTGCCGCTGCTGGTGCCCGAGCTTTCGCCGAAGCGCACCAGCGCATCTTGGCTCACTGCCAGCATGCCGAAGGGATAAGCGTCGTGCAAATGCTGGCGGGTGGTGAAAGGCAAAGCGGTGAAGTCCTTGACCTGGCCGGAGCGCAAGAAGGCTGGCGCGCTGCTCGCCAGATGGCTGCGATAGAACGGCGAGGCGTCGGCCGCGTGGGCGACGGCGGCATGCAGGGCCTCGCCCTGCCACTGGCGAAACGGCGCGCTCTGCATCGTGAATAGCGCATCGACCTGGGCCGCGATGCGCTCACGCATGCGCAGCGTGTCGAGGATGCGGGCCGCGCCATCGGCCGGCGTGCGGTTGACCGGCTTGTTCATTGCCGCGCTCCTTCAGTCGACGGGGCCTTGTCGATGGCCTCGCGCGCCAGCGCTTCGAGCACCGTGAACTGGGCCTGCTCGCGCCCGGAAATCTCGGCCAGCAGCTTGCTGGCGCTGGCCAGGGCATCCTTGCTGCCGCTCTTGCCTGCGCGCTCGATCAATTGCGCCACCTCGGTCCAGAGGCCGGCGATGGCCTCGAACTCCTTGGCCGCGGGGGCCAGCGCCTTGACGCCGGTCAGTTTGCTGCCCTGCTGGAGGAAGCGCGCATAGATTTTCCGGAACATGCCCCCGCCGGTACCGGCGCGCTCCATCAACATGGCGATGATCGGCAGCGATTCGCCCGGGTTGTCGATCTCGTCGAGCCAGCTCGTGATCTTTTCGCTGGTCGTCAGGATGCCCTTGTACCCCATGTTCTTGATGGGCGGATGGAGGTAGGTATGCGCGTTGGCGGCCAGCGCAATAAAGAAGGCGGTCGGCAGCCTGTCCGCCAGGTGCTCGCGCAGTTCAGCCAGCCAGGGGCCGTCGGCCACGGTCACCGACAGGCTTTTCGAGCTCATCGGTCCCTTGGCGGAGCGCGCTTCGGTCAGGCTGTCGAAACTGGTATAGCCGCCGCCTTTGGCATCCTCGGTGTCGACCAGCCAGGCGCCCTGCTCGTCGGCCTTGTACATGGTGGCGTAGTGGGCGTGGAAATGCACCGCCTTTTCCTGGAAATACTCCAGGTAGTAGTGATCGAGCTTGAGTCCGACCAGCTTGCCTTCTTCAAGTGCGCCGAGCGCATTGTTCATGGCGCGCGAGTCCGAGGACGACTCGCGCACATCGAACTTCACGCCCAGCACGGCGGACAGGTTTTCCGCCAGCAGATCGGGCTTGACCCGCCCGCCGATGAAGGGATAGGGCATGCCGCTCGATTGCCAGTGGATGTAGGACAGGCCCATGCCAAGCCCGAACACCATGTCTTCGGACAGCGCGATGCCTTGCTGCCCCAGCAGGTTGACCAGCATGGTCGATTCGCAATGCACGCCCGAGAAGGGCTTGAACTTAACTTCAGACATGAATGTTCTCCCGTGCCGCCCCATGGCTATGGACCAGCTCAATGACAAAATTGTTGTGGTTGTTGCGTAAGTGTCCGTAGCAGTGACCGAGCTCATCGCCTTCGGTGAAGGCGATCAGTTCCACCTGCGGCTGGGAGCGCGCCAGCGCTTGCAGGGTCGGCAGCACTTGCTCGCGCTCGTTGACGGCCAGTGCGGCGTGCGACATCAGGCGGGCGCGCTGGACGGGGGTGCGTTCCAGCCACGGGCCGAAGGCACGGCAGCAGAACATCTCGATCACGAAGCCGTCCGCCCGTTCCAGCGATGCCCACCAGCCGGGAGTGCCGTATTGCTTGGGCGCGATGTAGGACGGGCCGTGCTCGACGCCGCGCACCAGCCCGGCGTGGGCCAGCTGGTCGAGGAAGGCGAACCAGGCGAACACGTCCTGGTCGTTCTCATAGTCGCCGAGATAGATGGCCGCGTGGTGCACCCGGTTCAGGCCGCTGAGTTGCTCGCTGCCGGCATCCGCGCCCAGGAACTCGGTCAGCAGCGCGGCGCTGTCGCTGTCGCGCACCGAATCGGCCAGGGTCGTGACCGCATCCCAGGTGTGCTGGAATTGTGCCGGCGCGGGGAAATGCAGCGCGCCGGCCTGGGCCAGCGTGGCGCTGGTGCGGGCCGGCAAGCCATCGCGCGCTGCGGAAGACGCCGTCGGCGCCGGCGCCGCCCCGCTGCGCTGGTCCCGGTACTGGGCCAGGTAGCGTCCCGTATAGCTGGCCGCGCATTCGAGCAAGCCATCGATGCTGCCGCTGTAGAGCACGTTGCCGCCCTGCTCCCCGCCCTCCGGACCGACATCGATGACGTGATCGGCCAGCCAGATCATGTCCATATTGTGTTCGATCATCAGTACCGTATGTCCCTGGGCCAGCAAGCCATCGACCATGCGCGTCAGGTGCGCCAGGTCGGCCATGTGCAGGCCGCGCGTCGGTTCGTCGAAGATGTACAGGGTGTGCCCGGCCTTCTTGGCGGCCAGTTCGGCGACCAGGTTGATGCGCTGCGCCTCGCCCCCGGACAGGCTCGTGGTCGACTGCCCCAGCGTCAGGTAGGCGATGCCGAATTCCGTCAACAGGCCGAGCGCCTTGCCGATGCGCTCGCACTGGGGCTGGTCGTGTCCGGCGAAAAAGCCGAGCGCCTCATTGGCCGACAGGGCCAGCAGTTCATGGATATTCTTGCCTTCCCAACGGATCGCCAGCACGTCCTCATGGAATTGCATGCCATTGCATTCCGGGCATTCCACGTAGTCGCTCTTGAGGAAGTGCATATCGACTTCCACCTCGCCCTGGCCTTTGCAGGTTTCGCAGCGCCCGCCCGCGACATTGGTGCTGAAGTGCGCGCGCCCGAGGTCGGCGGCCGCCGCTTGCGGATGGGCGGCGAACAGGTCGCGGATATCGTCGCTGATGCCGATATAGGTGGCGATGGTGCTGCGGGTGGAGCGGCCGATCGGCTTTTGCTCGACGTTGACGACACTGTCGAAGCGCCCGGCCGTCCTGGCCGCGCCCCTGGCGCCCTTGGCGGCCTTGGATGGCTTGGACTCGCCGGCCGGCGCCTCGTCCATGGCGCGCACGGCCTGCTCGTAGACACTGCGCACCAGGCTGCTTTTGCCGGCCCCCGACACGCCCGTCACGCAGGTGAGCGCATTGAACGGGAAGCTGGCGCTGGCGGCCTTCAGGTTGTTGCGGTTGCTGGGCGCGACAGTGAACCATGGCGCGCCCGACAGGTCGCGCCGGGGGCGCTGGCCAAGGGGCTGCGCCAGGCAGCGCGCGGTGAGGCTGGCGGCGCTGGCGCGCATGTCGGCAAAGCTGCCCTCGAACACCACCTGGCCGCCATCCTGCCCCGCGCCCGGTCCGATCTCGATCAGCCAGTCGGCGGCGCGGATGATGGTCTCGTCGTGCTCGATGACGATCACGCTGTTGCCCATGTCGCGCAGTTGGGTCAGCACCGACAACAGCTTGCGGGTATCGCGTTCGTGCAGGCCGATGGACGGCTCATCCAATATATACATCACGCCGCTCAGGTCGGAGGCGACATGCTGGGCCAGCAGGATGCGCTGCAGCTCGCCATCGGACAGGGAGGTGACCTTGCGCGCCAGGGTCAGGTAAGGCAGGCCCACATCGCTTAGGTTGCGGCACTGTGTCAGGCACAGGCGCAACACTTCGGCGGCGGCCGGCGACAGCGCCAGGCTCCCGGCCAGCGCCTGCAAGGTCTCGCCCAGCTGGCGGGCCGACACTTGCTGCAGCTCGGCGATGGTGTAGCCGGCGATCCTGACGGCCAGCGACTCCGGCCGCAGGCGGGCGCCGCCGCAGGCCGTGCAATGCGATTCGCCCAGGTAGGATTCGAGCGCCACGCGGCGGGTGGCGGACGAGGTATTGCGGTACTGCTTGTCGAGGTAGCCGAGAATGCCGTCAAAGCGCATATTGTTCGACACCTTGCCGACCGAGACGAAGTAGGTATCCTCGCAACCATGCAGCACCATCGCGCGCTGCGCCTCGCTCAAGCTGTCGTAGGGCACGTCCAGCGCAATGCCCTTGTCGGCGCACATGGCCTCGAACACCTTGCGCACGTTGGGAATGCTGTAGGTGCCGCCGACCGCATTGTCCCAGATCCAGGTCAGGCTGCGCGCGCGGTCCGGCACCACCTTCTCTTCGCTGAACGCCGTCACCCGTCCCATGCCATTGCATTCGAGGCACATGCCCTCCTTGCGGTTGGCGCTGAAGTGGCTGGGCGTAAGCGGCTCGGCAATGCAGCCGCAAGCGCCGCACTGCAGGCGCGCATCGACCGCTCCGAGGCAAGCCGGGCAGGCCGGCGCGCCGCAGCGGGCAAACAGGACCCGCAGCGAGCGCTCGATGCCGAGCAGGGTCCCGACCGTGGAGCGCGGGTTGGACAGGCGCCGGGTCGATTGTTCCAGCGCCACCGGCGCCTGCACCCCGCCGATCTGCTCGACCTGGTAGTCGCTCTCGCCGGCATCCATATTGGCGCTGCCGAGCGCGCCCAGGTAGAGCGCCTTGGCGTACTTGTACAAGGTGTCGAAGATCAGCGAGGACTTGCCGGAGCCCGACACGCCGGTCACGACCACCAACTGATTTTTCGGGATGCGCAGGCTCACCCCTTTCAGGTTGTGGGTGCGCACGCCGTCCAGGCGGATGTAATCTTTGGCCATGGCAGCTTGCTTTCTCAGGCGAAGTTGGAAGTGGTGTTGAGGTGGGCGGCGGCGGGCGGCACCCGCGTGGCCAGCGGCCGGATCGAGCGCAGGCCGTCCATGGCCTTGCGCTCGAGCTGGTAGATGCGATCGATCGTCTCGACCAGCCCGGCCAGCTGCTGATCCAGCGCGGCCTGGCTGCTATCCGGGGCGACCTCGAGCAGGTTGCGGCCGAGCATGGTCCACAGGTGGGCGCTGGACGTCATGGTCTGGGCCGCGTCGAGCAGGCGCTCGTCGCCGACCAGGTCGCCGAAGGTATGCAGGAAGCGGCTCCACATGGGCCGGAACAAGCCGCCGCCGGTGCCGAACACTTCGATCGCCCGGCCCAGGCTCTGCAGCTGGCAAGCCAGCGCCGACACTTCGTGGACGCCGCCGTCGGACCACAATTGCATCTTCACCGTGCCGGTCTTGGTGCGCGACCAGTTGCGCACCCCGGCGGCGAACTGCTTCAGGCCTGGCAGGCCGAGATTGCCGATGCTGGGCTTGAGCACATCGCGCACGCAATTTTCGACCGCGAAGTAGCCGACCCGGGCCAGGTCGGGCGTGCCGCACACCGATTCGATGACGTGGCACCAGCGCTCCGGATTGATCGGCGGCGAACGCTTGCTGGTGCGCGCCCGGTTCAATGCGTCTTCGCTGATGGATTGCAGGTCCGGGAAGCCGGCGTCCGACACCGTGAACTGGCCGTCGTCGTGGCCCACCAGGTTGATGAAATAGCCGCCGAATGGCGCGCCCCCGTGACTGTTCCAGAACGGCAGTTCGCTCAGGTCGACACGCGCGATGACCGGGCGCTCCAGCTTGAGTTGATCGAGCAGGATGGCCGCGCCGCTGCCCTGCAAACTCCTGGCCCGCACGCCGAGCAGGCGCAGCGCCTGCCCGGAAAAGATCTGCTGGCGGCCGATGACGATATCGGGCCCGTTGTCGCGCCGCTCGAAGTAGCCGAAGCCGAAGCCGCCATCGAGGCCGAGCAAGACTTCTTCCGAAAACTCCAC
Organism: Massilia rubra; assembly: GCF_011682065.1. GTDB lineage: Bacteria > Pseudomonadota > Gammaproteobacteria > Burkholderiales > Burkholderiaceae_D > Telluria_A > Telluria_A rubra. The sequence continues at coordinate 49,632 of NZ_VUYU01000004.1, read as the reverse complement.
CCCGTGCACGGCCAGCACGTTGCGCATGCACGTTGTCTCGCAATTCAAACCGGCCCGGTGCTGATAGGCATGTATGTGCATTTGTTACCCTTTCAATTCTGTGACTGGTCAAGCTTGGGTGAAGGTGCGCCGCATCTCGGCCGGCAGCTTTTCGATGGCATAGCGCAGGGTCGGGCGCTCCATCAGCGACAAGTGCTTGCGCACGAAGGCCAGTACCGGCTGCAATTCGTACTGGCTGGCCACCTTCAGCATCCAGCCGATCCCTTTTTGCACGTAGGGGTCGCCATCGGCCAGCAGGCGCTTGCAGTTGGCGAACATCTGTTCAAGATCAAAATTCTCGCTGCGGCCCACGAATTTGACCAGGGCCACGTTCGACGCCCGGCGGCACCACGGGCTGTCGGACTGGCCCCAGGCGTAAATCCGTTCCAGCAAGTGCGGACGGCGCTTGAGGTAAACGTAGAGCGGCTTGATGCACAGGTCGTCGCACTGCGCCCAGTTGCTCACGTCGGCCTCCAGCCAGGCCTGGAAGCGGTCCAGCAGCCGTCCTTCGTCGTCCAGGCCGGGCGCCACTTTCGCCACCAGCGCCGAGGCCAGGATGAAATGCTCGTGATACGCATGCGAGTGCGCGAAATGATCGGCCAGCGCCAGCCATTCGTCGGGCGAGAGCGCGGCATGGCGCGCGAACGCCTGGGCGGCGATTTTCACCACCTCGGTGTTCGATACGCCCAGCGCGCTGATCGGCTCGGGAAAGTAGCGCTGCAGGGAGAGCGCCAGCTGCGCCGACGCGTTCGCCTGCAGTGCGCTTTCCAGCTCGGCGATGATGGCCGCGTGCCTCATGCCGCCGGCGCCTGCTGGGGCATCGGCATGAAGCGCACCTGGGTCGCGATCGGCGCCTTGACCGGCGGCAGGATCAGCGGCTCGACGCCCTGCATCGCGTGCCGGTATTCCTTGTGCATGTCGTCGACGCGCTTGATGGTTTCCCTGCTGCGCTGGTACAGATCCTGGCCCTTCAAGCCCCACCACAGATACCAGTTCTTGTTTTGCAAGTACATATCGCGGACAAACGTGAGGGTGGCCGGGTCTTCCAGCAACTCCGGCTCGACGTAGAAGGTGGGAATGAACATATTGTGGTCTTCTTCGATCAAGCCATTCTTCACCGCGATACGCTGCAGCTTGGTGTCGCTGAGGATGCGGATGCCCAGGTTGGCGTAGATCTGGTTCGGCTTGAGGTACTTGGTCGGGGCCAGCACCGACTCGCGCAATTCGCGCGAGCCCTCGCCGGGGCCGCCGAGGAACACGCAATGGGTGAATTCAACCTTGCTTTTTTGCAAAAGCTGGTCGACTTCGACCACCTTGGCCATGTCGAAGCCCTTCATCAACTGTTCCAGCGAGGCGTCCGAGAACGAATCGGTGCCCAGGTCGACCCGGATGCAGCCGGCCCGTTCCAGCAGGTTGACGAACTCGGGCGTGATCGCATTCGGGGTGAGCTGGCAGTACCAGGGCACGTTCAGCTCGGCGCGCACGATTTCTTCGCACACTTCCATGGCATAGTCGAGCGGATAGTTGAAGGTGGCGTCGACGATTTCGAATTCGCGCACCATCGGGTTGGTCACCATTGCAATGCGGATTTCTTCCACCACTTCGCGCGGGTCCTTGAAGCGGTTGCCGCGCCCCTCGGTCTTCTTGATGATGCAGTACGAGCAATGCAGCTTGCAGCCGCGCTTGGTTTGCAGGGTTTCGATGGCCGGCTGGTAGTCGCGGGTGAGATCGGTGGCGGCGGCCACCGTTTCCTCGAAGTAGCGCGGATCGTAGATGCTGCGGTCGGGTACGAGCAGCTTGACATTGACCTTGCCCAGGGTCGGGTTCTGGTGGAAGTAGCCGGTGGTCGGATCGATGTAGCACAGCCCGGAGATGGTGGTCAGGCTGCCTTTGCCGGTCTGCAGATAGTCCAGCAATTCGACAATCGCATCCTCGCCCTCCCCCGCGATGCCGAAATCGGGACGCGCGTACTGGAACATGTCTTTCGGCTCGACCGAAAAGCCGCTGCCGCCCATGACCACGTAGGCCGTCGAGTACTTGCGCACGCACTGCACGATCTTGTGCGTGATCGGGCCGAAGAACACCGGATCGATGAAGGTGAGGTTGTCGAGATTGCGGATGGCGATGCCGACCACGTCGGGCTTGATTTCCTGCAAGGTCGACAGCACCGCCTTCAGTTCGCGCGGCTCCCACAGCAAGTCGAGCATGTGGACCTCGTGGCCGGCCGCCTTCAGGGCCGCGCTGATGTAGGCGACCCCGATCGGGAGCGCAGGCCGCGGCACACGGATCTTGTTGGTTGAGATCAAGAGAATTCGCATGATGGGCCTGGTTAGGAGTTACTGCCGGAAAGAGCCGCGCGGCTATGGATGCCTTGCCAACTGTTCAGATAGACGTCGGGCTGGGTATCGCCGATCAGGGAACGGGTTTCCCGATAGCGCTGCAAGCGCCCGACGTCCAGTTCGATGACCTGGAATTGTTCGTCCTGGTTGAGCCTGAGCAGGGTTTCGCCGCCGTCGACGAAGTCGAACAGCTCATCTTCGAGAAACAGGGGATCGGCCACGACGCAGCTCTCGCCCATGTAGTTAAAGCCCGCATACACATTCGTGCCTACCCCGGACACGAACACGATGAAGCACTGGTTCTCGATGGCGCGCGTGGTCAGGAGCTGGTTGGTCACGTACGAGAACTGCTCCGGAATCAAGGCCGGGCAAAAGATGATGTCCACCTTTTCCTGGTACAGGGCGCGGCAGGTTTCCGGGAAGTTCAGGTCGTAGCCGAGGATCAGGCCGATGCGTCCGTGCGGGGTATCGATGCAGGCGAACTGGTCGCCGCAGGCGAGGTACTTGCGTTCCATCTCGAAGCAGTGCACGCGCCGGTAGGTGGCGCCGATGGCGCCGTCGGGCCCGATCAAGACGGCGGTGCTGTAGTAGGCATCGCCATCCTTTTCGAGCAGGCCGGCGATGATGCTGATGCCCCCCTTGCGCGCCAGCGCCCCCAGGGCCTCGGTGGCGGCGCCCGGGATGACCACGGCGACGTCGGCCACTTCCAGGATATTGCCCGAGGTAAGGAAGGCTTCAGGCAGGCAAACGAGGTCGACGCCAGCCTCGATTGCCTGTTCGATATAGCGCTCGGCGCGGCGCATATTGCTGTCGCTGCGATTGATCTTGCAGTCCAGCTGTACGATTCCGACTTTCATAGGGCGGTCTCAGTGTAGGCGGTTGTCGTGCGGAACGGGGGCCACAGGCGGCGGCGGGTCGCGCCCGTCGTCATCGGTGTAGAACCATTCCGGTCCGAAGTACATCAGGGCGAAGCTCGATCCGAACGCCGCCAGGACTTTCTCGAAGCAAGCGACGATGGCTTGCTCCACGGTCTGGGCGCGGTCGTTCACGGGCATTCCTCCAGGTCGTCCAGCACCACCGAGGACACCACCAGGCCCAGTTCGTCCTCATACACGCGCCACTCGGACAGCCCGGCCTGGGCCAGCAAGTCCTTGACCTCGCGCGGGCTGTAGGAGGCGCGCAGCGAATCCATGAACTCGTTCGCGCCTTCCTTGACGAATTGCAGCACGAAGGTGATATGCCCCTCTTCCGCATGGCGGTTGGTGTCGAACAGCAGCACCACGCCGCCCGGCTTGCAGATGCGGCTGATCTCCTTGAGGGTCTCGACCGGCTTTTTCCACAAATGCATGGAAGAAAACGAGTAGACGATATCGGCGCTCGCATTCGCAAAGGGAAACTTGTGCAGTTTGCACAGCTCGAACTCGATATTGCTCGGCGCGGTGCACCAGACGCTCAGGCTCAGGTTTTCTTCCGCCACCTCCAGCAGGGTGACGTTTTCTTCGACGCTCGAGATGATGTGCTCGGGCCGCTTGCCCCCCACATACAGCGACAGCAGGCCGGTGCCGGTACCCACCTCGAACAGGTCGCGGTTGGTGTCATTGCAGTAGCTCAAGATGCGCTTGGCCGGCTTCAGGTAGGCCACCAGCGCCGACTTGCGCATGCCCAGGTCGTAGCTGCGGACTTCATCGATCGATGAAAACGGCTTGACCTGCGGGACACGGTTTTCCAAATCAAAGAGGGTTGCATTGATCATGTTGGTGTGCTCCTTGTGGAATCAGGCGGCCTTGATGATGAAGGGAGAAATATTGGCGCCCAGGTGTTGCGGGTAGCGCCGGAATTCCTTCGAATAGAACGCCTTGGAAATGTTGTCCATGTAGTACCAGCCCTTCGGCCCCACCACTTCCATGGCCTCATCGGTCAGGCGCACCAGGCCCTTCGCTTGCAGGTCGGCGATTTCTTCCGGGAACAGGTGGGCGAAGTCGACCCCGTGCAGCTCGCGAAAACGCTGGCGGTCCAGGCGCGACGATTTGATGCCCAGCATCACGGCGCGACGCAGCGATTCTTCCGCGCTGATCTGCTTGCCCATGGCGATCGGCAGGCGGCCGGCATTGACGGCCTCGATATACAGCTCGATGCTCGGTTCGTTGAAATACCAGTAATCCTTCAAGTGCCCGGTCGCGGTGGGACCCATCGGGATGATCGGGAATTCCTCGGTCCAGGTGACGCTGCCGTAGGCCGGCCGCTGGCCCGGCAAGGCGAAGCAGTCGCCGAAGTAGCCTTCGTAGCCATTCCTGGTCAGGAATTCGGCGGCGTAGATGAACATCTCGTCGACTGTTTCGCGCGGCGGCACGGGCGGCAGCTTGCGCCGCTTGGTGCTGATCTGGGCGAACTCCATATAGGTATAGAAGGACACGCTGGAGACGCCCAGGTCGACCGCGGTCTGCAGGCTTTGATGCCAGCTTTCCATGGTTTGCCCGTTCAGGCCATGCATCAGGTCGATATTGATGCGCGGCACGCCGATCCGTTGCAGCATCTTGATCGCATCGATGATCATGGCCGCGTTGCCGGCCCTGCCGAGGTCTTCGAGTTCCTGGTCGATGAAGGTTTGCACGCCCAGGCTGATGCGGTTCACGCCATGCTCGAGCAGCGCGCTGGCCTTTTGTTCCGAGATATCGAGCGGGGTCGATTCGGTGGAGATTTCCAGGCCCGGCTTCATGTCGAACTCGGCCTTCATATGGGTCAGCAGGTCGACCAGTTGCTCGGTGCTGAGCGCGGTCGGGGTGCCGCCGCCGATGTAGCCGACCGTCAGCTGGTGCTCTTTCACATACGGCCGCGCGGCATAGTTCGACATTTCCTTTTTCAAGGCATCGACGTAGCGCTGGGTGACGCTCTTGTCGGTCTGGTGCTTGATGTAGGGGCAGCTGAAACAGAGCCGGTTGCAAAACGGGATATGGACATAAAAGCCCATCGGCTCTTTGCGAAACACATCTTCTTCGGAAACCGCAACGTGCTTGGTCGGATATTGCCGAACCCATTCGCTGTCCCGCTCTGGATATTCTTTCCAAAACGGCAAATCCCGGTTATTGCTGATCACAGGCCTCTCCTCGTTGTTTGCTACACGACCGTCCACTATTCCGACCGCACTGCTCTCTGCTAGCGATCGCCCATGCCACGCCCCTGAATCAATTCCTTCATTCCGGGCTCGGCCCACTTGATGTTGCGAAGATGAATTTCGTGCTCGGCGAGCGCGCCGACCGTCCTCGACAGCAGCGCCACGTCGCCGCTGCGGCAGCGTAGTGCCACCCGTTCGCCCTCGCGCGTGGCATCGACCACGTAAGGCAGCGCGTGCAACAGGCTGGCCAGGCGGGTCCACTGCTGCGCCACCAGCGTGCGGTCGGCGAAGTCGAGCGCCAATGTGTCGCTCGCGGGGCTGTCCGCGCTGTGTTCCCGGTTGCGCCGTTCGAGGCGCACCAGGCGCCCGCCCTCCATCACGCCGACCAGGTCGGCCAGCGCCTCGACTTCTTCCAGCTGATGGGTGGCGATCACCATGCTCATGCCCAGTTGCTGTTTGAGCTCGTTCAAATAGTCGATCACGTCGCTCTGGAACTGCGCATCGAGGCCGGCGCAAGGCTCGTCGGCCAACAGCAGGTCGGGACCGTGTGCCAGCGCGCACAGGATGTGCAGCTTGCGCCGGTTGCCGCCTGACAAAGCCGCCACATCGTGCTTGAGAAAATCGCTCAGGCCGGCCATGGCCAGCAAGCGCGGTGCGCTGTCGCGACGCGCGCGGCGCAGGTCGATCTGCTGCAAGACATACTCGCCGACCGTGGTGTGGGCCGGCATTTCCTTCGATTGCTGCACCAGTCCCAGATGGCGCGCGGTCTTGTTCCAGTCGGTGCTGGCATGGCCGGCGATGCGCACCGTTCCCGCGTCCGGACTTGCCAGGCCGGACAGCAAACGCAGCAGCGACGATTTTCCCGAACCGTTGCGGCCGATGATGGCGATGGTCTCGCCGCGGCCCAGGCTAAAGTCGACGCCCGCGATGGCGAAGCGCTGGTTGATCGCCGCGCGCAAGCCGCACACCTCCAGCACAGGCGCCACGCCCGCTGCCGGAACGGCGGCTGGCAGGCTAGCGGCGGGTGACACGGTGCTTGAAAACATACAGCGCCCCTCCCATCATGAGCACGGCGTACACGAGCGACAAGCCGGCGCTATGGGCGAAACTGGTGGCGGCCGCCCCCGAAATGGCCGAGCGCAGCACGTCGACCTGGGCCGAGAGCGGCAGCCACGAAATCAGCGATTGGGCCGAGCCGAAATTTTCGAGCGGGAAGAACACGCCGCACATATAGGTCAGCGGTATCAGCACCAGGTTGACCACGCTGGCAAACGAGACTTCATTGGTAAAGCAGGCCACGACGATGCCGAAGCCCCCGAAGAACAGGCAGGCGCTGACAAAGCCAAGCAGCAGGCGCCACGGCAAGCCCACGTGGACGCCGAACATCCATGACGCCAGCAGCAAGACCGCGATGAACTGCAGGGAGCATTTGAGCATCATCCCGATCAGGCGGCCCAGCAGAAAGCCGCCATACGACAGCGGCGAGAGGACGATATCTTCCATCGCGCGGCGGTTGTGGTCGACGATGAAGGCGTAGCCGATGGTGTAGGTGCAGCTGAACATGATGCCGACCCCCACGATGCCGGGCAGGGCAAAGGCGAAGTAGCTCGATCCGCCCTGCCCCATGGCCTGCACGTGCGAGGTGCCGAAGCCGAAGGACAGGACCATGGAGACCGAGGTCAGCATGGTGGAGACGACGATCAGGCGATAGCGGAAGAACTGCACCATGTCCCAATAGATCTGGCGGTACAGGTCGATCAGCCATAAGCGGCACGACATGGCGCGGCTTGGCGCGAACTCGTTCATGCCTGCAATTCCCCGTGCGCGGGCCGCTGCCAATTGTCGAGATAGTCGGCTTTGTAGGGAAGTTCCTTGCCGATCTTGTTTTTGCGGCGGATCAAGAGGTCGGCATGCACGATTTGCTGCCTTTGGCCTGCGCGGGCGAGCAAGTCGAGTTCGCGATTCTCGTCGACTTTCATCACCGTTCCATCGGCGATCAGGCTGCCACCCATATATTCCAGCATGGCAAAACCATTTTCACCAACACAACTGCAAAAGACGAAATAGCAGGCATTATCGGCGGCCCTGGCGCGGCATAAAGATTCGACTGCAAAACCATAAATATGGAACAGGCTGGCGACACAGATAATGATATCGACATTCTCTGTGAAATACCCCCTTGATGCCTCCGGGAAACGTACATCATAACTTACCAGTAATCCGATCTTGCCATGCTTGCTATCGATAAGCGGGGCCGGATCGCCGCGCGAAATATAATCGCGCTCGCCATCCCAGATACTGTTTCTTCTATAGCTCCCGGCAATTGTGCCGGATTCGTCTATATACACGGCCGCATCGTAAATATCGTTGCCGTCGCGTTCGAGCAAGCCGAACACCAGCGCAATGCCGAGCGACGCCGCCAGCGCCCGCAGGGTGGTGACGATAGGGCCGTCGATGGTTTGCGCATCGCGTTTCAAGGAGGGAAAGTTCAAGCCGGTGGCGAATGCGGCGGGCAGGCAGACGATGTCGGGCGAGGCCAGTTTGGCTTCGTGGATCAGCTTGACCGCGGCTTCCAGGTTCTTTTCGGTTTGATTATGAAGTATGCATAGCTGGATCACCGCGACTTTGACTGCCGGTCCGGAGAATATTCCCCGGATCTTATTCATGGCTGCATCCTGGCACGAAGTATACGAATACACGATGCATAAGATCCCCGGCAAATTGAATAGACGATCCAGCACATCCGCGACAGGCATCGCCGTTGAAACGTGCGCCTGTTCTTTGAATGTCTCCTTGTAAATATTAGAACATAAAAATCTTGCCTGTTTAAAAAATATTTCGATGGCCAAGCGTTGTAGTAGGGTTTCCAAAAAATCAGGGTGGCGGCGCTACATTTTCTCCCGCCGATAATTGACGGCCATTTATGCGCAATGGGCAATTCGGCTAACTGCCCCCTTTGCCCGGCGCGCGACCGTTCCAGGCCAGCGCGTGGCCAGCATCCGATCTGTCAGGGTCGAGCGGCGCCGCGGCAGGAAGCGGTTGCCGCTCATGCGCCCGGCGCGCCCCGTCCCCACATGTAACAGCCTGATACTTATCCGCCCGGCGTCGCCTCCGTACAGTGAATGAACACGTCACCCATGGCATAGGCCGGGTCCGCTTCATCACCAGTTACGCACCGTAGTCAACGACCTTCCGACCCACGCCCGGCATCCGCTGATGTCACTCACCCCGCTCACGCGGCAGGAACGACCATGGACTCACCAATAATGACTGCCGCCCAAGGGATGCCCGACTGGCAAAGCATCATCAGGACGGAAAACTTTGATTTGCTGGGCGCCTATGACAATCCGGGCCTGCGTTTTGCCGTGCCAAAGGCGGCTCGCCTGGCGAGCAAGTTGGACGGCACGCCCGACTTCCACCTCGAATTCATTTCCGATCAAAATATTGAAAGTGCGGACGAGTGCCAGTACGCCATGCTGACCATGGGCCTGGAAAAGAGCTGCGACCTGGCCCCGGCCTGCGAGGCGCTCAAGGCGGCCGGCAGCGGCGCGGCGCTGCTGCCGTGCACATTCACCACTGGCTGCCATGTGCACTTTGAACTGAACGACACCCATGTCTCGGCCCCGTTCGCGTGGCAAGACGCCGGGCGCGCCACGCTCAATGCCCGCCTCCCGGCGGACACCGCGCTCTTGTTTTACGGTGCCCTGGACCAAGGCAACCTGACCGTGGTGCGCGCCGCCATCGAATGCGAAGTGGCCGCCGTGCTCCCGCGCCTCGATCTCCAGGTGCGCTTCGACACCGGAGCCACGCTGCGGGCATTGCGACAGGCCCTGGACGGCAACGGCGCGGGCATGCCGTTTGCCGCGTTGATCAGGTATCTGACCGCCCCGCCCAGTGGCCTGTTCACCTTCAGCGCCGCCGTTGGGGGCGCGGCCGCGCCGCAGCTCGCGCTGGCACTGGCGGCGCGCCTGCGCCTGGCGTTCGGCCGCTATATGCCTTGCCGCCGTATCGACGACGGGCCGTATATCAGCCTTGACCTGCCCGCCCCCGGCGTGGCCGCTAGCACGCATTGGGACCTGCGCACACCGTGCCTCGCCGCCGTGCCGGTAGCGCTGCGCTACGACCCGTTCAGTGTTCTCAAGAGCAGCGTGACGCGCGATAAGGTGACCACGTTTACGCGCATTCCACGGCTACCCGATCAACTGCTGACGCGGCGGGTGACGCTCGCTTCTGGAATACCCGAGCAGTTGCGCAATTGCGAACAGATTACCGTCAACCTGCAAGTGGCCGCCGCCGAAGCCGCCTCCGGCACAGCAACCCCGTACTCGCTTGACCTGTATCCGTCACAGCCGCAAGCCGCATGCCTCGACTTGCGCTATGCCCGCGTGGAATCGAAGCAACCGTATCGCGTCAGCCTGACGGTGGTCCAGTACGACGACGTCATCGATGGGCCTTGGCGCGATGGCAGCGACGACTACCTGTTCATCGACGCCGGCGCGCTCCCCTCGCCGATGCGCATCGTGACGGTGAGCGCCACGGCGGCCCTGCTGGAAGAAGCCGTCGTGACAGTCGGATTGCGCGGCGTGGCGGCGGACCCGGGCCGCCTGGCGGCGACCCTGGAGCGCAACTGCCCCAGCGCCTCCTTCCTCGTCTGCGCCACGGCCGACGCGGCGCGCCTGTGCGTCGTCGCGCACAACAGAACCAACCCCGCGCACACCATCACGCTCGACCTGCCATGCCACTCGGTGACGCTGGAACCGACGGCGTTCAGTCAGTACGGACCGCAGGCGGTGCCGGTCGAAGTGCGCTTTCACGCCGGCACCACCTGCGTGCAGCTGGAATTTTTGCCAGAAAGCGCCGACGCCAATTCCGTATTGCTGGAATTTTCGACGGCCATGCCCACCAGCCAATTGAATTATTTCGCCAGCAGCATGTTCAACAACCGCTATCGCTTTCGCGTGTACAGCGATCAGGAAGACGCACCGGCGCCATGGTCCGCCTTCCTCCCGCCAGAGTGCGCACTGGTCATCGGCATGTATGACGATGGCGCCCGCGCCGAAGCAATGCCCTCACCCCAAGGAGAACTCGCCTCATGAACCAGCTACCGCAAGGCTTTTATGTCGACGCACTGTATTGCTTTCCCGTCGGTCCGGACGGCGGCGGCAACTTCGCCGTCCTCCCCGGACCGCCAACCATTGAAACCAGCCAGGACAGCGCCAAGCCAGCGCTGCTCGCCAGCGCCAACGGCGCCGTGTTGTCGCTGCAAAGCGTCTGGCGCGCCGAGGCGAGCGATCTGGATGCGGTTCTGGCCAGCATCGCACAGCGCTATCCAAAGCTCGGCGCAGTCACGCTGACCAGTGCCGAGTTGTCCGATGTGACGGCCACGCTCACGCTGCACGCCGACGCGCAGGCGGCGCATGCCATCGGCCCGCAGCCGGCGTCGGCAACGGCGGCCAATCGCGCGGTCTTCAGCGAGACGCTGACCACGAGCGAAAAGGCTGCGGCGCTGCGTGCCTTTCGCGGCGAAGCGGGCGTGCTGACGCTGAAGTACGAGGGCACGCTGACCCTCGACGAGGTGGCCCGCGTGGAGATCAGCGGCGACCTGGCGGCCGCGCTGCAGTCCCTGGCGCCGAAGGCAGCGCCAGCGTCCGGCGGCTTGTTCGGCAAGAAAAAGGAAAGCCCGCCGCCGGCGCCACCCACCCTGGCCGCGTGCGGCGCCGCCGTGCGGGCCGCCGTCGCGGCCGGCCAACTGTCCGTGGCCAACCACGACACGCCCAACGTCTCGCAGGAAGCGCGCGACGACGCCACGTCGGCGCTGTTTGCCACGCTGGCCGACACGCTGCTCGCCAAGGTCCAGCAGATGGGCGCCGACGCCATCTACATGAAGTCGTTCCCGGTCAAGGTCGGCAAACAGGGACTGGAACGCGCGACCTTCCTGGTCGGCGGCTCGGCCGACCTTGGCCAATGGTTTGCCGACCATGACGGCGCCCGCATGATCACCGAAACGGCAAGTTCGATTCCCGAACCGCGCCGCTAAGAGGCAGTTTTTCACCCATGTCACATCCAACCGAAGGAGAGTAGCGCATGTTAACAATTTCGCCAGCAGTCACAGTCAAACAGGTTCCCGGGGATTTCGACAATACCTTCAATGACTATATCCTGTACCCGGACAGCGAAGACAAGAACGTGTTTTATGCCATGGCCGAGAAACCGACGTTCTTGCCGGATGGGCAAGGCGCTCCAAGCTTTAACATGACCTGGTTTTTTGGCGCCGACATGACTGGCGGCATTTGCAGCATGACGGTCGGCCTGCCCATGCCGAACGTGGATGATCCTAAGGTGACGGCAATATTGCTCAATGCCATCAAGGGCGACCAAAGCACCTCCAACATCGCCAAGAAGACCTTGGAATTGTGCGTCGCGATGGACTCTTCGGACGCGGCAAGCGTGGCGAAGGCGGCGGCGCTGAAAGCGGAACTCGGTTTGACCGCTGATGCGGCAGACAAGAAAAAGGCCGTATGGAACAAAGATAGCAAGGATTGGGCGCAGTTCTTACCCGACATTAACATCCAGATCAAGCCAGTCCCGTATACCTCGGGAACCGTGCTGGTGCAGGCATTCAACACCCCGCAAGCGTATGCCGCATCCGACCCGGCCTTTAGTTCGGGCCTGCTGAAAACCACCCCGTCGCTGTTCAACAGCAATGCGGCTGTGGTCACGTTCAACCTCAAAGAGGTGGGCGCGCCCCTGTTCTGGCAAGCGTTGGGCGGCTGGGAACTCGACGACAGCAGCCCGAAACCGGATGGCTACGACAAAAGCAAAGGCGGCAGCAGCGTCATCAGCGTGACTTACCAGGTGACGTTCGACGGCATGCTGCCGGAGGCCAAGGCCACCGTCACGCTCAAACACGACGTCATCGCCAAGCTCGACATCGAAACCCAGGTCAGAAACGGCTCGTGGGGCCGGACTTACAGCGAGGACGTGGTACGCGGCAAGGAGTACAACGATGCGGTCAACAGTTGCACCGACATTGTGTTGCCTGCCGTTGCCTCGAAAGACGACAAGGACAGCGTGCAAAAGCTGCTGACCGAATGGGCCGGCAAGCAACTTGAGGACATGCTCAAGGCCAAGCTGCCCGATGTCAGCCTCAACGACCTGGACGTGAACGGCGCGCGCCAGATCAACCAGCAGATGGAGCAGAAGCGGGTGATGACGCTGACCCAGGCCGTCTCGCTGCCCAAGAATCCGCAGGCGCTGTTGCCCAAACTTAATGGCCTGGTGAAGGGCGACACCAAGCAGCTGTTCCAGTTGATCGATCTGAACGCCGTTCCTTACGTCAAGGTCGACCTCGCTGTAGCGGCGCCCGACGTGGCCGGCCTGAAAAACCGCATGGTCGACCGTTTTGTGGTGACGGAGCTCACTTACGCGGGCCAGAAACTGCGCGACGAGACCGGCAATGATGTCTCCAGCATCGAGTTTCGGACGGCCGAGCCGCAGCCGGTCAGCAAACAGTATAAGGGCACGTTCGGCAAGACCAGCAAGGACACGCACGTGCGCTACAGCTACCTGGTGGCGTATTCCGATGGCACGCCGGCGTACAAGGCGTCCGCCACGAGCCAGAGCGGGAATAACTATCTTGACTTCTCGGGCATCGACATCGGCGTGCTCAGCGTCAAACTCAACGCGGTCGACTTGCCATGGGATGTGATCAGCAGCGCCCACGTGGTGCTCACGTATGGCGACTGGCAAAAGAGCGTGGCGCTCAGCCGCGACCAGACGCCGGCCTCGATCAGCCAGGCCTTCGGCCAGGCCATGGACAAGCAGCTCAGCTATCAACTGACCTTGAACCTGACGGCCGGGTCGTCCGTCGTGGGCAAGGCCACGACGGTGACACTGAAAAATGGCCAGGGCGAGATCACCTTCGCCTCCCCGCTCGGCGACATGGTCAACCCGATCGCTTTTCAACTCGACCCCGATGTGCTCAAGGCGCAACTACGGGTGGAATACACCTTCCGCAGCAGCGATGCGGATCGCACCTTCAACCAGGCGATACAACTCGACAGCGCCAAGGATGGCGGCCAGGTGGTGTGGAAGGTGCCGGCCGACAGTGGCAAGGCATGCGCCTTGCGCATCGTCAAAGCGCGCGTGACGACCAAGACCGGCACCACCGATCTGACCGATCTGGCCGCAGGCAAGATCGATCCCGTCGAGCAGCAGCTGAGCATCACCGTGTATCCCGACCGGGTCGATTCATTTTAATCACGCGCGGCGCGCGGGAAGGCTGACCGATGCTTGCAGACGACCAAAAAGTGGACCTGGAAACCGCGCGCGGCATGCTGGTGTACCGCGATGCCGCGCTCCCCACGACGCTGTTCTACTATGCCGCGACCCGTCCCGCTATCGCACGCGGCGACGATGGCAACTACCAGCTCACCCTGGTCCATTACGACCGACCCATCGACGGCCTCGCCGGCATGCTGTCGTTCGTGGTCGACCTGCAGCCCGACCCGGTAGAGATGGACAATATGGAGCGCGAACTGGCGGCGCGCTACCCGGGCGCCGACCTGCAGTTCGAGCCGATCGCCTGGAGCGACGGCACGGTGGCCGCCGCCATCATCGGTGGCGGCGCCGTGACCGCCACGCCGTCGCTGCTCGGCCAGAATTCGGCCGCGCTGGCGATCGGCTTGACGACCGATCAGTATGTGTTGCTCAGGGGGAGCGCCGGGGCGCCGGCGGCGGCGCCCATCCAGATCGTCTACTCGCTATCGTACGCGGCCTTGCGACCCATGTATGGCGCAACGATCCATTTCGACGAATCCAAATTCCGCGACTGGGTGCAAAAAAAGTGTTCGGCCAACTTCGTCGTCATCAGCGTCGAAAAGACCGACACCTTCGAACAGCTGCGCCAGGACGGCGTCCTGCGCGTGGAGTCGGTCAACCAGACCGGTGGCGACGCGCCGCCCGGCTTGCGCGACGCCTTCCTCAAGAGCCTGCAAAGCATCCTGACGCCGCTGCCGCGCTTCGCCCCGGCGCCCGAAGCGAACACCGGAAACTGGCTCGTCGGTTTTGACTGCGCCACCGTGCACGACGTGCAAAACATGTCCAGGCGGCTCGACACCGATATGCAGGTCACGGGCGTGGTGGCGCGCACGGCGGTGCTGCAGGGCGCGCCGGGCGGCCTGGCCGAGGCGCTGGCGCAGCGCCCCGACATCGAACTGTCCACCAGCGCCAGCTTCACCCAGTCATTGACGGTGCGCTGCCACGACCGCTTCGGCGGCCGGCCGCTGCGGCGCGCCGACGTGCGGATCACGCCGGCGCCGTCGGCCAGGGACACGAACGTTGTCGGCTTTACCCAGCCGACCGACGCGGCGACGCTGCAGCTCACGCGTGCGTCGGGCAACACCGCGCCCACCACCTACGACTGCACGCTGTACTTTGGCGCCGGCGCGACGGCCGACGCCGCGCCATGCCAGTCGGGCGCCATCGCCATCGCGCCCGGCCAGGCCTATCTCGACGTCGTGCCAGCGCTCTGGTACACCTATCGCCAGTACCTGGCCAGCGTGGCCGACGATTTTCCGTGGGAGCTGGTGCGCTCGGTGCGGCTGGAACTGAACGGGCCGGCCGCGCTGGCCTGCACGCCGGCCGTGCTGGACATCGACAAAACCACGGCGGCGCTGGCGATCGATGCGTTTGCGCCAACGAGGGTCGACCTCGACGCCGTGGGCTATACCGCCACCTATACCCCGCGCCTGGGCGCGAAGTTCAGCATCCCAGGCCAGCCAGCCGGGGCCGCCATTTTCTTGAATCCCCTGCGCCGGCGCAGGGTGACCTTTCGGGTCGCCGCAGGGTACCACTGGCAAGCCACGAGTGCGATCGAGGTGGTCGTCGCCGGCGCTGCCGACAACCCGCAGTTGTGGGTCGACGGCAAGCTATGCCTGACGCCGGCGCAGCCGCAGCGCGAATTTATCTATTGGTACGCGTTCGACAAAACGCTGAGCTTTCGGTGGCGCTTGCGCGACGCCGCCGGCGCCGCCTCGGCGCAGATATTGACGACGTCAAGCGCCCTCGAAGTGATTTTCCCGCAACCACCAGCAGTCCCTTAACCCACCGGAGAAGCGCATGATTTACATTGACAAGAACAAGCTCACCGTCGACGGCGTCGACGTCTACCCGGACCACGCCTCGCCGACCCAGTTCTGGTATATCCCGGGCACGATCGCACTGGCGCAGCGGGCCGGCAAGAGCGTGCTGTCGTACTTCTGGTACACCGACTCGGAAAACGACACCGATGGCACCGGCTTCCTCAATTTCGAGGTCAACACCAGCGTGCCGCAAGCCACGCTGGACAAGATCAAGGCGCAGCTGGACTTGCCAGCGGGAACAGATCGCGCCAGCATCCGCCTCTCCACCGTGCCCTACCAAACGGGCAGCGTCAATTTTTCCGTGCTCGGGCCGATGGCGGCGCAGGCTGCCGATGCCAGCAAGGACGACACCGTGGTCTATCAAAGCGCGGAGCAACTGGTGTGGCGTGCGGGCTCCTCCTCGCTGGTGGGCGACAACGCCGCCGTGTGTTCGGTCACCTTCAGGAAGGAAGGCAAGCTGGCGGCGGCCATGAAGGCAGCGCTGCAGAGCAAAGGCCAGCACATCGCCGCCGTGTATCGCCTGGAATTTCTTGCCATGCGGCCGTCCGTGTCGTTCAAGGTCACGGGCGAGTTCAAGAAGACGATCGAGGATTTCCAGGCCAGCATCGGCACCCAGATTCCGCTCGAAGCGTTCGTGCTCGACCTGGGCATCAACGCCCGCTGGCAGAAAATCATGCAAAACACCGACCTGAAGATCGAGGTGGTGAACTACACGGGCAAAGGCGATGCCGAGCTCGAGGGCCTCAAGTGGGCGCGCCAGCTCTTGCTCGACTACGTGCTCAAGAACTTTTTTGAAGTCCAGCTCGGCAACGACCCGAACGCCTGGAGTCCCTTGAAGGACGAACCGAAGGTCGACGAAGCCGTGCAGCGCTCGAAAGCGACCGAAGTGGCGGCCGCCGACAAGGTCGAACAAGACACGGCTGGCGAGGCCGACAGCCCGGAAAAGAGCGAGCAGTCGGCGGCGGCCGTCAAGGAAATCGTCAAGGCGGCGACGCTGATGATACCGAAAGTGAATATCCGCGCTTCCTACTACCACGGCAGCCAGGTCAACTCGATCGACTTCCTGTACTCGGAACAAAACGCGACAACCATGGTCGTGTTGCCGCAGGCGCTGGTCGGGCTGGGGCCGGACGAGCAGGCCGCCGACCACATCACCACGCTGAACCGGGCCCAGGACCCGTTCGGGCGACGCTACAACGTCGCCCTGTCGGTCCCGGGCGCCGACAGCCAGGCCAGGCTGGGCCTGCAAACGCTGAACGTGCAGGCGCGCTATCCGGCCGGCAGCCCGAAGGACAAGCAGGCGTCATACAGCCTGAGCATCAATGGCGGCCAGACCAGCGGGACCAATCCCTTGCCGTTCCAATACGACGCCAAGGGCAACGCCGGCGTCGAATACAGCGCCGACTTCGTGTTCGCGCCCGACGCCGGCTGGGACAGCGATACCTACCAATACACCTTGACCGGCGTCAGTGAAACGGGCGTGGTCGCCACCATGGCGGAGTCGGTGGCGGAATTCCTTACCATCAACATCGAACTGCGCGCCGACTTCGTCTGGGACGACGCCGAGCAGGCGCTGGTCATCCTCTCGAGCAAAAAGTGGAATGGCGACAAGCGCGTCGTCATTCAGAAAGGGAAGGAAGCGCCGCAAGTGTTGCGCATCCGCAGCGACGCCAAGTTCCGCGCCGAAGCGGTCAGCTACCGGGTCGAACTGTCCAAGGGCAACAAAACGGTGTATGCCTACGGGCCGCTGCCGATGCAGGACAAACATATCATCGTGCTCGACCAATACGCCGAACATATTCCGGTCTATTTCAATGCCCGTTTCGAGGACGACAGCGTCGATGTCACCTTGACGTATGACGATGGCGACGTCGTATGGGAAGACCAGTTTTCACTGGACGCCGGGCAGACGAGAGTCGCGCGCATCGTTCCGGCGATGAAGTCCATCGCGCAAAAAAGCACGCTCGAAGCGCAGTACGACATCCTTTACGCCTCGGGCGCCACGGCCCGCGGCACGGTCAAGGGCGGCCAGAGCGCGACGATCCGCGCCGCTACCGGTGCGACCTCATGACGAGCCTGGGGGCGGCGCGCCAGGCACACGCCGGGGTGGAACGGGCGCGCGCCATCATTGCCGCGCGCGACCCCGGCGCGGGGCGCGAATTTGCGCGCGTCACAGGCGCCGCCGCCGCAGCCTGCGGCGGCGCATGGGTGGGAGATTGCCTGAACCAGAACGACGCGCCGCTGGAATTTAGTTTCAGCACGGCCTGCCGCGACTTGCGCTACACCATGGAAGTGGGCGGGCGCGCCAGCGCGCCGGGGTCACGGCTGGCCATCGTCAACGCCTTGCTGACCGAACTGGGCCTTGATGCGGACTGGGATGGCGTGGCGCGCTCTTTCCCGGCGTTGCAGCGCCATGCCACCTTGGCCTGGGGCGCCTGGCTGGCGGCGCGCCAGCCGCGCGCCCCAGGCCAGCGCGAGCCTGAGCCTACCCGCTACAAGATTTATGCGGAAGTGCCGGCCGGTCCGCACGACGCCGCCATGACCTTGCTGCGGCGGTATCTGGGGCCGGCGCCGTTGGCGGCGGCGCCGCACGCCCAACTGGTCATGCTCGGCGCGGCCCCCGGCTCGCAGCGCTGCGAATTTTACTTCGAACTCGGTAGCCGCGAGCTGAGCTTCGATTGCCTGCGTGAGCTGCTCGCGCACGTCGGCCTGGCGCACTTGCGCGATGAACTCGCCGCGCTGGTGGGGCGCTTCGATTTCCGGCGCGGGCGCAGCGCGGACGGCTTGCCGCAAGCCCAGTACGGCTTGAGTTACTCGGTCTTGCCGGACGGGCGGGAAGCGGAGTTCTCACTGCTCGCGTTTGCCGCCGACCTGGCCGGCGGCGAAGCCTGGGTGCGCCAGCAGGTGCTCGCCGTGGCCGGCCAGCGCGGGCTGGACCTGGCTCTCTACGGCGCCCTCACCGCGCCGCTCGCGCAGCCTCATGCGGGAGCCAGGTTCCACAACATGATCACGTTTTCCGTCGGCGAGCGGGCGCCGCCCGGATGGCAGATTTCCGTCAGTCCGCCACCCGGTGTCCATGTATCCCAAGCACCGGCGTCAGCCGAAGCAAGCCACCGCACGGCCCGTGCGGCGAAGCGCGCAGGCCGACAGTGCGACACATCGCTGCCGGCTCGCGCTGCGCGCCACTTTCCGCAATCCGTACTTAACCAAAGGAGCTAGTGCAAATGTTAACCATGTCATCGATCACCGTACAACGGGGACGCGCGGCGAAAGCCGATCTCGGCGCCGCCCTGACCAACCTGTCGGCCGACCTCACCGCGCCCGTCACGCTGAGCGACGCGGCCGGCGCCAGCTTCTACCTGCCGAGCTACCGTCCGGCCGCCCAACAACAGGGCGGCCACGAGGCGTTTGCGACCACCCTGGGCGCGGATGGCACGCTGACCCTGTTTCTTGAAGCCGGCATGCCCGACGACCTCGCCGGCGAACGCAATGGCGCGGCGCCGCTCATGGACGGCGCCGCCTTCACGCTGGTGCTGCCGGCCAACGGGGCGCGCTTCCCGCTGCGCGTCACGCCCCAGGGCGCCATGCTGCAGTTATCGGTGCAACTGGCCGGTGCCCAGCGCGACATGGTGCGCACCGCCCTGTTCGACGCCACGCCGAACGTGGCCGTCGAGGTGCTGCACACCGTGCTCGTGGCCGCGCCGCAGAGCAGCGCTTTCATCGAGCGCAATTGGGCTGACGACGCGGTGCGAACGGGTTTGCTGGACCTGTTTGGCGGTATTCCATTCGACGCGGCGTCCACCTATTTTCAGATGGCCAGCGACACCGATCCCGATTTTCCGCAACAGTATCTGCTGTTGGCCTGCGTCTACAGCGCATCGGTGGGGGTGCCGCCGCTGCCCGGCTACCTGCAGTGGCAAGTGAGCTGGAATGGACGGGCGTATAACTATTACCAGGACAACCGCGAGCACACGCACGTGTTTTTCCTGCCGGACCGGTTTGAATTCGCGCGCGGCCCCACCGGCGAACCCACCATCTCACTGCTGCAATTTTCCGTGCCCGAAGGCGCGACGTCGATCGAGCAAACCCGCGCCAGCTTCCGCTATTTCGGCAATCCCGTGGTCGAGCCCACCAGGATAGACCAGGCCGCGCGCGCGCTGCAAGAGAGGCTGGGCGTGGCGGTGCAGATGATCAGTATCGAGGATGGCCACGATGTCAAAAAGACGTTCAGCCAGTACCTGCCCAATAGTGAAGCGAGCAGCGAGAGCGGCAATCTGATGGTGCAGCCGCAGGCCGACGTCAACCTGGCCCAGGGATTGAGCAATCAGCTTGACTTGAACCTGACCCAGTTCCGCGCCCTGTGGGCGGCGATCTGTAGCGACGCTCCCGAGAAGACGCTGTTTCGCGGCTGGGTCGACATCGAACTGTCGGCCGGCAGGTATGCCGACCGGATCGACTTCAACGGCCGCTTGGCGGCGGGCAATCGAACCAGCTTCCTCGATGATATTCTGGATGTCTCCACCAGCAACACCTATGCCACCGACTTCAACATCAATACCGTGCCCGCCGTGTTCAAGGACCATCCGGAGCTGCTTGAAATCGCACTGACATTTGCCGGCAACAAACCGGTGCTGCTCGACCCCGCCACGCCAAAGGCGACTGTCCGCCTGGAACGCCCGATCCGCGACATCATCCTGGGCCAGGGTGCGGCCAATGAGCACCCCTACCAGATGCGCGTCGTGCGCGACGATGGCGCCGAACGTCACGGCAATTTTTCGACCGATTGCGCCGTGCCGAGCTTATGGATCAAGCAAAGCATGATCGATGCGTGCACAGATGACGCCTAAGCGCCGGCCCCAACAAACCAACGACAGTAAAGGAGAGTAATCATGGCAGGAAGAAAGCTGTTCACCAATCAAAGCGCCTACGCACTGGCGGTCACACTGCAGATCCGCCGCAGTGACAACCCGAACAATCTGGCTGGCACCAAGCAATTTACGCTCGCGCCCTCTGAATCGCAGTGGCAAGACTACGGCAACGACAGCGACATTTACCTCAACGGCTTCAAACTGGTCGCCAGCCAAAACGGCGCGCTCATCGGGCAGCAGGATATCGTCGTGGTACGCGGTTCACCGCTGGACAACCAGCTCAACATGTTCAATGCCGTCGACTTCATCGGCGAGAACCTGGGCTACTCGATCAGCACGCGCCAGGTGTAGCGCGCAATGGCGGGCAGGAAGCGCCCGCTGAGCGGGCGTTCCCTGCCCTACTGCCAGCGCCTGGCGCAAGGTGCGCCAGGACCGGCTTCACAGCGCTTTCAGAACGTCCGCCGTTGCCGCGTCAAAGACCTTGGCCGCCTTGACCGCCGCGGCACTGTTGAGTGGATCTATTTTCGCAGCATCCAGCGCCGCACCGGCCGCCTTGATTGCCTTGTCATAATTGGGTGCGCTTGGCTTCAGGCTCTTGACGTAAGCGACTGCCGCATGGGCCACGGCGTTAGCGTTACTCCATACAAACGAGCCGGCATCGGGATTGGTGCCCTGGTTGGCGCACGCGGCCCAAAAAACACGCGTCTTGCTACCCGGCTGCCTGGCCGTATTGGCTTTGATCAGTTTCTGCACCGCGTCGGTTTTGAGCAAGTCCTGCAGTTTGGTATCCTTGCCGACCATGATGACGTTGGTCGCGCCTTTTGGTATGGCGGCCTGTACCGCTGTTTTCAAGTCGGCCAAATCGTGCAGCACCAGGTTGGGCGCCATTTCTCCTGCCTTGAAGACCTTCGGCATGCCCATCGGCTGCAAGTCCGTCACCGCCGTGATCGAGGTCCTCAATACCAGCCGGTCGATCGGCTTGTTGCCGACCAGCGCCAGCGCCGGGCCGTCGGTCAAACCCGTTCCTACGGGCTGCAACAAGTAAAAATCCACGTTGGCAGGCATGACGAAATTGTCGGCGCCCCCTTCATAACTGCCGTGGCCGGCGAGAATGAGGTCGGTAGAACTGGTGGTGATAGGCATGGAAAACTCCTCGTAGTTGAAGCACCATTACTGGCGGTATGGAGCGGCGACGAACATCGGCCGCGCTGGGCCGCACGGGCGTTTCGGCCCGCGCGTAACAGACGATACGATGTGGAGTGAAAAGAAATAAGTATCACTACGGTAACGCCGCGCATGTTACATGCCGCACGTCGGCGCGGACCGTGGGCCTTCGTCATGACCGTCCGCCTGGCGTGCGCGCATGCACAATGGGTAATGATGAATACTTGACATCAAATCATCACCCTGGAGATATAATCGTTGTTGCAAGTTGCGTAATGCTTCGGTCGATTTCGACGGGGAATTTTGCAGATTGCTCGGTGAACTGGCGCTGCGGCTATGCGTGCATAGTGACTTGCGCAGTATTTTGATTTAGCAATTTGACTTGCTTGACGTCAAATTGCTTTGACAGAAGCGGGCATGGCTACACTACAAGGACAACACACCCAGGAGTGCCTCCATTTGCGCTCCTTGCATGTATTTGGGCGTAATCAAAACAAGGTCGACACCTTGGTCGACAGCGCGGACGTGTCGCAAGTGCACGCGTCGATACGCTGGGATGGCGGCAACTGGCTATTGTGCGACCACAGCCGCAACGGCACTTACATCAATGGGCAAGCCGTCGGCGCGCGCGCCGGGCATGTGCTGGCGCCCGGCGACACCATTCGCTTCGCCGGCGCCGCCAGGCAGTGGCGCGTGCTCGATCTCGATCCGCCGCTCCCGCTCTTGCTGCCGTCCGATCCAGCCCAGCCAGCCATCGCACTGACGGGGCTGCATTTATTGCCGGACCAGCATTCGCCCGAAGCGGCAGTCTATCAGGATCAACACGGCCAATGGCTGCATGAAGATGCCGACGGCTGCCATCTGCTCAACGATGGCGATACCTTGTGCGTCAATCAGCAGACCTGGCACTATTTCGCCTGCATGCCGATCGAGGCGACCGCGCCCCTCGCTGTGCTGCGCAACACCCGGGGGGGCGTCATCAAGTTTACGTTCACCGTCAGCCAGAATGAAGAGCATGTTCAGTTGCGGCTCGCGCTCGGGCCATCGCTCGCCGACCTGGGCGAGCGCAGCCACCATTACGCCTTGTTGATCCTGGCGCGGCAACGCGTGTTCGACGCGCAGCGCGGTTTCGATCGCTACAGCCAGGGCTGGCTCGGCGCCGGGCAATTAGCCGATATGCTGCGCATCGACACCAAGCACCTCAACATGCAGCTGCACCGCGCCCGACACCAGATCAGCGACGCCGTGGGTGGAGATCCGATGCTGGTCAATTTCATCGAACGCCGCCGTGGCGAATTGCGATTTGGAAATTTCGCTTTCGAGATTCGCGTGGGAGCCCGCCTGGAAGCCGTCTTCGATCCCAGCAGGACGCATGCGCAGTCCGCCACGCACGCCAGCGCCGCGCGCTGAGGTCGCCACCCCCATTGCTGCGCACGCCGAGCCAGTGCGCATAGTGCTGCCGGGTTGAGGCCACCGCCCCCATCATGCGCGTTGTTGCTCCATGCCCGGCACCGGGCGCCATCCCCCGCAGCCGCATCAGGTCCCCATGCACGCTGCCATCGGCCTTACACACCTGGTTATCCACGCTGATTGACGATCAGTCTGCGTGATTGAGCGGCGGCGTCCGCGCTTGTACAGTCAATATATTTAACGGCACCGATATCGGAAAAATTGATCCCAAGCGAGCGCCGCCTGCAAACCACCACTTTCGACAGTGCGCGTCATCGCTACCGGTTAGTGACATTGCTCGGCCGTGGCGGCTACGGCGCCGTGTTCAAGGCCTTGCGGCTCGACACGCTGGACACGGTGGCCATCAAATTGATCAACCCGCCCGATCCAGCTTACCCATCCGGCAATGGCGCCACGCCACTGCAGCAAATCCGGCACCTGCGCCACGAAATCACACTGGGCGCCGGGCTATGCCACCCCAACCTCGCCATCTTGCATGATTGGGGCGAGACCGCCGACGGCCAAGTGTTCGCCGTCTTCGACTATGTGCCCGGCGAGACGCTGCGCGAGCGCCTGTTGCTGCGCGGTGGCATGGATGGCCGCTCCGCGGTGTCGTTAATGGCCCAGGTGCTGGCGGCGCTCGTCTATCTGCATGCGCAAGGGATCGTCCATTGCGACATCAAGCCGCACAATATCATGTTGCTGCCGGCTGATCCGCTCACGCCGGCATTACGGCGCGCAAAAATCATTGATTTCGGCAGCGCAGTCCGGCTTCCCGTCGATCCCTTCTCGCAGTCCGGCGCACGCACCGCCTGCTCGCCGGCCTACAGCGCACCGGAACAATTACGCGGCGCGGTCCCGACCCCGGGTGTCGACATCTATGCGTGGGGCCTGGTGCTGCTCGAATGCCTGAGTGGCCAGGCCATCGTGTCCGGCCGCAGCATGCGACACATTATTGAACAGCAAGTCAGCGATGAGCTGATCCCCATACCGGTGCAACTTGCCGCGCATCCACTGGGCGCACTGCTGCGACAGGTAACACACAAGAACGCGCAACGACGCATCGGCGACTCCGCACAGTTACAGCGGCAATTGTTGCTGATCGATCTGGCTGGCATGCACGATGTCGGGCCAGGCCTGCGGCAACAAGCGGTGGCGGATAAGTGTGACGACGCGCCGACGCAATCGCGTCCCTTCACGGGATGCCGTTATAGGGTGTGATCGGGTGATATCGGGCGTGGTCGTTGATAACGATGCCGCGCGGTATTGTTGTCCTGCCAACGAGACAAGCGCCGTCCCGAACCAGCTATTTCCCCAACATGAAAGCAGGCATCCATGGAAGCGATCATCAGCGAGCACATTACCAAGTCCGGGTTGGCGCCCGGCGCGCCCTTGTTCAACCTTGACGACACCGTGCGTGACGTCATGGAGCGCCCCATCGAGGGCGCGGAAATCGAAGCCGCGCTGGGCCGGCTATTGGCCAGCGCACACTTCGCCAAGGCCCATCGCATGCGCCGCCTGCTGCGGTTTCTCGTCGAGCGTCGCATGGCGTGCCCGGCGCAGAGCTTCAAGGAAGTCATTATCGGGATCGAAGTGTTCGACCGCGATCCGGCGCGCTACGATCCCGCCGACGACCCCATCGTGCGGGTGCAAGTGGGTCGCTTGCGCAACCGCTTGCGCACGTACTACGCACTTGAAGGCAGCCATGCGGACGTGATGTTTTCGGTGCCACTAGGCAGCTATGCTCCGGCAATCGAGCGCGCCGGGAGCCACGCCGGGACGGCAAAAACATGCTACACGCTGGCCATCGGACCCGTGCAGTCGATCACGACCGACGCATCGGCGCGCTATTTTTCTCTCGGGCTGAGCGAAGAACTGTCGGACCGCATGTACCAGCAATTCGGCAGCAGCGTGGTCCAGCACGACATGTTTGTACAGTCCATGCCGGGCACGCACGCCGCGCATGCGCCGCCACGTCCGCATCTGCACTATCGAATAGAAGGCAGCGTGCGTTTCGAAAACGACCGGATGCGCGCCAGTTTTCGCCTGCTCGACCTGTGCAATGGCAGTATCACCTGGTCCAGGCAGTTTGATCGCCACGCCTCGGCCACCCTCCTTTTACAGGAACAACTAGCCACGGCCGTGTGCTGCGAATTGCAGGATTACTTTTCCGCCCGTCAAGTGCGAGCGGTCTGAGCATCCGTGTTGCGCCAGAGGCGCCGCTACCGTAACTGTTACCTTCAGATACTGATGCCGGCGCAATGAAAAAGTTATCGTGGAACCTGACTTCAAGTGGCGGCGCGACATGTGCCGCCACCCACGCCCGCCATTGCCCAAGGATCGCTCATGATGACCGAAAGCGCACTTCAGCAGGACACCGGAAAATCGCTCCCGCAAGCGCTGCCGGACCCGTTCCCGGCCACAAACATGGACGCGCTCAATGTCGCCACGCCAGACCTGGTATGCGACTGCCGCCGCATGTTGCGCTACGCCAGCAAGAACGGCATGCTGCTCGTTGAGCAACTGGTCAACGATATCGCGAAGCTCGACTCCATCCTGGTAGACAAGCGCATGGAGCCGGTGTCCGACGTCGCCCAGGCCCTGGTGGCGCCCTGGTCCGGCGCAGCCGACGCCGGGAGCGCCGATGCCGGCCGGACGACGCCCGGACCGGTCAATGCGCAAGTGCTGCTGCTGATGGTGCACCAGGAGCTGTCGGCCTTGATCACCCCGGCCACCGCGCTCACGCTGGCGGTGTCGGAACCGTCGCCTGGCAAGCATCGACTGATGGGAGGGGTACCGCTGGTGGTCAAGGGCGCGGCGCTGGTGGCCGTCATCTGCGCGCTACTGTTCATGACAACCGCGCATTTACTGGCCACGACCGACAACATTGCTGACACAGCGCAGGGCGACGCCAAAGGAGCGCACCCATGAACGGCGTCGGCTTCGATGGCATGGTGTTGTTGGCATTGCATATTTTTTCCGGCGCGGCATTGGGCGCGGCATTCTATGTGCTGGTCAAAACCCAACCTTACCTGGTCAAGCGTTCCTACGATCCCAGGTATAACGCGGTCTACATCGCGCGCTTCATTACGGGGGTGATCGGCGGCGTGATCCTGGCGACGGCCCTGGGCCCGGCATTGAAACAAGCGCTGGAGGCGGTCCCGGGCATTGCGCTCAGCTCTTCAGGCGTGTTGGCCATCCTGGGAGGTTACGCCGCGGAAGCCGTTGAATCGATCATGCAACGCATCGTCGAAGTCATGCTGGCGACGATACGCGGTGATGGCAGCGACCAGGCGCAGGCAAAGATGACGGCGACACAGGCCGACACGCGGGCGGCCGTCGAGAACATCTTGCCGGATCTGCGCGACGCCAGCGGCGATCCGGCCAAAGTCCAGGCAGCAATACAGAGAATACGTACTGTCCTCAAGAATTCCTGAGCTTTTTGATAAGGGGAAGTTAAATGAACTTGTTGCCGATTCTGCTGTTGAGCTTATCGCTCGCCGGCTGTGCCGAAGTCCCCACGCAATCGGCGCAATTGTCCACCGTATTGGGACAAGACCTGATGCAGACGCAGCGCGCCCATCTGAAACTGGTCGAGCTGTATTACGCCAGGGTCGAGGCCGACGCCAACCGTTTCGTCGATGACGTCTATGCGCCCCATCAACTCAACTCCACCTGGAAGCAATACCCGAAAATCGCGAGCGCGACAGGCCGGTCGGCAAGTCCGATGGGTGTCGACCAGGATCGCCAGGCCGACCTTGATTTCCTCAAGGTGTATTTGATTGCGGTCCGAAATAACATCGAAGATTTTCGCAAGAAAAATCTGGCGCCGATACGCGAACAGCAAAGGCTCGTCACCACCAGGATCACCGAGTCGTACGAACATATGCTGCAGGCCAATACCGCTGTCACCGCCTATTTATCGTCCCTCGCGAAGCTGAAAAATGAACAGGACAAGGTGCTGAAGAACATGGTGCCTGCGGCCCGGCAGGAAGAGGCGTCCAGGTCGCTCGCCGAGGTGTCTGAAAAGATCGACACCCTGCACAAGGACGCCCACAAGGAAATAGCCAACGGACGAAACGACGTGAGCAACATCGTCCATCAATTCGAAATGTTAATGCAACTTGGCACGGCACATTAGGAGCAACGCATGAGTGATAACGACGATTTCCAGCATGCACTGGAAGACAGCTTGGCCCAGGATCAAGCGGCGTTCGAGAATGGCGATGGCAACGACAAGCATTTGAAGAACGTCTCATCCCTGTCCCTGGACGACATTGCCGATGCCATTCCCGACGGTGGCGGGACGGCCGCCCATGCCGACCTGGTTCGCCTCCTCGAGGAAGCCACCGAACACAATATGCAGCAGGCCGAGCTCGGTACGCGGATTAGCTCCTTGGGGCAGTCCGCGATGGCGATCGCCAAGCTGGTTCCATCACTGGCGGCGATATTGTAGTTGACCCCGACGCGCCTGCGCCGTCCTCGTTCTTACAACGCGCCAGCGGCAGCGGCGTACTTTTCGATTCGCAAGGAGCCTTCCATGATCAATAACGCAAACACCCCTGTGGCGCCCGACCCCGGCGCAACGCCATGCTGGTCGACCATTGGACGCCTGGCTGCCGGTTTGCAGCCAGGCAGCCGCGGCGCCAAAGTAACGCAACTCCAATCGCTGTTGGGTGTCGCGCCAGATGGCGTGTGTGGTCCGGCCACCGAGCACGCCTTGAAAATCTCGTTTGTCACGGCAACCTATGCGGACGCCCGCGCCAGTCAAGCCACGACCCGCGTCCCGGCTGCGCTCACGACGGCGCAAGCCATCCTCGAAACGAGCTACGGACGCAGCGTGCCGACCGACATCAACAGCGGGATCTACAGCTACAACCTGTTCGGCATCAAGTCGCATCCGCAGCAGCGGTACGTGACGATCTGGACGCACGAAGTAGTCAAAGGCATTTCCGAACGCAAGGAATGCAACTTCGCGGCCTACGACAGCTTTCAGCAGTCGCTCGATGCGCACGCGACGTTCTTGACCGCCAACCCGCGCTACCACACGCTGTTCAATTCAAGCGACCCGCATGTCTGGGCTGAGGGCTTGCATCAACTGGGCTATGCGACGGACCCCGAGTATGGTCCCAAGCTGATCGCGATCATGCGCCAATGGAACCTTACCTGATGCGCACTTACTTAGCGTAAATGCACGCTGTAACGCAAGGATGCTGATCGTTTTATTGCAAGAGAACTACCGTCACATGAATACGACACTGGGCCGCCCGCCTCCGCTTTCACGGAGCATTCTGATCACATAGAGGAATATCATGAATACCAAACACCACCACATTCAAGCTCAACATTCTTTTGAAGACAATTCGCGCACGCACACGTTTTTCAACAAGCGGGCGCTGGCATTCGCGCTGTGCGTGATGGCGGCTGGTCCAAGCATGGCCGACGGTCTTGTCATTCGTGGAGGGACTTGTTCGGCCGACGCTTTCAAGAAAGGCGCCGAACTGTCCCAGGACGACACCATTACCAACCTGAGCGCCAACTGCACCAGCGCCACCAATGACAAGACCAAGTTCGCCGCGTATACCGCAGGCATTCCCGGGCCAAACTACTGCGTCGGCACCTTGGCCGCAGTGGAAAAAAATAGCGGTAAAGTCAAATCCGATCCCAAGACCGGCAACCCGCTGCACTGCCTTGTGTCGGGCAAGGCCAGTAAGCTGGCGGGCGTACTGACCCGACGCTGAGGTCCGCCGTCCCGCCCCCAGGCATCGATACATATATTCATCGGCCTGGGGCGGCCGGCCGCCAGTCATGCGGGCGCCACATCCCTTCTTCCATTCCAGGCCAGTCACAGCGCCGCCATTCTCAAAAGGGGTTCGATCACGAGCAAACCAGAGGACTTCAAGCCACGCGCTGGTCACTCAATGTTCCCGTATAATCAGCTGCTCACGCTGAGGACCAGCGCGCGCACGTCCTGGTTTTGGAGACCCCTGGTATGCAAGCACATCTGCCGAAAGGCAGCGTCCGCCTGATCGGCGCCGTCATCCTGATTTCCCTGATCGTCGGCGCGGCGTACTTGCATCTGCGACCCGCGCGCCCGCAATTGCCAGCGTTTTTTCCGCCATACCAGGAACGTACGGTCCTGATCGACAATGCGGCGGCGTCGGTCCAATTGGCAGGCACCCTCTCCCTTCCTCAAGGAAGCGGGCCATTTCCGGCAATTATCCTGGTGCCCGGCGCTGGAGAAGTGGAGCGCGACGGCGAATTGTTCGGACATAAGTTCTATTTGGTGCTCGCCGACTACTTTACCCGCCAAGGCTACGCCGTGTTGCGCACCGACAAACGTGGCCTCGGCGCATCGGGCGGCAACTACAATGTCGCAACCGGCGCCGATTTTGCCTCCGATCTGAAAGCCGCCGTCGCGCTTCTGCGCGGCCGCGGCGACATCGCGCCGCAACGCATCGGCTTGATCGGGCACAGCGAGGGGGCGATGATTGCCGCGATGGCCGCCGGCGACGATAGCGCGATTGCCTTCGTCGTCATGTTGGGCGGCAATGGTGTCAGCGGCGAGCGGCTGTTGCTCGATCGTTTGAGCAAAGTGACCATGGCGGGCAAGCCACCGGCCATGGTGGACCGTGAACTGGCGCTGCAGCACGCGCTGTTCGCGCACATCGTCGACACGGCCGATCCCGCGCAAAGAAGTGAGAAGCTGCGTCAACTATTGGTGCAAGCCCGGAGCGACCACGGCCGTCCCTTTTCCGACACTGAACTGACCACCTTGTCGACACCGTGGATGCGCGCTTTTCTTCGTACCGATCCACAGGTCGTGCTGGGCAAGGTTCACTGTCCGGTGCTCGCCTTGATCGGCGAAAAGGACCAGGTCGTGCTTGCATCGACCAATGCGCCCGCTCTCGCGCACGCCTTGCGTGCAAACGCCGCCGCAAGCGTGCGGCGCCTGCCGGGCCTCAATCACTTTTTCCAGCATGCGCCCACAGGGTCGTTTGCGGAGGTGGCCGAGATCGAAGAAACGTTCTCGCCCGATGTGCTGGAGCTGGTGCGGCGCTGGACTGCTGCGCAGCAAGGTCGTCGCTAGCGGGAATTTTCGCGCAAATCGGGTCAGGCCGCCGCCGGCACATCGGCGAAGCAAGCCCAGTGCTCCGGAACAGGAATGCCCAGTACGCTGCGCTCGGCCAGCATCGCACGCTCGCGGTCGCCTGGACTGAAGGCGAAATTGCCCTCTTCGTCGACCGACTGCTGCGCTACAACACCCATCAAGCGCCGCAGCTGGGCGGCAAACACATTGCGCGGCAAGAAGCGGGCGACGTCGATCGCTATGAAAAAATGCCCCACGCCTTGCGCCATGGCTTGTGGCTTGGGATCGAAAACATGGTGAAGTTCATGGTCAAGGTCGGCCCCGGTCAGTACCGATGAAAGGATCTCGACCGCCATGGCCAGGCCCTGCCCCTTGTATCCGCCCAAGGGCGTCAGCCATGCAGCCTCGGCCGGATCAGTGGTCGGCGTCCCGGCCCCATCGACGGCCCATCCCGCTTCCAACGGCGTGCCCTGCTGCCGATGGCGCGTCAGGCGCGAGAACGACGTTTGCGACGTCGCCATGTCCAGGTTAAAAAAATGGCCGCCGCCCGCATCGGCGGCGATCGACAATGGATTGGTGCCAAACAGTGGCAGCGCGCCCCCCGCCGGCACAACCAGGGCATCGGAATTGCAGCAAGCGATACCCAGGCCGACGCCACTCGCCAGCAGCTCGCTGTAATACCCGGCCGCGCCAAAATGGTTGGAATTATAGACACCCGCCGCCGCGATACCATGCACCCTGGCGCTGCGCACCAGCCAGTCGCAGGCGATCTGCCCGGCCACGGGGCCCAGTGCGCCGGCCGCGTCAAAGCGCGCTGTCGACATGTCGAGCGCGGGCGTTTCCGGAACAGCCGCAGCCTTTGCACGCCCGCCATCGAGCAGGTTCAGATAGGTCGGTAGCAGGGCGATACCGTGCGTATCGATTGCGCGCAACGACGCGTAGATCAGGCAGTCGACCACCGCCTTGCGCGACGCTGTGCCAACACCCCTCAGTGCCAGGAGCTCGTCGCAACGCTGCGCGGCATGCGCGGCGCTGATCCGTTTTAGAACCGGTGCGCTCATGCCGCCTCGCGCATGTGAACTTGCTGCATGACCTGCCGCGCCAGCGCTGCGATACCCTTGTCGATCTGCGCCGGGGTGACATAGCTGAAGCTCAAGCGGATCTCCCTGGTCGCCCGCTGGTCCAGATAGAAATAGCTCATCGGCGTCCACAGCACACCGTATTCCCGCGCCGAAAGAAGCAGATCCTCACTCGTGACGATAAACGGCAGCGTCATGCTCAGGAAGAATCCGCCCGACGGGGCCGTCCATGAAACGCCTGCCGTCCACGCCGCATCTGGCGGGAAATGCGTACGCAGGGCGGCCAGCATGCTGTCCCGGCTGGCAAGCAGGGCCGCCCGGCGCGGGGCGACAAAACCGTGCAGGCTACACGCGTTACGAAGCAGGATTCCCCCAACAATCGCTTGATTGATTGGTGACGTATTCACCGTCAGCAAACTTTTCACCTTCGATAGTTCATCGGCCAGGCGGCAAGTCCGTCCATCCGCCCAGGTCACGACTTGGCCGGCGGCGATAAAACCCAGCCGCAGACCGGGAAAAATACTCTTCGAAAAACTCCCCAGAAAGAGCACATGGTCGGCTTCCGGCGTGCTCTTCAGACAAGGCAATTTCTGTTCGTCATAGCAAAAATAGTTATACGCATGATCTTCGAGTACCAGCACGCCATGGCGGCGTGTCAAGTCCAACAACTGCGCGCGTCGTTCGGACGGCGTGCTTGCCCCTGTGGGATTGGCGAAATCCGGCGACAGATACAGGATACGGGGCGTCTTGCCCGCCGCCCGCAGCGCCGCCAGCTGCGCTTCCAGCCCTGCCGGATGGACGCCTTGGCTATCCGTCGCCACGGCTGCCACCTCGATGCCAAGCAGACTGGCCGCGCCGGAAATGCCGATGTAGGCCGGATCGGCCACCAGTGCGACATCGCCGGGGTTGCCGCACAAGGCGATCAGGCAGATGCACATGGCCTCCTGGCAGCCGACCGTCACGACGATGTCTTGCGGCTCCACCGATACCGACTCGTCGCGCTCGAGCAGGGTTGCAATCAGTTGACCGAGCATGCCGTTGGTGCGGCCGTATTGGCCCAGCTCGGCGTAGCCGGCCTCGTCACCCGTACCCCGGTAATCGACAAAATCCTGGACATAGCCAAGCGCGGCGGCAACATCGAAGAATTCTTCGCGCGGTCGGCCAGGCGCGAACGAGATGCAGTCGGGATAACGCATCGCAATCTCATTGAGAAAATTCATCACTTCGACCTTGGCATCGCCAAGCGCGAGGTTTAGTTTGGTGTTAGCAATTTGCATGGTGCACTCTTTCGTTCCGATCTTTCGGCTGATGTTTCCAATAAATGCAATGCGCCAGACCACGCGATCCGGCTGCGGCAGGCTTCAGGGTGACTGGGCAGTCATACGATTGTCCTGGAACACCGTCTCCAGCAGGTCCGCCGTAATGGCGGCGCCCAGCCGCGCCAAGTGGGGCTCGTGCAAAATCGTTTGATGGTTTCCGCCGATGGACACCACCCGCACGGAGCCCAGCACCATCTGCCAGTCCGCCGCATAGGCGGCGCCGTGCACCGCACTGGCGCAGTACAGCGTCGCCGCCAGATCCGCCTCTTGTACACGGTAGGTCCGCGCCGCCTTGTCGATGGTGTGGCGCACCGCCAGGTGGCGCTTCAGGGTCGCCCCATCCACGCCACCCGGTAAGAGTTGCTTCTCCTGCGCGGCAAGGCACATCGCGTCCAGCTGGTCCGACTGCGCCAATGACTGCAATACGCCGTCAAGTTCCGAAGGAATGTGCGCAAACGCCGCGCGCAAGCTACGCAACAGATACATAGCGGGCGTTTCGTCAATGGAGCATGGCGTCGCGTCCAGCCGCGCCGGCGTATCAATCAAGCCCAGATAGCCGATCGACTGCCCGCTGGCCTGGAGCTGGCGCGCCATCTCGAACGCGACCACGCCGCCGAACGAATAGCCGGCAATGCAATACGGGCCTTGCGGAAAAAGCTGGCGTATCGCGTGCACATAGCATGCGGCCATGTCCTCCACCGTGCGATGCAGCGTTTCGCCCTCCTGGAATCCACTGGCGCTGACGCCGTACACCGGAATACTGCTGTCGATCCGGGCGGCGAGCGTGCGCGCATAATCGACGTCGCCCTCGCCCGGATGGATCAGGAACAACGGTGGGGCCGTTCCCGATGTCCGTATCGGCGCCAGCAGCGAATAGGCAGGCGCTGCGCCGTGAGCATATGCCGCCGCGAACTGCGCCAGGGTAGGATGGGCGAACAGATGCCGCAAAGGCACATCCACGCCGAGCAAGGCGTGCAATCGGGACGCCAGTTGCACGGCCATCAGCGAGTGTCCGCCCAGCTCGAAGAAATGGTCGTCGCGCCCTACCCTGTCGACGCCGAGCAATTCGCGCCAGAGCGCAGCCACGCTTTCCTCGATGTGCCCGCGCGGGGCGGCGTACGGCGCCGCGCTGCAGGCGTCTGGCTCGGGCAACGCGCGCCGGTCCAGCTTGCCGTTGGGTGTGAGAGGAAAGGCCGGCAACACCACGAAGGCCGCCGGCACCATATAGTCCGGAAAGCGCTTTGCGAGTGCGGCGCGCAGCACCGGCCCGGTCGGGGCCTGCCCCGCTTGTCCGACCACGTAGGCCACCAGGCGCAAGGCGCCGCGCGCGTCGGCACGCGCCATGACGACCGCCTCCAGCACACCGTCGCACTGCGCCAGGCCACTCTCGATTTCCCCCGGTTCGATGCGGAAGCCACGGATCTTGACCTGTGCATCGTTGCGACCGAGATACGCCACATTCCCGTCGGCCAGCCAACGTCCGAGGTCGCCCGTCTTGTACATGCGCGCAGCGCCATCCCCGACGAACGGATCGGGCACGAAACGCTCCGCCGTCAGCCCGGGCTGGTTCAGGTAGCCGCGCCCCACGCCGTCGCCGCCGATATGGATTTCGCCGGTGACGCCGAGCGGTACCGGTTCGCCGTGCCGGTCAAGCAGATACACGCGCGTGTTGGCAACCGGCCTGCCGATGGGCAGCGCGGCGTCAAGCGATAAGCCGGCCGATGGCGCGACCAGGTACGTCGTCGAGAACGTGCTTGCCTCGGTGGGACCGTAGCAATGCACCAGATTGGCCGGCGGGCAGTTGCGCACGACCCGCATCACCGTGCCGATATCGCTGCGTTCACCGCCGAAGAGCAGGTAGGCCAGCCGCGAAAACACGGGCGCCAGCAGGTCGGCATACTGATTGAACAAGCCGACAGTCAGGTGCAGGATGCTCACTGGATGGGCCTGTAATAGTTGCAGCAAACGGCTGGCGTCGAGCAAGGTATCGGCGGGAACGATCAACAGGCTGGCGCCATTGACCAGCGCGCTCCAGATTTCCCAGGCGGCCGCGTCAAAGCCGGGATTGGCGCAATGGACCAGGCAATCGGACTGACCGATGCGCATATACCTTGGCTGGTGCACCAGGCGCACCACGCTACGGTGCTCCAGCAGCGCCCCCTTGGGGCGGCCGCTCGAACCGGATGTGTAGATGATGTAGGCCAGGCTGCGCGCGTCAAGCCCCGCCACCGACGGATCGGCATCGGACTGGCTCGCGATGGCGGCGCCGTCGGCGCCATCCACGCGCAACACCCGCACACCCGACCAGCCGGCGTCCGGGTGCGCATGCGCGTGGGTAAGCAATGCCAGCGGCGCGCTATCGTCAAGTATCGCCGCGATCCGGTCGGCCGGATAGCCCGGGTCGATGGGAAGATACGCCGCGCCGGCTTTCAGGATCCCCAGCATGGCCACCAGCAGCTCGGGCGAGCGTTCCATGCAAATCGCCACCGGCTGTTCAAGGCGCACGCCCAGGCCGATCAGGTAATGGGCCAGTTGATTGGCGCGCCGGTTCAATTCCCCGTAGCTCAGGCGCTGCGCGCCAAACATGACGGCGCACCCATCGGGACTGTTGCGCGCCTGCGCCTCGACCAGCCCGTGCAGCGTCATCCCGCAGGCATACGGGCGAGCGCTCGCGTTGAACCCTTCCAGCAATTGATGCCGCTGGTCCGGGTCCAGCAAGGCCAGGCGGCCGACCGGCTCGGCCGCGCCCGTGGCCGGCGCCAGCATCGACGTCAACAAGCGGCGCCAGGCCGCCACCATGCGCGCAATGCTGTCCGCGTCGA
Source organism: Massilia rubra (assembly GCF_011682065.1). Taxonomy (GTDB): domain Bacteria; phylum Pseudomonadota; class Gammaproteobacteria; order Burkholderiales; family Burkholderiaceae_D; genus Telluria_A; species Telluria_A rubra. The sequence goes on along the minus strand of NZ_VUYU01000004.1, from coordinate 14,209 downwards.
ACAGCGCGGTTGAATAGCTCAGGTTGCCCTCAAGCGTATCGCCGGACGCCGACATCGACAGCGCCAGGTCGAACTGCGTCGTGGTGCGCTGCGCGCTCAGCGGCGCGAGCGTCAGTCCAGGCAGGTCGGGTGCGGCAGGCGCGCCCGTCTCCAGGCTGAACACCACCTGGAACAGGGGACTGTGGCTGACGCTGCGCGCGGGCGCGAGTGCTTCGACCACCTGTTCGAACGGAATATCTTGGTGTTCGTAGGCATCGAGCGTGACCCGCTTGACCTGCGCAACCAGGGCGTCCACATCCGGGTCGCCATCGAACTGCACGCGGATCGCCAGCGTATTGGCGAAAAAGCCGATCATGGGTTCGACTTCCGCGCGTTGGCGATTCGCCACAGGCGTGCCGATCACCACGTCGTCCTGGCCGCTCAGGCGGCTCATCAACGCCGCCCATGCGCCAAGCAACACCATGAACAGGGTCGCGCCATGGCGCTGGGCGAGTTGACGCACACCCGCCGCCACCTCCGGCGCCAGGGTGAACGCCATACTGGCCCCCTCATGTCCTTGCACGGCGGGACGCGGGCGGTCCAGCGGCAGCGCGAGCAAGGCTGGCGCGCCGCTCAACCGGGTGCGCCAGAATTGCTTTTGCAACTCCAGGCGTTCGCCCTGCAGCCAGTCCCTCTGCCACACCGCGTAGTCGGCATATTGCAGCGTCAGCGCTGGCAAAGGATCGCGCTGTCCCTGGCACCAGGCGCTGTACAAGCGCCCAAATTCGCGCACAAGGATGCCCATCGACCAGCCATCCGAAATAATGTGATGCTGCGTCACCAGCAGCACATGGTCATCCCCGGCAAGGCGCAACAGGCTGGCGCGGATGAGTGGGCCGCGCGCCAGGTCGAATGGCGCGCTGGCCTCATCGGTGGCGAACAGGCGCACGGCATTGTCGAGTTCCTTGCCGCGCAGATGGGACAGGTCGCGCTCGGTCAGGGTAAGCCCTTGTGCCGCCTCGCCAATCGACTGGTAAGGCACGCCGTCATGCTCCACAAAACAGGTGCGCAGCGATTCATGCCGCGCAACGAGGCCATCGAGCGCGCCTTGCACGGCATCGCGCCGCAGCACGCCACGCAAGCGCAAGGCCACCGGTATGTGATACGCCACGCTTGCGGCGCTATTGAGGCGGTCGAGAAACCACAGGCGTTGCTGCGCGAACGAGAGAGGCAAACGCCGGTCCCGTGCAGCCGGCACGATGACGTCAACCCGGGTTTCCTGCGCCCCGGCCAGCGCGGCCGCCAGGTGGCGCAAAACGGGAGTGGCGAACAATTGACGCAGCGGCAAGTCGACGCCCATGGCCGCGCGCACCCGTGAACCAAGCTGCACGGCGAGCAGAGAGTGCCCTCCCAAGGCAAAGAAGTCATCGTCACGGCCGACCTGTTCAATGCCCAGCAACGCTTGCCAAATGAGCGCCATGGCTTGCTCGCTGGCGCCTTCGGGCGCAGCGTACGCGGCGTGTGCGACGCCCGCCCCCTCCGGAGCCGGCAGCGCTTTGCGATCGACCTTGCCGTTCGGCGTCAGCGGCAATGCCACCATGCTGACATAGGCGCTGGGCAACAAATAGCTCGGCAGTACCTTGGCAAGCGCGTCCCGCACGGCGTTCAGGTCGAGCGCATGATCGTCCTGCGTGACGAGATAGGCAACGAGCCGCTTGTCGCCCGGCTGGTCCTCACGCGCGAGCACGACAGCGGCGCGCACGCCGGCGCAGCGCGCCAGTTGCGCTTCGATCTCCCCTGGCTCGATGCGGAAACCGCGCAGTTTGATCTGCATATCGTTGCGGCCGAGGTACTCAAGATTGCCGTCGGCGCGCCAGCGGCCCAGGTCACCCGTGCGGTACATGCGCGCGTCGCCGCCAGCGTCGAAGGGGTCCGCGCTAAAGCGCTCCGCGCTCAATTCCAACTGATTCAGGTAGCCGCGCGCAACCCCTGCGCCGCCGATGTAGATCTCGCCCGTCACACCGACCGGCACCGGCGTCAGGCAGGCATCGAGCACATAGATGGTGGTGTGACCAATCGGACGTCCGAGTGGAATCTGCCCCATCGGTTCGCTACCCGGCACGATTGCATACGTTGCGGCGAAGGTGGTGGTTTCCGTCGGTCCGTATCCATTCAATACGACGGCTGGCCGTTCGCTTCTGCCGAGCAGGCGCGCGACCACGGCGGGATCGAGCACGTCACCACCGATGAGCAGGTAGCGCAGCCGTGCGAACACCGGCGCCAGCGTGTCGATATAGTGATTGAACAGCCCCGCCGTCAACCACATGGCGCTCACGCCGCCCTCAAGCAATGCTTCGGCAAACTCCGCCGGCATCAATACCAGCGCCGCCGGCACGACCAGCAACCTGGCGCCGTTCAGGAGCGCTCCCCATACTTCCCAGGTAGCGGCATCGAAGGCTGGGTTCGCGCAATGGGCAACGCAATCGCTTGGCGCAAGGGGAGCATAGCCGCCGTCAAGGGCCAGCCTGATCACGCTGCGGTGCTCAATCATCACCCCTTTCGGTGCGCCGGTCGAGCCGGACGTGTACATCACGTACGCCAGATGGCGCGGCGACAGGGCCAGGTCCGGATTGTGCGCGGGACGCGCCGCGATCGCAGCGGCCTCGCCGTCCAGATACACCGGCACCAGGCCGGCGCAAGCACCGGCGGGTTCCTGCCCGGTCAACATCAGGACGATGTTGGCGCCGCTGTCGCGGAAAAGTTGATGCAGCCGTTGCGGGGGATAGCTCGGGTCGAGTGGCACATACGCTCCTCCCGCCTTGAGGATCGCCAGCATCGCGACCACCAGTTGCGGCGTCCGGTCCATGCAAATCACGACCGTCTGTTCGGCCGTAACGCCCAGCGCGATCAAGTGATGCGCCAGTTGGTTGGCTTGGCGATTGAGCTCGCCGTAATGCATCACCTGACCGGCGCATTGCACGGCGACAGCGTCGGCCTGGCGTTCAGCCAGCTCTTCGAAAACGCGATGGATCAGTTGCTCGCAGGAGGACGTGGCGCGCGCGGCATTCAAGCCCACCAGCACGCGCCGGCGTTCGTCGGCGCTCATCAACGCCAGGCGCGCGACCGGTTGCGCGTCGTCGCGCACCATCGCATCAAGCAGGTTGCGCCAGCAAGCGAGCAGACCTTCAATCCGGTCCGGCAAGTACAAAGACGTCGCATAGGCAAGTTCCGCATGAAGCCTGCCTTCGCTCAGGCGCAGCGAGAGCGTCAAGTCGAATTTTGTATTGAGCCCGGGCATTTCCAACGGCGCCAGCTGCAGATTCGGCAAGGAGAGCGTGGCGCTGGCGGGAGTATTGTCGAGCGTGATGACTGTCTGGAACAGGGGACTGTGGCTGGCACTACGCACCGGCTTGACCGCTTCCACCACTTGTTCGAACGGGATATCCTGGTGAGCGTACGCGTCCAGCAGCGTGCCCTTGACCTGTTCGAGCAACTGCGCCACGCTCGGATCGGCGTCCAGGCGCACGCGCACGGCCAGGGTATTGACGAAGAAGCCGATCAGGGGCTCGACCTCGGCGCGCTGGCGGTTCGCCACCGGGGTGCCGATCACCACATCGTCCTGTCCGCTCAAGCGGCTCATCAACACCGACCACGCCCCCAACAACACCATGAACAGGGTGGCGCCGTGGCGCTGGCCGAGCGCCTGCAGCTGCGCGGTGAGCGCGGCCGGCAGCGCGAACGCCACGCTGGCGCCGGCATGGCTTTGCCGGGCCGGACGCGGATGGTCGGTCGGCAGTTCCAGCAGCGCCGGCGCGCCCGCCAGGTGCGCGCTCCAGAAGCTGCGCTGGCGTTCCAGTCGTTCGCCCTGCAGATAGTCGCGCTGCCAGAGCGCGTAATCGGCGTACTGGATCGCCAGCGGCGCCAGCGGATCTTCCAGCGCCTGGCTGAAGGCGGTGTACAGCGCCGCGAATTCGCGCACCAGCACCCCCACCGACCAGCCGTCGGAAACGATGTGGTGCTGGGTGACCAGCAACACGTGCTCGCGCTCGCCCAGGCGCAGCAGGCGCGCGCGGATCAGCGGCCCGCGCGCCAGGTCGAACGGCGCCGCGCTCTCATCCTGCGCCTGCGCCGCCAGGGCCTGTTCCTGCTCATGACCGCGCAAATGCGACAGGTCGTGGCGCGCCAGCGCCATGCCCTGCCCCGCCGACCCGATGCGCTGCCACGGCATGCCGTCGACCTCGACAAAGCAGGTGCGCAGGCTTTCGTGGCGCGCCACGATACGGTCCAGCGCGCGCACCAGCGCGTCCGCATCCAGTTCACCCGACAGGCGCAGCCCGGCCGGCATGTGGTACGCCGCCGCAGCTGCGTGGTCGAGCTGGTCCAGGAACCACAGGCGCTGCTGCGCGAACGAGAGCGGCAGCGGTGCGGCGCGGCTGGCCGCCGCAATCGGCGCCAGCGGCGCGCACGCCAGCTGCGCCAGGCTGCCAGCGAGCTCGCGCAGCAGCGGGCGCGCGAACAGGGTGCGCAGCGGCAGCTCGGCCCCCATGCGCTGGCGCACCCGCGACGCCAGTTGCACCGCCAGCAGCGAGTGCCCGCCGAGATCGAAGAAATGGTCTTCGCGGCCGACCCGCTCAACCCCCAGCAGTTCTTGCCAGATGGCGGCCAGCGCTTGTTCGGTGGCCCCTTGCGGCGCCGCGTAGCGCGCCAGCGCCAGTGCCGCGCCATCCGGCGCCGGCAGCGCCTTGCGGTCCAGCTTGCCGTTCGGCGTGAGCGGCAGCGCCGCCAGCGTCACGAACGCGCCTGGCACCATGTATTCGGGCAGGTGCGCCAGCAACGCCTGGCGCAGCGCGCCCGGCTCGAGCGCGGAGGCGTCGCCTTCCGGCGTCGCCGTCAGGTACGCGACCAGGCGCGCGTCGCCCTTCCCTTGTGGCGGCGCCAGCGCCAGCACCACCGCTTCGCGCACGCCCGCGCACGCCACCAGGCGCGCCTCGATTTCGCCCAGTTCGATGCGGAAGCCGCGCACCTTCACCTGGAAGTCGTTGCGCCCAAGGTACTCGAGCTGGCCGTCGGTGCGCCAGCGCCCCAGGTCGCCCGTCTTGTACATGCGCGCATCAGGCGCGGGACTGAACGGATCGACCACGAAGCGCTCGGCCGTCAGTTCCGGCCGGTTCAGGTAGCCGCGCGCCACGCCGGCGCCGCCGATGTGGATCTCGCCGCTGACGCCCAGCGGCACCGGCTGCAGATGCGCGTCCAGCACGTAGACGCGGGTATTGCCGTATGGCTTACCGATCGGGATGGCGGCGGGTACCGGCCCGCCCGCCGCGAGCGCGAACGTGGTCGCGGTGACCGTCGTTTCGGTCGGGCCGTAGGCGTTGAGCAGCGTGCAGCCAGGCGGCAAGCTCTCCAGCGCGGCCTGCCCCAGCTTGTCGCCCCCGACAATGAGCAGCCGCAGCGAATCGGCCTGGGCCAGGGTGTCGCCCAGGCTGGCGAAGTAGGCCGGCGCGATGTTGGCCACGCTCACCGCATGGGTGCGCAGCAGCGTTCCCAGTTCCTCCGGTGTCCATACGTGTTCCCCGCGCAGCAGCAGGCGCACGCCTGCGCCCAGCGCGCACAGGATCTGTTCGGCCGACGGGTCGAAGCTGATCGAGGTGAATTGCAGCACGCAATCGCCGGCGCCGATGCCGTAGTGCGCGATCGAGGCCGCGATATGCTGCGCGATATTGCGGTGCGTGACCATCACCCCCTTGGGCTGGCCGGAAGTGCCGGAGGTATAGATGACGTAGGCAAGATGGGACGGCCCCAGTCCCAGGCTGGACGGGTCCGGATTGCCGTCCGGCTGGTCCGCCAGCGCGCCGCTGCCAGGGCCGGCCAGGGCGATCACCGGACAGGCGGGCAAGCGTCCGGCCCAGCGCGCGGCGCCATCGGCGTCGGTGACCAGCGCGCTCGGGGCGCTGTCGTCGAGCATCCAGGCCAGCCGTTGCTCCGGATAGGCCGGGTCGAGCGGCACGTAGCCGGCGCCGGCCTTGAGAATGGCCAGCATCGCCACAACCAGGTCCGGGCCGCGCGCCATGCACAGCGCAACCCGGTCGTCGGCCTTCACGCCGTGCGCGATCAGGCAGTGCGCCAGGCGGTTGGCGCGCCGGTTCAGCGCGTCGTAGCTCAGTGATTCGAATCGGTCGAGTCCCTCATAGCGCAAGGCGATCGCGTCCGGCTGCGCCTTAACCTGCCGTTCGAATGCCGCGTGCGCCAGCGCCACGGCCGGAATTGGCGCGCTATTGGCATTGAATTCGACGATCAGGCGGCGCCGCTCGGCGGCGGGCAGAATGTCGAGCGTTGCCAACGCCTGGTCCGAGCCGCTTTCAAGAGCGGTGACCAGCGATTCCAGTGCGGTCTCCATCAGCGCGCAGACCGGCGCGCACGCGCAGGCACTGCTCGCCTGCACAGTCAAGGCGAAGCGATCGACGAGATCGTCAACGCCCAGGGTCAGCGGATAATTCGTCCGCTCTTCACTCGACAAGGCGTGGATACCTTCAAGCACGGCGGCGGGCGCCACCGCGTCCGCCGTACCATGCCGGTAATTGAGCAGCGCGACGAACAGCGGCGCCGGTGCCTGCACCGCGCTACAGCGGTAGGCCAGGCTCAGCGGCGCATGCTCATGGCGCAGTAATTCGGCCAGGCGTGCATGGGTTTCGCGCGCCAGCGTGGCGGCACTGCCAGCGCCGATATCAATGCGGATCGGCAGCGTGTTGATGAACAGGCCGAGGGCGCGCTCAGCGTCGGCGCCCGCATGCATCCGCCCCAACAGCACGGTACCAAACACGACGTCATGCTGGCCAGAGCTACGGCCCAGGACCTGCGCCCATGCAAGGTGAAACAAGGTCGCACTTGCCACGCCCAGGCGGCGCGCGCAGGCGCGCAGGCGCGCACCGAGGATGGCGTCGATGGCCAGGTGCGCTTCTTGGATGTCGCTGCCATCGCCATGGACGTCGAGCAGGCCAAAGGGCGTGGCCGGTTCAGTCACGCCGTCGAGCATGGTACGGAAAAAGCGCTCTTGCTCTTCGCGCGCTCCGGGCCGCCTGGTCTGCGCGATATAGTCCCGGTAGGGCACGCTCGGCGCCAGCTGCGCGCCGGCGTCGGCCAGATAAGCGCCCACCTCCTGGTACATCAACTTGATCGCAACGTGGTCGGCGATCAGGTGATGCACCCACATCAGCATCAGCCAGCGCGCGCGCGGCGCATCATGGCATACGTGCAGGCGCATCAAGGGCGCGGAACTGACGGCAAGCCGATTGCGGCGAGGATCGAAGCGCGTGCGCAATTGTTCCATGATCTCGCCTTCAGCCGCGTCAAACACCACCTCCTCGACATGTAACTCGACCTCGCGGCACACCACTTGCACCGGCTCGGACAATCCTTCCCACAGGATCGCCGTGCGCAATATGTCGTGTCGCGCGATCGTCCTGCGCAAGCCGGCAATCGCGCCGTCCAGCGTGGCCCGGCTGGCAAAGCTGGTCAACACGGAAGTCAGATAGGCGTCCCCCTGGCCACCCAGCATGTGATGAAACAGAATTCCTTCCTGCAAAGGTGCGAGGGGATAGATGTCCTGTACATTGCCCAAGCCGCCAGCCACGATCGCGCCGATCTGCGCCATCTCGTCCTCGCTCAGCGTCACCAGCGCGGGATTGGCCTGCGCATCGCCAGGCGCGTGCGCGGGCGTTTCGCTCCAGCCTGTGCAGGAGGCACACAGCATCCACAACACGGGCGTCGCGAACAGATTCCTCACATCAACCTGCAGCTTGATCAAGCGCAAGCGCTGAACCAGGGTCACGGCGAGGAGGGAATGTCCGCCGAGCTCGAAGAAATGGTCGTCGCGTCCCACCCGTTCCACGCCGAGCAGCTCTTGCCAGATGGCCGCCATGGCCTGCTCGGCGGCGCCTTGCGGCGCTGTATAGTCGGCCTGGGACATCGCCGCGCCATCCGGCGCCGGCAAGGCCTTGCGGTCCAGCTTGCCGTTCGGCGTGAGCGGCAGCGCCGCCAGCGTCACGAACGCGCCTGGCACCATGTACTCGGGCAGGTAGGCCAGCAAGGCCTGGCGCAGCGCGCCCGGCTCGAGCGCGGCCGGGTCGCTTTCCGGCGTGGCCGTCAGGTACGCGACCAGGCGCGCGTCTCCCTGGCCCTGCCCTTGCGGCGGCGCCAGCGCCAGCACCACCGCTTCGCGCACGCCCTCGCACGCCAACAGGCGCGCCTCGATTTCGCCGAGCTCGATGCGGAAGCCGCGCAGCTTGACCTGGAAGTCGTTGCGCCCCAGATACTCGAGTTGACCGTCGTCCAGCCAGCGCCCCACGTCGCCCGTCTTGTACATGCGCGCATCGGGCTCAAGACTAAATGGATCGGCCACGAAGCGCTCGGCCGTCAATTCCGGCCGGTTCAGGTAGCCGCGTGCGACACCAATGCCGCCAATGTACAATTCCCCGCGCACGCCAAGCGGCACGGGCTGCAGATACCGGTCCAGCACATACATGCTGGTATTCCAGATCGGTCGTCCTATCGGGACGATGCCGGCATGGGCGGTGGCGCTGCAACGCCAGTAAGTGACGTCGATGGCCGCTTCGGTCGGTCCGTACAGATTGTGCAGGCGCACCTGTGGCAGCACGCTGTGCGACATGCGCTGCAGTGCGTAGGGCAAGGCTTCGCCACTGCACAAGATATCGCGCAGGCGCGACGTCCTGAGCGGGGCGGCCTGGTCCAGGAACACTTGCAGCATCGATGGCACAAAGTGGAGGACCGTGATGTCTTGTTCGGCGATCAGCTCGACCAGATAGGCCGCGTCGCCTTGTTGCCCGGGCCGTGCCAGCACCAGCGTGGCGCCAGCGAGCAAGGGCAGGAAAAACTCCCATACCGAGACATCGAACCCGAATGGCGTTTTTTGCAATATCTTGTCGTGCGGCCCAATCGCGTATTCCTCGCGTGCCCAGAGCAAGCGGTTAACCACGCTGCGGTGCTCGTTCATGGCGCCTTTGGGTCTCCCCGTCGATCCCGAGGTATAGATCACGTAGGCCAGGTGTCGGGCATGGAGTTCCGGCAGCACAGGATTGCCCAGCGCTTGAGCGCACAGAACCGGCTGTATGGCATCCAGGCACACCACGGCCGTGCCGAGCGGCGGCAGCAGCGGCGCCAACGCGCCAAGCGTGAGCACAAGCCGGGGCGCGCAATCGGCCAGCATGTCGGCCAGCCGTTCGCGCGGGTAGGTGGGATCGAGCGGGACGTAAGCGCCACCTGCCTTCAGGATGCCCAGCAGGCCAACCACCAGGTCCAGCGAGCGCTCCAGGCAAATCGCCACCCGCACGTCAGGCCCCACGCCCAGCCCGATCAGGTAATGCGCTAACTGGTTTGCACGGTCGTTCAGTTCGCCGTAGGATAAATGCGATCCCTCATACGTCACGGCGCGCGTCGCCGCTTGCAGGACGACTTGTTCCTCGAACAGTTGGTGGATCAGCTTTTCTGCTGGAAAAGATGCGCGGGTCGCGTTAAAGTCGGACAGCAGTTGCTTGCGCATTGGCGAGGTCAACAGCGGCAAGCGCCCTGTGCGCGCATGCTCATCGCCTGCCATGGCGTCGAGCAGGCAACGCCAGCAATCGATCAGGCGGCCGATGCTGGCCCCTTCAAACAAATCGGTGGCATATGTCAACGAACCTTGCAAGCCGCCCCCCACTTCGGTGAGCGCCATCGACAGATCGACCTTCGACGTATTGTCGCGCGATCCCAACCCCTCCAGTGTGAGTCCGGGCAGCGCGATGGCCTTTGCCTCGGGAGTGTTGTTCAGCGTGAGCATGACTTGAAACAAGGGACTGTGGCTCAAGCTCCTCGCTGGCCTGAGCGCCTCGACCACCTGTTCGAACGGGATGTCCTGGTGCGCGTACGCGTCCAGCATGGTGCCCTTGACCTGTTCGATCAATTGCGCCACGCTCGGATCGGCGTCCAGGCGCACGCGCACGGCCAGGGTATTGACGAAGAAGCCGATCAGGGGTTCGACCTCGGCGCGCTGGCGGTTTGCCACCGGGGTGCCGATCACCACATCGTCCTGACCGCTCAAGCGGCTCATCAACACCGACCACGCCCCCAGCAGCACCATGAACAGGGTGGCGCCGTGGCGCTGGCCGAGTGCCTGCAGCTGCGCGGTGAGCGCGGCCGGCAGCGCGAACGCCACGCTGGCGCCGGCGTAGCTTTGGCGGGCCGGACGCGGATGGTCGGTCGGCAGTTCCAGCAGCGCCGGCGCGCCGGCCAGGTGCGCGCTCCAGAAGCTGCCCTGGCGTTCCAGTCGTTCGCCCTGCAGATAGTCGCGCTGCCAGGCCGCGTAATCGGCATACTGGATCGCCAGCGGCGCCAGCGGATCGTCCAGCGACTGGCTGAAGGCCGTGTACAGCGCCGTCAGTTCGCGCACCAGCACCGCCACCGACCAGCCGTCGGAAATGATGTGGTGCTGGGTCACCAGCAGCACGTGCTCGCGCTCGCCCAGGCGCAGCAGGCTGCCGCGGATCAGCGGGCCATCGGCCAGGGCGAATGGCGCGTCGCTGTCCGCGCCGATCAGCGCATGGACCGCCGCCTCCTGCGCCGCGCCATGCAAATGACACAAGTCGTGCCTGGCGAGCGCGAAGCCCTGGTTCGGCGCGCCAATATGCTGCAGCGGCGCGCCATCGCGACTGGGAAAGCTGGTGCGCAAGTTCTCGTGGCGCGCCACGATGCGGTCCAGCGCGCGCACCAGCGCCTCCGTGTCCAGTTCGCCCGACAGGCGCAACCCGGCCGGCATGTGGTACGCCGCCCCGGCCGCGTCGTCGAGCTGGTCCAGGAACCACAGGCGTTGCTGCGCGAACGATAACGGCAAGCTGGCGTGACGGTCGGCGCGGGGAATCGCATGGCCGCTCTCGCTGGTACGCCGCTGCATCATTTTTTGCAGGAGTGCGTGGCGTTTAAGGCGCGCATGGGCATCAAGCTCTTCAGTCATCTTTGCTCTCGGAAATCAGGTTAAGTAGCTCTCGTTCAGAAAGCACGTTTAATTCGGCGTCCATGGCGGCAAGCTCCTCGTCGGAGAAGGCAGCGAGTTTCGCCTCGATGATGGTCTCGGAGAGATCGACGAGAACCGGGCTCTGGAACACGGCCTTGGGCGAGAGCTCGACATCGAACTGCTCGCGGATACGTCCGATCAGCCGGACCACCTGGAGCGAGTGCCCGCCCAGCTCGAAGAAGTTGTCGTTTCTGCCGACCCGCGCCAGGCCCAGCAACTCGCACCATAGCGCCGCCAGCACCGTTTCCACCGGGCCATCGGGTTCTTCAACAGCTGCCAGCGCCAGGGCCGCGCGTTGCGGGGCCGGCAGGTTTCCGACATCGATCTTGCCATTTGGCGTGAGCGGCATCGCCGCCAGGACCACAAAGTGCGCCGGAACCATATAGTCGGGCAAGAGCTCCGACAAGTGGCGGCGCCAGTGCGCGCTGTTGCCCCCATCTTCAGTGTCGCAGGTCAGATAGGCCACCAGCGTGTCCGCGGCGGCCGCCTGGGCGCGCACCACGACGACCGCTTCGCGCACGCCGGCGCATTCGCGCAGCCGGCTTTCGATCTCGCCGGGCTCTATCCGGAACCCGCGCAGCTTGACCTGGGTATCGTTGCGCCCCACATAGTCCACATTGCCATCATCGAGCCAACGGCCGATGTCGCCGGTCTTGTACATGCGCGCGCCGGGCTTGTCACTGAACGGATCGGCCACGAAGCGCTCCGCCGTCAAGTCGGCGCGCCCGAGGTAACCGCGCCCGATACCGGCGCCGCCGATATACATTTCGCCACGCACGCCAACCGGAACAGGCGCGCCATGGCGATCGAGAATATAGACGCGCATATTGGCCAGCGGTTTGCCGATAGGGACCCGGTTCGGGCTGTCGTCGCGCACCAGATAAGCTGTCGCACACACTGTTGCTTCGGTCGGACCATAGGCATTCATGAGGACATGCCTGCTGCGCAGGCGCTCTGCCAGCTGGGTCTGCAAGACTTCGCCCGCCGCAATCAGGTGCAAGCGGGGCAGCATTGCGATGTCGGGGCTCAGTGCGAGTACGGCCGATGGCAAGGTCGCATGCGTAATGCCGAGATCTCGCATCGTGCCGCATAGAGAGGAGCCCGGCAGCAGCGCATCGCGCTGAGCCACGTGCAAGGTGGCGCCCGCCCCCCAGGCCATCAGGATCTCCCACACGCAAGCGTCGAAACTGAACGAGGCAAACTGCAACACCTGGGCTGTTGCGGTCAGTCCAAGCAGCTGCCGCTGCGCCATCGCCAGGTTGCACGCCGCCGCATGATCGATCATCACACCCTTGGGCGTGCCGGTCGAGCCCGAGGTATAGATCACATAGGCCAAATGGCCCGCCGTGAGAGCGTCGACTTGCGGATTGGCGGCCGACGCGGCAGCGATCGCCGCTTCCTCCTTGCCGTCAATGGCCAGCACCGGCAGGCCGGGCTGGGGCACGACGCTTGCAAAGTCCTGCCGGGTCAGCAAGACGCGCGGGGCGCTGTCCTCGATCATATAACGCAGGCGCGCAAGCGGATAGCCCGGGTCGAGCGGCACGTAGGCCGCACCGGCCTTCAGAACCGCAAGCAGGCCGACGAACATATCGAGCGACCGGTCCATGCAAATGGCAACGCGCTGATCGGGTTCAATCCCGAGCCCGATCAGGTAATGGGCGAGCTGGTTGGCCTTCCGGTTCAGTTCGGAATAGCTAAGCGCTTGTCCATCGCAGCGCAGCGCCACCGCCTTAGGATGGTTTTCGGCCTGTTTCTCGACGATGCGATGGATCGTGCGTTCCGCAGGTTCGCCCTGCCGCGTGGTATTGAAGGTCTCCAGCACACGGTGGCGCTCGGATGCGGACAGCAGCGGTACGCGGCTGCTTGTTTGCTGGTCGTCACCGGCCATGGCTGTCAACACAGTTTCCCATGCGCTGATCAGGCGCAAGATCGTGCCCTGTTCGAACAATGAACTGGCATACGTAAGCTCACCCGCGAGAACACCATCGACCTCGGTGAGCGACATCGTCAAGTCACACTGCGCGCTCGTGACGTCGCTCTCGATGCCGTTCAACGACAAACCGGGCAAAACGATGCTTCGCCGCTCGGGCGTATTGTTCAGCGTAAGCATCACCTGGAACAGGGGACTGTGTGCCAGGCTCCTGACCGGCTTGACCACCTCGACCACCTGTTCGAACGGGATGTCCTGGTGCGCGTACGCGTCCAGCAGCGTGCCCTTGACCTGTTCGAGCAACTGCGCCACGCTCGGATCGGCGTCCAGGCGCACGCGCACGGCCAGGGTATTGACGAAGAAGCCGATCAGGGGCTCGACCTCGGCGCGCTGGCGGTTCGCCACCGGGGTGCCGATCACCACGTCGTCCTGTCCGCTCAAGCGGCTCATCAGCACCGACCACGCCCCCAGCAGCACCATGAACAGCGTGGCGCCATGGCGCTGGCCGAGCGCCTGCAACTGCGCCGTGAGCGCGGCCGGCAGCGCGAACGCCACGCTGGCGCCGGCATGGCTTTGCCGGGCCGGACGCGGATGATCGGTCGGCAGTTCCAGCAGCGCCGGCGCGCCGGCCAGGTGCGCGCTCCAGAAGCTGCACTGGCGTTCCAGTGCTTCGCCCTGCAGATAGTCGCGCTGCCAGAGCGCGTAATCGGCGTACTGGATCGCCAGCGGCGCCAGCGGATCGTCCAGCGACTGGCTGAAGGCCGTGTACAGCGCCGCGAATTCGCGCACCAGCACCCCCACCGACCAGCCGTCGGAAACGATGTGGTGCTGGGTCACCAGCAACACATGCTCGCGCTCGCCCAAGCGCAGCAGGCGCGCGCGGATCAGCGGCCCGCGCGCCAGGTCGAACGGCGCCGCGCTTTCATCCTGCGCCTGCGCGGCCAAGGCCTGTTCCTGCTCATGCCCGCGCAGATGCGACAGGTCGTGGCGCGCCAGCGCCATGCCCTGCCCTGCCGCGCCGATGCGCTGCCACGGCGTGCCGTCGACCTCGACAAAGCAGGTGCGCAAGCTTTCGTGACGCGCCACGATACGGTCGAGCGCGCGCACCAGCGCGTCCGTGTCCAGTTGGCCCGACAGGCGCAGCCCGGCCGGCATGTGGTACGCCGCCCCGGCCGCGTGGTCGAGCTGGTCCAGGAACCACAGGCGCTGCTGCGCGAACGAGAGCGGCAGCGGCGCGG
>NZ_VUYU01000049.1 GCF_011682065.1 Massilia rubra | reverse complement strand
CCCCCCCCCCCCCCGGGGGTCCCCCCTGCGCCGCCCCCCGGGCCCCCCCCCCCCGGGGGCCCCCCCGCCGCCCGCCAAATTCGCCCACCCTGCGGCCCCCCCCCGATGTGATGCCGGCAACATTGAAAAGGCCACCGGGGCTTGGGCTGCGGTGGCGTTGTGGTATGCGATCCAGGATCTTATTCGACTTTCACATCGCCCCGGTACCAATCATTTCCTAACTGCCTCAGATCCGGCGCCTGCGCCGAGCCCAAGGCGCCCGAGCCGCTGCGGCTGTCGTCGATATAGCTCACTTTGCCGATATCGACCGTATGGTCGCGATCGTAGGTGGTGCTGTGAAGCACCATGGTGCCGTTCGCCCAATCGATGCTTTTGAGCGTGCCCTGCTCGATCGTCGCATTGATGGACCCGCCGAAGTGGCCATGGGCCATGAGGTAAGTCCCGATCGGGGTGTTTTGAAGTTGCTGCTTGATGCTGTCCGTGCTCATGTTCATGCTCTCCAGTTGATTAATGTACCGGGCATATTCCTGCACAGCGAAGCGCAGGCGCTTTCCTTACACGGGTTTCTTCTCGTCGATATAGCGCCAGTCTGCCTCAGGATGGCCCCCTAGCTACACGCCCAGCCTGCTCGGACATGGCGGCTCTGCGCATCTGACTGACATTTTGATTTGCATTGCAGGCAAGATTACTCGGAGGCTAACAGCAGAATCACTGTCTTTTCTGATAGTTATCTTATGGTCAATTCGATGCTCGTTGGACGAGGGGAGGTGGCAAGTGCGGCGGCTGCAAAACGAGACCAACGACACCGTGCCGCCAGAGCGGGGTCTGACCTCTGATTCGAAACATTTCGGCCAACGACACCGGGGTCAGAGCTTTAACTCGAAACATTTCGAATCAGAGGTCAGACCCCGGTTGTAGGTGGAATCGCGCTGGAGTCAGAGTAATCTGGGAAGTTGTAGATTAAAGCTCTGACCCCGGTGGCGGGATTAATGCAGGCCGAGCAGGGCGAGGACGCGCTCGCGGCTGATGCCGACCAGCGCCGAGGTGATCGCCAGCAAGGACTCGTAGTTCGGCGTGCTGGCGGTGTCGGCAAAATCCTGCGCCATCACTTCGATGTCGGCCGCCGGCGGCTGGTTGGCCGCGGCCCGGCTGGCCGCCGCACTGAGCGCCTGGCTGGCCGCGTCCTGCGAGCGCTGCACTTGCGAGAGCGCTTGCACGACTTCATGCAAACTCTGGCGCAGGGCGTCGCTGTCGTCGGCGCGCCATTGTTGCGGCGCGACGATGTCGGTGTCGGCTTCCACCGCTACCCGTCCCACCCCTTGGATCGAGAGCGAGTCGCGCACCATCGGCCAGGCGTTTTCGGGCGTGGAAAAGACCAGCGCGCCGCTGCCGTCGGCGCTCACGCGCATGTTGGCGGGGGCCAGCGCGCGGTCGAAGCGCACCACGATTTCGTCGCGCGTGAGGGTCGGGTCGACCGTCACCGTCAGCGGCTGGGTGTTGCTGCCGACCGAGAACGACAGGGTCTGGCCAGCCCCGGCGGTGAGCATGTCGAGGGTCAGGCCCTTGATCCGGAAACGCTGGCTGGCCGGTTGTGGGCTGGAAAAGCTCAGGCGCGCGTCGACGCTGCCGCCGCTGGCCTGGCGCCGCTTGTCCATGGTCGCGCCGAGCTGGCGCAGATGGGCTTCGATGGCGCCGCTGTCGCCGCGCCGCGAACTGAGCCTGGCGCTGATTTCACCTTTGAGCGCTTGCAGCTGGCCGGCCACTTGTTCGAGGAAGTCGAGCGCTTGCTGGGCGCTGGCGACGTCGCCCTGGATCTGGTGGTCGACGCTGGCCAGGCCGCGCCGCAAGGGCGGGGCCGCGCCCCGCACCGGCTGGGCCGGATTGAGTTGGGGAGGACGCGCCTGGCCGGCGCCCGGGGCCGCTTCGCTGCGCACGCCGGCGCCGCTGACGCTGTTGGCGCCGGCCGGGCCGCTGGTGGAACTGGTGGTGGGGCGGATCGCTTCCATGGCGTTATAGCGCCGCAAACAGGGACAGGTTGCCGATCTTCGCGTACGCCTTGTAGGTCGCTTCCAGCGCGCTGGTGTAGCCGCTCAGCTCGGTCGCGGCGAGGCCGTAGTCGAGCTGGCCGATGTCGGTCAGCGCCATCTGGTTCGACAGGCTCACGTTGCTGTGGTTTTCCTCGAGCGTGCTGATGATGTTCTGGGCGCCGCCCAGCACCGCGACCTTGCCGGAGATGAGGTCGAGCGCGCTGTCGAAGCCGCTCAGGTTGGCGGCCAGGATGGTGCGCACGGTCGGGTCGTTGGCCGTCGCGCCCGGCGCGCTGAGCGCGGCGATGGTCTGGTCGAGCTGGTTGAGCATGGTTTCGATGCCCTTCATGTTGCCGTTCGCAACCTGGGTGATGCCGTTGCCGACCACCACCGTCTGGTCGTTGGTGTTGCCGGCGTAGCTGTAGCGCGAGCCGGCCGGGGCCGCCGCGTTGTAGGCAATCGGCACGGTGCCGGTCTGGGTGCCGGAAAACACGTAGCGCCCTTCCTGGTCGATCGAGTTGGCGGTGTAGAGCAGGCTTTCGCGCAGCGCGGTCAGGGGCGAGACCATGGCGGCCAGGTCGGCCGGGGCGTTGCCGCCGTCGGACGACCAGACCAGCAGGTCGCGGCCGGCCATCATGTCGTTGACCATGCTGCCGAGGTAGGATTCGTTCTTGGTCAGGCGGATCTTGAGCGCGCCGATGTTGGCGCGGTACTGGGTGACGTCCGATTCTTCGCGGTGCAGGCGCGACATGCGCACCGTGTCGACCGGGTCGTCCGACGGCAGCAGGATGCGGGTGCGGCTCGACATCTGCTGGTTCACGTAGCTGATGCGCTCCTGGTTCAGCTGGAGCGAGATATTCATCGTCGATTGGTACTGGCTGGTGGCAATCCGCATACGTTTCTCCTTAACCCATCATGGCCAGCGTCGCATCGAACAGCGAGTTGGCAACTGACATTACTTTCATGTTCGCCTGGTACATATTCTGGTACTCGACCAGATTGACCGCTTCTTCATCCTTGTTCACGCCGCTGGTCGAGGTCCAGTCGTCCATCGCATGGTTGCGCATGGTCTCGGCGGTGGCCAGGGCGATCCGGTTTTGCTGGCTGTCCACGGCGAGCTTGCCGACCAGCTGGGAATCGGCGTCGCTGACCATGACCGAGCCGATCCCGGACAGGGTGACTGTCTGCTTCTTGATGTTGATCATTTTTTGCAGGTTGCCGCTGTCGCCCGGGGTATTATCGCCCGAAAAGGCGAGGTCGGCGGTCTGGTAGCCGGCCGTGACCTGCAGCATGTTCGACGGGCTGCCCGGGGTGAACACGAACAGCGGGCCGCCGTTGGTGCCGTTCATGGTGTAGCCGGCCGCCAGTTGCGTATTGACCTTTTGGGCCAGCTGCTGGGCCAGGTCGGAGACGTCTTGCTGCATCGGCAGCAAGATATCGCGTTCGAACAGGCCCAGGCCGCCGAGCTGGGCGCCGACGGCGGTTTTGTCGAGCTGGAACGAGGAGCCGGCGAAATCGACCCGCATGTTTTGCGTGGCGCCTCCTTCGGCCACCAGGGTCGCCCCGATGTCGCCGATCACCAGCGCCTGGCCAGTCTTGAGCGAGATGCTGCGGGTGCCGTCGGGCTGGTCGGTCACTTCCAGGCCAACCTGGGTGGAGAGGGCGTCGATGGCCATGTCGCGCGCATCGACCAGGGTCGAGGTGCTGCTGCCGGAGGCGCTGGCCAGGCCGATCTGGCGGTTCAGGTCGGCGATGGTCTTGATCGAGGCGTTGGCCGAGGACACAATCGCGCTGCGCTGGTCGCGCAAGGATTGCAGCTGGCCGTTGTACAGGTTGTTCATGCTGTTGAAGCGCTGCGCCATGGCGCCGGCGGCGGTCAGCACTTGCTGGCGCAGCGGGGTCGAGGTCGGATCGACGCCGGCCACCGCGTTGAGGGCCTGGAAGAATTTGTCGACGCCGCTGCTCAGGCTGGCATCGTTGTCGCCCATCACGCGCTCGAGCTGGGTCAGGTACGGCTGGGTCTGGGAATACTGGCCGACCCCGGAAGCGGCGCGCCACAGTTGCTGGTTCTTGTAGCCATCGGAAAAACGCAGCAGCGTATTGACCGCCACCCCGTTGCCGGCCGAGCGCGGGCCGGACTGGGGACCGACGGCGGTCAGCAGGGCCGACTGGCGCGTGTAACCCTTCGTTTGCAGGTTAGCAATGTTCTGGCTGGTGGCCTGCAGGGCGAGTTGGGAAGCAAGGGCGCCGCTCAGGGCGTTGTTCATGATGCTCATGGGTCAGTTCTTTCTCGATGCTTACTCGATGGGCCGGCAAGGTTGGGTCGTCATACCTACAAGGCGACCAAATACTTGCCGCCATTAAATTTTTTGTGGCGGAGTTTGGAGCGGGATGGCGGACGAGGCCGCCGGCGCGGCGGGCGCGGCAGCGGGTGTGGCGGCGGACGGCAGCAACTGGCGCAAGATGGCGTCGGCCACGCCGAAGGCGCGCTGGTGCGCCATCTGGCCGGCCATCATGGTGTCGGCCATGTCTTGCATGTCGCGGTTGACCGGGTCCTTGAAGACGCTGTCGTCGTCGGCCATGGCGCGGGTGCCGCTGCGCATTTGCTGCAGCATATTGCCGATAAAGAAACTTTCGAATTCGATGGCGGCCTTGGTGGCCTTGGCCACGAACACCGGGTCGGCGGCCGGGGCGATGGCCGCTTCATGGCCGGGGCCCATGCCGGCGCGGTTGAGCGTGGTGGTCAGGTCGAGTGGGTTCATGGCGGGACTCCTTAAATAACGACCAGTTCGCCTTCGATGGCGCCGGCCTGGTCGAGTGCTTGCAGGATCGCCATGATGTCGTCGGGCGAGGCGCCCAGGCTGTTGACGATGTCGACAATGGTTTGCAGCTTGGCGCCGGCCGGCCATTTGAACATGCGCCCCGAACCCTGGTCGACCGACAGCTTCGATTGCGGGGTGACGGCGGTGCGGCCGCCCGAAAACGCGCCGGGCTGGCTCACGGCCGAGCTTTCGGCGATCACCACCTTGAGCGCGCCGTGGGTGACGGCGGCGGCCTTGACGCGCACGCCTTCGGCGATCACGACGGTCCCGGTGCGCGAATTGAACACCACTTTCGGCACGTCGGTGCCGACCTCGACAGTCAGCGCCTGCAGCTTGGCCATGAAGGCCACGCGCTCGGTCGGGTTGGCCGGGGCGATGACTTCGATGCTGGCGCCGTCGGCCGTGGTGGCGAGCGGGCCGAAGCGGCGGTTGATGGCTTCGACGACATTCGTGGCGGTCTGGAAGTGCGGCGTTTTCAGGCGCAGCATGACCTCGGCGCGGGTCGAGAAATCGCTGCCGATTTCGCGTTCGATGTTGGCGCCGTTGGGAATGCGCCCGCCGGTCGGGGTGTTGACGGTGACGCTCGAACCGCTGGCGCCGGTCGCGTTCAGGCCGCCAACGACCACATTGCCTTGCGCCAGGGCGTAGACTTCATTGTCGGCCGCGCGTAATTGGGTGAGCAGCAGCACGCCGCCGCGCAGGCTTTTCGAGTCGCCCAGCGAGGAAACGGTCACGTCGATCGGCTGGCCGCGCCGGTAGCCGGGCGGAAACACCGCGCTGACCATGACCGCGGCCACGTTCTTGTTCTTCGCTTCGGCGCCGTCCGGCAGCTTGACGCCGAACTGCTTGAGCATGTTGACCACCGACTGGCTGGCGAACTTGACCTGGGTGCTGTCGCCGCTGCCGTTCAGGCCGACTACGAGGCCGTAGCCGACCAGCGGGTTCTCGCGCACGCCTTCCACGCTGACCAGGTTGCGCAGGGTTTGCGCGGCCGACGCCGGCAGGGCCAGGCAGGACAGCATCGCCAGCACGGAAAGGGGGAGGGAAAGGGTACGGAAAAGAGCGCGAGATTGCATGGTGTTTCCTTAGAACGACACGAACAGCGATGCGGCGTTTAGAACGGCATCCAGGGACCGAGGAAGAAGCGGGTCAGCCAGCCTGGCTGGTTGGCGTTGGCGAGCGCGCCCTTGCCGGAGTAGCTGATCTGCGCATTGGCCACGCGCAGCGACGAGACCTGGTTGTCGGCGTCGATGTCGGCGGCGCGCAGGAAGCCTTTGAGGCGCACGAATTCTTCGCCCTGGTTCAGGGTCAGGCTTTTTTCGCCAGCCACGCGCAACAGGCCGTTGGGCAGCACTTCCTGCACGATCACGGTCAGCGCGCCGGACAGGGCGTTCTGCTGGGTGCTGGTGGCGTCGCCTTCGAAGCCGCGTTCGGCCGCGAGGTCGATCGCCGCTTTCGGGAATTTTTTGCCGAGCAGGCCGGGCGCGGTCACGCCCACGCTCGACTCCTTGCTGATGCTGGTGCCGGCGCGCTTGCTGGCCTGGGTGGTCTCTTGCAGGATCACGGTGACCACGTCGCCGGTGCGGAAAGCCCGGCTGTCGGACGTCAGGGGCACCGCCTCGGCATTGAACACGCCGCCCGACACGCCGCCGCGCACCGCCGCACGCGGCAGCGGGGCGGTTTCGTCGGCCATCGCGCGCGCTGGCGGCTGCACGCTGCTGGCGCAACCGCCCAGCAGGGCCAGCGCAAACAAAGCGGCGACGGCGTTCATCAGCGGGCCGCCTGGGCCAGGTACTGCAACATGTTGTCGGCGGCCGAGAGCACCTTGGTGTTCATCTCGTAGGTGCGCTGGGCGGCGATCATGTCGACCATTTCCTCGACCACCTGCACGTTCGAGCCTTCCAGCGCGCCCTGCTTGAGTTTACCGAAAGCGCCATCGCCCGGACGCCCTTCGGCGGCGGCGCCGCTGGCCGGGGTTTCCGAAAACAGGTTTTCGCCGAGCGCCAACAGGCCGGTCGGGTTGACGAAGTTCGACAAGGTCAGCTGGCCGAGTTCGGACGGCGTGGTGCTGCCGGCGATCGTGGCCGATACCATGCCGTTTTCACCGATGGTGATCGCGGTGGCGTTGTTCGGCACGGTAATCTGCGGCACCAGCGGCAAGCCCTGGGCGTTGACCAGGGTGCCGGTGGCGTCGACCTGCAACTGGCCGGCGCGGGTGTAGGCCGGGTCGCCGTTCGGACGGCGCACCTGCAGGAAGCCGTTGCCGGAAATGGCCACGTCGAGCGGCTGGCTGGTCGTTTGCAGGCTGCCGTTGGTGAACACTTTCTGGGTGCCCAGCAGGTGGGTGCCGTTACCGAGCTGCACGCCGGACGGCGAGAGGGTATTGTCGGCGCGCTGCGCGCCCGGCTGCTGGTCGATCTGGTAGAACAGGTCTTCGAACACCACGCGGTCGCGCTTGAAGCCGACGGTGTTGACGTTGGCCAGGTTGTTGGCGATCGCCTGCAGTTTGGCGTCCTGGGCTTGCACCCCGGTTTTGCTGATCCACATTGCTGGATTCATGATCTTTTCCTTTAACGTTGACTGAGTGGTGCGTCAGGTGTTTCAGCTGCCGAGCAGGCGGTTGCCGACTTCATTCATGTTGTCGCTGGCCTTGAGCAGCTTCATCTGCATCTCGAAGCTGCGGTTCAGGCTCATGGTGGCGACCATTTCTTCGACCGCCGACACATTGCTGCCTTCCAGGTGGCGACCGCGCACGGTCACTTTTTCATCGGCCGCGAGCGGCTGGCCGCTGCGCGAGACGATCAGGCCGCCTTCGTTCTTGGTCACTTCGCCGGCTTCGGCGTTGACCAGGCGCAGCTTGTCGATCACCTGCATGTCGGGCGTTCCGGGTGCGAGCACCGAGATCGAACCGTCCGCGCCGATCGTGACCGCGTTATGCGGCGGCAGCACCACCGGGCCGCCTTCGCCCAGCAGCGGATGGCCGTTGACCGAGAGCGCGCCATCGGCGTCGATATCGATGGCGCCGGCGCGGGTGTAGGCTTCGCCACCCTGCCACTGCACCGTCAGGTAACCGTTGCCGGTGATGGCCACATCGAGGTCGCGCCCGGTTTCCTTGACCGGACCGGAGCGGGCCGAGACGGAATCGGACTGCATCCGCACATAGTGGCGGTCGTCGAAGCCCGAGCCGCCCAGCGCTTGCGTGGCCGACATTTCGAGGTTGGCGCGAAAGCCCGTCGTTTCCATGTTCGCCAGATTGTTGGCGTGGACTTGCTGGGCCTTCAGCGCGCGTTCGGCGCCGCTCAGTGCTGTAAAGATCAATTTATCCATGTTGCTCCCTCAATGTATTCAGTATTTCCGTGCAGACACTTATAGTGCCTGCATTAAGGACTGGATCATCTGATTTTCTGTTGAAATCACCTTGGAATTTGCTTGATAGTTGCGCTGTGACGTCATCAGGCCCACCAACTCTGACGTAATGTCAACATTTGAGCGTTCCAGCGCGCCGGTATTGAGCTTGCCGGCCAGGCCGCTGCCCGGGTTGCCGTACAGGGGCGTGCCGGACAAGGAATTGGCGGTCCAGCTGGTGTCGCTCACCGCGGTCAGCGAGCCTTCGTCGGCGAAGGTGGCCAGCGCCACCGTGGCGACGACCTGGGCCTGCTCGTTGCTGTACTTGGCCATGACCGAGCCGTCCGCCGCCATTTCGACGCCGATGAAGGTGCCCGAGGTGTAGCCGTCGGCGCTGTTGGTGGTGGTGATGGCTTCACCGGCGTTCAGGGTGCTGCCGGCGTAGTTGATGTCGAGCACGACCGGCGCCGAGCCGTTGGTGGTGGTGATGTTCAGGGTGGTGGTCGGCGGCACCGGCGGCAGCGCGCCCAGGTTGGAAAACGCCAGGGCGGTGGTGGTGCCCAGCGGGGCGCCGCCGTCGA
This sequence comes from Massilia rubra, assembly GCF_011682065.1. Classification (GTDB taxonomy): domain Bacteria; phylum Pseudomonadota; class Gammaproteobacteria; order Burkholderiales; family Burkholderiaceae_D; genus Telluria_A; species Telluria_A rubra. Next base: position 8,394 of record NZ_VUYU01000049.1, on the reverse strand, counting down.
CCGCGTAATGCACCGTCACGGCGGTGCCGGTACCCTTGACGAAGTACTGCGACAGGGTGTGCTGGCTGCCCAGCGAATCGTAGAACACCGATTGCTTGGCCATGTTGTAGCTGCCGGCGACGGCCGGGTCGAACGTCGGAACCGCCGGCACCACCCAGTCGTTGGACAGGTTGCCGACGTAGTTGACCTTGGTGCTGGCGACGGCCGGGATCTGCCCGGTCGGCACGTTGATATTGCCCATCACGCCCAGCGCGGTGCTGCCCTTGATGGCGGCGTAGCCCTGCACGGCGCGGCCGTTGCTGTCGACCAGCAAGCCATCCTTGTTGGCCGAGAAAATGCCGACCCGGCTGTAGTTCATCACGCCCTGGCTGTCGCGGCTGACAAAAAAGCCACGGCCGTCGATGGCGGCGTCCAGGCTGCGGCCGGTGGTGGTCACGCCGCCATTCAAGCCGATGCTCTGGGTCATCGAACCGACTTCCACGCCGGTGGCCTGGGAACCGGCGTACATGGCCGAAAAGTTGGCGCGGGTGCTCTTGAAACCGTAGGTGCCGGCGTTGGCGATATTGTTACTGACTGCTTCGAGCTGGGTGTTGATCGACTGGATGCCCGACAGGGCGATTTCGAAACTCATGATGGTATTCCTTTAATTTGCGGTGGAGGAGTTGGCGGCCGCCAGCGATGCGCCGGACTTGCCGTTGAAGCCAGTGACGGACGACGGCGCAACATCGCCGATTCCTGCCACCTTGAGGACCACGCCGCCACCGGCCGACATGCGCACGCTGTCCAAGCGGCCGATGACTTCGATGGCGTCGAGCGCACCGGCGCTCGTTTGTACTTTGATATCGTATTTGCCCGGCGCCAAACCGAGCGCGACCGGATCGATCGAAAACGTTTGCGGACCGGCGCCGCGCGAACCGAGCTGCACGGCATGCTTGACGCCGTCCGCGCCGGTCAGGGTCACGGTATTGGCGGCGCTGGCGCCCGGCAGGGTGATGCTGGCCTTGATCGCTTTGTCGTCCAGGCGCACGCTGGTGGTGTTGACGGTGATGTCCGAGCCCACCTGGGCGCCCAGGGCCAGGGTCTGGATGCTCTCTAGCACGCTGGCGCTGGTGCTGTTGAGCTTGGCCAGGCTTTGCATCGCTTCGGTCTGGCTCAACTGGGAGAGCTGGTTGACGAACTGCGACGGATCGCTCGGCTCGAGCGGGTCCTGGTTACGGATCTGCGCCACCAGCAACTTGGTGAACATATCCTGGGTTTCGCTGGCGGGCGCCTGGCCGATCACGGTGTTGGCGTTGCCGGCCGGCTGGTTGGTCGCGCCGTTGAGGTTATTGGTAAGCATCGGATCAGCCTTCGCCGAGTCGCAGCAGGCCCGCTTGCATCGACTTGATGCGTCCCAGGACTTCCACATTGGTTTCAAAGGCGCGCGACGCCGACATCATGTCGGTCATCTCGGCCACCTGGTTGACGTTCGGATAGAACACCATGCCGTCGGCGTTGGCCACCGGATTGCCCGGCTCGTAGGCCTTGCGCAGCGGTTCGGACGATTGGACCACATCGAGCACCTGCACCCGGCTGCCGGCGCCGAGCTTGCCCGAGCCGCCGTCGAGCATGGCGGCGAACACGGGTTTGCGGGCGCGGTAGGTTTCGCCTTCCGAGCCGGAGACCGAATCGGCGTTGGCCAGGTTGCTGGCGATGGTATTCAAGCGCACCGACTGCGCCGCCATGGCCGAACCCGCAATTTGGGAAATGTCTTTAAAGCTCATGATTATTGTCCTGCGATAGCTTTGGCCAAACCCTTGAGTCGCATGTTCACGAACGTCAGGCTGGTCTGGAAATCGGATGCGTTTTGCGAGAACGCGGCTTGTTCGACGCCGATTTCGACGGTATTGCCGTCGGCGCTCGGGTGGTACGGGACGCGGTACAGCGCGTCCTGATCGTCGGCGCCGAGGCCCGGCATCTCCGACTCGGTCTCGATTCGCTGCTGCAGCATGGCGCCGAAGTCGACGTCACGTGCCGTGAATCCCGGCGTGTTTTCGTTGGCGATATTGGCCGCCAGTACGCGCGTGCGGTCGGCGCGCAGGTGCAGCGCGTCGGCGTGCACGCCAAGTGCCTTTTGGAAATCAATCGACATGAAGCTTCCTCCGTGAATGAACTGCAGTGTGAATCTGGTTAAAATGACGCTGTGCGGCGTTCCTTGCGTCGTGCGCAACGATTGCCAAGGTGCTATTTATGCTTGATGCCTGCCGCGCCAACAACGCGTTGTTACTGCCATTAACGGCCGCTGCGCTGATTTCATTAGCCGGGGGCAACACAAATGCTGCTGAAATGTCGATCACGACCAGGCTGGAGCAGGCCGCGCGCGAGCAGCTGATGCGCCAGGCCGAAAGCGCCGGGCTGGCCGAACCGCAATTGACTGTCAATGTTGCAACGCCGCGCGCCGCGCCGCCGTGCGCCAAAGCGGTCCAGATCGAAGCGGTCGACACGCGCACGCCGGCGCGCATGCGCTTTGCCGTGCTGTGTCCCGACGCCGGCGGCTGGCGATACGAATACGTCTTGCGCGGATCGATCAGCGCGCTGGTGGCGGTCACCGCCGCGCCGGTCGCGGCCGGGCAAATGCTCACGGCGCAGGATGTCACTTTGGAGCGGCGCGATGTCACCACCTTAAACGATGCGCTCGGCTCGGCCGAGGCGGCCACCGGGCAAGCCTCGCGCCGTTCGCTGCGGGCCGGCGAAGTGCTGCGCCAGGCGCAGTTGAGCGCGCCGGTGCTGGTCAAGCGCGGCGAAGCGGTGGTCATGCTGGCGCGTTTCGAGGCGCTCGAAATCAGCACCGCCGGCGAAGCGCTCGACGCGGGCGCCATGAATGCGCTGGTGCGGGTGCGCAACCTGGCCAACGGCCGGGTGGTGCGCATGCGCGTGATCGCGCCCGGCACGGTCGAACCGGCCGAGATTCCGCGTTCGGCGCAACCCTGACGCAGCGTCAATATCATTCAGACGCTCCCTGCAGGCGCGCGGCCAGTTTGGTCAGCTTGGCGGCGTAGGCCGGGTCGGTGGCGTAGCCGCCCTTGGCCAGGCCTTGGGCAAAGGCGCCGGCATCGCTGCCGGTGCCGATGGCGGCGGCGTAGCGTGGATTGTCCAGCAACATCTGGGCGTAGTCGCGGAACGCGGCGGCCTGGTCCGGATAGCTGCGGAAACGTTCGGTTTTCTTGACCGCCGTGCCGTGTTCGAATTCGGTGGTGGCGTTGTCCGAGACCTCGCCCTGCCAGCTGGAACCAGCCTTGATGCCGAACAGGTTGTGGGTGCTGGCGCCTTCGGCCTGGCGCAGCGGACGCTGGCCCCAGCCCGATTCCAGCGCGGCGTGGGCCGACACCAGTTGCGGCGCCACGCCGAGGCGTTCGCCGGCTTCACGCGCCCACGGCGCGATCTGGTCGAGAAACGCTTTTTGCTCGGAACCGTCGGCAAAGGCGGCGCCGGCCGTGCTCGGTGGCGCTACTTCCGCATCCTGCAAGCGGGCCTGCAGCATGCGGCCCTGCGGGCTCAGGCTGGACATGCCGGACTCGGCGCTGCCCTGGCTGATGAAATCGGTGATCTCGTTTTGCATCGACTTGTAGACGCCGCCGAAACCGGCGCCGCCGCCCACGGCCGCCATCGGACGCGTCGACTGGGTCGGTGCGGTCGGGCTGATCGCGGCCGTATGGAATTCAGCGTGCTTCATACAAGGTCTCCTCGCCGTGCAGCACACGCTGCATGATGGAAAATTGTTCGGTCAGCAAGGCGCTGTTGCGAACATTCAAACGTTTGCATTCAAGTACCAGCTGTCCCAGCGCTTGCCAGTCGGCGTTCATGGCCTCGCGTTGCGGCGCAGCCACGGTGGCGATGAAGGTCGCCATGTCGGCGCTCTTGCCGCACAGGGCGCGCACCAGGGTGACGCGCTGCACGCGCCGCTGTTCCATGGCCTCGAGCAGGGGCGCCAGTTGTTCGGCCAGCTCGGACAATTCGGCGCTGCGGTGGCGCAGGGCGGCCTCGAACTGGCGACCCAGCAGCGCCAGGATGGCCTGGCAGGCGTCCAGGTCGGCGGCGAGGCCGGCGGTGAGCGTGCCGATGGCTTGCTCGCGCGTCATGCGGCTCATCCCTGGCCTCCGTGAAAGCGCGTGATCAGGCCGGCCAGGCGGGCCGCATCGAACGGCAGCTCGCCCTTGGCCAGCGCGTCGCGCAGTTGCGCCACGCGCTCGTGGTCGATCTCGGGCATGGCGCCCAGCGCGGCCATGGCCGGTTGCAGCACTTCCGATTGCAGGGCGCCCGAGGCAGCGGCCACGCCGGCGCCGCCGCTCGTGCTTTTCAGCTCGGAGACCACGGCGGGGCCGCTGCGCTGCACCGCCGAGGCGTCGGCGGACGCACCGCCCGAAGAGATTTTCATGCGAGGACCTCGGCTTTTGGATTGGATCGTCATGATTAATTGGCCCGGGCGTCGGCGCCCTTGATGTTCTTGACGTTGTTGAGCTTTTCGCGCAGTTGTTCGACCGAGCCTTTGGCGCCGACGTCCGCTTCGGCGCCGATCTCGTTCTTGCCCGGCACGCCGAACATGGCGGCCACGGTGTCGGCCTGGGTGCGGGTCAGGATCAGCATTTCGATGCGGCGGTTCACGGCCGCGCCCGAATCTTCCGGGTCGAACGGTGCGCGGTCGGCCATCCCGACCACTTGCAGCACGCTGTCCGGATTCATCGACCCTTGCAGTAACTGGGAACGGGCCGCCATGGCGCGCGCGTTCGACAGGCTCCAGTTCGAGTTGCCATCCTGGTCGCCGGCATATTTGCGGGCGTCGGTGTGGCCGATGATCAGCATCTGGTTTGCCATTTTCGCGAATAGCGGACCCATCTGGCGCATCAGGCGCGCGAAGCGGTCGGTCGGCATCGCGCTACCCAGCAAAAACATGCCCTGGCGGTCGGTGTCGTGCAGGGTGACGCGCAAGCCGTACGGGGTGACCACCGCTTCGAGGTTGTTGGCCAGGCCCGCTTCCACGCTCATGGTGCCCAGCTTGCGCGAGAGCACCGCCAGTTCGGCCGGCGAGTCGTAGCGCACTTTCGGGCCTTCGCCACCGTTTTCCTTGTGCGGCGAGGTGCCGCTGTGGGGCATCGAGAAGCGCTCGATCAGGCTGCCGCGCGGGCCGCCGCCGATTTCCGGCTTGTTGCCCTGGCCATCGGCGTAGCTGCCGTTCTGCTCGCGCACCATCGCTTTCATGGTTTGCTGGTCGCGCGCCGCCATCAGCCACAGCACCAGGAACAGGGCCAGCAGCGCCAGGCAAAAGTCGGCGAAGGCGACTTTCCAGGCGCCGCCGTGGTCGTCCTCGTGCGCCTTGCCACGGCCGCGGACGATGATCGCCGCGTCGTGCTTGTCATGTTTATCATGCTGCTTTTGCACGCTGCTCTCCTGCCTTGTCGGTGGCGCGCCGTTTCGGCGATGCGGTATCTTCGCCTTCGCCACCCATGGCGTTGATCCAGCTTTCCAGTTGCGCGAAGCTCGGCTTGATGTTCAGCTGCACCAGGCGGCGGCCGGCATCGATCGCCAGCAGGGCCGGTTTGCCGGCCACGTGGGTGACCAGCACGACTTTGACGCATTCCATGTTCGACGCTTCCTGGTTGACAAGCTGTTTCATCATGTTGCTGATCGGGTCGAGTACGCCGTAGCAAAAGAAAATCCCGAGGAAGGTGCCGACCATCGCCGCGCCCACCTTGGCCGAAATCGCCCCCGCGTCGGCGCCGTCCGCCACCGAGTTCATCGCCAGCACGATCCCGAGCACCGCCGCCAGGATGCCGAATCCGGGCATCGCTTCGGCAATCTTGTGCAGCGACTTGGACGGCTGCACCAGCTCTTCGTGAATGGCTTCCAGTTCCTGCTCCAGTACGCCTTCAAGCTCGTGGGCGTTGATTTTGCCCATGGCCATCAAACGGAAATTATCGACAATAAACGCCAAAAGTTTAGGCTCTTCCAGCACCAGCGGATAACGCTGGAACAGGACCGACGATGCCGGGTCTTCCACGTGGGCATCGAGCGCTTTCAGGCCGCCGGCGGCGGTTTGCAGCAATTCGTACATCAACAACAACAACTGGCGCTGGAACTCGGAACCCTGCTTCTTGCGCGTGATGATCTTGCGCATCTGGGTACTCAGTTCCTTGAGCACGTGGTTGGGATTACCCAACACCAGCGCCCCGGCGCCGCCGCCGGCAATGATCAAAATTTCGACCGGGTGCCAGATGGCATCGAAGGTGCCGCCCATCAGCACAAAGCCGCCGAAGATACAGCCGAGAACGATGGCAATGCCGACTAGAGGCTGCATAGTAAATTCCTTTGGTGAGTCGTGATACGCTTAAGTGGTGGGGAAAACATCCTCAGTTCAGCCTTTGAGGGCTGCCTTCATCTTGGCCAGGGCCGCTTTATTGAGCTGGCAGACGCGCGCATCCGACAAATCGAGCACGGCGGCCACTTCCTTGTAGCTCAGTTCGAATTCGTAAATCATCTGGATCACGCGCTGTTCGCGCTCGTCCAGGGCCATCAAGGCTTGTTCCAGGCTGCGCTTGACGATGAACTGCTCTTCCGGGCCGGGGGCGCTGTGGGCGCGCTCGGCGGCCTCTTGCAGCACTTCGTCGAAGCTGAGCAACAGTTCGGCGCCATCGTCGAGCTGGTACTGGGCGTACGCTTCGGGTGACAAGCCAAGGGCGGCGCCGGCTTCCTGGTCGCTCGGTTCCCGTCCCAGCGAACGGGTCAGGGCGCGCACCTGGTCGCGCATCTTGTGGCTGTCCTGGCGCACCGCGCGCGGCCGCCAGTCCTGGCGCCGCAGTTCGTCCAGGATCGCGCCGCGGATGCGCAAGGAGGCGAAGCTGCCGAAGCCGGCGTCGGGCATGCCGTAACGGCGCAGCGCTTCGAGCAAACCCATCAGGCCGATCTGCTCCATGTCTTCGCGCCCCATCACAGACGATACCTGGGCGTTCAACTGGCGCACGATGCGCTTGACCAGGGGCGCGTAGGCCACCAGCTGGCGCTGCTCTTCGCGGGCGTCGAGCACGGGGGCGTACTCGGCGACCTGCGCGCCGGCATAGTCGCCGCCGTAGTCGGCTTGCCCGGCGGCGCCATGCCCGCCCGGGTAGCTGGCGGCGCTGCCGCTGTCGGTGTAATCGGCGTGATAGGCCACGAGATCCCCTGGCTATTCGATGATCAGTTTGCCGATCATGACTTCGGAGAACGGCTTTTCGAGCTTGTCCTTGTCATAAGTGGCGGCGAAAATGCTGTTGAGCTGCTCGGCGTACTGCTCGACCGTCAGGTCCTGCGCCGCGCTCATGGTGTGCGCCGAGAGGGCGCGCACGGCCACGCTGCGCAGCATCGGCAGGTCATCCTTGGCTTTCTTTTCCTGCTCGACCGTGGTCGAGAGCACCAGGTCGGTCGAAATGTAATGCGCCTGGGTTTCGCCGGGGCTGCGGCGCAGCATGACGATGACCTTGTCGAGCGAGACATACCTGGCCGGTTTTTTCTTCGGCGCTTCCGCTTCGGCGTGCTTGCCTTCCTTGCCCGGCATCGGTTGCTTGAAGTACAAGGCGGCGCCGGCGCCGGCCGCGCCCAGCACGCCCAGCACCACGAACACAATGATCAGCTTGGTCGATTTTTTCATGCCACGACCTCACGCCCGGACAGGGAGAAGGTGCCGGACGGCTGGCCCGCTTCGGACAGGGCGCGGCCGGGATCGTTCTCGTTCGTTTCACGCTCCTGCTGGCGGCCACGGCCCTGCTGTTCGCCGAAGGCGGCGCCGCTGCGCGGGGTTGCCGTAATGGTCACGGCGACATCGCTGAACTGGCGCGAGGCCAGGTCGGAGCGCATGGCGTCGCTGACGTTGTTGAGCTGGCGCCGCACTTCGCTGTTGGTGGCGCTGATGTTCACTTCCAGCGCGCCGCCGGCGGCGTGGCGGATCGCGATCTCGATGCGGCCCAGCTGCGGCGGATCGAGGCGGATCACGGCCTGGTCCAGGTTGCGGCCCAGTTGCAGTTGCAGGCGGTCGCCCAGCGCTTCGCGCAGCGGCTGCTGCCAGTCGGCCGGGTTGGCCGGCAGTTTCACGTCGACCGGGGCGGCCACGCTGGTGTTCTGGGCCGCCAGGGCATTCGCGCCGGCCATGATGTTGGCCGCGCCGGTCACCGGGACGTCGCTGCGCAGCATGCTGTCGGCGGGGGCGGCGAACGGCTGGGCGGCGCTGGCGACCGTTGTTTTCTGGGCGGTCGGCGCACCGGCCGGGGCGCCCTCGCTGGCGCGCAGCGGCGCGCGCGGCGCCGGGGCGGCGGCGGCCGCCGGGGCGGCGTCGGCTTTCGCCTCCGCCTTGGCGTCTGCCTTGGCGGCGGCTGCGGCAGCGGCGGCTGC
>NZ_VUYU01000048.1 GCF_011682065.1 Massilia rubra | reverse complement strand
AAAGCTGTGGGCCGCGGGGGCGCGGGCGGGGGCGGGGGCGCCGGCGGGGGCGACCGGCGCGGCGCCCGCCAGCGCGGCGCGGTCCAGCGGCGCGGGCGTGCCAGCCAGCGATGCCGGCAGCGAAGCCGGCAGCGCGGCTGGCAGGACGATGCCGAGCGGCAGGTTCATGCCGAACAGCGAGCTCATCGTCATGGCCGGCGTGCTGTCGCTATCGAGCTCGGGCGCCGGCAGGGCGGGCGCGTCGGCCAGGGCCGGCAGCTCGGCCAGGCCGTCGACGGGGGCGTCTTCGCCGCTGGTTTCGCCGTCGGCATTGAACTGGCCGGCGGGAGCGTCGAACGCGAGCCAGCTGGCAAACAGGGGCGCGGCCGGGGCGGGCGCGGCTGCGGCGCCCGCTGCGACTGGCACGGCCACAGCCGGCGTGGTCGCTGGCGCTGGCGCGGCGGCGCCGCTGGCGGCCGGCGCGGCCGGGGAAGGGGTCAGGTTAGCGAGCATCATGGTTATGCCTGGTTACGTTCTGTGTCGGTTTCATTGTCGAGGGCGTAGGCGATAAACCCGGCTTTGTTCGTGTGCATGTGGTTCATCTGCGCTTCCAGCGCGTCCAGCTCGGCGGCGCACAGTTCGGCCGCCTTGTCGTGCTGCGCGCGCAGCGCTTCGAGCGCGCGCGTTTCAGGCGCGCTCCATGGGCCGCCGGCCGCCAGCACGCGCAACTCGGTGCCGAGGGCGCCGACGGCGCGGTCCAGCGCGACCCAGTCGCGCGCATCGCCGGCGGCGGCCAGGGCCGCCGTCAGGGCGTTCAGGGCGGCGCGCCTAGGCATTGCGCGCCTGCACGCCAAGCCAGCCCTGGCGGATGGTGCCGAGAATCTCGACCACTTCGTCCAGCATGGCCGGGTCCATCTTGATGCCGGCGCCATGCAGGCGCGCGGCGCAAAAGTCGTACAGTCGTGCCAGGTTTTCCACCACGTCGCCGCCTTGCTCGAAGTCCAGCGAGCTGGACAGTCCATTGATGATTTCGACACATTTGTCGATGCTGATCGCCTTTTGCTCGTAGCGCTTGCCGACGATGTGGCCGCGCGCGCGGGCCAGCTCGTCGAGCAAGCCATCGGTCAGCAGCAGTACCAGCTCGACCGGTGATGCACGCGCCGTCTGAGCATCAAGGTTAACCGAGTGGTAGTCGCTGTAAGCGTCGGAATAGGACATCTTTTCCTCTCTTGATTAGGATTTATCGCCGAACAGCGCTTCGAACATGGAAGTGTTGGACGCCATCCGGCTTTGCAGTGTTTGCAATTGTGTAAATTGCGTCAGATAGCGCTTGTAGGCGCTGTCGTACTGCTTGTCGAGCTGGTCCTGGCGCTTGGTCAGGCTGGTCTGCAATTTGGTGTTCTGTTCCAGGCGCTGCTTGAGCTGGCCGTCGGTGCTGCTGCTCCATTCCTTCAGGTAGCTGTCGAGATTGCCGGCGATGCCGCTGCTGCTGCCGTTGACGCTGCTGCCGATCAGGGTGTCGAGCCCTTTCGGCGAGACCGCCAACTGGCTGGTCAGGCGTGTCGCGTTCAGCGACAGGCTGCCGTCGCGGGTGGCCACGATGCCGTAGGCGGCCAGGCTGTCGGCGCCGTTCACGCCGCGCAGCATGCTCACCATGCGGGTTTGCAGCACGCGCACGCCGCCATCGTTGGCGAACACGCCGGGGTTGGCGCCCTTGGACGGGTCGCCCGGCGCCACCATGGCGTCGATCACGGTCTTGAGCTTGTTGTAATCGTCGACGAATTTCTGCACCTTGGCCACGGTGCCGGCGTTGTCGCTGGCCACCGTCAGGGTCACCGGCGTGTCGCCCGGGGCCTGGGCCTTGGTGAAGGTCATGGTCACGCCATCGACGTTGGTAAACACGTTCGAGGCCTGGGCGATCGGGGTGCCGGTGCCTTGCGCGCCGAGCCAGACCAGGGCGTCCTGGCCGGTGGTGACCTGGGTCGGCGGCGCGGACAGGGCCGCTTTCAGGCCGGCATTGACCACCGCCGCCGTGTTGAGCGAGATGTTGCCGGCCGCGCCCGTCGTTTTCGAGGTCAGCATCAGCTGGGTGACGCCGTTGACGGTGACGATCGAGGCCGACACGCGCCCGTTGTTGGTCGGCTCGGCATTGATGGCGGCCGCGATTTCGCGCGGGGTCAGGGTGGCGTTGCCATCGCTGTTGGCCGTGGCCAGGTTGATCGAAAAGCCGGGCGCGCCGCCGAATTCGATGCCGAGGTTGCCGCCGTTGGCGGGGCTGTCGGCCAGCCCGGCGTAGGACACCTGGTTGGCGGTGGCGAGCTGTTCGACGAAAAAGCTGTAGCTGCCGGCGGTCGCGTTCACGCCCGCGCTGGCGCTGCCGATCGCGGTGTTGCTGAAGGTGGCGGCCTGGGTCAGCATGGTCTTGCCGGAGGTCAGCGACAGCAGCGAGCTCTGGTAGCCCGAAATGGCCGAGCGCAGCGAGGTGAGGGCGGCGGCGGCGCTGCTGGCCTGCTTGGTCTGGGCCGTCAGGATACTCTGGCGCGCCGAGGTGTAGTTGGTCGCCAGGCCCGCTGCGGTGGTGGCCGGATCGTAGGTATTGCCAATGGTCGCCATCAGGTTTCTCCAGAGATTAGATTGAAATTACTTGCGGCCGGCCAGCCACGATTGCGTGGCCAGGTCGTCTTCGCGCTTGCGTTCGGTGCGGTTGCGGGCCAGCTCGGCCACGCCTTTTTTCTGTTCCAGTACCTGGCCCAGCAGTTCGCGCTCGCTCCAGGCGTCGTTCAGGGCGCGCTGCGAGACCGCCATGGTCGCTTCGTGCAGGGAGAGGTCGGTGCGATGGTTGTCGGCCAGCGCGATCACGGCCAGCTTGTACTGGCCGCAGTTCAGCGCCAGCGCCAGCGGCAGCGCGCCGCTGGCGCCGCTGCCGGCGGCCAGGCTGTCCAGGCGCGCCAGGTTGGCCTGGTAACGCGCCTTGGTCGCGTGCTGGGCGGCCATGTCGGCCTGCAGTTGTTCCACCTTGGTGCTGCGCAGGCGTACCAGGGTACCCAGGCTGTCGATCGTGTTCTTGGTGCTCATGACATCATCGCTTCAAGTTGGGAAATGCATTCAGGCAAAGGCGCCGCTTCACGCGTTCCCTGGCACAGGTAGGCGTCGATATGGGGCTCCAGGCGCACCGCGTGGTCGGTCACCGGATCGGCGCCCGGCACATAGGCGCCCAGGGGAATCAGGTCGCGCACCCTGGCGTGGCGGGCCAGCGCGGCTTTCAGCTTGCGCGCGGCCAGCGCGTGCGCGGCGGGCACCACCTGCGCCATGCAGCGGCTGATCGAGGCGGCCACGTCGATGGCCGGGTAGTGGCCGCGTTCGGCCAGTTCGCGCGTGAGCACGATGTGGCCGTCGAGAATCGCGCGGGCGGTGTCGACCACGGGATCCTGCTGGTCGTCGCCTTCGGCCAGCACGGTGTAGATGGCGCTCATGCTGCCGTGTTCATGCTCGCCGTTGCCGGCGCTTTCGACCAGTTGCGGCAGGGCTGAGAAGACCGACGGCGGATAGCCCTTGGTGGCCGGCGGCTCGCCCAGCGCCAGCGCCACTTCGCGCAGCGCCATGGCGTAGCGGGTGAGCGAGTCGACCAGCAGCAGCACGTTCAGGCCCTGGTCGCGGTAATGGGCGGCGATCGCGTGGCACAGTTCGGTCGCGCGGATGCGCATCAGCGGCGATTCGTCGGCCGGGGCGATCACCAGCACGGCTTTTTTCAAGCCCTCGGGGCCGAGCGACATGTCGACGAATTCGCGCACCTCGCGCGAGCGTTCGCCGATCAGGCCGACCACGACCACGTCGGCCACGGTCTGGCGCGTGATCAGGCCGAGCAGCACGGACTTGCCGACCCCGCTGCCGGCCATCAGGCCGACGCGCTGGCCCTTGCCGATGGTCAGCATGGAATTGATGGCGCGCACGCCGACGTCGAGCGGCTCGACCACCGGTTGTTTTTTCAGCGGATTGATCCTGGGCGGCGTCATTTCAAGGCGATGCTCGCCGCCCAGGCGCCCCAGGCCGTCGATCGGCTCGCCCAGGCCGTTGACCATGCGCCCCAGCCACGAGGGGCCGATCTGCAGGGTCGCGGCGGTCGGGCTCGGGAGTACGCGGGCGCCGGTGGTCAGGCCGATCGCTTGCTTGAACGGCATCAGGAACGACAGGCGTTCACGGAAACCGACCACCTGGGCGTCGAGCCACTCGCCGCCCACCGTTTCGATGCGGCAGCGCTGGCCCGTGTGCAGGCGGCAGCCGGCCGACTCCAGCAGCAAACCCGAGGCGCCGACCAGGCGTCCGGTCGGAATCGCGACCGGGACGTCGTCGAGCTCGACGGTGCGCAGGGAATCGGCCAGGTTACTCATGCTTCAACCTCGTCCAGGACTCTTTCGACGGCGGGCGTGAGTTGCGCGCTTACTTGCGCCATGCAGTTGGCCAGGCGGCCCTGGCAACCGGCGTCGACTTCATTGTCGCCGGCGCGCACGCGGCATTCGCCCGCTTCCAGCGCCGGGTCGGGCAGCAGGGTCCACTTGGCGGCGCGCACCGGATCGAGTTCGGTGATGCGCTTGAGTTCTTCCGGATTGAGGCACACTTCGATGCGGTCGCGCGTGGGCGGCATGGCGGCCAGCGCTTCGTCCACCAGCGCGAGCAACTGCACCGGCTGCAAGGCCAGTTCGGCGCGGATCACCTGGCGCGCCACCTTGCCGACCAGGTCGACGACTTCCTTGCGCTGGGCCGAGCGGAATTCTTCGACCATCTGCTTGAGCTGCTCGAACATGCCGTCGAGCGGTCCGGCCAGCTGCTCGAAGCGGTCCTGCACCTGGGCCATGGCTTGTTTGCGGCCGGCCGCCAAGCCTTCGGCCAGGCCTGCCGCGTAGCCTTCGGCGCTGCCGCGTTCCTGGCCGTTGTCGAAGCCCTCGCGCTGCCCCTGCTGGTAGCCTTCTTCGACCGCACTTTGCCACTCCCCGGCGGCCTCGGAGGAACGGGCGGCGCCGAGCGCGTCGAGCTGCGACAGCGGCGGGAAATGGTAGGGGCGGAATTGTTTCATTCTACGACTGCCTCGGCGAACAGTTGGACTTCGATCTCGCCGTTGTCGGCCAGTTGTTTGACGGTTGCCATGATGTCCTTGCGGGTCTGTTCGATGCGCGACATCGGCACCGGACCGGCGCGCCGCAGCAGGTCGTCGAAGTTCTGGGCCTGGCGGCGCGGCATGGTGGTCAGGATCGCATCGCGGATCGCCGGTTCGGCGCCCTTGAGCGCGATCGCCCATTGCTCGAGCGGCACGTCGTCGAGGATGCGGGTAATCGTGGCCTCGGTCTGGCGCGACAGGATCAGGAAGTCGTACATGCTCATTTCGATCTCGGTCACCACGTCCGGATCGTGGGCGCGCAGCAGTTCGACCATGCCGGCGCGGTTGCCCGGCAGGCGGTTGAGGATCTCGGCCACCTGGCGGATCCCTTCCACGCTGGCGCTCTGGGTGTCGAGCGCGCCCAGGCAGCGGGTCACCAGCTCTTCCAGCTCGGTCAAGAGGTCGCGGTCGATTTCGTCCAGGCGCGCCAGGTTCAGCAGGACCAGGTCGCGGCCCTCCATCGGCAGGGCGTCGAGGATCTGGCCGGCCAGCGCCGGCGGCACGAAGGCCAGGAACACCGCTTGCATCTGCACGTGCTCGTTGGCGATGTAGTCGGCCAGCCATTTCGGCGAAGCCCACTGCAGGCGCGCCATCATCGGGCGGATGGCGTCGCCGTAGATGTTGTTCAGGACGCTGTTGGCGATATCGCTGCCGAGCGCCAGGTCGAGCGAGCGCTTCAGGTAGCTGCGCGAGGCGCCATGCACGCCCGACTGCTGGCGGTAATCGTCGAAGAAGGTTTGCATCGCGATGCGCACCGAGTCGACCTTGATGCCGCTCATGCGCGACATGACTTGCGTTACTTCGAGCAATTCCTCGCGGTCGAGGCAGCGCAGCACGGCGGCGGCCGGCTCTTCGCCAATGCTGAGCAGGACGATGGCCGCCTGTTCGACAGGGGTCAGTCCAGGCGCCTCTTCGGCTTCCACGTTATTGTCCAGTTCGGCCATTTTTCTGCATCCATTGTTTGACGACTTCGGCGACCCGCTCCGGTTCCTTGGCAGCGAGAACTTTCAGGTGATCGACCATCACATCGACTGCCGATCCGGCAGGGGGAAGATCATAATTTTCCAGCAAAGGCACCATCTGCAGCGGGGCGCCCAGGGCCGGGACCGCGCCGGCGGCGTCGCCCAGGCGGGCGTCGCCCACGCGCATGGCGGGACCGACGACGGCGGTGGCCGGGCCGGCCGGGCCGCCCAGCAACTGGGCGTCGCCGGCCACGGCGGCCGCTGGCGCCAGGCGTACTGTCAAGAGGCGCAGCAGCGGACGGATGATCAGCAGGAAGCCGAGCAGGATGCCCACCGCCCACGCCGCCCAGCTGCTCATGTCGACTACGTTGTCGCGTTCCTGCCACCATGGCTGGGCGGCGGGCTGGACCGGGAAGGTCATGGCCGATACCGCCAGCACATCGCCGCGTTCGGCGTTGATGCCCAGGCCGCTGCTCAGGGTTTTTTCGATATTCGCCAGTTCGGCCGGGGTCCAGCCGGTTTTGGCGGCCGCCACCCGATTGTTGAGCACCACGGCCACGCTGAGCTTGCGCAAACGGCCGCGGCTGCGTTTGATCTGGGTGATGTTGCGGTCGTACGCAAACTGGCGCGTGCTGGCGTTCTTGCGCGCGCTGCCGTCGTCCGCGCCGGGCGCGGCGCCGGCGGTGCCGGGCTGGGCGTCGGGCAGGGCCGGCGGACGGTTCGACAGGGTGCCCGGCACGCCCATCGCCATGCGGTTCTTTTCCTGCTCTTCGCGGGTCGCTTCGCTGGTCACTTTCGGGGCGTCGCCGTATTTTTCGCTGGTTTCCTCGATCTTGTCGTTGTCGATGTCGGCGGTCACGCTGAGCTTGAAGTTGTCGGCGCCCAGTACCGGGCCGAGCAGTTCATTCACATTGCCGCGCACCTGGTCCTGGTATTTCTTGGCGTTGCCATCCATCCCCTGGGCGGCGCCGTCGAAGCCTTCCGACAGGTCGACCCGCGAGGAGAGGTAATTGCCGGCCTGGTCGACCAGGCTGACCCGCGCCGGGGCCAGGCTGGCCACGCTGCCGGAGACCATGTTGATGATCGCGGCGATCTGTTCCGGGGCCAGGGTGCGCCCCGGTTTCACGGCCACTACCACCGAAGCCGACGATTTTTCGCCGTCGTTGGCCACGAACGAGGTCGATCGGGCGATCGACAGGTGCACCCGGGCCGAGGCGATGGCGTCGAGCGAGAGGATGCTTTGCGCCAGTTCGCCTTCCAGGCCACGCCGGAAGCGCACGTCCTGCACGAACTGGGACACGCCCAGCGGATCGTTCTTGTCCATCAGTTCCAGGCCGGCCGGCAGCTGGGCGGTGACGCCCTTGGCGGCCAGCAGCATGCGCACCTTGCCCAGTTGCGAGGAAGGCACCAAGAGCTGGCCGGTGTCCGGATGCAGGCGGTACGGCACCTTGTCGGCGTCCAGCACGGCCATCATGTCGCCCGAGGCCACCCGTTCGTTGGCGCCGAAGACCGGCTTGTAACCGGCCTGGTCGTTCCACATGTACATCATTACCGCCGCCGTGATGGCGATCGCCAGCACCAGCATCGGGGTCAGGTTGTTGCGCAACGCTGGCGGCAGCGAAGGCATGGCGCCCATGCGCCCGGCGAAGGTGGATTTAAGAGAGGCAATCACGCTGGTGGGTTCCCGTGGTGAGGGTGGAGTCGCAAACGGCTGCTTAGACAGGGAGCTTGATCAGCTCGTCCATCGCGCCCATGACCTTGTTACGCACTTGCATGAGCATCGAAAAGGACAGGCTCGCTTCCTGGCTGGCCAGCATCGCGCCGACCAGGTCGTCGCTCTTGCCGCTGTCGACATCGTTCATTTTCTGGCCGGCCGCGGCGTCTTGCTGGTTCACGCTCTCGAGCGCATCTTTCATGCTCTGGGTGAAGGAAAACCCGGCCGGCAGCTGCTGGCCGCCGGCGTTGCCGATGTTGGCGTGCGCGCCCAGTTGGCCGGCGTCGTTGGCCAGTACCTTCATCTCCGACTGGAGCTGGGTAGCGAGCGTATTGAGTGTTGTATTTCCGACTTCCATGTTGTCATCCCTGCATAATTTTTTGTTCATAATCAAACAGTTACGACTGATTCTCTGTCGTGACCGGCCTGAACGGTGAAGCGCCCAGTGTGCGCGTTCCGTGCTGCGATTCCAAACGAAAACATGCTCGACGGCAAAATAACTTATTGCTGAGTCGGGTAAAACCAACAAATTTCCCTAAACCTCTTGGAGCAGAAGCAAAGGTGTCGAAATGTCTAACGATATCGCTTACTGTTGGTAACGGGTCGAACTGTGGGAACTTGAGCCGTTTTCCTGAATTAATTGCTTTTGAGAACCAAATAGCCACTTACCGCAAGGCAATTATAGTGCCACTCGGAAATTAAATCCATCAAATAAACATGCTCTGATATACTGTTTTCCTCAAACAAAACAAAGAGTTGCCCTCTTTGCCACGCACTTGCCGAGTTACTTATGACCATGATAAATAAGACAAACTTGCAGGCCTCATCGCAAGTGCTCGACCCCCGCCTGCTGGGCCGGCCGGTGCACCTGTTGCCCCAGTTTGCCGCCCAGATTGCCGAGGATGTGGCGGCCGCCTTGCGCCAGCCAGCCGTGCGGCGCTACTGGGACGGTTTCCAGCTCGAAGCGGCCGGCTTTGTCGGCGCCCCCGACAGCGCCCAGAGCGGGCGCTGGCTGGCCTTCGAAGGCAGCGCCGGCAGCGTCGCCTTCGCGCTCGAACGCTCGCTGCTGCTGGCGGTGCTCAACCAGCGCTACGGCCGCCGCGGCGCACTGCCGGGACCGGCCGTCGATCCGTCCACAGTACGCGTGACTGCCACGGAAGAACGCCTCGCAGTTGTGTTAGGTCAACAAATAGCGTCGGTGCTCGCAAGACGGGTGGATGCAAACCTTGCGCGGGCGCATAATGAAGCTGGAATGCCTTGCGGCGAGCTGGTGCCGGGCAACGTGCCGCCGCCGCCGCCCGCGCCCGGCGGCTGGACCCTGGGCATCACCTTGCGGCGCGGCCAGGGCGGCGAATGCGGGCAACTGTGGCTGGCGCTGGACCAGGAGCTGGTGGCGCGCGTGTTGCTGGGGCTGATGCCCGAGCGCGCGCGCGAGCGCACGCCGCACGCCAGCGTGGCGCTCGGCACGGCGCTGCAAGTGACCCTGGACGGGCGCCTGGTGAGCAAGGAAATCACGCTCGAAGCGCTGTTTGCCCTCAAGCTGGGCGACATCATCCCGGTGACGGTGGGCCGGGCCGATGTCTTGCTGGCCGAGTCGCGTTTGTTTACTGCCGCGGTGACCGAGCATAACGGTTCGCTCTGTTTAACCTCTTTTGAAGATAGCGACTAATGAAAATCAACGAGAACGAACTCCAGGCTCCGGATCTGGCTGCCGGAATCGACGAAGAATTGATCATCGACGAACCTGTCATGGGCGTGCCGTCCGGGGTGGACAGCGCGCGAGCGCTTGAAAAACGGCCCCAGCGCGACTTGCCGCAGATGATGCGCAAGATTCCGGTGACCCTGACCCTGGAAGTGGGCTCGGCCCGCATTTCGCTGCAAGAACTGATGGCGATCGGGCCGGCGAGCGTGATCGCGCTCGACGTGCTGGCGGGCGAGCCGCTCGTCATCAAGGTCAACGGCACCCCGATCGGGCGCGCCGAAGTGGTGGTGGCCGGCGAACAGTACGGCCTGAAGGTCATCGATCTCGATGGCCTCGACCTGGACCTGTTGACCGCATGAGAAGCGGTGCGCGCGGCCGGGCCGCGCCAGGCGGCACGCTGGCTGTGCTCGCTTGCGGCCTGCTGCTGCTGCTGCTGCTGCTGGCCGCGCCTGCGCCGGCATCGGCCCAGGACTTGCTGGCCGGGATCATTCCCGGCGCCAAGACCGACCTGACTGTCAAGTCGCAGGTGCTGGTCCTGATGACCCTGCTTGGGTTGCTGCCCATCATGGTCATGATGATGACCTGCTTCACCCGCTTCGTGATCGTGCTCTCGCTGCTGCGCCAGGCGCTCGGCCTGCAGCAGGGCTTGCCCAACCGGATCATCACCGGCGTGGCCCTGATCCTCACCCTGCTGGTGATGCGCCCGATCGGCGACCAGATCTGGCGCGAGGCCTTCGTGCCCTACGACCAGGACAAGATCGGCATGCAGGATGCGCTGAAGGTGGCCGAGGCGCCGCTGTCGCGCTTCATGCTGGCCCAGACCAGCAAGGCCGCGCTGGCCCAGGTGGCGCGGCTGGCGGGCGAACCGTCCGAGATGGCGCCGCAGCAACGCGCCTTCACGGTCAAGCTGGCCGCGTTCGTGCTGAGCGAACTGAAAACCGCGTTCCAGATCGGCGCCATGCTGTTCATTCCATTCTTGATCATCGACCTGGTGGTGTCCTCGGTGCTGATGGCCATGGGCATGATGATGCTTTCGCCGCTGGTCATCTCCTTGCCCTTCAAGCTGCTGCTGTTCGTGCTGGTCGATGGCTGGACCCTGACCGTCAACACCCTGGTCGGCAGCATACGACCGTTTTGACGATGGGAGAAGCTATGGGAGAGAGGCGATGACCCCCGACGTGGCAGTCGACCTGATGGTCGGCGCCTTGCAGATCGTCATGCTGATGGTGCTGGTGCTGGTGGTGCCGGGCCTGGTCATGGGCTTGCTGGTGGCGCTGGTGCAGGCCGCCACCCAGATCAACGAGCAAACCCTGAGCTTCTTGCCGCGCCTGCTGGTGACCCTGCTGGCGGTGATGATGGCCGGGCACTGGATGACCGCTTACCTGATGGATTACTGCGTCTCCGTGTTCCAGCGCGCCGCCGCCCTGGTCGGATAACACAGCATGGAGCTGGCCGGCTACCTGCTGCCGTTCCTGAACGCCCTGTGGTGGCCGTTCGTGCGCAACCTGGCGCTGCTCTCGGCCGCGCCGGTGGTGGGCGACATCCTGGTGCCGCTGCCGGTGCGCGTGCTGCTGGCGCTGGTGCTGGCCTTCATGATGCTGCCGTTTAGTCCCGGCAACGCGGCGGTCGACCCGTTTTCGGTGCTGGGCGTCGCCACCACCCTGGAACAGGCCGTGATCGGCGGCGTGCTGGGGCTGGCCATGCACTTTTCGATGTCGGTGATCAATGTGCTGGGCTACCTGGTGTCGAGCCAGATCGGTTTTTCGATGGCGCAGATGAACGATCCGGTCAACGGCACCGCCTCGGACGTGGTCTCGGGCATGCTCTCGCTGCTGGCCATCATCGTGTTTTTCGCCATCGACGGGCACCTCGTGCTGACCGGGGTGCTGGCCACCAGTTTCAAGGCCTGGCCGGTGGGCGCGGGCTATGCCCCGATGCTGCTGGGAACGGTGGCGCTGAAGGCGGCCTGGATCTTCGCCGCCGCCATGCTGCTGGCGCTGCCGATCGTGTTTTCGACCCTGGTGGTGCAGCTCGGCTTCGGCCTGTTGAACCGGGTGGCGCCGTCGCTCAATCTGTTTTCGCTGGGTTTTTCGCTGACCACCTTGTTCGGCCTGATGATGTTGATCCAGATCGTGCGCTTCATTCCCGAACACTATATTGCGATGAGCAACCAGATCCTTGAACTGATCGACCAACAGATGAAGGCGGCCCATGGCTGACGACGCGAGCGGTGGCGACAAGACCGAAAAGGCTTCGCAGCAAAAGCTGCGCAAGGCCCGCGAGGAAGGGCAGGTGGTGCGTTCGCGCGACCTGGCCACCGCGATCGGCATCCTGGTCAGCCTGAAAGTGTTTTCCATGATGCTGCCGAGCTACCTGGAGTCCTTCCGCGGCCTGTTCGCGCAGGTCTTCATCCCGCTCGGCGCGGACGGCGCCATGGAAAACCTGAGTTCGACCATCTTCACCAGTTCCATGTGGCTGTTGCTCACGATGGTGCTGCCGCTGCTGGGGGTGCCGTTCGCGGTGGTGCTGTCGTCCCTCATTCCGGGCGGCTGGGTGGTCAGCACCAAGAACATGGAGCCGAAAATGGAGCGCCTCTCGCCCATGAAAAACCTGGGCAACCTGTTTACCGCCAAGCACGGCATCGGCGTGGCCACCTCGGTCGGCAAGGCCGCCGTGCTCGGGACGGTGCTGGTGCATGTGAGCCGCTCGAGCATGAACGCCTTTGTCGAATTGCAAAAGATGCCGCTGTCGGCGGCGCTGCCGGCCGGCGCCGCGCTGATGCTCGACGCCCTGATGGCGATGTGCATGGTGTTCGTCATGTTCGCCGTGCTCGACGTGCCGGTGCAGGCCTTCCTGTTCGCGCGCAACCAGCGCATGAGCAAGCATGACCAGAAAGAAGAACACAAGAGCAGCGAAGGCAAGCCCGAAGTGCGCCAGCGCATCCGCCAGTTGCAGCAGCAGATGGCGCGCCGCAGCGTGAGCAAGACCGTGCCCACGGCCGATGTCGTGATCGTCAATCCGGAACACTACGCGGTGGCGCTCAAGTACGAGGCCAGCCGCGCCGAAGCGCCCTTCGTGGTGGCCAAGGGGGTCGACGAGATGGCCCTGTTCATCCGCCAGATCGCAAAACAGCACAATATCGAGACCCTGGAGCTGCCGCCGCTGGCGCGGGCAATCTACAATACCAGCCAGGTCCAGCAGCAAATTCCGGCCCAGTTGTACCAGGCCGTGTCGCAGGTGCTCAACTATGTGCTGCAACTGAACGCTTTTCGTGCCGGCCGGCGCACTGCGCCGCCACGTTTCCCCAACGAGGTGGTCGTGCCATCTCACCTGAGTGAGGTTCCCGCCACATGAGTTTTTTGAACAGCCTGCTGACCGAGTTGAAGCGGCATAAATTCGCCACCCCGGTGTTCTTGCTGGTCATCTTGTCGATGATCATCCTGCCGCTGCCGCCGGTGCTGCTCGACGTGCTGTTTACCTTCAACATCGTGCTGGCCATGATCGTCATCCTGGTGTCGGTCTCGGCCAAGCGGCCGCTCGACTTCTCGGTCTTCCCGAGCGTCATTCTCGGCACCACCATGCTCAGGCTGACCCTGAACGTGGCCTCGACCCGGGTGGTGCTGCTGCACGGCCACACGGGCAGCGACGCGGCCGGTAAAGTGATCGAAGCCTTCGCCAACGTGGTTATCGGCGGCAATTTCGTGGTCGGCTTCGTGGTCTTCATCATTTTGATGATCATTAACTTCGCGGTGGTGACCAAGGGCGCGGAACGCATTTCCGAAGTGTCGGCGCGGTTTACGCTGGACGCCTTGCCCGGCAAGCAGATGGCGATCGACGCCGACCTCAACGCCGGCCTGATCAACCAGGAAAAAGCCCAGGTGCGGCGGCGCGACGTGGCCGCCGAAGCCGACTTCTACGGCGCCATGGACGGCGCCTCGAAGTTCGTGCGCGGCGACGCGGTCGCCAGTATCTTGATTTTGATCATCAACATGGTGGGCGGCGTGGCGATCGGCGCGCTGATGCACGACCTGTCCTTCGGCGACGCCTTCCGCCTGTACGCGCTGTTGACCATCGGTGACGGCCTGGTGGCGCAGATCCCGGCGCTGCTGCTGTCGGCCGCCGCCGCCATCCTGGTGACCCGGATCAGCGATGCGGGCGACTTCGAACAGCAGGTCGGCGGGCAGCTGCTGGCCTCGCCGGCGGTGCTCTACAGCGCCTCCGGCATGATGCTGGTGCTGGCCATGGTGCCGGGCATGCCATGGCTGATGTTCGGCATCTTCGCGGTGGTGCTCGGCTACGTCGGCTGGCGCCTGGCGCGCATGGTCAAGGCGCCCGACCAGGCCGGGGTGGCGGCGATCGAAGCGGCCCTGCGCGACGAGCGCGCCCCCGACCTCGAGTGGCAGCACCTGCCGGCGGTGCAAGCCTTGACGGTGGCGGTCGGCTACAAGCTGGTTGGCCTGGTCGACGCCGCCCAGGGCGAGCCGCTGACCAAGCGCATCAAGGGCGTGCGCCAGAGCTTGTCGGAAGCGATGGGCTTGCTGCTGCCGCCGATCACGGTGCGCGACGACTTGTCGCTGCGCCCGACCCAGTATTCGATCATGCTCAGCGGCACCGTGGTGGCCGAGGCCGAAGTGGTGCCGGAATGCCTGATGGCGATTGCCTCGCCCTCGGTGTACGGCCAGCTCGACGGGATTCCCGGGATCGAACCGGCCTACGGCATGGCCATTACCTGGATCGCGCCAGCCGACAAGGCCCATGCGCTCGGGCTCGGTTACCAGGTGGTCGAGGTGCCGAGCGCGATCGCCACCCATTGTTCCAAGGTGGTGCGCGATTACCTGCCGGACCTGTTCCGCCATGAAGACGTGGCGGCCATCCTGGAACGGATGACGGCGCTCTCGCCCAAGCTGGCCTCGGCGCTGGACAAGGCGATGACGCACACCCAGTTGCTGCGCGTATTCCGCGTGCTGCTGGCGGAAAATGTCTCGCTCAAGGATATCGTGGTGATCGGCACCACCTTGCTCGACAGTTCGGAAACCACCAAGGATCCGATCTTGCTGGCGGCCGAAGTGCGCTGCGCGCTGCGCCGGCAGATTGTGACGGCCTTGTTCGGCAAGAAGAAGGAGATGCCGGCGTTCAATTTGTCGGCCGAGCTCGAGAATATGTTGCTGGGGTCCTTGAACCAGGCGCGCCAGGGCGGCAAGGTGGCGCTGGACAACTTCCCGATCGATCCGCAGTTGCTCTCGCAACTACAACTGAACATGCCGGTGGCGCGCGAGCAGATGAAGCAACAGCAGAGCGCGCCGCTGCTGCTGGTGCTGCCGCAAATCAGGCCGCTGCTGGCGCGCTATGCGCGCTTGTTCGCACCGGGCCTGCATGTGCTGTCGTACAACGAGATTCCCGAAAACCGCGACGTGAGCATCGTCGGCACCGTGGGATAAGGCGCGCTAGTCGTCGTCCCCGCGCAGGCGGGGACCCAAGTTTTCCGCTTGCTCGATAGCCACGGCGAACTTGGATCCCCGCCAGCGCGGGGATGACGCGCTAGGGCTCTCCATACGGCATCATCCCCGGCAACGGCCTCTCGGTAAACCGCACCGTGGTGGCCGCCTCGGTCCTGGTGGTGCGCGCCAGCAGCAGCGCCACTTCGGCCATGGCCCGGAACAGGGACGGCGGCAGGGCGGCGCTGACCTGCGGCGAATACTGCTGCAAGGGCTTACCGGGCCAGATACCCTGCCTGACGCTGGCGCGCGCCAGGCGCAAACCGGCCGTTTCGATGGCTTCCTTGAGCGCCGGCAGCGAATGGCGCAACAACGCCACCGCGCGCGGATGCTCGGCCGCCAGTTCCATCATCACCCCATCGAGCAGTTCCAGTTGCACCGTGGCGTGGCTGCCGTCGGACAGCACCACGTCCAGCCGCAGCGCCGCCTTGGCGCGCTGGCGCCGGCTGGGCGGCGGGTCGGGCAGCCCGGTCAGCAGGCGCAGCGCCAGTTGCTGCCCGCCCGCGCCCGGCAGCACGAAACGCCACGCTTCCGGATGCCACAGCAAGGTGGCCTGCTGCTGCACGCTACTGGCCTGCATGGCTTGCTGCACGCCCGACATCAACAGGTTACCCGGCATAAACTGGGCGCGTCCCTGCTGCTGCAAGGTGGCCAGCTGGGCCGCGTAGGTGCGCACCATGGTGCGCCAGGCGCTGGCCAGGGCGGCGCCGTCGAGCACCGGCCAGGCCATCTGGCGCGCCATGAACACCTGGTCGGCCCGCATCGAAGCGCTCTCGTTCAGGTTGGCCGGCAGGCCGGCGGCGGGCGCTGGCGCGGCCACCGTTTCCGCAGCCGGCAGCGGCAGGCCGGGGGCGGCGCCGCCCGCCAGCGGCGCCGGCAACAGCGCCAGCGGCGCCAGCGGGCCAATCGTCGATGCACCGAGCTGCTGCGAAGGGATAGTAGACATGGCGTTCACGCAAGGTCAGGATAAAAAAAGCCAGCCGGGGGCCGGCTGGCTCGGTCAATGCCCGGCGCCAGCGCCGGCGGCCCAGCCGTTGATTATTGCAGCAGCGACATGACCATCGAGGACATGCTGTTGCTCTGCTTGAGCATGGCGGTGCCGGCTTGCAGCAGCATCTGGCTGGTGGTCATTTTCGAGCTTTCGCTGGCGAAGTCGACATCCATGATGCGCCCGGTGGCGGCCTTGCTGTTGGTGCTGATGTTCGACAGGTTGTTGTACACGTGTTCCAGGCGGTTGGCCGAGGCGCCCAGGGCCGAGCGCACGGTGCCGATCGAGGACAGCGCGGTCGAGAGCAGGTCGATGGTGGCGTTGGCGCTGGCGGTCAGTTCGGTGCCAGGGGTGCCCGGCACGGTGTAGGTGCCGCTGGTGGCGCCGATGGCGGTGTTCAGGGCGGTCACGTCGGTGGCCAGGTTGACCGTCATCTTCTCGCTGGTGCTCGAACCGATCTGGAAGGTCATCGACGAGGCGATGGTGCCGCCGATGAGCAGCTTGGCGCCGCCGAAGGTGGTGTTGGTCATCACGTTGCTCAGTTCCTTGCCGAGCGCGTCGTACTCGGACTGCATGGCGGTCTTGTCGGCGGCGGTCGAGGAGGCATCGGCCGCTTGGGTGGCCAGGTCTTTCATGCGCACCACCATGTTGCTCACTTCGTCGAGCGCGCCTTCGGCCGTTTGCAGCATCGAGGTCGAGTTCTGGGTGTTGCGCATGGCCACGGCCATGCCGCTGGTCTGGGCTTTCAGGCGGGTGGCGATCTGCAGGCCGGCGGCGTCGTCCATCGACGAATTGATGCGGTAGCCGGTCGACAGGCGGGTCATCGAGGTCGACAGCGAACCCTGGGTGCGGTTGATCGAATTTTGTGCGGACAGGGCGGCGTTGTTGGTGTGAAGGCTCAGCATGATCAAACTCCGGGGGTAGGGGTGGGGGCTGTCGGAGCCGCAGTCTGTCGCGCTCTTACCAATACAAGACGACCGTTTCGCCGGCCGCGTTAAGTGCCACATGGAAATTAGTCGAACTATTTTCCGGGCATAAAAAAAGCCAGCCGATGAGGGCTGGCTGGAACGGCGCCCGGCTGCGCGAGCCGGGCCTCCTTGCTGACGCGGGAATTATTGCAGCAGCGACATGACCATCGAGGACATGCTGTTGCTCTGTTTCAGCATGGCGGTGCCGGCTTGCAGCAGCATCTGGCTGGTGGTCATTTTCGAGCTTTCGCTGGCGAAGTCGACGTCCATGATGCGGCCGGTGGCGGCCTTGCTGTTGGTGCTGATGTTCGACAGGTTGTTGTACACGTGTTCGAGGCGGTTGGCCGAGGCGCCCAGGGACGAGCGCACGGTGCCGATCGAGGCCAGCGCGGTCGAGAGCAGGTCGATGGTGGCGTTGGCGCTGGCGGTCAGCTCGGTGCCAGGGGTGCCCGGCACGGTGTAGGTGCCGCTGGTGGCGCCGATGGCGGTGTTCATGGCGGTCACGTCGGTGGCTAGGTTGACCGTCATCTTCTCGCTGGTGCTCGAACCGATCTGGAAGGTCATCGACGCGGCGATGGTGCCGCCGATGAGCAGCTTGGCGCCGCCGAAGGTGGTGTTGGTCATCACGTTGCTCAGTTCCTTGCCGAGCGCGTCGTACTCGGACTGCATGGCGGTCTTGTCGGCCGTGGTCGAGGAGGCATCGGCCGCTTGGGTGGCCAGGTCTTTCATGCGCACCACCATGTTGCTCACTTCGTCGAGCGCGCCTTCGGCCGTTTGCAGCATCGAGGTCGAATTCTGGGTGTTGCGCATGGCAACGGCCATGCCGCTGGTCTGGGCTTTCAGGCGGGTGGCGATCTGCAGGCCGGCGGCGTCGTCCATCGACGAATTGATGCGGTAGCCGGTCGACAGGCGGGTCATCGAGGTCGACAACGAGCCCTGGGTGCGGTTGATCGAGTTTTGCGCGGACAGGGCGGCGTTGTTGGTGTGAAGGCTCAGCATGGTCAAACTCCTGGATGTTGGGGGTGGAAACTGTTCGGAGCCGCGCTGGTGTCGCGCTCTCATCAATACAAGGCGACACTTTGATCTGGATCATTAAGTGCCACATGGAAATATATTTTCCCCTTGTCAATCCGATCACCTTGCGGCGCGCATGGACGTCAAAAAGCCAGCCGGGTGAGCGGCTGGCGTGTCGGGGGACCCGGCTTGCGGCCGGGCAGGCTGATGATTATTGCAGCAGCGACATGACCATCGAGGACATGCTGTTGCTCTGCTTGAGCATGGCGGTGCCGGCTTGCAGCAGCATCTGGCTGGTGGTCATTTTCGAGCTTTCGCTGGCGAAGTCGACGTCCATGATGCGGCCGGTGGCGGCCTTGCTGTTGGTGCTGATGTTCGACAGGTTGTTGTACACGTGTTCGAGGCGGTTGGCCGAGGCGCCCAGGGCCGAGCGCACGGTGCCGATCGAGGCGATCGCGGTCGAGAGCTTGTCGATCGAGGTCGAGGCGGTGCCGGCGCCGGTCAGTTCGGTGCCGATCACGGCCACGGCGGCGTAGTTGGCGGTGGTGGCGAGAACGTCGGTGTCCAGGGTGGTCATGCTGCCCGACATGTCGACGGTCATTTTTTCGCTGGTGCTCGAACCGATCTGGAACGTCATGGCCGAGGCGATGGTGCCGCCGGCGAGCAGCTTGGCGCCGCCGAAGGTGGTGTTGCTCATCACGTTGTACAGTTCGGTGCCGAGGGCGTCGTATTCCGACTGCATCGCGGTCTTGTCTGCGGCGGTCGAGGAGGCGTCGGCCGCTTGCGTGGCCAGGTCTTTCATGCGCACCAGCATGTTGCTCACTTCGTCGAGCGCGCCTTCGGCCGTTTGCAGCATCGAGGTCGAATTCTGGGTGTTGCGCATGGCCACGGCCATGCCGCTGGTCTGGGCTTTCAGGCGGGTGGCGATCTGCAGGCCGGCGGCGTCGTCCATCGACGAATTGATGCGGTAGCCGGTCGACAGGCGGGTCATCGAGGTCGACAGCGAACCCTGGGTGCGGTTGATCGAATTTTGTGCGGACAGGGCGGCGTTGTTGGTGTGAAGGCTCAGCATGGTCAAACTCCTGATGGTTGGGGTGGGTGGTGTGTCGGAGTCGCGCTTGGTGCCGCGCTCTTATCACTCCAAGGCGACACCGCGCTCCGGCCCGTTAAGTGCCATACGGCAAACCTTTGATCATTGTCAAGCCCGTCGCGCGACCGCGCACACGGACGAAAAAAAACCAGCCGGGTGAGCGGCTGGCTTGTCGGGGACCCGGCTTGCGGCCGGGCATGCCGTTGATTACTGCAGCAGCGACATGACCATCGAAGACATGCTGTTGCTCTGTTTTAGCATGGCGGTGCCGGCTTGCAGCAGCATCTGGCTGGTGGTCATTTTCGAGCTCTCGCTGGCGAAGTCGACGTCCATGATGCGGCCGGTGGCGGCCTTGCTGTTGGTGCTGATGTTCGACAGGTTGTTGTACACGTGTTCCAGGCGGTTGGCCGAGGCGCCCAGGGACGAACGCACGGTGCCGATCGAGGCGATCGCGGTCGAGAGCTTGTCGATCGTGGTCGAGGCGGTGCCGACGGCGGTCAGCTCGGTGCCGACCGTGTTCGGCGCGACGTAGTTGGCGGTGGTGGCGGTCACGTCGGCCACCAGGGTGGTCATGCTGGCCGACATGTCGACGGTCATTTTTTCGCTGGTGCTCGAACCGATCTGGAACGTCATGGCCGAGGCGATGGTGCCGCCGACGAGCAGCTTGGCGCCGCCGAAGGAGGTGTTTTTCAATACGTTGTTCAGTTCGGTGCCGAGGGCGTCGTATTCCGACTGCATGGCGGTCTTGTCGGCGCCGGTCGAGGAAGCGTCGGCCGCTTGGGTGGCCAGGTCTTTCATGCGCACCAGCATGTTGCTCACTTCGTCGAGCGCGCCCTCAGCTGTTTGCAGCATCGAGGTCGAATTCTGGGTGTTGCGCATGGCCACGGCCATGCCGCTGGTCTGGGCTTTCAGGCGGGTGGCGATCTGCAGGCCGGCGGCGTCATCCATCGACGAATTGATGCGGTAGCCGGTCGACAGGCGGGTCATCGAGGTCGACAACGAACCCTGGGTGCGGTTGATCGAATTTTGCGCGGACAGGGCGGCGTTGTTGGTGTGAAGGCTCAGCATGATCAAACTCCTGGGTGTTGGGGTGGGAACGGGTCGGAGCCGCGCTGGTGCCGCTCTTATCACTACAAGGCGACACTTTGATCCAGATCATTAAGTGCCACATGGAAATATATTCAGGCCTTGCCAATCCGATCACCTTATGGCGCGCGCGGACGTAAAAAAAGCCAGCCGGGTGGACGGCTGGCCTTGGGGGACCCGGCTTGCGGCCGGGCGTGCTGATGATTACTGCAGCAGCGACATGACCATCGAGGACATGCTGTTGCTCTGTTTCAGCATGGCGGTGCCGGCTTGCAGCAGCATCTGGCTGGTGGTCATTTTCGAGCTTTCGCTGGCGAAGTCGACGTCCATGATGCGGCCGGTGGCGGCCTTGCTGTTGGTGCTGATGTTCGACAGGTTGTTGTACACGTGTTCGAGGCGGTTGGCCGAGGCGCCCAGGGACGAAC
>NZ_VUYU01000047.1 GCF_011682065.1 Massilia rubra | reverse complement strand
GCGCCTGGTCTACTTGAAGGAGGCCAGGGTCGAGGCGTTCTGACGCCCGCAGTCCGTCCGGACTGCACAAAACGAGGTTCAGCGCCCATAAAACGGGCGGGAAGCGGCTCGGTCTGACATCAAAAAAGCGCATCTGCCGGCATCGCGACCGGCGATTACGCGGGATTTACCGGTAATTCGAGGTGCCCTAAAAACTTTGCATTTTCCGGCAAAGGGCGGGCAAAAGCCCGCGTTGCAGGAGTCGTCGTTGATGACCATGATGTGGCTGCCGGCGCTGTGCTCGAAGTAATAGAACAGACCGTATTTTTCCATCAGGCGGCACGTGAAGTGCTCGCCGGTCTCGTCGTACTGGACGATGTAGTTTTCCGGCGGATAGCTCTTGCTGGTGCGGAACTCGTAGGTGGCCAGGCCGCCATGATCGCCCTTGTAGATCTTGTCGAGCACGCCCAGCACGTTCAGGTCCTGGAAAATGCGCGAGTTCACGCGGCGCTTGAGGTACGTCAGCCACGGCACGATTTCGGCGTGGTAAAAGGCGAAGCCGCCATCCGAATGGCTGAAGCCGAACAAGTTGACGTAGCCGTTGATGTAGCTTTCGCTGCCATCGGCCATCAGCACGCCGACGCTGACGTTCTTGCCCATCAGGGTCTTGAGCTCGATGGCGCCGTCTTTCGAGATCAGGCTCAGGTTAAAGATGTACTGGTCCGAAATCGTCGTGGTGCCGCTCATCGACTCGATCAACAGACCTTTGATCGGCGAGTAAAAGCGCAGCAGGCGAGTGGTGTCGACATAGTCGGCGCCCCCCGGCCAACATGAAGCTCGAAACTGGTACGCCGAAGTCGTTGACCGCCTGCCCGGCCAGAGGGTACTCGGAGACGGACATCTCGTTTTCTGCATTATCTCGTCGGCGAGAGTACGCGAAGCTGGCACAAGAGCACCTGCGTAGTTGTCCCCTGCATAACCAGTTTAAGCACTGTTAGCAGGTTTCGAAGACATCCTTCCAACAGAAGCATCCGCTCCTGCCTCGACACCTTGCGCAAGCAAGGCCGCAGCATGCTCGCCGCGTTGCAGCGCGCCTTCGCCTGCAATCCTATCCCGCTAAATGCTTAGCTGCTGAACAGTCACATCTATTTAAGGCGTCCATGAACGGACGAGAGTTGACCGTTCGGCCGGCCCATTCACCTCTCCGGCGTCGAGCCGTCGTCCACACCGGATTGGCGGCGAATCGTCAATCTCTGCAAAATGTTGTCCTTCGCATCTAAACTGATAATCTCTATGGTGTAGGCATGCTCAGCCGCGACAAGTTTCCCGTCGCTATCGCGCGGTTCTTCGATAATTTTCGCGACCGGAGTCAATACACGCGTGCGTTTCCCATTGCACTTCACCGTTTTTCCACTGTAGCGTCGATGATCTGGCAAGCTATCGAACCTGTCGACGGTTCGCAGTTGTGTGTACATATCGACCGTGACAACATATTGGGGGGGGGCAACCGGCGTATTATCGCAATCCATCATCATGAGCCAACTCTCCTAAAAAGATCTAAAAATTCCATTCTTTTCGAACAAATTCAATTCAGATGCGTCCACCCGCAAGGGTTGAACCTATCCACGTACGTCATATTTCGCCTTCACATTCAGCAATCAAGCGACTTTACCTCGATTTTTTGCAGCCACGTCGAATTACCGCACGTCCCGGGCGCCTGGCTGTTTGGAGAATATCATCTCTACATTTGCGCCCAACAAACTGCGTACACACCGAACTACTTAAAAAAGCTCTCACATTATTTTTTTTTCGGGGCAGTAAAAATTTCGTCGAGAATCTTATAACGCGCGGGAAACAGTTGCCTGGCGCGAGTTTCTTCTGGAGTTCCCTTGCTAATTCCATACATCACCAGCGACTCGGAAAAATCCTCCGTGTCATCCGAACCCGCATACCGCGAAGGACGCCTTTCGTCTTTCGCGATGGCCTTTTTCCATGCTTTTTTGGCTGCGGGATTTTTCCACAATTCGTCATGTAGTAAATGTCCACTTTCATGGATGACCATTGAATCGACAATCTCCTGATCGGAAATATTCTCAATTGGCTGCGGATAGTAAGTGATTGTACCCGCACCAGCCGTGGCGGCAGCCTGAAAATTCGGATTTTTGTACTTTGTTTTGTAAAAGCCGTCATCCGGATTGGGGACCGGACTGAGAATAACTTCTCTAACCATTCCGAGCTGGCCGGGTCCGAGAACAGATAACCCGTCGGCAATCGACTCCACACTCGAAATTCCCTGTCCCGGCGCATACGTGGCAGGGTCTTTCTGCACCACTAGCTCCACTGTGTTGCTGCCGACCGTGATTGGATACACCAGCACATCCCTCTCATCCGTTGTTCCTGGAAAAGTGAATCGTTGAATAGATGGCTCGCCGATCGTAACATCTTTGCGCATTCGATCGAAATTTCCCAACACGGCCTGCTTAGTACCTGTTGCGTACGAAGCCTCGCCTTTTGCTAGATTTCTCGGCGCATTCAGAGCGTCCGCACACCCAATATAATGATGGTTCAGCAGATCGGATACAGCTTCTGCGGAACCGGCAAATGCCAGCGTAGCTCCGGTCGCCCTTGCTAACAAAGCTTGCCCCATCTCAAGCGCGCCCGGAGCCTCGGCTTTGATCGGGTCAGTCTGTACTGCGCCACCTCCAATGAACACATTTGGTGAACCATCTGTAATATAGGCACCACAGGCAATCTTATCGCTCACCCTTGCCGCCGGCAAACCATTTATGAACACCGTCGGGCTGCCGGTGGCAATCGGCGGGGGCGCTTGATCATGTTTCGAGCACACCGTCTCGTCCACGTGTGCCCGTGCCGCCTTGATGCCATTGGTGAACACATTACCGGAACAAGGCCCGATGATCTTGCCGGTGATGTCACCGCCTCCGCCGCCTTTCGGACCGTCGCCAGGCTTGGTGTGGCCGATCGGATCGCCCAATCGCGCTGCTTGAGGCATGCTTAACCCTCCACCGGCTGGTCGAGCATGGCCTGTACCTCGGCAATGCTGGAAAGGCGCACAGCCGGAGACCCCGCCACGAACATCGATGCCTGATACAGCCGCGCGCGCAGATTTGGCGCACCGCGTTCGGGGCGTTTTTCAAGCACGTAGCTGCCGGCCTTGCGCCACAAGGTGCCGGTATTGGGCACGATAAAACTGGCATGCAAAGGCGTGCCGGCGGCATCAAAAAACGCCCAGGCGTCATGCTCGACTTCGCGCGCGTCGGTCTTGCGGCAAGCCTCCTCCTGGTTGGCGAACGCGTGCAGGGTGCGGCGCCGCTCGGACAGCGCGAAAACGGTCGATGCGAGCGCTGGACCCGTGCTGGCGGGTGCGCTGGATGCGGGCGCCCCCTTGTGGCGCAGCTTCACGCTGTCCAGAATGCCATCGAAAGCCGCATCCCATTCGTCGGTGAACGGATTGAGGCAGGTCGCGGCGATCAGCATGGCATGCACGTCGCCCGCTTCGGTGCGGGGGAGCATGGTGATCACCTGGCGCTGGTGCATCAGATACCCTGCGCTGCGCCAGCGGTAAGCAAGCTCGATGGCTGGCGTGTCGTCCACTGTCCGCTCCGCCTTGCTCATTAGGCGGAAATCGGGCAAGGACTTGCCCAGTTCGGTGACCAATCGGTCGGAAAAATTGACCAGCGAGTCGTCCCCTTGAGCGTCCGCATGCGACATCACCACGCTGAACTCGCTCGGCCCATCATCGCTGAGCGTAAACATGTGCATGGTCTTGTCCTTGAGCTGCGCCGGCAGCTCGAAGGTCGCGTGATTGGAATGGTATGGCATGACTGACTGTTCTTTCGTATTGATCTATTGTTGGGCGAAACTCACCCGCCGCAATGGTCGCGACGTGGCATGCCACGCTCACCGGCGCAATGGCGCCGGAAGCGGTGACGTTCTACAAGTTGGCATTGGCGCACTGACGGCGCGGCGGAAGCACCCAGCGCCACCGGCGCCGGGCTGATGATGACGTACCGATCAGCTGTTCAGATCGATCCTGGCGCTACCGATCACTTTGACATTCACACCGCTGATGGTGATGGTGCCGTCCGCTTTCATCTCGATCTTGCTGCTGCCCACCTGCAGCGTGATATCGGTGCTCGCCGTCAGATGAATATGCTCGGTCTCCGCCGTCAATTCGACATTCGTATGGCCCTTCACATGCACGTGCTCGGTCTGCGCCGTTGCCTCGATATTGGTCTTGGCCGTGTCGTGAATGTGCGCCGTTTCCGCCGTGGTCTCGATATGCTTCTTGACCTTGGTGACGTGGAAACCCTTGCTCACCGTATTGGTCTGGTGAGGACCGTGAACAAGGGTGTCCTGGTTGTTCAGCACCGTGGTGACCATATCCTTCTGCGAATGGATGTTGATCAGCTCCTTGCCCTTCTGATCGTGGATCACCATCTCGCAATGGCCACCGCCACCCGGCGTGGAACGGCTCTTGAAGCCCATCATGTGCGCGCCGGCCGGCAGGTCGTACGGCACCGGCTGGTCGTCGTTGTACACGCGGCCGGTACAGATCGGACGGTCCGGATCACCTTCGAGGTAATCGATGATCACTTCCTGTCCGATGCGCGGAATCGAAATCGTGCCCCAGTTCTTGCCGGCCCACGGTTGCGACACACGGATCCAGCACGAGCTGAGCTCGTCGCGGCGGCCGTAACGGTCCCAGTGGAACTGCACCTTGATGCGACCGAACTTGTCGGTGTGGATCTCGGTCCCTTTCGGGCCAACCACGGTGGCCGTCTGCGGACCCGGCATGTTGGGACGCAAATGCGCCTGGCGCGGACGATACGGAATCTTGCGGCGGATCGCGCTGAAGCTGTTGCGATACACATCGCTGGCGCCGCGTTCAAAGTAGTTATTGCGCGCGCTGTACTGCACCGACAGCACCAGGAAGTCGTTGTCGCCGCCCTGCTCGAACCAATGATGCTCGGTCAGCTTGAACGTATGGCCCGACGCAAAGCCGCGGCAGTCGGAGGTGCCGGTGAAAATCTTGGCCTGCCATTCCAGCACTTCCAGGCGCTGCTTGGCTTCCGCCTTGCCTTCGCCCTTGTTCTTGTAGAAGAAGGCCGGATTGCCGTCGTACACTTCCATCTTCGGCACGTCGCCCTGCTCGGCCACGGTCGGCTGCTCGACCAGCTGGATCGTGTTCGGCTCCTTGAAGTTAAACGTGTTCAAGGCCATCTTGGTCGACTGCACCATGCGCTCGGCCGTGAACGCGGTCACCGCATCCTCTGAGTGAACCCGGTTACCGGCGTTAAACTTGACCGATGCGTGCCCTTTCTGCGGCGGGCAAAAGCCCGCGTTGCAGGAGTCGTCGCTGATGACCATGATGTGGCTGCCGGCGCTGTGCTCGAAGTAATAGAACAGGCCGTACTTTTCCATCAGGCGGCACGTGAAGTGCTCGTCGGTCTCGTCGTACTGGACGATGTAGTTTTCCGGCGGGTAGCTTTTGCTGGTGCGGAACTCGTAGGTGGCCAGGCCGCCATGGTCGCCCTTGTAGATCTTGTCGAGCACGCCGAGCACGTTCAGGTCCTGGAAGATGCGCGAGTTGACGCGGCGCTTGAGGTACGTCAGCCAAGGCACGATTTCGGCGTGGTAAAAGGCGAAGCCGCCATCCGAATGGCTGAAGCCGAACGAGTTGACGTAGCCGTTGATGTAGCTTTCGCTGCCATCGGCCATCAGCACGCCGACGCTGACGTTCTTGCCCATCAGGGTCTTGAGCTCGATGGCGCCGTCTTTCGAGATCAGGCTCAGGTTAAAGATGTACTGGTCCGAAATCGTCGTGGTGCCGCTCATCGACTCGATCAACAGACCTTTGATCGGCGAGTAAAAGCGCAGCAGGCGCGTGGTGTCGACATAGTCGGCGGCGCCTCCGCCTCCGCCACCACCCCCGCCGCCGCCCCCGCCACCAGCACCGGCCCCGGGGGCGGACAGCGCCACCGGATCAATCGCCGCCGGCATGAAGCTTTCAACTGGTACGCTGAAGTCCATGGCCGCCTGCCCGGCCAGCGGGTGCTCGGCGATCGACAAGTTCAGATACTGCGACATATCCTCGCCCACGGCGGGCGCGCCCGGCACAAAGGGCATGTGCGGAATTTTGCCGGCAATCGTGTCTCCCAAGCCGCGCGCGTCAGGCACGAACGGCATGTGCGGAATCTTGCCGGCGATATCGCCCGCCTGGCTTAACAGCGCTTGCGCCTGGCCGGCGACCTGCATCGCCTTGGCGACGTTCGGGTTGGCCTGCGCCGCCAGGGCCGCGCCCGCGCTGGCAAGGTCGCCAAGACCGCCGCCACCCTGCAGGGCCGATGCCGCTTCGATGGCAGCGCCGGCGATAGCGATCTTCTGGCCGTCGACGCCGGCCAGGCCGGCAGCGCCGAGCGCCAGGCCCGTAACCGATGGGGCCGGCGCCGGAGGCTTGGTGGCAACGGTCGTGTGTGGTTTGAGGCCATCATCGGTGGCGTCAATGCGGCCGGTCTTGCTATCTAAGGGTTGAAATGACATGGCTGCTGCTCCCGCAAGTACAAAAAGTGGATCGATTACCCCGGCGTGGCCAGGCATTCGCGCCGTTGCGCCGCCCTCGCCCGCCCTCTTCGCTTGCGCGTCCGCCGGCCCTGTCGCGCCAGCCAGTGCAAGAAAATGAAGGTTATCGTTTTGGAAAGTGTGTATACTATCACAAAGAAATTAATCATTAGATATTAGACATTTTTGCGGTCCATCGACATCCACGAGCCGAAACTCTTCTTGAATGACAACTAATCTCGCTCCAAATAGCTGGACAAACTTCAACGACATGGCACGCAAGATGCAACGGCGAGATACATCGGCGAGCGACCAACGACCACGCGCGAGCGACCAGCGCCTGCGCCATGTGTCGCATCAAGCGGCCGGTTCGCCTGGCCCGATCGCCGCTGCCGGGATGCCTGTCGACCCTGCGCTGCGGCTGGTGCGAGGCTATCCGGTCAACCCGATTTCGGGCTGCAAGCTGCTGGCCTGCGAGATCGATCTCGACTTCGCCCTGCCGGCCGCCCTGCCCCTGCGCTGGCAGCGCATCTACAGTTCCGGCCAGCGCAAGACCGGCCTGCTCGGCCAGGGCTGGAGCACGCCGCTGTCGGATACGCTGCACATCAGCGATGGCCAGCTCATTATCCTCGATCCATTCCAGCGCGACATCACTTTCGCACTGCCGCGCGCGGGCGAGGCCCTGTATTCGCTGACGGAAAAAATCACCCTGGAACGCACCGGCGAGCGCAACTTCGAGCTGACCGACGCCGACGGCCTGCGCAAGCAATTTGCCATGCTGCCGAGGGCCTACGACAGCGCCGTGCTGGTCGGCATGGTCGACGCCAACGACAACCGGATCAGCATCGCCTGGAACGCGCGCCAGCTGCCCGAGACGGTGCAAGACAGCGCCGGGCGCGTGTTCGTCATGGACTACATCGCCCATCGTGGCCAGGTGCGACTGGGCAGCGTCAGCGTGCAGCGCGACGCGGTCGACTACGAGGAACCGACCACCGAGTTGGTGATGCAATATAAGTACGATGAACTCGGCAATCTGTTCCAGGTGATCGACCGCGCCGGCAACGTCACGCGCCAGTTCGCCTACATGAACCATATCATGATCGAACACGCGCAGCCCGGCGCTCTGGTGTCGCGCTACGAGTACGACGAATACGAGTGGACCGGCAAGGTCACGCGCAACTGGGCCAACAACGGCATGTCGTGGAATTTCCGCTACCTGACCGGCGAAACCCTGGTCTACGACCACCTCGGGCGCGAGGAGCTTTTCCGCTTCGACAAAAAGCACCGTTTCACCGGCATGGTCGACGCGCTCGGCGGCGAAACCGTGCGCCACCTCGACAGCCACGGCAATATGGTCGGCATCGTCGCCCCAGGCGGACCGAGCACCATCTACCGCTACGACCGGCGCAGCCGCCTGATGCGGATGGAAAGCAACGGCAAAGGGACCGGCATCGTGTACGACGCCAAGGTCGACAAGCCGGCCCTGATCACCGATGCGCTTGGCGCCATCACGGCGTTGCGCTACGACGAGCGCGGCAACCTGCTCAGTGTAACCGACGCGCTCGGCAACCGCACCGACTATCAATACAACGAGCACGGCTTGCCTGTCAAGGTGACCGACGCCGCCGGTGGC
The DNA here is from genome assembly GCF_011682065.1 of Massilia rubra. Lineage (GTDB taxonomy): Bacteria > Pseudomonadota > Gammaproteobacteria > Burkholderiales > Burkholderiaceae_D > Telluria_A > Telluria_A rubra. The sequence goes on along the minus strand of NZ_VUYU01000047.1, from coordinate 13,323 downwards.
GTCGAGCTGCTGGCCTACAACCGCGCGGCCCAGCCGGTCAGCTATACCGATTGCTCCGGCAACACCAGTCACTTCAGCTACGACGTCGACGGCAAGCTGTTGCGCTGGACCGATGCGCAGGGCAACGCCACTTCCTACACCTACGACGCGGCCGGCCGCGTGACCACGACCGTGCACCCCGACGGCGCCACCGAGGCTTACGAATACGACGCGCTGGGCCGCCTGCTGGCGCACACCGACGCCGCCGGCAAACGAACCAGCTACGTGCTCGATGTGGATGGCAAGCTGCTCAAACGCATCGATGCGCGCGGCGGCGTGCTCGAGTACCGCTACGACGGGGCGCGCCGTCTGGCCGGACTGATCAATGAGAATGGCGACGCCCACCTCGTCGTGTACGACGCGCTCGACCGCATGGTGGAAGAGACCGGCTTCGACGCTCGCCTGACCCGCTACCTTTACAGCGACAGCGGACTGCTCGCAGCGAAGGAAGAACTTGACAACGGCGTGCGCACCGATACCAGTTATACGCGCAACAGCGCCGGGCAAGTGATCGACATGTTTATCACACGCGTGGCCGGCGACGCAAACGCCGAACAGACGCGCCAGCGCTTCACCTACGACGACCTGGGCCGGATGACGCAAGCCATCAGCGCCGACGCCATCGTGGCGCTGGAATACGACGCGTTGGGGCAACTGGTGAGCGAGCAGCGCGAAAGCGGTGGCGAAACGCGGGTCCTGCGTCACCAGTACGATACGCTGGGCAACAGGACCCGGACCGTGGGGCCGGATGGGCCGGTGCTCGATAAGCTGCCCGACGCATCCGCACATCCGCGCCCCAACCGCCGTATCCAGGGCGCGCTGGCCAACACCTTCCATCACGATCCGATGGGGCCGATGCTGTCGCAGGTGGCGGGCCAGATCGTGACGGGCGAAGGTGCCCTGCCTGCGACAGAGCGCAACGACGAGTACGACCAGACCGGCAATTTGCTGGCGATGGACGACAAGCGCAAGGCGCGCATGACGGATTGGCATGACGTGATCGGACGCATCCTGTCGGCGGTGCGGCCGAAGCTGGATGAATGATGCGTAAAGAATTCCGCGCGTGACAATTCTGAGAGAACCAATGTTATCCATCGCCGCCATTGAGATTTCCAGGTGCCCGTGGCAGCAACTTCGCATCATGGGAGGCTCGGCTGTCAACATACCGGACGCGCTTCACCAGATGCTGGGGGCGGCAACGCCCGCCGATTGCGAAGACGCTTACTGGAAGCTCGAAAATCGGGTTGTCGTCCAGGGCCAGCTATTCGAGGCGGCTCAATTCGTCGTTCCGGTTTTACTGGCGGCTTTGCTGGAACCGCGTCCCAGCCATGTGACGATCGGCGTACTGGAACTTTTGCTTCAAATCGTTTTGGGTGAATCCCATGAGGACGAGGTTGCGTTGGGAGCGCCTGATCTTGGTGACAAGTGCCGGGAGCGCGCCCGGCAAGGGCTGTGGGTATTGTATGGGGAACTGATGCGGGGAAACCGGGAGTCCGCACGCGAGGTGATCGAGGCCATCGAATTGGACTCCACGCGGCTCGACGCGTTTCTCAAGGAAGCGGCGAGCAAGAATTGAATGATGAACGAGTTGCTGGAATTCGCATTTGATGGCGTATCGCCGGATTGTCTGGGCAAGATGATGATGGACTTTGCGCGCGCAACAGAAAACGTCAGCACGGCTGTGCAGGACGGGCTTGACTTGCCGTTGGCGTCGGTTCTGGATCCCGCCTACTGGCACAGCCTCACGACCGCTGGGTGCGACAGCTGGTGCATCATCAATTTGAAAACAATCGACATCGGAGACAAGGCGGTCGACAGCGCGACCCTGCTCATGTTTCATAACGACGAACTGTACAATCTGGCCGTGCTGTTGTCCAGCAAGGACTGCACGAAGGCGAACCTTGAATCGGCGGAAGAATTTTATCAATGGGCCAAAGCGAGCGGTAAAAAATATTGTGTCGCCGATTTTTATGGCGGCATGGACCCGGCTTCGGATGAGAAAACACGCTTGTATTCCAAAGGCGCTGCCGGCCCTTTTCTGACATGCACTTGACAATGTATGACTATGTCGGCCCGAAAGACATCGCCGACGCCGTCGCCAAGGTCGCTCCGGGTTTTCCGGTGTTATCAAGCGCCGGCTTGATGCAATGGCTGGCCGACGACCAGCAGCAAGCCGATATCAACGGGCAGGTGATCGCCACATTCATCGTCGATGAAAACGGCACACTGTGCATCGCGGATCGTTGCAGCGAACACGTGGCCTGCGCCGGTGGCCGCCCGGTGCAATCGGCCGGCGAAATGACTTTTCAGGTCGACAAAGACCAGGCGCGCGTTCACGCCGTCACAAACCAGTCCACCGGCTACTGCCCCGAGCCTGGGTCATGGCCGCGGGTGGCCAATGCCATCCGCAAGGCCGGCCTGGTGGCTCCGGCCGGCTTCCACGTCAATTTCCTGTTCCGGAAATGCACGGATTGCCATGCCCTGAATGTGATCAAGGAGGGCGTGTTCGTGTGTGCGATGTGCGATGCGGATTTACCTGCGGACTGGAACCTCGCCTGACTGCCGGCAGCGCGTGCGCCAGGCCGGCATCGACGTTTCTGCGCCCGCGTTGTATAGTCCACCTATCTCCATTTTCAGAAAAGCGATCCATGGCCGAGAAATCAGACATCCTGTACGGCGTTGCCGAAGCCAATGACGAGACCCTGGCCGCCATGCGCCTGCGCGCCATGGCCAGCGCATTGGGCGAGCCCGATCACATGGACCTGGACGACGATCCCGCCCTGCGTGTCAACATTTACGCCTTTGGCCGTAACTTTGTCGAGGAATGCGAGGTCGCCGCCGCGGACCAGGAAGGCTATGTGCTGGTCACCTCGGGCATGAGCGACCGGCTCATGACCGGCCCGGTCGATACCGATGTCGACGACACCCTCGCTGCGGAGCTGGTATGGAACGTACCGGACCTCAATCCCGCCTATTTCACCACCTTGCGCTGGCTGGCAAAGCTGCCGGAAATCGACCGCACCTGGTTCGGCCAGGGTCACACCGTGCCGATGCCGATGTCGCCGCTGGAGGGCTGTGCGTTCAAAACCTTCCTGTTCCTGCCGCCGATTATCCGTACCGACCGCGAACTGTTCGAGCATATCGAACATGATGGACACGCGATCGGCACCCTGTGCGTGCACCTGATCTCGGACAGCGAATATGCCCTGGTCCGTAACAGCGAAGAAGGCCTGGGCGAATTTCTCGACCTGCTCGATGATCACGACCACCCGCACGTGTTCAATCCCGTGCGACGGCCCTACGTGTAAGCGCGCCCGCAAGGCCGATCGATGCGCAAGCTGATGAAACACCAATGGCACGACCTGCGCGATCAGTTGCTGCGGCTCGACGATCACGCCGGGCCGGAAGTCATTTTCAAGACCCTCGTCGCCGGATTCAGGAAATACCGCCCGCAGTTCAGCAGCGGGCCATTTGCCTACTTGCGTTTCGCGCGCTACTTCAGCATGCAGGCGGCCGACTACCCGGTGGCGCAATCGACGATGCGCGATGCCGAGTTCCGCCATTTCAAGAAGTGCATCCTGCGCTACGACGTCTGGAGCGACCTGAACTCCATCGCGGGGCTTCTGAGCGAGACAATGGAACGCCTGCTCACGCTACACATCGAGCAGTGTTGTCCCAGATGCAGGCACGAGGATTTTGCCACCTACCAGTCGGTGGCGACAGGGCAGCTTGTGATCCAGTGCGCGGTGTGCTTTCATGTGGAAGGCCGCAATAGCGATGCCTACGCGGGAGGCGCAATCACCTTTGCCAGCGCGGCCGACCTGCGCCTGCCTGGCCGCCCGCCTGCGACCACCCTGCCCCTGCCCGCACACCTTTCTCCCCGCATCCGCGTCGATTGCGCCGGGATGGTCGATTACAACCTCGTCGTGCTATCGCACCGGGACGAGGAAACCGACTCCGCCGGTGCTCTCCACGGCTTCTATCGCGGCATGCCGGTCGCCATCTTTGATGAGGATATCAACGAGCAAGGCCATCCGGGCTTTCTCGTCGCCAACGGCCACGCGGAACCGGTAGTCAACCCGCCGCCGTGGGCCCCCACCGCCAGATGGCTGTGCCGCATCGACAAGACCGGCGTTCGCCACGCAAGCGCCGCCGGCTAGCCACCAGCGGTGCCGCCATTACCGCCGCACATATCAACGCTGTCGGCGTCGTCGACATGGATACTGATCCACGCATCGAGATACGCCCAAAAATCGACCACTTCGGGCGTATCGGGCTCCTCGTGCCACCAGATCAAGCCGGTCGCGACGCCATCCGGCGCCGAAAAGTCCAGGCACAGGTAATCGCCTCCCCCATTATGCAAGACGGTCAGCACCTTGCTAATATCGCACGGCATGCTGGCAGCAGTGTCGTCGTCGATATCGAACCGGTCGTCGGACAAGAATGCCCAGTCTTCGACCGGCAATGGCCCCATTGAATTGGCGGACAGGAAGGTCCAGCCATTGTGGATGTGCATGTAGAAGTCACGCAATTGCGCGGGAATGCGCGGCCACACGGCCTGGAACTGCGCGGGTACGGCGCGCAGGGCGGGATGCCCGCGATAAAAATGGCGCACGCCTTTGGCCATGAAGGGATACAACAGCGACACCGCCTTGCTGTGCTCCACCAGCACCACCGACGGCTTGGCGAACGTGTGCAGGAAATCGAGAACGGCCGGCATCCGGGCCGCGACCTCGTGCCAGTAAGCGCCCAAGGCCAGCTTGCGCCCCTGTCGCTGATCGTGCAGGATGGCCACCCATTGCGCCGGCACCGGCAAGGCCGGGTCGACCTCGGCCGGCGTTTCGATCAACAGCGCCGGCTTGATGAAGCGGGCCAGGTCATCGAGCATGCGCTGCCTGGTAAGGAGGAATGACATTGTCGCGATCGTGTCGTGTCGGCCGTGCAGGGTAGCACGCGGGTACGCCGCCCACAATCGCGACGTATCCCGCCGCACGCCAGGCAAGGCGCGGCGCTACTGGACCAGCGGACTATCGGCCCCTTCCATGCTCATGCCCTCGATGCGCGCCTGTCCCACCAAAATATGCAGGTACTGATGCGTGGCGCGCTGGCTCGACTGGCGGTCGAGATACGCCGCAATCTCGCTTTTCACCGCGTCGAACGGCAACAAGCGCCCCGCCACCCGCCGCAGCACCTGCACGATATGCAGGCCGAAGCGCGTTTCGAGCAAGCGCCCGGCCAGCTCGCCTTCGCCCAGACGGAACACCAGTTCCTCGAACTCCGGCACGCTTTGCCCACGCGACAATTGCCCGAGGCTGCCGCCCACCTTGCCGGAACTGCAATTCGAATACTGCCCGGCCAGCTCGCCGAAGCGGTCCGGATGCGCCTGCAACTCTTCCAGCACCGCTTCGCCAGTGGCGCGCAGCAACTCCAGCGGCGCGCCAGGCGTCACCTGGAACAGGATGTGGCGCGCTTCGACCATCTCGCCGCTGGTATAACGCTGGGCATTGTTGCGATACCACGTCATGCAGGCCGCTTCGTCGGCCTTCGGCACCTTGACCTGCAGCGCCAGCAGCGCCTCGATGCGGGCGTCGTCGTCGCCCCCGCTCATCCCCAGTTCATCGGCCTGTTGCAGCAGCAAGGTGCGCAGCACCAGTTCATGCACCGCTTCCTTGAGCGGATTGCCCGCCTCCTGGTGATGCGGCAACTCGCGCTCGATCGCCACATCGTCGATGTCCACGCCATTCACAGAAATACCCATGATCATTCTCCCGATTAACGACTACGCACGAGCTGGTAAGCGCGGCCAAGATAGGTCAGCGCGCCGAAGCCGCTCCACACGTGCACCAGGCGGGTGAACGGGAAGATGACGAACAGCGACATGCCCATGAACAGATGCAGCTTGAACAGCAGCGGCGCATCGATGATGAATGCGGCCGCATCGCCACGGAAAGTCACGATATGTTGCGCCCAGTTCATCAGCAGCACCATCGTGTGCCCGTCCATGTGGCCGGCCGACACGTAGATCGACGACAGTCCCAGCAGCAAGGTGGCCAGGATCCACAGCAGCACGATCTTGTCCTTGAAGGTAGTGGCCTTGCGCAGGCGGTCATTGCCGAAGCGCCGTGCCAGCAGCAGCACGATGCCAACCAGGCACAGCAGCCCCATGACACCGCCGGCCACCATCGCCACCAGTTGCTTGAGGCCATGGCTGACACCGAGCGTGTCCCACACCCACACCGGCGTCAGCAGGCCCGCCATGTGGCCGAAGAACAGGCCGATGATGCCGATATGGAACAGGACGCTCCCATACCGCAAGCTGCCCTGATGCAGCACCTGGGTCGATTCCGACTTCCAGGTATATTGCTCGCGGTCGAAACGGATCAGGCTGCCGAGCAAAAAGATCGCCAGCGCGATGTAGGGATAAATCCCGAACAGAAATTGATGCAGATAGTCCATGATGGCTCCTTTACGCGCCAGCCGCGGCGCGCGCCGTGCGGGGATAGAAATTGATCGTATGCGTGCCGGGCGCCCCCGGTTTGAGCAGCGGTTCGACCCCGTCCATGCCGGGACCGAAGGTTTCCAGCGCCTCGTCCATGTCGCGCACCGGCGGCTCGGTCAGTTCTTCGGCCGCCACCGGGCTCAAATGTTCCAGCACGGCGAACACGCCGGCGTACGGGCTACCATTGGCGGCCAGCTTGCGTCCGATGTGCGCCAGCACGTGCACCGCGTCCGACAGCAGGCGCGCAGCCTCCTCCGTGCTCTGTTGCGACAGGAATTCGAGGAACAGCGGCACGAAGTCGGGCAAGTCGTCGCCCGTCATGTGCAATCCGTGTCCCTTGTATTCTTCCATCAGGTCGACCATGGCCTGGCCGCGGTCGCGCGATTCGCCATGAATATGCTCGAACAGATGCAGCGAATGCGAGGGATTGCGGTCGAACGTCATCACATAGTTTTGCTGCAGGTCGATCAGGGCGCCGTCGCTCAGGTAGGCGAACAGCGGCAGCAGCGGCGCGTGCAGGGCCGGCGAATGCGCCATCGCATTGGCCAGGAAAGGCAACTCGGCGATCAGCTCCGCTTCCGGATACAGCAGCAGGTTGGACAACACCTGATAATGTTGATTGGTTTTCATCATGCCTCCTGGATGTCTTGCGTTTCGTCTTTCTTTTTGCGCGACTTCGGCATCGCCATGAAGATGGCCGAGCCCTGCTTTTTCTTGCCGAACAGGCTAGTTTCCGTCACGCCATCCGAACAGCCGTTACCGAAGCTGAAGCCGCACGAGCCTTTTTCGTTGAAGCTGTCTTCCGCCATTTCCTTGTGACTGCTCGGAATCACGAAGCGGTCCTCGTAATTGGCGATCGCCATGATGTGGTACATATCCTCGACCATGGCGCGGCTCAAGCCGACCTGTTCCAGCACGGCCAGGTTCTCGACCTTGTCCACGGTCTTGCTGCGCATGTAGGCGCGCATGGCCAGCATGCGGTCGAGCGCGCGGATCACGGGCGGCTGGTCGCCGGCGGTCAGCAAATTGGCCAGGTACTGCACCGGAATCCGCAGGCTGTTGGTATCGGGCAAGATGCCATTCATCCCCAGCTTGCCGGACTCGGCCGCAGCCTGGATCGGCGACAGCGGCGGGATGTACCACACCATCGGCAGCGTCCGGTATTCCGGATGCAGCGGGAAGGCCACTTTCCAGTCGACCGCCATCTTGTAGACGGGCGACTTCTTGGCCGATTCCAGCCACGAGTCGGGAATGCCCTGGCGCCGCGCTTCCTCGATGATGGCCGGGTCGTGCGGGTCGAGGAACAGGCCCAGCTGCGCCTGGTACAGGTCGCGCTCGTCCGGCACCGAGGCCGCCGCTTCGATCTTGTCGGCGTCGTACAGCAGCACGCCCAGGTAGCGGATGCGCCCGACGCAGGTTTCCGAACACACGGTCGGCTGGCCCGCTTCAATGCGCGGATAGCAGAAGGTGCATTTCTCGGCCTTGCCGGACGACCAGTTGTAGTAAATCTTCTTGTACGGGCAGCCCGAAATGCACATGCGCCAGCCGCGGCATTTATCCTGGTCGATCAGCACGATGCCGTCGTCTTCGCGCTTGTACACCGAGCCCGACGGGCAGGACGCCACGCAGGTCGGGTTCAGGCAGTGCTCGCACAGGCGCGGCAGGTACATCATGAAGGTGTTCTCGAAGGTGCCGTACATTTCCTTCTGCATGTTGTCGAACAGCTTGTCCTTGCTGCGGGCGGCAAATTCTCCACCCAGGTCGTCTTCCCAGTTCGGACCCCATTCGATCTTGTCCATCTTCTTGCCGGTCAACACCGAGATCGGACGCGCCGTCGGCGGCGTTTCCGACAGCGGCGCGTTTTGCAGGCGCTCGTAGTCGTAGGTGAACGGCTCGTAATACTCGTCGATGGCCGGCAGGTTCGGATTGGCGAAAATATTGGCGAGGATTTTCAGCCGCCCGCCCTGGCGCGGTTCGATCTTGCCGGCAGCCGTGCGTTTCCAGCCGCCATTCCATTTATCCTGGTTTTCCCATTCCTTCGGGTAACCGATGCCGGGTTTCGTTTCGACATTGTTGAACCAGGCGTATTCGACGCCGTCGCGGCTGGTCCAGACGTTCTTGCAGGTGACCGAACACGTGTGACAGCCAATGCACTTGTCCAGGTTCAACACCATGCCGATTTGCGCTCTGATCTTCATACGTGTGCTCCGTTCGTTTCTTCCACCAGGGGGCCTTCCAGCCACTCCACCTTGTCCATCTTGCGTACCAGCACAAACTCATCGCGGTTCGAGCCGACCGTGCCGTAGTAGTTGAAGCCCCACGACAACTGTGCATAACCGCCGATCATGTGGGTCGGCTTGGTCACGGTGCGCGTGACCGAGTTGTGGATACCGCCCCGCTTGCCCGACAATTCCGCGCCCGGCGTGTTGATGATCTTTTCCTGGGCGTGGTACATCAAGGTCATCCCTTCCGGAATGCGCTGGCTGACCACCGCCCGCGCCGTCAGGGTGCCGTTGACGTTGAACACTTCGATCCAGTCGTTGTCGACAATCCCGGCATCCTTCGCATCAATTTCCGAAATCCACACGTGCGGCCCGCCGCGCGACAAGGTCAGCATGCGCAGGTTGTCCGAATACGTGGAGTGGATACCCCATTTCTGGTGCGGCGTCAGGAAGTTCAGCGCGATTTCCTTGTTGCCGTTCGGCGCCGCGCCCAACATCGCCGCCGTGGTCTTGGTGTCGATCGCCGGCTTGTACACGCACAATCCCTCGCCAAAATCGCGCATCCAGCGGTGATCCTGGTAAAACTGCTGGCGGCCGGTCAGGGTGCGCCATGGGATCAGTTCGTGCACATTGGTGTAGCCGGCCGTGTAGCTCACTTCTTCCGACTCCAGTCCCGACCAGGTCGGCGACGAGATGATCTTGCGCGGCTGCGCCTGCACATCGCGGAAGCGGATCGTGTCGTGCTCGCGCGGCAGCGCCAGGTGCGTGTGGTCGCGTCCGGTCATGGTCGACAGCGCCGCCCAGGCCTTGACCGCCACGTGGCCGTTGGTTTCCGGCGCCAGCGACAAGATCATTTCGGCCGCGTCGATGGCGGTGTCCAGCCGTGGCTGCCCTTGCGAGACGCCCTCTTCCAACACCGTGCGGTTGATACCGCGCAGCACATCGACTTCATGCCCGGTCTTCCAGCCGATGCCCTTGCCGCCATTGCCCAGTTTTTCCAGCAATGGGCCGATCGAGGTGAATTTCTTGAAGACATCCTTGTAATCGCGCGTCACCACGGTCAGGTTCGGCATGGTCTTGCCCGGAATCGGCTCGCACTCGCCGGCGCGCCAATCCTTCGGATCGAACGGTTGGCCCAGTTCGCCCGGGGTATCGTGCATCAGCGGGGTCAGCACCAGGTCTTGCTGGGTGCCCAGGTACGCGCCACCGATTTCCGCGAATTTTTCGGCGATGCCCTTGTAGATTTCCCAATCCGATTTCGATTGCCACAGCGGTTGCACGGCTTCCGACAGCGGGTGGATGAAGGGGTGCATGTCCGACGTGTTCAGGTCGTCCTTTTCATACCAGGTGGCGGTCGGCAGCACGATGTCGCCGTACAGGCAGGTGGTGGACATGCGGAAGTCCAGCACCACCACCAGGTCCAGCTTGCCTTCGGCGGCGGGACGGATTTTCACGTCGCGCGGCTTGACGCAGTGCGTTTCGTCGCTCATCAGCGCGTTCTGGGTGCCCAGCAAGTACTTGAGGAAATACTCGTGGCCCTTGCCCGAGCTGCCCAGGATATTCGAGCGCCACACAAACATATTGCGCGGGAAGTTGGCCGGATTGTCCGGATCGTCGCAGGAAAAATTGAGCTTGCCGGCCTTGATCTGCTCGACCGCATACGCGGCCGGTTCCATGCCGGCGGCCTGGGCCGCGCGGGTGACTTCCAGCGGATTGGTTTCCAGCTGCGGCGCCGATGGCAGCCAGCCCATGCGTTCAGCCTTGGCGTTGTAGTCGATCAGCGCCATCGGTTCGACGTCGTCCCCCGCCGACGGCGACGAAATTTCGCTCGTGTGCAGTTTTTCATGGCGCCACTGGCTGGTGTGGGCGTAGAAGAACGAGGTGCCGTTCATCTGGCGCATCGGCCGGTTCCAGTCCTGCGCAAAGGCGAGCGGGGTCCAGCCGGTTTGCGGACGCAGCTTTTCCTGGCCCACGTAGTGCGCCCAACCGCCGCCCGACTTGCCGATGCAGCCGCACATCATCAACAGATTGATGATGCCGCGATACGTCATGTCCATGTGGTACCAGTGATTCAGTGCGGCGCCGACGATGACCATGCTCTTGCCCTGGGTTTTGTCGGCGTTTTCGGCGAACTGGCGGGCGACCGTGATCACATCCGCCGCTTTCACGCCGGTGTGCTTGACTTGCCAGGCCGGCGTGTACGGCACGTCGTCGTCGTAGCTGGTGGCAACGTTGCCGCCACCCAAGCCACGGTCGATGCCATAGTTGGCCAGGGTCAGGTCGAACACGGTGGTCACCAGCGCGGTCGTGCCGTCGGCCAGCAGCACTTTCTTGACCGGCACGCGGCGCATCAGCATGTCGCTGGCATCCTTGCCGCCGAAGTAGGCAAAGCCGACTTCCTCGACCGCATCGCTGCAGCCGATCAGGGACAGCAGCGGATCGATCGCCTTGCCGCTGGTGCCCTCTTTCTGTTCGAGGTTCCAGCGGCCCGACTCGCCCCAGCGGAAACCGATGGTGCCGGCCGGCGCGCAGATATTGCCGGTCGCTTCGTCGATGACCAGAGTTTTCCAGTCTGGATTATTGGTTTCGTCCAGATTATTGGCCAGGTGCGATGCACGCAGGAAGTAATCGGGCACCAGGGCGCCCTTGGTTTCCTTGAGCATGACCAGCATCGGGAAGTCGGTGTACTGCTTGGCGTAGCCACGGAAATAGTCCGACCCGCCGTTGGCGTGGAATTCTTTCAGGACCACGTGACCCATGGCCAGCGCCAGCGCCGCGTCGGTGCCTTGCTTGGGAGCGAGCCAAATGTCGCCGAACTTGGCCATTTCGCCGAAATCGGAGGAAACAGCCACCGTTTTCGTGCCCTTGTAGCGCACTTCCGTGTAGAAGTGGGCGTCCGGCGTGCGCGTCATCGGCACGTTCGACCCCCATACCATCAGGAAGGTGGAGTTGTACCAGTCGGCCGATTCCGGCACGTCGGTCTGTTCGCCCCACACCTGCGGGCTCGCTGGCGGCAAGTCGCAATACCAGTCGTAGAAACTCAGGGCCACGCCGCCGATCAGCGACAGGTAGCGCGTGCCGGCTGCGTAGCTGACCATCGACATGGCGGGAATCGGCGAAAAGCCGACGATGCGGTCCGGGCCGTATTTTTTGATGGTGAAGGCATTGGCGGCGGCAATCATTTCATTGACGTCATCCCACTTGGCGCGCACGAAACCGCCCAGGCCGCGGATCGACTTGTACGACTTGGCCCGTTCCGGGTCCTGGCTGATGTACGCCCAGGCGGCGATCGGGTCCATGGTGAGGCGCGCTTCGCGCCACATCTGCATTAGGCGGCCGCGCACCATCGGGTACTTGACGCGCTGGGCCGAATACACGTACCAGGAATAGCTGGCGCCGCGCGGGCAGCCGCGCGGTTCGTGGTTGGGCAGGTCGGGCCGGGTGCGCGGGTAGTCGGTCTGCTGGGTTTCCCAGGTGATCAGGCCATTCTTGACATACACCTTCCAGCTGCATGAACCGGTGCAGTTGACGCCGTGCGTCGAGCGCACGATTTTGTCGTGCTGCCAGCGCTGGCGATAGGCGTTTTCCCAGGTACGGTCCTCGTGGACCACGGCGCCGTGGCCGTCGGAAAACGTCTCCTTGGGGCGATTGAAGAACTTCAGACGATCCAGAAAATGACTCATGCTGCCTCCGCGTGAATGAGAGGGGCGCCGTCAACAGGGCGCTACCCGATTGAGCCCAGTCTACGCAGCGGCAGTCATGGTGCATATTGGCAAGAAGGTGGTCGGGCGCGGCGACAAGGAGTAGACGGCCTAGTCCTTTGTGGCTATGGAGGGTGCCGGATGGATACGGTATACATGCGGTATCTGACATCGACGTTGAAGGAAATACCCATGAATATCAGCAGTTATGACGACCTGATCCGCGCCGCGCGCGCCCAGCCGCAACCGCAGCGCCTGTTGTTCGCATTTGCCAAGGCGGAGTTGCCGGATGAGGCAGGCGAGGCCGAGCGCGCCGGATTTGCCGAGCAGCGCGGCGGTGCGCTGGCCCCGGTGATGTGCGTCGACAAGACCACCGAGGAACTGGGCAGCTTCGCCGACCTGGTGGCCGAGTCGGCCTACACCGGCAAGGAATGGGACATCGTGTTTGTCACCACCATGTCCGGCCGCAACGGCAAGCCGCCAGCCTCGACCGAAGCGGAAGCGCCGCTGAACATGATGGTGACCTACATTCACACCGGTCAGATCGGCCAATTCCTGGCGTTTGGAAAGGATGGCGAACTCAAGCGGATGGCCCAGTAATTTGAATATTCGCAGACAACAGCCAATGTCCACCAACCAGTACAACTGGTGTCAGGTCTGACATTCGGACACGAGCTGAACGATCACCACGTACAACTGGTGCCAGGTCTGACATTCGGACACGAGCTGAACGATCGTAAGCATCCAGCCCACCCATCTATGAATTCCTGAACGCTGCGGCCACACTCCTTTCTTCAATTTCGAGGAGAAATATGGTGGCAAATGTGGAGCAAATTAACGAGTGGCAGGAGCGCGTGGCACG
>NZ_VUYU01000046.1 GCF_011682065.1 Massilia rubra | reverse complement strand
GTGCCGGCGACGGTGAGCCCGGCGTCAAGACGATTTGGAAAGGGCTAAATCAAGTGCACGCCTCGGCAGAAACACTGCGCGCCCTACGCGATGGCTTGGGCTGACGGACTTATGTATAAGGGAATGCGTCATGAGCGCCCTTACGCCAGCTGACAGCAAAATGTTCGGTAGGTTATGGTGGGCACAGCCACTTCCCGCACGCTACGCATCGATCGACGCTGCTAGCGTCGGCCTGTCTGTGCAAATCGAAGTGTGCAATCGCGGACTCAACCTGGATGATACGGTCCGACATCGCATTACGTGGCGTGGTACTGCTGAACAATTTGGGGCGACGAAGACATTCCCGAAAGGTGTTTCCGCCAAGCTGAGTTCGGGGCGATTCGTCTATCCTGGCCAGTTGCGGGGCACAGTCTATCCAGGTGGCATTGGACACTACGTTTTCGTGATCGAGTTCTGCTACCTTCGCAGTAAGATCTGGGCGCGCCGCGAAGCAAAAGCTGCATTAGCAGACGAAAGCTATTTGGATTTTCGCGATGCGGTAATGGCGGGTTTTCCTCTAGCGGACGTAAGCGGGGATGACGTTAGAATTCTGTCCGGTGGTTTACGATGAGCGCCCCCACAACGTAAGCTGCGCAGCCGGTTCTCGACCCTAAGGTTGCTCTGTTGGCCGCCTCCCCTTGGCGGGCGACCGCGGCCAGCAGAATAACCTCGAGATGCATAAGGCACCGCACAGCGTTAGCCAGTGTCTATAAATGTCCTTTCCGTCTGGATGAAGAAGGTTAGCGTAGACTGTCATAACGCTAAAAGTAAGCGTAGGGGATTTTCATAGATAGTTTTGCTGCGTATAGAAGTGAGATTGTATGTTCGAAACTGAGAGGCAGTGCTTGACCTATAATCCGACACCTCGACGGGTGGCGCGCCGAGTATTGAAGCAACTTAATCAAGTGTGGATATCGTGGAACCTGGGAGAAGAGAGTAACTTCAAAGCAGATTTTTTAAAGATCGTGGTTGAGTGCGAGCGACTAGGGAGGTATGGCCCTGTAGGATATGAATGGGGAGTCTCTAGCTACAATGAGATACTTCATGCACGCTTAGTGGCGAAAGATTCTGAAGTTCAAAAGTTGCAGTTTTCTCTTTTAGAGCATGCGTGTGTCTTCGCAATTAAGGCGATGAGAGCTCCTCGTGCAAGCAACGTGGCGTGGTGTCAAGCCTGCCAAGCGGAACATTGGCTCGGCCTACTGATGGGGCTGTTGTCTGGATTTTCTATTCAATTCGAACTTAGTAAGTACTCTACAAAGCAGATTCGGACGATAGAAGCTAAAAGTCGAGCCACTCAACGCTGGGCAAACGATCCCTCGCAAGACGCAAAAATAATTGCTAAAGAATGTTGGGATGCTTGGAAGCGTGATCCTACGCGATACAAGAGCCAATCTAGCTTCGCAATTGACGTCCTCGATAAAGTGCCAGTTGACAAGGAAGGGAGCACTGTCATTACCTTTAATACAATTGTGAAACGATATATCCCGCAATGGCAGGGCCAAGAAAAGTAACTATGGATCGCATAGTTCCCACTATGCGCAGCAGCATGGGAACTATGCGTTTCAACAGGATATCTGGAAATTTGATTCACCTCTAAGATTCGTCTATTGGCCTTCGATGGTCTTGACTAGATGAGTTTGAATCAATATGGACCAAAAACAAAAGCGCAATAGAAAAAATGCAAGCTGCGCTAAAAATAAAAATTATTCGTTACTTGAAAAAGCCCAGCAAAGTCTGTTAAAGTATGTTTCGCAGCGGAAGAAAATTTCTTTCTTCTTTCGCCGCATCACCTTCCCCGCTTGCGGGAGGGAAATCTTGGCCGTATGAACTGAGTAACCGCCACGACGACATCGTCGTAATCCTTTTTCTAAGGGGCTTTTACTTTCGCTCGTGCTGCGAAGAGTAGGCGCCCCTTCATACGGAGCCTTATAAAATGACCCACCTTCCCGCAAACGGATACCTCAAACTTTCCCACATTCTTGGCAATCCCAAGGCAAACCCTCCCATTCCCGCAATTATCCCAGTCTGCAAAGCCACCTGGTTTGCTGGGCAAAAAGGTCCAAATCCTCGATTTCCGAAGCCGATTCGCATTGGCAACGGTCGCGGCTCGTTTTATCGAGTCGAAGATATCCGCGCCATTCTGAACCCCGCTTAAGGATCATCCATGACTACTCAAACAGCCGCAGGCTCGCAGCCTGCAGCAGGGACTCTGCACGTCTCCGCTTTGCAAATTAACGGCATCACTATGGCGCCGATTGAGCATAACGACCAACGCGTCATGAGCTTGACGATGATCGACCAAGTACACCAGCGTCCGGATGGAACGGCCGGCCGGAACTTTCGCGAAAACCGTGGCCGCCTTGTCGCTGGGGAGGATTTCTTTGAGATCGACCAGCCCGACGAAATTCGTCGCCTTGGTTTTTCGCGACCGCAGGGAGGTGTTCCAGCAATGGTCCTCCTTCTAACCGAAACCGGCTACAGCATGCTGGTCAAATCGTTCACTGACGATCTGGCTTGGCATGTGCAGCGGCAGCTGGTGAAGTCGTACTTCACGAAGCCAGCACCGGTCCTCGATCCGCTTGCGGGCCTCCCACCCGAGCATCGCGCGCTCGTGGCGCTTATGTGTGACAACGCGAGCATCAAGGCTCGGCAGGTTGAGCAGGCTCAGGTACAGGCAGAGCAGGCGACTGCGTTGACGATGGTCGACCAACGCGTGAGTGACATGGCAGACAGCATGCTCTTGCTGGCACGGCCAGCCGGCGCGGAGTCGATCGTGCATATCCGGGCGCGCATAAATAGACTTTACGGCTTGCCCGCTCGCATCGTCGACGAGGTGTTGCGGCAATCGCCGATGGCTCCGAAGCCGGCCGGCATGGTGAAGAACGCTCGTGAAGAGGCTCAAGGTGCCAGCTATGCGGTTTTCTGGACTAAGGATGTGTCTGCCGTGTTTTCGCGATTTGTTAACGAGTGCAAGCACGTCACCGTCACTCAGGCAACGCATCCATACATTACAGGCCGCTTTAAGCTGGTCGCAGCGGGGCGGTACGCATGAGCGCCGTCTTTTTGAATCCACGGGTTTCAAAGCGCCCGCCACCGTTGTCGGACCAGCTGCGTGCCCGTGTGCTGGACCTGCGCCGCAGTCACTCGCTTAGCCGCGTCGCAGCGCTGACGGCCCTGCCGCTGGGAACAGTGAAAACGATCTGCTCACGGTCGGGCGCCTTCCGTGACAACGAGCAGCACCGCGCGTTGTTCACGCTGCCGCCGATCAAGCTAAGCACGAATACCGGGGTTTCAGTGCCGGAGCTTCCGCCGCGCAAAGTGGTCACGGGCGACAAGGAAATCGACGCAGTGCTTTGGCTGCACTCAGTCATCCGCACCGGCCAGGCCGACCTGATCAGCAAGGCGATGGAAGCGGCCAAGCGGATCAAGACGCCGCTCAAAGAACTGGAAAAACGGTACCGCGATCATATCGTGCGCACGAACCCCAACAACATGTTCGCGGCACTGTCCACCTTCGGGTTTTGTGATCTGGAGGATATGGCAAAGAGCGCCGTCGAAAAGATGGTGCGCCAGAAGGAAGCGCACGCGCGCTTCGGCGACGATGTGTTCGGCTTCACGCCGGCCGAGCAGTTCTGTGAGGATACCCTCGTTGATGTGGGGCTTTGCAAGAACGGCTGGAGTCTCGACGCGAAACAAGTGGATTCACGGTTCGGTGCCCACCCGGCGCTGCGGCCGCACACACTGGCTGACTGCCTGCATGAGCTCAGCTATTGGTCGGAGCTATTCACACTTCGGTATGCGTTCGGCACCGCGGCGGGCGATCCCGGCATGAGCGTCCAGGCGCGCGACGATTACACATTCCGCCTGCTGGCTAAGATCCGTGCACGCACGCCGACGGAGGCGGTGACAGTGCTCCGGCACATGGCCAAGCACGAGCTTATGGACCGGGAAGAGACCAACGATATTTTGCTGAATCTGATCGGTGGGCGTGCGAACGCATGCCTTGGAGGAGGCACCGATGTTACATGAGAAAGCAGCAAGCGCGCTTCATTCAATCGCGCCGAATGAGCGCGCGACTTGGGTACGCATGGCAATGGCCCTCAAGTCCGAGTTTGGCGATGACGCGTTCGATACGTGGAATGCCTGGAGCAAAGGCGCGGGGTCGTACTGTCGAAAATCCGCCCTAGCCGTGTGGCGAAGCATTGGCTCTGCCGGACACGTTCGAATCGGCACCCTATATCGTGAAGCCGCAGCGAATGGGTGGCGTTATGCCGAGGATGGGCTGATGCCACCCATTGCGAGGCGTGATGAGTCGGCGAGCGAGGCCGATGTCGATGTCGATGTCGCAGAGGATGCGCGCAAAGCACGCGCTGCTGTTGCCGCCGCGGTGGCAGCCAAAAAATATTTGACTGAGTGCCAGCCGAAAACGCATCCGTACCTTGCATCGAAAGACTTGCCGAATGCGATCGGGTTGGTGCGCGGCCCGGCCCTTATCGTACCCATGTACGATTTTCTGACGGGTGAATTGGTCGGCACGCAGCGAATAGATTGGCTCGCGGAAGAGCAGCGCTGGGCCAAGCGCATGGCCTGGGGGATGCGCGTAAAGGGCGCGGCGCTCAGGCTGGGCAATCAGAGGGCGCAGGAGACGTTTTTTTGTGAGGGACTGGCAACCGGGCTATCCATCGAGCTAGCGCTGCGCAGGCTGCGTTTAAACGCGTCAGTGGTGGTTTGCTTCAACGACTGGAACCTCGCCCACGTCGCTTCGCTGGAAAAGGGGCGCGCTTTCGTCTTCGCAGACAACGACGGCTCGCTCGCCGGAGAAAACGCCGCGAAAAAAACCGGCCTTCCGTTCTGCATGAGCGACGTCGTCGGCGAAGACGCGAACGATCTGCTGCAGCGTGCCGGCGTCGTCGAGCTTTGCCGGCTGATCATCGATGTCAGAAGGAGGTCAGGATAATGGCGAACCCATGGTTTCGCATGTACGCCGAGTTCGCCCACGACCCGAAAGTGCAGATGCTCCCGGAGGTCATGCAACGCCGGTACGTAATGCTGATGTGCATCCGTTGCGGTAACGATCTTGAAACGTTACATGAAACGGAGATCGCGTTTTCGCTGCGTATCGATGCAGTTGCATTGGCCGAAACGAAGACGGTTTTCTTGGCAAAGGGCTTCATCGATGACCACTGGAGGCTGCTGAATTGGGAGAAGCGTCAATTTATCTCCGACACCAGTACAGCCAGGGTAGCGAGGCATCGCGCGGCAAAGAAAACGGTCGCGAAGCCCAAGCCGAATTGACCCGAAACGTTACAGAAACGGTTTTGTAACGCCCTAGAACAGAACAGAAGAGAACAGATATTGCGACGCTTCACGCGCAATAACAATCAACCCCGAGTACCAGAAACAAGATTCAAGACCAAGAACAACGGCCACACCAAAAGCCAGGTCAAGAACGTAAGAGCACTCGACGCAAATTTAACACGAGGAAGAAATGATCGAATACATCAACAAGCGCCTGATCGAATGGTCGATCTGGTGCAAGCGCCGTGATGACGGCGGGCTTGGGTACCCATCGAAATCCAACTATTGCAGCCTGGTCCAGATCCACGGCGCCGGTGGTGCTGGCCCGATCACCGAGGCTGCGGCCGCGCTGGAGATCGAGAGCATTATCATCGCTATCCGCAAGGCGAACCCAGCACAGTACGAGGTGGCCAAGTGGTTTTACTTGGCCGGCAATTTCACCATCAAGCGCATCGCGCAGGAATTGAAGTGCGGCGAGTCGACCGTCTATAACCGCCTGCATGCGTTGCACTTGGCGGTGATGGATGGCCTGCACGATATCGAGATCGAGGCGCAGGACCGCGCCGAAGAGGCCAGGGCGGCGCAACGATTTAATCCGCTTGCCAAGTTGGAGGGTTAGGGTTATATTGTGCTACGCTTGCTTATCTGTACGAATCGAGCGAATCAAAAAGCCCGCACCGAAAGGTAGCGGGCTTTTTGCTTTCATGGCAATAGAAAGCGTATGATAGTTCTTTCTCACAATGGGGGACCTATGTCGCATGCAAGTTACTTCCACTTAGAGCAAGCCGTTAAGGAAAAGGTTGCGGAGGAGAGGAAATTAGACGTTTCCATGCAACGCTTTGCCGATGAATTCGAGAGTTCGTTAATATCTCTGCTGAGCGCGCCGCCTAACACGGTGTGCATGGGATCAGTGGATGAGGACGGCGCTTTCAGACAAAAAGTGGCCGGACGCGTTGGGTGTAGACTTGACCGTGCTGTGTCGGTCGTCTTTGCCGACGAGTTGAAGTTCGCTCCTGTTGTAGTCGAACTGCATTTTGCCGAGCAAAACGGTAAGATGAGGGCCGCGATCCATGGTGAGTTGGCTCAAGCAATCGATTATGACCCTGTCATTGATGTGGCGGCATTGCATCAGTTCGTACAAACCGTAATTGTCAAAATTCAGCGACTAATTGAAGACCGCTACTTATAGCGGTGTTTGGCCAACCCGGAAACCACCCACGAGGTGGTTTTTTGCATTTGCGCCGCCGTTTTTCACGCGCGACGTGTTCAGAATTTGCCAGCCAGGTGCTGCTAACCGAGCTCGCGGACGCGCACGCGACGAAGTGGCCGACTCCCTCACGAAACGAGGGGCAACACGCATGATGATTGCAGGCCGCGCTTCAATGCGCACAAGCACCGGATCAATAACCCGCGCAGTCGTCATGCCTGTTGGCGAATGCTTTGGCTGAGTCCGGCCTAAGGTTGGCGCAGATAAGCCCCAAGAGCGCGTTCTGCAAACGCCATGCTCCATGAGGTACATGGGTTCGAATCCCATAGGCAGCCGCCAACACCAATCTCCCTCAGTTCGCTACCAAGCGTTCTTTCGCCGCTGGACGCACACGCGATCGCGGCTCTTCTTATTTGGGACTCCCATGACTACTCAAGACGCTGCACAGAATATCGGCACGCTTAGGCTCGGCCCGGAATTAAAATACCTGCCCGAAGTCCTGGCGGGACTGGAGCAGATCAAGGTGGCGGCGCAGGAGGCTGCGGCTGCCGTGGCATCAATTGGCGGGCAGGATGCGAGGGTGCACGATGCCATCTATCGCCAATCTGCTGCTGCGGGGATGGTAGTTGCTCCTTACAAGATTGATGCCGCGGCGGCAGCCTTCGCAGAGCAGTGGGTTAAAGAGGTACGGACTGGCCGCGACGTGCTCGGTATGCTGCCTCGCACTGCTGATCAGTTCGCTGCGGCGTTCGTCCGTTTTATCGAGGGGGCTACTCCATGGGCGGCGAGTCCTCCAGGTCAAGCTTCCTGAAGATTTCAGCCCTTCGATTCAAATGTGCCGCTGCAAATTCACAGGCCATGGCCTGCATGGCAAGCACGGAGTTGTTCGCATTCGGGATTGGGATGTCGAGCGTGATGTAACCATCAAGATCAGTTTCGTAGATTGTGTGCAAATGAATCATTCCGTCCTTTTGCTGCAGTTTAATGTCGTGCGCCATTGAAATTCCTCGCGTAATTGTTGTATGGAAATGACAAGGTAACACGTGGGCCATCGCAGTAATTCTTTTTGAGGCGGTCAAGGCCCGAGCGGCAGGTAACTTCACACCCCCCCAGCACACACCAGGTACACCCCATGAAGCAGCACCACTGGCACGACCTGATCGTGCGCTCAGTACAGGCCAAGGATGAGCGAACCATCGACTCCCTGGCCAGGCACCTCGCCGAGTGCGAGACGGCCAAGCAGATCCTGCAGGCCAAGGGTTACGGCACACAAGGGCAGGGTATAGAAGCAACAGCGCGGCTCGTTCCGCATTCAAGGGATTGAAGATGAAAGATGTCGTTCTGGGAATTGATTTCGCGCGCGCTGTAGCAGAGCACTTCAACCTGCCAGGCGATGCGACTGACGCGAACATGGTCATGGGTGCTGGGCCTAACGAGGTCTTTGGCGTCCGCCTCAAGCTCATGCTCTCGCCCGATGATGTCGCCGCGATTGCTGCGCGCATGGGCGGCGTGGCCCCAACGACTCAGCCTAAGCACTGGGCTGGCAAGGATCAAGCGCTGTCGTACGTTCGCGCCGATGGGGTGGAGCAGCACATCAGGGTGAGCGACAACAACGCGGCGATCAGCAACTTCGATGCATGGATGCGCGCCCGCACCGAGGCAGCACACGCCGCGTACATGGCTCGGCACATCGACGGCGGCCAGGATTACCAATGACCAGCGCGCATATCCGAATGCAGGACATTGGACGGAAGGTTGATCTGTTGCGTTTCTCCGTGGCCGAGGGACGACGCCAAATAGTAAGGGCCGGGCCTGATCTCACTGCGTCGATCTTTGATTCCATAGAGCGCCGGGTCGCCGATATCGAAGCTGTACTTACTGTACGTCAGGGTATTGTTTCTCAAGCTGATGCAGAAAATAGCTGAAATCAATATTTACGTCGTAAAGGCAGGAGTGCCACCTGGAAGTGATGGGGTGCGAGTTGGTTGCAACCCTAAAGTTCGCAGAGGCGCCGCGTAAAGCAGGTTCGAAGTAGGCGCGCTCGGTGCTCGTCTGAGGATCGCGGTTATCGCGAACCTTCTTCCGCTTTGCTGCCGCCTTGATATCTGCCTTGAGCATAACCAGCTTGCTCTGCAGCTCATCTTTTTCCTGGCTGGTAATGCTGCGACGGTCTGCGATTGCAGTCATGATTTCGTCTATGCGTTCGCTGTATGAGCGCAATGCCAGTATCACATCGCGCGCTTCCGTTTGCTCGTTCATTGAATTTTCCTAGATGTGGACCTTAGCGCCAACCCGGCGAGTTAACAAGTCTACAACGTTTACAAGGCCTACCCGAAATGGCGTGGAGTAAAGAGAGCCGACAGTCGCGCGGTTATGGCGCAGCATGGGACCGAGTCCGCAAGGTAGTGATGCAGCGGGATGGGGGCCTGTGCCAGGTCTGCCTCAAGGCGGGCCGCTACGGCGTCATCGCGTACGCAGTCGACCACATCGTCAGCAAGGCCAAGTGCGCGGCGTTACGGTGGTCTGATGCACGCACAGACGACCCCAGCAACCTTCAGGCGATCTGCGCACCGTGCCACGAGGTGAAGACCGAAGCAGAGCAGGGGAAGACAAAAAGGGAGAGGGTCGCCTTTGGTCAGGACGGCTGGCCTTCCGTTTCCGCCTCTGATTCCTAGACTTCTTCTGTATAGAGCGGGACACTGACATCAACTGTAGTCAGAATTTCTTTCAAGATCGCCTCGCGGCGCAGTACCGCAGTCTCGTGCATAAAACGATCACGGCCGGCAGTCATGCTAAATGGCGTAGCAATCATTGCGTTTGTTGCGTCGAGTGCGGTCGACAGCGCGTTCAAGCGGGCCGAGGTTGCGTTTTCCTTTGCCTGCTCTGCCATTTGCTCACGGGCCTCTTTCAGTTCAAGGCGTTGACTCAGCAGGCTGATCACGAACAGGACCAGCGACAGGAACGATAGCAATGGGTTCAGCGTGCCACCGAGGTAGTCACCGAACTGTCCCCATCCTTCCTGATCGGAATCAAACACCGAGCCAAAGTGCTCTACGTAAGCGTAAATGGCAAAAAGAAGCGCGGTAAGTCCAATGCCGAAAATGCCGTACACATACCAAAAGAGCGGGTCTTTTCCGATACGACGCATTGCAGCGCGCGTACTGGATTCAGGGCCAGACGAGCTAGTCATTTACATCCTCCTTGAATTGATCTAAATGCAATATTGTAGCAGGGGAGGGCGGGTCAAAACCTCGGGGGAATGCCCCTTACGGGACCGCGCTCACCCTCGCATTTAACGCTAACCCACAAAACGCCGGGAAAACATGACGACCAAGACCAAACGGACGAGGGCCGACTCCGCTGCCAGCGCCGTCAAGGCGATGGTCGACGCCGCACAGCCCGACCTTGCAGTACCCGATTACGTGACGCTGACCGCCTCGGCCGTGCCATTTTGGGCCGGCGTTGTGCGCGCGCGTACGCGAGACGAGTGGAATGACGTGGACTTGGTGGTGGCGGCGCAGCTGGCGCAGTGCCAGGCCGACATTGCCGAGGAAGACGACGCGCTGCGCTGCGAGGGACGCGTGATCAAGAACGAGCGCGGCACGCCGGTGATGAATCCGCGCACAACGGTCATGGAGCAACTGGCCCGGCGCGAGATGGCGCTGATGCGGACCTTGCGCATGGGTGGCCGGGTCGCTGGCGACTCGCGTGACCAGGCTGGCAAGCGGAAGATCGAGCGCGAATCACGGAAGCTGCGCGGCGAGCTGGAGGAGGAGGGCGATGGCCTCCTCGCCACGTAAGACGAGACAGCCGAAGCCTGCCGAGATCGACGTTGAAGAAAAGTATTGCACCAGGAAGCCGCTGACCCGAGGCGAAAAGGTCTGCGCGTTCATCGAAAAGTATTGCCTGGCGCCGGAGGGCGACCACATCGGGAAGCCGATCCGGCTCGAGCCCTTCCAGCGTAAGTTCATCCTTGAAATTTACGACAACCCGGTGGGCACGCACAGCGCCTACCTGTCGATCGCGCGCAAGAACGGCAAGACGGCGCTGATCGGCGCGATCCTGCTGGCGCACCTGGTCGGACCCGAGGCGGTGCGCAACTCGCAGATCATCAGCGGTGCGCAGTCGAAGGAACAGGCGGCGGTGGTGTTCGAGCTGGCCCGCAAGATGATCGAAATGAGCGAGGTGTTGTCGAAGCTGGTCCGCGTACAGCCAAGCGGTAAGCGCCTGATCGGCTTGGCGCGCAACGTCCTGTACCGGGCGCTGTCCGCCGAGGGCAAGACGGCTCACGGACTGTCGCCGATCCTGGCCATCCTCGATGAGGTCGGGCAGATCATCGGACCTACCGACAAGTTCGTATCGGCCATCACGTCGGCTCAGGGCGCGTACAGCAACCCGTTGCTGATCGCGATCAGCACGCAGGCGCCGACCGATGCCGATCTGTTTTCGACCTGGATCGATGCGCAGACCAGCGCGCCGGACCCAAGGGTCGTGTGCCACGTCTACGCGGCGCCAGCAGATTGCCAGCTTGACGACCAGAGGGCATGGGCTGCGGCGAATCCCGCGCTCGGCATCTTCCGATCGCTTGCAGACGTGGCCAAGCAGTGCAAGCAAGCGATCGACATGCCGGCCAACGAGCCGGAATTTCGGAACCTGATCCTGAACCAGCGCGTGGAGGCGGTTGCGCCATTCGTTGCGCGGTCCACATGGGAATCGAACAACGGGGCACCTGGCGATGCGGCTGGGTTGAAGGTTTGGGCCGGCTTGGACCTGTCCAGCGTCAACGATCTGACCGCGCTTGTAGGTGTGGACGAGTCCGGCGGTGTGCATTCGTCCTTCTGGCTGCCGAAACATGGCCTGGTTGAGAAGTCCCGCAAGGACAAAGTGCCCTATGACCTGTGGGAAAAGCAAGGTTTCCTCAACACGACGCCAGGCAAGGCCATTGAATACGAGTTTCTGGCCGAGTATTTGCGCGGATTTTTTGACCGATATGACGTGCAGTTAATCGGTTTCGACCGCTACAACATGAAATTTTTGAAGCCTTGGCTGGTGAAGGCTCGGTTTTCCGACGTGGAGCTCGATCGGTTTGTCGAGTTCGGCCAAGGCACGGCCAGCATGACCCCGGCGCTGCGCGACTTGGAAGTGAGGTTGCTGAACGCGCAGCTGCGTCACGGTTCGCACCCGGTGCTCAACATGTGCTGCGCGAACGCCAAGGTGGTGGGCGACAGCGGCGCGAGAAAGTTCGACAAGCGCGCGGCGCGCGGACGGATCGACGGCATGGTGGCGCTGGCCATGGCGGTGGGCGTGATGCCACAGGCCGAAACGCAACAGAGCGGCTCCCTAAACGACTACCTTTCGGACCAATAACGCATGAATCTATTCAGTAAGGCAGCGGCCACCGGCTTGGCGCTTAAAAGCGTGTACTTCTCGATCCGGGATGCCGTCGCCTATCGCGGCGTGCGCGACACAAACAAGGACGTCACGATCAACCTCGGCAACGTGCGCAGCGGCACGCCTGGCGTAGACGCGGCGTTGCAACTGTCGGTGGTCTGGTCCTGCGTGCGCCTCATCGCTGAGACCATCGCCACGCTGCCGCTGATCACCTACGAGCGCAAGGTCGTCAACGGGCGCGAGATCCGCGTGGTGGCCCGCGAGCACCCGCTGTATTACCTGTTGCACGACTCGCCGAACGCCGACATGACGGCGGTGGAGTTCTGGGAAGCGGTGGTCTCGCAGATCTGCCTGTGGGGGAATGCGTACTGCCTCAAAAGCTACGGTGCCGCTGGCCGAATTGTTGCGCTGGACCCTCTCGACCCGGCCCGGATGACGGTTCGCCGCAACCTGGACGGCGCGGTGCGCTACCTGTACGCCGATCCGCGCGGGCAAAAAGAGTTCACCGAGGGCGAAATCTGGCACATCAAGGGCTTCGGCACCGATGGCCTGATGGGGATATCCCCGATCACCGCCGGCTGGCGGTCGATGTGCGGCGCCACTGCGGCCGAAACCGCATCAGCCAATACATTTGGTAAGGGCATGCGCTTGTCCGGCGTGCTCACGATGAAGGAATACCTCGACCCGGCCCAGCGGGAGCAGGCGAAGGGCAAGGTCATGGGGGCGGTGTTTGGCGACGACCGTACCGGCAACATGATGCTGCTGGAGGGCGCTACCGAGTTCACGCAACTGTCGATGCACCCAGCCGACGCGCAGATGCTCGAAACGCGCTCGTTCAGCGTCGAAGACCTGTGCCGCTGGTTCAACATGCCGCCGTCGATAATCGGCCATGGCACTGCGGTGTCGAACTGGGGCACCGGCATCGAGCAAAAGAACTTGCACCTGATCCAGTACGTGCTGCGCGCCTACATGGTCCGCATCGAGCAAGGCATCAAGAAGTCGCTCCTGAAGCCAGCCGAGCGTGCGCGCTTCTTCTCGGAATACAGCGTCGAAGGCCTGCTGCGTGGCGATAGCGTAACGCGCTTCCAGGTGTACTCGACGGCCACACAGAACGGTCTGAAAACTCGCAACGAATGCCGCGCGCTGGAGAACGACCCGCCGCTGCCGGGCGGCGACGAGCTGACGGTGCAAAGCAATCTGATCCCGCTCTCGCTGCTGGGAAAAATTACCAACACCGCCCAGGCGGCCAAGTCGGCCGTGCTGTCCTGGCTTGGAATCAAGGAAAACGACAATGCAACTCCTCCACAAATCGATTGATCTGGAGCTGAAAAGCCTGACCGACAAGGGCAGCTTTTCCGGCTACGGCTCGGTGTTCAACGTCATCGACAAGGGTGGCGACATCGTTGCCCCTGGCGCGTTCGCGGAAAGCCTGGGCAAGTGGCAGAAGTCGGGCCGCACGGTGCCGGTGCTGTGGCAACACCAGTCGGACCAGCCGATCGGCGCTTGGGAGGCGCTGAAAGAGGACGACCACGGCCTGCTGGGCGAGGCGTCACTGTGGCTCGACGATGCGCCGTACGCGCGCCTGGCGCACAAGGGCATGAGCACCAAGACGATCACCGGCCTGTCGATCGGCTACCGCGTCAAGGATTACAGCGTCAACAAGGACACGGGCGTCTATACGCTGCAGAAGCTCGACCTGGTCGAAATCAGCGTGGTGACCAATCCCATGAACGACGACGCGCGTGTGGCCGACGTCAAGAGCTTGATCGAGGCCGGCCGCATGCCGACGCTCCCTGAATTCGAAAAGTTCCTGTGCGAGGCAGGCGGCTTTTCACGAACCCAGGCCAAAGCCATCGCCGGCAATGGCCTGACAAAACTGCTTGATCGGTGTGAGGCCGATGGCGAAAAAGGCGATGCAATTCTTACCGCACTGCGCGGTTTCACTCTCACTCTTCAAGGATGACAACATGACTATCGAAATCGAATTCAAACAGGAGCTGTCGAAATTGGGCGACCAGCTCAAGGCCCACGGCGAAAAAGCACTGGCCGAGGCGCAGCGCGGCATCTCCATGACTGAAGGCGTCAAACAGACTGTCGACGAACTGCTGACCAAGACGAGCGAGATGTCCGCCGAGCTTGCCGATGTGCAGCAGAAGCAGGCGCGTCGTGGCGCCGAGCAGGATCAGGGCGCCAAGTCGATGGGCGCACAGTTCGTTGAGAACGACGCGTTCAAAAAGGCACACGAAGGCGGCGGTTTGCGCCGCAAGGGTAGCCGCATCAGCGTCGATATCGACGCTAAGGCGATCACCACCACCAGCACCGGCGCCGGCGTGGTTGCTGACCGCCAGCCAGGCATCATCACCCAGCCGCAGCGCAAGCTGACGGTCCGCGACCTGGTCGCACCTGGCCGCACGGCGTCCAATTCCATCACCTACATGAAGGAAACGGGCTTCACCAACAATGCGGCACCGGTTGCCGAGGGCGCCCGCAAGCCGGAATCGACCCTCACGCTGGCGCAATCGATCGCCCCGGTGGTCAAAGTGGCGCATTTCATGAAGGCATCGACCGAGATTCTGGACGACTTCCCGGCACTGCAATCGTATATCGACGAGCGCTTGACCTACGGCCTGCGCCTGATCGAAGAGGCCCAACTGCTCAAGGGCTCGGGGGTTGGCAATAACCTGAACGGGCTCTACACCCAGGCGTCGGCCTACGTGGCGCCGATCGCCATCGCCGGCGCCACCCACATCGACACCTTGCGCCTGGCACTGTTGCAGGCGGAACTGGCCGAGTATCCGTCAGACGGCCTCGTGCTGCACCCGTCGAATTGGGCGGCAATCGAGCTGCTGAAGGACACCACTGGCCGGTACATCATCGGCAATCCGCAGGGCACGCTGTCGCCTACGCTGTGGAACCGCCCTGTGGTCACCACGCAGGCAATGTCGATCGCCACATTTCTGGCAGGCGCCTTCCGCATGGGCGCGCAGATCTTCGACCGCCTGCTCGCCTCGGTCGCCATCGCCACCGAAAACGAAGACGACTTCGTCAACAACCTGATCACGCTCCTGATCGAAGAGCGCTTAGCCCTGGTGGTCAATCGTCCCGAGGCGTTCGTCAAAGGCGCGCTGGCGTAAGCAACCCTGCCGGCGCCGCCACCCGGCTGCCGGCCACCAGGAGAACGACATGGCAGTAACGAAAATCAAAGCGCTCGACCAGTTCTCGCATGGCCGCCTGAGCATGGCCGCCGGCGACACCGACATGATCGAGTTGGTCGAGGCGCGCGAGCTGGCAAAGGCGGGCCTCGTCAAGATCGACGACGACACCCCGGCTTTAGTGCCGGAACCTGAACTAGCGCCGGCCGCCGGCGACACCGACATGATCGAAGGCGGCGCCAAGATGGCCGACGAGCCTGAGAACAAGATGGCCGATGCGCCGATGAACAAAACCAACAAGCCAAAGGCGAAATAATCATGTCGAAAACCGTTCGCCTGCTCTCAACGTACAAGGGCATCCGCCCGCAAACCATCATCACGGTGGATGACGCGACGGGCGCCGCACTGCTGGCCGGCGGCGTCGGCGCGACCACCGACCTTACTGGCGGAGTGCCGTACGTCTACCCCGCCAAGTTATCCACAACCGTGTCGGCAAGCCTTCAGGTTGACGGCGCCAACAATGTGACGGTAAAAGGCGCTGGCGCCGCCCCGATCGGCGGCTTGGTGCCGCTGGCAGCGCGCAATACGTTCTCGCTGGCGTTCGGCTCGGATCACTCCGACTTCATCAAGTATGGCGTCGGGTTGGACAACACGACGCTCAAGAGCATCTACAACGGCCAGTTCAAGATGTTTCAGGATCTCGGCCTGCGCCCCTACCTGGCCATCACCACGTCCGGCCCGGTAAAGCACGCGCCCGAGCAGGTCGGCGGCCCGACTGGCGGCGGCCTGCCGTGGGTGAATCTGCGCGAAATGCAGGACGCCGGCGTCGAAATGGTCTCGCACTCGCATTTCCACGTGCAAGCGTGGGACAAGCTGAACATGGGCATTTTCGTCGGCTACAACGGCGCCGGCTCGGCCGCCACCATCAGTATTACCGCGACCACCATCACGCTTGCGGTTTCTGGCGTGCCGAGCGACAGTGCAGTTCTCACACGCAGCAGCTACCCGACCCTCAATTCGCTGATCAATGCGATCAATGTGATCAACCCCGGCGCCTGGGATGCTCACATCGAGCCGCACACCGCATTGCTGGGCACCGAGCCTCTGTCGTGCCTGCTGCCTATCTCCGGCGCGCGCGCGGTGAAAGGCACACCGTCAGGCGACAACCGTCTGTTTTGCTGTGGCGGGGGCATCCACCTGGCTGTCAAGGACCAGCCGATAACCACACCAACGAAGGCGATGATCCCGGAGCACGTCAAAATCCGCATCCGGACGAACAGCTACTTGGAAGTGAGTATTGACGGCGTGGTCCAGTCATACACCAACTTGGCAGCGGTGGCGACCGACACCATGGCCGAGCTGGTTGCGGCGCTCAACACCGCGCACAACGCCCAGGGCCTGCTGTTCTCCCTGGCAGACAACGGCGGCGCCGGTTTCACGAACTACATGCGCGGCGACGAACTGTGCGTATCGATGGTCCATTCGCTGACGAATCGCACGGTCGGGCCGATCAACCTGGCAATCGAGCCGGCGGTCATCGAAGCTGGCCTGACTCAAGCCTATATGCGCGAGCGCCAGTGGGATGCGTCGATCGATACGGCCGAAGCCAACGGCATCCAGCTGAAAGGATTCGCCGAGCCAGGTAACGGGTTCCGTGGATCGCAGCGCGGCGGCTACGCTCGTTTCAAGTTTTTCCGGGGCACCATTCGCACGATGCTCGACCAGCAGCCGGTCACGTACCCGCTGTCCGCACTCAAGGCGCCCCTGTTCACGCGCTCCGATTGCATCGTCAGCGGCGGCTACACGACAGCCGCGCATATGACCGCACTCGCCGACGCCATGGCCGATTCCCCAGGGCACGCCTGCTGCCTGTTGTGGCACCGCCTGAGCACGAATGGCGGGTCGTTTGGCTATGACCTGGGCAACGATGCGACATTGCAGGACCAGACGGCGGCGAACGCCATGGCCTTTGGCGCTGCGCTGGCGTCGCACATTGCATCAGGCAGGATTACTCCGACGATGCTGAGCGATGCGGCGGATGCCATCGGGCTGGGGCGCGAACCGTTCAATCGGTTCTTCAATGCCAACTTCAAGACTGCCGGCTTGCCGATCCCGACGACGGACGGGGTTTCCGTCTTCAACGAGCGCGCCAACATTCCCGGCTGGATCGCGTCTTTCACCGGGGCGTCGGGGGCCGCGCTGCCCACAGGCGCCACGGTAAATATCGGTGCCGACGGCATGCTGAACTTGAACTCGCCGAACGCGGTCGCGGAATTCGCCATTCGCCAGTCGGTCATCCTGGATCGCAACGTCGAATGGGAGTATGGCTTCGACATTCGTGAGGCGAACCTGACCGCCGGGGCCGGTGCCCTGTTCAACGTGGTGCGCACCGCAGCGCGCCCGCTGTACGGCAATAACCTTGAGGCGAATATGGCCGTTACCACTGCGGTTGCCAGTGCCGGCGGCGAAATTGGTGTGAGCAACGCCACAACTGGCGCAGGGCAGATTGTGGGCCGCCTTTCCCTGGCACGATCGACTACTGGGTTCGACGCCGCGCGCATGGTCGGCTCGGTGAGCGGCCCGTATACGATCACTGCCGGCGTAAATGATGGCCTGAGCATTCAGATCAACGGCATCCCGCCTGGCGCGGGTATGACCTTGACGGCTGGCACGCTCACCGCCACCCAGGTTGTCGATGCAATTCTGGCGTGGATGAAGGCGGACTCGGTGTACAGCACCTACCCGGAATTTTGGGACATCGCCAAGGCACGGCGCGCCGGCCGCACTGCGCCGGCGCTGATCCTGGGCGACATGCAAAACATCTACAAGATCGTGGCCACCGGAACGGCGCTGCTGACCCTGTTCGGCGGCGTGAGCACCGGCGCCGGCCACATCGCCGAAGGCTACAGCGGCCCCAATGTCGACAGCGGCATGTTCGCGCTGGCATTCGTAATGCAAGTCAGTTTCCAGGGGAGCATGAAGCTCGGCAAGCCCTGGCTCAAACCATTGGAGATTTCGTGATGAAGACAGTAATGTGGGACGACGAAGTGAGCTGCTGCGGCGGCCACCGCAACGGAAAGGTGGAATTCGATGATGGCGAAGTCATTTATGTGAACGATGCCGGCGGCGGCTTCGCGGTGCGCGCGGTGCTCGGCGGCGACGTCAACACGGCATCGGTCCGCGTCAAGGGCGGCGAACGGGTTTGCCTGTCGCAGGCAGAGTTCGAACAGATCCTGGCCGCATGACCTCGCGCCAGATCACCCCACCGGTCGCGCTGGCGGTGTCCATGGCCGATGCGCGCGCGAGTGCCCGCGCAAACGGGAACGAACAGGACGCCGAGATCGAGATCCGCGTGCGTGCGCTGACCGCCGAGGCTGAGTACATCACCGGCCGCTCGATCATCAACCGCACGTATGAAGTGACGCAGCCCGGTTTTACCGGAGTGGTCCCGATACCATCCTCGCCGCTGGTTGAGGTGATCAGCCTGAAATACCTCGACGCCGCCGGCGCCACGCAAACGCTGAGCGAAGATGCCTACGTGGTCGACCGCTCAATCGAGCCGGGATTCGTCACCCTTGCTGCCGGCGCCACATGGCCGACAACGAAGCAGAGCCCAAACGCGGTAACCCTGACCGTGGTTTGTGGCTACGGAAATGACGAAACGGCGACGCCGGCCGCGTTCAAGGGCTACATCCTGGCCAAAGTCCGCGAATACTTTGCGCCGGCTGGAACGCCAGAATCGCCGCACCTTATCCGAGGGCTCGACTGTTTGAAGGTGCATAGCTGATGGCCGCCCCGTTCAAGTGCGACGAGAAGGTCACGATCGAGAAGCTCGTCGGGGATCTTGATCCGGTCTATGGCACCGAAACGAAGACTTGGGTTCCTGTGCTGGTGCGCTACTGGGCCAACGTCCAAGACGAATTGCCGAGCCGCGCGGAAACGACAAAAAACGGGCTGGGCAAGGCCGTCCAGCGCGCCAGGCTGCGCATGCAGGGCGCCCAAGCCGTGACGGCCGATATGCGTGTCGTCCTGCACAACCGGGGCGACCGGGTAATGCAGATCATCGCCGGCCCGGCGCGGCTGGACGACCGGCTTCACACCGAATTTCAACTGGAAGGATACTCAAATGGCTGACCCGAACATCACTGGCGGCCGGGAGCTCGATGCGTTCTTGCAGCAGTTCTCGGTCAAGCTCGAAAAGAACATCATGCGCAGCGCCCTGCGTGCCGGCGCGAATGAGTTCAAGGAAGAAATCAAGGCCAACATTCCCGTGGACAGCGGCGCGCTGCGCAGCAGTGTCCGGGTCACCACAAACGCCAAGGGTGGGCGCGTGACCGCGTCGGTCAAGATCGGCAACAAGAAGGCATGGTATGCGCGCATGGTCGAGTTCGGAACGCGCGCGCACAAGATCACGCCGCGCGGCGCCAAGGCGCTCCGGATCGCAGGCTATGTCGTTGCCGACGCCGACCACCCCGGCGCACGCCCGCGCCCGTTCGCGCGGCCGGCGTTCGACGCCAGGGCCGCGCGCGCCGCAACCGCTGTCGGCGCAAAAATCCGCTCCAGGCTGACCGCCGAGGGCATCAACCTACCAGACGCAGGGTAATCATGAAAATTTTGATGACGCAGACCGTACAAGGCTCGCTCGATGGCGAGACCGTGCGCGAGCTGGAAGAAGGAACCG
This sequence comes from Massilia rubra, assembly GCF_011682065.1. Lineage (GTDB taxonomy): Bacteria > Pseudomonadota > Gammaproteobacteria > Burkholderiales > Burkholderiaceae_D > Telluria_A > Telluria_A rubra. The sequence continues at coordinate 2,222 of NZ_VUYU01000046.1, read as the reverse complement.
AGTACGACACGGTTGATAGCCCGCGCGGGCTGCGACTGGCCAAGTATCACATTAAGCAGGGCGTCGCTGTTCCAGCGCCTGGCCGTACTGCGCCCGCGCCAGCCTCGAAGATCGCGGCTCGCAAGAAATGAGCGCAGTCGCAATCATCCGTGCGTTGCTGGTCGCCCATGCGCCGCTTATTGCCCTGGTGCCGGCTGCACGCATCGCCGCAGGCACGATCCCTGCCGGCGCTTTGCCAGCGATCGGTATCACGGAAATCAGCGGCAACGAACAAGACACGGTGGCGCGCGCCGGCAACAGCCTGGTCACCGCACGCGTACAGATCACGGTCTACGCGGCTTCCTACCCGCAGCAAAAGGCGGTCCTCAAGGCCGCGAAGCTCGGGCCCGGCGTGCATACCGGTTTGATTGCCGGCTACGAGGTGCGCAGCGTGCTGCGCTACCTGGTCGGCCCGGATATGGGCGACGACACGATCCCGACGTTCGAACAAAGCCGCGACTTCATGGTGACGTACATCGAGCCGGCCTGACCGAACCAGCTTCACCGAGCCGCCTCCTGGCTGCTCTTTTCATCCACAGTTTTATCAGCCCGCCCGTTTCGCAATCCAGCGAGCGGGCTTTTTTTTGAAAGGTACTACATCATGGCAGGCATTGATTTTGACACCATCGCCGGGACGAAGCTCTACATCGCAGCCGCCGCTCCAACCGTAGCAGACGGCCCGGGCGCCGCAGCTGCATTTGCCCTGCTCACCTGGGTCGAGGTTGGCCAGATCACCAACGTTGGCAGCGTCGAGGGCCGCGAATATTCGACAGCTACCCTCGCTACGGTCGGCGACGCGCAGGACCGCGAGAAGAAGGGCTCGTTCAAGCTGCCCAACGCGGAATTCGAATGCGCTTGGGCTGTTGACGACGCCGGCCAGATTCTCGTAAAGGCCGCATCGAAGAACTACTCCGTCCCGTCGTTCAAGGTCGTCAACCAGGACGCGAGCATCGACTACTTCACCGCGCAGGTGTCGAAGTTCGTCAAGAACGGCGGCACCAGTAACGACGCGGTGAAGGGCAACATGACGCTGCTGCGCCAGACCGACACCGTCACCGTTTAATCATCACGGCCACCTGGCCATCACTAGCACCGGCTGGCGACTGTCTCCTTCGTGGGAGCGGTCGCTGGCACGGGCATTTCATACCCACGAAAAGGAAATACCATGACTACCAACCTGAAAAAATTCGCCCTCATCGCCACCGTTGCTCACCAGCTGCGTGACGGCAACGACGAACTGATGTTCGCGGACGGCCCGGACGGCAAACCCGACGAATCGAAGCCCATGATCGCCCACATGTTCGGCCCAGGCACCAAGAAGTTCGCCAATGCGAAGGCGGCCCAGGCCAATCGCAACATGGACCGCTACAAGAAAAAGGGCAAGTCGGACCTGTCGGCCGAAGATCAGACCAAGGACACCGCTGAATTCCTAGCCGCAGTAACCGATCGCTTCGAGAACATCGAAGTCAACGGGCTGACCGACAAGGCGCTGTTCATGGCGGTCTACAGCGAATTGGAATATTGCTTCATCCCGGCCCAGCTCGATAAGCTGCTGAGCGACACCGCAAATTTTACCGCGACGTCGCCGACTGCCTAAGTCTCTACGTCCGGCACAGCGCCTGGCTCGGGGCTGTGCTGGAAAAGGCGGAAGGCGACAAATCGAAGGACCCGGCGAAGTCCCGGCTGCAACTCTTGCGCATGCAGGCGAACGACGAACGGTTTCAGCCGGCCATGCCGCCGCTCGAATGCGGCGAACACCTGGTTGACCTGCTGTGGACATGGGGGCCGACCATGTGCACCAGCATGGGCGACTCGCCGCTGACCCATCAAGAGGTCAACTACTGCCAGACGAACACCGGCATCGAGCTGTCCGCATGGGAGGCCGAAACCCTCATCAGGCTCTCACGCGAGTATTTCGGGGAATCGCATCGCGCCCCCAAGCGCGATTGCAAGCCACCCTTCGCCGAATCGACGGAAGGCGAACAGGTACGAAACGCTGAGATTCAGCAAAAAATGAGAAGTTTTCTCGGAAGATAGGCCAGCTGCGTGCTGGCCTTTTCTTGTGCGCCCAGCATGGGCGCACTCTTGTGGGTGAAAGTCCCGCCGCGAGCTGACCACAGTGAGCGAAGTGAAGCGCAACTGCATGAGGGTGACCGAGTGTGGAAAGGAAGCGTGGAGCGAAA
>NZ_VUYU01000045.1 GCF_011682065.1 Massilia rubra | reverse complement strand
GAGTGGTGCCCACGGAGGGACTCGAACCCCCACACCTCGCGGCACATGGACCTGAACCATGCGCGTCTACCAATTCCGCCACGTGGGCATGCTGCTGCTTTACTACTGTTGCTGCACTTCTTTTGCTGCCTGCCGGCGTTGCCGCCGACTTCTGCTATCATACTCGCTTTCGGAGTTTTGCGCCAGACTAACTTTCGTTACTCTTTTTGCTCAACACCATGCAAATATGCTGCCTTTTTCTCCCGCTTCAACGTTGTGTTTCCGCGAAAGACCAAAATTATAGCCGAAGATTTGGAAATGTCACAGCCCTAGCCGAAGAATCTTTCAAAGCACGCTTCGTTAGGCGAATCGCACCGACCTCCGGTACACTACGCCTATCACTGTGTCAATAATCACTGTGTCAGTCACCCGCCCAGACATTTCCCGCGGTAGCTGCCAAAAACAAATATAGAAAAACATTTGAACCAAATTACTCATACCATTCCCAGCCGCGAGGATATTCTCGGCATTTTCCGCAACGCGGGCGCGACGCTTGATCTCGAAAGCATCGCCCGCACGCTCAAGGTCAAGCCAGCCGCGCTGGAGGTGTTAACCAGGCGTTTGAATGCCATGCAGCGCGACGGCCAGATCCACGCCGACGCCGATGGCAACTACGCCCTGGCCGACCATTCCGGCTTTATCGCCGGTAAGGTCAGCGCGCACCGCGACGGTTTCGGCTTCGTCATCCCCGACGAACCGGGCGAAGACCTGTTCCTGTCCGACAAAGAGATGCAGAAAGTCCTGCATGGCGACCGTGTGCTCGCCAAAGTCACAGGTACCGACCGCCGCGGCCGCCAGGAAGGCACCATCGTCGAAGTCGTCTCGCGCGCCAACAGTCATGTGATCGGCCGCCTGCTCAATGAGAACGGCGTCTGGATCGTCGCTCCCGAAGACAAGCGCATCGGCCAGGACATCCTGGTCGCCGGTTCGCCCGGCAAGGCCAAGGCAGGGCAGATCGTCAGCGTCGAGCTGAGCGAGCAACCGTCGCGCTTCAAGCAGCCGGCCGGCCGCGTGGTCGAAGTGCTCGGCGACCTGGACGATCCCGGCATGGAAATCGAAATTGCCGTGCGCAAGTTCGGCGTGCCGCATATCTTCTCCGCCGCCGCGCTCAAGTCCGCCGCCAAGCTGCCCGGCGAAGTGCGCGAAGCCGACCTGCAAGACCGGGTCGACCTGCGCGATGTGCCGCTGGTGACCATCGACGGCGAAGACGCGCGCGACTTCGACGATGCGGTGTACTGCGAGCCGGTCAAGGTCGGCAAGGCCAACTGCTTCCGCCTGATCGTGGCGATCGCCGACGTGTCCCATTACGTCAAGCCGAACGATGCGCTCGACGTCGACGCCATCGAACGTAGCACCTCGGTGTATTTCCCGCGCCGCGTCATCCCGATGCTGCCCGAGAAACTCTCGAACGGCCTGTGTTCGCTGAACCCGGCCGTCGACCGCCTGACCCTGGTGTGCGACGCCGTCATTTCGGACAAGGGCGAAATCAAGGCCTACCAGTTCTATCCGGCCGTGATTCACTCGGCTGCGCGCCTGACCTACAACGAAGTGGCCGATATCCTCGGCAACACCGCCGGCCCGGAAGCGGCGCGTCGTCCGGCCATCGTGCCGCACCTGCTCAATCTGTACGATGTGTACCACGCGCTGCACAAGGCGCGCCAGGTACGCGGTGCGATCGACTTCGAAACCACCGAAACCTATATCGTCTGCAATGCGCTCGGCAAGATCGAAAAGATCATTCCACGCACCCGCAACGATGCGCACAAGGTCATCGAGGAATGCATGCTGGCGGCCAACGTCTGCGCGGCCGATCTCTTGATCCGCCACAAGCATCCCGGCACCTATCGCATCCACGCCTCGCCGACCAAGGAAAAGCTCACGCAAGTGCGCACCTTCCTCAAGCAGCTTGGCCTGAACCTGAACGGTGGCGACAAGCCGAGCGCCAACGATTACGCCGAACTGATGAAGCAGATCAAGGACCGTCCGGACGCGTCGCTGCTGCAAACCATGCTGCTGCGTTCGATGCAGCAAGCGGTCTACAGCCCGGACAATATCGGCCACTTCGGCCTGGCGTACGAGGCGTATGCCCACTTCACCAGCCCGATCCGCCGCTATCCCGACTTGCTGACGCACCGCGCCATCAAGGCCATTTTGCTCGGTAAAAAATACGAGCCGAAGGGCATCGACCTGGCCGGCCTGAACACCACCGTGTCGAACGCCACGCGCAAGCAGCAGGCGAAAGACAAGGCCGAAGGCAAGCAAAAGAATGAAAAAGACCTGACCATCTGGGACGCCTTGGGCGTGCATTGCTCGGCCAACGAGCGCCGCGCCGACGAAGCCTCGCGCGACGTCGAAGCCTGGCTCAAGTGCTACTTCATCAAGGACAAGCTCGGTGAAGAATTCACCGGCGTGGTCTCGGGCGTGACCACCTTCGGCATTTTTGTCCAGCTCGACGCGCTGTTCGTCGAAGGCCTGGTCCACATCACCGAACTGGGCACCGATTACTTCCAGTACGACGACGCGCGTCACGAACTGCGCGGCGAACGCACCGGCAAGCGCTACCAGCTGACCGACCGCGTGACGGTGCAGGTCTCGCGCGTGGATCTCGAAGCGCGCAAGATCGACCTGGTGCTGGCCGGTAGCAGCGTGCAGGCCGATAGCGGCGCCGGCAAGCCGAAAAGCGCGGCGCACAAGGCGCTCGACGCCAAGCCAGCCAAGTCGGGCAAGCAGGGCCGCTCGTCCGGCGGTGCAAGCAATGCGCCTTCGCGTTATGAGCTCGACGAGAGTGTCGGCGCGGAAGTCTCGGGCGCCAAACCGAAGCGCAGCAAGTCCGGCTCGACCGCCAGCAAGTCGACCAGCCGTTCCGCAAAACCCGCAGGTAGTAGCAGTTCCAGCACCAAATCAACAAGCAAAACGAATAAGAGCAAGCGATAACACATGAAGAATAAAATGATTTTCGGGTTCCACGCGGTGACCTCGCGTCTGCGTCACGAGGCCTCGTCGGTGGAAGAAATTTTTGTCGATGCGACCCGCCAGGATCGCCGCATGCACGATCTCGTCGCCAATGCCAAGGCATTGGGCGTGCGCGTCATGCCGGTCGATTCGGCCCGCCTCGACAAGATCGTCGGAACCCGGCGCCACCAGGGCGTGATTGCCTTCGCCAGCCAGCTGGCGCTGGCGCGCAACCTCGATGAACTGTTGGATGCGATCGAAGGCCCGCCGCTGCTGCTGATCCTCGACGGCATCACCGATCCGCACAACCTGGGCGCCTGCCTGCGCGTGGCCGACGGTGTCGGCGCGCACGCGGTCATCGTGCCGAAGGACCGCGCGGTGGGCCTGAACGCCACGGCGGCCAAGGTTGCCAGTGGCGCGGCGGAAACCGTGCCGTACATCACGGTCACCAACCTGGCGCGCACCATGCGCGAGCTCAAAGAGCGCGACATCCTGCTGATCGGCACCACCGACGATGCGGACAAGGGCTTGTATGAAGCGGACTTCTCCGGCCCGGCCGCACTGGTCATGGGTTCGGAAGGCGAGGGCATGCGCCGCCTCACCCGCGAAACCTGCGACGTGCTCGTTGGTATTCCGATGTTCGGCTCGGTCGAGAGCCTGAACGTCTCGGTGGCGTCGGGCGTCTGCCTGTACGAAGCACGCCGCCAGCGCATCGCGCGCGAAGTCTGATACCCGCCACGCCGGCCCGGAACATCCTGGCCGGCGTGGCGCACCTCCTTACTTGCAAATTTCCATCTTGTGGACGCTGTCTTTGCTGTTAGTGCAAGAACTGGCGCCGTTGGCGTACGCGGCGAGGCCGTCGACTTGCCGGCGCGAATGCGGCAAATGAAGCATGCTTGCATGATCCGCCTTGCCGCAATCGCCTTTATGCGAAGCGGGCAAATTGACCGCACATAAGCGGGAGGCGGGCGGATACGCTACCATGCCTGTATCGCAACTGTTCCCACGTCCCTGTCTATGTTTTTACACCTGCGCGAAGATATCAAGAGCATCATTGAACGCGACCCGGCCGCCCGTAACGGATGGGAAGTTTTCACTTGTTATCCCGGCTTTCAGGCCATCATGATGCATCGCTGGGCGCAGGCTTGCTGGACCCGCAAGCTGAAATGGATCGGCCGCTTCATTTCCTACGTGGCGCGCATCCTGACCGGCATCGAGATCCATCCCGGCGCCACCATCGGGCGGCGCGTGTTCATCGACCACGGCTTCGGCGTGGTCATTGGCGAAACCGCCGTGGTCGGCGACGACTGCACCATCTACCAGGGCGTGACCCTGGGCGGCACCTCGCTCAACAGCGGCACCAAGCGCCATCCGACCCTCGAGCGCGGCGTCATCATCGGCGCCGGCGCCAAGGTGCTCGGCTCGTTCACGGTGGGCGAGTACGCCAAGGTCGGCTCGAACGCGGTGGTGATCAAGCCGGTGCCGGCCGGCGCGACGGCGGTCGGCAATCCGGCCCACATCGTCCAGAAAGAGGTCGACACGCGCGCCAGCGCGCATCTGTTCTCGGCCTACGGCGTCACCCCGAACGGCGACGATCCGCTGTCGAAAGCCCTGCACGGGCTGATCAATCACGCGGCGCGCCAGGACGAACAGCTCGACCGCCTGATGGCGCTGATGAAGTCGGCCGGAATCGCCTGCCCTAGCACGCCCGAGTGTGATAAATTGGATTCGGTAAAGCTCAATAAACTGGTCGAGTAAGGAAACAGACGCATGACACTAGAAGGTATGACACAAGAAGCAAACGGCGGCGCCGACGGCGCTGCCTTGCTGGACCCGTTCGAAATCCGCGTGCTGGCGGTGCTGGCCGAAAAAGAAGGCCTCACGCCCGACAACTATCCGATGTCGCTCAATGCCATCACCAACGGCTGCAACCAGCTCTCGAGCCGCGACCCGGTGATGCAGCTGTCCGACGAAACCGTGCAGGACGTGCTGCAGCGGCTGATGCAGCGCAAGTTCGTCAACGGCATCACCCAGGCGGGCGCGCGCGTGACCAAGTACGAGCACCGCATGCGCATCAAATGGACGCTCGAGCAGGACAAGCTGGCCGTGCTGACCATCCTGATGCTGCGCGGCTTGCAGACAGCGGGCGAAATCCGTACCCGCAGCGGGCGGCTGCACGAATTCAAGTCGGTGGCCGATGTCGAGGCGTGCCTGCAGTTTTTGATCGACAAGTATCCGCCGATCGTGGCCCGCCTCGCGCTCGCGCCGGGGACCAAGGAGCCGCGCTACGGCCAGCTGTTGGGTGGCGATGCGGCGCTGGCGCAGCAGGAGTCCTCGTTCGGGGTGGTCAGCGCGCCGGCCCAGGGCAGCCGGGTGGCGCAGCTGGAACAGGAAATGGCGGCCCTGCGCGCCGAGGTCGACGACCTCAAGTTGCAGTTCCTGGCGTTCAAGACGCAGTTCGAGTAAGCGCCCTCACCAGCGGCGGCGGGCAGGATATATGCCCACCGCCCGGCGTCTATCCTTCGTCCTTGAAGCGGCGCAGGCGAATCGCGGCATAGATCATCAGCAGGCCCGCCGCCGCGCCGATCCACACGCCCGGCGTGGCCAGCGCGGGCCAGGCTTGCGAGAGCACATCCATGCCCGGCTCATGCAGCATGACGCCGGCCCGGTTGTGGTCGAACAGCCAGCTGCCCGGCACCAGGCCCAGCAGTATGCGCCCGGCCACGTTGCTCGTCATCCAGGCGGCCGCCGAGTTCACTCCCAGCACGTAGCCGACCCATTTCACCAGTATCAGCGCGATCAAGGGCAACCCGACCGCCCACAGGAACGGTTTCGATTTGGCCCAGGCTGACACCATCAGCAGCCAGCCGACCGTCGGCAGTGCGCACAGCACGTAAACCGGCAGCACGCCCACCGCTTGCAGGGGCAGCAGATACACCGCCTCCTTGCCCAGGATGGCGCCGAACACATTGACCCCGTGGACCAAGGCCGCCGTGCCGACAATGAGCATCAACGCGAGCGAGGTGGCAAGGCTGATGCCGATCACGATCAGCGGCGCGGCCACGGTCACCATCAGCACTTTCGAGAGCACCGTCTGGGTATCGGACAGCGGCAGCGATTTCCAGAACAGGATGCTGCGGTCGCGCCGCTCGTCATGCAGCGCGCCGAGGCAGTAAAAGAAGGTGGTCACGGCCAGCATCAGCAGCAGCGGCAGGCCGGCCCCGAGGCAGATGTTCGACAGCACGCTGGTGGCTTCCTGATAATCCTGGGCCGACATGCTGTTGAACACGGCTTGCATGCCCTGCATTTGTCCATTGAGATGCAGCTTGAAGGGGCTCTGGCCGCTACTCATGCCGTACACGACGGTAATGCCGGTCACCGCCACCATCACCATGCCGAGAATGAGCGGCGCCCAGAAAAACGATCCCTTGTGCTCCCAGAACTCGCGCTTGAGCAACCATTTCATTGTGTTCATGCGTAGCTTCCTTTCATGGTGGCGACAAACAGATCGGCGACGCTGGGGTTGCGCGTTTCGCCGAGGACCTCCAGCTGCGCGCGCGCCACGCCGTCGAACAGCATCACCGACTTGCCGAACACGCTGCGCTGGTCGATCGGCTGCAAGGCGTTGGCGGCGTTCACTTTGTCGGGCGCGACCATCACTTCGATGAAGCGCTCGCCGATCTCGTCCATCGAAGCCGACAGCACGATCTTGCCGTCGCGAATGAACAGCAGGTCGGTGAGGATATGCTCGACTTCCTCGACCTGGTGGGTGGTGATGATGATGGTCTTGTCCGCATCAAAATAGTCTTCCAGCAGGTTCTGGTAAAACTGCTTGCGGTAAAGGATGTCCAGGCCCAGGGTCGGCTCGTCGAGCACCAGCAGTTTGGCGTCGATGGCCATCACCAGCGCCAGGTGCAGTTGCACGATCATGCCCTTGGACATGGTCTTGACCTTCATCTCCGGCTTGAGCTTGGTCGCGGCCAGGTAGCGCTCGGCCTTGGCGCGGTTGAAGCGCGGATGGACGCCTTCGACGAAGTCGATCGCCTCGGACACGCGCAGCCAGCGCGGCAGGATCGCCACGTCGGCGATAAAACAGACTTGCTGCATCAGCGCGTCGCGCTCGGTGCGCGGATCGAAGCCGAGCACCGACAGCTCGCCCTCGACATCGGTCAGGCCGAGCACGGCCTTGAGGGTGGTGGTCTTGCCCGATCCGTTGGGGCCGATCAGGCCGACGATGCGGCCGGCGGGAATGGTGAAGCTGACATTGTCGAGCACCACCGAGGCGCCATAGCGCTTGCCCAGGTTGCGGGCGGTCAGGACGGCGCTCATGAGCGGCCTCCGTCTTGCGCGCGCAGCAACTGGTCGAGGTCGAGGCCAAGGCGGCGGATGCGTTCGAGCATGGCCGGCCATTCTTCGCGCATGAAGCGCTCGCGTTCGCTGGCGAGCAGTTTTTCGCTCGCGCCTTCGGTGACATACATGCCAATTCCCCTTCGTTTTTCCACAAGTTCCTCATCCACCAGTTCCTGGTAGGCGCGTGAGACGGTGATCGGATTGAGCTGGTACTCGGCCGCGACCTGGCGTACCGAGGGCAGGGCGTCGCCAGCCTTGAGGGCGCCGTCGAGCATCATGCCGATGACTTTTTCCTTGAGCTGGCGGTAGATGGGCGTGTTGTCGTTCCAGCCGATGGTCATGGCGGGCCCTTTCGGTGGTGCGGTGCCGCGTGGTGAGGCATAGGTCCTCCCTGTTGGTGAGGTGATGAGTTGGTGATGTAGTTAACTATAACACCAACACGTAACAAGAAGAGGTGTTGTATATTTTTTTCTTTGTCAATATTGTCCGAACGGTTCTGTTATATTCGCAGCCCTAGATATTTCAGAGATACAACATGCACCACACGCCAAGCAAGCTGGTTTCCCCTCGTTTCCCTGTACTCAGGCAGTCCACGGCAGTGCTGCTGTGCTGCGTGCTGACGGCTTGCGGCGGCTCTGGCGGTTCATCGCCTTCGCCAGCGCCGGCGCCGGAAACGCCGGTGGGTCCCGTTGCGCCGCCGGCGGTGGTGCCCGTCGCGCCGCCGGCGGCCTCGCGCTTGCCGCACGTGCTCGCTGGAGTGCCAACGCTGTTGCAAGCACCGGCGGGCGTTGCCGTCGATAAGGCAGGCAATACCTTCGTGATCGATTCGACCAGGCAGCTGATCCTGAAAATCACGCCCGCCGGCGAGGCCAGTACATTCGCTGGCTCGCATTTGTCGTCCGGGAGCGAGGATGGGCAAGGAACCGACGCCAGTTTTCGGTTTACGCCAAACTCGCGCATGCTGATCGATATGGCTGGGAACCTGATTGTCGCCGATACGTGCAACGGCTTGATACGACGGATTACTCCGCAGGCCATGGTGAGTACCGTGGCTGGTGTCCGCGGTGCGGGATGTTCTGTCTATCCGGAAAACCGCGATGGCCTCGCAGCGGGCGCGTCGTTTAGCGCTCCAGAGAGCATTGTGCTCGATGTCAATGGGGATTATCTGGTCGGGGGAGGCGGGCTGTCCGGGGTGCGCCGGGTCACCCCCGGCGGAAAAGTGAGCACCAGCAGGTGGGTCCAGCCCGACCTGGACGGCACGGGGAGCGGCAGTTCAGCCCACACCTTGGCCGTCGACAAGAACGGCGTCGTGTATTTCTCCTCGCGCGGGTTGATCTATCAGGTCATGAACGGGGTAGCGAAGCGCTGGGCAGGCACCACCGAACGCGGCATGGCCGACGGGCCGCGTTTGAGCGCACGCTTTGACTTGGTCACCGGCATGGTATTTGGCGCGTCCGGCGATCTGTACGTCAGCGACTACTCGTCGATCCGGCATGTTTCTCCCGATGGGATCGTGAGCACTTTGGCGGGGGTGGTCGGCAGCCTTGGTACCCGGGATGGGAGCAGGAACGATGCGCGTTTCAATGGGACGGGGGCGCTGGCCATCGATCCTCAAGGTCAAATGATCGTCGCCGACGCCTACGTCATGCGCCACGTGTCGACGCGGGGCGATGTGACCACTTTCTCCGCCACGCCATCGACCAGCGGCGTGGTGGACGGACCCGGCAGCGTCGCCCGTTTCGAGCGCACGCTGAACCTCGCGGCCGATTCCAAAGGCAACGTCTATATTCCGGACCCGTATACCAATGTGATACGACGGATCAGTCCGGACGGAACGGTGAGCTGGTTTGCCGGGGTTGCAGGCGTTCGCAACAGCGCCGTAAGCGGTGTGTTCCGCGCCGACGCATTTGCTAACCAAAAATCGATCGCGATCGATGCCGGGGACGTCGTGCATGTGGCCGATGTCGACCGGATTGTCAGGATCGACAACGGCGTCATGAAGACGGTGGTGACGCTTGCCGATGAGGTCAAGTGGGCCAACCACATCGCGGTCGATTCCTTTCGCAATATTGCCGTAGCCAGGTTGCAGGACGTCTGGGTGCTGCATCCGGAGGGGGATGCATTTATCAAGGTCACCGGCAACGATGTCGGGAAACTGGCCAGCGGTGTACCAGGGTGGCACGACTTCCGGCCGGCCGGTGTCGCTTTCGATGGGACTGGAAACTTGTATATCGCCGATCTGAAAAGCCATACCATCCTCAAGCGCGACAGGTTCGGCGTCCTGTCGGTGTTTGCGGGCACCTTTGGGCTTGATGGCAACGCCGACGGCGCCCCGGGGCAGGCACGCCTGGACTTTAACGGTCCGGTGCAGATGACGTTTTCCCCCAAAGGCGAGATGTACCTGGCCGGCTTGGGCAAGGTCCGCAAGATCACGCCCGACGGCACGGTATCGACGCCAGCGCTGGCCTGGGGTTATCCTAGCCTGAACAGCATCGTGTACAGCCAGAACAGGCTGCTGGGTATGACCGCCTTCGCCATCCTCGACACCGCGCTGCCTGACTGATGCCGGCGCCGCGCCGCGCCGCAGGCTATCTTCCGGCTTCCCTACTACTCTTACATAGCAAACAGAACCGATGAGACACGACCAACTGCCTTTTTCCGCTTCGACGGCCACGCGCCGCGCCACCGCACTGCTGGCATGCCTGTTTTTCGCGGCCTGCGGGGGCGGCGGCTCCGGCGGCGCGCCCGCCACGCCGGCCCCGGCCACGCCGGACTTGCCGCCCGTTGCCGCCAAATGCGGCCCGGGCGTGACCGACTACGTGGCCGGCGGCGACGATGACATGGCCGCGCTCGGCATCACCTGCATGCAGTCTGTGCGCGCCGGCAAGGAAACCGTGCTGCAGGTACCCAACGGCATGGCGATGGACAAGGCCGGCAACACTTACGTGCTCGACCGCGCCAAGCAGGTCATCTTCAAATTCACGCCATCGGGCGCGATGTCGGTGCTGGCCGGATCCATCGCCCGCTACGGCAGCCAGGATGGCACCGGCAGCGCGGCCAGCTTCAATTTCAATCACCTGTCGCGCCTGATCGTCGATAACGCTGGCAACCTGATCGTGAGCGACACCTGCAACAATACGCTGCGCAAAATCACGCCGGCCGGCGTGGTCAGCACGCTGGCCGGCGCGGTCGAGCCGGTCTGCCTGTCCGGCACCGGGCGCGTTGGCAACGGCGACGGCGCCGGTGCGCAAGCGTTTTTCGATCGTCCGGCCGAGATCGCGCTCGATATCAATGGCGACTACCTGGTGCTGGAAAACGCCGGCATCCGCCGCGTCACGCCAGCCGGCGTGGTCAGCCGCGTGAGCTGGACCCGCAACCCGGCCGAACAATGGGAACTGACGCGGCCAAGCCGGATTGCCGTCACCGGCGACGGGACGCTGTATGTGTCCGAATTCAGGCGGATCTACCGCATCGCCGGCGGCATGGCCACCTTTGTTGCTGGTGGTAATTACGGAGAGGCGCGCGACGGCGTCGGCGCGGCGGCGGTGGTGATGGCGCCGCGCGCCATGGTGGCCGATGCGGCCGGCGACATCTATTTCAGCGATGTCGACCTGCTGCGCAAGGTCAGCGCCGCCGGCGTGGTCACCACCGTGGCCGGCAACAGCGCCGGCGGCGCGGTGCGCGACGGCACCGGCGCGGATGCCCGTTTCTCTTACCTCGGCCCGCTCTTGATGACGGCGTCGGGCAATATCGTCGCCCTCGACAGCGGCGCACCGTCGATCCGCACCGTGACTCCGGCCGGCCTGGTGAGCACCTCGTCCGCGATGGCCGTGGCCAGTGGCAGCGTCGATGGCAAGGGCGGCGCCGCGCGTTTCAACCGGCAGGACGGCACGGCGGCCGATGCGGCCGGCAATCTGTACATTGCCGACCACGCCACCAACCTGGTGCGCATGGTCAGCCCCGACGGCACGGTCAGCGTGTTTGCCGGCAACGGCATGAAGGGCGTGACGTTCAGGCAGCCCTACAGCATTGCGATCAGCCCGAACGGCGCCGTGTACGTGGCCGATACGACCCAGATCGTCAGGATCGAGCGCGGTGCGACCACGGTCGTGCAGTCGTACACGCCTGAGAATGGCGACGTGGTCGATATCGCTGTCGATGCCGAAGAGAACCTGGCCATCGCCGGCTACACCTCGGTGCGCCAGGTGTCGCCATCGGGCAAGGTTACCAAGCTGATCGTCGATGTCGGCGGCGGCCGGGACGGCGCGAGCGACAATGCCTTGCGCCCGGCCAGTATCGCCTACGACCGCCCGGGCAATCTGTACGTGGCCGACGCGGCCAGCGTGGCCGTCTACAAATTGTCCAAGGCCGGCAAGCTGGCGCTGTTCGCCGGCTCGCCGTTCTGGATGGGCGACCTCGATGGCCCGGCCGGCAACGCCATGCTGGGTTTTCACGGGCATACGGAAATGGCGTTCGCGCCGAATGGCGATATGTACCTGAGCGGGCAGGGCTTGCTGCGCAAGGTCAGGCCGGACGGCACCATGTCGACCCCGGCGCTGGCCTGGGGCAAGCCGGTGCTGGGCGGTATCGCTGTCGGCAATGGGACGCTGATCGGGTTGACGTCGTACGCGGTGGTGCAAACGCCGTTGCCGGCCGACTGAGCGGGTGAACAGAACGGCTGGGTCGGTCGACTCAGCCGGACAGATAGGCCGAACGACTTGGAACGCCTGACAAACCCAAGTGCTTGTCCTGAGAGTAAACACATCGTACACTGAGCCATTGCGACCGGCGGCTTTCGGCCAGCAACGGGCGTTCAGGAATAGCGCTCTGGTGCGCACCCGAAAGAAAATAGCAACCTTGAAACCGAACGCCACTTACAAAACAAATGGTCTGGAATGCGCCAGCCAAGTGGCAGAGTTCGTATACGGCCAGAAGTGGACGCGAGATGCATGGGATGCAACAGAATCATTATGAGCTCCTCGCTGACAAACCGCCGTCGTTAAACGTGAGGTATGACCCGATGAATGCTGAGTTTGAGGCAATTGAGACAGCACTTATTGATTACCCTCCTTCAGGCGAAGATTACTTCTTCATCGACATGTTCGTTGTGGGCTCAGTCAATGTAGCCAATGTACGCGATGTATTGACGCTCATGAGCAAGCATGACGAGCTCAATCGGGCCTTTTGGTCAACCGTTAATGGGGCGCCGACCTCGGAGGAAGGGTGGAAGTCGATCATTTGGATAGGCAGTGATATGAGTGATGAACTGCAGGATCGACTTAGGCAGCGATTAAGGCACACGGTTGAGATTGTCCGCGCGGAGATTGGTGTGCAGCAGGCGCGTCGGATCGCCCTGTTCAGAAGCAAGGATTAATCTCTTCTTCTGGGCTACTGTGAAGCCCGAAAATTTGACGAAAACGGCCAACAGCGGACATCCGAGAGGCTCTAGACGTCGGGATTGGCACAAACCGAAGCAACTTCCACGGCTCCAATATCCGAACGATTTGTGAATGGTTTTTGGTGTGGCTCGTGCGAAGTCGCCTTCATTCCTGAACACCTTTTCGGCGAGTTGGGGCTAACAAAATATCGCGCGATCTAGGACCGCGTGCGGCCAATTGCAGACACATGCCGTCGCTGACGAACAGGACGAGAATTTGAATGATAGTAATTGAGGAAACGCGCGCACCACTGGCGTAAGGTCTTCGCTATTCAGTTTTAATGAAAGGATGTTCCACCTATGCCGAAATCTGTTCTGGTCGTGGCCGCACTTGTTTTTGCAATACATGTCTCGGCGTCGGCGCAGCATGTCGCCGTTGTCAACGGCAAGCCGATCACCCAGACTAAGGCGGACCTGAAGGTCGCACAAGCCCTTGCCGAAGGAGCCCCCGCCGATACTCCTCAATTACGGGAATCGATCAAGTTAACCCTAATCGCCACCGAAGTGCTGCGCCAAGAAGCTGACAAACAAGGATTTGCACGACGCCCGGACATCGTGGCCCGCTTGGACCAGATCACGCAGCGCATCAGCACGAACATCCTGGCCGAGACTATCAAGAATCATCCGACTAAGGAAACCGATGTCCGGGCCGACTTCCAGCGAATCAAGGCCGACATGGCTGGCAGTGCATCTCCGCTGGTGCCGTCAGACGTGGATGATCGATTCGCCATGCGCACGAAAATCCAACTCGCCTTGGACAACGCCACCGAGTTGATCATCGTAAACGCCATGCTGGGCGAGTACGTGCGCTAGAATCCCGTTACGGACGCCGAGATCCAGGCTGAATATGTGCGCATGAATACGCGCAAGGGAGATACCGAATACCAAGTGCGCCATATCTTGGTCCCCCGCGAGTCCGATGCCACGGCGCTGCTCGCTAGCATCCGCGGCGGCGCCCAGTTTTCGGACTTGGCGCGAGCCCATTCGAAGGATGCGTCCGCCACCAAGGGCGGCCAGCTCGGTTGGACGAGTCCCGTGAGTTTTGTGGCCGAGTTCGCGCAGGCGCTGGTTGCGCTGCGCAAGGGCGAAATTACGCCGCATCCCGTCAGGACGCAATACGGCTACCACCTCATCCAACTCGAGGACATGCGTCCCGCCATGATTCCGACCCTAGACGAAACCAAGGGAACGATTGTGGAAGCGCTGGAATTGCGCAAGCTGCGCGATTTTCGCGAGGCGTTGGTGCGCCGGGCTACTATCCGCTAGCTTGGCGAGAATGCCAACTGCTGTGACTGGCGCAGCCCAGAAAATGCTTCCTGCACGTGGCGTCTACCGAAAAATCTTGATACGGCGCGATTTGCCATTGGCTGCTTTGGGGCGGCAGCTGCCTTTCGCCAACGAGCAACATACTGTCGAGTAAAATGGCAACATTCGGCCAAAAGCAGACCGTCAATGCCACGCCTTATTCCGACTGGCGCACTAAGCCGGCAATATGACTTTCATTAACAGGAAACGCATTTCATGATCAAAGGAAGCAATTTCGTCATACGCCATATTATTCTCAGCGATCTACCCGCGCTGGTGCCCTTGTTAAACGACCCAGACATACGTGGCGAATACCTGCCGAGCGCGATACACTCTCCGATCGATCTTGAGCGAAGAATCCAGGACGACGGTATGGCAAATGATGGTCTGGTTCGCCTTGTGATCGTGGAACAGTCTGGAAATACGATCATCGGGACGATCTGGCACTCGAAAGCAGTGCCCTATTTTAATGCGCGCGAGATTGGTTACACCCTGTCGAACGAATGCCGTGGGCGGGGTTTCGCCACCGAGGCTGTCAATTTGCTGGTGCGTTACCTGTTTAATTCCACTTTGATCAATCGGATCGAGATTCGCATGGACGCTCGCAATCTGGCGTCAGAAAAGGTGGCGATCAAATGCGGCTTTCAAAAAGAAGGGGTATCGCGCGGCGCCAATTTCGTGCGTGGAAATCATGTCGATATGAACTTGTATGCACTGCTGCGGCATGAGGTGGCTGGCTAACAATCCTGGTTACACATTCGCCATAGCCTCTGTCATGAGCAAGCGCTAACCCTGACCGCAGGCAAAAATATATGGCGACACAGCAAACGTCTGCAAAAGGGGCGGGACCGGCCTGACAGCCACCGCCGATTTCGGCCAGCAGCGGACCTCCAAATTTTGAATTTTCGCACAAGGAAATGATGGGTTCAACATGCACGAAGCAAACAAGGTGACTGAGACGGTTGCCAATGACGTTTTATCCGCTGTTGCATTCCACCCGCTGCATACGGAGGCAATCGGTTGGGCGCACTGCGTGAGTGACGTATTCGCACAACCGAAGAGCTTCCTTGATCACGCCAGCATTTCCGATGAGAAAAGAAAGTCTATTCACGAAGCTCTTGAGGGCGTCTCAACTGTTTTGCTGGCGAGCTTCTGGACCTCGGACAAGAAACCCGAGCCCCTTTCTGGTTTTGGAAAACTATATACCTTTCTCGTCCACCCCGAGAATTTTGAAATCTTTCTAGCCGAGGTAAGTATATGGCGCTCTTAATTTATCGGAGCGAGGAGCAAGCGTTTAACCTGGCAGTTAATGGGGCTACATCTACGCTGCGAGTTCCCGTAGCCAGTTACTTGGAACGCTCACGCTGACCGTCCAGAGGTTCCCAGGGGTTCGGGTTGCAGTCGCCTGTTGCGGCACTCCCAAGCGCGTACAATCGGCCAGAAGCGGATAGTGCGACGGTTGGGAGTGCCGTGCCTAAGAAAGGATTCAGATGGCTGGGGATGTCGCTTTCGTTGTAGGGAGGCTTAAGTTTTTGCTAGAGTTCACAGGCGTAAATCCGATGGACCTTGGTGTCAGCGTCCGGCTTGAAGTCGAGTATTTAGGTCGAAGCCAGACACTCAAATGGACCGCGGAGAACCTATGGTTTGATTATGAAGATCTTCGTCGATTCGAAAGTGAACTCGACGGCGGCGGCGCGGCCCGACTGCACGATATGAGCGCGTACCCAGTTCTTCACTTCGAGCGCAATTTGTCTCAGGAATATCTCACCATCAACCCACATTCGCAGCGGCAGTCGCAGGATGGCGACTGCATGGCCGTTCGTTTGAAGGTTGATTCCGGGACAATGCACGCGCTGTATTCCGCGTTGAACCAGTTCGGCAAATGGTGGTGAAGCGACTATTACTTCCTCGCTGGGGCGATAGCGGACGTACACGGCTTTAGTTCGGCAGCGAAGATGGCGGCTTTGTTCCCAGACGGATTGATGCCATGGCCCAAGCACTTCTTTCCGAAGACAGTTGGTCGTTTGTAACAGCTCATCTCCCGCCCCATCGCAGATCGCCGAAAGGCGGACGGCCCCGTATCAATGATTGTGCGACCCTGACCGGGATCCTGCTTGTGCTCAAGACGGGGATGCCGTGGGGATACCTGCCGCGCGAACTCGGCTGCGGCAGAGGCATGACTTGTTGGCGTCGGCTTCACGAATGGATGCAAGCCGGCGTTTGGCAGCGCATCCACGAGGCAGTCCTGCGACGGCTGCGCGAGCACATCGCGCTTGGCTGCGCCGACGAGGCATCGCAGCACGCATCGCGCGATCCGGCGTGGAGTCCCATGAAAGGCTCGGCCGATGGCGTCGGGCCGTTGAGCGCACCCTGGGATGGTTACATCGATTTCGCAGATTGCGCATCCGGCACGAGCGACCAGCAGACGTCCATCAAGCGTTCCTTTCGCTTGCCTGCTCGCTCATCTGTTGGCGGTATGCCGACAGGTTTTGTCAGGCGCCCTTGGCCGAACGACTCAGCCGAACGACTCAGCCGATCACCTTGCCATCCAGGTCATGGCGCGTGATGGCGCCGCCGTCGCCGATGGCGATCCAGCCGCCGCGCGGCGGTTCGGCGTCCGGCTCCCAGTCCGGCAGCACGTAGCGGCGCTTGCCGTCGTGCTCGTGCAGGGCGGGGCGGTGCGTATGGCCGTGGATCAGCACGTCGGTGCCGGTGGCGGCGAACAGCGCGTCGATCGCCTGCGGCGTGACGTCCATGATCTCCATGGTCTTGGTGCTGTGCGCTTCCTTGCTGCCTTCGCGCAGGTTGGCGATGATGGCTTTGCGCTGCGCCAGCGGCATGGCCAGGAATTGCGCCTGCCAGGCCGGCTGGCGCACCTGCTGGCGAAATGCCATGTAATGGATGTCGTCGGTGCATTGGGCGTCGCCATGCACGAGCACGATTTTCTGTCCGCCGATGTCGGCAATGTGCGGCTCGGCCAGCAATTGCATGCCGGCGGCGTCGGCAAAGGCCTGGCCAACTAAGAAGTCGCGGTTGCCGGCGATCCAGTAGACCGGAATGCCGGCGTCGCTGACGGCGCGGATGCCGGCGGCGATGCGGCGGTGCAGGGGCGCGTCGAGATCGTCGTCGCCAGCCCAGTATTCGAACAGGTCGCCGAGAATATACAGCGCGCGCGCCGCCATGGCGCGTTCTTCCAGGAAGGCGAAGAAGGCGTCCACGGTGCGCGCATGCGCTTCCTGCAAATGCAGGTCGGAGATCAACAGCGCGAGCGTTCGCGCGGGCAGGGTCATTGGGCCGCCGCCGGTGGGGTGTGCTCGCGCTTCATGCTTTAAATGACTTCGATTTTTTCGATGATCACTGGCTCGAGCGGCACGTCGCCGCTTTTGGTCTTGACCTTGCGGATGGCGTCGACCACTTCCTTGCCTTCGGTGACTTTGCCGAACACCGCGTAGCCGAAGCCGTCCTGGCCCGGATAGTCGAGGAAGCTGTTGTTCTTGACGTTGATGAAGAACTGCGCCGAGGCCGAATGCGGGGCCGAGGTACGGGCCATGGCCAGGGTGTAGGTGTCGTTCTTGAGGCCGTTGCTGGCTTCATTTTCGACGGTTTGATCGGCTGGCTTCTGGCGCATGTTCGGCTCCATGCCGCCGCCCTGGATCATGAAGTCGGCGATGACGCGGTGGAAAATGGTGTTGCTGTAATGGCCCTTGGCGACATAGTCGAGGAAGTTGGCGACCGTTTTTGGCGCTTTCTCAGCGTCGAGCTCGGCGGTGATGTTGCCCATGTTGGTGGTAATCAGAATAGCCATGTGTGTTCCTGTTGGTTGAGTTATTAATGGAAGTATTTTCCAGCGCCGCTATTTTACGGGAATCGCGAAAATTCAGGGCTTCACGATGGTGGCGGACTTGATCACGATCGGCGTTACCGGCACGTTCTGGCTGCCGCGCACGTCGTCGACCATCACGCCCTTGATCTTGTCGACCACTTCCTGGCCGGAAATGACCTTGCCGAACACCGTGTAGCCGAAGCCGTCGCGGCCCGGATAGTCGAGATTGGTGTTTTCGGCGACGTTGATGAAAAATTGCGAGGTGGCCGAATTCGGATCTTGCGTGCGCGCCATGGCGATCGAGTAGGGCACGTTCAGCAAGCCATTCTTGGCTTCGTTCTGGACCGGCGCCTTGGTGCTGCGCGTCGCCATTTTTTCATCCATGCCGCCGCCCTGGATCATGAAGTCGTTAATCACGCGGTGGAAAATCAAGCCCTTGTAGTGCCCGCTTTTGACGTATTGCAAAAAATTGGCGACCGTTTTCGGCGCCTTGGCCTGGTCGAGTTCGAGCACGATCTCGCCCATGCTGGTCTTGAGCGACACTTGCGGCGTTTCGCTCGCGAGCACGGCGGTGCTGAGGGTCAGGCCGGCGAACAGCGTGAGAAAACGTGCTACCAGGGGCATGCGGAACATTAACGAATCTTGCATTTAGAATCCTTGACGTGAAGTGCTTGTTGTTATATGGACGGAAGGCTGTCAAGCCTTTACCGCAAAAATAAACCTGATCCATATGCGGCCAGCCGGTATTTTAACAATGCTATACTTTGTACAGAACGTCCCATTCTATCAAAGAAGAACAAGACAGAGGGCTCCGACGATCTCGATGCAAACCACGCCTGACCGGCGCGCGCCCACCGCGGCGATCGCGCCCGGTTGTCGTTTTGCCCGAGCGCGGGGCGCGCTGTAACGAGTAAGAATCTGATGAGCCAATTAAAGATCTACAACACGCTTGCGCGTGAAAAACAGGTATTCACCCCCATCGAGCCAGGTAAAGTCGGCATGTACGTGTGCGGGATGACCATCTACGACTACTGCCATATCGGCCATGCGCGCATGATGATGGCGTTCGACGTCATCTACCGCTGGCTCAAGGTGTCGGGCTACCAGGTCACGTACGTGCGCAACATTACCGATATCGAAGACAAGATCATCAGGCGCGCCGTCGAGAACGGCGAGTCGATTTTTTCCTTGACCTCGCGTTTCGAAAAGTACATGGACGAAGACACCGCCGCGCTCGGCATTTTGCCGCCCGACGTGGTGCCGCACGCCACCGCCTATGTGCCGCAGATGCTGTCGATCATCGCCCAGCTCGAACAAAAAGGCCTGGCCTACAAGTCGGAAGATGGCGACGTCAATTTTGCGGTGCGCAATTTTCCCGGTTACGGCAAGTTGTCCGGCAAGTCGCTCGACGACCTGCGCGCGGGCGAGCGGGTCGACGTCAACGCCGACAAGCGCGATCCGCTCGACTTCGTGCTGTGGAAGGCCTCCAAGGAATCCGAGCCGGACGAAGTCAAATGGGACTCGACCTGGGGCAGCGGCCGTCCGGGCTGGCATATCGAGTGCTCGGCCATGTCGTGCGCGACCCTCGGCCAGCACTTCGACATCCACGGCGGCGGCGCCGACCTGCAGTTCCCGCACCACGAGAACGAGATCGCCCAGTCGGAAGGCGCCTTCGGCCATCCGATGACCAATTACTGGGTGCACAACGGCTTCGTGCGCGTGGTCAATGAAGAGACCCAGGTCGCGGAAAAGATGGGCAAGTCGCTCAATAACTTCTTCACGATCCGCGACGTGCTCAAGCTGTATGACGCCGAAGTGATTCGCTTCTTCATCCTGCGCGGGCACTACCGCAGCCCGCTGAACTACGGCGTTGCCAACCTGGAGGACGCGAAATCGGCCCTGACGCGCCTGTACACCGCGCTGGCCGGGATCGACAGCGGCGCCGCTGCGCTCGAGGTCGACTGGAACGAAGCGCACGCCATCCGTTTCCGTGATGCGATGGACGACGACTTCAACACCCCGATCGCGATCGCCGTGTTGTTCGACCTGGCCACGGAACTGAACAAAAGCAAGTCGGTCGAACACGCGCGCCAGTTCAAGGCGCTCGCCGCCGTGCTGGGCCTGCTCGAACGCAGCCCGCAGGAATTCCTGCAGGCCGGCGTGGAAGAGAGTGGCATGGACGAGGCCGCCATCGTGGACGCCATCGCGCGCCGCGGCGAAGCCAAGAAGGCGCGCAACTTCGCCGAGTCCGACAGCATTCGCGCCGGCTTGCTGGCGGCCGGCATCGTCCTCGAAGACAAGCCGGACGGCACAACCAACTGGCGCCGTGCATGATGGCCCCAACCAAGGAAACGGCGGGGACCACCCCGCCGCCGCTGGATGTGCCCGCGTACTGGGAACAGGCCAAGGTCGAACTCATGAAGCGCGACCGCATCATGAAAAAGCTGATCCCGCAGTTCGGCGACCTGCACCTGGTCGGCCATGGCGATCCGTTTACGACCCTGGCGCGCTCGGTGGTGGGCCAGCAGGTCACCACCAAGGCCGCTGACGCCGCCTGGAACAAGCTCTTGCTG
Organism: Massilia rubra; assembly: GCF_011682065.1. Lineage (GTDB taxonomy): Bacteria > Pseudomonadota > Gammaproteobacteria > Burkholderiales > Burkholderiaceae_D > Telluria_A > Telluria_A rubra. The sequence goes on along the minus strand of NZ_VUYU01000045.1, from coordinate 4,428 downwards.
GCCTGTCCCAAGATCAACCCGGCCCAGGTGATCAAGGCTGGCGCCGAGCAACTCTCGGCCTGCGGCCTGTCCAAGCGCAAGACCGAATACATCCTCGACCTGGCCGATCATTTCAAGGCCAAGCGCGTGCACGCGAACCAGTGGGCCGAGATGGATGACGAAGCCGTCATCGCCGAGCTGGTGCAAATTCGCGGCATCGGACGCTGGACAGCGGAGATGTTTCTGATATTTAATCTGCTCCGGCCGAATGTCTTGCCGCTGGACGATCCTGGTTTGATCCAGGGCATCAGCCAGAACTACTTTTCCGGCGAACCTGTATCACGTAGCGATGCGCGCGAGGTCTCGGCCAATTGGGAACCGTGGAGAACGGTCGCTACGTGGTATTTGTGGCGTAGCCTCGATCCGGTTCCGGTAGAATAGCGCCTGTAGCGGCCGTGCGGTGGGGTATGCTGCGGCCAGAATTTACCCGGAGGTACAATGATTAAAACAACTTTCCTCAATTTTGAGCAGCCAATTGCAGAGCTCGATTCCAAAATTGAAGAGCTGCGCTTCGTCCAGGACGATTCGGCTGTCGACATCTCCGAAGAAATCGACCGCCTGGCCAAGAAGAGCCAGCAACTGACCAAAGATATTTACGCCAAGCTCACGCCGTGGCAGGTGTCGCAGATTGCACGGCATCCACAACGTCCGTACACCATGGACTACGTGAACGAAATCTTTACCGACTTCCACGAACTGCACGGCGACCGCTCCTACGCGGACGACCTGTCGATCGTCGGCGGGCTGGCGCGCTTTAACGGCCAGGCCTGCATGGTGATCGGCCACCAGAAGGGGCGCGACACCAAGGAACGCGCCCTGCGCAACTTCGGCATGCCCAAGCCGGAAGGCTACCGCAAGGCCATGCGCTTGATGAAACTGGCCGAAAAATTCGGCTTGCCGATCTTCACCTTCGTCGACACGCCCGGCGCCTTTCCCGGCATTGACGCCGAAGAGCGCGGCCAGTCCGAAGCGATCGGCCACAACCTGTATGTCATGGCTGAACTGAAAGTGCCGCTGATCGCCACCATCATCGGCGAAGGCGGCTCCGGCGGCGCGCTGGCGATCGCCGTGGGCGACGCCGTGCTGATGCTGCAATACGCGACGTACTCGGTGATCTCGCCCGAAGGCTGCGCCTCGATCCTCTGGAAAACCTCCGAGCGCGCCTCCGACGCCGCCGACGCGCTGGGCCTGACCGCGCATCGCCTCAAAGCCATGGGCCTGATCGACAAGATCATCAACGAGCCGCTCGGCGGCGCCCACCGCGATCCGAAGAACATGGCCGTCATGCTCAAGCGCGCGCTGGCCGACACCTTGCGCCAGTTCCAGGGCATGAAAACCAAGGACCTGCTCGAAGCGCGTCACAACAAGTTGATGAGCTACGGCAAATTCAAAGAAACGACGCCGGCCGAAGAGTGAACCAGACCAGCAACGCAGCGCTTGCAGCGCAGTTTGCGCAGGCGCTTGACGCGTTGCGCGCACAAGGCGCTTCGCCCTCGGTGGCGATCGCCTACAGCGGCGGGCTCGATTCCTCGGCCCTGCTGCACCTGGCGGCGCAGTACGCCGCCGCCAGCGATGTTCCCCTGTTTGCCTTCCACGTCCACCACGGCATCAGCCCCAACGCCGATGCCTGGCTGGCGCATTGCGAAGCGGCCTGCGCTGCTCTTGGCGTGACGTTTGCCGCGCGCCGCGTGGTGCTCCAAAAATCCAAATCCGGTGTCGAAGCGGCGGCCCGCAAGCTGCGTTACGCGGCCCTGGGCGAGCTGTGCCGCGAGCACGGCGTGCGCCTGATGCTGACCGCCCACCATCTCGACGACCAGGCCGAAACCGTGCTCTTGCAACTGCTGCGCGGCTCCGGCACGGCCGGCCTGTCGGGCATGGATGCAGCCAACGCCGCCCCCGAACTGCTCGGCAATCCGGACCTGGTGATGGCGCGTCCCTTGCTGCCGGTCTCGCGCCAGCAGCTCGAAGCGTACGTCGCCGCGCATGAGCTGGCCTGGGTCGAAGACGAATCGAACACCCACCCGCGCTATGCCCGCAACGCCCTGCGCCACCAGGTGATGCCGGCGCTGGCGGCGGCCTTTCCCGGTTACCAGGAACGCTTTGCCCGCAGCGCAGCGCACGCGCAGTCGGCCCAGCGCCTGTTGAACGAGCTGGCCGTGCAAGACCTGGCGGGCTGCCTGGTGGACGACTGCATCGACGTGGCCAAACTGCGTTCGATGAGCCTGGACCGCGCCTACAACATGCTGCGCTACTGGTTCGGCCTGCGTTCGCTGCGCATGCCCTCGACCGCCTGGCTGACCGAAATGGTGACCCAGCTGGTCGAAGCGCGGCATGACGCGCAACTGCTGGTGACGCACCCCGACTGCCACATCCGGCGCCACCGCGACCGGCTGTACATCACGCCCAAGCTGGCCGACCTGGCCGGCCAGCGCGATCCGGACGACGAGGGACTTTTCGTCAAGGAAGGCGAGCGCTTCACCTGGAACGGCGAAGCGAGCATGGCGTTCCCGGCCTACGGCGGCGTGCTGCATTTCGACGCGGCCGGGCAGGGCTTCGACAGCGCCTGGCTGCGCGCGCAAGCCTTGCAGATCGACTTCCGCAAGGGTGGCGAGCGCCTGAAACCGGCGGCCAATCGCCCCACGCGCCCGCTCAAATACCACTACCAGGCCTGCAACGTACCCGCCTGGGAGCGCGAGCGCCTGCCGGTGGTCAGCAGCGGCAAGGATTTGCTGTTTGCCGCCGGCATCGGCATGGATTGTCATCACTTCGGGGACGTTTCCGGCCCCCTGATCAGCCTGCGCTGGGAAGCGCGCAATGCCTGTTGACTATGCAAAAACGTTATTTCTATATACCAATAACGTATAAATTTGTCCACAGACTGCCTTGTTTTTTTGCATCGCAGCATGTAGAGTAAAGCCCTCCTTTTTCATTAACCGAGCGGAAACTTCACTCTTATGGCTTTAATCGTCCACAAATATGGCGGAACGTCGATGGGCTCGACCGACCGCATCAAGAACGTCGCGGCACGCGTCGCCAAGTGGCATGACGCGGGGCACCAGATCATTGTTGTACCATCGGCCATGTCGGGCGAAACCAATCGCCTGATCGGCCTGGCCAAACAACTGATGGAACACCCTGATCCGCGCGAACTGGACATGATTGCCTCCACCGGTGAACAGGTTTCCGTTGGCTTGCTGGCGATGGCGCTGCTGGCGATCGGTAAACCGGCAGTCTCGTACGCCGGCTGGCAAGTCGCGATCAAGACCGACTCGTCGTTTACCAAGGCGCGCATCGAATCGATCGACGATGCCAAGGTCAAGGCCGACCTGGATGCCGGCAAGATCGTGATCATCACCGGTTTCCAGGGCGTGGATGCGAACGGCAATATCGCCACCCTGGGTCGCGGCGGTTCGGATACCTCGGCCGTGGCGATCGCAGCGGCGGTGATGGCGCAGGAATGCCTGATTTACACCGACGTTGACGGCGTGTACACGACCGATCCGCGCGTGGTGTCGGAGGCGCGCCGCCTCAAGACCATTACGTTTGAAGAAATGCTGGAGCTCGCTTCGATGGGCTCCAAAGTGCTGCAGAGCCGCTCCGTAGAATTCGCCGGCAACTACCGCGTGCCAACCCGCGTCCTGTCGTCGCTGACCGATCCCCTGATGCCGCTCGAAGAAGAAGCCAGCTCGGGTACCCTGATTTCGTTTGAGGAAGATACAAATATGGAACAAGCTGTCATCTCCGGCATCGCATTCAACCGCGACGAGGCCAAAATCACCATCCTCGGCGTGGCGGACAAGCCGGGCATCGCCTACCACATCCTGGGACCGGTGGCCGACGCCAACATCGAAGTCGACATGATCATCCAGAACCAGTCGGTCGAAGGCAAGACCGACTTCACCTTCACGGTCACGCGCGGCGAGTATGTGAAGGCCATGGGCGTGTTAGAGGGCGTCAAGAACGACATCGGCGCGGCCAGCATTTCGGGCGACGCCAAGGTGTCGAAAGTGTCGGTGGTGGGCGTGGGCATGCGCAGCCACGTGGGCGTGGCCTCGCAGATGTTCCGCACCCTGGCGGAAGAGGGCATCAACATCCTGATGATCTCGACGTCGGAGATCAAGATCTCGGTGCTGATCGATGAAAAGTACATGGAACTGGCCGTGCGTGCCCTGCACAAGGCTTTCGATTTGGAAAAAGCATAATATTTCCAAAAAATGGATGCGGATCATTGCAAAATCCACGCCCAACCGGTATGATCTTGGTCTTCTGATCTGGTGAAACTACTGGGCGGAATGGAGATGTGGCCGAGTGGCCGAAGGCACGTCCCTGCTAAGGACGCATATGGGGTAACCTGTATCGTGAGTTCGAATCTCACCATCTCCGCCAGAA
>NZ_VUYU01000044.1 GCF_011682065.1 Massilia rubra | reverse complement strand
GATTTTACGCCGATGATAGTGCTGCAACCAGTGTGAAAGTAGGTCATCGTCAGGCTAGTTATAAGAGAAAGACCCCGGTAAGCCCAAGCGCGTTCAAGATCGCGCTGGTGCAAACCGGGGTTTTTTTTCGTCCGCACGCGCCTCCTTCAGCCGACTGTGGCGTGGTTAATCTGGCGTTAATCTTCATTGCATATTCTCCTCCTGACCGAAGCTCATCAGGAGAAGATCATGTCGCTGCAACTGGCATCAAGCCCATCATGGGTCCCGATCAGCACCGAGCCGCCGCCGGCTGCAAAGGTGCGCCCCGCATACCAGATCGAATACCTGCTCCCCGGGGCCGCCGGCCGCGCCGGCCTGCAAGACTTCATCGCCGCCACTTTCCGCCAATCGTACGCGGCCGAGGTGAGTCACTTCAGCGATACCCTGATCGGTTGCCGCGGTGCCGATGGCTGCTGGATTGCCGGACTCGGCTTTTCGCTCGCCGCCGACGGTCCGGTTTTTCTCGAACATTACCTCGACGCCCCCCTGGAGCTGGCCATCGGCGAGCGCGTCGGCCAGCGCATCGACCGCAACCAGGTGGTCGAAGTCGGCAACCTGGCGGCGGACCATGCGGGCGCGGCGCGCGCGCTGATCGTCAGTGTCACCCGCATGCTGCACAGCCAAGACTTGCACTGGGTGGCATTTACCGCCACCCCGAGCCTGCTCAATTCCTTCACCCGCCTGCGCCTCAAGCCGAATTGGCTTGCCGAGGCCGACCCTCGCCGCCTGCCCGATAGCGGCAAGGACTGGGGTACCTACTACAACACGCAACCACAGGTGATGTTTGGCGACATCCGTTACGGCTATGCACAACTTGCTTGATTCCCTCCCCGCTACCTTGCCCCTGATACAGTCGGGGACGCAAACCTGGTCGCGCCCGGCGCTGCAGCAGCGTATCGCCCAGTTGCGCATGGCGCTGCTGGCGCGCCGCGCGCCGCGCGCGCCGGTCGCCATCCTGGCCGACAATTGCCCCGACTGGCTGGCAATCGACCTGTGCACGCAGGAACTGGGCATCACCCTGGTTCCCTTGCCCTTGTTCTTTACCCCCGGCCAATGGATGCATGTGATCGCCGAGAGCGGTGTGCAATCCATTTTCTGTGCCCAGCCGCAGCAGGCCGGCGCGCTCGGTTTTCCCGATGCCGTCGCGTGCGAAGGGGAGCTGCGCTTGTGCGAAGGCCCGCTGCGCGCGCACCTGCCCCTGCCGGATGACGTCCAGAAGATCACCTTTACCTCGGGCACGACCTCGACCCCGAAAGGCGTGTGCCTCAGTACCGGCCAGCAATGGGAAGTGGCGCGCGCCCTGCATGACGGCCTGTGCCGGCTCGGCGTCGAGCGCCACCTCTGCCTGCTGCCATTCGCCGTGCTGCTGGAAAATATCGCCGGTCCGTACACCGCCATGCTCAGCGGCGCGACCACGATCTGCCCACCCTTGGCCGAGACCGGCCTGCTCGGCGCCAGCCAGTTCGACCCGCAAGTGTGCCTTGATGCCATCGCACGCTACCAGGCCAACAGCATTATCCTGCTGCCGCAGATGTTGCAGGCGCTGGTGGCCGTGGCGGCGCCGGACGAACCGAGGATCCGGTCGCTCAAATTCGTGGCGGTGGGCGGCGCCAAGACACCGGCGCGCCTGATTCGCACGGCGCGCGCCAAGGGTTTTCCCGTGTACGAGGGTTACGGCCTGTCCGAATGCAGTTCGGTGGTCGCGCTCAACCTGCCCGGCGCCGAACGCGAAGGCAGCGTCGGCCGCCCGCTGGCGCATCGCCAGTTGCGCATCGCCGCCGACGGCGAAATCGAAGTCGGTGGCGCCCGGGCCCGCTACCTGGGACAAGCCGCCACTTCCGGCGCGTGGCTGGGTACGGGCGACCTGGGCCATCTCGACGCCGACGGTTTCCTGTTTATCGATGGCCGCAAGAAAGACATCCTGATCACCGGTTTCGGCCGCAACGTCTCGCCCGAATGGCCCGAGGCCGCCCTGCTCGGCACCGGCCGCATTGCCCAGGCCGTCGTGGTCGGCGATGGCCAGGCCAGCCTCGGCGCGCTGATCGTGCCCTTGTCGGCCCAGCTTGGCCGTGAACAGATCCAGGCTGCGGTCGACCAGGCCAATGCCGACCTGCCCGACTACGCCCGGGTGCTGCGCTGGATGCCGGTGCCGCCCATGAGCAGCGCCGACGGCCTCGTCACCGCCAACGGACGTCCGCGCCGGCCCGCCATCCACCTGCACTTCCAGCAGCAAATCGCCTCTCTTTTCACTCCCGCGGAGCAGACCACATGAACTTTTTCGACACCCTTCAAGCCAGCACCGAGGCTGAACGCCAGGCCTTGTTTTCCATCCCGGTCATTCAGGACGCGCTGCGCGGCGACATCACGCTGGCCCAGTACCGCGCTTTCCTGGGCCAGGCCTATCACCACGTCAAGCATACCGTGCCCCTGCTGATGGCTTGCGGAAGCCGTCTCGACGGCAAGCACGAATGGCTGCGCAATGCGATCGCCGAATATGTGGAAGAGGAGCTCGGCCACCAGGAATGGATACTGTCCGACATCACCGCCTGCGGTGGCGATGCCGAGCAGGTGCGCCATGCCCAGCCGCACGCCAGCACCGAGTTGATGGTGGCGTATGCCTATCACCAGATCGACCGTGGCAACCCGGCCAGCTTTTTCGGCATGGTGCACGTGCTCGAAGGCACCAGCACGGCCCTGGCCACCCACGCCGCCGATACCATCCAGGGCGTGCTGGGCTTGCCGCCGCAGGCGTTCAGCTACCTCAGCTCGCACGGCAGCCTCGACATCGAGCACGTGGCCTTTTTCGAGGGCCTCATGAACCGTCTCGACGATGCCGAGGACCAGCGCGCCGTGGTGCACAGTGCGCGCATGATGTATCGCCTGTACGGCGACATCTTCCGCAGCCTGCCGAGCGGCCAGGCCCTGTTCGACGTGGCCTGAGATGGACGCCACCTTCCCGGGCGCGCCGTACCGCGCCGTGCTGACCGGCGCCAGCGGCGGCATCGGCGGCGCCATCGCCAGGCAACTGGCGCCGCATGCGCAATGGCTGATCCTGGTCGGACGCCAGGCGGCGCCGCTCGAGGCGCTGCGCCACGCGTTGCAACCAGCCCAGGTGCATATCGTTTGCGGCGACCTGGGCGAGGCCGCCACCCTGGCCGAGATTGCGGCGCTGGCGCAACGCCTGGGCGGCCTGAACCTGCTCATCAACAATGCCGGCGTCAGCGATTTCCATGCCTTCGCCACCCAGTCCGGCGACGTCATCCGGCATATGCTCGACACCAACCTGCTGGCGCCGATGCTGCTGACGCGCCAGTTGCTGCCGCTGCTGCTGGCGGCGCCGCGCGCGCAGATCGTCAACATCGGCTCGGTCTTCGGGCTGATCGGCTATCCCGGCTTCGCGGCATATTGCGCAGGCAAGTCCGGGCTGCGCGGTTTCAGCCAGGCGCTGCGGCGCGAACTGGCCGACACCAGCGTCGAGGTCCGCCATTTTGCCCCGCGCGCCACCCGTACCGCGATCAACAGCACGGCCGTCAACGCCATGAACCGCGAACTGGCCACCGCCGAAGACAGCCCCCAGCACGTCGCCGCCGCCTTCCTCGCCTTTCTCCAGGGGCGTGGCTGGGAACGCACGCTGGGGGCCAAGGAACGCTTTTTCATCCTCTTGAACAAACTCTTGCCGGCGCTGCCCGACGGCGCCATCCGCGCCCAGTTGCCGCTCATCCGCAAGCACTTGCCCAAATAGACCCTGTCACTTTCCATCGGGAGAATTCTCATGCAAAACGTTCGCACCATGCTCGGCGGCGCCATCTGCGCCTGCCTGTTCGCCCTCGCCCCGGCGCACGCCGGCGTCCCCGAGGATGTCGCCACCCTGCAGCACGAATGGGAGCGCATCAAGTACCAACTGCCGGCCGCCGACCAGGAAGCCCAGTTCGAACGCCTGGCCCTCGAAGCGGGCAAGTTCGCCGCACAAAATCCGAACAGCGCCGACGTGCTGATCTGGCAGGCCATCGTCGAGTCGACCTATGCCGGCGCCAAGGGCGGGCTGGGCGGGCTGTCGCATGCCAAGTCGGCCCGCAAGATTCTCGAGCAGGCGCTGGCGATCAATCCCGACGCGCTGTCCGGTTCGGCTTACACCAGCCTCGGTTCACTGTATTATCAGGTACCGGGCTGGCCGGTCGGCTTCGGTGACGACAAGAAGGCGCTGGAATTGCTCAAGAAGGGGCTGGCGGTCAATCCCGAGGGCGTCGATCCGAACTATTTTTACGGGGACTACCTGTTCCGCAAGGGCGATCTCGACAATGCCGAGCGCGCGCTGCGCAAGGCCCTGCAAGCCCCGCCCCGCCCGGGCCGCAAGCTGGCCGACGAGGGGCGGCGCAAGGAAGTTGAACAACTGCTCGAAAAAATTGCCGCAAAACGCAAGTAAGCCGAGAAGGAGCATGTCCTGGTGAGAATCCTGCTGGTGGAAGATGACGATTTGCTCGCCTCCGGATTGCAGCTCGCGCTGCACCGCGCCCACTATACGGTCGAGCACGTCCGCAGCGGCGAAGCGGCGCTCGAGGCGCTGGCCAACAACCAGTTTGCCCTGATGGTGCTCGACCTCGGCTTGCCCAAGCTGGACGGGACCGCCGTGCTCAAGGCCATGCGCGCGCGCGGCGACGCCATGCCGGTGCTGATCCTGTCGGCGCGCGACGCCACGCGCGACCGCATCCTGGGGCTCGACCTGGGGGCCGACGATTACCTGACCAAGCCGTTCGAGCTCGAGGAATTGCTGGCGCGCCTGCGCGTGCTGATGCGACGCAGCAATGGCAAGCCCGTCAATCAACTCCAGCTCGGCGAGCTCAGGCTCGACATGGAAAGCCTGAGCGTGAGCTGGCAGGGCCAGGCGATCGAGTTGCAGCGGCTCGAATTCATGCTGCTCAAAAAAATGGCGGAAAGTCCGCAGCGGGTATTTACCCGCGCCCAGCTCGAGGACGCCTTGTACGGATGGGGGGAGGGGGTGGAAAGCAATACCATCGACGTGCACGTCCATCACATCCGCAGGAAACTGACGCCGGCGGTGATCAAGACCGTGCGCGGGGTCGGCTACCGCATCGGTCTGGCGAGCGCATGAGCGGCAAGCTGTATTCCCTGCGCCGGCGCATGGTGGTGGCCACCCTGGCTTGCATGCTGCTCATTTTCGGCGGCATCGGGGCGGGCGCGCACGCGGTGGCGCGGCGCGAGTCGGAAGAGCTGTTCAGCGCCCGCCTGGCCACCTCGGCGCGCGTCCTCGAAGCCTTGGTCGCACACCAGCTGGACACGGCCACCGTCAGCCGCCCGGTGGTGATCACCCTGCCCAAGGAACTCGAAAGCGCCACCGACGACGAACCGCAAACCTACGGTCACCGCTATGAAACCAAGGTTGCCTTCCAGGTGTGGGGTAACGACGGCACATTGCTGGCCAGGTCCGCATCGGCGCCGGACGCCTTGCTGGGCCGGCTGGCGGCGGGCTTTAGCAAGAACAATATCGACGGCCAACTGTGGCAGGTATTCGCGTTGCGCTCGGGCCAGGTGTGGGTGCTGGTGGCGGAGAAGGATGAGGTACGCCAGGAAATGGCCGACGATATCGGCTTGTCGATCCTGATGCCGCTCGTGGTCGGCGGCCTGCTGATGCTGGCGGCGGTCAATGTTGTCCTGGTCCACAATATGCGCTCGCTGGGCGAACTGGCCAGGCGCATCGCCGGGCGCCAGCCGGAGTCGCTCGACCTGATCGAGCTGCCGGCCACGCCGGTGGAACTGGCGCCCATCGTCACGGAACTGAATCAATTACTGGTGCGTATGAAGGCGGCTTTCGAGCGCGAACAGTATTTCATCAATTCGGCCGCGCACGAGATCCGCACCCCGATCGCCGGCGTGCAGCTGCACATCGAAAACGCCCTGCGCGCCGCCAGTGCGGATGAACGCGAGCGCTCGCTGGTCAGTGCGCTGACGGCGGCGCGCCGCACCAGCAAGCTGGCCGAACAGTTACTGGCGCTGGGACGCATCACCGCCAAGGCCGACGCGGCGTCCTTCCAGGCCACCTCGCTGACGGAAGTGTGCTGCGATGTCATCGGCACGCTCGAACCGCTGCTCTCGCAACGCGGCCAGAACATCGGCCTCGAGGCGCGCGACGATTGTACGGTCCTGGCCGATCGCCACCAGCTCAGGCGCTTGCTGCAAAACCTGATCGACAATGCATCGGTGCATGGTGCGGCGGACGGCGATATCCAGGTGCTGATCGTGCGCCAGGGCGCGCAAGTGCTGCTGAGCGTATCGAACGACGGCGCCTCCATCCCGGAAGCCGAACTCGAGCGCATTTTCACTCCGTACTACCGGATACCGGCGAACCGCACCTCCGGCCATGGACTGGGGCTGGCGATCGTCAAGGAAATCGCCCAGCAACATGGCGCCCGGATCGCCATCCGCCGCAAGGACAATGGCGGTGGCACCGTGGTCGAACTCGCCCTGCCGCTGGCTGGTGCGCCGGGCGGCGCCGCCTGAGCGGCGCTGCGCCCGCGCTCCCGTGTCGTTTGGCGCCAAGCGGTCTTTTTTGTCCCCTTCTTTATCCGCAATTCATTACATCGTTCCAACTTCACACTGGCTTCATGCGCGCTGCACACTGCCTGGCTATCTTGGCGGCTTGGGCAATGTTGCCATCTCCGGAAATTGGGTGAAAAGTGAACAAAAGAACGATCCTGAAACATCGCCGCCTGATGGCTATCCTGGCCTTGTTGCTGCTTGCCGTGGCGGCTATTTGCTGGTGGATATGGGAGCGCAACGGCGCCTATGGCTTCCATGTACTTGCACGCCGCGGCGGCACCTATTGGGTTAATGTCAACCCTGACGATGCGCGCCTGTCGCCAGGGATGCGCGTCGCGCTCAGCGTCCCGGTGCCAACGGCGAGCGCCGGGCCGATGACCTGGCAGGAACGCGAACAAGGGTTCGAGGTCGCCGAGCTGCCGGTCATGGTTGACGGCCGCGAGCTCGACCGCATCCTGCTGGCGCGCATCGACTCGGCGCGGTATCGCTTTGTCGTGCGCAATGCGCCGGCCGGCGACAAGGGCATCGATGAATGGGAGCGCGCCGTGCCGCAAGCGCGCCTGATCGTCAACGGCAGCTTCTTCGGCTTGAAAGGCTTGCCCGACACGCCCTTCATCAGCGAGGGAACGGTGATGGGGCCGAGCAAATACAACGCCCGCGCCGGCGCCTTCGTCGCCGATCAGAACGGCGCCGGCGTGCGCGACCTGCGTGACGGCAACTGGCGGCAGGCACTCGCCGGGGCCAGCAACGCCATGGTCTCTTACCCACTCCTGATCGGCGACGATGGACAGACGCACGTGAAAACCGACAGCGGCTGGCTGGCCAACCGCAGTTTCGTCGCGCAAGACCGGCAGGGGCGCATCATCATCGGTACCACCAGGGATGCATTCTTCTCGCTGGCACGGCTGGCGCAATTCCTGAAGGAGTCGCCGCTCGACCTGAAAGTCGCGCTCAACCTCGATGGCGGACCGCTGGCGTGCCAGAGCGTGCGTTTTCCTGGTTACGAGCGCAAGCTGTACGCCTTGTGGGAGTCGCAGATGGTGGACAATCAGGTCAAGCTGCTCAGATGGCCATTGAGTGACGCCACCTGGGCGATGGCGGTCGTCCTGACGGTGGAGCCGAAGAGCGACTAGCGCCGGCAGCGCAATCTTTGGTGGTAAAGTGTCGCTCACGCCGAACCAATTCCCATAGAGATGGACTATCAGCAACTCGTAACGCAGCGGCGCACGCATCCCGCATGGCGCCTGCTCGCCGCCGACAACGCCGCAATGATCGCAAGCTTCCTGCACGCGAGTTTCGTCGCGCCCAACGAGCGCACCATCGGCCGTCAGCAACTGGCGTCGCAGCTGGACGACCACCTGTACCACCTGCACCAAGGCGCCGGCGAAATCCTGTTCCCCAAAGCGGCCACGGCCTACCTCGACGACTGGGCCTCCGACGAACGCGGCTGGTTGCGCAAATACTACCCGCCCGGCGACGACGAAGCGCACTACGACCTCGCCTCGGCCACCGAGCAGGCGCTCGAATGGCTCCAGAACCTCGGCCAGCGCGACTTTATCGGCACCGAGTCGCGCCTGATGACGGTATTCGACCTGCTGCACCAGATTGTCGACGGCAGCGAGCTCGATCCGCGCGCCCGCATCGCCGAACTGAAACGCCGCAAGGCCGACATCGATGTCGAAATCGCCGACATCAGCGCCGGCAAATTCGCATTGATGGACCCGACCCAGGTGCGCGAGCGCTTCCTGCAAATGGCCGCCACCGCGCGCGACCTGCTGTCGGACTTCCGCGCGGTCGACACCAACTTTCGCACGCTCGACCGCCAGGTGCGCGAACACATCGCCACCTGGGACGGCAGCAAGGGCGAACTGCTGCAAGCGATCTTCGGCCAGCGCGACCTGATCGCCGATACCGACGAAGGGCGCAGCTTCCGCGCCTTCTGGGACCTGTTGATGTCCCCTTCGCGCCAGGACGAACTTACCAGCCTGCTCGACGCGGTGCTCAAGCTCGGACCGGTGCGCGAGCTGCAGCCGGACGCCCGCCTGCAGCGCATCCACTACGACTGGCTCGAAGCCGGCGAAGTCACCCAGCGCACCGTCGCGCGCCTGTCGGAACAGTTGCGGCGCTACCTGGACGACCAGGCCTGGCTGGAAAACCGCCGCATCATGCAACTGATCCGTGACATCGAACAGAAAGCCCTGGCCCTGCGCGGCCAGGTCGATGAACGCGCCTTCATGGAAATCGACGAAGCGGCGCCCTCGCTGGCCATGTCGATGGATCGCACCCTGTACAATCCGCCGTTCAAACCGAAGATCACGCAGCAGATCGTCAGCGACGACGGCGTCGAGATCGCGACCGACGCGCTGTTCGAGCAAATCTACGTGGACCAGTTGCGCCTCATGTCGAACATCCGGCGCGCGCTCCAGACGCGCCAGCAAGTCTCGCTCGGCGCCCTGGCGCGCGAGTATCCGATCGAGCAGGGCCTGGCCGAACTGGCCACCTACCTCAAGCTGGCCACCCAGGACATGCACGCCGCCATCGACGACAATCAGTCTGAAATCGTCGACTGGCTTGACGACACCGGGCGCCGTCGCCAGGCTACGCTCCCCCTTATCATTTACGCGGCATGAACCCTGAACCGACCACTCCCAACGATCAAAACCGCCTCGGCCAGCTGCTGGTCGCGCTGCTCCAGGCGGTGCTGTACCGCGACACCGACAGCGCCCTGTGGCAGGCGCTGATGGAGCTGCAGGCGCGCGTGCGCGACTACACCGCCACCATCGGCCTCGAACTCATTCTCGACGACGCCGAAGGCTACGCCTACCTGCGCCAGCGCCCCTTGGTGGCGGGCGAACCGGAACTGCCGCGCCTGGTCCAGCGGCGCCAGCTCAGTTACCCGGTCAGCCTGATCCTGGCCCTGCTGCGCAAGAAACTGGCCGAATTCGACGCCACCGGCGGCGAAACGCGCCTCGTCATCGACCGTGACCAGATCGCCGAACAAGTGCGCCTGTTTTTGCCGCAGACCGGCAACGAAGCGCGCCTGCTCGACCGCATGGATGCGCACCTGAACAAGGTGGTCGAGCTGGGCTTTTTGCACCGCCTGCGCGGCCAGGAAAACCAGTTCGAAGTGCGCCGCATCCTCAAGGCGTTTGTGGACGCTCAATGGTTGGCCGATTTCGAACAGCGCCTGGCCGCTTACGCCGCCCACGCCGCCAGCGGCGAGGAGGAAGCATGACCGAGGCGCCCGTGGTCGATATTCCCGCAACCGATGGCGGCGACCCGGCGCTCGAACGCGCGGGCTTCCGGCTGCGCCACTTCGAAGTGTTCAACTGGGGCACTTTCCACGAACGCGTCTGGCGCCTGCACCCGGGTGGCGACAACATGCTGCTGACCGGCGATATCGGCTCCGGCAAGTCGACCCTGGTCGACGCCATCACCACCTTGCTGGTGCCGGCCCAGAAGATCGCCTACAACAAGGCGGCCGGCGCCGACGCGCGCGAGCGCAGCCTGCGCACCTACGTCATGGGCCACTACAAATCCGAGCGCGGCGACAGCGGCCTGGCCGCGCGCGCCGTCGCCCTGCGCGATCACAACAGCTACTCGGTGATCCTCGGCGTGTTCCACAACGAAGGCTTCGACCAGACCGTCACCCTGGCGCAGGTGTTCTGGTTCAAGAATCCGCACGGGCAGCCCGAACGCTTTTACGTCGTCGCCGATGGCGCGCTGTCGGTGGCCGAGCACTTCGCCGGCTTCGGCACCGATATCGCGCAACTGCGCAAGCGCCTGCGCGCGCTGGCCGGCGTCACCCTGCACGAGAGCTTTCCGCCGTACGGCGCCGACTTCCGGCGCCGTTTCGGCATCGCCAGCGAACAGGCGATGGACCTGTTCCACCAGACGGTGTCGATGAAATCGGTCGGCAACCTGACCGACTTCGTGCGCGACCACATGCTTGAAGCTTTTCCGGTGGAGGCGCGCATCAGCGCCCTGATCGCCCACTTCGACGACCTCAATCGCGCGCACGAAGCGGTGCTCAAGGCCAAGCTGCAGATCGACCAGCTCACGCCCCTGGTGGACGACTGCACCCGCCACGAGGTGCTGCAAGAACAAGCCAGCCAGCTGCGCGGTTGCCGCGAAGCGCTGCGCCCGTGGTTCGCCCATCTCAAAGGCGAGCTGCTCGAGAAACGCATCGCCTTGCTGCAGTCGGAGCGCGACAAACTGGCCGGGCGGCTCGAGCGCCTGAAGGAAGAACAGCGCAACCAGATGCTGCGGCGCGACGACATCGCGCAGGCCATCGCGGCCAACGGCGGCAACCGCATCGAGCAAATCAAGGGCGAGATCAAGCGCTTGCAAGCCATGCGCGACGAACGCACGCGCCGTTCTGACGTGTACAACGCGCTCGCTGGGGCCGTGGGCCTGCCCGGCGCGGCCGATGCGGGCGTGTTCGACGCCAACCGGCGCGCCATCGATGACGGCAAGACCGGCTGCATCGCGCGCCGCGACGACGCGCAAAACACGTTGATGATGGCGGGCGTAAGCCTGCACGAACTGCGCGACCAGCACGGCGCCATCACCACCGAACTCGAATCGCTGCGCCAGCGCCGCTCCAACATCACCAGCCAGATGCTGGCCCTGCGCGCCGCGCTGTGCGACGCACTGCGCATCGCACCGGATGCCTTGCCCTTCATCGGAGAATTGATCCAGGTGCGGGAGGAAGAACGCGCATGGGAAGGCGCGGCCGAGCGCATGCTGCACAGCTTCGGCCTGTCGCTGTTGGTGCCGGAAGCGCATTACCGGGCGGTGGCGGACTGGGTCGACACGACCAACCTGGGCAACCGGCTGGTGTACTTCCGCGTGCGCGCCAGCGTCACGGCCGACCACCAAGGCCTGCACCCGGATGCGCTGGCGCGCAAATTGGCGATCAAGCCCGACTCGCCCTTCTACGGCTGGATCGACGCCGAACTGGCGCGCCGCTACGACCACGCCTGCTGCGACACGCTCGACCAGTTCCGCCGCGAGAAGCGCGCCGTCACCCGTAACGGCCAGGTCAAGGCCGGCGGCGAGCGCCACGAAAAAGATGACCGTCACCGCATCGACGACCGCTCGCGCTATGTGCTGGGATGGTCGAACGAAGGCAAGATCGCCGCGCTGGCCAAGCAGGAACGCGACCTGTCCACCCGCATCCAGGCGCATGCCGCGAAGATCGCCTCGGTGAAAGGCGAGGTCGATCGCCAGAACGCCTTGCTGGGCAACTGGAACCAACTGGCGACCTACGTCAATTTCAGTGAACTCGATTGGAAGCCGCTCCTGTCCAGCATCGACGCGCTCGAACGCGAGCGGGAGGCACTGGCCGCGTCGTCCGACCTGCTGCGCACCCTGGAGCAGCAATTCGCCGAGCTGACCGAGGCGCAGGTGGTGACACACGAGCAGTTCAACAACGCCACCATTGAGCACGCACGCACGGTCGAAAAGCTGGAAGTGGCCGGGGCCGCCCTGGACGACTGCGCCACCTTGCTCGATGCAACGCCGGAGCAAGCGCGCGAGCGGTATTTCCCCGTGCTCGACGCCTTGCGTACCGAGGTGCTGGGCGAGCATACGCTTACGGTCGAATCGTGCGAGAACCGCGAAAAAGAAATGCGCCACGAACTGCAAAACCGGATCGACGCGGAGCAGAAGAAAATCGGCAACCTGCGCGACGCCATCATCCGCGCCATGGAAAGCTACACCAAGGCCTGGCCGCTGGACGCGCGCGAGGTCGATGTGAGCATCGACGCCGCCGCCGAATTTCGCAAGATGCTGGCGGTCTTGCAGGCCGACGACCTGCCGCGCTTCGCCGGGCGCTTCAAGGAACTGCTCAACGAAAACACGATCCGCGAGATCGCCGGCTTCCAGTCGCAGCTCAAGCGCGAGCGCGAGACCATCCGCGAGCGCATCGACACCATCAACGCCTCGCTGCACCAGATCGACTACAACCCGAACCGCTACATCGCGCTCGAAGCGGAGAACAATCTGGACGCGGACCTGCGCGACTTCCAGCAAGACCTGCGCAGCTGCACCGAAGGCGCGTTGACCGGATCGGCCGACGAAGAGTATTCGGAAGCGAAGTTCTTGCAGGTCAAACGCATCATCGAACGCTTTCGCGGTCGCGAAGGCACGGCCGAGATGGACAAGCGCTGGACGCGCAAGGTCACCGACGTGCGCAACTGGTTCGTGTTCTCGGCGTCCGAGCGCTGGCGCGAGGACGGCCGCGAACACGAACACTACACCGACGCCGGCGGCAAGTCGGGCGGCCAGAAGGAAAAGCTGGCCTACACCGTACTGGCGGCCAGCCTGGCTTACCAGTTCGGCCTGGAATGGGGCGTGGTGCGCTCGCGCTCCTTCCGCTTCGTGGTCATCGACGAAGCCTTCGGGCGCGGCTCCGACGAATCGGCGCGCTACGGACTGGAACTGTTCAAGCGCATGAACCTGCAACTGCTGATCGTCACGCCGCTGCAAAAAATCCACATCATCGAGCCGTACGTCTCGGGCCTGGGCTTCGTGCACAGCGAAGAAGGACGGCAGTCGAAGCTGCGCTACCTGACGATCGAACAGTACCAGGCCGAGCGCAGCGCGCGTGCCGCATGAGCTCCGCGCCAGCCTGGTCGAGCGCAGCGACGATCCGCGCCCAGGTCCAGCGCCTGTGGGACGATGGCCGCCTGCTGGCCGCGCGCGTCGGCGGCGAGGCCCTGTTCCCGCTCGAGCTGCGCCTGCGCCAGCCGACCGTGGCGCAAACCGGCGAGCGTTTCGAGGAGGTACGCGCATGGATCAGGGAACTCGACGCCGGCAGCACAAGCGCGCGCGGCTACGGCTACCGGATCGTCTGGCGCGAGATCAATCACCGCCAGCTCGGGCGTAACCGCATTCCCGACAGCGTGGTGTTCGACAGCGATGCGGACGCCCTGCGCCTGATCGGGCGCCAGCTTGATGCGCGCCGCTTCGACCAGATTGTCGCCGCCACCATCAAGCTCTTTCCGCAACTGGCCGGCTGGCTGGCGCGGCGCGCGCTTGCGGTGCTCGAGCAAAGCGAGGCGTGGGCGCGCATCCTGGCGATCCTTGAATGGTTCGTCGCCCACCCGCGCCCCGGCCTGTACCTGCGCCAGCTCGACATCGCCGGTGTCGACAGCAAATTCATCGAAAAGCGCAAAGCCATGCTGGCCGAGCTGCTCGACCTGGTGCTGCCGCCCGATGCCATCGATGCGAACGCATTTGGCGCGCGCCAGTTCGAAGCGCGTTATGGATTACTGGGCAAACCGGCGCTGCTGCGCTTTCGGGTGCTCGATCCTTCCCATGCCGTTGGCGGCTTGTCGGACCTGTCCGTGCCGCTGGCGCAGTTCGCGGCCCTGCACACGCAGGTGCGGCGCGTCTTCATCACCGAGAACGAAATCAACGGCCTGGCGTTTCCGCAGATGCCGGACGCGATGGTGATTTTCGGCGGCGGCTACGGCGTCGAGCGGCTGGCCGGCGTAGGCTGGCTGGCCACGCGCGAGGTGTTTTACTGGGGCGATATCGACACGCATGGCTTCGCGATCCTGGACCGCCTGCGCGGCGCCATCCCGTATGCGCGCTCGATCCTGATGGATAGCGCGACCCTGATGGCGCACCGCGCGCTGTGGGGGATGGAAGACGCCGACAAGCGCTTCGGCGGGCAGCCGTCAAGACTGGAGCGCGACGAGCTGGCGCTGTTCGAGGCCTTGCGCGACGATGTGTTCGGCGAGCGTATCCGGATGGAGCAGGAGCGCCTGTCGTACGGCTGGGTGCAGCAGGCATTGGCCGCCTTGTAGTGACGCGGACGGTACACAGAGCCAGGGCTATCGAGGGGAATTGAAGGCGTGACCCGTGCAGAGAACGAATTCTTAAAAACCCAGGGTTTTAAATGACGAAAACGATGCGTAGTTTTAGGGTTGCAGGAACCGCAACCGGCAGCAAAAAGAGTAAGCAACTCGATGAGATAACGATTCTTGCGAACCCGGATACGCTCAGGCGCATTGCGATATTTCTTATCGGTGCAGCACATGACATGGAGGCCAATCAATTTGGTCACGTTCATTTACAAGATACGATCAAGGGGTTTTCTTACGATAACCATGTCGATATCATCGTGCACGCGGAGCCCAAGAAACGCTGATTTTTCAAGCCTACCCCGGACGATGACCGCCAGCTGGCCGCGCAGGGCGGCGGCGCGACCCTGTTTCCGCTCGCCTGCGCCAGCCGACCGTGGCGTTTACTGGGGAAAAATCACCGCTGCGCCGTCCATGCTATCTGCCACCACCGATACCTTCGCATGCTCGACAGCCATGCGCAGCATGGTCGGCGTCACATACGCGCGGTGCGTCCGGTCGATCGCCCACATGTAAAAGCGCCCGAACAGGTTCTTGCAGCGCACCCGCGAACCCAGGCTGAACTCCACCTGACCGCCCTTGACGATGCGCGCCGCCACGCAGGAGCGAAACGACAGATGCTTGTCGTCCGCCCCCAGCACCACCTGCGCGCGCGTGTTGTGCTCGTCCGTGCCTTGTTCGAGCACCGGAAAGCGGTTCGCGAACAGCCGGCTCTTGTCGGGCGAGAGCAGCGACGATACCGGGCAGCCCAGCGACGAGGTGCGCAGCCCCATCGGCCGCACTAGCACATTGCGCACCGCCATCATGCGCGTAACGCCGCGTGGTGGATTTTCCATGAAGCCGTCGAGCAGCCGTGTCAGCAGCGCCGCCGCATTCTTTTCCTGGAAATTCGCCAGCGGCATGGTCAGGGTGAACGTATCTTCATGATGAAACGGCGTTCCCTCGAATTGCTTGAGCAGCAGCGAACCGGGTGGCGTGGCGTCCAGTTCGCGCACTTCGGCGCCGTCGCCCTGATGCGACACATAGCCTTTCGAGCGGCGCCATGCGCCCCATTTGCCGAGAATCGTGCCGATGCTGCCGCGTGCCGTGTAGCACATTGCCCGTTGCAAGGTGCCCGGCGGCGCTTCCAGCGACAAATCGACCGTGGCGACTTGCCCTTTGGCCATGGCCGCATCGAGCAAATCGGCCACTGCCTGCGGCAGCAGCGAGGTCAGCGAGGGAATGCTGGCTTCGTTCGCCATGACCTGCTGCCGCAATTCCTCGGACAAGTCGCCGCCGAGCTCGTTGGTGTGGCAGGACAGCGCAAAAAACACCGGATGCGGACTGTTGCGCGTGAGCGGGGCGAACTGATGCCAGGTCTCGCCGCCGAAGCGCACCGTGAACATGCAATCGGGCGGAATATTGATGCATTGAAGCGCGCGCAGGAAACTCTGCGGGTCCTCATCGATTTGCGCCGTGGACGCGCTGGAAAAACGCAGCTGCGCGCCGCCGCTGCCCGAAATGGCCGTGAAAATGCGATGCCCGGCGTGCCGGTGGAAAGGATGCCCTTTCGGACCGACAACGAAGGAATACAGCGATGTGGGATCGCCCTTGTCGAAATCGGTGCCGCCCAGCTTGGCCGATGGCTCGTCGAGCTCGTCGACGAATTCCTGGTGCTGCTGTTGTCGCGCCGATACGCTGGCAAACAAATGATTGCCCGAGCCGTGCACCAGTTGCGCGATCAGCGACACTTCAACCGGCAGTCCGCCCGAGCTGGACGGAATCCGAACCGAAGGAAAGGTTTGCACAACCTTGATCATTGACAACATAGCACGTCCACAGCGAGTAAATTATTGCTCTCATTCTACACATGTAGTATGTACATTAACCGCCAACATGAACTGCGGCAGACTTTTTGCAACACGTGGGTGCTCTATTTTATCGCACACAGCGCGTCGTACAAGGGGCGCGCGGCTTCAGCGATGCGCTCCAGGCTGGCCTCGCGCAGCGCGCTGGTGTCCACCGTGGCGTCGCTGTCGAGTCCCGCCCAGCGCAGCAGCGCGGCGCACGCTTGCGGGTGGTCGAACATGCCATGCAGGTAGCTGCCCAGGATCTGATCGTCGCCCGAGCGCGCGCCTTCATCGCGGCCCTCGATGCGAAAGGCCGGCATGTCCAGCGCCGCGCCGCTCGAAACGCCCATGTGAATTTCGTAGCCCGCCACGTCGGCGTCGGCAAACGCGCAGCGCCCCGCCACCTGGGCCAGGCGTTTTTCGGTGGTCAGTTCGGTGCGCAGGTCGAGCAGGCCGAGGCCAGCGGTGACGCCACTGTCGCCTTCCACCCCGTGCGGGTCGCTCACCTCGCGCCCCAGCATCTGGAAGCCGCCGCAAATGCCGATCACCTTGCCGCCGTAGCGCAGGTGCCTGGCGATATACGGCCCCCAGCCCTGCTCGAGCAGATAGGCCAGGTCGCCGCGCGTGTTCTTGCTACCAGGGATAATCAACAGGTCGCAGGCCGGCTTGGCCTCGTTCTGGCGCACGAACTGCAAGTCCACATCCGGATGCACGCGCAGCGCATCGAAGTCGGTGTGATTGCTCATGCGCGGCAGCGACGGCACCACCACCTTGAAGGCCCCGCGCGAGGCCTGCACCGCCTGCACCGCGTCTTCCGCGTCGAGGAACAGCCCTTGCAGGTAGGGCAGCACCGCCAGTACCGGTTTGCCGGTCTGCTGTTCCAGCCAGTCCAGGCCCGGTTCGAGCAGCGAGATATCGCCGCGAAAACGGTTGATCACAAAACCGATGGTGCGGTCACGCTCGCTCTGCGACAGGCACGAGAGGGTGCCGACGATGTGCGCGAACACGCCGCCACGGTCGATGTCGGCCACCAGGATCACCGGGCAGTCGACCGCCTCGGCAAAGCCCATGTTGGCGATATCGCGGTCGCGCAGGTTGATCTCCGCCGGGCTGCCCGCGCCTTCGACCACGATCGCCTGGTACTGCTGGCGCAGGCGCGCGTACGATTCGAGCACGGCGCCCATGGCCACGGTCTTGTACTGATGGTAGTCGCGCGCGTTCATCTCGGCGCGCACCTTGCCGTGGATGACCACCTGCGCGCCGATGTTACTCGATGGTTTGAGCAGCACCGGATTCATGTCCGTGTGCGGCGCCACGCCGGCGGCAATCGCCTGCAAGGCCTGGGCGCGGCCGATTTCGCCGCCGTCGGCCGTGACCGCGCTGTTCAAGGCCATGTTCTGCGGCTTGAACGGCGCCACCGATATGCCTTCGTTTTTCAGCAGGCGGCACAAGGCCGCCACCACGGTGCTCTTGCCGGCGTCGGACGTGGTCCCCTGCACCATCAGGGTGTGATAAGGGAAGCGGCTCATGGCTTGCTCCTGCGCTGGCGCACAATGTCGAGTTTCTCGCACAGGATTTCGGCGCCGGCGATCATGCGTGGTCCCGAACGATTGAGCAGGTTGCCGTCGATGCTGAACAGGTTCCCGCGCTTGACCGCCGTCATGGTGGTGTACGGCTTCCACAGGGTCAGGCCAATATCGGTGGGACTGCGCTCGCCGCTGAACAGCGCTTCCGGATCTTCCTGCAGCACCGCTTCCACCGTGACCACGGGCGCGGTCACTTTCAGCTTGCCGAATACGTTCTCGCCGCCGCACATGCGCATGGCGTCGCTCAGGATATGGCCGTCGTTGAGGGTGTACAGCGGTTTGTCCCACACCTGGTAGAACATGCGCACCGGCGCGCGCTTCGCGTACCTGGCTTGCAGCGCGCCGAGGCGCTTGCGCAGGTCGGCGGCGGCCGGATCGGCCACCGCCTCGGTGCCCATCAGCTTCCCGAGGCGCGTCAGGTTGCTGGCGATGTCATCGAGTTTGCGCGGTTCGCTGTGGAACAAAGGAATGCCGAGCGCGCGAATCTGGTCGATCTGGCGTTCGGAACTGCCGTGCATCCAGACCACGATCAGGTCGGGTTTCAAGGCTGCCACGCGCTCCATGTCGATGCCGCTGTTGCTGCCCACCTGCGGCAGGCGCTTGGCCGCTTCCGGATAGTCGCTGTAGGCGACGGCCGCGATCAGGCGTTCCGCGCCACCGGCCGCGTACAGCATCTCGGTCACGTGCGGGGCCAGCGCAATGACGCGCTGCGCGGGTTTTTGCAGGGTCACGCTCTTGCCATCGTCGTCGTGGACCGTGATGGCGGCGCCGGCGTGCAGCGCGATCGTGCCGGCAAAGGCGGCTAACAGGTATTTCATCATGATCCTCGGTTCCATTCTTCCAGTGCGAGCGCCAGGCGCCGCCATCCATTTTCATCCGCCGGCAGGCCGAGGCGAATGCCCCGCGCCGCCTTGGGGAACAGCCGCACCCAGATCCCGCGTTCGGCCATGTGCTGCCAGAACGCCTCCGCTTGCGCTTCGGGCCACCATTGAAACAGGTCGGTGCCGGTGCTGGCGATGTTGTTCGCGGCGAGCAGCGTGCGCAAACGCGTGCCTTCGCCGGCCAGGCGATCGCGCATCGCCTCCTGCCATGCGCGATCGCTCAGCGCCATTGTTGACACCTGCTGCGCCGGGCCGCTGACTGTCCACGGCCCGAGCAAGTCGGCAAGGTCCGACAGCAAAGACGCGTGCGCGCCCACAAAGCCCATGCGCACGCCGGCCAGTCCAAAAAACTTGCCGACCGAGCGCAGGACGATCAGGCCGGGGCGGTCGCTGTGCGCGGCCACGGTCAGGTGCGGCGCGGTGTCGCCAAAGGCTTCGTCGACCACCAGCCATCCGCCGCGCTGGCCCAGTTGCGCGGCCCAGGCCAGCAAGCGTTCGGGAGCCACGGTCGCGCCGGTCGGATTATTCGGATTACACAGCACCAGCACATCGCATTCCGGCAGCGCCGCGTCCAAGGCGTCGTACGCCACCTCGCGCATGCTGTGGCCGTGCCGCGCCCAGTGGTGCGCATGCTCGGCGTACGAGGGCGCGGCCACCACCACGCGCGATGGAGCGCGCAATTGGGGCAGCGCCTGGATCGCGGCCTGGGTGCCGGCCACCGCCAGCATGCGCGGCGCGCCATAAAATGCGCTTGCCGCGCGCGCCAGTTCAGGATCGGTTTCCGGCAGGCGGTGCCACGCATTGCCCGCCAGTTGCGGCGCCGGATACCAGGTGGGATTGAGCCCCGTCGACAGGTCCAGCCAGTCGTCCAGCGCACGGTTGAAGCGGATCGACGCCGCGCGCAGGTTGCCGCCGTGTTCAAGCATGAAGTGCTCCCATGAATAATGCCGCCGCCGCGGCCACGCCCAGCCACAGCGTGGCGGTGGCGCGCACCAGTTTCCAGGCGCGCGCGATATCGCCTGCCTGCGCGGCGCGCCCGCGTCCCAGCGGGGGGCGCTGTTCGGCCACGCCGTCGTAGGTGGCGCTGCCGCCCAGCGCCAGTCCCAGCGCGCCCGCGCCGCTGGCCATCACCGGCCCCGCGTTCGGGCTAGGCCAGCCGGGCGCCTGCGCGCGCCAGCATTCCCATGCCGCGCGCCGGTGATCGGCCAGCAGCACGTACGACAGCGCGGTCAGGCGCGCCGGAACGTAGTTCAGCACATCGTCGATGCGCGCCGCCGCCCAGCCGAACGCTAGGTAACGCGTGCTCTTGTAGCCCCACATCGCGTCCAGCGTATTGGCGAGGCGGAACAGCAGCGCGCCCGCGCCGCCGGCCACCACGAACCAGAACAGGGTGCCGAACACCGCATCGTTGCCGTTTTCGAGCAGCGATTCGGCGCTGGCCTTGGCCAGGTCGGCTTCGCTGGCCTCCATGGTGTCGCGGCTGACGATGCGCGCCGTCAACAGGCGCGCCCGCGCCAGGTCGCCGCTTTCCAGCGCCTGCGCGATCGGCAGGTTATGGTCGCGCAGGCTGCGAAAGCCCAGGCAAAAATACAGGAGAAAGGCATGCGCTGCCAACCCCGCGCCATGGCACAGCAGCGCGCCGAGCGCCGCCAGCGGCAGCACCGCCAGCGTCCACGCCAGCACGCCGCGCACGAAGCGCACATTGCCGCGATTGAGCGCGCGCTCGATGCGCATCGCCAGGTTGCCGAAGCCGACCAGCGGATGCCAGCGCCGCGCTTCGCCCAGCAGCAGGTCGAGCAGCACG
Organism: Massilia rubra; assembly: GCF_011682065.1. Classification (GTDB taxonomy): domain Bacteria; phylum Pseudomonadota; class Gammaproteobacteria; order Burkholderiales; family Burkholderiaceae_D; genus Telluria_A; species Telluria_A rubra. Next base: position 17,098 of record NZ_VUYU01000044.1, on the reverse strand, counting down.
CCGCCGGCCAGCAGCAGCGCCACCTGCGCCAGGTTCAGGCCACTCAGCATGCCTGGCCCTTGAGCGTGAGCGGCATGCCGGCCACGATGAACAGGGCGCGCTCGCAGACCTTGGCGACGGCCTGGTTCAGTCGCCCGGCTTCATCGGTGAAGCAGCGCGACAGGGCGCCGTACGGCACGATCCCCATGCCCACTTCGTTCGACACCATGATCACGTCGCCGGGCGCTTGCGGCAGGGCCGCCAGCAGCTCGTCGCACTGTTCGTAGAAAATGTCGGGCAGATTGATCACCCCCACTTCCGGAAAATCCTGGTCGGCCGAAAAAATCAGGTTGCTCAGCCACAGGGTCAGGCAGTCGACCAGCACCAGCGTATCCGGTTCGCTGCAGCGCAGGATGGCGTCGCCGAGCAGCAGCGGTTCTTCGATGGTGGTCCAGCTGCCCGGACGGCTGGAACGGTGGGTCTTGATGCGCACGGCCATTTCGCCGTCGCCGGCGCGCGCGGTGGCGATGTAGACGACTTCCTTGCCCGATTCGAGCGCCAGTTTTTCGGCGTAGGCGCTTTTGCCGGAGCGCGCGCCGCCCAGGATCAGTGTCGTCGTCATGCATCGCTCCTGGAGAACAAGGCCGCCGCCGCGGCGGGGCAGGATGGAAAGTAGGCGTGGAAGTACGATGCCGTCAACGACCCGGCACGGTACACCGCTTCGCCGCTGGCGCCGCTCGGATGCTTGACCGTGTGCGCGCTCGGCGCGACCGCCGTTTCCAGCCGCGAGTAATGAAAGGTATGCCCGCGAAGGACGCCATGCGGCGTTTCCAGCCCTTGGGAGCCGAGACCGGCGATGCGCGCCTGCATGGTCACCGTTCCTTCGAGCAGGCCGGCCATCGGCCACACCGTGCCCGCCTGGTCGGCCAGCGAACCGGCCAGCGCCATCATGCCGCCGCATTCGGCCACGATCGGCATGCCGTCCGCGTGGGCGGCGCGGATCGATGCGCGCCAGCGCGCGGCGCCGGCCAGCGTCTCGCCGTGCAGCTCCGGATAACCGCCCGGGAGATAGACGGCGTCGGCGTGCTCCGGCACCGGCTCGTCGGCCAGCGGCGAAAAGAAGGCGAGGGTGGCGCCCAGTGCCCGCAGGGTGGCCAGGTTGGCCGGATACAGAAAGGCAAAGGCGGCGTCGCGCGCAATGGCGATGGTGCGCCCCGCCAGCAACGGCGCTGGCGCTGCCATGCGCGCGCTGAGGTCGATGCGGGTGCTGCGCAACTGTGCCCACGCGGCGTCATCGAACTCCAGCTGGTCGGCCAGCTGGTCGAGCAGGCCGTCCACATCCTGCACTTCGCCCGGCAGCACCAGGCCCAGATGGCGCTCGGGCAGGGTCTTGGACTGGCGCGGCAACACCGCGATCAGTGGAATATCGCGCATCGAAGCGGCCACCATGGCGGCGTGCCCCTTGCTGGCGACACGGTTGGCGATCACGCCCGCCATTTCCACAGGGCCGTAGTCGCGCAGGCCGAGCACCAGCGCGCCGGCGGTTTGCGCCATCGCCGAGGCGTCGATCACGGCCAGCACCGGCAGGCCGAATTCGCGCGCCAGGTCGGCCGACGAGGGCGTGCCGTCGTACAGGCCCATGACGCCTTCGATCAGGATCACGTCGGCCTCAACGGCGGCGGCGGCCAGCTGGCTGCGGCACTGTTCGCGGCCCACCATCCACAAGTCGAGCGAGCCGACCGGCGCACCGCTGGCGCGTTCGAGCAGCATCGGGTCGATGAAGTCGGGGCCGCACTTGAACACGCGCACACGCTGGCCGCGCCGCACCAGCGCGCGCGCCAAGGCCGCCGTCACCGTGGTCTTGCCCTGGCCGGAAGAGACGGCGGCCACCAGCAGTACACGCACATCCGCGTGATCGCCCATCAGAACTCCGTCCCGGCCTGCGCCGCAATGCCGGCCTTGAAGGCGTGCTTGACGACCGTCATGTCGGTTACGGTGTCGGCAATCGCAATCAGTTCGTCCGGCGCGCCGCGCCCGGTGATGACCACATGCTGCATCCCGGGCCGGTCGAGCAGGTCGGCGATGACGGCGTGGACGTCCAGGTATTTATACTTGAGCGCGATATTGAGTTCGTCGAACAGCACCAGCCCAATCGCCGGGTCGGACAGGAAGCCCTTGGCCAGCGCCCACGCTTGCTCGGCTTTTTCGATGTCGCGTTCGCGGTTCTGGGTGTCCCACGTATAGCCTTCGCCCATCGCATGAAAACTCACTTCGTCGGGAAAACGGCGCAGGAATTTTTCTTCGCCGGTCGACATGGCGCCTTTGATGAACTGGACCACGGCCACCTTCATGCCGTGCCCCATGGCGCGCACCACCATGCCGAAACCGCTCGAACTTTTGCCCTTGCCGTTGCCGGTGTTGACGATGATGATGCCGATTTCCTTCTGCGCCTCGGCGATCTTCTGGTCGATGATGGCCTTCTTGCGTTCCATGCGGACGCGGTGGCGTTCATTCAGTTCGCTGTTTGCGGTGTCGTCGATCATGCGGATTCCTCGGTTGGGATGAAAATACGGCGGCTGCCGTGGGGAAGGACTTCAATCGGGTGGCCCAGGTAGCGGCTCAGGACCGGCGCTTGCATCACTTCGTCGACCGGGCCGGCCAGCCATTCGCCGTCGCCCATCATCAGCAGTGCGTGGCTGGACGCCTGGTGCGCCAGGTTCAGGTCGTGGCCGATCATGACGACCGTCTTGCCCTGCTCGCGGCACAGCTTTGCCAGCAGGCGCATGACGCTGTGCTGGTGCGCCAGGTCGAGCGCGTTGGCCGGTTCGTCCAGCAGCAGCAATGGCGTGTCCTGCGCCAGCATGGCGGCGATTGCCACGCGCTGGCGCTCGCCGCCGGACAGGGTGCGCACGTCGCGCTCGGCCAGGTCGGCCACTTCCATCGACGCCAGGGCGGCATGGGCGATGGTGTAGTCGTCGCTGCCTTCCCAGTAGCGGTTGGCGTGATAGGGATGGCGCGCCGCCAGCACGGTTTCGATGGCGCGGTAGGCAAAGGCGTCGCTGCGCGATTGCGGCAAAAAGGCGCGCTGGCGCGCCAGTTCTTCGAGCGGCCAGTCCTTGAGCGCGCGAGCGCCGATGGCGATGCTGCCGCCATCGGGCTCGCGCAAGCCGGCCAGGGTGCGCATCAGCGTGCTTTTGCCGGCGCCGTTGCGGCCGATGACGCACCACGACTGCCCGCTTTGCACCTGCCAGTCGAGGTTTTTCACCAAGGTGCGGCTGCCGGCGGTGAGTAGTAATTGGCGCGCTTCGATCATCATGAGCGGTTCAAGCGGTGGAGTTGGTACAAAAAGACAGGTGCGCCGATCAGCGCGGTGATCACGCCCACCGGCAGCTGCTGCGGCGCGAGCACGGTGCGCGCCACGGTATCGGCGAGCACCAGGAAGGCGCCGCCGGCCAGGGTGGCTGCGGGGATCAGCAGGCGGTGATCGGGTCCGCAGGCGAAACGGCAGGCGTGCGGCACGATCAGGCCCACGAAGCCGATGCTGCCGGCGCTGGTCACGGCGCTGGCGGTCAGCATGCCGGAGCAGAAAAACAGTCCCTTGCGCAGGGCGCTGACGCGGATGCCCAGGGTGGCGGCGGCTTCCGCGTGCAATGCCAGCACATTCAGCGAGCGGGCGCTGCGCAGGGCAAACACGAGGCCCACGGCCAGCACGATCCACGGCAGCGGGCGCAAAGGGGCACCGGCGAGGTCGCCGATCATCCAGAAAATCATGCTGCGCAGGCGGCTTTCGGGCGCAATCGAAAGCATCAGGGTCACCAGCGCAATGCAGGAGGTGGAGAGAATGGCACCGGTCAGCAGCAGCAGAGACGAGCCGCCTTCGGCCGCCGCGTTGCCGCGCAAGTCGCGCCGGGCCAGCATATATAGCAGCATCGAGACGGCCACCGCGCCCACGAAGGCGGCCAGGTCGACCATCCACATGGCCCACATGAACAGCAGCGCGGCCAGCGCGCCGACCGAGGCGCCGGCCGAGATGCCCAGTACATACGGCTCGGCCAGCGGATTGCGCAGCAAGGCTTGCATCATCACGCCGGCCAGCGCGAGCGCGCCGCCGGTGACAAAGGCCACCAGTGCGCGCGACAGGCGCAGGTCGAGCAGGGTGGCGGCCAGGGTCGAGGTGTCGCCTTTCGCAAGGGCGATGAGCGCGCCCGGCATCTCCGCCAGCGGGACCGGCACCGAGCCGACCATCCCGGCGATGACCAGGCTTGCCAATGCCAGCAGCGTCAGCGTCGTGATGATGACGCTGGCCCGGTGGCGCATAGTGCGAAAGAACGGATGCATGCGACTCCTGTTTGGTGCTTAATGGTGCTTAACGGATGCCGTAGCGGATGCCGGCAAACACCTGGCGGCCTGCGGTGGCGTAATTGCGCGCCAGTTCGTATTGTTTGTCGGCGACGTTGTTCAACCGTAGCACGGCTGACCAGTCGTGGGCAAATCGGTACGAGGCAAACAGGTTCACCACGCCGTAGCCGGGCAGCGTGTAACGGTTAGCCAGGTCGTCGAAGCGCTTGCCGGATACCTGCACGCCGACGCCGGCGATCAGGTCGCCCGCGTTGTACTCCACGGCGAACTTGGCGTGGCGCTTGGCGCGCCGTTGCAGGTTTTTGCCGGTGGTGTCGTCGCGCGGGTCCTGGAAGTCGAGCGAGCCGCTCACGTCGACATCGCCCAGGCGGGTGCGCGCGCCGAGGCTGACGCCTTCCAGCGTGGCGCGGTTGACGTTGTAGGCGCAGCCGTTCGGGTGCGAATCGAGCTGCACCGGGCATTTGCCGGTGTTGACCAGCAGGTCGGTCAGGCGGTTGCGGTACCAGACCGCGCTGGCCTCAGTCGTGCCGTCGTTGTAGTAGGCGCCGCCTTCGACGTTTTTGCCTTGTTCGGGCTTGTTGGTATCGACCCCGTAGCCCGGGTAATACAGTTCGTTGAAGGTCGGTGCGCGAAAACTGGTGCCGGCGCTGGCGTTCACGCGCAGCGCGCGCGTGAGTTTGTAGCCATAGCCGATGCCCCCGGTGGTCTTGTCGCCGTACTGGGTGCTGTCGTCGCGCCGCGCGCTGGCGCTGGCCAGGTGGTTGCCGCGCTTGAGCGAGTAGGCGGCGGCGACCGAATTGGTGGCGCGGCTGGTGTTCAAGGCGCGCGTGGTGTCGGCGAACACGCTCTCCACGCGGCGTTCGAGCACCAGTTGCAGCAGGTCGCTTCCAAGGGCGATGTCGTGTTGCATGCTGTAGGCGTGCGCGCGCGTGTCGATGCGGTTGCTGGCCGTGGCGCTGGTGAAGTTGACCGACTTGTCGTCGGCCTCGGAGGCCTGCAGGCTCATTTTCCAGTTTGTCGTGAACTGGTGTTTGGAATACACGGCGATGTTATCCATGTTTTGCACGCTGCGCACGTCGAACGGGTTCGGGCCGGAGTCGTACTGCGACGCCAGGTGGCTGTGCAGGTAAAGCAGCCCCGCTTCATGGCCCTTGGCCAGCACGATGCCCAACTGGCCGCTGGCGCTGTCGCGCGCGTAGCCGTCGTTGTCCTTGTTATACGAGGAGGCGCCCGGCTTGGTGGCCGAGAAGCCTTCGTCCTTGTCCTTGGACGCACCAAAAGCGTAGTGGATGCTGTTTTCGCCTTCGCTGGCGCCGGCCACGCCGAACGTCATGGCGCGCGCCTTGTCGCTGCCCGCTTCCACGGACGCCGTCACGCTGGCCAGACCGGCGCCGCGCCGGGTGAAGATCTGCACCACGCCGCCGATGGCGTCGGCGCCGTACATGGTGGCCAGCGGGCCGTAGACGATTTCGACCCGGTCGATGTTCGCCAGCGGCAGGGTGGCCCAGTTGGCGATGCCGCTGGTGGACGAGCCGATGCGCACGCCGTCGACCAGCACCACGGTCTGCTTGGGGTCGCCGCCGCGGATGAACACTTGCGATGCGGTGCCCGGACCGCCGTTACGGGTGATTTCGATACCGCGCTGCTTTTGCAGCAGCTCGACGACGTTGCCGGCGCCGGAGCGCGCAATGTCGGTCGCGCTGATCAGCACATGGTCGCTCAGGACGTCGCTCGACGGCTGCGGCGCGCGCGCGGCGGTGATGATGACGGCAGTATTGGCAGTAGCTGCCGAATCGATGGGGCTGTCGGCGAGGGCGCAAGGGGAGGTAAAAGCTAGCGCGAGCGACGTCAGGGCCGCGTGGCGTACAACAGGAAAGGTCATGACAAGTCTTCAGTGAATGCGATTGCGAGCAACCGGCCGACGTCCCCGTTGGCCAGATTGAAAAGGAGCGTGCAACTGCCGCACGTTCCCACCTGTGTTGGCCGGTATCCGGGCTGGCAAATGCGGCCGTCTCACCTTCCCATGCCAAATGCACAGTGGTCAATCGAGGCGGCTCGTCGCCATGTCAGCGACATTTGCTTACCGTTGCGGGGGCAGCACACGTTGGCCTGTTGCAGGCTTCGTGTTTCCCAGTTTAACTGCGCTCATGGACATGGGCGCGGGCACCAAAACCCGATAATTATACACAGTCGATGGTGACGGTCTCGCCGTAGGCGATGGCGTGGGGACGCTGCGCCGCTTCCAGCGCCATGGCCTCGGGCGCCAGTCCGCGCGCGCGGGCGGCGAGCAGGCGGATGGCGCCGGCGTGGCAGATGACGATGGCGGCGCTCGTGCGCGAGCGCATGCAATCGGCATAGAACGCCGACACGCGCCGCGCCATGTCGGTCACGCTTTCGCCCCCACCCGGGCGGTAGCCTGCCATGTCGGCGACCCAGGCGTCGATGGCGGCACGCTCGATGTCGTCCCAGCGGCGCATTTCCCAGTCGCCGAAATCGAGTTCGGCCAGGCGAGGGTCGTAGCGCACCGCCGCCCCGCCCAGGGCTTGCGCCAGTCCGGCGCAGCGCCGCAGGGGGCTCGAGAAAATCGGTGCGCCGGCCGGCAGGCGCTCGCGCAGGGCGGGCAGGGCCAGCGCCTGCAGTCCGGGATCGACGGTCAGGTCGGTGCGCCCGTAGCACACGCCTGGCGCCACCTGCGGCGCCAGGTGGCGCACCAGATACAGGCGCATGTCAGGGCCAGGCGCCGCGATGGAAAAACGCCAGCAGCGCCAGGTAGATGAGCACTTCGGCCATCTGCTGCACGGCGCCCAGGCAGTCGCCGGTGTAACCGCCGATGCGGCGCAGGCACTTGGCGCCCAGCCACCACGCCACCAGCGCGGCGCCGGCCACGCTGGCGAGCAGTGCAAGCCAGGGCAGCATGCCGGCCGTTGCCAGGGCCAGCGCGGGCACGCCGGCGCAGGCGCAGGCGATGCCGAATTCCCGGTGGCTCATATGCTGGGCCATCGGCTTGGCCTTGCCGTCGGCGCGCGCGTATTCCATTTCCCAGATCAGGCTCACCGCCGCAAGGCGCGATAACGGATGGGCGATGAACAGCGCGACGATGACGGCCGGTGTGGGCAGGGACCACAGCGCGGCGCACTTGAGGCCCACCGTCAGCCCCATGCCGACCGCGCCATAGGTGCCGATGCGCGAGTCCTTCATGATCTCGAGCACGCGCTCTGTACTCAAGCCGCCGCCGAAGCCGTCGCACATGTCGGCCAGGCCGTCTTCGTGGAAGGCGCCGGTCAGGTAGATGGCCGCCGCCGTCGACAATATCACCGCCACGGGGGCCGGAAAAAGCGCCGCCGCGCCGGCGTACACCGCCGCCGCCACGCTGGCCACCACCACCCCGACCAGCGGAAAATAGCGTGACGCATGGTGCAGCCAGGATGGATCGAAGCCCACCCAGCCCGGAATCGGCACGCGCGTAAAGAATTGCAGCGCGATGAAGAACAGCCGGCACTGGTGGACGATGCTGGCCATGGCGTGTTTTTACGCCGACTGGCCGCTCACGCGCGCCGACTGGAAGGTGGCCATCTCGCCGAGGAAGTTGACGGCCGCGTGCAGCAGCGGCAGCGCCAGTGCGCAGCCGGTGCCTTCGCCCAGGCGCAGGCCGAGGTTCAGGAGCGGCCTGGCGTGAAAGTGCTCGAGCATGCGCGCGTGGCCCGCTTCGTCCGAGCAGTGCGAGAATACGCAGTAGTCGAGGATGGCCGGCTGCAGGCGCGCCGCCACCAGCAGTGCGCTGCTGACGATGAAGCCGTCGATCAGCAGCACCATGCGCCGTTCGGCTGCCTTGAGCATGGCGCCGACGATCATGGCGATCTCGAAGCCGCCGAAGGTGGCCAGGATGTCGAGCGGCTCGCTCATGTCGCCATGCAGGGCGACGGCCGCCTCGATCACGCTTTGCTTGTGCAGCACGCCCTCGATTGATAAACCGGTGCCGGCGCCGACGCAGTGGGCCACCGGCACGCCGGTCAGCTTGTGCATCAGCGCGGCGGCGGCGGTGGTGTTCCCGATGCCCATTTCGCCGAAGCCGATGACATTGCCCTCCAGGTTGCCGACGATGCGCATGCCGTGCGCCAGGGCGGCGGCGCATTCGGCCCAGCTCATGGCCGGTTGCTGCGCGAAGTTGGCGGTGCCGCGCGCGACCTTGCAGTCCATGAGCGCCGCGCGCTTGCCGAAGTCGTGGTTTACGCCAGCGTCGATGATCTGCAGCGCGCAACCGTTCTGGCGCGCGAAGACGTTAATCGCCGCGCCTCTGGACAGGAAGTTCTCGACCATCTGCCAGGTGACGCTTTGCGGATAGGCCGAGACGCCTTCCGCCACCACGCCGTGATCGGCCGCGAACACCAGGATGGCCGGCTTGTGCAGGGCCACCCTGGTCGTTTGCTGGATCAGGCCGATCTGCCGGGCCAGCGTTTCGAGCGCGCCCAAACTGCCCAGCGGCTTGGTCTTGTTGTCGATCGCTTGGGCCAGTTCGCTGGCCAGCAGTGGGTCGTGGGTGGAAAGTATGTCTGGGAGGCGCATCGTGAGGAGAGATAAGAAAGTGTCAAGAAAATTCCGCGTTAAGATAGCACATCCACGCCTTCGCGTTCCTGCAAGACCAGCGTAGGGCGGTAATGGTGTTAACTTAGGCCCGTCATTCCCGGCTTGGGCGGCCCCGTTGGCGGGAATCCAAGGCATCATAACTGAGCGACGGTGCCTTGGATTCCCGCCTGCGCGGGAATGACGGTTTTTAGCTTAGTGGCCAAAAATCCGCTTAACTTAACGGCATTAGCGTAGGGCGGCAAAGTGCGGCACAATTGGCTTGTGAATGTTGTCGTTTCATACAAATTAGCTGGTAAAAAGAACAGGAAAAGCATGAACGAACAGGTGGCAAGGGACGTGGTGCTGGTGCGCGCGATCGAAACCATGGACGGCAAGCACGAGGTGCTGAGCGACGACGATCGCCTGTACGCCAGCCGCAGCGCGAAGGAACTGGCGCAGTGGCAAGCGTCCGACAGCAAGTCGGCAGTGACCACCGAGCACTTTTTGCAACAGCGCGCCGAGCAGATCCTCAAGCGCCTGAGCGAGCGTACGCCCGCGTTCGCCGCCATTGCGCGCCGTCGCGGCGGCTTCAAGGCGCTGTCGCTCGGCTTGCCGCTGCTGGCGCTGGTGCTCGGCGCGGCGGTCGACCGGATTGGCGATCCGCACCGGGTCGACTTGCTGTCGGCGCCGCTGCTGGCGATTATCGGCTGGAATATGCTGGTGTATCTGTTGCTGATGGCGTGGGTGCTGGTGCCGGCACGCAAGAACGGCTGGGTCTCGCCGGCCTTGATGCGCCGCCTGAGCGGGGCGCAATTGTCGCTGCCGCGCAAGCTGCCGAACGTGCTGGCGGCCGGCTTGACCAATTTCAGTCTCCAGTGGAGCGAGCTGAGCGCCAGGCTGACGCAGGCGCGCCTGGCGCGCGCCATGCACCTGGCCGCCGCCATGTTTGCGCTGGGCGCAGTGCTGTCGCTGTACGCGCGCGGGTTCCTGACGCAATATGTGGCCGGCTGGGAAAGCACCTTCCTCAATGCCACGCAAGTGCATGGCGTGCTGTCGGTGCTGTTTGCGCCGGCGGTGGCGCTGTTGCCGCTGGAAGGCTTCAGCATCGCCGATATCGAGGCCTTGCAATTTTCGAAAGTGCCGACCGGGGCGGGCGGGGCCAAGTGGGTGCATTTATATGGTGCGACCTTGCTGCTGCTGGTGGTGCTGCCGCGCCTGGTGCTCGCTGGCGTGGCGCACTGGCGCGCGCAGCGGATGAGCAATCAATTTCCGCTGGACCTGGAACAGCCCTATTTCCGCAAGCTCAACGGCGAGGCCGGCACGAGCGCGCCGGCCCTGCTGCGCGTGCTGCCCTACAGCTACACCTTGGACGAGGCGCGCGACAAGGGCCTGGCGCAGATCGCCGTCACCCTGTTCGGCGACCAGGCGCGGGTGATGCTGCGCCCGTCTTCCGGCTATGGCGAAGAAGCGGTCGATACCCTGCGCGACCTGAGCGTGGACGATGCGAACGTGACGGCGACCGCCGTGCTGTTCAGCCTGGCAGCAACGCCGGAGAAGGAAAATCACGGCGCCTTTCTCGACCACCTGGTGCGCGCCTCGACACGCGGCATTGCCGTGCTGATCGACGAATCGGCGCTGACCGAGCGCAGCGCTGCGCAAGCCGGGGCCGATGTACGGTTGGCCGAGCGCATCGCGCTGTGGCAACAGTTTTGCCAATTCCACCGCGCCCCGGCGACCATCGTCAACCTGCTCCATCCCGAGCGCCGCCCGCTGGAGCTCGGCGCCGGACTTAGTTTATCGAAGGCATCATGAGCGACACCCCTGTCCATATCCAGTTTGCACTGATTTCGCACACCAACAACGGCAAGACTACCCTGGCGCGCACCCTGGTCGGGGTCGATGTGGGGGAGGTGCGCGACGCCGCCCACGTGACCGTCTTTGCCGAGTCGCACTTGCTGCTCAAGACAAGCGAGGGCGACACCCTGCAACTGTGGGATACGCCCGGCTTCGGCGACTCGGTGCGCCTGCTCAAGCGGCTGGCCATGGCCGGCAATCCGATCGGCTGGTTCCTGCGCGAAGTGCTGGACCGCTACCGCGACCGCCCGTTCTGGCTCAGCCAGCAAGCGCTGCGCACCGCGCGCGACGAGGCCGATGTGGTGCTGTACCTGGTTAACTCGTCCGAACATCCGCGCGACGCCGGCTACCTGCCGGCCGAGATGCGCATTCTGGAATGGCTGGGCAAACCGGTGGTGGTGCTGCTCAACCAGCTGGGGCCGCCGCGTCCGGCGCACGAAGAGCAGCAGGAACAAACGGCCTGGAAACAGCACCTGGACCAGTACAAGATCGTGCGCGATGTGCTGGCGCTGGATGCCTTCGCCCGCTGCTGGGTGCATGAGCGCGTCTTTTACGAGGCGGTGGGCAAGCTGGTCGAGGAGCCCAAGCAGGCTGGTTACGCGCGCCTGTTTGCGCTGTGGGAAGCTAACAACCGCGAGCGTTTCGTGGAGGCGATGCGGATCACCAGCGCCCAGATCGCCAGCGCCGCGCGCGACAGCGAGCCGGTCGAGGCCGACGAGAAAACGTTCATCAAGTCAGCCATGAAAGCGGTGGGACTGGGCAAGAGCGACCAGCAGCGGCAGGAACGGGCCATGGGGGTGCTGGTGGAAAGGCTGAACCAACATATCGCCGCCACCACCGGGCGCCTGCTGGCGCTGCATCAGCTCGATCCGAGCGAGGCGCCCAAGATCAACGCGCGCGTGAGCAAGAATTTCACCGTGCGCGCGCCGCTCGACCGCGCCCAGGCCGGCTTGCTGGGGGCGGTGGTGTCGGGCGCGGCCACGGGCTTGTCGGCCGACCTGATGGCGGGCGGATTGACCTTCGGGGCCGGGGCGCTGCTGGGCGGCGTGGTCGGCGCGCTGACGGCGGCCGGCGCGGCCTGGGGTTTTAATACCAGCACCGACCGCAACCGCACCACGATGCAATTCGCCGACGATTTTTTGCAAACATTGCTGGTCAGTAGCATCCTGCGTTATCTGGCGGTGGCGCACTTCGGGCGCGGGCGCGGCAACTTCGTGGAAGGCGAGGCGCCGGCCTTCTGGCAGGCGGAAGTGGAGGGCGCGGTGGCCGGGCAGGCGGGGCGGCTGGCCGACCTGTGGCAGGCGCTGCGCAGCGAGGGCGCTGCGGGCAAGGCGGCTGCCGACGTCGAGGCGATCGCGACGGAGGTGGCGCGCGCGACCCTGGCGAAGCTGTATCCGGGGTCGATGTGAACCGGCGCGGCTGAAGTGCTGCGCCCTTGTCGGGACCGGGGGCGCGTCCGGTGTCGACGCGCTGACTCTTGCGGCTGACCTTGGGTTCAGTGTCGCCTTCATCCCGTTTGGCGTGGCTCCCGTGCTGATCAGCCGGTTATTTTCAGCGAAAAATCCGATACCTAGCCGTCATTCTCTCTCGACGGGCCTGGTCAGAAAACGTATTGCGCGCTCACGCCCGCCAGCCAGTTGCGCTGCAGCGCCGCTTCATAAAAGCGTTTGTTGGCGTCGCCGACGATCACCGATCCCACATACCGCCGATCGCTCAGGTTATTGAGGCGCACGAACTGCTTGAAGCGCCATCCGCCAAGTGCTTGCTTGGCCTGGAAGCGGGCGTTGACGATCGCGTAGCCAGGGGCGGCGATATCGGCATTGGCGTCGTCGGCATAGACTTTGCCGCTGGCGATGGTTTCAAGCGCGGCGCCGAAGCCATCGTCGCTGCTCTTCCACGCCAGCTCGCCGAACAGGTTCGCTTTCGGCACGCCCGGCAAGCGGCTGCCGGCCGTAACGTTGCCGAAGCCTTGCTCGTAGGTGGCGTTCAAGGCGGTCATGGCCAAGCGACCACTGAATCCCGCGCCAAAATTGCTGTCCAGCGAGACTTCCGCGCCCCGGCGCAAGGTTTCACTGGCATTGCGGTAACTGGTGCGTCCGCCGCCGGCAATGTCGACTACCAGCTCGTCGCTGGTTTTTACCTGGAACACCGCCGCATTGATGCGCGTGTTGCTGCCGAGATAGGCTTTCACGCCCGTTTCCACATGCGTGCTGGTGGCGGGCTTGAGCGCGAAATTGAAGCCGGCTCCCGCGCCTGAATAGAACAGCTCATTCAAGGTCGGCGCTTCGAAGCCGCGTGCCGCGCTGGCGTACGCATTCACGGTTGGCGAGATTTTGTATAGCGCAGCGAGCACGGGCGTGGTGTGGCGGAAATTGACGCCGCCGCTGTCGTTGCCGTTGGTCACAAAGCGATCGTCTACGCTGACTTTCATGCGGCTGTGGCGCAGGCCGGCGCTCAAGACCCAGGCGCCGCCTTGCCATTCGGCTTGGACATACGGATCGACGCTCGACACGGTATTGCTTTCATCGCGGCGCAGCTTGCCCTGCAGGCCGAATTGGTTGCTGATAAAGTTTTCGTAGCCCTGGCGCTGGTCGGTGGAACGGCCGTAGTCGATGCCGATGGTAGTGCTCAGCTTGCCGCCGGCGAGATTGCGCACGCTGAGCCAGTTGATGTCGGCGCCGTAAAAGTCACGGTCGAAATCGACCACGCCGCCGGACTGGCTGGCGGGCGTTTGCACGAATTTGGAAAACGCCTGGTATTGGATTACCTGGCGCTTGCCGCCGTACACCATCGCCCGCACGCGGTCGTCGCCCAGGCGCTGTTCGACGGCGGCGCCGATTTGTTTGTGGTCGATGCTTTTGCGCGTGTTGTAACGGTCGGCAATGGTGCGCTTCGGATTCTGTGTATCGCTGGCATCGGTTTCACCGGCGCGCGGATCGCGCTGGTAGGTGGCCCAGGTCACGCCGAGCGGATCTTGCGTGTCGTCCTGGCTCAGCGCGCTTGCGGTCAGGGTCAGCTTGCTGGTGCTGGTCGGCGCCATCGTCAGCTTGGCAAAACCCTGGTCGCGCGTGGCGGCGCTGTGCGCACGCTCGCCGTCGGTCTCGAAGCGGGATGTGTCGATCACGTAGCCGATGCCGCTGGTCTCGCCCTGGGCGTTGACGTCTGCCTTGCGCGTACCGGCGCTGCCGCCAATAAACGTGCCTTCCACGCTCGGCCGGCCCTGGCCGTCGCGCGTGAACAGCTGGACCGTGCCGCCGGAATGGTTGCCGTAGATGGCGGAAAACGGCCCACGCAAGACTTCGATGCGCTCGGCCATGTCGAGGTTGAAAGTTGCCGCTTGCCCCTGTCCGTCCGGCATGGTGGCTGGGATGCCGTCGGCAATCAGACGCACGCCACGCACGCCGAAGGCCGAGCGCGCCCCAAAGCCGCGCGAGGAAATCTGCAAGTCCTGCGCGTAATTCTGGCGGTTCTGGGCCACCAGGCCGGGCACTGCCGAGAGCGCTTCGGACGCGTTGACGCGCAACTGGCCGTCGCGGATGCTGGCGGCGTCGAGCACGTCGATGGCTGCCGGCAAGTCGAAACTGCTGCGCGCGACCCGGCTTCCGCTGATGACGACCACATCGGCCAGCGGCGCGTCGGCCGGCGTCTCGGGCGCCGCTGCCGCCGCCATGCCGGGGGCGCCGAGCGCAAATAAGGTGGCGATCGTGTTCAGGCGAAACGGGTGCTGCGTCATGGGTTCTCCGGGGGATGTTAAGCGTCGGTACGCAATATACGCGGGCGCCATGAATCCTGCAGCGAGCCCGGATGGCTTGCGCGCGTAATGTGCGCCAGAGCACCAACGAAAGGACTAGCCTCTGGGTAGCCGTTGGAGTTTCTTTGCGTTTGCGCAGGTACTTGGTTTGACGTGCGTCTATGCTTGGATTCCCGGTACATAACCATAAAAGGAAGAGGACGACATGAATCTCGCAGATATCAGCAAGCTGGGCGTAGCCAATCCGTTCAAACAACGCTACGACAATTACATTGGTGGAAAATTTGTTGCGCCCGTCAAAGGCGAATATTTCGGTAACATCACGCCGATCACCGGGCAGGTGTTTTGCGAGGTGGGCCGCTCGAGCGCGGAAGATATCGAGCTGGCGCTGGATGCCGCGCATGCGGCCAAGGAAGCCTGGGGCAAGACCTCGCAGGCCGAGCGCGCCAATATCCTCAACAAAATTGCCGATCGCATGGAGCAGAACCTCAGCTTGCTGGCCACGGCGGAGACGATCGATAACGGCAAGCCGATCCGCGAGACCACGGCGGCCGACATCCCGCTGGCGATCGACCATTTCCGCTACTTCGCCGGGTGCATCCGCGCGCAGGAAGGTTCGGTCGCGCAGATCGACCATGAAACGTACGCGTATCACTTCCATGAGCCGCTCGGCGTGGTCGGGCAGATCATCCCGTGGAATTTTCCGATCCTGATGGCCGTGTGGAAACTGGCCCCAGCGTTGGCTGCGGGCAATTGCGTGGTATTGAAGCCGGCCGAGCAGACGCCGGCCTCGATCATGGTGTTGATCGAGCTGATCGGGGACCTGTTGCCGCCTGGCGTGCTCAATATTGTCAACGGCTTCGGGCTGGAGGCGGGCAAGCCCCTGGCGTCGAGCAAGCGCATCGCCAAGATCGCCTTCACTGGCGAGACCGCTACCGGCCGCCTGATCATGCAATACGCGGCGCAAAACCTGATTCCGGTCACGCTGGAACTGGGCGGCAAGTCGCCGAATATCTTCTTTGCCGACGTAATGGATGCGGACGACGCGTTTTTCGACAAGTGCCTGGAAGGTTTTGCCATGTTCGCGCTGAACCAGGGCGAAGTGTGTACCTGTCCGTCGCGCGTGTTGGTCCAGGAATCGATTTACGACAAATTCATCGCGCGCGCATTGGAGCGGGTGGCGGCGATCAAGCAGGGCAATCCGCTCGATGCCTCGACCATGATCGGCGCGCAGGCTTCGCAGGAACAGCTGGAGAAAATCCTGTCGTACCTCGATATCGGCAAGCAGGAGGGCGCCGAGCTGCTGACCGGCGGCGCGCGCAATATGCAAGCGGGCGACATGAAGGATGGGTATTACGTGCAGCCGACCGTCTTCAAGGGCGATAACAAGATGCGCATCTTCCAGGAAGAGATCTTCGGTCCGGTGGTGGCGGTGACCACGTTTACCGATGAAGCCGACGCCCTGCGCATCGCCAACGATACTTTGTATGGACTCGGCGCCGGGTTGTGGACGCGGGACGGGTCGCGCGCATTCCGGGTCGGTCGCGCCATCGAGGCCGGGCGGGTGTGGACCAATTGCTACCATCTGTATCCGGCCCATGCGGCTTTCGGCGGCTATAAGCAATCGGGCATCGGGCGCGAAAATCACAAGATGATGCTCGATCACTACCAGAAGACCAAAAACCTGCTGGTCAGTTATAACCCGAACGCGATGGGCTTCTTTTAACCAGGGGAGCTGTATATGGGTGACGCGCTTTCACGCGTGGTCGCAACCGATGCCGCGCGCGCAATGATTGACGAGTTGCGCGCGCGCCATGGGCCGGTCATGTTCTTTCAGTCGGGTGGCTGCTGCGACGGCAGCGCCCCGATGTGTTATCCGGACGGCGACTTCAATATCAGCGATACCGATGTCCATGTCGGCGAGATCCATGGCGCCGCCTTCTATATGGGAAAGGACCAATTTGCTTACTGGGAACATACGCAACTGATCATCGACGTTGTCGCAGGGAACGGCGGGATGTTCTCCCTGGACAATGGGACAGGAAGGCGCTTCCTGACCCGTTCGCGGCTGTTTACCGACGATGAATTCCGCGCCCTGGCCACAGTCAGGGAAGGGCCGCGCGACACATAAATGCGTGTATTCGTGAGAAAGCGTCGGCTGGACGCGACGGAATGTGTAGCATTTCCGAAAATCCTTGCCAGGGTGGCGAGGCCTTTGCTATAGTTCGCCTCCCCGCTGAAACACTAGCGAAATCAAGTAGTTAGCAGGCAGTTCAGGGGCGTTTCAAAAGAAGCGAAGTAACAAAAAGAGGTTGACGAGAAACGCGAAACGCTGCATAATCTCACCTCTCTGCTGCAACGAACACAACGCTTCGTAGCAAACGGCAGAAGGTAGTACAGAACAAGTTCTTTAACAATTAACAGTCGATAAGTGTGGGCGTTTGATGAAGGTGCCAACGAAGCGTAAGCGACGTTGAATACTTAAATTATCAAATGTTCACAAAAAAGAAACACGGCGCATCGAAAGATGAGCTTGTCAGTATTTTGAGTGAGCGATCTGTCCGCAAGGACATTAAACAGAGATTGAACTGA
>NZ_VUYU01000043.1 GCF_011682065.1 Massilia rubra | reverse complement strand
CCGCCTCCGGCCACACCCTGATCCTGTCGGACGACTCGACCGCCGCCGCGCCGATCGACGGCCCGAGCCACATCCCGTTCAACCGCGCCGCCGGCGCCGAGGAAGACGATGCGCTGGGCGAATGGACGCCGGTGCGGCGCCTGGTGCCGGCCAAGTACGCCTTGTCCAGCTTCAACTTCAAGAGCCCGAAACCGGTCAAGACCCAGCTGCCGACGGTCAACGAACAGGGTGACGTGCTCAAGAAGGAAGTCTACGAATACGTGGGCGCCTACGGCTTCAAGGATGCCGGCGACGGCGACGCCAAGACCCGTTTGCGGCTGGAAGAAATCGAAGCGTCCGGCAAGCATTTCGAAGGCGCCGGCAACGACCGCTATGCCATGCCGGGCCGCAGCTTTACCTTGACGGAACACTTTGACGACGGCTCGAAAAACTTCCTGATCCTGGAAGTGCGCCACACGGCCAGCAACAATTACCAGGTGAATGTGGAAACGCCGTCGTACTACGAAAACCGCGTGTCCTGCATCCGCAAGCAGATTCCGTGGCGTCCGGGACGCGGCTACAACAGCATCGAGCCGAAGATTTACGGACTGCAAACGGCGCTGGTGGTGGGGCCGAAAGGCGAAGAGATCCACACCGACAAATACGGCCGCGTGCGCGTGCAGTTCCACTGGGACCGCATCGGCGAATACGACGAGAAAAGCTCGGCGTGGATCCGCGTGGCTACCTCGTGGTCGGGCGCCAACTTCGGCGTGACGGCGATCTCACTCCTGCTGGATAATTCTCCGCGCGCAATTCTGGACGGTCTATCGACCATCGACAAAGATGTATAGCAGCTGCTGACATTGCACCTGGCTATCGTCCAATCGATTCTGTGTGGTTCAATGATCGCCTGTACCGCGGTGGTCAAGAAGGCCTATGGACCATCGATGCCAGCGCACAGCGGGTGGTCCGTCTTGACGAAGTTGAAACTGACGCGCCAAATGTGACCACAGCGGCCGCCTTGATCTCAGTCCAAATGGAAAGCTCCTGCTGACCGCAGGTCCGTTTGGCGCATGTCTTCATGATGGCGCTGCATGGAGAAGACTGTTCAGCGCTTTCGATTTTGTGTTACCGCAGGGGGAATAGCGCGCCGCGCAGTAGCCTTTGCGAGCTCTCCTCTTGTTCTCCACAGTGCTGCCGCCTGCCCGCACTGAAGCCGCCTCTCCCACCGATGCAAGACGTCCTCGTTGGGGCGCTATGTTCGATGATTGTGCTACCCACTGACGACCGTCTGGCTGTCTGCGCTACCAAATGGCTCTTGACAAGAAACAAGGGAGCGCTGAACCTGCTGGGACGGTTCCGGTGCCCACCGTGACGATGAATGGAGAATGAAATTTTTATAGACAAATTGCGCTGGAAAGCGACCTTTGAAGGTTTTTTGATTCGCGATTGCACACTCGGTTGCGACGAAAACAGGATGGGCTTTCTCCTGATTCAAGATCTGGGCGACACTCATCGCGAAAACGGATGGCAGACCCGCTTCGTTTCAGTGAAACTGGATGAGCCGATGAAAACCCGATTTTTTTACATGACGGGTAATGATTTGACAACCGCGTCGTTGACGTCGGCATGGTTACCGAATCAAGCGGAGTTCGTAGTAGCCGACCTGGCAATGAAAGTGTGGAGTTGCAGGCCGCCTGTGTTCGCCGGCGAGGAAGCACCGATCTCCTTTGACGGCATTGGATATGGCTACAAATCTATTGGCGCAGTGGGCGGGGTGGCCTACAAAGTTGTTCGCGTCGATGACACAATCTACGCCGTTGGCGCGCACTTCCGCATATTTGAACGTCTTCCCAACCAACAATGGAAAGAACAGAAGGAAATTCCCTTGCTTCCCGGATTGTCGAGCAACGAGCACGACAAGATTACCCAAGCAATTTCCGAAGGAGATTGTTACGATCTCAACGGCTTTTCCAAAAATGACATCTATGCTGTCGGCGGCGGCGGGACGGTATGGCACTTTAATGGCGTGACTTGGAAGAATCTTCCGTTCCCAACAAGTCATCGTTTGCTCACTGTGACCTGCGGCGGTGACGGTTTCGTGTATATCACCGATATATGCGGTTCACTGTGGAAAGGACGAAATAGCACTTGGCAAAGAATTTCTCTACGTAGTCAAAGCCTGCCTTTCGCTGATGCGGCATGGTACATGGGCACGTTGTGGTGTGCAAATGATTATGGCATGTTGATCCTCGAAGGGAATGAGCTTGTCGCCATTCATCAGTCAAGAAATCATCGTGCACCCGCCGACATTGCCATGGTAAGCCATCGGATCGATGTCGCACCTGACGGGAGGAAAATGCTGGTTTGCGGAGCACATGGCGCCGCAATACACGACGGCACATGTTGGAAAATGCTTTTTTCCGATGATGATTTTTCTGACTGAAATCCATTTTTCCCGCTGATGTCTCCAATCCCGACAACGTTAAGATCAAATTTCTCATCCGAATCCCCAATACAACGACGGGTACTGCGAGTGGGGAGCAAGAATGTTACTTGACAAAGAGAGCTGGGAAGAGATTTGCGAAGGCTTCATGGTGCGCGATTGCACAATTGGACCGGATAAAGGTCGAATTGGGCTATTACTCGTTGAGGGAAATGACGAGTTGGATGCGGGGTGGCGAACGCGCTTCGTGAGCATTCGAATGAACCTGCTTTGAACAGACAAATGGTAGTTTTAACCCTTGAAAACATCAACAATTGATAACATCCTGTCATCACCTCACCGTTGGAGAGTGGAATATGCTTTAGATCTTGCCGTATGATAATAACCGCGCACGCCTAAAAAGAAGATCCAGGACATTACCGGGCTAGACAGAGGTATTTCAGGCAAATTGAAACATGTACATGTTTCTAAAAAACTCGAATTGCGGACCAGTCTGCGCAAATATGGTGGGCTTAGTTGACGACATTTCTGGAAAACTCGATGAATCATATTTTTGACAATGCCACGTGGAACGAATTTGTTTCCGGCTACACAATAATTGACTGCGCCATTCCCAAAAAGAACAGCTTCGGGTTTTTATTAGTCGAAGAAAAAACAGAGCGCGATACGCTTCCAATGACACGCTTTATCAACATGTCGCTTGATCGTCCGATCAACCAGCGCTTTGCTGTGTATGTAAGCACCCGGTTCAAGTTCTCAAGCATAGCGGCAAGCATGGCTCCACCAGAGTATGTGGCAGTAGACACCATCAGCCAGGTTTACTCGGCAAATGCTCTGAAAAAAGGCATGGAGCTTCCGATCGAAGAAGTCCTGGATATGGACACCATCGATGGGAAGATCGGAATCATTACGAAGGTAGTCCGGGCGGCAGGTAAAATATATGCTCTCGGCGACTACCGCCGGATATACCGACGCAGTGGTCCAGATACCTGGATTGAACTCGGCACGGAAAACAAGGGAGTTCCACTTCCAGCGGATGTGGCCTCCCTGCCGGCCTGGGTTACCCTTCATTTCAAGGACATGAGTGCGTTTTCTGAAGATGACATGTATGTCGTCGGTGACCGCGGCGATATCTGGCGCTTCGACGGCCGAAAATGGCGTAATTGCCCTATTCCCACGGATTCCGATTTGCTGACAGTATGCTGCGCCAGCAATGGGCTGGTGTATATTTCGGAAAAAAATGGCAGCGTCTGGGCCGGCAGAGAAGACCGGTGGGAACGCGTAGCTGAGGCAGACATTGCGCCAGGATATCATCCTGTCGATTCATTCTGGTTTAACGACCGCTTGTATTTGGGCGGCTTCGGAGGGCTTTGGACCATCGATGAACAACGAAAAGTCGTGATCCCGCTTGGGGAGGTAGAACCTGACGCACCCAAAGCGCCCACGAGCGGCCGACTCGATGTCAGTCTGGATGGAAAGTTCCTGCTGACTTCAGGTCCGTATGGCGCCTGCTTGCACGATGGTACCGGATGGCGGCAGCTGTTCAGCGCATTCGACTATGTCTAACCGAACTTCGCGCCTCATCCGTCGTCGATCGACCTGCCATGCGGTGAACAAGGGCGAAAGCCGACCCAGCCGACATCGGCCTCGAAATTGAAGCACTGTCGACTTATGAATCTAGAATACACAGGAAATTACCGTGATCAGCAAAGAAAACTGGGAAGAATTTTTTGAGGGATACTACATTTACAAATGTGCGGTTGCGACGAAAAATCACTTCTACTTTGTGTTGCTTGAATTTGTAGAACAGAATGACACTGCTCCGCGCAAACGGCTCATCAGCATCGTGCTGGCGGATGATGACCAAGAGATCTTATGCGCTGAATACGATGCGGAGTATTTCGATCTCGCGCGGCTGACATCAGTCAAACACCCCGAACAGCAAGCAGTGATGGTTGCACTGGACGGCGACGTCGCGGTCATGAACAGCGAATATAGCGGGTTCGAGGATTCGATCCCACGTGGGAAACCTGGTTCACCCTTGGCAACGTCGGCCACCGCAGTAGCTTCAATCGATGGATATGCGTATGTGGTCGGCGCCTGGAGATCGGTGTGCAGGCGGATCGCACCTGGGCAGTGGGAAACACTCGCGGACCATAGTCTCCCGGCTCCGGAGAAAAACAAATTTGGCCGCGCCAACCAGGGCTTCAACGTCATCGCTGGCTTTAGTGCGTCGGACATGTATGCAGGTGGCGGCGAAGGAGATCTTTGGCACTACGACGGAGAAAGGTGGAGCCAATGCCAGCTACCGACCAATATGTATATCGAGACCATATGCTGCGCTGGCGACGGATGTGTCTATGTCGGCCTGCAAAGCGGCTCCATCATGAAAGGTCGACACCTCAAGTGGGACTTGATCCACAAAGGCAACATGACCCTGCCGTTTCAGGATATGGCCTGGCTTCAAAACCGGGTGTGGTGCACGTCCGACTATGGGATTTGGACGATCGAGAATGGGAAACTAATTGAGCCTGCCCTGTCGGCGGAGGTGCGGGCATGTGCCGGAAACCTGTCGGTGGGTGATGGCGTGATGTTGATTGCTGGAATGTACGGCGCAACCGTTTTCGATGGAAGCAGATGGACACCACTATGCTCGGCACTACAGTAATCAGGAATTTTTGTCTGCCAGCTCGAGAATGAAATCCTCAGGCCGGCTGAACTTCCCAACGGCATCAAGGCGTGTTCCGGTCATCTTGCCACGGATGGTGCCGTCTTGCTACTGGCTGGCCACGGCGGTGCAGCCTATAAGCGAATTTGAACAGAGAATATCAATGGACATCTCATCCGGGCAGTACGAAAATAGTATCAGCGGTTTCGTCATGATTGATTGCGAAGTGCGGTCGGCCGACATTTTCTATTTTTCGTTGTCAGAAGACGAAACGCAGTTGGCAGAGTGGGATGAAGACGATGAAGATAGCTGGCTGCGCCGACGCATCGTGTATTTCATCCGGAACTTGGCGCCTGCCGAACGATGGGGCAATATTGAGTTTGATCATTCCTACGATTTTCAATTGAGCATTGCGCGACAACCCAGGGAACAACTGGTTGGCATCGAAAAAGACGGCAACGTCTACGTGGTCGGCGGCGGCACGGCCGAATGGGAGGACAGCCTGGGCGATTGGACTGATGGCGGCATGCGCAGAGGCAGCATCGTCAAATCCCGGACGATTGACGGTCACGTCTACATGGTGGGCGGAGGACGAACGGTTGGCGTGCGCAAGGATCGCAACGACGCCGTCCCGCTGATGCAGCAGCTGCCGTTCGATCATGATAAAGACTGGCAGGTGGCCGGTTTTGAAGATATCGACGGTTTCAATGCCTCGGATATCTATTGCGTCGGGGGCAAGGGCGACGTCTGGCATTTCGATGGCGCCAGCTGGACACAGGTGGATTTCCCGAGCGCGATATCACTCTTCTCGGTATGCTGCGCAGGCGATGGAAACGTCTACATCAGTGGGTATGGCGGCACCACATTCAAAGGGCGGGGACAAACGTGGCGCCAGCTGTTCGAAGGACAGTTAACGATCCCCTTCAAAGACATGGCCTGGTTCGACAACCGGGTCTGGTGCACCAGCGAATATGGCTTGTGGAATATATGCGATGAAAAACTTGAAGTAGCGGATGTCGATAGCGACATCATGGCATGCTCAGGGCATCTCTCCACGCATGACGATATCCTGCTCGTTGCCGGCAATGGCGGCGCGGCCTGTCAGCAAGGCGGTAAATGGCGCAAGTTTTTCTGACAGCTCGAGCGCAAAGGTAGCACCGCATCCGCGCCTCCATCCCGCGCGGCAGCCGACACCGGAAACGCGTATGCTCGCCGGTACTTTTTGCGTCAACACAACACCATGCGCAAACTGCTGCTCCCCTACCTCATCCTGATCGCCGGCATGGTCTTGCTCGACGTGCTCTGGCTCGGTTTTATTGCCAAGGACATCTACGCGGATGGCATCGGTCACCTCATGGCCGCCGGGCCGCGCTTCGGACCGGCTATCGCCTTCTACCTGATCTACGCGGTCGGCCTCATGGTGTTCGCCCTGGCGCCGCACAGTCCGCGCCGCACCCTGCGCACCACCCTCACCGCCGCAGCGCTGTTCGGCACGGTCGCCTACGCCACCTACGACCTGTCCAACCTCGCCACCCTGCGCGACTGGCCGCTCAGCGTGGCCCTGATCGACATCGCCTGGGGCTGTGTCGCCAGCACGCTCTCCGTGCTGGCCGCCAAACTGTGCATGGACCGGCTCGATCCCAGCCCTGCCAGCGCTTAACAATCCTTCGCGCGGTTACATGGCCCCGACGCATTCCGGTCCTCTTGTTCCACCAGCACTTCCTCGGCCGAGCCCTTGGCAAACTTTAAGTGGCCAAGCCCGAAATGCCAGGTCCTCACCTTGGGCGCCGACACCGTGCCATCGACCCGCACCTGCGCCTCGCCCTCATTGCCGTAACCTTCATCGTCTTCGGCACTGCCGATCAAATAGGTGCGTGCGACCAGATTTCCCTTGACGTAAAAATGCGACATTCCCAGGGAAACAGTATCGCAAGTCACATTCCCGAGCACGAATACCCCATGCATCGTACTGGTGTCCAACTTGCCGCAATCGAGATCGCCATGAATCACGATCAGCCGGTCACCGTCAAGCAAAGCCTGTTCGAACGGCGTTTTGACGGTATTCGCAGCACGATACTCTGCGTGAATATCTTCCCGCAGCTTGACATTGCCCTCGAAAACAATCGCGTCTTTGACGTCGATAAAGTCCTTGACCGTGTCCTTCTCCTTTTGCGCCAGGGGACTGAGGAGCGACACCAGCTTGTAGCGCTTGATCACCTCCTTGGCCGGCAGCACCGAGAAAGGGGCATGCGGCAGCGCGATCCTGGTGACCGCTGCGGGTTTGACGGTCGCCGCATGCGCGGGCAAGGACATCATCCCGGCGCCAGCGATGACGAATGCACTAATAAGAATAGGAGAAAACTTCAAACGGACTCCATGAAATGGCCGCGCACGATGGCGAATCATTTAAGCGCGCGGCGCGGCCGCAAAGCTTGCCGCGCCCAAGCGCAGGGGCAAAAAGCCCGCCTTCACCACTGCGAAAACGGCAGCCGGATCAGGCTCGAATTAAAATAGCGCCGGTCGTGCGTGACCTCCTCGCCAATCCAGTCCGGCTTGTCGAACGCCTGGTCTTCCGACGCCAGTTCAATTTCGGCAAACATCAAGCCCGCATTCGCGCCCAGGAATTCATCGACTTCCCACACATTGCCCGCGAACGTAATCCGGCGCCGGTATTTTTCGATGATCGGCTGCTGGCACAGGCGGTCGAGCAGTTCGCCCGCATCGGCCAGCGGAACCGGATACTCCCACTCGCCCCGCGTGGCGCCCTCGCTGCGCCCCTTGATGGTCAGCGTCGCGCCCTCGCCCTCGATGCGCACCCGCACCGTGCGGTCCGGATCGGTCGACAGATACCCCTGGCGCAACAGCACCGGCTCGCCCAGCGAACGCCAGGCGTCGCCGACGAGCAAGAACTTGCGCTCGATCTCGACGCCCACGATCAGCCCAGCGCTTTCAGGATCGGCTGCAGGATCGCCGCGCCCAGCTCGCTGCTGCGCGCACCGTTCCAGCCGGTGTACGGATCAGGCAAGTCGGCATTGTCCTTGAACGGCATTTCCAGGGTCAGCGACAGGCACTTGAAGGTATGCCCGATATACTTGGACGCCAGGGTCAGCATGTCTTCCTTGTACTTGCTGGCCGCGTAACCGTGCACGTTCTGGAAGTCGGGACTGGCCGCCATGTAGTTCTCGATGAAGGACTTTTGCAGCGCGGCACGTTCTGGCGTGAAATCGTTCAGCATTTCATTGCCGGCCACAAAGTTATACGGCAGCGCTTCGTCACCATGGATGTCGAAGAACATATCACAGCCGATTTCGTGGATCTTTTGCTTTACGCACAGCACTTCCGGGCTGCGCTCAAGCGACGGCGTCATCCACTCGCGGTTCAGGTTGGCGCCGGCGGCGTTGGTGCGCAGGTTGCCGCGCACCGAGCCGTCCGGATTCATGTTTGGAATGATGTAGAACACGGCACTTTGCAACAGCTTGCGCGCAATCGGATTGGCATTGTCCAGCAGCGCGTCCATCATCCCCTCGACAAACCATTCAGCCATGGTTTCGCCCGGATGCTGGCGCGCGATGACCCAGATTTTTTTCTCGGCGGCAGGGTTGCCGATGACCACCATATTCATGTCACGGCCGTCGACCGTGCTGCCGATGTCAATCACGCGCGCCAGCGGGTTCTCGGCCACTTCGCCCAGCAGGCGCAGGTGGCGTTCCCACGAGTACGGTTCGAAATAGGCGTAATACACACTGTCGAGCTCGGGCGTGTGGGTCACAGTCATGACCTGGCCGTCGAAGCTGGTCGGCACCCGGAACCAGTTTTCGGTATCGTAGCTGGCGGCCACCTGGTAGCCCTGATAGCCGGCGGCGTAGGTTGCCTGGCCGGCGTTCAGGAAGCGGATCGTGCAGGCCTGCCCGCGCGCGCCCTGCAGGCGGAAGTGGAACCACTGGTGGATGTCGGCGTGCGAGTCGGAACGCAGGTTCAGGTCGATCTGGCCGGCTTGGTCGGCTTGCACGACGTCGATGGCGCCGGAATCGAAATGCTGGCTGATTTTGATGGGCATGGCAGATCCTTGTCTTTGGTTCTCAAAGAAGAGCATCATACCCAAATGCCGCCCGCTTGTGGGCGGGCAACACCGAACAGCGGGCTTAGAAACCGAGGTCCATCAGGTCGCCGCGGTAGCCTTCCATCATCTGGCGCATCAATTCCACGTTGGCGCGGTTCAAAATCACCGTCAGATTGGCCGCGCGGTCGAGCTCCATCGTCATGCGGATGGCATCGTCGAACTGCTTGCACTGCACGCTGAGCACGCGCGGATTGACCACGTCGTCCCAATCTTCCTGGTAGATGCGCGGCAGGTTCGGCGGCGGCAGCAATTCGGGGTCCTGGTTCACCGGCAGGTGGGCCAGCAGCCAGAACACGACCGAGGCGGGAATGAAGACGCAGGCATCCTTGCCGCCTTCGAAGGAAAATTTCGCCAATAAAAGATTACCGATAGGATCGCATGACAGATACATGCTCTTGACTTGGCGGATGACTGCTTGTTTCACGACACTCCCTCGGGGTTGTTAAATTGGCGCAACAATTCTACCCCATCCCACAGGCTGATTGCTTGAATCGTGTTACCAACGGGGAGCCGCCGCTCCCCCGTGCTCCGGCCGGCTCAGCGCGACTTGTCCGTACCCGCCTTGTTGCCGCCGCCCGCGCTCTGCTTGTTGCCGCCTTCATCCTTGTCGGCCTCGCCCGCGCCGCTGCGCGCGCCACCCTGCGCCGCCTGGCGGTTGCCGTGACTCATGCTGCCCGCGCGGCGCGCTTCTTCCGACGTGAACTCGTGCGCCGTGCCTTTCTGATGAGCCGCCTTGCCGCCTTCGCTGGCAATTTCGCGCTGGCGCTCGGGATCCATGGAGGCGAATCCGCGGTTGCTGGTTCCCTTGCCCGGACTACCACTTTGCTTGTTGCCCTGGTTATTTGTAGCCATGGTCATCTCCTTTAGCTGGTGCCTCTGTCTGACCCCACCGGCTGCACGCCGATGAGCGATCAAGCAAATCCATCTTAGCAGCGCGGAACGCTGCGGCTATAGGACAGGACGCAGGGACTTTGTAGGACAACAGGCTAGTTCCTCTCAGTACTCCGCACCCCCGCCACTGTTGGTAGGCTTTACAGGGGACTTGTCCTACACAGACTCGGACGGTGTTCCGATACAGCGGTTCGGAATCAGCGCGCATGATTCCAATCCTGGCAACGCCGCTTACGGACTGGACGCTAACCAGGTCCCTGCGCAAGTGACGTGTGCCACCCTATGTTTGTCTCTACTCGGAAAGGAATCAATAATGAACTCGAACCAACGTAGCGAGGGGAACAATCAATCCAGCAATGGCGCCAACGAGAAATCGGAATCGTCGTCGCGTGGCGGCACCGTTGAGAAAGACAACCTGAATCAATCGCAGCAATCGGGCACCCTGGGCGGCTCGCAGCAGTCGGACCGCCTGCCGGGTTCGCCACAACCGGGCGGACTGGGCGGAGCCCAGCAGTCCGGCAGCCTGAGCGATTCGCAACAATCGGGCGGCCTGGGCGGCTCGAAACAGCAGCAAGGCGGCTCGCAGCAAGGTACACAGATTGGCCAGCAAAGCACGGAACGCAGCGGCTCGCAAACCGGCAGCCAGCAGCAGGGCGTGCCAGGTCAGCACCAGTCCAATGATGTCGCCGGCGGCATGCCAAAAAGCCCGGGCGGCAAACGCCTGGCGGCCGACCAGGACATGGATGACGACACCGGCCTGTCGAACCGCCAGAACCGCCAGTCGGCCGACCTGGACGAAGGCAGCCGCCAGTCGGAGCAAAGCAACGTGGGACGCCGCAGCGACGGCACCCCGGACTAATTGGTTTGCTGTTGCGGTAATTCGGGGTGGGCACGCGCAAGCGTGTCCACCCTTTGCGTTTGCGCCTGCGTTTCCGCTTGCGTTTGCGCCTGCGTTTCCGCTTGCGTTTCTGCTTGCGTTTCCGCTTGCGGCAGCGCCAGTGTGGCGGCGCTGGCCGGGAACACCGGCTGGCGCAAGCCGGGCGCCTCCCAGCCGTACAGGAAAGCACAGGCCGAGCCGCACACCCGGCCCTGGCACGGCCCCATGCCGGCGCGTGTTTGCAGCTTGGCGCTGCGCCAGCCGGCGTGCGGCGCCAGGTCGGCCGCCACCACGTCTTCGCAGCGGCACACGATGGTCGCGTCGGTGCACATCGCGCGCAGCGATGGCAGCGGCGCAAAGGCCTGCGCCAGCAGGTCGGCGAATGCCTGCGCCTTGCCGCGCACGCGCAGGTCCTTCGTTTGCGGCGCCACGCCCGCCGCGCCAAGCCCCGCGATGCGCCCCTCCGCCAGCGCCTTGTCCACGCCGCCGATGCCGGTCGACTCGCCGGCGGCCCACACACCCTGCACGCTGGTGCGCTGCGCGCAATCGACCAGCACCCGCCCCTGCTCCACCGCGCAGCCGAACAGCGTAGCCAGTTCCAGCGACGGCGTCAGGCCGAAACCGCACGCCAGGAAATCGCAGTCGAGCGCTTGTTCGCGTCCACGGTGGCGCAACAGCACGCGCTCCAGGCGCCCGCTTCCTTCGGCGGCCAGCACACCGGCGCCACGCAGGTACGGCACACCGCGCAGGCGCGCCGCCAGTTGCAGCGATTGCAGCAGCTTGCCCCGGTGCGACAGGGCCAGCCGCGCGCCGAAGCGCGCCAGGTCGCCACTGTCGCGATGCTCGGCCAAGGCCACCAGCACGCCGCCATGCTCACGGACAGTGGCCGCCACCGCCAGCAGCAGCGGCCCGGTTCCGGCTACCACCACGCGCTTGCCGGCGACCGGCATGCCCCCCTTGATCAGAGCCTGCAGGCCGCCCGCGCAAGTCACGCCGGGCAGGGTCCAGCCGGGGAACGGCAACAGCAGCTCACGCGCGCCGCTGCACACGATCACCTTGTCCCAGGGCTGGATCAGGGCGCCGTCCGCCGTTTCCAGCAACAGCGCCCGGGCGCCGGCCGGCGCCACCACGCGCGCGCCAGCCATCCACGTGACGTGCGGGCGCGCACGCAGCGCCGTCCACAAACCGGCGGCGCGAGTGTCGCGCCAGCGCTGCGGGCCGCCGCGCCAGATCTGCCCGCCGGGCGCGTTGTTTTCATCGACCAGCAGCACCGCCTGGCCGGATGCGGACGCCGCCTCCGCCGCGGCCAGCCCCGCCGGGCCGGCGCCGAGCACGATCACCGGCGCGCTCATGCCGCTTCCCCCGCACCGGTGGCGATCACCATGCCGGCGCGGCACGCCGTCTGGCAGGCCAGCCGGTGTGCCCGCCCATCGATCGTCACCCGGCATTCCTGGCAGTAGCCCATGCCGCACAAGGCAAAGCGCGCCTCGCCGCTCACCGAGCGCCGTGTGCACAGCGCATCGGCCAGCACCAGCGCCGCCACCACGCTCACGCCCGCCGCCACCGCAACCGGCCGGCCGTCCACGTGCACCACCATGTCGTCACTGCTCATCGCACACCTCCGCCAGGACCGCAAAACGCGCCGGCGCATACGGCGCCGCGTCGATCTCGCTGGCGCGCCCGATGATCTGGTCGGCCAGCAGGCGCGCGCTGGCGAACGCCGTGGTCACGCCCAATCCTTCATGGCCGCAGGCCAGCCATGTTCCCGCGCGCCCGGGATGGGCGCCGATCAGGGGCCGCCCGTCGGGCGAGGCCGGCCGCATGCCGGTCCAGGCGCGCACGATATGCATGTCGGCCAGGCAGGGCAGCAATCCGATCGCGCAACGCAGCACCGCCCCCAGCACCGCCGGTTCGATGGCGCTGTCGGTGCGCCCGTCCTGGCGGCACGAGCCCACCAGCCACTGGCCCGTGGCGCGCGGCTGCACATTGGCCGCCACCGCCAGCGCATCCTCGCCGGCGGCGCTCTGCCCATAATTCATGCTCACAATCTGGTGCGACAGGCGGCCCGGATAGCGGTCGGTGATTGCCAGATGGCCCTTGCGTGCAAAGATCGGCAATTCCGGCATCAGGCCCGCGCACTGCACGCCGGCCGCCACGACGACGGCCGGTGCATCCAGGCGCTCGCCATCGTCCAGCATCACGCCGCCCTGCCCCGTCCTGAGCACGCGCCGGCCCAGGTGCAGGCTGCCGCCGGCGCGCGTGAACTGCTCGCTCAAAAACTGCGCCACCGCCGGCGGATACACCACGCTGTCGCCGCGCACGCGCACGCCGCCGCACAAGCCACGCCGCAACGCCGGCTCCAGCCGCGCCACCTGGTCGCCATTGAGCGCCTGCGCCTCCCACCGCTGCGCGCACAGGCGCGCGGCGCGCTGCTGCGCTTCGGCCAGTTGATGCTCGTCCTCGGCCACCCACAAGGTGCCGCAGCGCGACGGCTCGCCCACGCCGGGATGCTCAAGCATGAACGCATCCCACAGCCGCAGCGACATCAGGCACAGCGCCAGTTCGTCGGCGCTCTCGTCGAGCGCCACCAGGTGACCCATGCCGGCCGCCGTGACGCCCGTTCCCGGCGTGGCGGCATCGACCAGCGCCACCGCCATGCCCTCCTCGCGCAGCGCCAGCGCGCAAGCCGCGCCGACGATGCCGGCGCCGACCACGATCGCATCGTATGCGCGCACCACGCTTAGCCGAAGCTTGGCAGTTTCGGGCGGGTTTCCATGGCCGCGCGGATGATGCGCTCGGCCCGCGTGCGCTGCTCGCCTTCGAGGGGCAGGCGCGGTGCGCGTACGCGCTCGGTCGAGCCGATCGCCAGCGCCTCGGCCAGTTTGATGTTCTGCACCAGGTAGGACGACACATCCAGGTCGAGCAAAGGCCGGAACCAGCGATAGATCGACAAGGCCTCGGCCTGGCGGCCTTCCTTCATCAAGCGGTAGATGGCGACGGTCTCCTTGGGGAAGGCCAGCACCAGGCCGGCCACCCAGCCCACCGCGCCCACCGCCAGCGCTTCGAACGCCAGGTTGTCGACGCCGGTGAACAGGTCGTAGCGCTGGCCGAGGCGGTTGATGATCTCGGTGCTGCGGCGGATATCGTCGGACGACTCCTTGACCGCCACGAAGCGCGCGTCGTCGGCCAGTTCTTCCAGCATGTCGGTGGTCACATCGACCCGGTACGCCAGCCGGTTCGAATACAGCATAACCGGCAGGTCGCCCGCCGCCGCGATGGCGCGCAGGGTGGCGATGGTTTCGCGGTGGTTGCTGTGGTAGATCGTGCTGGGCACCACCATCAGGCCATCGGCGCCGGCTTTGGCGGCCTTTTCGGCCAGCGCGCAGGCTTCGCGGGTGCCGGCTTCGGCCACCGTCAGCAGGGCCGGTTTGGCGCCGGTGACCTGCTTGGCCAGGCGCAGCACGGCGATCCGTTCATCGTGCGTGAGCATCGGGCCTTCGCCCAGCGAGCCGCAGGCGATCAGGCCATCGCAACCGGCCTCCATCTGCAAGCCGAAGCAGCGCTCCATTTCGCCCATGTCGAGCGAACCGTCTTCATTGAATTTAGTCGATACAGCGGGAATCACACCTTGCCACATGAGGGTACCTTGCTTTCTCCGGCGCGCCGGTCGGTTACGGGAAGCAGTCAGGTTAGCCCTGTCGGGGGCCCCGGTCTTGATCGATGGACGAGCGTGCAAAGGCTCAAATCGGCACAATGTTTTCCGGCCTGGCGATTTATACTAACGCATTGTGACCGAACCGGAGACACCCCCATGGACATGAGTGCGCTGTTTTGCGCGGCCCCGCCAATCCGCGCGGTGCAACTGGCCTCGCTCGAGGCATTGTTCGACGCCCTCACCGACCTGGTCTTCTTTGTCAAAGACCGCGAGGGGCGCTACCTCACCGTGAACAACGCGCTGGTGCGGCGCTGCGGCCTGCGCAGCAAGGACCAGTTGATCGGGCGCACCGCGCTCGAAGTCTATCCGCCGCTGCTGGCGCAGACCTACCTGGCGCAGGACCGGCAGGTGATCGACAGCGGCACGGCGCTGAAAAAACACCTCGAACTGCACCTGTACCCGAGCCGCGCGCGCGGCTGGTGCCTGACCCACAAGACCCCGCTGCGCGACGAGCACGGCGCCATCGTCGGCCTGGCCGGCACCTCGCAAGACCTGGGACTGGCCGACGAACTGCATCCGGTCTACCGCAAGATCGCCGATATCGCCGCCCACATCCGCGCCAACTACCACGCCAACGTCAGCATGGAAGAACTGGCCAGCAATGCCGGCCTGTCGCTCTCGCGCGTGGAACGCCTGTTCCAGCGCGTGTTTCACTACTCGCCGCGCCAGTTGCTGCTGCAGTCGCGCCTGGGCGCGGCCATGTCGCTGATCGAGTCCGGCAGCAAGAACAGCATCGCCCAGATCGCGTATGCCTGCGGCTACACCGACCACAGCGCATTCAGCCGCCAGTTCAAGGCGCACACGGGAATGAGCCCGGTCCAATACCGTGCGCATTGCCGGGGGGAATAAGCGAGCTCAAGCGTACACGGCGGTTTTTACCCCCTCGATATAATGGCTTGACACTGACCCATTCGAGATCCCCATGAAGAAACTGCACGCGGCCCTGTTCGGCGCGATCCTGCTGGGCGGCCTGGCCGCCTGCTCGCCATTACCCACCCTCAACGCACTCTCCCCCGGCAGCGGCCTGCGCAGCGGCAGCGGCCTGGCGTATGGCGACAACGTCCGCCACAAGCTCGACGTGTACTCGCCGGAAGACGCCAGCGCGTCGGCGCCGGTGGTGGTGTTCTTCTTGGGCGGCAACTGGAGTAAGGGCGAGCGCGAGGATTACGCCTTCGTCGGGCGGGCCCTGGCGTCGCGCGGCATGGTGGCGGTGATTCCCGATTTCCGCTTGCATCCGGAAGTGAGCTATCCCGATTTCCTGGACGATTCGGCGCGCGCGCTGGCCTGGACCGTGCGCGAGATTGCGCGCTACGGCGGCGACCCGAAACGCCTGTTCGTGATGGGCCACAGTTCGGGCGCCTACAACGCCGCAATGATGGCGCTCGATGCGCAATGGCTGGCGAAACAGGGCATGCAACCGAACGCGCTGCGCGGGTGGATCGGGCTGGCCGGGCCGTATGATTTTTTGCCGATTGAAAATCCGGTAACCAAGCCGGTGTTTCACTTTCCAACGACCCCACCGGAATCGCAGCCGATCAACCACGCCAGGGCCGGCACGCCGCCGGCATTGCTGATCGCAGCCAACAGCGACAAATTGGTCGATCCTGTGCGCAACACGCGCGCCATGGCGGCCAGGCTGCGCGCCAAGGAAGTGGCGGTGCAGGAACTGTATTTTGACAAGGTGAGCCATACCACGCTGGTGGCCTCGCTCGCCGCGCCGCTGCGCTTCCTGGCGCCGACCTTGGATAGCGTGGAGCGCTTCGTTCACAGCGATGGCGGGCGGATTACCCCGGGAAAGACCAACTAGCTTCTTCAACGCACGCTTTCCCGCTCCGCTCCGCCGTTCCCCGCCCCGCCCTTTCCGCTCTCCTCCATCGCCTTAATCAAGCTTGCACTTGATCTGGATTGAACCGACGCGATACGGCAGGAACTCGGCCGCCCCTCTGCGAATCGAACCATCTCATCGCTCACCGTTCGCAGGGAGGCAACATGATGTCGACAACACCCGATCCGCACCCGCACGCGAGGCCGCCATGCGCCGCCTGAAAGTGCTGACCTGGCATACCCACGGCAGCTATCTGTACTACCTCAGCCAGGCGCCACACGATTTCTACGTGCTGTCCAAGCCGGGCCGCCCGCCCGGCTACGGCGGGCGCACCGGCAACATGCCCTGGGGCGACAACGTGCACGACATGCCCGTGTCCGAAGCACGCCACCACCAGTTCGACTGCATCGTCTTCCAGGACGACGCGCAGTACGAAAAAGACCAGTACGAATTCCTCAGCGCCAGCCAGCGCGCGCTGCCGCGCATCTATATAGAACACGACCCGCCGCGCGAGCACCCCACCGACACGCGCCACCCGGTCGACACGCCGGCGGTGCTGCTGGTGCACGTCACCCATTTCAACGCGCTCATGTGGGACAGCGGCAGCACCCCCACCTGCGTGATCGAGCATGGCGTCAAGGTGCCCGACGGTATCGACTATCGCGGCCAGCTCGAGTGCGGCCTGGTCGTCATCAACCACCTGGCGCGGCGCGGGCGGCGCCTCGGCGCCGACCTCTTCGACGCGGTGCGCGCCGAGGTGCCGCTCGAGCTGGTCGGCATGGGCGCCCAGGAGCTCGGCGGCCTGGGCGAGATCGCGCACGCAAAGTTGCCGGCCTTTGCCGCCAGCTACCGCTACCTGTTCAATCCGATCCGCTACACCAGCCTCGGCCTGGCCGTGATCGAAGCGATGATGATCGGCATGCCGGTGGTCGCCCTGGCCACCACCGAATTGAGCACCGTCATCGATAACGGCGAATCCGGCTTCATCGATACCAATCTGGGCGCCCTGGTCGGACACATGCACGAGCTCGGACGCAACCCGGCGCTGGCGCGCGCACTCGGCGCCCAGGGGCGCAAGCGTGCGCGCGAACGCTTTGCCATCGGCCGCTTCAGCGACGACTGGGACCGCGCCCTGCGCCACGTGACCGACCTGGCGCGCGCCCCCGCGTACGGGCAGCCGTACTGACGTTTTCCCTTGACACGATCAATGCAAAAACAACGCAAAGAGCAACGCTAAAAACAAGAAGGAGCTGGCATGTTACTTGGTCAATTACACCCGGACCCGGACCCGCGCCCCGCAAGCGGTGGCGGCGCGGTCAGGCGCATCGCCATCGTCAGCGAGCACGCCTCGCCGCTGGCCGCGCCCGGCAGCGTCGACAGCGGCGGCCAGAACGTCTACGTGGCCCACCTCGCGCGCGAGCTGGCGCTGGCCGGCTACCTGGTCGACATCTTCACGCGGCGCGACGCCATCGGCCAGAAACAAACGGTGCACTGGCGCCGCAACATCCGGGTGATCCACGTGCCGGCCGGGCCGGCCCACTACATTCCGAAAGAAAAGATGCTGCCCTACATAGACACCTTTTCCCGCTTCGTGGCCCGCTTCGCGCGGCGCCAGGAGGCGCTGTACGACGTCACGCACGCCAATTTCTTCATGTCGGGCATGGTGGCGCGGCATCTCAAGCAAGTGCTCGGCATTCCCTTTGTCATCACTTTCCATGCGCTCGGGCAGGTGCGGCTGCGCGCCCAGGGATCGGCCGACGCCTTTCCGCCGTCGCGCCTGCAAATCGAAAACAGCCTGATGCGCCAGGCCGACCGCATCATCGCCGAATGCCCGCAAGACCGGCTGGACATGGAGCAACTCTACGACGCGCCCGGCAAGCGCATCGACATCGCCCCCTGCGGCTTCGATCCGCAGGAACTCTGGCCGCTGCCGATGCGCCTGGCGCGCCACAAGCTGGGGCTTACGCAAGGCAAGTTCCTCATCCTGCAACTCGGGCGCATCGTGCCGCGCAAGGGCATCGACACGGTCATCCACAGCCTGGCGCTGCTGCGCCGCCAGCATGGCGTCGACGCCGAGCTGCTGGTGGTCGGGGGCGACGACGCCGCCGGTGCCTGGCGCGACACGCCGGAACTGGCGCGCCTGCGCGCGCTGGCGGCGCACCTGGGCATCGCCGCGCAGGTCCACTTTACCGGCCGCAAACAACGCGCCGAACTGCGCTACTGGTACAGCGCCGCCAACGTGTTCGTCACCACGCCCTGGTACGAACCGTTCGGCATCACCCCGGTCGAGGCGATGGCGTGCGCGCGGCCCGTCATCGGCGCGGCCGTGGGCGGCATCAAGCACACCGTGCAGGACGAGGTCACCGGCTTCCTGGTGCCGCCGCGCGATCCGCAAGCGGTGGCCGACAAGCTCGCCGAACTGCAACGCGACCCGCAACTGGCCGCCGCCATGGGCGACGAAGGCATGCGGCGCGCCTTCCGCCACTACACCTGGCGCCAGGTGGCGCACAAGGCCGCCGCCATCTACGCCGACGTGGTCGGCAAGCAGGCGAACGCCCCGCGTGCGGCCTGCAGCGTTTCCCATCTACCCACCCCTTAGGAGGACTGCTCCATGTCCGATCAACTTGCTCAAGAACAGCCCAGCCTGCGCGGCAAGGCCGTGTTCGTTACCGGCGGCGCCAGCGGACTCGGCGCGGCGCTGTGCCAGCTGCTGGCGCGCTCCGGCGCCGACCTCATCGTCGCCGACATCAACCACGACATGGCCACCGTCAGCGCCAACATCCTGCGCGAGCATGGCGTGCGAGTGCATGCGCTCGGCTTCGACGTGGGCGACCCGGCCAGCGCCGAACACGCCATCGGCGCCGCGCTCGACCGCTTCGGCCGCCTCGACGTACTGATCAACAACGCCGGCACCGACGTCACCCTGCCGATGGCCGAGCTCACGCCCCAGCAATGGAGTCGCGTCATCAACACCAACCTGAACGGGCCGTTCCTGCTGGCCAAACATGCGTCGCAGCACATGCGCAAGGCCGGCGGCGGCCACATCGTCAACGTCGCCTCCACCGCCGCCAAGCGCGCCTGGCCCAACGCCAGCGCCTACCACGCCAGCAAGTCGGGGCTGCTGGGCCTGTCGCATGCGATGCACGCCGAATTGCGACCGCACAATATCAAGGTGACGGCCGTGATTGCCGGCGGCATGCGCACCCCATTCCTGCTCGAGCGCTTTCCCGAGCTCGACGCGGCCACCCTGCAAGACCCGATGAACGTGGCCCAGGCGATCCGCTCGGTGTTGCTGTTGCCGCCCGAGAGCGTGGTGGCCGAAATCACCGTGCTGCCAATGCAAGAATCTTCATGGCCATAGACAATGAAAGCGACCTGAATCATGCGAGCGATCTTTCTGGACAAGGACGGCACCCTGGTGGACGACCTGCCCTACAACGCCGAGCCGCGCCGCATCACCCTGTGCAGCGGCGCCGGCGCCGCCCTGCGCCTGCTGGCGCGCCTCGACTACCGCTTCTTCATCATCAGCAACCAGGATGGCATTGCGCATGGTTACTTTGGCGAAGACGCCATGGACTGCATCGAGCGGCGCCTGGCCGACCTGCTGTTCCGCGAGCAACTGATGCTCGATGGCTTTTACTACTGCCCGCACCATCCGGCCGGCAAGGTGGCGCCGTATGCGGTGGCGTGTACTTGCCGCAAGCCCATGCCGGGCATGCTGCAGCGCGCCGCGCGCGAGCACGGCATCGACCTGCGCGCCTCGTGGATGGTGGGCGACATCCTGCATGATGTGGAAGCCGGCAACCGCGCCGGCTGCCGCACCCTGCTGATCGACAAGGGCAACGAAACCGAGTGGCAACTGGGGCCGCACCGCGTTCCGACCCGCATCGCCGCCGACCTGTACGCGGCGGCCGTGATGATCGTCAGGCACGACGAGGATCGGCAATGAGCGCGCCCCAGTGGATGGATGCGCGCAACATCCTGTGCGTGCGCCTCGATTCGATGGGCGACGTGCTGATGTGCACCCCGGCGATGCGCGCCCTCAGGCAGGCGCGGCCGGGCCGCACGCTCACCTTGCTCAGTTCGGCGAGCGGCACGGCGCTGGCTCCCTATCTCGACGATGTGGACGCCGTCATCACCTATGCGGCGCCGTGGATGAAGGGCGGCGCGTCGCATAGCGCGTCGCATGACGCGTCGCATGGCGCGGCGCACCCGCCGTCGGCCGACAGCGACTTAATCGGGCAGCTGGCTGAACGCCATTTCGACGCCGCCGTCGTGTTTACCTCGTTCAGCCAGAGCGCCCTGCCGGCCGCCCTGATGTGCTACATGGCCGGCATTGCGCTGCGGCTCGGCCATTGCCGCGAGAACCCCTATCGCATGCTCTCGCACTGGGTAGTGGACGACGAGCCCGCCACCCACATCCGCCATGAAGTGCAGCGCCAGCGCGACCTGGTCGCCAGCGTGGGCTGCCACGGCGACAATCCACGCATGCGCTTTGCGCTGCGCGCCCGGGATCTGGCGGCGGTGCGGCGCATGTTGGATGAGCGCGGCATCCGGCGCGGGCGGCCGTGGATCCTCATGCATCCGGGCGCCAGCGCGGCGTCGCGCCGCTATCCGCCCGAGCGCTGGGCCGACGTGATCGGCGCATTGGCGCGGCGCACCGGCTGCCCGATCGTGCTGACCGGGGATGCGCACGAGGCGGCGCTGATCGACGGCATCCGCGCCGCTTGCGGCGTGGCCACGCATTCGCTGGCCGGCCAGCTCGACCTGGGCCAGCTGGGCGCGGCGATCCGCCTGGCCACGGTGGTTCTGTCGAACAACACCGGTCCGGCCCACATTGCCGCGGCGCTCGGCACGCCGCTGGCCATCTTGTACGCGCTGACCAATCCGCAGCACACGCCGTGGCAGGTCGAGAGCCGGCTGCTGTACCACGACGTGCCCTGCCGCTTCTGCTACAAAAGCGTGTGCCCGGAAGGACATCACGACTGCCTGGGCAAGGTCGCGCCGGCCGCGGTGGTGGACGCGGTGTGCAGCCTGATGGGCGCAACGAGGCAGTATCGCGCCTCCTCGACCGACCCGTGAGGCGCGCAGCCCACGAGGGGCTCAGCCAGGCTGCATCACTGGGTCGACAAGGCGAAGCCGGGATTGGCGACGATGCCTGCGGTCAGCCTTGCCGCGACCAGGCTCACTTCCCCATCGGGAATAATGCCGCGCAATCCCTCGCACAGCTGCATGTATTGGGCGATGGTCACGGCGGCCCGGTGCGCATTCAGTACGTTCGCGCCGGCGCCGCTGTTGATTTCGCTCAGCATGACTTTTACCTCGGAATCGCTCATGGTGTTCTCTCTGTCAGGGGAAAACGGCGAGTATAGGCCCGCGCGCCCGATTGCCCGCGTACGCGAGGCGCATTGGTGCTGTGCAATCGAAGCGGACGCGCCGCGCATGGCGGGAGTGTTAGGATGATTCCTCACAATCAGGAAGCCATTTCATGACTCTTCGCACCGCCAGTGTGGCAGCCCTGTTCGCCGCCGGCGCCTTGTTCGGCGCCACCGCCTGCTCCCCCAGCGTGCCCCTTGCGCCCCAGGCGTCGCTGTTCGCGCGACTTGGCGGCATGGAGAACCTGAGCGCCGTGGCCGACGAGGTCGTATCGAAGGTGTCCATCGACCCACGCTCCAGGCGCACCTTCGAGGGCGTGAACCTGGCGCGGCTCAAGGCCAGCGTGGCCTCGCACCTGTGTTCGGTCAGCGGCGGGCCCTGCAAGTACGAAGGCGATTCGATGGCGCTGGCGCATCGCGGCATGGCGCTCACCGTGGAAGAATTGCAGGTCATGGGGGAGTATGTCGATCGGGCCTTGATCGGCCGCGGCGTGGCCAGGAAAGAGCGTGAAGAGCTCGAAGCGATACTCGACAAGCTCTCTGGCGAGGTGCTGAACAAATAAGGGAAAACAGGGCGCCGGGCGACGCCCCAGTCTGCGGCATAGTGTCACTGTCAGTCGCAGGTTTCGACCACGACATTACGGACCAGGTTCTGCTGATTAAGGTAAATTGTCACCCGCCCGGCGATGAACTCCTGGGTGATCAGCGCGCCGAACGGCACCACGCGGATGCGGCGGCCGGTCAGTTCGCGCAGGGTCAGCGGAACCGACCTGGGGATTTCCCTGGTCACATCCAATTGACGGCAATTATTGTTTTGCATCATAAGCTCCTTGAAGAGAGAAGGACAAGCCGCCGTGGCGGCTCGTCCGCGTGCCACGGCCGATCAACCCTCGACAATCTTGGTGCGCACGGTGACCGACTTGATCAGCTCGATCGCCGCCAGCACTTTCGCGCGCGAGCTGTAGGCCTCGCCGCTGGCAATGATTTCGTGATTCTTGGCCTTGAGGCGCCAGCGCCACTCTTTGCGGCTTTTTTCCGAGGCTTGAGTTTGGTAGATTTCGAAATACATGATGAACCTCCCATGACGTGAGATTCCAGTGTTACAGAGCGGTATACCCGGCATTCTGATTGGTTCAATAAAGGACTAGCGCTATATCAAACGCACGCTCAATTTCTTGACGATAATTTTGCGCTTCGGCATTGCAATTGGCGGGAAAGCGGTGGGCGGCAAGCGCAGGCCGTAGAATGGCGCCTCTCCCATTTTAAGAAGTACCGTATGACGACTCCCTCTCTCGACCAGGCTTGCGCAGACGCGGCCGCCCTCATCGACCAGTGCGACGGCATGGTGATCACGGCCGGCGCCGGCATGGGCATCGATTCCGGCCTGCCTGATTTTCGCGGCGACAAAGGTTTCTGGAACGCTTACCCGGCCCTGGGCAACCACGGCCTGCGCTTTACCGAGATCGCCAACCCGCGCGCCTTTCGCGAACGCCCCGAGTTGGCCTGGGGCTTTTACGGGCACCGGCTGCAACTGTACCGGCGCACGGTGCCGCACGCGGGATTCGGCCTGCTCAACGCCATCGCGGCGCGCCTGCCGAACGGCGCTTTCGTCTTCACCAGCAATGTCGATGGTCAATTCCAGCGCAGCGGCATGCCCGATGAGCGCGTGGTGGAGTGTCATGGCAGCATCGAGAAACTGCAATGCCTGGGCGACTGCGGCCATCCGACCTGGTCCGCGCAAGCATTCGTGCCGCTGATCGATGAGCAACAGTGCCTGCTGACCTGCGCGCTGCCGCGCTGCCCCAACTGCGGCGACATCGCCCGGCCCAACATCCTGATGTTCGGCGACCGGCTGTGGGATTCAAACTATGCCGACAAGCAAGAGCATCGCCTCGACACCTGGCTGGCGCGCCAGCAGCGCGCCGTCATCATCGAACTGGGCGCCGGCACCTGGATACCTTCGGTGCGGGTATTCGGCGAAACCCAGGACCGGCCGCTGATCCGCGTCAATCCGAGCGAGTCAACGGTTGGCTTGCCGCGCGATATAGGGATTGCGCTCGGGGCGCTGGACGGCATTTCACGTATTGCCGCAGCGATGGACGCGCTGTAACGGCGATGCCAATCCGATGCGGCCGGCAAGGCGCGCGTCGTGCACCACTCCATCGACCATGCCCGCTTGCGCG
Source organism: Massilia rubra (assembly GCF_011682065.1). GTDB lineage: Bacteria > Pseudomonadota > Gammaproteobacteria > Burkholderiales > Burkholderiaceae_D > Telluria_A > Telluria_A rubra. The sequence continues at coordinate 14,182 of NZ_VUYU01000043.1, read as the reverse complement.
ACGCTGCGGGTGCCGGCGCATTGTCTGCGGATCGGCGATCGGCACGCCCGGTCGCGTCCCCTGAGCGCTCGCATGGACAAGGGCCGCCCGCACATGCTGGCCGCTATCGTCGGCTTGCTCAAAAATCAAGAAACTGAAGCGCTTGTCAAGGGTGTGCGCTAACCCGAGTTGCATTTAAATCACGTTTTCGACATGTAAGGCGAGCTGATCATTCAATTGTGCCAAAATTGCAACCTCAGCCACCAGCGCGCATATCGCGGACGCGACCTGCCGCTCCTCACCTGCCAAGAAAGCCCCATGAAGCGCCAATCCATTGCATCCCGTCTACCCAAGCTTCGCGCCGTCGCGTTCGCTCCACTCACCTTCCTTCTCGGCATGCCGCTCGCGTATGCCGCCAGCAACCTCGGCTTGAGCAACGGCACCTTCGATGTCGAGACCAAGCCCTGGGTCATAGTCGGAAAGGGGACATCCGGGTCCAGCGGCCCAACCGCCTGTGGCGCAACCAAATGTCTTGAACTCAAGATCGACAATGCGACGGTGACGGCTAGCAGCGAGGGGAAAAAAAATGTCTCGCCAGGCGAGTTCGTTACCGCGTCGGCGATGGTGAAGCGTTCGTCTGTGACAGAGCCGGATAATGTGTCGCTAGGAATCGTTTTTTACGGCGACGGCAACGTGCCCATCGGTACAACGACGTGGTCCAACGCGACGGGTCCTGCCGACACATGGGGTAACGTCAAGGTATCGGCGATCGCGCCAGCCGGCACCGTGGCAACCATGGTTGTGGTTCGCGGTAAATCGACCGGTAAGGTGACCGCGCATGTCGATAATGTGGTCTTGAGCAAAATTGTTTTCGAGGACAGGGGTCCGCAGGTGTCTCTCGCCCGGGTCTCCGCAGCAGCATTTGATAGCAAGAAAAATGCACTTTACGTCGCTGCCAATGGCAATCCGGCAAAATTCTTCCACTACAGCGTCGAGAATGGCAAGGCAGAAATAGTAACAAAAACGACGTGGGATCACAACGTGGACATCTGGAGCCTCATCGTCGGCGGCGATGGCGCCGCCTACTTTGGTACGGCATCCGGCAAGCTCTACAAATATGAATATGACTCCGCCAAGAACGCTGATCCGGTAGAGTTAATGGAATTCAAAAAAGAAAAGAGCGGATCGCGGACAATCTGGTCCCTCAAAGCCGGGGCCGACAATTGCATCTATGGAGGTCTTGAGCCAGATGGGACGACCACCGGCGGATTCAAATATTGTTCGAATCCAGAAAAGTTAACCATGCTCCCCTTGCCCACTGCGAATGCCGCTACACAGGTCGGCTATCAGGTACGCTCGCTCGCCATCGATCCCGGCGCGAACACGACCCCTGGCGCGGTATATTGGGGCATGGGCGTCAACTCCAGATTGCATAAAAGTACGTTGGATGGGACCCGCACGACCAACAACCTGCTCGATAGTGTCGATGCGAATCATGAATATGCCTACTATACGGACTTCGTCAAGGACCGCTTGTTTGTTCGCCTCACCGGCACGGACTTCAACCAGACAGTGGTACTGGACCGTGATGGCCGCAAAATCGGCAATAGTACGGTGGCGGGCATCAATTCGATCGGCATGAGTCCCCTTTCCACGGATGATAAAAGCGCGATTTGTAAACATGCCGTGTTTTACACAAAGAATCTCGGTGACACCGGCCTCAAGAAGGGAACCCACCTCTCCTCTTACTGCTTCGATAAGGGCATCGAGACCGATCTGCTCATTCAGATGGGGCCAGCGGCCGCCTTCGCGTCTACGCCAGCTTTAGCGCCGACCCAGCTGTTTTCGGTTCTGCGTGAAACCGCGGGAGGAAAGGGCAAGATCGAACGGTTCAATCTGGCGGATCTCCACAATTCCATTAGTAAAAAAACTTTAGACCCGATTGAGTTCGAGGCACCGACGACAGCGTCGGAGATCCGCACGTTCGTGGTGCGTAATGGAACGACGTACTCGTCGGGCTATGTCAATGGCGACCTTGGCATCAGTGACGGGAAAGGCAATCCGCCAGTGCTGGTAAAAGAACCCCTTCAGGCTGAAGGAATGGCGATACTCGGCAACCATCTGTATATCGGCGGGTACCAAGACGCAGTACTTAAATCCTATGAACTGACGCCAGATGGACTGGGGAAGGTCGTGATGAAAAACGACGACACGCTCGGCACAAAATACGGCCAAAACCGTCCGTTTGCCATGCTTTCCCTGCCAGCAAAGAGTACGAGCGAACTGGACCGGCTAGTGATTGCAACCGTCCCGAAGAAGCTCGAACAAGGTGCCCTCGCGGTGTACTCGGTTGGCGAGCGCGACCCTTGGAAAGTCGTGAAGGAGCCGTTTACCGGGCAAACCATTTTGGCGCTCACCAGGATCGACAATGTCGTGTACGGCGGAACGTCCGTCTGGCGCGAGAAAGACGAGACGCCGAGCCCGGGCTTTGCCAAGCTGTTCACGTTTGATCCCTTCGAAACTTTTGCGGTAACGAAAGTAGATTTTACCGGGGATATTGTTAACGAAGAAAATTGGACGAAAAAGGCAATTACAGCGCTGTTGACGGTAAACCGGCACATCTGGGTGTTAGCTGAAGACACCATCGTCATTTACGACCATGACACACAAACAGTCGTGAACAAGCTGCGCATTGACCCACATTTCTCCTACGCCGCCTGGCCAGTTGCATGGAATGCGGGCAGCATGGTCGAATCAAACGGGTATGTGTATTTTTCCGCCAACGATACCTTCGGGACGAACGTGTATCGCGTGAACATCGGCAAGCCCGAGAGTATCGAACTGGTCCGCAAGGGCGAATCGGGGATGCTGAGAGTCGATGCCAATGGCGATATCTACTTTATCAACGGTGCGAAAGTCATGAAGTTCAACCCGGCACTTCAATAATGCCCCTTGTCCCGCGCGTATTGGCGCGCGGGACAATCAAAGGCATTGCATCAAGCATGGATTGGGAAGGGTAACGACGACGAGCCTGATCCAGTGCCAGCATCATTGAACCGAACCGGGCGCGCCACCGTGTGTGGCGCGGTACCGGACGCGCCTGCCCCGTTGTGGGGCGTTTCCCCTGTCTTACGAGCGCTTGAGCTTGCCGATGGCGTCGCTCAGTTGCGCGAGCGCCGCCGCAACGCGCTCGTCGAGGAACGGCGAGATCGCAGCCACCCGCACCGGCGGCACACCCCACAGCGCCTCACCGAGCACGCAGGCGGTCGCGGCGATGGTGTCGCTGTCGCCGCCGTGATACAGGCACGCGGCCAGCAAGGAATCGATGTCGCCGCTTTCCGCCAGGCAGCTCATCACATCCTCCAGGGTATCGTCGGCACGCACCCGCATCGGCGAACCGGATGCGTGGTGCGCCTCGACCCCGTGCACACTGCCGCCGCCCGCTTGCCACGATGCCAGCAGCTCGTCCTTGCTGGCACCGTGCAGCGCCGCCCAGTGCAATTGCACGTAGGCATCGGCCGCCTGCATTGCGCTCGGATGGCCGTGGGTCGAACGCGTGATGTCAGCGGCCATGCGGCGCGCGTGCGCCAGGTCCGGCGCCAGCGCCGCAACCGGCCCCAAGCGCATCAAGGCGCCATTACCCCAGCTCACCAGTTCCTCGGAGGACGCACCCAGCGCCCACGCGGCGAACAGCTTGCCGTAGCCGGCGTTAGGATAATGGGCCACCCAGTGTCGGAAGGCCTCCTTCAGTGGGGTTCCCTCCAGCAAATGCTCGGCGACCGCCAGGGTGATAATGGTGTCGTCGGTGAAGCGGTGCGCCGCTGTCAGCGCGGGCAAGGTGCGCGTCGGCGTGCATGATTTTTCGTAGACGGAGCCGTAAATGTCCCCGACAATGGTTCCTAACATATAGTTCTCCTGCAGCAAAGAAACGGTACGGCATTCGGACCTGCTGTCATGCAGTGGCCGGGCGTTTTCAAGCCGGCGTCACGGCGCCGCCAGGGGCTCATCTGACCAGATTTTTCTCGATAAAAGGCCGGAATTCCTTATAGATGCGTGTCTGCTCCGTCCTGCATATTTTCGCAACTGCCTCGCCTTCACTTTTACAGCTCAAGGTGAGGGTGATTTTCTCATTCGACCCACTGCCGGGCATCTTGATAATCGATGCCGCGATATTGCCTTTTTCGGTGGGATTGTAGGTCTGGATGACGGTATCTGTCGCCACCTGAATCTTCTGATTGGCATTCTGGGTAACAAAGATCTGCGCCAGCGAGAACATTTTCGCGCAGCTTGTTTTGTCGCGACAGATGATATTGGCCTGTTCGCGGGCGGCCAGGAGCGCGACCGTCTCTTCCTTCGCTTGCGCCTCTTCCCGCTCCTGCCGCACCGCTTCCGCCTTGGCGGACGCAGCCGCCTTCGCCGCTCTTTCCGCCGCATTGGCTTGCCTTTCCGCACGGCGGGCCGCTTCCTCTGCAGCCAGCTTCTGGACATAAGCCTGGCGCGCCACCGGGCCGAATATGCCGCCGTCGGGAACGCCGACGATGATTCCGTTTTCCAGGTTGTACTCGACCGAACCGGTAGGCGTAGCGTCGTAGCGCTTGGCATTCCCCCGGTGCCATTTCACCTTATTGACGCCTTTATCGGTGGCGGGCATGCCGAGGATCGTTTCCGCTTCCTGTACGGTCATGCCATTTTTGACCTGATTTGCGTTCTCGCGCGCGGTCCTGAAACTGGAAGCGGCGCAACCTGCAAACATCGCCGCCATCATCAAGATTGCCACTGCTTTTTTCATTTTTCTCTTTCATTATCGGGAGCTGATTCTGGACCAGGGGATTATATGCGCGCACGGGATTTTCGTGATAAAAACTCATCTCTCCGATGAGTCGGCGAGGAGTCCGGCCGAACAAGCTGTTGACATGCCGCCAACTGCGCCTTATGATCGTTTTCATGAACCCATTCCTCACGCATTCCGCTCACCACCACGCTTCGTCGCATCCGCGGCTGGGAGAGCTATTGCTAGGTGATTGAAAGCCCTATCACAGAGAAAGCCCTCCCAGCACCGCTGCGAGGGCTTTTTTGTTTTGCGGTAGTGGATTGCGACGAGCGTAATGCACTGCACTGCTGAAGGTATAGGGAATCATCATGGAATTGAAAATTGAAGCGCAGGCCAGGGGCGTGCGCATTATCGCCGGCGAAGAAGCAAAGGACCGCCGCGTATTGCTCAATCAACTGATCGACATCGCCGAAGCGGCGGGTTTTGCAGAAATCGTGTTGCCCTCGGTGGAACCGTCCAGCGTCTACGTCGACAAGGCGGGGCCTGAAATTCTGTCGCAGATGTACGTCTTCCCGGACAAGAAAGACCGCTCGCTGTGCCTGCGGCCGGAGGCAACGGCGACAGTCCAGCTGATCGCGGACAAATACTATCCGCGCCAAAAGAATGTGAAGCTGTGGTATTTCGAACGCTGCTGGCGCTATGAACGGCCCCAGGAAGGACGCTACCGCGAGTTCTTTCAGTTCGGGCTGGAAGTATTAAATCCGGACTCCGATAACACGCGCGATGAACTGATTGCGCTCGCTGAAAAGATGATCAGGCTCAAGACCGAAGAATACGTCCTCGCGCGCGCCGTCAAGCGTGGGCTCGATTACTACACCACCGACGGCTTTGAAATCGCCGTGCCGGCGCTGGGCGCGCAAAAACAGGTGGTCGGCGGCGGCACGTATCGACAGGGGATTGGGTTTGCCATCGGTTTTGATCGGCTGATGCTGTGTAATCGTCCTCGGTAAAGCTGTACCATTCTTGATGAGTGTATCAAGAACGCGAGGCGATACGAGTTGGGCCAGTTGGGGCTATGATGACGTGTTGGCGCGCTATTGCGAGCGCACCAACATCACCTTTCGGCCTCTGCCGCTTCACCCAGAACAGGTTCAACTGACGGGGGATTGATGATTTGCTCTTCTATTTCCCGTTTGACCGGTTTCACATGTCATCCGCTCAACGATGACGGCAGCGTCGCGATGATCGACTCGCCTTTCGCATTTCCTGATGGGGATGATATCCCTGTGTTTGTAGAGAAAACTGCAGGAAGAATCCGTTTTTTTGATGATGGTGGAGCCATCATGCACTTGCTCGGACGAGGGGTGTTATTGGATGACCATAGGAAAACCCGGTTCATCAAACATCTCGCCGAACCGTACGGTGTATCGCTGACCGACAGGGGCGAATTGGAAATTTTGGCAAAGGATGAGGACGCGCCGTCAGCATTTTCCAAATACATTTCAAGCATGCTTGCGTTGTCGAGTTGGGAAAGGGATCAGGACGGCGTGGCCACAGACGCGTCTCTTTTTCTCGACGAGGTTGCCATGTGCTTGAGAGCATGGAAATCCCCAGCTCTCGTAGATGATGGCCTGGAGTATGTTGGCATCTCAGGCCATGCCTACAAGATGGATTTCCAATTTGACGGGAACCCGGTCATTGCGATCGGTACTCACCCGGCAACGGTGGGCGCCACAGCGAAAAAATTACTGGATATTCGCGCAGTCACCGGTAACGAGAGGCTGAAAATTTTGCTGATCATTGACGATCGTCGAGATGCAGATGCTGCAAAAGCCGAAGGTCTTATCCTTGATTCGCTAAGTAACGTGATGATGATGACGCACTTGCAGCGCAACGCCCACATCATTCCGAACGCGACGCATTAATTTGCTACTACTTTAACGCCTGTCGACGGCCCCGAAGCTAATTGCCGGGCGCCCTGCTTAAATACGCGAGATTACCTCACATGACACAGGTGAAATGCAATGTCGTTTGCGGAAACTGGCCGAAGGAACGCGGTGTATCACTCTCCTTCGTCACCTGCATGGTTTTGCCCTGTCCGGAGCAAAACGACCCAGCCTGTTTCAATGTCGCCGCCTTCATCGCGCCCAGTGAAGCGGCCGGGCTATTGTTCGTCAAGAAACTTTTTTGGACCGGATGTTGCAGAATTCCTCTTTCGCAATCCTGCGTTAGAAACGTCAGATTTATTTTAGGAAAACCAATGCAGCATCGTGATGCGCGACGTCGACACAGACCCGAGTCGCACCATCAAGGGCGGCCCGACCAAGCGCGACCGCCGCTAGTTTGGCGAAACTGGCGCATAGACTGCCCGGCTACGAGTCAAACTGCCTTGCGGCGACGCGCTGCGGCACCAATGGCGATCACGCCCGCCCCCAGCATGAGCCATGTCTGCGGTTCCGGTACGGCAGTGACGCTCCATTTAACATCGGGCGTCCAGTTGCCGCCACCGTAGTGCGGCTCACCTTCACCAAAATTGTAGAAAAAACTGTAGCTATCTCCCGTGTGCAGCGTTTCGCTCCGAGACGAATAGCCGTTGCTAAACGAGCTATTGATATAGAACTCCGGCGCCTGGCCAGGTGTCCATGCAAAGCTGTCGATCGTGCAGCTGCTGCACGAAACAAAGTCACTACCAGCATACTCGAGGGACACTAGCTCTGACTTGTCGATCGCTCCGTTGGCGTCCAGGTCGTTCACGGTGAAGCTACCCCGGAGGGTGGCGTCTTTAGGATAGCCGTACTGCAAGAAGCCGCCGGTAAAGCTCCAATCATAGGTTTTCACAGCAGCATGGGCGGGAACGAGACAAAGCGCGGTGGCAGCTGCGCACAAGAGGTGACGGATCATTTAGGTTTCCGGTCGAAATTGTTAAGGAAATAACATTTTACGCGATTACCTACAGAATGGAGCTTTCCTTTTCAGCCGCACGCGACAGTCGTATGCAGATAATTGTTGTGATGGCAACAGACGACGGATTTGGCGCACGCGGCTTTCGAAACGGCAGACAAGGCCTCCGGCGTGACGCCTGCGCACGCGATTCCGCCCGGATCTATCCGCCAACATCAATCAAGAGAAACGCGTTCAGCGGCCGAGATATCGAGGGATATGGCGGATACTTTGCGTTAGCCATCAGCAAGGTCTTGCGCGCTAATTTCCAGGTCATGCAGGGCATCCATCACCGCCAAGTGCAACGCATGAAGCCTGTTGTACACCGTCACCTCGCTACAGTGCAACTCGGCCGCAATGCGCTTTACTGTCATGGAGCCCGCCAGGTAAAACCCGAACGCAACGTCATACTGCGCCGGCGTTTTTTTGGCGGATCGCGATGATGATCGCCTCGATCTCCAATGCTGCCGCCGCTTCGGTAATCGGTCCGGCGCCACCAGCACCACGAATTGGGACCAGGTCGCAATAGTTCGACTTCGATGGATACCCCATGCCGCCATCCTCGCGGCGCTTGCACCAGGTCGATCACTCGATCAGGCGCTTGTTGATGTATTCGATCATTCTGTCCTCTGAGCGAAATTATTTGTTCAGTGGCCGAAGCCGCGCTGTGCTAGCTTTCCACATTCGGTTGCCCTCATGCAGTTGCGCTTCACTTCGCTCACTGTGGTCAGCTCGCGGCGGGACTTTCACCCACAGGAGTGCGCCCATGCTGGGCGCACATGAAAAAGGCCAGCACGCTGGCTGGCCTAAGTCTTTGATTTTATTGGTCGGGACGGAGTGATTCGAACACTCGACCCCTTGCACCCAACGACAATATTTTAGGGTCCAGCAGAGTCCGCTCAAGTCTATATCTTAGAAAAATACCATAGCAAAATCAACTAGTTAGGAATTATATTGTCCGAGAAGTTCCAATTAGAAACGACACGAGCTAATCAAACTGTAGGGGTAAATGTAGGGGTAAAATACGTCATCCTCCTACCCCTTAGAAAAATGACGAAGCTCACCCAGCGCACCCTTGAGGCAATTCAGTCGGACCAGACCGGCACAATCATCCGCGATGAAGGCAACCTTTTCGGTCGCGTCCGAGTGAAGGCCGATGGCAAGGTGGCCGTCTCGTTCTACTATCGCTACCGGTATGAAGGCAAGGCGAAGGACATCTCTTGCGGCACTTGGCCCACTGACAGCTTGGCCGAGATTCGGGCCGCTCGGGATGCCGCGCGGGCCAAGCTAGCTTCCGGGTTGAATCCGGCCGCTGAAAAAAAACTGGAACGGCACGACAGAAAGGAAGAAACCACGGCGAGGCTGGCGGCCCTTGAGTTGCAACGCATCGAGAACCTCACGGTCAAGGACATGTTCGATGCCTGGCTGCTCGACGGCGTGCGCCGTAAGGACGGCAACGCCGAGCTGCGTCGGTCGTTCGGTGCGGACGTGCTGCCGGCGATAGGCCCGATCGCCATCAAGGACCTGACGGAGCATGACCTCCGTGGTGTGCTGCGCGTCATGGTCGCGCGTGGCGTGAACCGGGCGGCCGTCATGGTCCGGAACAGCCTGACGCAGATGTTCACCTGGGCCGAGAAGCGGCAGCCCTGGCGCAAACTGCTGATCGATGGGAACCCGATGGAGCTGATCGAGATCGAGAAGATCGTCGCGCCCGACTACGACATGAGCAACGAGCGCGATCGCATCTTGGCCGATGGAGAGATCGCGGAACTCCAAGCGGTGTTCGACAGGCTGCAAGCGGAATACGATGCGGCGCCGGACAAGCGCTACGGAACGCAGCCGGTGGCGGCCACCACGCAGCGCGCGATCTGGATCATGCTGTCAACGCTATGCCGTGTTGGCGAGATGAGCATGGCCAGATGGGAGCACGTCAACATGGACGCGGCCGAGTGGTTCATTCCAAAGGAAAACGTCAAGGACAACCTGGCCGATCTGACGGTGTACCTCTCCCCTTTCGCGCTCGACCAGTTCCGCCAGTTGCAGAAGGTCACCAGCAAGACGGAGTGGTGCTTCCCGGCGCGAAATAACGGGGGACATGTCGACTCGAAGTCGATCAGCAAACAGGTCGGCGATCGGCAATCAATGTTCAAGAAAGCCAAGGACGGCGGCCCGCGCGCACCGATGAAGAATCGGCGCCACGACGACACCCTGGTGCTTGGCGCCGGCAAGACAGGTGCATGGACGCCGCACGACCTGCGCCGCACTGGGGCCACACTGATGCAGCGCCTGGGCGTCTCGCTCGACATTATCGACCGGTGCCAGAACCACGTACTGCCTGGCAGCAAGGTGCGGCGCCATTACTTGCATCACGACTATGCCGATGAAAAGCGGGATGCTTGGGGGAGGCTCGGCGCGCACATTGCGCTAGCTCTGGCTAACTTACGCTCAGGCGTTTGAAATTAGCAATCGTTACATTTGAATAGAATTTGCATGTTACTTTTTAGTATTATTCGTTGACGAGGCGTCACGCCAAGATACCACTAGAAAGGATGTATGGCTTTAATTAAATGTAAAGAATGCAGTTCTGAAATGAGCACGACTGCGAAATCGTGCCCGAAGTGCGGAGCACCAGCAAAGAAGCGAACTTCCAAGACTACATGGATCGTTGGGGGCTTTTTCGCCCTCATGTTTATTGGCTATATTTCTGGCCAGCAGAAGCACAACGCGGCGGAGGCCCAGAAAACGCCCGAAGAGATTGCGGCTGCGGCGAAGAAGGAGCGCGCATTTCAGAAGACTGTTCTGTTGGCAAAAACCATCAAAGGCAACCTCCGGGATCCCTCATCCGTCGAGTGGGAGGCAATTCGCGCCAACGATGACGCCAGTGTGATCTGCCTGCAATATCGTGCCAAGAATGGATTCGGAGGTTTTTCCCGTGAGATAGCTGTGCTCGCACAAGACAAAGCGAGCACCGATAAAAAGGCATGGAATAAACACTGTACGGGTCCACTGCTTGACCTGAAACACGCGCGTGTCGCAATTTAAAGCTAAACCGGATGAGCCGCAGCTGCACGCCGTTCCCGACAACGTGGCGCTCGCGGCGGTGGCCGGCCGGTATGAGCGCCGGGCGCAGCCTGATCACTCCTCATCGTCGCCTGGCTCGGGCTAGTAGGTATCGGCACAGGCATTCGTGCGGGCGAGACACTGTGAGACATGGGAGGCGGGCCTCCTATGAAAACGTGCTAAAAATGGCGGGTTCGATTCCCGCCGCCTCCACCACTCATTTAGTTGTTGATAGACGACGGAAGACAACGTAAGACTCTGATTATATTAGGAATTTTCGAGAATTGGCAGAGCTTGATTCTGGTCTTTAGTGGTCTGTAATTGTCAGTGCTTTCACACGCAAATCACACGCGAACGATACGCAAAAATGCCCGGCCCTGTGCTGGGCATTTTTGCGTCTACGGTGGGGGCGACGCTTGACCTGAACTTCCAAGCTATGGTTACATTTGAATAGAATCAATGCATTTCTTGCCGGTATCATTCAGTGCAAGAGAAGCATTTTCCCCGCTCGAACAGTTTTGGGCCACTTACCAGGAAGCACAATGAAAGCATTTGGAATTCTAATTTTGGTGGCCGGCTTGGTCATGGCGGGATATGCACTGAACATGAACGTCAGCGTCGATGTGCCCGCGCGTGACTATGGCTACGGCGTGTCGACCCCAGCGATGGAAGTCGCAAATATAGACAGGATGGCACAACGTCAAAATTTCCTGATCTTCGCAGGAGTGCTGTCGATCGTCGGGGCCATTCTTACCGGCTTCGCAGCCATAGCGCCAAAATCCGCCTCCCCGGCCGCCCTACCCGTCGCATCCGTTGTGCCGGCCGAGACAAATGAAACGGTCCCGCCATCGCCAGGCGCGCCAGTGTCGGTGCGATCTATCCGAAGTGTCGCTACATGGGCTCCGGCGACGCGACACGATGTGCTCGCTGCGAAGCCGAGTTCACCTGACCATACCTCTCTTTTTCAGAAAGGCATTTACTAGCTGGGTCAAGTCGACCTCTACACTTCGCAGTATAAAAAATTAGCTCGGCTTGGGCATATTTTACCCGCTCAAATTGTTTTCATCGCTCAAATTTTCGTAGAGGTCGACAATGGTAATTCCACAGGAATACTTGAAATGTGTATGTTTTGTAGGCTACGAAAAACCGGATGGATCTATGAGGATGGCCGGTTCCGTTTTTTTTCTTGAATTTCCTGCTACCGATTTAAAACCCCAAGCATCGTATGCAGTTACAGCCCGCCACGTTATTGAAGGGATAAGGGGTCTGGGAATCAGTGAAATTTGCTTGCGCCTCAATGATGTTAATGGAGAAGCGTTCTGGGAAAAGGTTCCACTAAATTATTGGTATTTAGCAGAAGACAGAACAATAGATATTGCCATTTTTCCCACAGGCTTAGGCTCCCATGTCGATCATCTCTACGTTACTGCACGAGATGGGGTAAATTTGGAGATCGTTAAAAAGCATAATGTCGGAGTAGGGGACGAAGTTTTTATAACTGGTCTTTTCCTACCTCATCACGGAACGAATCGTAATACACCAATCGTACGCATCGGCAATATTGCAAGTTTGGCTGAAGAGAAGGTCTCAACCAAGTTAGGTAACATTGATGCTTATCTGATTGAAGCGAGATCAATTGGGGGGCTTAGCGGTTCACCCGTATTTCTCAACCTAGGAAACACGCGTCGAATTGACGGTCAAGTTAGGTTATCGGAAGGAGGAAATCCCATATTTTTACTGGGTTTGATACATGGCCATTTCGACGTAAAAGAAAACTTGGTTGATCACTTAACAGAGGACAGTAACCAGGCAGCAAACTATGCGAATGTCAATATGGGTATAGCCATCGTCATTCCATTTCTAAAAATAAATGAAATTGTTGATCAGTATGAGAAGTCTGGTCTAAATCTTCGCGATATTTCTGGTAATGACGCGCCATCTAGATAGTGTCATTACGGCGCCAGGCTGCAAATCATCATTACCAAAGACATGGCTGACACGGCTGGAATAGCGTCTCCAAGCGCATGACGCAACAACTTTGCTAGTTTCCCTCGAGAAAGTCGAGGGCGCTTTGCTTTTTCTCTACGGAAGTGTCGGGAGTTAGCTTGCGCAACAGATAAATGAAATGGCGCACGGGTGCGAAGCGGCCTAGTGACGGATACCAGGTGCATAAATTGTGATGGTGTTGGTGGCGCGATGGGAACGCACGACGTCGCCGGCCCGGATGCAACGTCCTGCAGGGGAATGCTTTTTGAGGCGCCTATTTTAGCTGCGTTGTTATCGCTTTGACCCAGTTTTGATATTTTGCGGCAAGATTTTTTTTCCAAGAATCGGGCATCTGAAATCTTCCTAACTCTTTGAATTTGCGCCGCCCACCCTTCGGCGATGGCCGCACGTAGGCGGCAAAGTCAATCCGGCCCTTTACGCGCGGATCGGCATACACCACGTATTTCTCCTGCTCATCGACATACGACCTGACTCGACCAACTGTCGAAGTTCGGAACTGCAATTCGGCCAGGCGCATTTCAGCGCTGCTCATCTCATCCGTATTTCGAGCCCCGCCGAAATGCAATCTCTCGTCAAACAAACCGGGCTCGCCGTTAGGGTCCACCATGTACAGGATCTCGGAAGATTTTCGCTCAGCCAGTAAGTCAGCTTTTTCCGCCTCTTGTTCCCGCTCGGCCCGGGAAAATGCGAAGTCCCAAGAGCCGCGTGCGATCGCCAATGCCGCGGCGATCACTCCACACTTGTGGGACCTACCCCACCCGGTCAAGTGGCGTGTCAACCCAACCGGCAAACTGTAACCTTCCTCATATCCCGACGAGCTTCCGCGGCCGCAAAGAGGACAGTAAGCACGGTCCCCGAAGTACGTAGGGATAACCTCTGCTGTGGCAATTAGTTCCTCGGCGATTTTATTCTCCCAACGATATGTGTCGGTTCGCGTTCCGCAATCCCTATAGCTCTCAAGGATTTGTCGCTGTCGCTCCGGCATCAAACCGATGATAGTCAGCCGGGCAGAGAACAACTCATCTTCGAGGCGCCGAGTCTTCTCCTGCTCCGGCATTTTTGTGGACACGTACAATTTAGACATTTGCTTCTCCTGACAATGGAAAATACTCCACCGCTTGAATTGATACACAGAAACAATGCGTTAGCGGAAGAGGGTCACTAGAATGGAAACACACGTAAGTGCGGAGGGTAAGGAGATAGCGCAGGGGTGCGCGAAGTGAGCGATTTGATATTGGATCAGACGGGCTGTCGAGTTTGCGAAAGTTCGAACACCTGCCGGACACGAAGCCCCAGGTATCGGGATAGGGGCGACCAGTGTACCTGACCGGTCCCCTCCCACACCACCCGGCATGCGGGTCCGCACCGGGCGGTTCAAGAAGTTGAGGTTACGTGAGCCGAGGCATGCCGAGGCTGTCAAAGTAG
>NZ_VUYU01000042.1 GCF_011682065.1 Massilia rubra | reverse complement strand
GCAGTTGTAATGTGTTGCAGGTAGATGCCACTACCTGATTGCAGTACCGGGTCCCCATCGTCTAGAGGCCTAGGACATCACCCTTTCACGGTGAGTACAGGGGTTCGAATCCCCTTGGGGACGCCAGTTTTACCAGAGGGTCGTGAAAACGGTTCTTTGTTATTCCAGCGCAGAGTAGTTCGCGTTACATGGGGGGTATAGCTCAGCTGGGAGAGCGCTTGCATGGCATGCAAGAGGTCAGCGGTTCGATCCCGCTTACCTCCACCAAGTTTTGATGTAGTCGTACATTGCAGGTAGTTGCCACTACCTGACAACAGTTCAGGTCCCCATCGTCTAGAGGCCTAGGACATCACCCTTTCACGGTGAGTACAGGGGTTCGAATCCCCTTGGGGACGCCAGTAAGTGTGAGAAGCCGCCTTGTGCGGCTTTTTGCATTGTGCGATCGATCCGTTGATGCGGCATCAAGCACGTCGTGCCCGCGCAGGCGGGCACCCGAGTTCATGGCGCAGTCGATGGCTCACCGAACTTGGGTCCCCGCCTGCGCGGGGACGACGGTTTTTAGGTTAGCGGCATTAAGCACGTCGTGCCCGCGCAGGCGGGCACCCAAGGTCGTAGCGCAGTCGATGGCTCGCCGAACCTGGGTCCCCGCCTGCGCGAGGACGACGGTTTTTAGGCCAGCGGGATCAAGCACGTCGTACGCGCGCAGGCGTGTACCCAAGTTCATGGCGCAGTCGATGGCTCACCGAACTTGGGTCTCCGCCTGCGCGCGGATGACGGAGCCACCGGCAGCAGCTTTACCCAACTATTCCGACAACCGACATGCCCCTCGCCAACAAACCCGCACTCACCCTCGCCCTGTTCTGCCGCGTCGTCGATAATTACGGCGATATTGGCATCTGTTGGCGCCTGGCGCGCCAACTCCGGCGCGAACACGGCATCGCGGTCACCCTGTGGGTCGACGACCTGCAAAGTTTTCAGCGCATTTGCCCCGAGATCGACCCCGCCGCCGCGCTCCAGCGGGTGGGCGGTGTGGAAGTGCGCCACTGGGCCGACCAGGATGGTGCCTTCACCCTTGGCGACATCGCCGACATCGTCATCGAATTTTTCGCCTGCGACATCCCGCCCGGCTATATCACCGCCATGGCGCAGTGCGAACCGCGTCCGGTCTGGTTCAACCTGGAAGGCTTGACGGCCGAAGAATGGGTCGAAGGCTGCCACACCTTGCCATCGTCCCATCCGCGCCTGCCGCTGACGAAACATTTCTTCTTCCCTGGCTTCACCGCCAAAACCGGCGGCTTGATGCGCGAGGCGACGCTCGACGACGAACGCCGCCAGTTCCAGGAAGATCCCGCCACGATGGCCGAATTTCTGGCGAATCTCGGCGTCACCGAACAAGAAATGGCGTCGACGAAGATTTCGCTGTTCTGCTATCCGCACGCGCCGGTCGCGCAGCTGTTCGCGGCCTGGCAGGGCGGCTCGCACGCCATCACCTGCCTGGTGCCCGACGGCGTCGCACGCGACGCGGTAGAAAGTTTCCTGCAAGCGCCTGCCGATCCCGGCGCGTCCCGCACTTGCGGCGCACTGACCGTGCGCGTGCTGCCCTTCGTCGCCCAGCCCGACTACGACCGCCTGCTGTGGGCGTGCGACCTGAACTTCGTGCGCGGAGAAGATTCCTTCGTGCGGGCGCAGTGGGCCGGGCGCCCGTTTGTCTGGCATATCTACCCGCAAGACGAGAATTTGCACCACAAGAAGCTGCGCGCCTTTTTAGGGCGCTACGCCAGCGGCCTCGACAGCCTGTCCGCGCTCTCGCTGTGCTGGAACGGCGCCATCCCGGACGCGCCCGATCCGGCGCCGCTGTGGCCGGCCTTTTGCACCGCTTTGCCGGAACTGCATGCGCATGCCGACGAATGGCGGCGCCAGATGTTGGCAAACGGAGACCTCACCAGTAATTTGCTGAACTTTGCCTCTTCGCTTAGGTCATCACGGCCCGGATAAGGTACAATATTCGGTTAATTTCTAACGTATTTTTACCTCGATCAAACGTGAGCTTCCGGCGTCATGCCAGCAGGCGACAGATGATTTTTATGCAACCCACTTTTTACGTACACTCTTTATGAAACCTGCAAAAGAAATTCGTGTTGGCAACATCATTATGGTTGACAGCAAGCCTATGATCGTGTTGCGTTCCGATGTCAACGGCTCGAGCCGCACGGGCTTCACCTACAAATGGAAGATGAAGAATCTTCTGAACAACAGCCCGATGGAAAACGTTTTCCGTGGCGACGACAAGTTCGACGTCGTCGTGCTGGACAAAAAGCCAGTGACGTACTCGTACTTCGCCGATCCGCTGTTCGTCTTCATGGATACTGAATACAACCAGTACGAAATCGAAGAAGAAAACCTGGGCGATGCACTGCATTACCTGAAAGACGGCATGGAATGCGAAGCCGTGTTCTACGACGGCAAGGCCATCTCGGTCGAGCTGCCAACCACGATCGCACGCAAGGTTGCTTACTCCGAGCCAGCAGTCAAAGGCAATACGTCGGGCAACGTCCTGAAAGAAGCCAAGCTCGAGAACGCAATCGAAGCGCACAGCCACTCGGTCCAGGTGCCACTGTTCGTCAGCACCGACGACGTCATCGAGATCGACACCCGCACCAACGAGTACAAGCGCGTCGTCCGTAACTGATCACGCCGCTGCTCCAAAAAAAACGCTGCCTCATGGGCAGCGTTTTTTTTGGTCGTTATGATGTGCTTACTTGGCTTTTTTGGCCTTGGCGAACACCGGCCCCCACAGCGGATGCCCGCTTTCGCCGGGCGCCAGCGCAAAGGACGGATCGAGCTTGAAGGCTTTGTCGAAATGCTGGCGGCACGGCGCCGGGCGCGAGGTCACGCAGTAGCTGAAGGCAATGTACTTGTGCGCGATCACCTGGTTGGCCTTCGAGCCGCCGCTGACATCGGCCGCGCCGAGACGCTTGATGGCGTCGTTGTACGCACCCTGGTTATACAGCTCGATGCCTTCGCTCAGCGCCACCTGGTCGCTGTTGGGCGCCTGGGTGGCCGGGACCACGGGCGTGGGCGGGCGTGGCGTGGGCGTGCGCGGGGTGCTCGGCTTGGCGGCCGCGCTCGGCTTGCTCGGCGCTTCAGGGGTGACGCAGCCGGACAGCGCGAGGCTGCCGGCCAGTGCGGCGTACATCAGAAAGTGTTGGGATCGGTTCATGCCTCGATCTTAATGCGTTTATTTAGGCTGCGCTGTGAAATCATGTTCAATCGTGCGTGACTTGTTTTTGCTGGTGTCGAGATTGACCGTGAAATCCTGGAAACCGGGATTGGCGATCCGGATTTTGTGCTTGCCGGCGGCCAGGGTCAGTTTTTTCAGGGGCGGCGTCACGCCCGCCTCTTTGCCATCGACATAGATGGTGCCCCATGGCTTGATCGACAGCTTGTAATTGAACGATTCCGGCGCCGCTTCCGGCACCGGCTCGGCCAGCACATCGGCGGCAGCGACGCCCTCGGTCGGCACGGTCGCATCGGCGACAACGGTCTCGGCCGGCACAGGCGGTTCGGCCGGCGGGGTTACCGCAGCCACTGGCGCCGGTATGGCTGCCGGCGGCGGCAGGACGGCGGCGGGCATGGCGGGCTGGGGCTGGGCCGGCGCGACCATGATGGTGTCGGACGGCTTGGACAGCAGCGAATACAGGCCCACGCCGATCGCCGCAACCATCACCACGCCGGACGCGGCAATGCCGGTCCAGGCCGGCAAGCCCTTTTTGGCCGGCTTGACCGGTTTGGCGGCTTTGTCGGCCACCTCCGGCTTCGGACGGCGCGAGGACTTGGCCAGCGGATCTTGTTTCGACGACGAGCCGGGCGACTTCGACAGGTTTGGCTTGGGCGGCGCGCCCTCGGCCCCAGTGGCCGGCACGGGACCGGTGCTGGCGCTGGCAGTAGCGTCCGGCAAGCGGTCGATCGTGGCGAAGCGCTGGGCCGGCCCAGTGGGGCGGGCGCGCGGCGCTTCGCCGCTGGTGTCGATGCCCAGCAACGCGCGGAAGGCGTCGATGGTTTGCGGGCGGTCTTGCGCCAGCACGGCCAGGCCCTTGTCGATGGCCGCCAGGAATTCTTGGCCATAGCCGGGCAGGCCGCGTTCGGCCAGCGGCTTGACCGGATCGCGCACCATGCGTGCGATCGAGGTCGCGGGCGGTTCCTTGATGATGGCAAAAAACATCACCGCGGCCAGCGCGTAGATGTCAGTGTACGGACCCTGGTCGAGCGAGGCGTCGCCGGCGTACTGTTCCACCGGCGCATAGCCGGGTTTCAGGATCACGGTCAGGCCGCGCGTGCGGTCGCCGATGATCTGGCGCGCCGAGCCGAAGTCGAGCAGCACGGCGTCGCCGCTTTCCTGCACGATGATGTTGTCCGGCGAAACGTCGCGGTGCAGGATTTTCATGGTGTACAGCATCTCGAGGGCGTCGAGAATCTGCTTCATTACCTTTTTACACCACGCTTCGGTCACCAGCTCCGGGCTATGCGTGACAATATCCTTGATCGTGCGGCCGTCGTAATACTGCATCGCCGTGTAGGCGGTGCGGTTCTGTTCCCAGAAACGGTGGACCTTGACCAGCGACGGGTGGTCGAACTGGGCCAGGAAGCGCGCTTCGTTGATAAAGCTTTTCAGCCCCACATTGAAGGTTTCCTGGTGCCGTTCGGCACGCACCATGATGCTGTTGTCGCTGGCGCGCGCGGCCAGCACGCCCGGCATGTATTCTTTCAGGGCCACGCTGCGCTGCAGCGAATGGTCGAACGCCATGTAGACGATGCCGAAGCCGCCTTCACCGAGCACGCCGGTGATTTCGAAGTCGGCCAGCCGGGTGCCGATCGGCAGGCAGTTTTCGGAGCCGGGGGCGAGGGCGTTCATACGATCTCGCTCTCGACACGGATGGCGTACGCGGAGAAATTGTCGCGTACCTTGTCGGTGCCTTCCAGCGCCGCCTCGGCCAGCGCGCACATGGCGCTCAGCCATTGCTCGCTGTTGCCCGATTCGGCCAGGGTGCGTTCCATGTCGTCTTCGTGCACCCATTCCCACAAGCCATCGCTACACACCAGCAAGGCGTCGCCGTCGAGCAACTGGACCGGGCCGTCGCCGAGCGCGACCGGGGTTTCGCCTTCGGCGCCGACCGCCGCGAACAGGATGTTGCGTTGCGGATGGCTGCGCAGTTGCTCGGCGCGCGCATAGCCGGCGTCGATCAGTTGCTGGGTCAGGCTGTGGTCGCGCGTGACGCTGACCAGTTGCGCGTCGCGGAACAGGTAGACGCGGGTGTCGCCCAGGTGCGCCCATAAAGCGTGGGCATTGGCCTGGTCCACCAGCAGGGCGGCCACGGTGGCGCTCATGTCGTGGTTCTGCGGCTGGGTTTGTTTGTTTTTCGCAACACTGGCGATGGCGTTGGCCGTATACGACAGCAAGGCATGGGCCCCGAAGGCCGGTGCGGCGGCGAATTTCTCGAGCATGGCTTCGACCACGATATGAGCGGCCACTTCGCCGCCCTCGTGCCCACCGGCGCCGTCCGCGATGATGAAGCAGGAAATATCGCCATGCTGGGCTTCGCCGACAGCGTCCTGGTTACTGGCGCGCATGCCGATTTCGCTGATGCGGGTCCAGGCCAGCCGGATCGGATTGCGCTCAACCATTGTTGCTGCCGGCATTCGCGCGCTCGACTTCCTTTTCATAGGCGGCCAGGAAAGCCGGGCCGAAAATCGACTTGAACTGGTCTTTTGTTTCCGCCTCGGCGGTGTGGTAAGCCTGCTTGTAGGTCTTCCAGCTCTCGGCCTGGCGGCGCGAGGGAATCAGGGTGCCCATCATGCCGCCGCCCGACACTTCGGTCTCGAACAGCTCCGGCTTCAGGCGCGCCATCATGGCGGCCATGCTGGCGCGGGTGCCCGCCACCATGCCTTTTTGATGACTGCGCAAGTCGTTGTAGGCGTCGTCGAGCGACTCGAGCGGCTCCATGAAGCCGGGCATTTTCTTGCGCAGCATCTGGGTCAGCACGGTCTGGCTGTCCGGGAAAAATTTGAGTGGATTGTTGTTGCGCATCACCACCATCGTGACATCGGCCTTGACCTCTTGCTTGACCAGCGAGCGCAGGGCCAGCAAGTCGATCGTCCCTTGCAGCGAGCTGGCCATCAGCTTGCCCATCAGCTCCATTAACTCCGGCGTCAGGCCGGAACCGAGCGCATCGGCAGGAATGCCGGCGCCACGCAGGAAAGCCTGCTTCAGTGTTTCAATGTCATCAAGCACGACGTTATTATTCATGAGTGCGGGGCCGCAGGGGAGCGTCGATGTTTATCTCAAGCAATCATGCCAGATTTAACGATTAAGCGCATCACCCGGATGAACCTAATTTATGCATTTTGCCTCATGACAACGCAATTTGCCGCATCTTCCGGCATGAACGCCATCATTGGCGTCATGCGAGCGTCCTTCCGCCGCATTTCTGGGCAGCGGGACGCGTGACACGTTTAGTGTAGCTGCATAAGTGCCCCGCCGCATAGCCCGGCTTGTCGGATGCGCAACACAATGCCTTGCAGAATCGTTACCAGATGTTTCCTCAGACAGGCTGCTAGGCGTCGATAAAGCGCATCTTGAAGCTGCGGCCCTTGATATTGCCGAAATCGCGGCCCAGTTTGTTGCCCGCGTTGAGGCGCTGGAATGCGTGCTCGGCCACATGGCGGTCGAGCGCCACATAGGTCATGAATTCGAACACATTGATCTTGCCGACCTGTTCCTTGGTGAGGCCGGCGTCGCCGGTGAGCGCGCCCAGCAGGTCGCCCGGGCGCAGCTTGTCTTTCTTGCCGCCCATGATGACCAGGGTCACCATCGGCGCCGGCGCGGCCGGCTCGCCATCGTCGGCCAGTTCGGCCAGCGGATGCCAGGCCACCGGCGCGTGCTGGTACTCCTCGATCAGCTTGACCCATTTCTTTTCGTTCGGCGCGCACAAGGTCAGCGCCAGGCCCGATTCGCCGGCGCGGCCGGTGCGGCCCACGCGGTGGATGTGCACTTCGGTATCTTTCGACACGTCGGCATTGATCACCGCGCCCAGGTTGGCGATGTCGAGGCCGCGCGCGGCCACGTCGGTGGCCACCAGCACCGAGCAACTGCGGTTGGAAAACAACACCAGGATCTCGTCGCGCTCGCGCTGCTCCAGTTCGCCGTACAGCGCCAGCGCCGAAAAGCCCTGCGCGCGCAGTTCATCGGCCAGTTCGCGGCAATGCACCTTGGTGTTGCAAAAGGCCAGCGCCGAGACCGGCTTGAAGTGTTTCAGCAGGCGGCCCACGGCCTGGTCGCGGTTGTCGAAGCCGACTTCATAAAAGCGCTGCTCGATCTGGTCGCCGCTGTGCTGGGCCTCGACCACCACTTCCACCGGGTTGCGCAGGAACGATTCGGTGGCGCGCCGGATATCGTCCGGGTAGGTGGCCGAAAACAGCAGGGTCTGGCGGCGCGAAGGGCAGGCGCTGACGATGCCGGCGATCTCGTCGTAGAAACCCATGTCGGTCATGCGGTCCGCTTCGTCCAGCACCAGGGTCTGCACCTTGGACAGGTCGATGCTGCCGCGTCCCAGGTGGTCGCGGATGCGGCCCGGGGTGCCGACCACGATGTGGGCGCCGTGTTCGAGCGAGGCGATCTGCGGGCGCATCGGCGCGCCGCCGGTCAGGGTCAGCACCTTGATATTGCCTTCGCCGCGCGCCAGGCGGCGCAATTCGTTGGCCACCTGGTCGGCCAGTTCGCGTGTCGGGCACAGCACCAGGCCCTGGACCGCGAACCAGGCCGGATTCAATTTATGCAAGATGCCGATGCCGAAGGCGGCGGTCTTGCCGCTGCCGGTCTTGGCCTGGGCGATCAGGTCGCGTCCGTCGAGCACGTGCGGCAGGCTCTTGGTCTGGATGTCGGTCATCTCGCGATAGCCGAGCGTGTCCAGGTTGGCCAAGAACGTGGCGGTCAGCGGCAGGGTGGCGAAGGCGTTTGGATTCATGGCATGCTCTGGCAAAAAGGGGACGGGCCCAGTCTAACAGGCAAGCTGAGAGAGGGCGAATGGCGGGGAATTACGCGGCAGCCCAGTTGGGCAGGCCGGTCAGGTCGGTATTGTCTTCGCGCCGCCATACTGGCAGGCCGCTGGCGTCGGTTTCGTCGAGCAGTTCGAGTTGTTCCTGGCGCAGGGTTGCTTTGCGCGGGCGCGGCGCGCTGGCGCGGCGCGCTTCGGCAGGGGGATGAACGAGCGGCGCAGCCGCGCCGAACCCCGGCAGATCGAAGGTCGCGTTATCTTTTTTGTCTCTCATGGGAAGCGCGGCGGACTCGCTTGAAGGCAGCAAGTCCCTTTCTAAAAACAAAAGCCCGGCTGTGTGAAGAGTCGGGCTCAGTTCAAAATGTGTTTGGTTGCGGGGACAGGATTTGAACCTGTGACCTTCGGGTTATGAGCCCGACGAGCTGCCAGACTGCTCCACCCCGCGTCTGAGCGGCGAATTATATAGAGGTTCCGCCGAATATGCAAATGATCTGTCCGTCAGCGCAAATCGTAGCGTGCGCGCAGTGCTTGCAGGGCGCCGTTTTTCTCCAGTCGCGCGATGGCGGCGTTGATGCGCGCCAGGTCGTTGTCGGTGGTGCTGGCGCGGCTGAGCATCAGGTGCACCGGCGCCTGCTGCAGTACAAAGGGTAACTGGCGCAGCACCAGCTTCTGGCGCTGCGCTTCGTACATGATGGCGGCGCGGTCGCCCATGATCAGCTGCGCGCGTCCGGCGCCCAGCATGCGCATGCCCTGCTCGAAGGCGCCGAATTCGAACAGGCGCCCGGCGGCGCGCAGGCCTGGCGCGGCGTGCGCGAATTGCGGCCCGTACCAGCCGACGCGCGGCGCCAGCACGGCCGCCTGTTCGCGCGCGACCCCCGTCATGCTGGTCACGCCGGCGTAACGCGCATAGTCGCGCGCCAGCACGAACAGCGCCACTGTCTCGTGCCGGTAGGGGGTGGAAAAGCGCGCGAAACGGCGCCGCTCCGGCGTGTCGGTGGCGGCCAGCATCAGGTCGAAGTCGCCACGCTCGAACAGCAGCATGCGCCGCACCGTCGGCAGCGGCGGGGCGGTGACCAGGGTGCAGCCGGCTTCCTTGAGGATTGCCTTGGCCATGTCCATATCGAGGCCGGTCTGGAGGTTTTCTTCGTTGGTGAAGGAGTAGGGCGGCCACTCCTCGCTGACCATGTTCAGCGGGCGGCTGCAGGCGGCGGCGTGCGTGCAGGCCAGCAGCGCCGCGGCGGCCAGCAGGCCCCTTACAGTGCGCGCAGGCGCCATAGCGAGGTCAGTTCGGCGGCGCGCGCGGCGTGCAGCGGGTCGGCGGCATCGGCCGCGCGCGGATGGGTGGGACGCACGTCGTGGCGTTCGATGACTTCAAGGCCGCCGCCCGCGATCAGCGCGAGCAACTGCTCGCGCGGGCGCAGGCCGAGGTGCTCGGCCAGGTCGGACAGAATCAGCCAGCCCTCGCCGCCGGGCGCCAGGTGCGCCGCCAGGCCATTGAGGAAGCCCTTGAGCATGCGGCTGTCCGGGTCGTACACCGCGTACTCGATCGACGAACTCGGGCGCCCCGGCAGCCAGGGCGGATTGCACACCACCAGCTTGGCGCGCCCTTCCGGGAACAGGTCGGCCTGCACCACGTCGACCGTGCCGGCCAGGCCGAGGCGCTGCAGGTTTTCGCGCGCGCAGGACAGCGCCCGCGCATCCATGTCGGTGGCCACCACGCGCGCCACGCCGCGCTGCGCCAGCAGGGCCGCCAGCACGCCGGTGCCGGTGCCGATGTCGAACGCCAGCGCGCACCCGTCCGGCAGCGGCGCGTCGGCCACCAGCGTCACGTACTCGCCGCGGATGGGCGAAAACACGCCGTAGTGCGGGTGGATGCGCGCCTCCAGCGCGGCAATCTCGACGCCGTTCTTGCGCCACTCGTGGGCGCCGATCAGGCCAAGCAGCTCGCGCATCGACGCCACGAAAGCTTCGTCGCTGCGCCCGTAGGCTTCGTTGCAGGCTTGTTTGACATCCGGCGCGCGCCGCAGCGGCACGCTGTAGTCGGCCTCGAACGGCAGCAGCAGCATG
Source organism: Massilia rubra (assembly GCF_011682065.1). Lineage (GTDB taxonomy): Bacteria > Pseudomonadota > Gammaproteobacteria > Burkholderiales > Burkholderiaceae_D > Telluria_A > Telluria_A rubra. Next base: position 36,162 of record NZ_VUYU01000042.1, on the reverse strand, counting down.
GCCAGGGTGCGGGCGCGCTGCGACTGGGCCTGGCGGTGCAGGTGGAAGGCGTCGGCCGGCGAGGCGGGCGCCTTGGGCGCCTTGGCGCGCCCGCCTTTATGGTCGGCGCGGCGCGCCAGCGCTTGCAGCAGCTGGCGCGCGTTGTGGAAGTCGCCGCGCCAGAGCAGGGCGGTGCCTTCGCAGGCGAGGCGGTAGGCCACGTCGGCCGGGGTTTTGTCGTCGGCGATGACGACTTTTTTGGGCGGCGGCATGCCGCTCTCGGAGCGCCAGCGCGCGCTGCGCGGCTGGCCCTCTTCGGTCCAGTGGATGCGCGCCGGGGCGTCGGCAGTGTGTTCAGGTTGCATGGGGGCGATCGGTCAGTGGTGCGAAAACGGAAAACGGCAAGCGCCCCGTGCGGGCACGGGGCGTCGATATCACTATTATACGTGGGCCTGTGGCCTCGTCAGGCGCGCGCCAGCATGCCCGCGCCCGCCGGGGCGCTGCCGTAGGAGCTGGCCAGCACCTTGCTGCGGTCTTGTGCCGGCACGTCCGGCTGGTCGGCGCGCGGGCGCGGGGCCAGCAGGGCGGCGCGGTCGACCAGGCGCAACAGGCGCAAGCTGAGATCGCCGCCGCCTTCGCCGGACGGGCCATTGACGTTGGCCTGCAATTCGCGTCCGAGCAGCTTGAACAGGTCGTCCAGGCTGCCGGGAAACTTCACCGGCGGCAGCGGTTTGCCGGTCAGTACCAGCACATCGGGCGAATCGAGCCGGGCCGGGCGATTGGCCGATGCGGGGTTCGCCGCCGTGTCGGCGCGCGCTTCGCTGGCCAGGCTGGCACTGGCTTCGTAATTGACTTCCAGCTCGAAATCGAAGGTCTGGCCGTCGGCCGTGCGCAATTGGCCGGTGCCGATGAAACTGGCGGACTCGTTCAGGGAAAAGGCGCTGCTGCGCACGCTGCCGTTTTGCATGGCGGAGCTTGACAACGCCGACTGCGCCTGCACCGCCACGGCGTCGAAACTGACCGTGGCGCCCTTGGCGGCGTCGCCGAACAACTTGCCCACAAAGGTATCGAGAAACTTTTGCGCCACATCGACGGTGGAGCTGGCCAGGTCGCCGACCCGGTTGATCATGCTCTGTGGCGACAAGCTGACGTTATCGTTGTACAGCGACACCGGATCGACCACCGGCAAACGCGGGGCGACATTGCCGCTGGCCGGGGTCAGTTGCGCGCCCACGTTCCGGCCGCCACCCTGCGCGATGGCGGGAGGGACAGTGGAAACGGGCGCGCGGGCGCTCAGGGCGGACAAAAAAGACATGGTGGCCAGACAATAAAAACGTTGCGTTACTGACCATAACGGCAGTCATGCCGATTACTTTAGTTATTTTTCTATTATTTTTTTATTGCCTTGAGGCATCTCAATCAATGGTGATGGGACCATTGCCCTTCTGGCGAAGCGAGATAGGATTGAACTGCGTCCTTGCTTCCTGTCGCATGGCGCTTGATTTCCCCGCAGGCGCACACGCCCTGGTAGGGCTGGATGTGGGAGCAGGCGGACACTTTCTGCAGGAAGACTTTGACAGGTTTCTCGCACTTGACGCATTTAAAGGTCAGCACGCGGGCGGGTTTTGACATGGGAAAGATCCGGACGTAAAAAACGCGCATTTTATCATCGGGATGCGCAGTCGCAGTCAACTGTTGGCCTGGCACGGCGTTAACGGAGCAGGCCCCTGGGCGAACAGATCGAGACAGGAAGCAACATGAACACCGACAAGCAACCAAGCAAGGAAAGCGTGCGCCAGTGGCTGCGCACGCAAATCGCCCAGCGCCGCCCGCCGCCCGACCCGCAGGAAATCCGGCGCGAGCTGGGATGGGAGCGGACCAAGGTGCAGTTGGCGAAAGCAAAACGATAAGTGCTTGAAAACAAAGCGGGCGGTTTATTGCACCGTCACGGTACTGGTGCCGCCGCCGCCCGGCTGCACCAGGATGCGCGTTGCAATGCGTTCCGTCATCTCCTGCACATGCGAGATCACGCCGACCTTGCGGCCCATCGACTGCAAGCCGTCCAGCGCATCCATCGCCACCCGCAGCGTTTCGCTGTCGAGGCTGCCGAAACCCTCGTCGATGAACAGCGACTCGACCCGCACCCGGTTCGACGATAGCGACGCCAGTCCCAGCGCCAGCGCCAGCGACACCAGGAACGATTCGCCGCCCGAGAGCGAATTGACCGAGCGGACCTCGCCGCCCATGTCCTGGTCGCGCACCATCAGCCCGAGCGACGGCCCGGCTGCGTTGACCACGCGTTCGAGGCGATAGCGCTTGGCCAGGTGATGCAGGTGGCTGTTGGCGTACCCGAGCAGCACATCGAGCGTGAACTGCTGCGCGTAGTTGCGGAATTTCTTGCCGTCGGCCGAGCCGATCAACTCGTTCATCTTGCCCCAGCGCCGCTCGCGCAACTGCTGTTCCTCGATCTGCGCCATGACCGCCTGCGCCTGCGTGCGCCGCACGTCGTCCTGGGCGATCTGCAAACGCAGCGCGGCGGCGTCGCCGGCGGCCGCGTTGCGCTCGTCGACCAACTGGGCCAGCGTGTGCTCCAGCAAGGCCTCGCTGGCGGCCGGATCGTCGCCATCCCGCTCCTGCCGTTCGTGCCGCTCGTGCAGTTCGCGCTGGGCGCGGCGTTCGGCCAGCACCGCCGCCGCGTTGGCGCTGCGCTCGTCGAGCGCCTGCAAGGCGGCGCGCTCCCGCATGATGACGCCGGCGTCCTCCGCCAGCAGGTCGGCCAGGCGCGCGCCATCGGCCACGCTCTCCAACGCCGGATGGCGTTCGCCGTAGCTGGCCAGCCATTGCGCCAGCCGCTCGCTCACCTGCTGCCTGCCGGTCTGCGAGCCGGTGAGCCGGGCGCCAAGGTGCAGCAGCGCGTCGCGCGCGCGCGTTTCGGCTTGCGCCGCTTGCTGGGCGGCGCTTTGCTGCTGCGCCAGCGCGGCGCGGGCCGCGTCGACGGCGCCGGCCAGCTGCGCCTCGATCTCGCGCACCGGCTGCCCGCCCCACAGCGCGGCGCGCTGCGCATGCATGGCCCGGACTTCGGCGTCGATCCGTGCAAAGTCGGCGTCGGCGCCGGCGCTGGCCTGGCGCGCGCGTTCCAGGTCGCCGGCCGCCGCCAGATTGGCCGCTTCCAGCGTCAGGATCGTCGCGGCGCGGCTGGCGTGCTGCGCCGATTGCGTGCGCCATTGCTGCGCTTCGGCGGCGCGCGCATCGCGAAACGCCGCCGCGTCGCGCCGCCATGCGCTGGTCCAGTCGCCGCTCAAGGCGGGGTTGAGTTCTTCCAGCAGCTGCGCCAGGGCGCTTGCCGCGCGGGTGCGCTTGTCCGACAGCGCCGCGTGCTGGGCGCTGGCCTGGGCCAGGGCGGTGCGCCCGGCGCTGGCGGCTTCCTGCAGGCGCGCGTGGGCGCTGTTGGCCGTATCGCAGGCGCGCTGCGCGGCGTCGCGCGCGCTGGCGGCCGTGCGCGCGGCCCGTTCGCGTTCGTCGAGCTGCTGCGAGCGCGCCTTGAGCGCGGCCACTTCGCCGACGAACCACGCGCCGCGTGCGGTTTCTTCGGGCGCGACGTCGGCCAGGGCGTGCTCGTTCCATGCCGCGTGAGCCTCCGCCAGGGTGGCGTCGAGCAGCTCGTGTTCGCGCACGCTGGCGTCGAGCTGGACGCTGGCGGCCGCGGCGAGCGCGCGTTCGGTGGCCTGGGCCGACAGGTTCTCTTGCAGCGCGGCGCGGCACGCGGCCACTTCCGCGCGCAGGCTGTCCAGCATGGCGCGCAGGCCCGCATCCTGGTGCTGGTACGGGTGCTCGGCGCTGCCGCACACGGGGCAGGGCTGGCCGTCATCGAGGTTGGCGCGCAGGTCGACGACGCTGTCGGCGCACGCCAGCTCGGCGATCTTGAGCGAGCGCTCGGCCTGGGCCAGTGCCGCTTCGAGCGCGCCGCCGGCGGCCACGCGCGCGTCCAGCGCGTTGTCGGCGGCGGCGATCGCGCCGCGCGCACGCGCCGCATTGGCGCCGGCCTGGCGCAGGCGCTCGCGCGTCGCGTTCACGGCGGCCCAGATTTTCTCGGCCTCGACCAGGCTGTCGCGATGCCGGTCGAGCGCCGTGCGTTCGGCGCGCAGCTGGTCGGCGTCGACGGCGTCAAGCGCGCTGATGGCTTGCTGGCGCGTGGTCTCCAACGCTTGCAGTTGCTGGGTCGATTGCGCCAGCGCTTCGGCGGCGCGCGCTTCGCTGTCGGTGGCGGCCAGCATGGCTTGCTGCGCCGCGTCCAGGCCGGCGGCGCTGGCGCTGTCCTGCGCAGCGGCTTGCGCGGCCTGGGCGAACAGCGTGTCCCAGCGCGGCCACCCGGCGGCCAGTACTTCCCAGTCGCTTTGGCGCACCAGCCAGTCGGCGCCTTGCTGGTGCGCGCTGCGCAGCGCGGCCAGTTCGGCGCCTTTCGCTTCCAGCGCGGCGCCGGCCTGGGCGGCGTCGCGCGTGGCGTGCTCGCGCACCTGCGCCGCCTTGGCGTGCGACGGTTTGAGCGCCGCGATGCTGGCGTCGAACGCCTTGGCCTGGTCCAGCTGCGGCGCACTGGCGCGCAGGGCTTGTTCCTTGTCCTGCAAGGCGGCGCTGGCGCCGGCGAAAGCGACGGTCGCGCCTTGCAGCGTGTCCTGGGCGCGTTGCAGCTCGCCGCCGCTGGCCGCCAGCGCTTGCTCGATGGCGGCGAGGTCGGCGTCGAGCCGGGCCTGTTCGGCCAGCAGCGCGCGCGCCGGTTGCAGCGCGTCCAGCGTGGCCAGGTGGCGCCGGCGCGCCTCGGCTTGGGTGGCGTCGGCGTGGGCGCTGGCCAGCGTTTCCTCGGCCAGCAGTTCGTTGCGGCGCAGGCGCGCACGCTCCTGGTGCCAGCGCAGTTGATGCTCGAGCAGGGCCTTGCGCTGGTCCAGCGCCGCCAGGGCGATGTCGGCGGCGCCGCTGCGTTCGTCGATGCCGGCGCGCGCCTCGGCGGGCAGCGGGGCCTGGTCGGCCAGGCGCGCGGTGAGGCGTTCCAGTTCTTTTTGCTCGTTCCGGAAGCGCTCGAATGCGCGCTTTGAAATGGCGGTGTAGATGGCGCTTCCGGTCAAGGTCTCGAGCAGCTCGCCGCGGTCGTTTTCCTCGGTCTTCAGGAAGGCGGAAAATTCGTTCTGCGCCAGCAGCACGGCGCGCGTGAACTGTTCGAACGAGAGCCCGATACACTTGGTAATCTCGTCGAGCACTTCGGTTTTTGTTCCACCGAGCGCGATCAGCTCCGGCAAGCGCTGAAGGCTCATGGCCGATGGCTGCAGGCCGCCGCCGGCCTTGCCGCGCGAGCGCCGCACGCTCCAGCGCGCGCGGTAGCGCAACTGGTCGTTCCCGACAAAGTCGACTTCGGCATATGCCTCGCCCGCGCCACGCCGCAGCAAGGTACGCGGATCGTGGGCCGAGACGGTGTCCTGGCCCACATCGGGCAGCACGCTGCCGTTGCGCACGATCTTGAGCAGCCGTGGCGTGGCGTTGTACAAGGCCAGGCAGAGGGCGTCGAGCAGGGTGCTTTTGCCCGCGCCGGTGGGGCCGCTGATGGCGAACAGGCCGGCCGCGGCGAGCGGCTCCTGTTCGAAGTCGACGCAAAATTCGCCGGCCAGCGAAGCGAGGTTCCTGCCGCTGATTTTGAGGATCTTCATGCGTCGTCCCCGTGCGCGCCGGGCAGCATCAGTTCCGCAAAAGCGCTGAGCTGGTCGGGCGGCGCCTCGTCGCCGAATTTCTGGCGGTACAGGCGGCGAAAAATATCGTCCGGCTGGATCTGCGCCAACTGCTCGAGCGAGAGCACCGTGCCCGCCTCGCCCGCGCCATTGTGCTTGCGGGTCGGTTCGATTTTCGCCAGGCGCACCGGTTTACCGGCGATGGCCGCTTCGACCCGGCCGCGCAGGCCCGGTTCTGGCGCGTCCAGCAACACCCGCACCTCCAGAAAGGGCTGGGCCGGCAGCGGCAAGTCTTCCAGCTCGAGCGCCGCGAGCGCGGCCAGTGCTTCTTCCAGGGGCGCCGGTTGGGCCGGCACGCGCAGCAGGTCGACCGCGCGCGGCACCAGCAGCGGTTCGACCTTGACGGCGCCGTCGATCAGGTCGACGCGCAAAATCTGGTGCTGGTAGGCCACTTCGGAGAACGACAGCGGCAGCGGACTGCCGCTGTAGCGCACCTGCTCCTTCTGGCCGACGCGCTGCGCCAGGTGCAGGTGGCCCAGCGCGGCATAGGCGATGGCCGGATCGAACATCGCCGCCGGCAGCGCTTCGGTGCCGCCGATGACGATGCGGCGCTCGGAGTCGAGCGAGGCCTGGCCGTCGACCATGTGACAGTGACCCATCGCGACGACCACCTGGCCGTCTTCGCAACGGGCTTTGGCCAGCGCGAACACCTGCTGGTAGAGCAGGGCGATGCCGTTCAGGTAGGGGTCGGGCGGCGGCGCATCTGTGGCTGGCGCCACCGGCCCGGGCGGCGCCACACGCGGCACGTCGCCCGGGCGCAGGAAGGGCACGGCGATGCACCACGCCGCCACCGCGCCGGCCGCGTCGTGCAGCGGCACGATCAGGCGTTCGAGGTCGATCTCGCCGTCGCGCCGGCGCGCCACGTGGCCGACCACGGTGGTGCCGTAGGCTTCGAGCAGCGGCGCGGGCGCTTCCAGGCGGCCGGGCGAATCGTGGTTGCCGGCGATGATGACGATGTCGAGCAAGGGCGCGCGGGTGCGGGCCTGCTGCAAGAAGCGGTACAACTGCTTTTGCGACGCGGCGGACGGATTTGCGGTATCGAACACGTCTCCGGCGACCAGCAGCGCGTCGGGGCGCTCCAGCACGATGATGTCGAGCAGCCAGTCGAGAAAACACTGGTGCTCGTAGGTGCGGTCGTGATTATGGAGAGTCTGGCCCAGATGCCAGTCGGAAGTGTGCAGCAGGCGCATAGGTGTGTTGAGGCGAGGAACAGGCGCTCAATATAGCGCAATATGGCGACGCACGACCGGCGCCGGCGCAGGCGGCGGCGCGCTCACTTGAGAAAGCGGCGCAGAAAAGCCAGCGCGGCGCGGCCTTCACCCCACGCGACAAATGTTCCGGCCGCCAGCAGTCCCCCGTCCTGCAGCCGGCTCATTTGTGTTTCTGCGCCGTCATGGCGGGGGCGGCGGAACGACATTAATGACGCGTACGATGGTTTGCGTGTCAAGTTCATAGGGAACACGAATGTTTGAGCCGACAAAATCCTTTGTATTCCGGGTGATGAGCAGTCGCTGCGTAACATTTCCGGTGGCTCGGATGATGGCGTCTGGTAGCGCCATCTTCGGCGGCCTGCGGATACTAGCGCCGCGAACCGCGGCTGCTTCGTGCATGATCGCTTCATTCGTGTGAATAACGTCGAATCGCAAACTGACCAAAAATGCATGCGCGCGCAACTGTTCCAGGAGCGGTGCGCCAGCAATCAGCTCCATCCATGAGATAGCGCTGATGGCAGGGTTGGCATAATAGTCCAGCTCTTGACGGGCTTCCGGAATACCCTTCAAAGCATCGACAAGAATGTTTGTGTCAAATAAGACTAACCCCATTCGTCCCTCATTGCCTTTTGAAACTGAAGACCCTCGGGTATATCATCGCGATCTTTCCAAATTCCAAACATCTCCTTGAGTACCGCAGTACGTCTCTCACGTATGCTTTTCAATGCATCGTCAGATGACCCTGGCTTCTCCACTGGAAGATGAACTTCCGAGGGGGAAACCAGCCCCCCTTCGAAGGGGGGACTGTCGACACGCAGGCGCAACTGCTCATGTTTATCCTCGCTCTCGATTTGGCAAGTGATCGACATGCGAGCTTGCGGAACCGAATTGCTCGTCCCCGCCTCTGGTCGATAGGTATAGAGAATTTGATGGACTTTTCTGTCTTCAACAATTTTCCCCGTTGTATGCACGGTCGTCACGTAGCTCAGATGGAAATGCGTCGAGTAGGATTGCGGCGGGACTGTGCGGGCCGCCTGAACCCCGCTTTCATCCGGCGACGCGCTTGCTGGAGAGGACCTATCTGTGCCCCTCGCGGTATCGCCACTGCTTTGATTTAGTGAGCTCATGCGTTGTTCCCCCGGTTGTCCATGCATGCCGCATCAGTCTAGCGCACTTAAGCCGTCGTGCCCCGTGCGCCTGTGGCGCCTCGTAGCGCGGATCTGGGAAAATGCCAAGTGATTGCCTGCGATAGAAGTTGGACAGGCCCGCTTCGCTGAAGTTCCCGCCCAGCGCCGGTCGGCTCACGTTCAGTCAGGATGTGGCGGAGATGCGGCCGAAGCGCGATGCTACTCGTCGTCGGTCGTAAACGGAAACGCGCCAATGAAGATTGGGTCATCCGCAATGGGGCGGGTCACCTGTGCCGGGTCATATGCAAACTCGTACTGCAGAACCACCCAGCGCGCTTGAAGACAGCCCTTTCCACCCGCGGCCCGCAGGACCTCATCCATGAACGATGTGGAGTAAGAAATATCTTTCAGCAGGGATTGCAACGGCACTTCGTCGAAATCGAAACAATTCGCTTCCTGATCGTCGAGGCGGTAATAGCCGACGCCGCAAAGCTCTTGCAGTATGTCGACGTCTGGTGCGTGCCATGCGCCCTTCTTGCCCACCCAAACGGACACAAAGCCATCCTTTTCAAAGTCCTGGGTGTAAAAATCATCCTCGTCAGAGCGATCTGGTGTGGTCATTTTTTCTCGATATCGACAACTTCTCCAGGCTGCACCCGCATGCATGTCGATGAACGCCAGGCAGCCGATTGCAGGGTAAGTCCAGTATTTTAGTCCGTTTGCCTGCGCACCCGCCATGCGCTTGCGCTTGTGCCCGCTCAGCGGCCGTCCTGGCGCCCCTGCTACAGTCAAACCGGACGGCCAACCGGGAGGACTGCCATGTTTGCTCGACTGACACATCGGATCTGCGCGCTTCTGTGCGCCGCGCTGGCGCTGCCGGCAACTGGCGCGGTGCGCTTCCTGGCCCTGGGCGACGCTGGCGAAGGCAATCGCGCCCAGTACGCGAACGGCAAGGCCATGGCGGCCTTGTGCGCGCGCAAGGGCTGCGATTTCGTGATCTATCTGGGCGATAATTTCTACGGGAAAGGCATCACCCGCCCGGACGATCCCCAGTTCCAGCAAAAGTTCGAATTGCCCTACGCCGGCCTCGACCTGCCGTTCTATGCCATGCTGGGCAACCACGACTATGGCGATCCGCCCCTGGACTACTGGAAGCCGCAGTTCCAGGTCGCCTATACCTGGCGCTCGGCGCGCTGGAAAATGCCGCACCCGTTCTATCACGTGCAGAAAGACGAGGTGGCCTTGTTTGCGCTCGACACCACCGGCTACCTGCAGGGCGTCAACACCGATACGCAGCGCGCCTGGCTGGCCGGCGCGCTGGCGATTTCCGGGGCCAGGTGGAAGATCGTGGCCGGCCACCATCCCTACCTGTCCAATGGCGAGCACGGCAATGCGGGCAACTATGAAGGCTGCGGCAATGTTTGCCCGGAGATTATCAACGGCGCGCCCCTCAAGCGCCTGTTCGAGGACGTCATCTGCGGCAACGCCGACATCGTCCTCAGCGCCCACGACCACAACCTGCAATGGCCGACGGCGCGCTGCGGCACGCAATTCATCGTCTCAGGCGCCGGCTCGAAAACCACGCGCCTGGTCGGACGCGACGCCAATCCGGTGCACTTCGCCTACGACCGCAGCCCCGGCTTCCTGTGGGCCAGCATCGACGGCGAGCGTTTCAGCGCGGAGTTTTACGACCTCCATGGCAAGCTGCTGTACCAGCGCAGCATCACCAAGGCCGCGCCACCGGCCTGGCGCTGCCTGCGGCCGTGGCCCGGTTACGCCGGATGCCTGCCGGCGCAATTGCTCCCTGATAGTAGCCCTCCCGGCAGCAGCGCTCCGGCCGATGGAGCACGTTAATACGATCGCTCGAGCAGGTCCCGGTTGAGGTAAAACGCCACGGCGACCAGCACCGCAACGACCGCGCCGTGGGTCCAGATCGTGCCGTACCACAGCGGATCGGTGTGCTTGACATGCTCGGAGAAACGGGGGGCGGCAAACCCCCACGGCCCGATGCGCGCCCAAAAATTCAGCGCGGGCACGAAGAAGAAATAGATTAGCGGCAAGATGAAGGCGATTACCCGGCCCGGCCAGTCGTGCCGGACCACAGCGTACGCGCTCGCCGCCAATGCGATCACGCCAAACGTGAACCAGATGCACGGCTCCAGGCCAAGATGCATGGCTGCCGCAAGGGTGCTGAAACACTTCCACAGCATGCATGCAACGATGATGGTCAAGCCAATCATGCTCCACGCCGCATCGCTCCCATCGGGCCTTCTGTCCATGCCGAATCCTTTCAGAAAATAGTGAAAGGAAATTCTAATCCGCGCCGCCCAGCTGCAAAGCGGACACATCAGCGAATAGGAAAATTCCTACCACACCCGTTGGAAGGAAGCGCTTGCCGGCGCTGCGGGCGGCGCGCGGTCTCCGGCCGCCGCGCGCCAGGTATTGCGCCCGGCCTGCTTGGCCTGGTACAGCTGCATGTCGGCCTGCTGCAGCAGCGCGTCCGGATCGGGCAGGCCGCCGCTGAAGTAGGCCAGCCCGATGCTGGCCGAGACCGACACCGTGACCATGCCCAGCTCGAACGGCGCCTGCATCGCGCCAACGATCTTGGCCGCGATCGCCTGCGCGTCTTCCGGGCGCGCCAGCTTTTCCATGATGATGGTGAATTCGTCGCCGCCCAGGCGCGCCACCGTGTCGCTGGCGCGCAGGGTCTGCGCCAGGCGCGCCGAAAACGCCTTGAGCAGGGCGTCGCCCACATGGTGGCCATGGGTGTCGTTGACCGGCTTGAAATGGTCGATATCCATGTACATCAGCGCCATCAGATGGCCGTCGTCGGCGCTCTCGCGCATGGCCAGGCTGAGTTTGTGCAAAAAGCCGGCGCGGTTGGCCAGCCCGGTCAGCGCGTCGACCTGGGCCAGCTTGAGCAGGCGCTTCTTCTCGCGCTTTTGCGAGGTGATGTCCTGGCGCATGACGTGAAAGCCGACCACCGTCACGCCGTCCTCGCCCAGCTGGGGAATGTAGGTCACTTCCAGCGCGCGCTCGCTGCCTTCGCGCTCGTCGTGTTCTTCGAACACCAGGGTCTCGCCGCCGAGCGCGCGCAGGATGTACGGTTCGAGCGTGGCGAAGCGCTTTTCGCCGACGGTCTGGCGCACCGTCATGCCCGGAACCTGGGTGCCGCCGCGCCCGAACTCGCGGTCGTAGGCCAGGTTGTGGAAGCGGTAGACCTGGTTGGCGTCGATGTAGGCCACCATGGCCGGCAAGGTGTCGGCGATGGTGCGCAGGCGCGCCTCGCTTTCGCGCAGCGCCATCTCGGCTTCGCGCAGGGTGGTGATGTCGTCGACGGTGCCCACGAAGCCTTCGATGCGCCCGCCGATGCGCACCGCCGCCACCTTCAGCGAGGCCCATACCAGGCTGCCGTCGGGATGCAGGCAGCGCACCACTTTCTTGAACGGCTCGGCGTTCCTGCTCTGGTGCCGGAAGATGGTGTCGAGACTGTCGCGCTCCTCGGGCAGCAGCGCGTCTTTCCAGCCGCTGCCCAGCGCCCGCTCGCGCGTCACGCCGGTGATCGTTTCGAACATGCGGTTGACGTAGGTGCATTGGCCGCGCAGGTCGGCGCGGATCAGGCCGAGCGGCGAGGCGTTGGTGATCGCGGTCAGCTGCGCTTCGCTGTTGCGCAGGTTCTGGTCCTGTTCATGGCGCCGCGTGACGTCTTCGGCGATGCATAAGATATACTCGATGACGCCGTCGTTGTCGAACAGCGGCACCGACACCGTGTGCAGGTAGCGCAGTTCGCCGTCGGGACGGCGCAGCGGTTTTTCGGGCAGGTCGACCGCCGCCGGACTGGCCAGCATGGCGCGGTCTTCTTCGGGACTGCACAGGGCGAAGTCCGGCGCGAAAGCGGCGCAGTCGGTCTGGCCGATCACGTCGTCGGCGGCGTAGCCGGTGGCCGCTTCGGCCGCCTTGTTCCACACCACCATGGTGCCGAAGCTGGCCGGGCGCACGCTCTTGACGTAAATGAGCAGCGGCAGGTGTTCGATCAGCGATTGCAAAAAGCCACGGTTGCCGCTGATTTCGAGTTCGGCCAGCTTGCGCGCGCTGATGTCGCGCCAGCTCACCGCCACGCCGGCCGGCAGCGGCACGATCTGATGGCGGATCCAGACCGGGCGCTCGCCCGGCGTGCGCAGTTCGACTTCTTCTTCCAGCGGGCGCGATTCGAGCAGCACCTGGGCGTAGCGCGTCAGGAACGGCGGGTCGACGTTGTGCGGCAGCAGCGGCAGGATGCCTTGCCCGGTGACGGCCGCCCGGGTGTGCCCGAGCAGGGCCGCGCCCTTGTCGTTGATGTCGGTGACGGTGAAGTCCACCACCTGGCCATCGGCGTCGCGCCGCGCCTTGAGGAACATGACCCCATCGAGACTGCCCTCGGCCGCCGCGCGCGAGGTGGCCTGGGCGTCGCGCGCGGCGCGCATGCTGGCGCGCAGGCGCGCGCTCTGGCGCATCAGCAGCGCCGTGACCAGGGCGATCGCCAGGGTTGCGGCCAGCGCGATCACCAGGTAGCGGATGCGGTGCCGTTCGAATTTTTCCATCGCGGCGCGCTCGGTGATGCCGACCACCGCCACCAGCGCGTAGCGGTCCATGTCGCTGTAGCTGTAGATGCGGGCGATGCGGTCCGGCGGCGCGTTCGGCACCAGTTCGTCCGACCCCTTGCTGTGCGCCCGAAAACCGAGGCGTTCGCCCACGAACAGGTGCTCGCCGACGCGCCCGATGCTCAGTTGGGCATCGTGGGCCCACAGGAACAGGGCCGCTTCGTCGTCGACGTTGACGCGGTCGTAGTCGTCGACGAAATAAAGCGGGTCGATCATGATCACGATGGCGCCGGCGAAGCGGCCGGCGCCATCGTTCAGGCGGCGCGCGATCTGGATCATCCATTTGCCGCTGCGCGGCTCCACCACCGGGGTCGAGAACTGGGGCGCGTCGCCAGCGCCGCGCGCGAGCGCCTCGAACCACGCCGCGCCGGCCGCGGCGCCGGCCTGGAAGCCGTTGGCGCTGTCGAGAATCGCGCCGTCGCGCCCGACCAGGGCCATCGGCAGATTGAGCTTGGCCGGCAGCACGCTGTCGAGCAGGCCGTTGCGCCGGCTGAATTCGGCCAGGCGCAGGGCGCCGTCGGTTTCCTCGAACTTGAGCTTGAACAGCTGGGTTGCATGGTCGCTCTGGCGCAGGATGTGGCTGACGTGCTCCGACAGCACGCGCGCCAGCGCCTGGCTGGCCAGGACCGCGTCGTGATGGGCTGCGGCGCGCTCGACCCCCATCTGGTGAAACAGGGTGATCCACATGGACGCCATCAGCGCCAGCGCGAAGCAGGGGAGCAGCAGGACCCGGAACAGGCGCCTGGCTGATCGGCGAAATGCGCTGGCGGAAGGAATAGGCGTCCCCCTGATGGTTGAGTAGCATCAAAAGACTTGGCGCGGCTGCAAGTGCATGGCATGCGGCCGCAGGCTAACTTACATTCTGCGCGCAAATACCGGTGATGTGGTTGGCGCACGCGAAAAAATCTTGGGTGCAAGAACATGGCGTGGCGTTTCGTTACTAAATGCTCTACGCTACGTTGCGATGTGCTGACAAGAAACGCGCTGATGGCACGCCCCTTGCGCTAGATCAAACGGATGGTGTCGGAGTTCTTTACACTGGTTTCTCCGGGCTGATGCAAAAGTTCATAAAGAACAACTCCAAGCCTGCCTGAACACACGACTCCAGCCAGGCTCCCGGGCGCTTGCAGCGTCCGGGTCTTGCGTATGCGGGCATCTTCTGAGGAGAACGAATGTTAACGGCGACATATACCCTGGTTGCACTGTCTGTCGAGCAAGCGAATATCCGCAAGCAAGTGCAGACTTTGCAAAAATTGCTTCACTCGGCCTTCGCGCACCAGAATGCGTTGGCCGCCGGGCAGGTTGGCGCCGCATGCGAGATGGTCAAACGCCTGTACGAAAATTGCCACTGGCGCAAAATCGACATGTTTTTGGCGCCGGCCATCCGCAAGGCCAGCCCCGCCGCCGAGCGGCTGCTGCTCGACCTGGAAGAACTGGGCCGGGCCGCCGCCGACGCCGTGGGCGTGCTGGTGGTGCGCCTCGGTGTCACGGCGCTCGACACGTATGCCGGCGTGGCCCAGTTCTGCGCCGCGCTCGACGCCTTTTGCAGCGCCACGCTCAAACGCCTCGAACGCGAGGAGAAGGAATTGTTCCCGGTGGCGCGGGCGGTGATTTCCGGCGAGGCGTGGTTTTCAATCGCCAATGAAATGCTGGTGCATGATGCGTACGAGCAAGACCGCAAGCCGTCGCGCCCGGCCATCGGCACGGCCGGCTACGGGCAGGAGCGTGGAGTCGCCCGCACCGAAGACGCCGGGCGGCGTCGCTTCGCCACCCATCTGGCCCACTGACGGCGGGCCGCTTCACCCGCGCCGGAGCGCTCCGGGCCGGCGCTTGCCAAGCCGGTGGCACATGCCACCCGCGGTATCGGGCAGGAATACTCTAGCCGATCGCGTGCTTTTCGCGCCATTCTTGCTATCATGGTGGTTTTGAATGGTTGATCTCACGTCATGTTCGAATTCCTTTTCAAGCGACCGGCCGACAAGTCCGACACCCCTGCCGGGAAGTCCGCGCAGGCGAGCCCGAATCCGGCGCCGCAGCCCTCGCAGACCAGCGTGCTGCGTGCCCAACAGGCCGAAAAGGTAGGCGCGCTGGCCGGCGATGAAGCCGCCGCCGTCGAATTCATCCTGCAATCCGATTTTTCCGAGCTGCGCCTGGCTGCCGCCGAGCACGTCCATACAGCGGCCCAGCTCGAAAAAGTCCACGCCGCCATGCGCAACACCGACCGCCGCGTCGCCAAGCTCATGCAATCGCGCCTGGACGCGCTGCGCCACCACCAGGCCGAGCTTGGGCGTGGCCAGGCCTGCATCGACCAGGCCGAGGCCCTGCTCAAGGACGACAAGCTCTCGCCCAACCAGGTTGCCGACCTGGACCGCCGCTGGTCGGTGATCGCCGCCCCGGAACTGGCCGAGCAGTTCAACGCCATCCGCACCCGGCTGGCCCAGCGCCTCGAAGCGCAGGTGACCTTGCAGCGCGCCATGATCGACAGCCTCACCGCTTTGCGCGCCCTCGGCGCCGGCGACCTGCGCGCCGCCGACCTGGCCGAGCGGCTCGACGCCATGGCGCAGGCCCAGGCCGCCGCCCTGGCCGCGCCGGAACACGCCTCGCTGCCGCGCAGCCTGACCAATGAATTCGCTTCCGAGCACGCGCGCCTGACCGCGTCGCTCGGCGCGCTGGAGCAGGGCCAGTCGGCCGTGATCGCGCGCGAAACCGCGCTCGCCGAATGGCGCGCCACGCCGCCCGGCGCGTTCAACCAGGAACAACTCAAAAAAGCCTGGCAGCAGTTGCCGCCGGCCGCGCCGGCCGAAGCGGCCGACCTGCAGCAGCGCTTCGAGGAACTGCTTGCTTTGGTGCCGGCGCCGGTCGCAACACCTGGCAAGGCGGCCAAAGAGTCGCGCAAGAACACCCCCGCGCAAGCGCCCGACCAGCACTTCCTCGACGCGCTCGATGCGATGGAAGCGGCCTTGCAGCAAGGTTCGCTCGGCAGCGCGGCCGAGATGGACAAGATCCTCAAGGACAGCAAGGGCACGCGCCTCACGCCGGCGCTGTCGGAGCGCCTGGCGCACGCGCGCGCCGAACTCAAACGCCTGTCGGACTGGGCGCGCTGGGGCGGCAACGTCTCGCGCGAGGAACTGATCAAGGCGGTCGAGCAACTGACCACGCAAAAACTGGCGATGAGCGAACTGGCCAAGAAGGTCGGCAGCATGCGCGAACGCTGGAAGGCGCTCGATACCTTGTCGGGCGCCGCGCCCAAGAGCCTGTGGGAGCGCTTTGACGCCGCCTGCAGCGCCGCCTACGCGCCGGCCGCCGCCCACTTCAAGCACCTGGCCGACGAGCGCCACACCAACGCGGCCAAGGCGCAAGCGCTGATCGCCGAAGCGGCGCAGGAAACCGCCAAGCTGGCCGAAGGCGAGAGCGTCGACTGGAAGCACATGGCCGCCACCGTGCAGCGCATGCGCCTGGCGTGGAGCCACCTGGGCGCGATCGACCGCAAGGAAAAGAAGCGCCTCGACCACGAATTCACCGACGCGCTCAACACCTTGCAGGCGCCGCTGGAACAGCAGCGCAAGAACGAAGTGGCCGAACGCGAAGCCATGATCGCCCAGGTGGCCGCGCTCGACGCGCACGACCGCCACGCGCTCGACACCCTGCGCGCCTTGCAGGAACGCTGGCAGGAACACGCCCGGGCGCTGCCGCTCGAACGCAAGTCCGAGCAGGCCCTGTGGCAGAAATTCCGCGCCGCCTGCGACGCCGTCTTCGCGCGCCGTAAAGAAAGCGCCAACGCCGCCGACGCCGAACGGCGCAGCCACCAGGAAGCCAAGGACGCCATCAGCGCGCGCCTCGAACACGCCGCCGGCGAGCCGGACGCCGTCGCCCACGCCGCCAGGCTGCTGCGCGAAGCGGCGGCCGAATGGAACGCCATCGGCGCCGTCCCGCGCGCCAACGAAGCGAAGGTCGACAAGCGTTATCACGCCGCCATCGCCGCGCTGCAGCACCATGTCGATGCCGCCAAGCGCGAGGCCAGCCGCGCCCAGGCCAGCGCGCTGCGCGACAAGCTGCGCCTGTGCCAGGAACTCGAAGCCCAGGTTGCCGCCGGCGGCGAGCAAGCCGCTAGCTGCGACTGGGCCGCGCGCTGGAGCGCCTTGCCGGCGCTCGACGCCACCTACGAACGCACGCTCAAGGCGCGCTTCGATGCGGCGCTGGCGGCGAGCGGCGACGGCCGTGCCGCCTTTGCCGCGCTGCTCGAGAAGAACAGCGCGCCGCTGCTGCACGAAATCCTGCGCCTCGAAATCGTCGCCGGCATCGACAGCGGCAGCGAATTTGCGCGCGAGCGCCTCAAACTCCAGGTCGAAACCTTGCAATCGTCGCTCAAGTCCGGGCAAAAGCCGGGCAACCAGGCGGCCCATTTCCTGCCGCTGTGCGCCATGCCGGCGCTGGTGGACGAGCGCACCGCCTCGCGCATCGACCACCTGTTCACGCGCATTGCCAGGGACGACAAATCGAAGGCCGGCAAATGATGGCGGTGCGGGTCCAGGCCGCCGACTTCGACCTGAGCACCGAAATGGCGGCCCTGCGCGCGCAGGATGCGCGCATCGGCGCGGTGGTCAGCTTTGTCGGCACGGTGCGCGACATGAACGACGGCGCCAGCGTGGCCGCGATGGAGCTCGAACACTATCCGGGCATGACCGAACAGGCGCTGGAAAAGATCGTGGCGCAGGCCGGCCAGCGCTGGCCCTTGTATGGCGCGCTGGTGGTGCACCGGGTCGGGCCGCTCGCGCCGCTCGACCAGATCGTGCTGGTGGCGTGCAGCGCCGCGCACCGCGGCGAAGCGTTTGCCGCCTGCGAATTCATCATCGATTACCTCAAGACCGACGCCCCGTTCTGGAAGAAGGAACAAACTCCGGACGGCGCGCGCTGGGTCGACGCGCGCGTGAGCGACGACGCGGCGCTGGCCAAATGGGCCGCCGGGTGAGCTTTGTCGCCGTCGGCGTGGGAGCCGCGCTCGGTGCGTGGCTGCGCTGGGGGCTGGCATTGTGGATGGGCGCCTGGCACCCGAAGCTGCAACTCGGCACCCTGGCCGTGAACCTGGCGGGCGGCTACCTGATCGGGGTGGCGCTGGGCTTTTTTGGCGCGCATCCGCAGTTGCCGCCCGAATGGCGCCTGTTCGCGGTGACCGGTTTCCTGGGCGGGCTGACCACGTTTTCCACTTTTTCAGGCGAGGCGATGGTGCTGCTCGAACGCGGCGACTATGGCTGGGCGCTGGCGCATGCGTCCCTGCACCTGGCCGGATCGCTTATCTGCTGTATCGCCGGCCATGCCAGCTGGCGCGCTTTGTCCACGTGATGTCAAACCAAGGAGAATTGAATGTCCAAGCAACTGCCGCAACGTCCTACCGGGGCCTTTATCGGCGCATCGTGGGCAGCCCTGTTCGTCGGCGCCGGTACCTACCTGGTCGGGCTGTGGAACTCGACGATGCAGCTCAATGAGCGCGGTTACTACTTTACCTTGCTGATGTACGGACTGTTCGCCGCCGTGTCGCTGCAAAAGTCGGTGCGCGACCGCCTCGAAGGCGTCAAGGTGACGGGCATTTACTTTGGGCTGTGCTGGGTGTCCTTGCTGTTGTCGGTGCTGCTGCTGACGGTGGGCCTGTTTAACGCCACCCTGGCGCAGAGCGAAAAGGGCTTCTTCGCGATGTCCTTCGTCCTGAGCCTGTTCGCGGCGGTGGCGGTGCAAAAGAACGTGCGCGACGTGTCGCTGTCGCAGGAAGCGACCGGTTACGTCGACCCGGGCAAGGAATAAGCGCGGGTTGAAGTTATCCCGGCCGGGCCATCGCGGCCCGGCCCCTGCGCCGTACGTTGCCCCGTCACTCCTGCGGGAATTTCATCGCCTTCCTCACCGCCAGGCAGCGCCGCTCGTTTTCATGCTGTTCGCGCAGCGCGCGCATGGTCCCTTCCGATAATCCCTTCAACTCCTTGCCGGCCCTGGCCAGGCGCGCCACGCTGGCCGGCGTGCAATCCTTCGGAATCATGGTCGCGGCCCAGCTGCGCATGTAGACCGGGCCGGCGGCCTTGTCCAGCGCCGGCAGCTGGCGCAGGCGCTCGGTCGCGCTCATTTCGCTCAGCACGCGCTGCCCGGGCGGATACAGGCTTTCCATCGCCGTGCGCACGCGCGCGAACGGCAGCGGGGTTTTCAAGTCCATGATCGTGGCCAGCCACTGCTGCTTGACGGCGGGGTCGGGCTGGATCACGGTGGCGCGCAGCGCGGCCGCCTGGCCGGCGTCGGAATTGTCGCGCGCCTGTTCGGCCGCGATGAGCGCCACGCTGCCGGCGTGGCCGGCGCGGCTGAGCGCTTCGATGATCTTCCAGCGCAGGTCCTGGTCCAGCGGCACGCCACCGAGCACCGTTTCGCCATGGAGGATCGACAGCAGCCGTTCTTGCGCTTGCACGGTGGTGGCCGCGTCCAGGTAGGCGTCCATCCATTGGTGCGTGAAGTTGGCGTTGCCCTTGCTCGCTTCGACTCCGCGCCACATCATCGCTTCGAGTGCGGCGGTGGTCTTTTGCGCGTAGCGCGGCGGCGCGTGCATCACATCGATGTAGTGCTTGGCTTTCGCCACCTTGGTCAGCACGTCGCCCAGCAGCTTGTAGTCTGTTTCGAGCGGGGCGTTGGCCAGCGCGGTCTGGATGAATCTGTCCAGCGGCAGTTCGCCATCGCGCACGCCATCCCACAGGCTTTGCCACATCATCGCGCGCAGCAGCGGCTCGTCGATGGCGCCCAGGTGCGCGCTGGCGGAGGCGAACGAGCGCTGGTCCAGCTTGACCTTGACGTAGCCCCAGTCCTGGTAGTTCGGATACACCAGGTCGGGGCAGGCGCTGCCCACCAGTTCCGGCACGCGGGTGGCGGCGCCCTTGTAGGTGACGGCCACGGTCTTGCCGCGAGCGAGCTTGCCGCCATCGAGCACGAACGTGGCGACCTGCACGCGTTGCTCGCGCAGGGTCGGCAGCGCGGGCGGGGCGCTTTGGCGCAGGGTGAAGCTGGCCACTTTGCCGGCCTGGCAGCGGTAGTCGGCCGCCAGCGTGTTCACGCCGGCCTTGTACAGCCATTGCCGGGTCCACGGCGTGAGATCGCGCCCGGCGGCGTCGCCCAGGCTGCCGATGAAATCGTCCAGCTGCGCGTTCTTGTACTGGTACTTGACGAGGTAGTTGTGCACGCCCTTGCGGAACACCTCTTCGCCCAAGAGGTGGCGCAGCTGCTTGAGGGTGGACGCGCCTTTCGAATAGGTGATCGCATCGATGTTATCGAACGCGTTGGCGCTCGACGCCACCGGCACCTCGATCGGGTGCGTGGCCGGGCTCTGGTCCTGCACGTAGGCTTGCTGCTTGCCTTCGGCATAGAAGGTTTGCCAGGCGCCGGTGAATTCGGTCGATTCGGCCGTCGCCATGGTGGCCATGAAGGAGGCGAAGCTTTCGTTGAGCCACAGGCCGTTCCACCATTTCATGGTCACCAGGTCGCCGAACCACTGGTGCGCCATTTCGTGCAGGATGACTTCGGCCAGGCTTTCGCGCTGGGCCTCGGTCATGGCCGTCTTGTACAGGAAACCGTTTTCGGCGAAGGTGACCGCCGCCGCGTTTTCCATCGCGCCGTACAGGAAGTCCGGCACCATCAGCTGGTCGTATTTTTCGAACTGGTAGGGGATGCCGAAGTAATTGTCGAAGTAGGCCAGGCCCTGTCTGGTGTACTTGAACCAGTCGGCGGGCGACACCTGGGCGGCCACCGACTGGCGCGCGAACAGGCGCATCGGATACGGGCCGCTGTTGTCTTCCCAGACCTTGTACGGGCCGGCGTGCATCGAAAAATTGTAGGCCGACAGTTGCCTGGTGGCCGGGAAGGTCCAGCGCCGCGTGGCGCCGCGCTCTTCGATGGCGCTTTCGCGCTTGGTGGAGACCACCTGCCAGTCGGCCGGCGCGGTCACCGTCAACTGGTAGGTCGCTTTCAGGTCGGGCTGGTCGAACAGGGCGAACATCTGGCTCGCCGCCGCCGGCTCGAAGTGCGAGTAGGTGTAGACCTTGCCGTCGACCGGATCGAGCATGCGGTGCAGGCCTTCGCCATTGGTGCTGTGCGCGCGCTGGTAGGTCACGGTGATGCTGTTGCGTCCCACCTTCAGGTCGCGCGCGGCGATCGTGAGGTAGGCTTGGTTGTACTGCGGCGCGAGCGCCACGCCGTTGACGGTGAGGCTGGCGATGGTGGCCTTGTCCAGGTCCACCCGGATCGGCGCGCGCGTGTCCGCCAGGTCGAACTGCAAGGTGCTGGCGCCGTCGAAGGTCTCTTTGCCGCTCAGCGTAAAGTCGAGCACATAGGCCACGTTGGCGATGCGCTGGGAGCGCGCCATGGCGTCGGCGTGGGTCAGCGCGTCGGTGCGCGCGGGCGCCGCTGGTGGCGCGGCCGCGCAGGCGGCGCTGGCCAGGAGGAGGGCGCCCACGGCGCTGAAGCGGGAAAGAGACGAAGCAGACAAGGCGGCAGTCCAATAAAGGTTTCAATGATGCAAGAATATCATGGTAAACACCTTGGCCGGGAAGGAGCGCCTTGAAAAAACCGGCCGTGGCCCAATCTTTTAATCAAGTTAATCGCACTTTTACGTGGAGCTCGACCATGCGCCAAGACAAAATGACCACTAAACTGCAGGAAGCGCTGTCCGATGCGCAAAGCCTCGCGGTGGGCAATGACAATCAGTATATCGAACCGGTCCACCTGCTGTCGGCCCTGTTGAACCAGGATGATGGCGCGGCGCGCTCGCTGCTGCAGCGCGCCGGCGTGAACGTGGGCAGCCTGACCACGGCCCTGCGCAGTTCCCTGGAGCGCCTGCCGAAAGTGTCCGGCAATGGCGGCCAGGTGCAGGCCGGGCGCGAATTCGTCGGCGTCGTCAATCTGGCCGATAAGGAAGCGCAAAAGCGCGGCGACCAGTTCCTCTCGAGCGAAATGGTGTTGCTGGCGCTGACCGAAGACAAGTCCGACGCCGGCACCCTGGCGCGCGAAAACGGGCTGACCCGCAAAGCGCTCGAGACGGCGATCCAGGCCGTGCGCGGCGGCGAAGGCGTGAAATCGGCCGACGCCGAAGGCCAGCGCGAATCGCTCAAGAAATACACGCTCGACCTGACCGAGCGCGCCCGCCTGGGCAAACTCGATCCGGTGATCGGGCGCGATGACGAAATCCGGCGCGCGATCCAGGTGCTGCAACGGCGCACCAAGAACAACCCTGTGTTGATCGGCGAGCCTGGCGTGGGCAAGACCGCCATCGTCGAGGGCCTGGCGCAGCGTATCATCAACGGCGAGGTGCCCGATTCGCTCAAGGGCAAGCGCGTGCTCTCGCTCGACATGGCGGCCCTGCTGGCCGGCGCCAAATTCCGTGGCGAGTTCGAAGAGCGCCTCAAGTCGGTGCTCAAGGAACTGGCGCAGGATGAAGGCCAGACCATCGTCTTCATCGACGAGATGCACACCATGGTCGGCGCCGGCAAGGCCGAAGGCGCCATGGATGCGGGCAATATGCTCAAGCCCGCCCTGGCGCGCGGCGAACTCCATTGCGTCGGCGCCACCACGCTCGACGAGTACCGCAAGTACATCGAGAAGGACGCCGCGCTCGAGCGCCGCTTCCAGAAGATCCTGGTGGACGAGCCGAGCGTGGAGGCGACCATCGCCATCCTGCGCGGCCTGCAGGACAAATACGAGCTGCATCACAAGGTGGAAATCACCGACGCCGCCATCATCGCGGCGGCCGAACTGTCGCACCGTTACATCACCGACCGCTTCCTGCCCGACAAGGCGATCGACCTGATCGACGAAGCGGCGTCGAAGATCAAGATCGAGATCGATTCCAAGCCGGAGGTGATGGACAAGCTGGAACGGCGCATCATCCAGCTCAAGATCGAACGCGAAGCGGTCAAGAAGGAAAAGGACGAGGCCTCGCGCAAGCGCCTCGACCTGATCGGCGACGAAATCTCGCGCCTGGAACGCGAGTACAACGACTTCGAAGAAATCCTCAAGTCCGAAAAGGCGATCGTGCAGGGCACCACGCACATCAAGGAAGAAATCGAGCGCGTGCGCCTGCAGATGGAAGAAGCGACCCGGAGCAGCAACTGGCAGAAGGTGTCGGAACTCCAGTACGGCAAGCTGCCCGAACTCGAAGCGCAACTCAAGCACGCCGAAGCCGACACCAGCAAGGCCGCCGACGGCGCCAAGCCGAAGCTGCTGCGCACCCAGGTCGGGGCCGAAGAAATCGCCGAAGTGGTTTCGCGCGCGACCGGCATTCCGGTCTCGCGCATGATGCAGGGCGAGCGCGACAAGCTGCTGCACATCGAAGAGAAGCTGCACGAGCGCGTGGTGGGGCAGGACGAGGCGATCGTCGCCGTGTCCGACGCGATCCGGCGCTCGCGCGCGGGCCTGTCGGACCCGAACCGCCCGTACGGCTCCTTCATGTTTCTTGGCCCCACGGGCGTCGGCAAGACCGAGTTGTGCAAGGCGCTGGCCGGCTTTTTGTTCGATACCGAGGAATCGATGATCCGCATCGACATGAGCGAATTCATGGAGAAGCATTCGGTGGCCCGCCTGATCGGCGCGCCGCCGGGCTATGTGGGCTACGACGAAGGCGGCTACCTGACCGAGGCGGTGCGGCGCAAACCGTACAGCGTGATCCTGCTCGATGAAGTCGAGAAGGCGCACAGCGATGTCTTCAACGTGCTGCTGCAGGTGCTCGACGACGGCCGCATGACGGACGGCCAGGGACGCACGGTGGACTTCAAGAACACGGTGATCGTGATGACCTCGAACCTGGGTTCGCACAAGATCCAGTCGATGGACAGCGACGATCCGGGCGTGGTCAAGCTGGCGGTGATGGCCGAGGTGCGCTCGCATTTCCGGCCGGAGTTCGTCAACCGGATCGACGAAATCGTGGTGTTTCATGCCCTCGACGAGAAGAATATCGGCGCCATCGCCAAGATCCAGCTCAAGCACCTGGAACAGCGCCTGGCGAAGATGGAGATGACGCTCGACGTGTCGGAAGAGGCCTTGCAGAAGATCGCGGAGGCGGGCTACGACCCGGTGTACGGCGCGCGCCCGCTCAAGCGCGCCATCCAGCAGCAGATCGAAAATCCGCTGTCGAAGCTGATCTTGTCGGGACGCTTCGGACCCAAGGACACCATTCCGGTGCGGGTCAAGGGCGGTAGCTTGAGCTTCGAGTAGTCGGTTTAGCGCGGGCAGGATCTAATTAATGATTTTGCCCCTAAACTTCGCTCCGTCATTCCCGCGCAGGCGGGAATCCAAGGCACCGTGGTTTAGCAAAGATGCCTTGGATTCCCGCCTGCGCGGGAATGACGGAGCTTAGGTTAGCGACATTCTGCCTGCGTCAGTTGGTTCAACGCTTGCGGCGCACGCCGACCAGGCCAGCCAGGCCAAGCATGAAGAGCGCAATCGCGCCCGGCTCGGGAACCACGTTCCAGCCGATCACGTCAAAATACTGCACGTCCAGCGGCGACAGGCCGAGCTTTTCGCCACGGCCGGCGGTCGGGTCGAGCAGGCCCAGATGCAGGTCATCCTGCCAGTGGCTCGCTTGCTGGCCATCGCCGTAGGTCGAGCCGGTGGAGAAGGTTGCCAGGGTGGTCTGGCATTTATCGAGCGAGAAGAACTTGGTGCGCGTGTCGGCCGACCAGTCCAGGTCCGCCGCTTTCTTTTTGCTGTGCGCCGAGCAGCGATACAGGTCGCCCGGGGCGATGTAGCTGAACTCCGAGTCGGCATAGTCGCCGTCGCGGTTGTAGTCGAGGACGTCGACGCCGCTGATGAAGCCGAGCGCGTGGCCGATTTCGTGCGCGGCCACGCCGATGAAGTCGTAGGCCTTGCCGTCGACGCCATTGTCCGGATCGAAGTCCCAGTCGAACAGGCTGCTGAAATTGATCTCGCCGTCGGAGACGTCGTCCTTGGCGCCGGCCAGGCCGACCGCGCGCGCGTTGGCGCGGGTCATGCGGATGCTGTTGTTGTTGTCGTCGCAGTTATCGTCCAGGAAGGGCGTGGCGCTGCCGATGCCCGACGGGTTGGTGCCGGTGCCGTTCATGATCACATTCAGGCAGCTGGCGGTCGACAGGTTCGACACGGCTTTCTTGTCGCTGATGCTCCAGGAATCCTTGGCGAGCGCGTTGCGGTAGGCGTCGTAGCTGAACAGTTCCTGGGTCGAGCCGGTCGAGCCGAGCACGCCCGGTTCAAGTGCCATGAAGCCGATGTTCAGGTTCACCTGCACGTTATCCTGCAACACATTGGTCCAGCGCGCGGCAGCCGCCTGGAAGCCGGCCAGCGCCAGCGGATCCATGCCGGGCGCCGGGGTGAAGTTGATGACGAGCGCCTGCGCAGAGCCGGCGTAAGCGCACAGCAGGGCCGGCGCGATCTTCAGTAGATGTTTGAGGTTTTTCATTTCCGCTTTTCAAGGTGTCGCTGATTGGAATCAGACTATGATTATATTTTTAACCATGCTTGGTGCAATGTGGCATTGCCCGCATGGCGTACTCGTCAAAGCGTATTTTTAAAGCAAGTTTCGCGCCTGAAACTTAAGCCTTTGTTACTAAACATGAAATTTTGAACGAGGGCGGATTTGACAGTTGGAGTGTAAAGATATCCGACAGCGCCGGCGTGGGCGCGCGTATCGTGGCTGGAAAGAAAAAACCGCCATGCCTGCGTGTGCAGGGATGGCGGTCAGTGTGGAGGGAAGCGGACGGCGTGCGCGTCAGGCGCGGCCTTCACGCATGAAGCGCTGGATGTGATCGAGCATGACGGCGTCCGAATACGGCTTGCCGAGCAGGACATCGACACCGGCTTCGGCGGCCTTGACCTGGTAGGTTTCTTCGGCGCTGATCATGATCACCGGAATGTGCGCCGTCAGCGGGTTCTGGCGCACGTGCCTGGTCAGCTCGAAACCATTCATGCCGGGCATTTCGACGTCGGTGATGAGCACGTCGGGCATGCGTTCGGCGATCTGCTTCATCGCGTCGAGGCCATCTTCCGCCATCGCTACCTGGAACTGATTGTTGACCAGCAAGCGGTTGGTTTTCACCCGGACCACTTTGGAATCGTCGGCGATCATGACGACGGTGTCGGTTGCGACCTTGGCCTGGTGGACGCGTGCGGGGGTGGCGGGAGCCGCCACCGGGGCCGGGGCCGCGACAGCGGGGGCGCTGTCCGCAGCCGCCAGGCGTGCCGCCGTTTCGGCGGCGATGCGCTCGGCTTCGGCACGTGCCGCCTGTTCGGCGGCGACACGTTCAGCTTCGACACGTGCCGCTTGTTCTGCCGCGACACGTTCAGCTTCCACACGCGCAGCTTCTTGCGCCGCAACGCGTTCGGCTTCAAGCCGGGCGGCCTGTTCGGCGGCAAGACGTTCGGCTTCCTGGCGGGCGGCTGCTTCAGCGGCGACACGTTCAGCTTCCGCTTGCGCGGCGGCGACACGTGTGGCTTCTTCCGCAGCTGCCTGTTCGGCCTGCAGGCGTGCAGCCTCGGCTTCGGCGCGCCGTTGTTCTTCCACGCGCGCCGCTTCTTGCGCAGCCAGGCGGTCCGCTTCGATCCGCTCGGCTTCGGCTGCCGCCAGGCGCTCGGCTTCGCGCCGCGCCGCCTCTTCGGCAGCGATGCGGTCCGCTTCGCGCTGGGCCGCTTCGATGGCGGCGATGCGCTCCGCTTCCTGCTGCGCGGCCAGTTCATCGGCAAGACGCTTCGCTTCGGCCTGCGCCGCTTGCTCGTCGGCGATGCGCTGTGCTTCCAGCTGCGCTGCCAGCTCGTCGGCCAGGCGCTTCGCTTCCAGCTGGGCGGCCTGCTCGTCGGCCAGGCGCGCCGCTTCCAGTTGCGCCGCTTGCTCTTCGGCGATGCGCTTGGCGTCGGCTTGCGCGGCTTGCTCATCGGCCAGACGCGCCGCTTCCAGCTGCTCTGCCTGTTCGTCGGCGAGGCGTTGCGCATCTTGCCGCGCAGCTTGCTCGGCGGCCAGACGCTCCGCTTCCATGCGGGCAATATTGATCGCGGCGATGCGTTCCGCTTCCACGCGAACGGCTGCGTCGAAGGCCATGCGGGCCGCTTCGACCCGCGCCGCTTCCTCGGCTGCAAGGCGTTCTTCTTCGACGCGGGCCGCTTCCACGGCTGCCAGGCGTTCGGCTTCCAGGCGCTCGGCCTCGGCAAGCGCCAGGCGTTCGGCTTCCAGCCGCGCTGCTTCCTCGGCGGCGGCGACCCGTTCGGCCTCGCGGCGGGCCGCCTCGCGCACCTCTTCCAGGCGCGCTTCTTCGGCGGCAGCGAGGCGCTCTTCTTCCAGGCGCGCTTGTTCCAGCGCCAACAGGCGGTTCTGTTCGTCCTGGGCGCGCGCTTCGGCGACCAGGCGCGCCTCTTCGACACGCGCGGCTTCCTCGGCGGCTTCCTTCTCGGCCTGGATGCGCGCGAAGCTCTTTGCTTGCTCGTTAACATCGAGCATGCTCGGTTCATCGCGTTGCTGGAGCTCCTTGATTTCGCGCTCGCGCAACTTGTAGATCACTACGCGGTACGCCACGTAGAGTAACAAAATGATCAAAACGCCTATGCCGACATTGGTTTCGTAACTTGAAGTAAACACGCGAACAGCTCTCCGTCGTTACCTTTTTTCAAGGCAATGGGTTAATAAAAGGCGATCTTGGTTCTAGGCAATAATGATACACCGGCGCGGGGGAGAACACGATGGATGGTTGTGGGCAATTCACGTCGGCTTGTGTCACGACAGACCGCACGCGATTGAGGAATCTTGAGATTTAGTATCGCTTTATGCTACTTTTTCGGCATACCTGCGCTGGTCTGGCAGGAAACGGCAGATCCCGACACTATTTTGCGCTGCACAAAAAAAGCCGGCGCATGCCGGCTTTACCACACACGCCGTCGTTTACACGGTCGGCGGATCGGTTTCGCGCTCGAATGTGCGGTGCCGCGCGAGCGCCAGCTTGAACTGGGCCAGCGCCAGCGTGGCGAGGGTGGCGTCCAGCCTGACGATGCCGGGGTCGTCGCAGCCGTCCGGCAGCAGCAAGGGAATGGCGGCGCTGGCGAGCAGGTCGGCGCCGTTGCCGAGGGCCAGGATCGGCTTGCCGTGGCGGTATTGCTCGCGCACAAAGTCGAGCACGCGCCCGTCGCGCGCCAGTGCGAGGACGGCATCGTCGCCGCCGCTCGCGACCATTGCGTCGTACACCACCGAGGGCGTGACGTCGAAGGTGGTTTCGACATGCAGCGGCTGGCCGTCCTGCGAGCTGACCTGTCCCAGCCGCTGGCCCACCAGGCGCGGCACGGCGCCCGCATCGAGCAAGGCCGCATAGATCGCGCGCACGGTCGCCCCGTCGGCGCCCGGCGCGACCAGGATGGCGACCTGGCGCGTGCGGATGCCGGTCACGCCCGGCCGGCTGAGCAGGGACAGGGCGGGCGAGGGCGGGTAGACCGGCAGCGGCAAGCTGGTGGCCAGCGGCAGCGGCGGCGGCACCGCGATGCCGAGACCGCACGCGACGGCGTGCGCCAGGGTCGCGTCCACATTGACCAGCCCGGCCACCATGCGGACCCGGATCGCCAGCGTTTCCACGCGCGTCAGTTCGAAGCGGAAGGCGTCGATGATGTGGGCTTTTTCGGGCGCGCTCTGGCTGATCCAGAACAGGCGCGCTTGCGAATAGTGGTCGGCGAACAGTTCCGGTTTGCCGCGCACTTTGTTGCCGATGACGGGCTCGGGCACGCTGACGAAACCGGCGCGGCCCACCTGGAACGGGCAACCGCCGGCCAGCGAGTTGGGCTCGTAATTGACCCGGCCGCGGTTGATGGCCTGCCGGTGGAAACCCTCGCGCTGGTTGTTGTGCACCTCGGCCAAGGGCGCGTTGATGGGGATTTCGTGGAAATTGGGACCGCCCAGGCGCGTGATCTGGGTATCCGGATAGGAATGGTTGCGGCCCTGCAAGATCGGATCATTGGTGAAATCGATGCCGGGTACAATGTGCTGCGTGCAAAAGGCCACTTGTTCGGTCTCGGCAAAGAAATTGTCCGGGTTGCGGTTCAGGACCAATTTGCCGACCGGGAACACCGGGATCAGTTCTTCCGGAATCAGCTTGGTCGGATCGAGAATGTCGAAGGGGAAGCTCTCGGCCTGCGTTTCGGTGAACACTTGCAGGCCCAGTTCGTACTCGGGGAAGTTGCCCGCTTCGATGGCTTCCCACAGGTCGCGCCGGTGGAAGTCGGTGTCGAGCCCGCGCAGCTTGAACGCTTCGTCCCACACCAGCGAGTGGGTGCCCTGCAGCGGGGTCCAGTGGAATTTGCACAGGCGCACCTCGCCGCTGGTGTTGATCAGCTTGAAGGTGTGCACGCCGAAACCTTGCATCATGCGGTAGCTGCGCGGAATGGCGCGGTCGGACATGAGCCACATCAGCATGTGGGTGATTTCGGGGCTGAGCGAGGCAAAGTCCCAGAAAGTGTCGTGCGCGCTGGAGGCTTGCGGCATGCCGTGGTGCGGCTCCGGCTTGAGCGCGTGGGCGACGTCGGGAAACTTCATCGGGTCCTGGATGAAGAACACCGGGATATTGTTGGCGACCAGGTCCCAGTTGCCTTCGTCCGTGTAGAACTTGACCGCGAAGCCGCGCACGTCGCGCGCCGTGTCGGGCGAGCCGCGCTCGCCGGTGGCGGTGGAAAAGCGCACGAACGCCGGGGTGCGCTTGCCGGCGTAGGCGAAGGGGGCGGCGCGGGTAAGGTGGCCCAGGTCCTGGTAGGATTCGAAGTAGCCATGGGCGGCCGAACCGCGCGCATGCACGACGCGCTCCGGGATGCGCTCGTGGTCGAAATGCATGATTTTTTCGCGCATGACGAAGTCTTCCAGCGCGATCGGTCCGCGCAGGCCGATCTTGAGCGAGTCCTGGTTGCTGGCAACAGGAATGCCCTGGTTAGTGGTCAGGCGTTGTTCGGTATCGTCGGCGCGCACGCGGTCCAGCGAACTGTTGAGCGCGTTGACGCCCAGGTGCGCAGTGCCGTCCCCGACCTTGGGCGAGGCGATGTTTTCGGTGCTGGTGCTGGCCGTGGCCAGCGGGGTCGACGCCGCATAGGCTTCGCCGGTATGCGGCGTTAGTGCTTTGTCGCCATATTCGAGCGGCTTGGTGGCGTTGAAGGGCCGCTCGTCGGCCAGGTCGGCTTCGCCGCCGGCCTTTTCCAGCAGGCGCTCGGCGATCGGGTCGGTGGTGCCCAGGCTGCCGGGCAAGGTCGGGTCCGAGGGACCCGCGACGGTGCTGAAAACGGAACCTGCGCCGTCGGTGGACGGTCCGTATTTTTTACGTGTGACCATGGATTACCTCTTAGAAAGAGTGGGGCCGGCGCCCCTGGCTTGTCGAGTTTGCATCGCTCAGGCCCCGCGTGCTTGATCACGGACAGGCGATGCGGCGCGGGAGATCAGGGCGTCGCCAGTGCCACCCTGCCGGTGGACGAACAACAGGGAGAAGGTGCATGGAAACTTTGTCGGATACCTGCCGGGCCTTGCTCGAACGCAGCAAGCGTTTCGGGCCGCTGTATGGCGACCGGCTCGCCAATCACTTGCCGATGACGCTCATCGCGCTCGATCGCATGGGCGCGCCGGCGGACAGCATGGCGCGCGCTTTCGACGCCAACGCGCGCCAGTTGCGGGCGCGCGACGCCGAGCTCAGCCCGGTCACGCACGCGGCCGACTGGCTGGGCCAGGGCCGCAATGTGGGCGGGCTGGAACGGTATTTCCAGGCGTGCGCGGGGCGCGACGGACTCGACGCCGTGCTGCGCGACTGGGTGCCGCGCCTGCTGCCGGGCGTGTCGGCGTCGGCTTTTCATTGCCTGATCCGGCTGGCGTACGCGCTTGACGCCGGCGAGTATGACGAAACCTGCGCCGCGCTGGCGTACTGGGTCATGGAATACACGACCCTGGACTTGCCGCCGGACACGGTCAACGCCACGCCGGCCGCGACCGCCGCGCGCCTGGCGGTGGCGGTGGCCGGCCATGCAGCGTGGGACGGCATCATTATCGACCGCATGCGGCAGGCTGCGCGCCATCCTGGCGTGGCCGGGACGGCGATCCAGCCATCGGGATTGGACCTGCGGCAGGTGGCGCAGTTCGCGCTCGGCGCCTATCATGCGCGCGAAGATTTCACGCTCTTGCATACCGTTACGGCATGCCATGCATTCCGCCTGCTGCTGCCGTATGCCGGCGAGCCGCGCCAGGCGCTGCGCTACCTGTGGGAGGCGGTCGTGGTCGCCACCTTGACGGTCGAGCCCGCCACCGCCACGCCGGCCGCCGCAACAACGGTGGGCATAGACTGGCCAGCCTGCATGGCGCAAGCTGCGCGGGCCACCGATGCGCACGTCGTCAAGCTGTGCTGGTCGGCGTATTGCGAACACCTGGCCTACGGCGATGCGCGCTATCTCGCGATTGCCGCGCGCAAACTGGCCGCGCAATGACCAGAAAGGACCATGTGAAACTGAATCACCTGCTGTTGATGCTGGCGCTGATGGGGAGCCCTCGTACCTGCCTGGGGCAACAAGACGGTCTCCCTGCCGCGCCGGCGTCGGGAAGCGTGGATCTGTCGGCCACGTTCGGGCCGGGGCGGCTCGATGTGGCATTTGCCGCGCCGGGGGCCAAGGCAGCGGTCGCCAGCGTCACGCTGCGGCTCGGCGCGCTCGTGACCACGCTGCCGGCCTGCCTCGTCGAACGCCTGCCATCGCGGCAGATGGCGCAGATCAGCGCCGCGCAAGCCTGGAACCATGAGGAAAGCGGTCCGTCCAAGCTCAGCCTCACCTTTGTCGCTCCCGAGGCCGTCGCGGCGAGCGCGCGCGCGGACCCGGTCGTCATGTTGTTCGACGTGCGGACGGCCAAGCTGGCCGACATCCACAGCTTCACCATCGATGGCGACGAACGAAGTCGCCTTTACGTCAGCCTGGACATCGCGGCGATGTGCCCGCCACACGAGCTGGACGCGGTGTTCGATCCGGCGGCCAGGCTCAACATGCGCAAGCTTCCCAAGCAATGAACAGAAAGAACCACGTGAAACTACACCAACTGCTGTTGCTGGGCGCATTGATGGGAAGCAGCAGTGCCTGCCTCGCTCACGTTGATACCATCGTTAAATTTTCCCCGGATGGAATGATGGACACGATTCCGGCCAAGTACGGGCCGGCTCAGATGAAGGTGGCCTTCGCTGCGCAAGGGGCGAAACAAGCCGTCGACGGCGTGACCCTGCAGCTTGGTGGGCACGTGACGACGCTGCCGCCCTGCATCGTGGCGCTGCTGCCGTCACGGCAGATGGCGCACGTGAGCGCCAGTGCGTCCTGGTACCACGAGGGCATCAGTACGCTGCCGGATTACCTCGACATTCACTTTGCCGCATCCGGGACAGTCAAGGCGCGCAGGTTACGGACGCATGTCGCCATATTATTCAACTTGCGCACAGCAAAAATAATCAATATCAAAAAGGTCATCGCCGGTCCGGCCGAGGGAGAACAACGTTCTGTCGGCATGGGACTTTTGCAACGATGTTCAGCACAGGAACTTGACGCGGTATTTGATCCGATGTACCGGCTCAACGTGCGATGATGTCGCCCACCAGGTCGCCCTTGAGCACCATGGTCGAGCGGCCATCCTCGCCCGGCAGGAACAGGCCGCGCCCGTTCGAGTAGAGACGATGCAAGCTCAAGCGGCGCTGTCGCCGGCGAAAAATGCCGACGGCGAACTGCCGAAGGTCTTTTTGAACATCGCCGAAAACGCCGACTGGCTGGCGTAACCGAGCTCCCCGGCCACCTGCGAGAGCGGCATGCCGCGCGCGATCAGCGGCGCGGCGTGCGCCAGGCGCACCTGCTGGCGCCAGTGGCCGAAGCGCATGCCCAGCTCGCTTTCGAACAGGCGGGTCAGGGTGCGCTCGGAGGCGCCGACCCGGGCCGCCCACTGGCCCAGGGTCAGCTGGCAGGCGGGGTCGTCGATCAGGGCCGCGCACAGGGCGCCAAGGCGCTTGTCCTGCGGCAGCGGCACCCGCATCGGCCGCGTGGCCGCGCCGGGCAACTCGTCGAGGATCAGTTCGGCCAGCAGCGTTTCGCGCGGACCGGCGCCGGTCTCGCCGAGCGCAACGATCAGTTCGCGCAACAGCGCCGACACGGCCAGCACGCGGCACTCGTCACCTTCGAACGGGGCGCGCGCGGCCAGGATACCGAGCGGGCGCAGGCGCGCATCTTCCAGCACATGGACCGAGTGGATCACTTCCGGCGCTACCCAGATCGCGCGCAGCGGCGGCAGGATCCAGCTTGCGCCGGGCGTGGTCACGCGCAGCACCCCGGACAGGGCGAAGGTCACCTGGCCCCAGGCATGCCGGTGTGGATCGAGCGACTGGGTGATGTCGAGGTCGCGGGCGAGGGCGCGTACCGGCCGTGCCGGGGTCGGCGCCAGATCGGGAGCTTGCCAGCGGGTATCGGTAAGGATGGTCAGGGACACGGTCGGCTCGGGATGCAATTGGCGGATTTGCGACAAAGTATGGCTTCCTGTCTCAAAACTGTCGATGGCTTTTTGCTTACACTGACATCTGCTCAACTAAGGATGCTTTATGAACACACCCACCCTGCGCGACGATGCGCGCGTCATCGGCCTGGTCAGCCTGGCGCACGGCGTATCGCACTTCTATCACCTGATCCTGGCGGCCTTGTTCCCGTGGCTCAAGCCCGCCTTCGACCTGTCGTACGCCCAGCTGGGGCTGTTGATGACCTTGTTCTTCGTGGTCTCCGGCATCGGCCAGGCCCTGTCCGGCTTCGTGGTGGACAAGGTCGGCGCGCGCCGCGTGCTGTTTTGCGGGCTGGCGCTGCTCGGCACGGCGGCCCTGGTGCTGGCGGGCGCGCACAGCTATGTGATGCTGGCGGCCGGGTCGATGCTCGCCGGCCTGGGCAACGCCGTGTTCCATCCGGCCGACTACACCTTGCTGAACCAGCGCGTGAGCCGCGCCCGCATCGCCCACGCCTTTTCGCTGCACGGCATCAGCGGCAACCTGGGCTGGGCTGCCGCGCCGGCGTTTTTGGCCGGCATCGCCGCGCTGGCCGGCTGGCGCATCGCCCTGTTGTCGGCCGCCGCCATTCCCTTCGCCACCTTGGCGCTGCTGTTCTTTCAACGCGCCCACCTGCGCGCCGACCCGGCCCCGCTGCAGGCGGCCGGCACGGCGCAGGACAGCTCGTTCGCCTTCATGAAGCTGCCGGCGGTGTGGATGAGCTTTGGCTTCTTTTTCCTGACCGCCATTGCGCTGGGCGGAATCCAGAGTTTTTCGTCGGCCAGCCTGGTGGCGCTGTACGGCATTTCGCTGGCCTCGGCCACCACCGCCTACACCGCCTATATGCTCGCGTCCGCCGCCGGCATGGTGCTGGGCGGCTTCCTGGCGACGCGCGCCAAGCGCCACGACCGCACCATTGCGCTCGCCTTCGTCTGCGCCGCGCTGATGGCGCTGCTGGTGGGGGCGGCCGTGGCGCCGGGATGGATGGCGGTGGTGCTGATGGGCGGGATCGGCCTGGCCGCCGGCGTCGCCGGTCCCTCGCGCGACCTGCTCATTCGCGCCGCGGCCCCGAAAAACGCGACCGGCCGTGTATTCGGCATCGTGTACTCGGGCCTCGACAGCGGCCTGGCGCTCGGTCCGCTACTGTTCGGCGCCATGATGGACCGGGGCCATCCGGCCTGGGTGTTCGGCTGCATCGCCCTGTTCCAGGTGCTGGCGATCGGCACCGCCCTGACCGTGGGCGGCAGCAGCCGGGCGCCGGCGCTCAAGCAAGCCTGAGCGCCAGGCTACTCAGGTGACCGGGCACAGGCTGGCCACGCCCAGCAGCGCGTAGCGCACCCGGTACGGCTTGAAACCGAGGATGGTCTTGAAACGCCGCAGTCCCTCGGAGGCGCCGAACCAGGTGTCGTACATGGCGTAGCGCACGCTGCGCTCGGCGATCAGCATGCTGACGATTTCGACGATCATGAAGTGCATGACGCCATCGTTGTTGCGGTAGCCGAGCAGGCGCGAGAACAGGGCGAAGTTGCCGTAGATGCCCAGTTCGCAGTACGCGACCAGCTTGCCCGATGCATCGAGCACGCCGAAATAGCGGAAGTTCTCGCGGTCGGTGTAATGCGCTACCCGGTCCTGGTAGCCGGCGGCCATGGGCCGGCCCTGGCGCTCGGGCATGGACTGGTTGATGGCGTGGATGTCGTCGACATAGCGGTTGCGCTCGATGCGGGTGAAGTGGTAGCCGCGCGCCTGGGCGCGCCGCGCGAAGAAACCGCCCCAGTTGCGCTCGCCGATCGAGTCGCGGTACTGCGCGCTTGATGCGAATTGCCCGATGTCGAGCAGGGCCGCGCCGATGGTCTTGTTGCCGATGATGCGGTAGCGCGGATGGCGCCGGGTGAAATGGCGGTAGGTGGCGCCCACTTCGGCGGGCGCGAGCGCCGTGTCGAATTGCAAGTGAGCGAGCGGCAGTTTGACGATCGCGGCGAGAATGTCCCACAGGCGCCGGAGCTGTGACAGCGTGCTGAGCATGCATGCCCCCTTGACGAGAAAGAGGAGCCGATTATGGCGCGCTTTGGGCCCCGCGTCAGCCGCTCCCTGCGCATTGCTTGTGACACGTCACGCGCGCCGCGAATGCCTGGTTTTCACGGGAACCTGAACGCCGTTCGCGTGGTCCTACTGCATGCAGCGGCAGGCGCGCGCAGGGGCGGCGGCGGCAATCGCTTAGAATTGTTCTCATTTCACCTTTTGCGAGCGAGCCGACATGACTTTTGCCACCACCGACCTGTGCGACGACCATCCCGACCTGCTGGAAGAGGGCCGCATGGCCGTGCTGCCGCCGCTGTTCAGGCACTACGGCCAGCACCTGCGCTTTTGCGGCAGCGTGACCACACTAAAAGTGTTTGAAGATAACGCCCTGGTGCGCGCCACCCTGGAAGCGCCCGGCAACGGCAATGTGCTGGTGATCGATGGCGGCGCCAGCCTGCGGCGCGCGCTGGTGGGCGGCCAGCTGGCGTTATTGGCGCAAAACAATGGCTGGAGCGGCATCGTGGTCGACGGGTGCGTGCGCGACAGCGAGGAAATCAACGCCTGCGCCATCGGGGTGCGCGCGCTGGGCACGCATCCGCAAAAGAGCAGCAAGCTGGGCGCGGGCGAGCGCAATGTGCGCATCTGCGTCGGCGGGGTGGCGGTGCAGCCGGGCGACTGGTTGTATGCCGATGCCGACGGCATCGTGGTGGCGCAGCGCAAGCTGGCCTGACAGGGAGGGAAGGGCGCGGAAAAGCGGAAAACAGCGGGGAAGGGCGTCGAACCAGCGTGGGGGGGGGGGGGCGGGGCCCCCCGCCGCCGGGGGGGTTGGAGCCCCGGGGGGGGGGGGGGGGGGGGGGGGGGGGGCGGGGGCGGAGGGGGGGGGGGGCGGG
>NZ_VUYU01000041.1 GCF_011682065.1 Massilia rubra | reverse complement strand
GCGGCCCCGCCCCGGCGGCAACCCACGGCCCCCCCCGCCGCCCCCACCGGCGCGACAACCTGGGGGCCCCCCGGGCGGGGTAACGACGAAGGCAGTGGCAGGAACGATGACGTTGACGGCTTATGCGCGCAAGCGCGCCAGTACGCCATCGAGAATATCCAGATCGGCAAAGTCGATGATCATCTGTCCCCTGCCCTTCGCGCCCATCTTGAACAACACCGGCGTGGCCAGCTTGTCGGACAGCTCTTCTTCCAATCTGGCAATATCTCCCGATTTTTCCTTCTGCCGGGTCGTGCTCGGGTTGGCCTGCTCTTCCAGTTCCCTGGCCACCAGCTTTTCGGTCTCGCGTACCGACAGGCGTTTTGCCACCACCTGGTTGGCCAGCGCGATCTGGCTGGCCGCGTCCACCGCCAGCAAGGCGCGCGCGTGACCCATGTCCACATCGCCGGCCATGAGCATGGTTTGCACCGGCGCGGCCAGGTTCATCAGGCGCAGCAAATTCGACACCGCGCTGCGCGAACGTCCCACCGCGCTCGCCGCCTGCTCGTGCGTGAAGTTGAAATCCGAGATCAGGCGATGGATGCCCTGCGCCTCTTCCAGCGGATTGAGGTCCTCGCGCTGGATGTTCTCGATCAGCGCCATTGCGGCCGCGGCCTGGTCGTCCACGTCGCGCACCAGCACCGGGATTTCGTTCAGCCCGGCCAGCTGCGCCGCGCGGAAGCGCCGTTCGCCGGCGATGATCTCGTAACGCACCGCGCCGGTCAGCGTGTCCTGCCCGATCGGGCGCACCAGCACCGGTTGCATGATGCCCTGGGTTTTGATCGAGGCGGCCAGTTCGTTGAGCGCGCCTTCGTCCATGCGCGTGCGCGGCTGGTATTTACCGGCCTGCATCTGATGCACGGCCAGCACCGACGGCGTGTCAGGCTTGGCGCCCTCGCCGTCGCCGCCCAGCAGCGCGTCTAGCCCGCGACCGAGCCCCTTGAGTTTTTTGGTTGCCATATGTTTGCTGCCTATTTTGTGTGATGCGTATGTTTACATTGTCTTGATGCGTTCGACCATCTCGGCGCCAAAGGCGATGTAGGCCTGCGCCCCTTTCGAGGACGGATCGAACACCACGCCCGGCACGCCGTACGACGGCGCTTCGGCCAAGCGCACGTTGCGCGGGATGATGGTATTGAAGACCTTGTCGCCGAAGTGCTGCTCGAGCTGGGCCGACACCTGTTGCGAGAGGGTCATGCGCGGATCGAACATGACGCGCAGCAGGCCGATGATCTTCAGGTCGGTGTTCAGGTTGGCGTGCACCTTCTTGATGGTGTTGACCAGGTCGGACAATCCTTCCAGCGCGTAGTACTCGCACTGCATCGGGATGATCACGCCGTGCGCGGCGCACAGGCCGTTGAGGGTCAGCATCGACAGGGCCGGCGGGCAGTCGATCAGGATGAAGTCGTAATCCTTGTCGACCGAGGCCAGCGCATCCTTCAGGCGGCGCTCGCGGTTTTCCAGTTCGACCATCTCGACTTCGGCGCCGGCCAGTTCGCGGTTCGATGGCAGCACGTCGAAGCGCCCCGCTTCCGAACGCGTGCGCGCCGCGCTGACCTCGGCCTCGCCCAGCAGCACTTCATAGGTTGATGCCTTGAGCCCGGCCTTGTTGATGCCGGCGCCCATGGTCGCGTTGCCCTGCGGGTCCAGGTCGACCAGCAGCACGCGCTGGTCCAGTTTGGCCAGGCCCGCCGACAGGTTAACGCTGGTGGTGGTCTTGCCTACCCCGCCCTTTTGATTTGCAACGCAAAATATTTTCGCCATGTATGCTCTTATGATAGTTTTGATGCAAACGATTTATACTGTTTTAATCGTATAAACCGTTTATTCGATTTATACGGTTTAAACGATATAAACCGTTTATATGATTTATACGATTTATTCTGTGCGCAGGTTCTTTTCGATAAAAACCAGATGCCGTTCCGCTTGCAGTCCTGGAACCTGGATAGGCCGCAATTCGCTCACTTTCCAGTCGGCCGGCAGCCGTTCTTGTTCGTCCGCCGGCGCAGTGCCTTTCAAGGCAATGAATTTGCCGCCCTCGGCCAGCAGGTGTCCCGACCAGTTCACAAAGTCGGACAGGTCGGCAAAAGCGCGCGAGGTGATGACGTCGAATTTGTGCGGCACCTGCAGCTGCTCCACGCGCGCCGTGTGCACGGTCACGTTGGCCAAGCCCAGCTCGGCTTTGACTTGCGTGAGGAACGCGGTTTTCTTGTGCACGGTATCGATCAGGGCCACTAACATGCCCGGCCGGGCAATCGCCAGCACGATGCCGGGCAGTCCGCCCCCTGCCCCGACGTCGAGCACGCTGGCCGCGCCCTCGAAGGCCGACACCGCGGCCAGCGAATCGAGCGCATGGTGGGTTGCCATCTGCATCGGATCGCGCACCGAGGTCAGGTTGTAGACCGAATTCCACTTGTGCAGCAGCGCCAGGTAGTCGAGCAATTGCGCGTGCTGCTGTTCGCTCAGGTCCAGCTTGAGTTCTTTGATGCCATTGGCCAGTACGGGCGCAATGGCGTTACGGTCGAAAAACTTCATCCTGCCAACTCCTCGTTGAGCGTGGCGAACCCTTTCGCGCCACGCTTTTTCAAATGCACCAGCAACAGCGAGATGGCCGCCGGCGTCACACCCGAGATGCGCGACGCCTGTCCCAAGGTCTCGGGACGTTGCTTGTCGAGCTTCTGGCGCACCTCGATCGACAGCGCGGTGATGTCGAGGTAGTCGAATCCAGCCGGCAATTTGAGGTTTTCATAGTGGTCGTGCCGCTCGACTTCCTTGGCCTGGCGGTCGATATAGCCGGCGTATTTGAGCTGGATTTCGACCTGTTCCTTGACCGCAGGGTCATCAACACCGGGGCCGGCAAGCGCCTGGCCTTCCACGCCGGACAAACCCATCAGCTTGTCGTAGTCCACGCCGGGACGGCGCAGCAAGTCGGCCAAGGAGTATTCGCGTTCGATGGCCTGGCCGATCACACGTTCCGACTCGGTACTGGCGAGGATGCGCGGGTTCACCCAGGTGGTGCGCAGGCGTTCCAGTTCGACGGCGACCGCTTCGCGCTTGCGCTCGAATGCTTCCCACTGGGCGTCGCCCACGCAACCGAGTTTGCGCCCGATTTCGGTCAGGCGCATGTCGGCATTGTCTTCACGCAGGCTCAGGCGATATTCGGCGCGGCTGGTGAACATGCGGTACGGCTCGGCCACGCCTTGCGTCGTTAAGTCATCCACCAGCACGCCCAGATATGCTTCCGAACGGCCCGGAATCCAGGCATCCTGGCCGCGCGTCAACAGCGCCGCGTTGATACCGGCCAGCATGCCTTGCGCCGCCGCTTCTTCGTAACCGGTGGTGCCGTTGATCTGGCCGGCAAAGAACAAGCCTTGCACCGCCTTGGTTTCGAGCGAGGTTTTCAGGCCGCGCGGGTCGAAATAGTCGTATTCGATGGCGTAGCCCGGGCGCAGGATGAAAGCGTTTTCCATGCCCTTCATCGAGCGCACCAGGGCGATCTGCACGTCGAACGGCAGGCTGGTCGAGATACCGTTTGGATAGAATTCGTTGGTCGTCAAGCCTTCGGGCTCGAGGAAAATCTGGTGCGATTCCTTGCCCGAGAAGCGGTGAATCTTGTCTTCGATCGACGGGCAGTAGCGCGGGCCGACGCCTTCGATGACGCCGGTGTACATCGGGCTGCGGTCCAGGCCGGCGCGGATGATGTCGTGCGTCTGCGCATTCGTATGCGTGACCCAGCACGGCACCTGGCGCGGGTGCATGGCGGTGTTGCCCATGACCGAAAACACCGGCACCGGATCGAGGTCGCCCGGTTGCTCGGACATCTGCGAAAAGTCGATGCTGCGGCCATCGATGCGCGGCGGCGTGCCGGTCTTCAGGCGGCCTTGCGGAAGCTTCATTTCTTTCAGGCGCGCGGAGAGCGAAATCGCCGGCGGATCGCCGGCACGGCCGGCCGAGTAGTTTTGCAGGCCGACGTGGATCTTCCCGTCGAGAAAAGTACCAGCCGTCAGCACGACCGCGCGGGCGCGGAACTTGATGCCGATCTGGGTCACCGCCCCGACCACGCGGTCGCCTTCAAGCATCAGGTCGTCCACTGCCTGCTGGAACAGCCACAGGTTCGGCTGGTTTTCCAGGCGCGAGCGGATCGCTTGCTTGTACAGGATGCGGTCGGCTTGCGCGCGGGTGGCCCGTACGGCCGGGCCTTTGGACGAGTTCAGGATGCGAAACTGGATACCGGATTCGTCCGTGGCAATCGCCATGGCGCCGCCCATGGCGTCGACTTCCTTGACCAGGTGACCCTTGCCGATGCCGCCGATGGAGGGGTTGCAAGACATCTGGCCGAGCGTCTCGATGTTATGGGTGAGCAGCAAAGTCTTCTGGCCCATGCGGGCAGAAGCGAGCGCAGCCTCGGTGCCGGCATGGCCGCCGCCGACGACGATGACGTCGAATTCAGTTGGAAATAGCATGATGGAGTGTAGAGCGAGGGAGATGAGGCCCGATTATAGAGTCTTTTCAGACCCTCGACTCTTTTGCACCCAGAATCTGCGATTTTCTCGCAACGGAGTGTTTCACGTGGAACGTGCTATTTGACGAAGTTCGATGGTTTCACGTGGAACATCCAGCATGGCTTGGGCGCTGTTCCACGTGAAACAATCACCACTTCACGATGGCGTCGTAGCTCGTCTTCACGATCAGCAGGCTGACCACGACCAGGAACAGTTTGCGCACAAA
The DNA here is from genome assembly GCF_011682065.1 of Massilia rubra. Classification (GTDB taxonomy): domain Bacteria; phylum Pseudomonadota; class Gammaproteobacteria; order Burkholderiales; family Burkholderiaceae_D; genus Telluria_A; species Telluria_A rubra. Next base: position 47,616 of record NZ_VUYU01000041.1, on the reverse strand, counting down.
CGCGCTGCCGTGCTTGATCGCGAGCTTGGTGCCGACCAGCGAACCGGCGACCTGGCACACCGCCATCAGCAAGCCGAGTTGCCAGAGGATATGGCCGCTGTAGCCGAACCACATCAGCGCCGACAGATTGCAGGCTACGTTGACCACCTTGGCCGCAGCCGAGGCGCTGAGGAAATCGAACCCGAAAAAGCGCACATACAGGAACAGCAAGAAGCTGCCGGTGCCGGGACCGAAGAAGCCGTCGTAGAAACCAATGGCCGCGCCGATGCCCACCGCCACCCAGCGCTCGGTCGCGCCGCTGTGCAATGGTGCGTGGACGCTGCCGAAATCCTTCTTGCGGAAGGTGTATACGGCGACCGCCACCAGCACGAACGGCAGCGCGGTCCGCACGAAATCGGCCGGCACCTTGGTCACCGTGTAAGCACCGGCAAACGACAGCAACAAGGCCGACACCGCCGCCGGCGCGGCCGCGCTCCAGGCCACCCTCACCTTGCGCGCGTAATTGACGGCCGCAGCGCCCGTACCGAAGATGCCCGCGAACTTGCTCGTTCCCAACAAGGTCGCCGGTACTTCACGTGGAAACACCGAGAACAGCACAGGTACCTGGATCAATCCGCCTCCGCCAACAACAGCATCTACCAAGCCGGCGAGAAAAGCCGCGCATCCGAGTAAGGCGAAATCGATCATGAATTTTCCAGGCAATGGGGGCGGAACAGCACAGCCAGATATTGTACGTAAGAAATCCGATGGACGTTTCCTCCGGCCATTTTCCTGCCCGCTGCGCCAATGGTGTAAGCTTTTGACATCTCCCATCGACCAAGAGGTGCCCAATGACCGAGTCCGCCGAGTTCAGTTTCAGTACCGTTCCCCACCTCGTTTCCGGTCCGGGCGCGAGCAGCCGGCTCGGTTCCCTGGTCCGCAGCCACTTCCCCGATGCGCGCCGCGCGCTGATCGTGACCGACCCGGGCTTTCTCGGCACCGGCCTGGTCGGCGCTCCGCAGCGCTCGCTGGAACAGGAAAATATCGCGGTCCACGTCTGGTCCGACGTCGTCGCCGACCCGCCGGAATCGGTGGTGCTGCAAGCGGTGGAAGTGGCGCGCCGGCACGATGCCGACCTCGTCATCGGCCTGGGGGGCGGCAGTTCGATGGATGTGGCCAAACTTATTGCAGTACTGGCCGGCGGCGAGCAGCCGCTCAGCCAGATCTACGGCATCGGCAATGTGCGCGGCAAACGGCTGCCCTTGGTGCAGATTCCGACGACCGCCGGCACCGGGTCGGAAGTGACCAACATCGCCATCGTCACCACCGGCGCGACCACCAAGATGGGCGTGGTGGCGCCGCAGTTGTACGCCGACCTGGCGATCCTGGACGCGCAACTGACGCTCGGCCTGCCGCCGCTGGTGACGGCCGCCACCGGCATCGATGCGATGGTGCACGCCATCGAAGCCTTCACCAGCAAGCATAAGAAGAACCCGATGTCGGACAACCTGGCGCGCCAGGCCTTGTCTCTGCTGTCGCGCAACCTGCTGCGCGCTTGCGAACACGGCGGCGATCTGGCGGCGCGCCAGGCCATGCTGCTGGGCGCCTGCTTCGCCGGCCAGGCGTTTTCCAACGCGCCGGTGGCGGCGGTGCATGCCCTCGCCTACCCGATCGGCGGCATATTTCACGTGCCACATGGCTTGTCGAATTCGCTGGTGTTGCCGCATGTGCTGCGCTTTAACCTGTCGCACGCGAGCGCGCATTACGCCGAGCTGGCGCAGATTGTCGATCCGGGCGCGAGCGGAAGCGACGAAGCGCGCGCCAATGCCCTGATCGCGGCGATGGAAAAAATCGCTGCGCAAACCGGCATCCAGACCGCCCTGCGCCAGGTCGGCGTGGGCGAATCCGATATCGACAAGCTGGCCGACGATGCGATGCTGCAAACCCGCCTGCTCGGTAACAACCCGCGCGAGCTGACGCGCGACGATATCCACCGCATCTACAGCGCCGCGTACTGAGTCAGCTCATCACGGCGCCACCGTCGACATTAAGTGTCTGCGCCGTGATGTACGCCGACTCGTCGCTGGCCAGGAAAATCGCCGCGCCGGCCAGGTCGCCCGGCGTGCCCATCCGTCCCAGCGGCACCGCCAGTCCCACCGCCCTCTTCTTCTCTCCCGGCTGCAACTGTTCATAGCGCGCGAACAGCGCGTCCACATGCTCCCACATGGGCGTATCCACCACTCCCGGCGAAATGGCATTGACGCGGATGCCGTGCGGCGCCATCGCCAGCGCGGCCGACTGGGTGTAACTGATCACCGCCGCCTTGCTCGCGCAATAGTGCGCCACCAGCGCCTCGCCGCGCCGTCCGGCCTGCGAGGCCAGGTTGATGATGGCACCGGTCCGGCCCGCATCCACCATCGATTGCAGCACCTGCTGCATCACGATAAACATGCCTTTGACGTTGACGTCGAAGATGCGCTGGTACATCGCCAGGTCCGATTCCAGCAAGGGCGCCATGTCGAACACGGCCGCATTGTTGAAGAGGATATCGACGGGGCCGAAGCGGTCGGCGGCCAGCGCCAGCATGGCCGCGACCGCGCCGGCGTCGCGCACGTCGGCGCCCAGGTAGTGCAGGTGGTCCGGGTAGCGCGCCATCAGCGGCGCCAGCGCGGCCGGCGCCGTGCCGGCCAGGTCAACCACGCTGCAACGCGCTCCCTCGGCCAGGTACGCCTCGGCCACCGCCAGACCGATCCCGCCGCCGGCCCCGGTCAGCAGGGCATGCCTGGATGCGAGCCGGTTCATGCTTGCGCGCTGTGTGGACATCATCAATCTCCTTGCGTGTGGGTAGTGCGGAAAAGTCTAGCAACGATCAGGCAGCGAGCCTGATACGGGGTACGCAATAGTCGATACTTTTATCCAGGCCGCATCGGCGCTCCATACAGCGGCACGCAGGCAAGCGCCCATTGCAAATAAGTATCGACAGTAGGAGTTGCAGTATCAGAAAGTATCGGAGTCCGGTGCTACATTCTGTACACGGTGCACACCTTGCATTGAATATAAAACCAAAAAAATTTGGAGACGACAGCATGAAACGTATCGCAAGCAGTGCCTTGTGCACGGCCCTACTCTGTGCCAGCGGCGCATCCCTGGCGGCCACCAGCCTGGTGATTGCCACCGTCAATAACGGCCACATGATCGAGATGCAAAAGATGGGCAAGTTCTTCGAGCAAGCCAATCCCGATATCAAACTCAAATGGGTGACCCTGGAAGAAGGCGTGCTGCGCCAGCGCATGACCACCGACATCGCCACCAAGGGCGGCCAGTTCGACGTGATGACCATCGGCATGTACGAAACGCCGATCTGGGCCAAAAAGGACTGGCTGATTCCTGTCAAACCGGACGCCGCTTACGATATCGAGGACTTGCTGCCATCGATCCGCGACGGCCTGTCGCTGAACGGCAAGCTGTACGCCGCGCCCTTCTACGGCGAAAGCTCGATGATCATGTACCGCAGCGACCTCGTCAAAAAAGCCGGCATGAGCATCGACGATCGTCCGACCTGGGCCCACATCCGCGCCGTGGCCGCCAAGATCCACGACCCGGCCAACGGCGTGTACGGCATCTGCCTGCGCGGCAAACCGGGCTGGGGCGACAACATGGCCTTGATCACGACCATGGCCAATTCCTTCGGCGGCCAATTGTTCGACATGAAATGGCAGCCGCAATTTACCAGCAAGCCGTGGAAGGACGCCGTCACCACCTACGTCGACCTGCTCAAGAACTTCGGTCCGCCGGGCTCGTCCTCGAACAGCTTCAATGAAATCCTGGCCTTGTACAACGAAGGCAAATGCGGCATCTGGATCGACGCCACCATCGCCGCGTCCTTTGTTACCGATCCCAAGCAAAGCAAGGTGGCCGACAAGGTCGCGTTCGCGCAGTCGCCGATCGCCACCACCGAACGCGGCGCCAACTGGCTGTGGGCCTGGTCGTTGGCGATTCCAAAAAGCTCAAAGCAGCCCGAGGCGGCGCAAAAGTTCATCAACTGGGCGACGTCCAAGGACTACATCAAACTGGTTGCCAAAGAGTCCGGCTGGGCCAGCGTGCCGACCGGCACCCGCAAGTCGACCTACGCCGCGCCCGAATTCGTCAAGGCGGCCAAGTTCGCCGCCGCCGAAGGCGCCGCCATCGCCACCAGCCGCCCGAACCAGAGCACCCTGCCGCCCTCGCCTTACGTCGGCGTGCAATACGCCGCGATTCCGGAATTCCAGACCATCGGCGTGGCCGCCGGCCAGCAGATGAGCGCGGCTCTTCTGGGCAAGGTCACGGTCGAGCAGGCGCTGGCGGTCACCCAGCAGGCGGCCGAGCGCGAAATGCGCAAGGGCGGCTACTACAAGTAGTTCACTGAACGCCTGCGTTTTCAATCGCCGCTGCGCCCGCGCGCAAGCGGCGTTCCTTTGTCGCACCTGGGAACCCTATGACACGACTTTTGCCCCGGACCTTGCTGACACCGGCGGTGCTTTCCATCGCCATCATTTCCATCGTCCCGCTGTTGATCACCCTGTACTACTCGTTCGTGCGCTACAGCATGCTCGCACCCGGCGAACATGACTTCCACGGAATCGACAACTTCCTCTTTTTCTTCACCGACGGCGCCTTCCTGCCGGCGCTGAAAAATACGTTTGTACTGATGTTTTCCGTCATGGCGATCACGGTCGTGCTCGGCATCGCGCTCGGGCTGCTGATCAACGACGCCTTCCCGGGGCGCGCCATCGTGCGCGTGCTGCTGATCTCCCCGTTCCTGGTGATGCCGGCGGTGAACGCGCTGATGTGGAAGAACATGCTACTCAATCCCATCTACGGCCTGTTCGCGCACGTCAGCATTTTCTTCGGCGCCACGCCCATCGACTGGCTCTCGCACTACCCGCTGCTGTCGATCGTGATGATGGTGTCCTGGCAGTGGCTGCCGTTCGCCTGCCTGATCTTCATGACCGCCTTGCAATCGATGGACAAGGAACAGCTGGAAGCGGCCGGCATGGACGGCGCCAACTATCTGCAGCAGTTGCGCTATCTGTACCTGCCGCATTTGGGGCGTGCGGTGTCGGTGGTGCTGATGATCGAAATGATCTTCCTGCTGTCGGTGTTCGCCGAGATCTTCACCACCACCGGCGGCGGCCCGGGCTTCGAGACGACCACCATCACCTTCATGATCTATCAGCAGGCCTTGCAGTCCTACGACATCGGCGCGGCGTCTGCCGGCGCCCTGTTCGCGGTGCTGCTGGCGAATATCGCCGCCTTCTTCCTGATGCGCGTCATCGGCAAGAACCTGGCCAAATAGGGAGACATCGATGACCAACAAACTCGCACTGCACACCCGTACGGCGGCCGCCTGGTTCTTCGCGCTGCTGCTGTTCTTCCCGATTTTCTGGCTCGGATTGATGGCCTTCAAGACCGAAGCCCAGGCCATCGCCACGCCGCCGCTGATGTTTTTCACGCCGACCCTGCACAGCTTCCAGGAGGTGATGGCGCGCGACCACTACGCCGGCTACGCCTTCAATTCGCTCATCACCAGCGTGCTCTCAACCGTGTTCGGGCTGGCGATCGCGATTCCCGCCGCGTACTCGATGGCCTTCTTCCCGACCGGCGGCACGGTCGGCCTGCTCAAATTCATCCTCAGCTCGCGCTACATGCCCGGCGTGGGCGCCCTGATGCCGATCTACGTCTGCTTCCAGTACGCCGGCCTGCTCGACACGCGGGTCGGCCTGACCATCATGTTCATGCTCATGAACCTGCCGATCATGATCTGGCTGCTCTACACCAGCCTGCGCGAACTCCCGCGCGACATCCTGGAAGCGGCGCGCATGGACGGCGCCACCGTCTTCCACGAGTTCCGCTACATCGTGCTGCCGCTATCGGTGGGCGGCATCGCCTCGACCGCGCTGGTGTGCATGGTGTGGGCGTGGAACGAGTCGTTCTGGTCGCTCAACCTGGGCGCCTCGAACGCCGGCACGCTGGCATGGCTGATCGCCTCCTACTCCAGTCCCGAAGGGCTGTTCTGGGCCAAGCTGTCGGCCGCCTCGCTGATGGCGATCGCGCCGATCATGGCGCTCGGCTGGTTCTGCCAGAAGCAGCTGGTGCAAGGCATGACATTCGGCGCGGTCAAATAAGACAAAAGAACATCAAGGGACATCAACATCATGGCTTACCTCCAACTGAAAAACATCGAGAAATTCTTCGGCGAGCACCACGCCATCAAGGGCATCGACATGGAGATCGACAAGGGCGAGTTCGTCGTCTTCGTCGGCCCGTCCGGCTGCGGCAAGTCGACCCTGCTGCGCCTGATCGCGGGCCTGGAGCCGATCGACAAGGGCAGCCTGCACCTGGACGGGCGCGATATCACCGCCCTGCCCTCGTCCAGGCGCGACCTGGCGATGGTGTTCCAGTCGTACGCACTGTACCCGCACATGACGGTGTTCCAGAACATGTCGTTCGCGCTGAAACTGGCCGGCGTGCCGCCCGCCCTGATCCGCGCCAAGGTCGACAAGGCGGCCGCCATCCTCAACCTGGGCGACTACCTTGAACGCAAACCGAAGGAGCTCTCCGGCGGCCAGCGCCAGCGTGTCGCCATCGGCCGCGCCATCGTGCGCGACCCCAAGGTGTTCCTGTTCGACGAACCGCTGTCGAACCTGGACGCGGCCCTGCGCGTGCAGACCCGCATCGAAATCGCCAAGCTGCACCGCGAACTGGGCGCCACCACCATCTACGTCACCCACGACCAGGTCGAAGCGATGACCCTGGCCGACCGCGTGGTGGTGCTGCGCGACGGCCAGATCGAGCAGCATGGTTCGCCGCTGTTCCTGTACGACAGCCCGGCCAACCGCTTCGTGGCGCAGTTCATCGGCACGCCGAGCATGAACGTGGTGCCGGCGGCGGGCTTGCCGCGGCTGGCCGCGCTGTCCGGCGGCGCGGCCCCTGCCGACGGCTTTGTAGGCATCCGCCCCGAGCATGTGCATGTGCTCGATGCGGCGCAGCCGGGCAGCCTGCCGGCCACGGTCGACATGGTCGAGTCGCTCGGCGTCGAAACGCTGGTCTACGCGCGCCTGGAAAATAGCGTGCAGGTGGTCGCGCGCGGCAGCGAGCGGATCGCCCTGCAACCGGGGGCGCGCACCCACCTGGCGTTCGAACACGGCTTCGTGCACCACTTCGACAAATCGGGTTCCACGTGCGGCATGCAGGCGCAGGGAGCGCGATGATGGCGCTCGCATTGAACAAGGCCGCGCTGGCGCATCTGCCACCGCACATTCCCGGCCCCGGTTACGATCGCAGCATCCCGGCGCGCAGCATCGTACACATTGGCGTGGGCGGATTTTTCCGCTCGCACCAGGCGCTGTATCTGGACGACCTGCTGCGCCTGCCCGGCCACGCCGAATGGGGCTACTGCGGCGTGGGCTTGCTGCCGATTGATGCGGCGATGCGCGACGCCATGCTGGCCCAGGACTGCCTGTACACCCTGGTCGAGCGCAGCGCGCGCGGCGACACGGCGCGCGTGGTCGGCTCGCTGCTGGAATTTTTGTACGCACCGGACGACCCGCAAGCGGTGCTGGAAAAGCTGGCCGATCCCGGCACCCGCATCGTCTCGCTCACCATCACCGAGGGCGGCTATTACGTCAACCAGGGCGACGGCAGCTTCGACGCCGCCCATCCCGACATCGTGCACGACCTGGCCCACCCGCACGCGCCGCGCTGCTGCTTCGGCTACCTGGCCGAGGCGCTGGCGCGGCGGCGCGAGCGCGGACTGGCGCCGTTCACCGTCATGTCGTGCGATAACCTGCAAAGCAATGGCGATATCACCCGCGCAATGCTGCTGGCCTTCACAAGGCTGCGCGATCCCCTCTTATCCGCGTGGCTGGCCGAGCACTGCGCTTTTCCGAACAGCATGGTCGACCGCATCACGCCGGCCACCACCGACCAACACCGGCTGCTGGTACGCGCACAATTCGGGCTGATCGACGCCTGGCCGGTGATGGCCGAGCCGTTCAAGAGCTGGGTAATCGAAGACCGTTTTCCCGGCGGGCGCCCGGCCTGGGAGCTGGTCGGCGCGCACATGACGGACGATGTGCTGCCCTACGAAAAAATGAAGCTGCGCCTGCTGAACGCCGGCCACCAGTCGCTGTGCTATATCGGCATGTTGCTCGGCTACGAGTACGCGCACGAGGCGATGGCCGACGCCGACATCGGCCAGCTGTTCTCGCGCATGATGGACATCGAAGTCACGCCGCTGCTGCCGGCGGTCGAGGGCATCGACCTGGCCCACTACAAGCGCACCCTGGTCGAGCGCTTCGCCAATCCGGCCATTGGCGACCAGCTTTTGCGGATCGGCACCGACGGCTCGGCGCGCATGCCCAAGTTCGTGCTGCCGTCGGTGCGCGACCAGCTCGAACGCGGCGGTCCGATCGGGCTGCTCAGCTTCACCGTGGCGTGCTGGTTCCGCTACCTGAACGGCAGCGACGAACAGGGCCGCCCGCTCACGCTCATCGACCCGCTCGCCGCGCAGCTGCGCGAGCTGGCCGTGCGCGGCGGCGCCGACCCGGCCGCGCTGCTGTCGCTGCGCGCGCTGTTCGGCGAGTTGAGCGAGGCGCCGCGCTTCGTCGACGCGGTGGCCGAGGCGCTGGCGCGGCTGTACCGGGATGGTGCGCGCGCCGCGCTGTCGCACTTGCTGGCAAGCGCAAAGTGAACGACCATGGGGATGACAAACGGGGAACGACAACACATGACCACTTTGCCTCAGATGCGCCACGTGGAACCGCAGCGCTTCCAGCCCAAGCCACCCGAGCTCGAACGCGAAAGCTACGACGGCATCGTCCACTACATCGAGCACGGCTACCCCAGCCCGCGCGTGCGCTGGCATTGCCACGACGAGTACGAGCTGCACCTGATCGTCTCGACCAGCGGCAAGCTGTTCGTGGGCGACTACATCGGCGAATTTTCACCCGGCCACCTGGTGCTGACCGGGCCGCGCCTGCCGCACAACTGGATCTCGAGCAGCGTGCCGGACGAAGGCGTCCTGCTGCGCGACATGATCCTGCAATTCGCCCACGAGCCGCTGGAGCAAGCCGCGCGGCTGATCCCGGAGCTGCGCGAATTGCTGCCCCTCTTGGAGCGCTCCATCTACGGCATTGAATTTCTCGACATCGGGGCCGAGGCCGAGCAGGATTTCCTGCGGATTCGCGCCAGCGGCGGCGCCGAGCGCTTCGGTCATTTTGTGAACTTCATGTGCCGCCTGGCGCGCAACAACAAATACCGTTTGCTCTCGAGCGCCACCATGCGTTCGTATGATGACGAAGGCACCCTGGCCAAGGTCAACGCGGTCCTGAGCTACATCACCGACAACTACCGCGACCCGATCTCGGCCGAAGCGGTGGCGGATCAGCTCGGAATGTCGCTGAGCAAATTCTCGCGCTTCTTCCGCAAGACCACGGGAAACAGTTTCACCGACTTCGTCACCCGGCTGCGGGTCAACAAGGCGTGCCAGTTGCTGATGAACACCGACCACTACGTCACCAATGTCTGCTACGACGTCGGCTTCCAGAATGTGGCCAATTTCAACCGCCGCTTCTTGCAGATCAAGGGCGTGACGCCGAAAGAATTCCGGCGCCAGGCGGGCGGGCGCTTCGGGGCCGCTGCATCCGCGGAGGCGGACGGCTAAGCGGCCGGATGCTGGTAACGGTACTCCTGCGTGCGCCCGCCGTAGCCGTAGGCGCTTGCCCGCACGTCGTCGACGTAGATATAGCTTTCTTCGTGCAGCTCGCCGAGCAGCGCGCCAAAGCCAGCGAACACGGCCGCGATGTAGGCCGCCTTTTCATCCTTGGTGTTGATCTCGTCGGTCACCTTCACATCCACGTACACGCTGTGCTTGCGTTGCGCGCTCAGCGACTCGCCGCCGACGATCCAGCAGTCTGGGTCGACGAAATCGATGGCGATGGCAATGAGCTCCCTCTTCTTCCTGAGGATGGCGATGGTCTTGTCCTGCACCAGGTCGGCAATCTGGCGGATCATGACGGGCGATTTCACGGCACTGATTTTGATATTGATGATAGGCATTCGAATCTCCATTGGTTAGCTATGCAACTACTTGGGTAAAAAAATCAAACCACTGCCGCGCGCGCCTGCTTGAGCGAACCGACGATGGCGGCGAACTGTTCCGGTTCGAGAAGCTGCTTCAGGCGCGCGGTGACGGCCCCGCTCGCGGCGTTAAGCTCCTCATGCATGGCCAACGCACGCGGTTCGGGGAACACGGCGCATTCGCGCCCGTCCCCGCCGGTGGCGCGGCGGTCGATCAGCGCCAGCTTTTGCAAACCGTCGAGCGAACGGGTGGCGGTCGGGCGGCTGATCACCAGTTCCCTGGCCAATTCGCTTTGCAGCAAACCCGGCCGCGCCAGCACCGCGCGCAGCATGAAGGCCTGCGAGGGCGTCAGCCCGAAGGGCTTGAATGCGCGCGTCCACTCACGCTCGAGAACCCGGGCCAGCGCAGTGGTGTTGAAATAGAGGCAGTGATCAAACATGCACCCACTGTAGCCGATGATAGTTCGCTATGCAACCAGTTTATGGCATTGTTTCACGTGAAGCATTTTGGGGCTCCGCGTCGAAATACTTCAGCATCAGTGCATTGACCTGTTCCGCCGCTTCCAGCTGAAGCCAGTGACCGGCTTTTTCGATGCGTTCGAACTGGAAAGGGCCGCCCATATACTTCTCGGAGCCGCGCATCTGCGCTTCGGTCAAGGCCACATCGCCCGCGCTCCACACGCCCAGCACCGGCGTGGTGACGGTCGGCCAGGTGCTGGCGTTGAACATTTTCAGGTTGGCGCGGTAATAGTTCAGGGCGGCGGTCAGGCGGCCTGGACGGTCAAGTTGCGCGCGCCATTCCTCGAACTGGGCGGGGGTACTGGCCAGGCCGCGCAAGGAATGCCAGTCGAAGGCCTTGATCATCGATTCCGCGATCCCGCGCAGCTGGAATACCAGCACGTAATAGCCTTTGATCAGCTGCAACAGCCCGCCCTCGGTGTAGGCGGCCGGATGCCCTACCGACAGCGCCACGAAGCGATCCACGCGCTCTGGTGCATACATGCACAGGTTCCAGCCGACTACCGAACCCCAGTCGTGGCCGACCAGCAGCACCTTGTCGACCCCGAGCGCGTCGAGCAGGGCCACCATGTCGGCCCGCAGCAGGTCCATGGCGTAGGCGTCCTCCCTGGCGGGCGCTTCGGTGTGGCCGAAACCGCGCAGGTCCGGCGCGATGACGCGGTAGCCGGCGGCAACGAGCGCATCGATCTGCAAGCGCCACACCGCATGCGTATCCGGAAAGCCATGCAGCAAGAGCACGGCCGGCCCCTCGCCTTCGGTAACGACGTGCATTGCAATGCCATTGACGCTCAGTGTTTGTTCCATCGTTTCTCCGCAAAAAATTGGATAAAAAAAGCCGGGTCATGCGACCCGGCCTACGCAGCCCGGCCTGCGCGGCCCGACCTGCATCCATGCATTTTAAGCAATCATACGGATTTTTTACGAACGCCGGCGGCCGCCAGCGCAGCGCCGATTTCGCCGACAATGCCGCGCCGGAACAACAACACGCAGAGAATGAAAATCAGCCCCGTCACCATGCCGACCGATTCGCCCAGGGTATTGAACCACTCGACCCCGGTGTGGGTCGCCAGGAAGGTGCCGACATCGCCCAGCTTGTTTTCCAAGGTGATGATGATGAAGGCGCCGATGATCGGCCCCGACAGCGTGCCCATGCCGCCCACCAGGGTCATCAGGATCACCAGGCCGGACATGGCCCAGTGCACGTCGGTCAGCGTCTCGAAGCCCAGCACGAGGGTCTTGGTGGCGCCCGCCAGGCCTGCCAGCGAGGCCGACAGGACGAAGGCCACCAGCTTGTACTTGTCGACGTCGTAGCCAAGCGAAATGGCGCGCGGCTCGTTTTCCTTGATGGCCTTGAGTACCTGGCCGAACGGCGAATGCACCGTGCGCACGATCAGCGCAAAGCCCGCCACCGCGATGGCCAGCACCACGAAGTACAGGGTCAGGTCGTTGCTCAGGTCGATTACCCCGAACAACTTGCCACGTGGAACACCCTGCAAGCCATCCTCGCCATGCGTGAAGGGCGCGCGCAGTGCCGCAAAATACACCATCTGCGCCAGCGCCAGGGTGATCATGGAAAAGTAAATGCCCTGCCGGCGAATCGCCAGCATGCCCATGACCAGGCCGACCAGCGCGCCGGCGGCCACGCCGAGCAGGATGCCGACTTCGGTCGGCAAGCCGAGCACGGTCAGCGCGTGCCCGGTCACGTAGCCGGCCGAGCCGAAGAAAGCGGCGTGGCCGAAAGACAGCAAGCCCGTGTAACCGATCAGCAGGTTGAAGGCGCAGGCGAACAGCCCGAAGCACAGCAACTTCATCAGGAAGACGGGATAGCCGACAAAAGGCGCGGCCAGCGCAATGAGCAGCGCGACGCCGTAAGCGATGTTCTTGTTCATCAATGGCTCCAGTTCTCGGTTACTTGTCTTTTACTTCTCTTTGCCGAACAAGCCGGCGGGACGGATCAGCAGCACGATGACCATGACGACGAACACCACCACTTCCGAGCCTTCCGGATAGAAGACGCGGGTCAGGCCCTCGATCACACCCAGGCCGAGGCCGGTGAGGATGGAACCCATGATCGAGCCCATGCCGCCGATCACCACAACGGCGAACACGACGATGATCAGGTTCGAGCCCATCAGTGGCGTGACGTTGATGATCGGCGCCGCCAGCACCCCGGCAAAGCCGGCCAGGGCCACGCCGAAGCCGTAGGTCAAAGTGACCATCAGCGGCACGTTGATGCCGAAGGCTTCGACCAGTTTCGGGTTCTCGGTCCCGGCCCGCAGGTAGGCGCCGAGCTTGGTCTTTTCGATGACGAACCAGGTTGCCAGGCAGACGCTGAGCGAGGCGAACACGACCCACAGGCGGTAATTCGGCAATTCCATGAAGCCCAGGTCGGTGCGGCCCTGGAGCAGTTCCGGCACGCTGACGGACTGGCCGGAGTTGCCGAAAAACGAGCGGAACACGCCTTCGAGCAGCAAGGTGATGCCGAATGTCAGCAGCAGGCCGTACAGGTGATCGAGCTTGTAGAGCCAGCGCAGCATCGATTTTTCGACGATGATGCCGAACACGCCGACCAGCAGGGGCGCCAGCGCCAGCATGGCCCAGTAGCTCAGGCCGAAGGTGGTGACGCCGATATAGGCCGCAAAAGCGCCCATCATGTAGAGGGCGCCGTGGGAGAAGTTGATGACATTAAGCAGGCCGAAGATGACGGCCAGGCCAAGCGAGAGCATGGCGTAGAAAGAGCCGTTGACCAGGCCGAGCAAAAGCTGGCTGACCATCGCCTGCAGGGGAACGCCGAATATTTCCATGGCATCTCAGTTCATAAAGTGGGACCGGGGGATAGCCCGTCGATCCCGGCATTGCCGGAACCGACTTCCTGCGCTGCCCACCGTCGTTCCCGCCTGCGCGGGAACGACGGAGGCGGCGGGGATCGACGGGCTAAAGGAAGCGACGGTGAATGTTCGAACGCAGCCTAATTTACTTCCACAACGCGCACTTTGTTTCCGCCTTGGTCGTATACGCCTGCGCGCCAGGAATGGTCGCGATGACCTTGTAGTAATCCCACGGATACTTCGACTCCGCCTGCTTCTTCACTTCCATCAGGTACATATCGTGCACCATGCGGCCGTCCGGACGGATCTCGCCGCCCTTGGTGAACATGTCGTTGATCTTGGTCTTCTTCAACTGCGCCATGACCTTCTCGCTGTCGTCGGTCCCGATCGCCTTGACCGCGTTCAGGTAGTTGGTCGCGGCTGAGTAATCGGCGGCTTGCAACATCGACGGGAACTTCTTCATCTTGGCGAAATAGCGCTTCGACCAGGCCCGGCTTTCCGGGCTCTGGTCCCAGTACCAGCCATCGGTCAGATACATGCCCTGGGTCATGTTCAATCCCAGGGTGTGGATATCGTTGATGAACACCAGCAAACCGGCCAGCTTCATCGACTTGCCGACGCCAAACTCATTGGCCGCCTTGACCGCATTGATCATGTCGCCGCCGGCATTGGCCAGCCCCAGGATCTGCGCCTTCGAGCCCTGCGCCTTCAGCAAAAAGGACGAAAAATCCGAGGCCGACAGCGGATGCTTGGAGGCGCCCGTCACCGTGCCGCCAGCGGCCTTGACCACGTCGGTCGTGTCTTTTTCGAGCGACTGGCCGAAGGCGTAATCGGCGGTCAGGAAATACCAGGACTTGCCGCCCTGCTTCACAATCGCGCCGCCTGTTCCACGTGCCAAGGCCACCGTGTCGTAGGCGTAATGCACGGTGAAGGGGGAACATTCTTCATTGGTCAGGCGGGCCGTGCCGGCGCCGATCGAGATGAAGACCTTTTTCTTTTCCGCCGCAATCTTGGCCATGGCCAGGTTGGCGCCCGAGTTGGTGCCGCCGATCAGCATGTCGACACCTTGCTGGTCGAACCATTCACGCGCCTTGCTGGCGGCGATGTCGGCCTTGTTCTGGTGATCGGCGAAAACGAATTCGATTTTCTTGCCGTTGATGTTGCCGCCCAGGTCGGCGATCGCCATCTTGACCGCTTCCGCGCCACCGGCGCCATCGACGTCGGCGTACACGCCGGACACGTCGGTCAGCATGCCGATCTTGATGGTGTCGTTCGACACTTGCGCGTGCGCCGGCAAGGCGAATCCGAGGCAGGCGGCGCTGGCTGCTAAAGCAATGATATTACGTTTCATATTGTCTCCATTTAGGGTATTGGTATGGTCTTGCTATGGGCTGTCGCTATCCTGCTATACGCCCAACAGTTCAGTCAGAATTGGCATCTTGGCGCTCAGTTCCGACGAAGCAAAGGTTTCCACGATCTGACCGTGCTCCACCACGTAAAACCGGTCCGCCAACGGTGCGGCGAAGCGGAAATTCTGTTCCACCATGACGATGGTGTAGCCCTTGGCCTTGAGCGTGGTAATCATGCGTGCGAGACCTTGCACGATCACCGGCGCCAGGCCTTCGGAAATTTCATCGAGCAGCAACAGACGCGCGCCGGTGCGCAAAATGCGCGCCACCGCCAGCATTTGCTGCTCGCCGCCGGACAAACGCGTGCCCTGGCTGTTTTTTCGTTCCAGCAAATTCGGGAACATCTCGTAGATTTCCGCCACCGACATGCCGGCGTCGCTACCGGCCAGTTGCGGCGGCAGCATCAGGTTTTCTTCGGTCGAGAGCGATGAAAAGATACCCCGCTCTTCCGGGCAATACCCGATGCCCAGGTGGGCAATCTTGTGCGTCGGCAGGCTGATCGACTCGACCCCGTTGACCTTGATCGAACCCGTGCGCGCACCGGTCAGGCCCATGATCGCGCGCAAGGTGGTGGTCCGTCCGGCGCCGTTGCGGCCCAGCAGGGTCACGACTTCGCCCTTCTCGACCCGCAAATTGACGTTGTGCAGGATGTGCGATTCGCCGTACCAGGCTTGCAGATGCGAAATTTCGAGCGCGGCGGTCATCAATGCGCCCCTTCGAGTTCGGCGCTGGTGGTGCCCATGTACGCTTCCATCACCTGCGCATTGGTCGAGACTTCGGCGTAACTGCCCTCGGCCAGCAAAGCGCCGCGCTGCAGCACAGTAATCTTGTCGCAGATGCCGGAGACCACACTCATATTGTGTTCCACCATCAAGATGGTGCGGCCGGCCGAGACTTTTTTGATCAGCTCGGTGACCCTGTGGACATCTTCATGGCCCATGCCCTGGGTCGGCTCGTCGAGCAACATCAGTTCGGGCTTCATGGCCAGGGTGGTGGCGATTTCGAGCGCGCGCTTGCGGCCGTAGGGCATGTCAACCGTGACGGTATCGGCGAATTCGGTCAGGTCGACCTCGGCCAGCAGTTCCATGGCGCGCTCGTTCAGGCTTGCGAGCGATTTTTCGCTGCGCCAGAAATGGAAGGACGTTCCCAGTTCGCGCTGCAAGCCGATCCGCACATTCTGCAACACCGTCAGGTGCGGAAACACGGCCGAAATCTGGAAGGAGCGGATGATGCCCATGCGCGCAATCTGCGTCGGGCGCGCCGGGGTGATATCTTTTCCATTGAACAAAATCTTGCCCGAGGTGGGCACCAGGAATTTGGTCAGCAGATTGAAGCAGGTGGTCTTGCCGGCGCCGTTGGGGCCGATCAGCGCGTGAATGTGTCCGCGCTGGACGGCGAGATTAACATCGTTGACTGCGGTAAAGCCCTTGAACTCTTTGGTCAGGGCTCGTGTTTCCAATATGACATCTGTCATTGTGTCTCCGGTTTATTTTCATACCGCTTTGAAAACATTTTTTGTTCGACTATACACAGATTGGATTTTGCTCACAATACAGTATAACTACCATGCTGCCAGCCCTGATGCCTATCAGGCAAGCGACACCAAAGTGCAACTTTGCGGCAGCCTGGAGGTCGATGCCCAGCATTCGGGCTGACGTAGAATGGCTGTTTTCACCACGCACATGCCCCCTTTCATGCCGGAACTGACCAAATGCGATCTCAGGACCCTCTGCCAACGCAAGTGGGAACAACTCGCGCCGACTGCGAATGAGCGCGTCCGCTATTGCGGCAACTGTATAAAAGCCGTGTTTGCGCTCCGCACGCATGCGGAACTGAGTGTTGCCTCTGCCGTGGGACGCTGCGTGGCATTTGCCGATGACAACGACATCATTGGTGTGATCGGCGAACCCGAGGGGAGCTGGGACTGGATGGAAGACGCGTCCGAGACAATCAAGGTGCGGTTCGACCCGATGTTCCCGGCTGAGCTGACGGAGCACATGCGACTGGCGTTTCCCCTTGTCTTCACAAGCGGCGTAGAAACCACGCCAGGAACCTGGATCATGCTTGGAAAATTTACGCCTTTTGTCGCAAGCAATTTGACCAAGGAATTGCGGGAGCAATTCCCCGGCCTGGAGATCGCCTCAGAAACAGCCTGACGCAGAAGTTTCACCCCTTCGCCGCCTGCGCGATCAGTTCCGCCGCGCGTTCGGCAATCATGATGGTCGGACTGTTGGTATTGCCCGAGGTGATCAAGGGCATCACCGAGGCATCGACCACGCGCAGTTTTTGCACGCCGTTCACACGCAGTTCGCTATCGACCACGGCCATCGGGTCCCCTGCGCGGCCCATCTTGCAGGTGCCGACCGGGTGGAAAATCGTCGTGCCGATCTGTCCGGCGGCGTCGGCCAGTTCTTGTTCCGTCTGAAACGCTATCCCGGGCTTGAATTCCTGTGGCGCATAGCGCGCCAATGCCGGCGCGGCCACGATCTTGCGCGTCAGCCTCAGCGCCGCCGCCGCAGTCGTGCGGTCTTCTTGCGTGCTCAGGTAATTCGGCGTGATTTTCGGCGCGGCGTAGGAATCGGCGGAGGCAATGCGCACATGCCCGCGCGAGCTCGGCCGCAGGTTGCACACGCTCGCCGTGAACGCCGGAAACGGGTGCAAGGGGTCGCCGAATTTTTCCAGCGACAAAGGCTGCACGTGATATTGCAGGTTCGGCGTGGCCTGGCCGGGATCGGAGCGGGCGAACGCGCCCAGTTGCGACGGCGCCATCGACATCGGCCCGCTCTGGAACATCGCGTATTCCATGCCGATTTTCATCTTGCCGAACCAGCTGGCCGCCGTGGTGTTCAAGGTGCGCGCATTGCTGACTTTGTAGATCATGCGCAGCTGCAAATGATCCTGCAAGTTATCCCCGACCCCGGGAGAGTCGACCTGCACCGTCACGCCGGCGTCGCGCAACAACGCCGCCGGACCGATGCCGGACAGTTGCAAAATCTGCGGTGAGCCGACGGCGCCGGCGGTCAGCACCGTTTCCAGCGCGGCCGTCGCCGTGAACGCCGTACCGCCGCCGGTAAATTCAACGCCCCGGCAGACTTTGCCCTGCTCCGTATCGTCGATGATCAACCGTTCCACGTGGCAACCGGTCATGATGGTCAGGTTGGGCCGTTTGGCCGCTGGCTTGAGGAAAGCCTTGGCCGTGTTCCAGCGGACGCCGCGCTTCTGGTTGACGTCGAAATAGTTGCAACCGTCGTTGTCGCCACCGTTGAAATCGTCGATTTTACGAATACCGGTTTGCTCGGCCGCATCGCGAAACGCGTCGAGCAATTGCCAGGACAGGCGTTGCTTCTCGACCCGCCACTCACCGCCGCTACCGTGCAGTTCGCTGGCGCCGCCGTGATAATCCTCGCTCTTCTTAAAAAGCGGCAATACCTTGTCCCAGGCCCAGCCGGGATCGCCGGTCAGGTCGGCCCAGCGGTCGTAATCGTGCGATTGGCCGCGCATGTAGATCATGCCGTTGATCGAGGAACTGCCGCCCAGGACTTTGCCACGCGGATAAATCAGCGCGCGACCGTTCAGGCCGGCATCCGGTTCGGTCTTGTACAGCCAGTCGGTGCGCGGATTGCCGATGCAGTGCAAATAGCCGACCGGAATGTGGATCCAGAGGTAGTCGTCGCGTCCGCCCGCTTCGATCAGCAACACGTTGATGTCGCGGCGCCGGGTCAGGCGGTTGGCCAGTACGCAGCCAGCGGTGCCGCCGCCGATGATGATGTAGTCGTATTCTCCTGCCGATTCCAAATGCCGCTCCTCGTCTCGTTTTTATCGTGTGCGCATCTCGGCCACCAGCATCTGCATCAGTTGGGCAACTGGCATCGGCCGCGCGCGGCGGATCTCGGCGCCCGCCCAGAGCGACATCAGTTCGGTGTCGCCCCGTTCGGCTGCGGCTGCGCGGATGCCCGTGGTCAGTGCGTTTTGGACAGGATACGCTGGAACTTGCTTCTCGACACTTTCCATCTTGCGCATGAAGCTGTTTTCCAGGCCGCGCGCGTAGCGGCCGCTGAAGGCACGCGTCAGGCGGGTGGGCGTATCGCGCGCCTCGATCAGCCGCTGTTTATAGGCGGGATGAATGCCGGACTCGTCGGTTACGATAAAGGCGCTGCCCATTTGCACGGCTTGGGCCCCCAGTGCGAGTGCTTCGGCAATATCGACCCCGGTCATGATGCCGCCGGCGGCAATGACCGGAATCTTGACGGCTTCGGCCACCTGGGGCCAGAGCGCTTTTCCACCCAGGGTGGCGTCTTCTTGCGGTCCAAGAAAGGTGCCGCGATGGCCGCCGGACTCGATGCCCGAGGCGATCACGGCGTCGGCGCCCACATTTTCCCAGGCCAGCGCTTCTTCCACCGTCGTGACCGTACCGATCACGTAGATGCCGGCGTCATGCAGCCGCTCGACCTGGATGGGCGTCAGGATGCCGAACGTAAAACTGGCCGCCGCCGGGCGCAGTGCGATCAGGGTGTCGAACTGGGCCTCGAAGTCCTGGCACCACTGTGTTGGCACGGGTAAGTTGTCCCAGCCGAGGCTTTCCCAGACCGGGCGCAGCAGTTCAACGGCGGCGCTAACCTCGTCCGGCGTCGGCGAAGGTGTCTGAAGAACAAAAAGATTGAGCAAAAACGGCTGATCGGTCATCGACCTGATCCGGCCAACCTCGTCGCGCACGGCTGCGGGCGACAACAACGATCCCGCCATGCAACCCAAGCCGCCGGAATTCGATACCGCGGCCACCAATTCGGCCCGGCTGGCGCCGCCAGCCATCGGGCCTTGCAAAATTGGAAACTTAAACAACGCGTGCAGATCCATATCACCTCCACCAAGGTTCGAAAGGACCTGTGGATAAGCCTATTGATATCCACAGGCACCGTTTGTGGATAAACGCGACTTTATTCACAGGCCAAAATTTGTCCCAGATTGATACCAGCCGGATACAGAGGTGATCACCGACTTATACCTCTCGCAAGCTCATGATTTCGTACAGGTTTTTGCCATTATCCACAGAAAAACACCCCTGTTAACAACTACTACTAATTCTATATTTAACCTTTTTAGGTAAACCATCAAGACCTTTGAAAAAACGACCGCGAGAACCCCAAAGGCCAAAAAGCGAAAAAAATTTTTCTTTGCTGAACAAAAACTCAAAGTTTCCCAAAAAAAAGAATCGACCACAAAAACGGGCAAGTCACTTTTCTGCAGACCAAAAAAAGTCGCGAAGAACGCGACTGACTGGCAGCACATGTGGATAAGTCGATGGATATCCACAGGATGAGATGTGCAAAACCATCGACTTTGTTCACAGGCAAATTTTTGTCCAACAGTCATCCTTTGAAGATACAGGCGTTTTCCAGCGACTTTTTCGATACGTAAACGCTTGATCCTGTTGATAAAACCAGACTTATCCACACAAAAACCAGCGTTTACTATCACTACTAAATTTGTATACATACTACTTATATAAAACCCTAAACCCCGGCAAAGCAGTGCATAACCTCGAAGTCATCCACAGCAAGATCCTCCAAAAGCCAGAAAACCCCGAAAAACAAGCGCTTACAAGCGACTTCCGGGGAAAACGCTGAACCGCCGATCCCGCTAGAAGCCCCTGGAGGCACCGCCACGGCCACGACAAGGCCGCTGGACCGCAAGCCGGGACTGTCTGCAGAAATCGACGCTGGCGGCCTCCTGCGCACCTTCCGATGCTTGCAGTCGATGCAGAACGGTTTATCCTTGTGGAAAACTCCGGACTTACCCACATGCACACTCACCAAAAAAGGTTCTGCAAAGCATGAATTCAGGAAAAAACATACGTTTAGGCATCATTAGCGCCTTGCACGAAGAACAGGAAGGGCTCGTGGAAGGCATGCAAGGCCCCGCCACGCTCATCCATGGCATGCGCAACTACGCATCAGGACAAGTCGCTGGCATCGACGCTGTGTGCGTCCTGTCGCGGATTGGCAAGGTTGCCGCCGCCATGACCGCGACCACGCTTGTGGAAAAGTACGGAGTTACCCACATCCTGTTCACCGGCGTTGCCGGCGCCGGCGATGCGGGAGTGAAGGTGGGCGACATCGTGGTGGCCGAATCGCTGGTCCAGTACGACATGGATGCCAGTCCCCTGTTTCCCCGCTTCGAGGTGCCGTTGACCGGTTTGTCGCACTTCCAGTCCGACTTGCAGATGAGCCAGCGCGCCGCCAGTGCGGCGCTTGAATTCCTGGACAAGGATTTTGAAACGGCGATCGACGACGTGGAACGGGCTGAATTTGGCCTGGAGCGGCCACGGGTGCATCGCGGGCTGATTGCCAGCGGCGACCAGTTCATCAGCAAACGCGCGCATTTGGCGCAGTTGAACGGATCGCTGCCAGGATTGCTGGCGGTGGAAATGGAAGGAGCGGCGGTGGCCCAGGTGTGCTTCGAGCTGGGCATTCCGTTTGCGGTGATCCGGACGATTTCGGATAACGCGAATGAAGAGGCGGCGACCGATTTCATGCGCTTCGTGAAATCAGTCGCCTCCCGTTATGCTTTTCATATCGTCACGCGTTTCTGCGCCGAGCTGAAAAGCGGCCGGGTTCAAGCCAGCAGGGAATCGGCCGGCGTGTAGTCGTACCCGAGTGCCTGGGCAATTGCCGCGTAAGTGATTTTGCCCTGGCAGACATTCAGTCCGTTTTTCAGATGGGCGTCGTCGGCCAGGGCTTTTTTCCAGCCTTTTTCCGCCAGCGCCACCGCGTGGCCGATGGTCGCGTTATTCAACGCAAAGGTCGAGGTGCGCGCCACCGCGCCCGGCATGTTGGCCACGCAGTAATGCACCACGCCGTCGACGATATAGGTCGGATCGGCGTGCGTGGTCGCATGCGAGGTTTCAAAACAGCCGCCCTGGTCGATCGCCACATCGACCACCACCGCGCCGGCCTTCATTTTCGAAATCATGGCGCGCGTGACCAGTTTGGGCGCCGCTGCGCCCGGTACCAGCACGCCGCCGATCACCAGGTCGGCCGACAGCACCGCTTCCTCGATCGCATGCGCATTCGAATACTGGGTCGAAATGCGGTTGCCGAATACCAGGTCGAGCTGTCGCAGGCGATCGATGCTTTTATCGAGCACCGTCACCCGCGCCCCTGTGCCAATGGCCATTTGCAGCGCATTGGTGCCGACCACGCCGGCCCCGATAATGACCACATGGCCGGCCGCCACGCCGGGAACGCCGCCGAGCAGCAACCCCATGCCGCCTTTGGATTTTTCGAGGTGGGCGGCGCCGGCCTGGATCGCCATGCGCCCCGCCACTTCGCTCATGGGAGCGAGCAAGGGCAAACCGCCGCCGGCGCCGGTAATGGTTTCGTATGCGATGCACACTGCGCCCGATTTGACCAGCGCCGCGGTTTGCTCCGGATCCGGGGCCAGGTGCAGATAGGTGTACAGGATCTGGCCGTCGCGCAGCATCGCGCATTCGACCGGCTGCGGTTCCTTGACTTTGACGATCATGTCGGCGCGCGCGAAAATCTCTTTCGCGTCGTCGACCATGCTCGCACCGGCGGCCACATACTGCTCATCGGATAACCCGATCTCAGCGCCCGCATTTTTCTGAACCAGCACCTGGTGTCCGCGCGAGCTTAATTCGCGCACGCTTGGCGGCGTTAAGCCGACCCGGTATTCGTGATTCTTGATCTCTTTTGGAACGCCTACGATCATGTCATCCTCCAAGGGGTAGTTTATGTTTACATCATTACAGACCTAAGGTCATCAGGCTTGCGTTTCCGCCAGCCGCAGTGGTATTGACGCACAGTGCGCGCTCGGCCACCATGCGCCACAGCGCAATCGGACCTTCTTCCGAGGTTTCGATGACGCCGACAATCGCTCCCTGGCGGCTCGCCAGCACAGGCCACAATTCGGCCGTCAGCGACGCTTCTACCAGGGCAATCTGGAAATGGCATTCTGTCGTATCGGCCCCTTTTACATACGTAATACGGTCCATGACTTCCGGCGGCAAGCCTTCGGGAATCACTTCTTTTGCACGCGCCAGCACAATCGCCTGGTTGCCGGTTGCCAGGCATGCCGCCAGTTGATTGAGCAACACGCCAGGCGTCGCCGCCGCACACAAAATGGCGCCGCGCGGGGCGAACGACAAGCCGTTGCGCTCGCCGGTCGGGCCGGGCAGGGTCAGGCTGGCGCCGGCCAGGGTGGTGCGCATGTATTCTTCGGCCAGGGTGACGACGTGCGCGTGGCCGTGGGTGTTGGCCCACACCAGCAAGGCGTCCAGGCCCGGCGTGCCCTGGCGCTCATGTTCCAGCAGCGGCGGTGCGGCGCGCTGCAGGCGCTTGAGGTAGAGCGGGCCGCCCGCTTTCGGACCGGTTCCGGACTGGCCTTCGCCGCCGAACGGTTGCACGCCGACCACGGCGCCGACGATATTGCGGTTCACGTAGATATTGCCGACGTGCGCGCGCGCGGTAATGAAATCGATCGTTTCATCGATACGCGAATGCACGCCCAGGGTCAGGCCGAAACCGGTGGCGTTGATCGACTCGATCAGCTTTGGCAAATCGTCGCGGCGATAGCGAATGATGTGCAGCACCGGGCCAAATACTTCGTGCGTCAGTTCGGCCAGCGAGCCGATTTCGAGCACCGTCGGGGCCACGAACGTGCCCTGCGCCGACACTGCCGCCGGCACTTCCAGCGAAAAATGGTTTTTGGCGGTGGATTTGAGGCGCTCGATATGTTTCAGCAGGTTTTGCTGCGCTTCCGCATCGATCACCGGGCCGATATCGGTGGCCAGGCGATCCGGCACGCCGACGCGCAATTCCTGCATCGCACCCTTGAGCATCTTGATGGTTTTATCGGCGATTTCCTGTTGCAGGAACAGCACGCGCAAGGCCGAGCAGCGCTGGCCGGCGCTGTCGAACGCCGATGTCATCACGTCCTGCACCACCTGTTCCGGCAAGGCCGAGGAATCGACGATCAGCGCATTCTGGCCGCCGGTTTCGGCGATCAGGGGAATGTCGCACGACTCTTTTACCGAACGCGCCGCCAGGGTGCGGTTGATCAATTGCGCCACTTCGGTGGAGCCGGTAAAAATCACGCCTTTGACGCGCGCATCGCCAGTCAAACCCGCGCCGACGACTTCGCCGCGACCGGGCAAGAATTGCAGGGCCGCTTTGGGAATACCCGCTTCATGGAACAACTGCACCGCGCGATACGCGATCAGCGGGGTTTGTTCCGCCGGTTTTGCCAGTACCACATTGCCGGCGGCAAGCGCCGCCGCCACCTGTCCGGTAAAGATCGCAAGCGGGAAATTCCACGGGCTGATACACGTTACCGGACCAAGCGCCAGCACATGCTGCGTGCCATGCACCTGGGCCGCGTAATAGCGCAGGAAATCGACCGCTTCGCGGATTTCGGCGATCGCATTCGGCAGCGATTTACCGGCTTCGCGAATGGCCAGCGCCATCAGTTCCGCATAGTTTTCTTCAAACAGATCGGCCACGCGCGCGAGCATCGCGGCACGCGCAGTCGGTCCGGTGGTTTGCCAATCCATGGCGTAATTGCTGGCGCTGTGCAGCGCCGTTTCCACATCGGCGGCGCTGGCGTCGCTGACTTTGCCGACGATATCAAGGTGCAGCGCCGGATTGCGGATCGACACCGGCGCGCCGGCCACCACGGGGCCATCGATCAAAGGCGCGGCGTGGTAATTGCGCGGCTGCGCCAGTGCGGTGCCGATATCGCGCAGTACATCTTCGTTGGACAGATCGAGGCCGGCCGAATTCTTGCGTTCCGCACTGAACAAGGCAAGCGGCAAAGCGATGCCCGGATGCGGCGCACCGCCCTGCGCGCGGGATGCCTCGAACGGGTCGGCGATGAGCGATTCGATCTTCACTTTTTCATCGACAATCTGATTGACGAACGACGAATTGGCGCCGTTTTCCAGCAGGCGGCGCACCAGGTAGGCGAGCAGTGTTTCGTGCGAGCCGACCGGCGCATAAATGCGGCACGGTTTATCCAGGTTGGCCTTGCCGACGACCTGGTCGTACAGCGTTTCGCCCATGCCGTGCAGGCACTGGAATTCATAATCCTTGATGCCGTCCTGCTGCGCCCAGGTGTAAATCACCGACAGGCTATGCGCATTATGGGTGGCAAATTGCGGGTACAGCAGGCTGCTCGCTTTTAACAGTTTCTTGGCGCAGGTCAGGTACGACACGTCGGTGTAGACCTTGCGCGTATAGACCGGATAACCGGGCATGCCGTCGACTTGCGCGCGCTTGATTTCGGCATCCCAATACGCGCCTTTGACTAGGCGCACCATGAATTTGCGCCCGCTGCGCTGCGCCAGGTCGATCAGGAAATCGATCACGAACGGGCAGCGCTTCTGGTAGGCCTGCACCACGAAACCGATGCCCTCGAAACCGGCCAGGTCCGCATCGAAGGCCATCGCTTCCATCATGTCGAGCGAGATTTCGAGGCGGTCTGCTTCTTCCGCATCGATATTGATGCCGATGTTGTACTGTTTGGCCAGCAACACCAGGCTTTTCACGCGCGGCAGCAGTTCGTTCATCATGCGCGCATGCTGGGCCCGGCTGTAACGCGGGTGCAGGGCCGACAGCTTGACCGAAATGCCCGGACCATCCTTGATGCCGCGCCCGTTCGACGCCTTGCCGATCGCATGGATCGCCGTTTCGTACGAGGCGTAATAGTTCTGCGCGTCCACTTCGGTCAGGGCCGCTTCGCCCAGCATGTCGTAAGAATAGCGATAGCCGCGCTGCTCATTGTCGCGGCTGTTCTTGATCGCTTCGCCGATGGTCTGGCCGGTGACGAACTGGTTGCCCAGCATGCGCATCGCCAGGTCCACGCCCTTGCGGATCAACGGTTCGCCGCCCTTGCCGATCAGCTTGGTCAGCGCCGAGCCGAGCCCGGTTTCGCTGCTGGTGCCGACCAGCTTGCCGGTAATGAGCAAACCCCAGGTCGCGGCGTTGACGAACAGCGAGGGCGACTCGCCCAGGTGCTTGCGCCAGTCGCCCTTGCTGATCTTGTCGGCGATCAGGCGGTCGGCGGTCTGGCTGTCGGGAATGCGCAGCAGCGCTTCAGCCAGACACATCAGTGCGACACCTTCTTCGGAAGACAGGGAGAATTCATGCATCAGCGCATCGACGCCGGACGAGCGCGTGCGTTTTTCACGCACGGCCGAGACCAGGCGGTGCGCCAGCGCGTGCGCGTCGGGATGGGCTTGATTGCCCTGCCCCAGCAGCCAGTCGACGGCCTCGGCTTCATCGCGCCGGTAAGCGGCGGTGATGGCGGCGCGCAATGGCGCCTGGTCCGGCTTGATTTCAGCCTGGAGCGCTGAGAAGGGAACGAAGGGGATGGCCGAAGCAGCGGCAGTTTGCATTGAGAACTCTTTACTTGGATTAAACGAATCGGAATGACGACTCCGCGCACGCTCAACATGGCTTTCCGTTAAGGAATCGATGTTGCGGCGTGCGCGAAAAGATGATTCGATTGTAGAGTGAATTCTTCTGGATTAATTCTGGTATTACAGAAGACTAGCCATAGATAGTTTTTGGTGAGACAATTTCACCAAATAAAATTTATTGCGGAGATCTCAATGCTGGACAAGATTAGCAAGAAAATTCTGTCGGAACTACAAAGCGACGGCCGGATCAGCAACGTGGAACTTGCGGCGCGGGTGAACCTGTCGCCTGCCGCTTGCCTCGAGCGCGTGCGCAAGCTGCACGAATCGGGCTACATCATGGGGTACACGGCCCAGCTCAATCCCCAGTTGCTCGACGTTTCCTTGCTGGTTTTCATCGAGGTGGTGCTCGACCGCACCACACCCGAAGTCTTCGACGCCTTCAAGAACAGCGTCCAGCTCATCCCCGAAGTACTCGAATGCCATATGGTGGCCGGCGGTTTCGACTACCTGGTCAAGGCCCGCGTCAAGGATATGGCCGCCTACCGCGAATTCCTGGGCAAAACCCTGCTCCAGAAAGGCGTGCGCGAAACCCATACCTACGCCGTCATGGAAGAAGTCAAAAATACCACCAAACTGCCGATTAAATAAGCACTCGGTAGAAATGTTTTTGTTTGGATACATTGTGTCTCAAATGCATTGAGCTTCGCTTGCTTATGCTGTAGGTTATGACGATCGAATAGCAAGGAACGGCTCCGTACTGAGGATGTCCTGGCGATTCGAGCGGCCAAGGGGACACATGAAGCAACTTCATTCCAGGACAGGGCGGCGCGTGCTCGCCTGTTGCGGCGCGGCCGCTGGTGGCGTTCTTGTGGTTTTCCTCCTTGGCCTGGTTGCCGGCCCCGCGCTGGGACCGCTGCTCGCCGCCGCGCTGGCGGGCATGGCCAGCGTCGGCCTGTTCCTCCTCCTGCAACCGAAAAGCGATGGCGGCGATAGCGGGAAGTTCATCGCCGTGGTCGGCCATTCCATCGACGACATCATGATCGGGGCCGCCGAAACGGCGTATTTTGTCGATTCGGTCAAGAAAAAGATCGAAAAGGACGTGCAAACCGCCATCGGCATCGTTGCCAGCGCCGAAGACGTGGCCCGCACCACCGAGCAGATCGCCGTCAACGCCGGGCGCGCCGCCACCGTGGCTGCTGAAGTGCGCAGCGAAAGCGTGGCCGGACGCGCCGAGGTGGCCGAAGGGCTCAAGCGCATCAGCAGCGCCCGCGTCGACGCCCAGCAAGCCGCCAGCACCATGAGTGCGCTGCAGGAAAAGTCCAGGGCCATCACCGGTTTTACCGACGTCATCACCGAAATTTCCGCCCGTACCAATTTGCTGGCGCTCAACGCCGCCATCGAAGCGGCGCGGGCCGGCGAGCACGGGCGCGGCTTTGCCGTCGTGGCCGGCGAAGTGCGCCAGCTGGCGCATCGCACCCGTGAGGCCGCCGGCGAAATCAGCATGATGGTGCGCGCGATTAATGAGCAGGCGGCAACGGCCAGCGTCGGCATGGCCTCGCTCGCGAGCGTGGTCAGCGAAGCGGCCGGCAATGTGGAACGGGTACACGGTTTCCTGGGCAATATCGAACGCTCTTCCAGCGTGTCGGAAACGGCCATCGGGCAGATTGCCGGGGCGGCGCAGACGCATGTGCAGACCACGCGCAGCATTGCCGGCGCCTTGTGCGAGATCCGCGACAGCATGCTCTCGACCAATGCCGAATTGCCGCGTGCGACCGGGTCGGCGATGGCGCTGGCCGAGAAGGCCGAATCGATTGCCGGGGCGATGGGAGAGTCGTCGCTGGCGAGCTCGCACGATCCGATCCGGCTTGCAGCCCAGCAAGCGGCCAGCGAGATCGGAAAGTTGTTCAGCGCGGCGATCAAGACGGGCCAGATCAGTCATGAGGCGCTGTTCGACCGCCGTTACAAGCCGATTCCGGATACCGATCCGCCCAAGCACAGCACGCGTTTCGATGGCTTTACCGACAAGGTGCTGCCGGCCTTGCAGGAAGCTTTATTGGCGGCCATGCCGCACCTGGCGTACGCGGGCGCGGTCGACAGCAATGGGTATTTTCCGACCCATAACAAAAAGTTTTCGCAGCCGCTGACCGGGGATTACGCTGTCGATATCGTGAACAACCGGACCAAGCGCATTTTCAACGACAGGACGGGGTCGCGCTGCGGCGCGAATACCAAGGCGTTTTTGTTGCAGACGTACAAGCGCGATACGGGGGAAGTCATGCACGACCTGTCGGCCCCGATTTATGTCGATGGCAAGCACTGGGGCGGGTTCCGGATCGGGTACCGGTCGGCGGCCACATAGCGCCGGACGATCCGCAGCCGCATTCACGCCGCTAAACGTTCCCTGAGGTGGTCGAGCAGCCAGCGTCCCGCCGGCCCGAGTGCGCGGTTGCGCATATGCGCCGCATACATGGTCAGTCCTTCCCGGGGCGTCGGGTCGTCGATGATCCGGAACGCATGCAGCTGCCCGGCGGCGACCGGCCCGGCGATCAGATGCGCGGGCATGCGGCACCATCCAAAGCCCGCCATCACGAAGTCCAGGCGCCGCCCCAGATCGACGAAGCGCCACAGCCTGGCGCTCGCCAGCCCGTAATTCCCTCCACCGGGGTCGACAGGATCGGACAGCACAAGTTGCACGTGCGGCTCCAGATCGCCGTGCGTTGCCGGACGTCCCAGCGCGGCCAGTGGATGTGCGGGCGCGACGACGGGCTGCATGCCGATCGTGAGCAAGGGGTAGGCGACGACGTCATCGGGAACGGCGGGAAGCAGCAGGCAGATGCCGAGCGCGGCCGAGCCGCTGCGCAAGCGCCGCAACGAACCCCCCAGCCCTTCTGTCGAGAAACTGACTGGAAGATCGGGAAAGCGTTCCCCCAGCGCGCGCAAGCTGTCGATCAAGGGCGCGCTCGGCACCAGCGGGTCGATGGCGATGACGAGTTCGGGCTCCAGGCCGGCATGCGTACTCATCGCTATCGCCTGGAAACGGTCGGCGCTCGCCAGGACCAGGCGCGCCTGCTCGACCAGGACACGTCCGCTGTCGGTCAGGCGCGGCCGGTGACCGCCGCGGTCGAACAGCAGCACGCCCTGGACTTGTTCCAGCGTCGCGATCGCCTGGCTGATGGCGGACTGCACACGCCCCAGTTTCCTGCCTGCGGCGGAGAAGCTGCCCGTATCGGCAATCGTTACCAGCACGCGCAGCTGGTCCAGCGTAAAACTTCCGATCAAGACAGTCCTCCCTTGCGTGATTCATCACAAATTCCGATAGAAAGTATCATATTTTGATCTCTGGCACAGGGGTATTGCTGGCTATATATTGATCGCTTGCAGCCAATTCTTTCGTAAGGAGATATTCAAATGACTCAACTTCTGGTGGTCGAAACCAGCCCTCGCGGCAATACATCGGTCTCGCGCCATATGACGCGCCGCTTTGTGAGGGAGTGGCTGGCCGCGCATCCGGGCGGCGAGGTGGTCGGGCGCGATCTGATGGAAACGGGCTTGCCTTTTGTCACGGCGCCCTGGCTGGAGGCGTATTTCACGCCCCCTGCCCAGCATTCGCCCGCGATGAAGGACAGGCTGGCGCTGTCGGACCAACTGGTCGCCGAACTGCTGGCGGCAGATCACATCGTTATCGCCACGCCGGTCTACAACTATAACGTGCCCGCCGTACTGAAGGCATGGATCGATCACATCGTCCGCAAGGGGATGACGCTCGGCTTCGACGGACGCGGACTCGTTACCGGCAAACAGGCGACCGTGCTGATCGCCTCGGGAGGCGTATATACCGAAGGTTCGCCCATCCGCGAGCGCGATATTGCCACGCAATACCTGCGCCTCATCCTCGGTGTGATCGGCATTACCGATATCACCTTCGTTGCCGGCGGCGGCGCCAAGGCGGTGGATCTGGGCGAGGAAACGATGGAGGGATTCGTTGCCGGATTGGCGCCCGAGCTCAAACGCGCCGCAGCGCACTGAACAACACCCGCATAGGAGCGGCGGGCTCTTAGTCGCTGTTGGCCACCGCCCGCAAGGTCGTCGTATTCATTCCCTCCAGATGCTTGCGCAGCCATTTGTGCGCCGGGCTGCGGGCATCGCGTTCGTGCCAGAGCATGTCCAGGTGCACCGCCGGCAAACTGAACGGCAGCTCGCGCCACACCAGCGCATCGGTCATCCCGGTCGAGGCAATCAAATGCTTCGGCAGCACGGTGATCAAATCTGAATTGGCCACCACCCGCCCCGCCGTGAAGAATTGATTCACGGTCAGCAAAATGCGCCGCTCGCGGCCCAGCTGCGCCAGCGCCTCGTCCACCAGGCCATGCGCGCGCCCGGAAAAACTCACCAGCAAGTGATTCGCCGCGCAGTAGTTTTCCATCCCCAGCTCGACCTTGGCCAATGGATGGTTCTTGCGCATCACGCAGACATAATGGCCCGAATACAAGCGTTCATGGCGGATCGGCGAACTGGTGTCGCTCGACAACTGCGCCGCCACCCCGGGGAAAAAACCTACCGCCAGGTCGATATCGCCGCGCAGCAGCATCGGGCGCGGTTCGCGCGTCGTCAGCGGCACCATGCGCACGTTCACGCCCGGCGCTTCGCTCTCGATCGACCGCATCAGCGAAGGCAGCCAGAACGCCGCCGTGGCGTCCGCCATGGCCATGCGGAAGGTGGCGTGCGCCTTGGACACATCGAATGTTTCCGGCGTCACCGCCGCTTCCAGCCCGGCCAGGGCCTGGCGCACGGCCGGCCACAGCAACTCGGCGCGCGGGGTCGGCTTGACGCCGTAGGCCGTGCGGATAAGCAATTCATCGCCCAGACTCTCGCGCAAGCGCTTGATCGCGTTCGATACCGCCGGCTGGGTCATCGCCAGGTGCCCGGCCGCGCGCGTCAGGTTTTGCTCGGTCATCACCGCGTCGAACACGCGCAGCAGGTTCAAATCCAGGGTCAAAAAGCTCATGATGATCGAAAAGAGTTAGCGATTAGCTATCATACCGCAATCCATTCACCATTGATATAATCGGTATTGGATATTGGAATTGGATTTATATGTTGCGTTGCACTATAGTTGATTCATAACAACTGATCCTGCGATTTCCATATCATGTCTACTCTGCTTCACACCACGGGCGCTGCCGCCTTCTCGCTGATGCCGCTGGTGCAAGGCGTGGCCCTGGTCCTGGCGATCGCCGCTGTCGCCCTGTTTTTCAAGCCTTTGCTGGTCGGTATCTTCCGCGCGCTGGTGCTGGTGGTGAAACCGCGCCTGAGCAAGGACCAGCTCGCGGCACGCCGGAATATGCGCAACGCCAAATTGCTGCAACGGATGACCAACTCTTCAAGCGGCAACGCCAGCCTTACCGCCGAACTGCGCGCCATGGCGGCCCGGTCCTGATGGTCCCGGCCGCGCGAGCGGCAGGCAAAAAAAAGCGGCGCCCGGTCAATACCGGCGCCGCTTTTTTTATTGCTCAGTGATATTATTTTCCGCCGAGCAGAGCTGTCTTCAAGTGCGTGTCGACCGGATGCTCGCCCATCCAGATGCGCAAAATGGCGTTGTAGAACGCGATATCGGGTACCACTTCGCCGATTTTCTTGCCGTTGAATTCGCACTGGGTGCCGGTTCCCGGAATCCAGTCCAGATGCAGCACATCGCCCTTTTTCAGCACTTGCAGCAGGGCGAACATTTCGCCGAACTTGCTGATCTGGGTGACGATCTTGGCTTTTTCGGTGTTGTCGAGATTTTTGTTCAGGCCATTCATGAAGGCGTCGCCGAAATCGTCCGAGGTCAGGTCGCGCATCATCACCAGGGTGACGCGGCGAGGACCATCCATCTTCATAATTTCAGGCAAGGACTTGCTTTTTTCCGGCAGGTACAGCGAGGTGACGTACACCTTGGCCACGAATTTCTGGCGCATGCCGAAGCCGTTGAGCTGGAGTTCCTTGCCGGCCACCTTGACGGTATCGTCGAGCTTGACGCCGCTGATCTCCGCCGCACAGGCACCCTGGCCGAAGGCACAAGCGAGGACGATTCCTGCCAGCAAGCCTTTGAAACTAAACTTGTTCATTACGATCATGGTGTCTCCAGTGGTTTGACTATTTTTGTTCCGCATAAAAAACCTGTGGGCCGGCCTGCGGTTTGCCGGCGTCCATTCGATCGGCACTCCCGCATTGTGCTTCAACGCGCCAGCAGCTGCGACGGACGACACGAGCACAGCCGCCATCGTATTTACGCGGCGGCTATTATAGACTTTTTGTGCGGTCGAGATCGGGCCGAGATATGCGCTGCGAGGAAAATTTAATGATGGGGTGCTAAGGAACTAGGCAAATATACCATTGAAATTCACAAAAAAATTGCCGCAAGGGCATTTTAAGCAAGGAAATTAGTGATTTTAAGACAAAGCTGTGGCTCTAAAGGCACATCACTTTATAAGTTGATAAGACCACTTAAAAGCGGGTCAGGCGTGGCGGGCACCGGTTCAGGCTGCCGGCGTGTCCGGCGTATCCTTGCCGGCGGTCAGGCGCTCGTACTTCGCGCGCAACTGTTCCGGCGTTTCGCGCCAGGCCGGGTTGAATGGAATGCAACTGACCGGGCACACCTGCTGGCATTGCGGCTCATCGAAGTGACCGACGCATTCGGTGCATTTGTTGGGGTCGATCTCGTAGATCTCGGCGCCCATGTAAATGGCGTCGTTCGGGCACTCGGGCTCGCACACGTCGCAGTTGATGCAGTCGTCGGTAATCAGTAAGGCCATGATTGCTTTGCTTTGCTTCTTATTCGGAAGGCGGCGCCATGGTGGCGATCTTCTTCTGTAACCAGCGGTCGACCGATGGAAACACGAACTTCGACACATCGCCGCCCAGCATGGCAATCTCGCGCACGATGGTGCCGGAGATAAACTGGTACTGGTCGGACGGTGTCAGGAACAGGGTTTCGACATCGGGCAGCAGGTAGCGGTTCATGCCCGCCATCTGGAACTCGTATTCAAAGTCGGACACGGCGCGCAGGCCGCGCACGATGACGCGGGCGTCATGCTTGCGCACGAAATCCTTGAGCAAGCCCGAAAAACTCTCGACCTTGACGTTCGGATAATGGCCCAGCACCTCATTGGCGATTTCCAGGCGGTCGTCCAGCGAGAAAAACGGGCGTTTGTTCTTGCTGTCGGCGACGCCCACGATCAGGCTGTCGAACAGCCCGGACGCGCGGCGCACCAAATCCTCATGGCCGCGCGTGAGCGGGTCAAAGGTTCCTGGATAAACGGCTACAACCATTGCGGCTCCCTAGAGATGCACCAATATAGAACGCGCATTATGCCTGAAATTTATGCGCGGTCCCGGTAGCGCCGTCGGGCGGTCTTAACCGGGACCGAACAAAGCGCTGGCAAATGGTGTTTACGCTGCCGTTTTGCGCAGCTTGAGCAGGTAATAGAAGACGATGCCAGCCTTGTCGTTACGCACCGCTTCCCATGGCGCGAGCCAGTCGGGCACGGCGCTGCCGTCTTCAGGTTCGAACGGCAGCGGCGCGCCGGATTCGGCATACACCAGCCCATCGTCGGCGAGCAGGCTCACGCACAGCGGCAGGCTGCGCTCGAGCAGGTTTTGCTGGTACGGCGGATCGAGGAACACCAGAGCGTAGCGCTGGCCGCGCAGCGCCATGTTTTGCGCGGTGGCAAGGGCCTCGCCACGCGCGACCACGACGTTGTCGGCCTTGAGCTTGAGTTTGACATCGTCCAGCTGGCGCACCACGGGCGTGTGGTTGTCGACCATGGTGACCGAGCGCGCGCCGCGGCTGGCCGCTTCGAAACCGAGCGCGCCGCTACCGGCGAACAGGTCGAGGCAGTCGGCGCCGGCCCAGTTGGCGTCCCACAGGTGGTTGATCCAGTTAAACACTGTTTCGCGCACCCGGTCGGGGGTGGGACGCAGGCCGAGCGCGTCGAGCACCGGCAAGGTCGAGCGTTTCCAGGCGCCGCCGATGATGCGGACTTGTTTCGGTGGCGGCGGACGGTGCACCGGGACTTTGGCGGGTTTCTTTTGCATGGAGACGGAGAGGCGGATTGCTGATCCGGCGCACTATATCATGGGGGAATGGGTGCTGCGGGGAGGCGGGAAACTTGCGCACCCGCCGGACGGCGGATGCGCGGGCCATGCGGATGCGTTTACTTGGTGTCGGCAGCGAGGGTGTTGAAGTCGCTGATCCAGCCCTGCATGCGTTTTTGCGCATGGGCTTTCTGCTCCGGCGTGGCGATCTTTACGGCCGTCAAGATCATCTGCATCGTGCCATCCGTGTAGGTATCGAAAAATTGCTTGTTTTCGGGGCTTTGCGTGCGCGCCAGCATATCCTTGACCAGGCCCTGCACCAGCGGCGCGGCCGCCTCCTTGCTCAGGTTTTCCTTATCGATCTTGCGCAGCACCGTCATGATCTTTTGCTGGCGCCGGATGCGCTCGTCGAGCCAGAGCTGGTTGTTCAGCGGACGCGCATCGGAAGCCTTGCGCAAGAGCACTTCCTGTTCCTTGCTGAAGCCGCCGAACCACAGATCGAACTGTTCCATCGACTTCTTGAAACGCTTCTCCTGCAAGTCCTCGACGCTGCCGCGCACGAATTTCTTGCGGAAGGTTTCGTTGTTCTTGTCGAACTTCTTTTCGATGTGCGCCAGTTGCTCGGGCTTGATCGAGAGCGCCAGGTCGGTCAGTTCCGGCAAGGCCTTTTGCGCCAGCAATTCGGTGCGCGACATGATCTCGCGGTAATCGGCATCCAGGTCAGCCTTGCTCAGGTTACCTGCAAGTTGTCGCTGGGCAGTATTGAGGATATGGATGTAATCCTTCAACTGGGTCTGGCGATGCCACTTGAACAGTTCCTTGATATCTTGCTTGACCTCCGGCGCCTGCTCGGAATCGAGGTCGACATAGGCGTCGAGCCACCAGTAGAGCAAGGTGTCGCCCTGGTTGTAGGCCAGTTTGATGCCGCTGCACGCGGTCAGCACGACCATTACGGCGAGCATGCAAAGAACGCGAAAGCGCTGGGAAAGTGGTTCCTGCGTGTTAAACTTTTTCATTTATTAACTCTTTTTGAACGAACGCTTATGAACGTAGTGATTCTTGCCGCTGGAATGGGAAAGCGTATGCAATCTGCGCTGCCGAAAGTGCTGCACCCGCTGGCGGGAAAACCCCTCCTGCAGCATGTGATCGATACGGCAAGGGCACTTGCACCGAGCAAATTATGCGTTATTTACGGGCACGGCGGCGCAGCGGTGCCCGAGATGCTCAAAAGCCAGGACAGCACGGGCCACGCGGCCATCGATACCGCCCTGCAAGAACCGCAGCTCGGCACCGGGCACGCGGTCAGCCAGGCCGTGCCGCAGCTCGATGAAGACGCCCCGACCCTGATCCTGTACGGCGACGTGCCGCTCACCACCGTGGCCTCGCTCAAGCGCCTGGTCGCCGCCGCCGGCACTGACAAGCTCGGCATCCTGACGGTGGTGCAGGCCAATCCGTTCGGCCTGGGCCGCATCGTGCGCGAAGGCGGCACGATTACCCGCATCGTCGAGGAAAAAGATGCCAACGAAGCCGAGCGCGCCATTTGCGAAATCAACAGCGGCATCATGGTCGCGCCGACGCGCCACCTGAAAAAGTGGCTCGGTTCGCTGTCGAACAACAACGCGCAGGGCGAGTATTACCTGACCGATATCGTGGCGCAGGCCGTGCAGGACGGTGTGCCGGTGGTGTCGGCCAATCCGTCGGCCGAGTGGGAAGTGGCCGGCGTGAACAGCAAGGTGCAACTGGCCGAGCTGGAGCGTCGTCACCAGCTCAATATTGCCCATGCGCTGCTGGAAAAAGGCGTGACCCTGCTGGACCCGGCGCGCATCGACGTGCGTGGCGAACTGATCTGCGGACGCGATGTGACCATCGACGTCGGTTGCGTGTTCGAAGGCCGGGTCGAACTGGGTGATGGCGTCAGCGTGGGCGCGCACAATGTGCTGGTCAACGCGCGCATCGCGGCGGGAACCAATATCAAACCGTTCTGTCATATTGAAGATGCGGTGGTGGGCGCCAAGTCGGTGATCGGCCCGTATGCGCGCTTGCGTCCTGGAACCGAGCTGGCTGAAGACGTCCATATCGGCAACTTTGTCGAGATCAAGAACAGCCAGATCGCGGCGCACAGCAAGGCCAACCACCTGGCCTACGTGGGCGATGCAACGGTTGGTTCGCGCGTGAATATTGGCGCGGGGACGATCACGTGCAATTACGACGGCGCCAACAAGTTCCGTACCGTAATCGAGGATGATGCGTTTATCGGCAGCGACAGCCAGTTGATCGCGCCGGTTACGGTTGGCAAGGGTGCGACCCTGGGAGCCGGGACCACCCTGTCGAAAGACGCGCCGGCCGGCAAGCTGACCATCTCGCGCGCCAAGCAGGTGACGATTGAAAATTGGTCGCGGCCGGTGAAGGTGAAGAAGTAAGTTCTCCCGTCGCTCCCGCCGAGGGCCGCCTTGGCGGGAGCTCGAGTCGGTTCCGCCCCACATGCCGTCTCTCCCGCGCCAAGGCGGCCCTCGGCGGGAGCCCATAGCACCTCAGAGCAAAGGTGCTATGGGCTCCCGCCTTCGAGGCTGTCTCAAAAGGGCCGCGTTCAACGACTACCACCTCCAGCACCGTCATTCCCGCGCAGGCGGGAATCCAAGTTCACTGCTATGCCACGGAATGGGATTCCCGCCTGCGCGGGAATGACGGATAAGAGTCTACCGCCTAGCGGTGATCTTAGCGTTTTGAGACAGCCTCCTTCGCGGGAGAGACGGTTTGAATGTTAGCGAAGGTTTCGACGTTAGCGAAGGTCTCGACGTTAGCGAAGGTCTCGATGTTAGCGACGGTTTCCAGGGAAGCAGTGTTGTTCAGCTTCACCCCCCCAGTCCCGCCGCCACATGCGCTCTTGCCGCCTTGAACGCCGGCACCAGCGCCGCCATCAAGGCCACCGCCAGCACCGCCACCACGGCCATCATCATCCGGTTCACATCGAGCTCGACCGGCAACGCCCCCGGCAACGCATGAGGCGCTCCGTCCGCCAGGCTCACCCGGTTGATCACCCAGGCAATGACCCCGCTGCCGACCAGGCTCGCCGCCACGCCCATCATCGCCATGCCCAGCGCCTCCGTCACCAGCATCAAAAACACCGAATGACTGCGCATGCCCAGCGCGCGCAAGGTTGCCACTTCGCGCCGCCGTTCCAGCGCATTGATCGACATGGTGGCGGCAATGCTTGCCGCGATTACGGCAAACACCATTCCCGCGATGCTGTCGAACGCCAGGTCGGACGCGCTGCGCGCACGCATGTAGGCGAGCGACAACTCCTGCCAGGTCCGCACCTCGGCATGCACGCCCGCCTTGCGCAGCGTGCCCGCCAGCGCGCCACGCTGTTGTTCCATCAGCGCCGCATCGGATAGAAAAACAACAAAGCGCTCGACGCTGTCGGTATCGAGCAAGTCCTGCGCCAGCGCCAACGGCATCAGCATCGAACGGGCCTGCTCGTCGCCCGCGCCCGCCGCGTACACATCGACCACCTGCGCCACCACGCGCCGGGGCGCCGCATCCGGCACGGCCGCCGTGAGCGTCAGCGCGCTGCCGACCCGCAGCGCCAGCGCCGCGGCCTTGGCCTGGCTGATGGCAACGCCGTTGCCGTTTCCCGCCTGCAGCTTGCCCGGCGCCGCCTGCAACAGCCCCGGCGCCGCCGCGTCGGGCACGCCCAGTCCCGCAAACGTGGCCGAGTGCTCGGCGCTGGCGGCAATCCCGGACACGCTCACTTGCGGCGCCACCAGCGCGATCCCTTTCATGCCGTCCAGCAAGGCGCGCACGCGCCCCGCTTCATCCGCACTGAAGCGCCGCAGCTCTCGCGGCGCGCCCGGCGCGGCGACTGGCAGGACGGTCAGGTGGCCCATCCGTTCCACGATGACGGCCTGGTAGGCGATCCCGGCGCGGGTGCTGGCGATGCTGCCCGCAAACAGATCGAGCACGCACAGGCTGGCGGCGATCAGCAAGGTCGCCAGCACGCTGCGCGGGCGGCCCAGCACCAGGGTGCGCAAGGCCAGCCGGTACGGGCTCATAAGCGGACCCGGAAGGGCTGGCGTTCCGGGTCGCCCACGGCGACGTGCAAGCGCCCTTCTTGCAGCTGCAAGGTGCGGGTGATGCGCACCAGCTGGCGCTGGTCGCGGGTGGCAATGATAAAGGTCGTGCCGTGTTCGTTTTGCTGCTGCACGAACAGGTCCATCACCAGGCGGATGCTGGCGCTGTCCAGGCGCGAGATGGGCTCGTCGGCCAGCACCAGGCGCGGCCTGGTCATCAGCGCCCGTGCAATGGCCACGCGCTGGCTCTGGCTGGGGTCGAGGCGCGGCGGATAGGTATCGGCGTGGGCGGCCAGGCCGAGCTGGTTGAGCAGGTCGCTGGCGCGCGCTTGGGCGGCGTGCAAGGCCTTGGGCGTGAGCGATTCGCGCAGCATCAGCGGCAGCAGCACGTTTTCGCGCGCGGTCAGCACCGGAATGAGGGTAAACGCCTGGAACACGAAACCCATCATTTCATTGCGCAGGTCGGCGCGCGCCTGTTCCGGCAAGCGGGCAATAAGCAGCTTGGCGATCACGATACTGCCTTCGGTCGCGTGGTCGAGCATGCCGATGAGATTGAGCAGCGTGGTCTTGCCGCTGCCCGAGGGGCCGCATATGGCCACCATCTCCGCTTCGCCCACCTGCAGCTCGACGCCGTCGAGCGCATGCACGCCGGACAGGCCACCGCCGTAATACTTGTGCACGCGCGCCAGGCGCACCAGGTCGCCCGGCGGCTTGGGCGCCGGGGGCATCGGCCCGTCGTGTTCCAGAATGACATCCATCGGTTCACCTCCCGCCTTGTCAGTGCGCGCGTCGCCTGGTGGACGCGCGGCATTGCCCAGTAGAACTTGTTTCGGCGGGGAAGCCGTTGAGATTGCTCAACAGCAATAGTCAGACGGCGATGCGGGTTTCGAACTTGCTGCGGAAGGTAGAGAAATAGGCTTTGACGTTGCGCACATTGGTGCGCGTGGCAAACAGGCGGTGCGCCAGCGCGTGGTAGGCCGGCATGTCGGCCACTTGCACGATGAGCACGAAATCGGGGCCGGGCGCGACCCGGTAGCATTGCAGCACGGCCGCTTCGGCCGCCACGTGCTGCTCGAACTCGGCCATGCGTTCGGCCGCTTGCACATCGAGCGTGATTTCGACGATGGCGGTGAGGCGCGCGCCCACCTTGTCGGGCGAGACGATCGCCACCTGGCGCTCGATGATGCCGCCCTCGTTCATGTATTTGACGCGGCGCAGGCAGGTCGGCGGCGACACATGGACCAGCTCGGCCAGCTCCGCGTTGGTGTGCGATGCGTCATGCTGGAGGATATTGAGGATGCGACGGTCGACGTCATCGAGTTCGTTGGCAAGCATGGCGTTTGATGATTCGCAAAGGATGTGAGTGATAAATGAAAGAATAATTCATGCAAACTGCTTGATGAAATAATATATCAATAATATAACAAATTAGAAAGCATATTTCATGCTGGCTCAACTACGATCTGCGCATTCAATCATTTCTACATCGAGGTCATCATGTGCGGTATCGTCGGAGCAGTAGCACAACGTAACATTACTCCCATCCTGGTCGAGGGCCTCAAGCGCCTTGAATACCGTGGTTACGACTCGTGCGGCGTGGCATTGCACGTCGACGGCAAGCTGGTGCGTTCGCGCAGCACCTCGCGCGTGGCCGACCTCGAAACCCAGATCGCCAGCGTGGGCCTGCAAGGCTTCACCGGCATCGCCCACACCCGCTGGGCCACGCACGGCGCGCCGGCGTCGCACAATGCGCACCCGCACTTTTCGCCAACCGAAGAGAACGCCCGCATCGCGCTGGTCCACAATGGCATCATCGAAAACCACGACGAACTGCGCGCCGAACTGACCGCCCTCGGTTATGTGTTCCAGAGCCAGACCGATACCGAAGTCATCGCCCACCTGGTCGACCACATGTATAGCGGCGACTTGTTCGAGACCGTCCAGCTGGCCGTCAAGCGCCTGCACGGCGCCTACGCGATTGCCGTGTTCAGCCGCGAAGAGCCGCACCGCGTGGTCGCCGCGCGCCAGGGTTCGCCGCTGATCGTCGGCATCGGCCAGGGCGAGAACTTCGTCGCCTCCGACGCCATGGCGCTGGCCGGCACCACCGACCAGATCATCTATCTGGACGAAGGCGACGTGGTCGACCTGCAACTGGCCAAGGTCTGGATCGTCGACGTCGACGGTAAACCAGTCGAGCGCGAAGTGAAAACCGTGCATGCGCATACCGGCGCGGCCGAGTTGGGTCCGTACCGCCACTACATGCAGAAAGAAATCTTCGAACAGCCGCGCGTCATCGGCGACACGCTCGAAGGCGTCACCGGCATCATGCCGGAACTGTTCGGCGACGACGCGTTCAAGGTCTTCAAGCAGATCGACCGCGTGCTGATTTTGGCTTGCGGCACCAGCTACTACTCGGGCCTGACCGCCAAGTACTGGATGGAATCGGTGGCCAAGGTTCCGGTCCAGGTCGAGATCGCCAGCGAATACCGCTACCGCGACAGCGTGCCGCATCCGAACACCCTGGTGGTGACGATTTCGCAGAGCGGCGAAACGGCCGACACCCTGGCCGCCCTCAAGCATGCGCGCAGCCTGGGCATGGTGCACACCTTGACCATCTGCAACGTGGCAACCAGCGCCATGGTGCGTGAATGCGCTCTGTCGTACATCACCCGCGCCGGCGTGGAAGTGGGCGTGGCGTCGACCAAGGCCTTCACCACCCAGCTGGCCGCGCTGTTCCTGCTGACGTTGACGCTGGCGCAGGTCAACGGCCGTCTGTCGGATGAAGAAGAAGCGACTTACCTGAAGCAGATGCGTCACCTGCCGGTGGCGATTGCCGCAGTGCTGGCGCTGGAACCGCAGATCATCGCCTGGGCCGACGACTTTGCGCGCAAGGACAACGCGCTGTTCCTGGGCCGTGGCATGCACTATCCGATCGCCCTGGAAGGCGCGTTGAAGCTCAAGGAAATTTCGTATATTCACGCCGAAGCGTATCCGGCTGGTGAACTCAAGCACGGCCCGCTGGCGCTGGTGACCGATGAAATGCCGGTCGTCACGATTGCACCGAATGACGCGCTGCTGGAAAAGCTGAAATCGAACATGCAGGAAGTGCGCGCCCGTGGTGGTCAGCTGTATGTGTTCGCCGACGTCGATTCGCGTATCACCTCGGGCGACGGGCTGCATGTGATCCGCTTGCCGGAACACTACGGTCTACTGTCGCCGATCCTGCACGTGGTGGCGTTGCAGTTGCTGGCGTATCACACCGCGCTGGCCAAGGGCACGGATGTGGACAAGCCGCGTAATCTGGCCAAATCGGTGACGGTGGAGTAAGGCTGCTTGCTGGCTGGCTTTGATTGACTAAAGTTGCGGTACTTCTTCCTAGAACAAAACATAAAAAGACAATTAATTTAAGTTGCGGTGTTTTTGTACAATTGTGCGTAGTTAAGGTGACTGAGGCATAACTTCTACGCACGGTTGGCTTGTCCGCTTCTCTTTTTCAGGATGCGAGTCCCAGGGCCCCGTGCTATCAATTTTTGATATGACCCATCTCGTGTTGCTCTAGGCGCCACTTCGTCGCGGTCTCGCGTTAATGAACTCGTTGCGATTTTTCGGCGCTAGTCTGGGCGCGCGCCGTCGGCTCGATTCAACGGCAAGAGATTGGCCCGCGCCATGCGCCATGCGCACTGCGGTGTCGCGGAACCGAGAGTGACAATCAGAGAGAATTTTTTGGTGGCAATATGCTATTGTGGAATCTAAGTCATCAAAAGTTTCCCCTCCTACACTTTCTTATCGTACGGCTGAGCGAAAACGGATTCAGGGCCATCAACAGGGCGCTGTCCTAGAGCCAAGCCTTCGAGCCTTCCTCTAACATGTCAACCTACTACACTAAAAGCGAAGCCAGGTCAGCCACGGCGA
The DNA here is from genome assembly GCF_011682065.1 of Massilia rubra. GTDB lineage: Bacteria > Pseudomonadota > Gammaproteobacteria > Burkholderiales > Burkholderiaceae_D > Telluria_A > Telluria_A rubra. Next base: position 5,270 of record NZ_VUYU01000041.1, on the reverse strand, counting down.
CTGCCAAACAACAATATAAACGGTCGGGTAAAGCTTCCACTCGCATTCTCCTGGAGGAAGCGACGGCAGCCTCTAAGTACGAGACCTTCGATATCTTTCTGTCGCATGCCAGCAAGGATGCTGATCTGATTCTTGGCGTGAAGGCAATATTGGAGAATCAAGGCTACAAAGTCTATGTTGACTGGGTGGATGATGCGCAACTCGACAGAAGCAAAGTCACAACACAAACCGCTGAGTTGCTTCGAACACGTATGCGCCAGTCTAAGTCCCTCGTCTGGGTGGCGACCGAAGCAGCAAGTGATTCAAAATGGATGCCTTGGGAGCTCGGGTATTTCGATGGCTTTAAGCCAAATCAAGTCGCCATTCTCCCACTTGTAGACAACGCTTACGAAACGTTCAAGGGTCAAGAATATCTCGCGATCTATCCTATCGTAGGTAAAGACATCTATCGGACCGGTGCTTCAGATGTGTTCGTGGAAGGTGCCGGAAGAGGATGGACGACGCTAAAGAATTTTGCTAGCGGTAGCGCAAATTTCAGGTCTTATTGATCCGCCTTCGTACGACTACCTTAGAGGAATCTCCATGGCGCGCAGAGCATTTTTTTTCGTTCCACTATCAGCCCGACATTTGGCGCGTTTGGAACATCAGGAATAGCTAGGTTGTAAACGACAGAGAGCAAATCGCAGATGGCTTCTTAGACGGAAGTGTATTCGAATCGTCTAAGCGAGAGAGTGCTGATGCGCTCAAGCGCTTCTTACGTGAAGGCTTGAAGAACAGTTCAGTGACTTGCGTATTAGTCGGGGCGCAGACTTCAGAACGGCGTTGGGTTCGTTTTGAGATTGCCCAAAGTATCTTAAAGGGGAACGGTCTGCTTTCAGTAGATATCCATTTGGTAGAGAACAACCAAAAAAGACTTGCACAAAGGGCGCCGACCCACTAAGTCAAATGGGGGTTTATAGAACAGATAGCGGAATATATTTCGCCGAGATCGAAGATGGGAAATGGGTTCGCTATGCGGACTATACGCGCCCCATCGCTGAGTCCGATTTGTGGTTTGACGCCCCGAAAACCAATAACGTCGTACCCCTCTCGAAACACTGCCTCCGGTACAACTTCGTTGAGCAGAACGGGCGGACGAACATCGGCGGATGGATCGAAACCGCAGCCAAAATGGTAAATCGATAGTTGCACTCTACTGGAACACTAATATGTCGTTGTCTAATTTTTCTTCTCCTCCACTCCAGGGTGTTCGTATTTGGCTCTCCGGGAGCATTGCGGGTGACATACCCGGTCCGCAGCAAAATGCGATGTGCGCATTTGTAGAGAAATTTGCTGACCTGGTCTTCCGCAGTGGCGGACACATCCTTCATGGGTGTCACCCCACAATTACCCCCATCCTACTGAAAGCTGCCAAGAGGCACGTCGTTAACAACGGACGCCGGGATGCGCTAACTCTGGCTGTCTCGCGGCATTGGTCCAAAACAGAAAGCGCCCAAACCCTAGAGGAATGGCGCAGATTTTCCGTACTTTATGAGACACCAGAGTCAACGGAGGGCAATGCAAGGGAAAACAGTCTGAAAATTTTGCGTGAATGGATGGCAGAACGTTGTGACGCGTTTGTATCCCTCGGGGGAGACCTGCAGCGTCTTACAGAGAACATCTCTGGAATTCCTATCGAAGCCGCACTTGCCATCAACCGTAGTTTGCCCTGCTTTGTTTTAGGCGGACTAGGCGGAACCGCCGAAGAGATGTTAAAGCGCCATGCAGACCTCTTGGGCAAGTTGCGAAACGGGTTGGACCAGGAAACAAATGTTAAGTTGGCGTTGAACGCAGACGCAGATGATTTAGCTACGACGATTCATAATCAGCTTGCCAGGCTGCCGGTCGTCCACGGTCGAGTTTCGGACGGAATGTCATTCAGAATCCTGGCACTAGACGGTGGTGGAGTTAAGGGCGCTTTTACCGCAGCCTTTCTTGCAGAGCTTGAAAAAGACCTTAAAAAACCACTCTCGCAGTACTTCGATTTGATCGCCGGCACATCGACAGGTGGGATATTGGCGTTAGGTTTGAGTCTGGGAATCTCTGCAGAAGATCTGTTGACGTTTTACGTTGAGAAGGGGCCAACTATCTTCCCAATGACGAATGTTTTCGGACGTGTCCGACGGCAGTTTTGGCAGCTGTTTTTCGGTCCGAAGCATCGTGGAGACGCGCTCTCGGCGGCGATTTCCGCCGCATATTTTCCCGACGGTACTATCAAAACCATGAGGGACTCAAATTGCCGGTTGGTGATCCCTTCATACAATACCGTAGGTGGCCAACATCATATCTTCCGTACTCCCCACAACAAACTTCAGGGTCACGACGCTGACAAAAATATGGCGCAAGTTGCGCGTGCCTCGGCTGCTGCGCCAACATACTTCTCGGCATCTGATGTAGCTGATGGCTTTGTCCCCTCGAACCATCTAGACGGTGGAGTATGGGCAAACTGTCCAGCGATGGCGGCCATCGTAGAAGCGACAACTTATCTCGACGTGCCGCTTCAACGAATTGACTTGCTCAGTATTGGCACTACCAAAGAACCCTTTAACGCGACGCGGTTCAAGGAATCAAGCGTGGCCGGCTGGAATAAAAACCTGATCACCTTGCTGATGGATGCCCAGGTGAATTCTGCCGTAGATCATGCAGAAAATTTAGTAGGTAAAGCACGTTTTCTTCGAATAGATCAGACTACCGAACAAGGACGATTCACACTCGACGATTCCAAACGAATTTTAGAGTTAGCTAATCTCGGTCGTCAGAAGGCGCGAGATTACGAAATCCAATCGCAAATCAAATCGCGTTTCTTGAATGGCGTGATAGCTACTGATTGGAAGTCAGGCACGCTTTAGGTTGGCTTTAACACCCATTGCCGGTAGCGGAATCACGACGTTCTAAGGGAAGTTTATGCACTTGCGTAATGGAATTCAATTAGTCTTGCAGTATCCCGATGGGACAGGTGGCGGCCGATGTCGTGGCTTCTTGGGTCTGCCAATAACGAGCTCACATTACATTTTGCTCGAACCTGTTGCATCGTCTACGCTAGCGACAGCGTACGAAATTGGCGAAGATTTGGCTCGTGAAATTCTTGCGTTGGCCCCTACCGTCAGAGAAGTAACACCCCCCTGCCTTGGTCGCAACTTCGGCGGGTGCCACGCGCTCCACGAGCCAGACTGTAAATTGTGCTATGTACCTGTCGTTGATACGGTTGGTGCTCCGCACTTTGTAATGCCAGCTTGGTACGGGCAGGTGAACGCTATGGCAATCCCTGCTGTAGTGCCGGGCACACGTCAATCAATGGTTCCCCCGGAACTGCGACCACTAAACCAGATTCCAGCTGTCGTGGGTAACAGAGCTGCTCTGCATGACCTGCTTCGTAGTGTTGGCGTATTAAGTGCACGGCCACGTATTTTTATTAGTTACCTTCGGTCTGAGGCAAGTGTCTTGGCGGAGCAGCTTCACACTGAGCTTGGACGAAAAGGGTTTGAAGTTTTTCTGGATCGTTTTTCAGTCTCGCCAGGCGCAGACTTTCAGAAAAGGTTGGATGAAGAGCTAATTCGGATGGGAACCGTGCTGTTCATCGAATCCAAAAATTCCCACAAATCGCGATGGATCCGGCACGAGACTGATTTTGCGCTATTGCATAGACTCGGCACAATCTCATTGAGACTCCCTGACGGGAAGCCTTCTCCTCTCGTAACGCCCGACGACCGACTGGACTTGGACGACCGCTTTTTCACGAAGATTGGGCGGCTAAAAAAGAGCGCGCTAGAGAAGATATTGCTTAAGATCGCTGCGGCACAAGCACTGTCTGAAAATATGCGGATGAACTATTTGACCGGAACGGTTAGCAGCTCTCTCGCCTACGCTGGTTTCGCGAATCAATCCTTCAGTAGCGATCAGGTGATTGTTGCTAGAAAAGGTAATGGACCGGAACACGTAGTGCGAATCTCCGGACTGCCAACGGAGTTACAAGACTTCCACGCGCTTGATCCGTATGCGCCAAGTGGCGACAGTCTAGTCATTTCACCAGGGAGGCTTATGAACTGGAGAAGCAAAGACCCTATTGAATGGCTGGGTCGTCGCATCAGCGTTAAGCTCATAGATGAATCTGAAATAGCTGAATTTCCGAGAGGCTTACGATGACTGGCACACTGCGCGCCAGTAGGGATAGCCTGTTTATCGTGCTCGGAGATACGGCCAAACTAGGTGTCGCCATGATTGGAGAAGACACCGATAACTTCGCAACGCGAGGCACCGATGCCCAAAGGGCGGGATGGATGGCAAAAGAGCTTCTGATTGCCACAGTTCGGATTGCCGCTGGTCGACGCATGCCAGTTTGGATGCCCTACAACAGCAAGTATTGTTCTCTAGCCGCGCTGACGCTCAGTGAATACTTAAACGCGAACGTTGCTGAACCGCTCGCGCCGCCCGATGAGCGACGAGGGCAGCGGCAAGCTGCGCTCAATTTTTATCATGCGACATCCCGCGCGGCAGCTCCCCGAGTCACTCCGGCCTGGCAACAAACGTTTCTGGCCAATGGTGTGATAGGCCAAAGCGAAACCACGTATTCACTACTTTCAGCTTTAAAGATTTCTCAAGCTCAGCGGATTGTGTGTATCGGCTCCGGCCCCAGGGTGGCCGGAGCGTATGCCCTCGCGAAGCAGCTGCAAATCAACATCACTACCCTCGACTTTTCGAAAGCCACTGCGAAAAAAGGTGGCAAAGGCGACAATACGGGGCCAGGTAGGCTTGAACAGCGCTTGAAATGGGCTCGGGGAGAAATTCGGACGTACAGGGCAAAATCGAGACAAGACGAGCGCCAAGAAGGCGAAGCGAATGAGGAGAAATCTCCAGCTTTAGTCCATTTGTTCCCGCCGGTTCCTTTATTGGTTTTCTGGCAATTGGAAAGCATGCTCCCTGGTCGAGACAATGACTAGAGCGACTGCCAGCCTGTTCTATCTGAAACACTTCGTTCGTTAAAGCAGGACGGGAAGCCAGTTGCCGTCCTGCTTTCCTTGGAACGCCTCTTCGATATTTTCATATGCCCGCGTCCCGAAATTTCGGGTGGGGAATCCCGTTCATCTGTAAGCGGACATGTCCGGAACGTAAGCGGCCAGCGGCCCCACCTGTACAGCCTGTTTAGCGCGAAGTAAAGTCGGGGAATGGCAGCAGCGAATCAATCTGGCTGTTGGGGCACGTCGGGAGACGTTCCAGTACGATGGCCAGCCAGC